>UQZO01000005.1 GCA_900545545.1 uncultured Subdoligranulum sp. | reverse complement strand
CTACGAAACCACCGTACAGCGGGACGGCGGCTGGCGGGTGCTGCGGTTGGTGAACCGTACCGTGGTCAGCCCGGCAGGCAGGGTCACCGTCAGGCTGCGGGCGATTTCGGGGGTGCCGCCGTCCCGCTGTACGGTGGTTTCGTAGTCCGGCACTTCGGCCTCGGTAATGGTGCAGACTGCCCCCACCGGCAGACCGCCCAGCGTCACCTCGCCGCCGTCGGTCAGGGCGGTTTCGGCGGTGCCCTGGTCACTGAACGCAAGGCCGCCGTAGGTGCCGGTCAGCGGTGTGCCGTCGGCATTGTGCAGTGTGATCAAAAAGGAAAACGGACGGTTGGTTTCGCCGTAGGGGCCGGTGACCACCTTTTGCAGCACCAGCCGGGTGGACTGGTTGCGCACCTGCACAATGGTGCTGCGGGCAAACAGATCGGTAAGGTCCTGGTCGCCCAGGTCGATTTTCAGGTCCTGGTGGGTACCGGCGGCGTAGTTCTGGGTGATTTTCAGCCGGGACCATCCGGCGTCCACATCAAAGTAGACGGGGCCGCCCGGTTCGGTGGGGCCGTATTCCAGAATCTGGTTGTTGCGGTAGTAGGAGAGGGCCAGCGGTGCCTGGCCGGAGGCGGTCCATCCGGTCCAGCTGCTTTGGCTTTCCGGCGGGAAAGCGGGCGCGGTGTAGAGGGCGGCCTTGATATCCGTCAGGGTGGCATTGATGTCGTCCAGAACGGCAAACTGCAGCATACTGCGCACGATCTTGCCCACGCCCAGCAGCACCGAAACATCGTCCCCGGCGGTACCGGCGTCGGCGTAGACGTTGTCGTTGTTCACAATCACTTCTACCAGTTCCTCACTGGGGGCGTAGCCGGCAGGGGGCTGCAGTTCTTTCAGGTAGTAGGTGCCGTCGGGCAGCACCGGCTGATTGTTGGGGAAAACCCCCGCCCCGCCCAGGGTGATCAGATCGCCCCGGTCCTGGCTCTGGTCCCGGGTGGTCACCGTATCAAAGGGCTGGGCGCCGGGGTTCACCGTGCCGTCGGTCACGTCGGAGGCCTGGTACAGGGCAAATTCCGCGCCGGTGAGGGGTGTGAAGCCGTCCTCCGCCACCTTCTGTACAAACAGGTAGTTTTTCAGGTCGGGTACGTACAGCCGCACCGAGAATTCCCGGTCAAAGACCTGGCCGTTCACCACGGCGTCGTCGTTGAGGCGCACGGTGTTGGCCGGTGTTGCCGCAGCCAGGTTGTCGGCTGTGGTGCGGTAGAAGGCTACAGTATATTGGGCGTTGTCGGCGGTCAGCTTGCCGTTGGCCGCCAGCACATCGTAGTAGGTCAGAATATCGCCGGGCAGGTTTTCGATGGTGGTTTTATAGGCGCCGCTGCTGTCCAGCACAAACAGGTAGGGGTTGGCCCGGGCGGCCTGCAGTACGGCGCTCGGGTCGGTACCGTCCGCCACGTTCCAGCCGGTGATGGGGTCCCCCGAAACCGGGTACCAGGGGCTTTGGGCGCTGCTGCCGTCGCCTCCGGCGTCCTGCCGTTTCAGCACCACGGCAAAGTAGGTGCCGGAATCCGCGGCATACTGGCTGCCCTGCAAATCCTCCACCGTGTCGGGCAGTGTGACCGTCACCATGGGGCTGGCGTAGGCGCCGGTGTCCCACGGGTTGGCCGAAAGCAGGGTGGCCAGCTCGGGGTAATCGGCGGGAAAATAGAGATGCATCTCCCCGGGGGGGCGGTATCCGATGGGGATATCCACTTCCTTGAGCACGAACTTGCCGGTCTGGCCGGGGCCGCTGTACTCGTTTTTCAGGTTGTTCAGGCTCAGCAGCGTGCCGTCGGGGTTCTGGAACACAAAGTCCCCGTCGGCCCCCGTGGTGCCGGTGGCGATCAGATTCTGCGGGTCGTATGTATAGTCTTCGTTGGCGTAATACAGGTCAAACCGGGCGCCCGCCACAGGGTTGCCGATCTGGTCCACCTTGATGAGGTCGCTCTGGGGGATAGAAACCAGGTTGAATTTCAACTTCATGTTGGAATCCACATTGCCCCGCTCCAGGTAGAAGAATTTCAGGGTGTGGTAGGTGTTGTCGGCAAATGTGGGGCTGCTGCCGTTGGTCCAGTCGGCGCCCGCCGCCAGGAATTTGTCCCGCAGGGTGCCCACGGGCCGGTTGTTGACGGTGATGGCGCCCGTGACAAAGTTGACGGACAGGGCCGCCGCATCGTGGATGCCGCCCAGATCCCCCACCAGAACATCGTCGATGAAAACCCATACGTCGTCGTCGCCGGAAAAGTCATAGGTCACGGGGGTGCCGCCCGGTGTGCCGTCCACGGTGCCGTTGGGCTGCTGGACAAACCGGGTGGTCATGGTCAGGCCGAAATAGTGATTCATAAGGGGATTGCGGGAATTTAGGTTGCGGACCTGGTTGTAATCGTTAAAGGGGAAAAACTGCCCCAGCAGCGGCACGGCCCCGGCGGTAAGCACCCCCGGCGGGCTGTAGAGCGTAAAATCATTGGTGTTTTCGTCGAACTGGGCAAAGTTCTGGGTGCAGTCGTAGTAATAGTATCCCTGGTCGTCGATCTGCAGCAGATTGCGCACATTGGCGTAGGCGGCTTTGCCTGCGTTGGGCAGGCTGGGATTGAACAGGTACTCCAGCGATTGCCCGCTCTGGGTCAGCTGGGGGTAGCCGTTTTGCAGGGTGGCATCCACCATGCCGGTGCGGGGCGCGCTGCTGCCGGTATAGTTGTTGATGCCCGACCCCACCCCGGCATTGGCCGTGAAAAGCAGGGCCTTGCCGGCGTTGATGCCCTGGTTCAGGTCAGGGGGATTCACGTTGTCGGGGGCATCCCGGGTGGTGATCCAGTAGTCGAACAGGTTGATCGTGGTGCCGATGGGGGAGACCCCGTCGGTTACGATCTCTCCGTCGGCCAGCGGTTCCGGGCCGGGCAGTGCCGGGGCCGCCTGGGGGAGCGACGCTTCCGGTGTGGCGGTGGCTGCGGGCAGGGCTTGCTCCGGGGTGGCGGCCTGCTCGGGTGTGGCGGGCAGGGCCGTCATGGCGGAGACAGGCAGGCAGAAAAGGGCGGCCAGCAGGACAGCCGTCAGGCGGGCTGCCGTGCCGCGGGTAAAATGGTTCAGATTCATTTGGGTTCCTCCTTGCCGGGGTAACGGTGTGCGGACAGGCCGCGGTATTTTTACTATACAAAGAAGATTCCGCAGAGATTCAACGAATCCTGTCGCCGGGGTGGAAAATTTTCCACCCGAAGGGGTGGGGGGCCGGAATCTGTCTTACTTCCACTGTACCATGGGCAGTCGGTTGTTCAGAAAACGAAAAAAACTGCTTGACAACGGCGGCAAAGAAGCGTAGTATAAATCATACAAAACAAGTAGGAAATAAAGCGCCGGTCCGGCGCTCCTGCGGGAAGGATACGATTATGCAAATTTATGCTGATAACGCCGCCACCACCAAGATGAGCCCGGCGGCCATAGATGCCATGCTGACCACCCTGCGCGAAACCTACGGCAACCCCAGCAGCCTGCACTCGGTGGGCCAGCAGGCCGCCGAGGTGCTGGCCGACGCCCGCGGACGCATTGCCGCCCGCCTGGGGTGCGAACCTTCGGAGCTGATCTTTACCTCCGGCGGCAGCGAAGCCGACAACCAGGCCCTGCGGGGGGCTGCTCATCTGGGCGCCGCCAAGGGCAAAAAGCATATTATTTCCACGGCGTTTGAACACCATGCCGTGCTGCACACCCTGCGCCGTCTGGAAAAGGAAGGCTTTACCGTCACCCTGCTGGATGTGCACGAGAATGGCATCGTCACGCCGGAACAGGTGCAGGCGGCCCTCCGGCCCGATACCTGCCTGGTCAGCGTGATGTATGCCAACAACGAGATCGGCACCATCCAGCCCATTGCCGAGATCGGCCGCGTCTGCCGGGAGGCCGGGGTGCTTTTCCACACCGACGCCGTACAGGCGGTGGGGCACCTGGAAATCGACGTGAAGGCCCAGAACATCGACATGCTGTCGCTGTCGGCCCACAAATTCCACGGCCCTAAGGGGGTCGGCGCGCTGTATCTGCGCAAGGGCATTTATCTGGAACCGCTCATCGAGGGCGGCGCCCAGGAGCGCGGCCGCCGTGCCGGTACCGAGGATGTGCCTTCCATTGTGGGCATGGCGGCGGCTTTGGACGAAGCCTGCGAACACCGCGCCGAGCATACGGCCCGTCTGATTCCTTTGCGGGACAAGCTCATCGCAGGGCTGGCGGCCATTCCCCATGCGGCGCTCAACGGCGACGCCGAAAAGCGGCTGCCCGGCAACGTGAGCTTCTGCTTCGAGGGCATCGAGGGAGAGTCCCTGCTGCTGCTTCTGGACGACAAGGGCATCTGTGCTTCGTCGGGTTCCGCCTGCACCTCCGGCTCCCTGGACCCCAGCCACGTGCTGCTGGCCATCGGCCGGGTGCACGATGTGGCCCACGGGTCGCTGCGCCTTTCTCTGGATGAATCTGTCACCGAGGCCGAGATCGACTACATGATCCAAGCCGTTACCGAAACCGTCGCCTATCTGCGCGGCATTTCCCCCGTCTGGCGCGAGCTGCAGAGCGGCGCGCGGGACTACATCATTGCATAAAAAGGAGTGTACCCTCATGGCATTGTACAGCGAAACCGTTATGGACCATTTCCGTCATCCCCGCAACGTGGGCACCATCGAGAACGCCGACGGCGTGGGCGAGGTGGGTAACGCCAAGTGCGGCGACATCATGAAGATCTACCTGAAAATCGACAACGACACCATCACCGACGCCAAGTTTGAAACCTTCGGCTGCGGCAGCGCCATTGCTTCCAGCTCCATGGCCACCGAGATGATCAAGGGCAAGCCGGTGTCCGACGCGCTGGTCGTCACCAACAAGGCGGTGGTGGAAGCACTGGACGGCCTGCCCGCCCACAAGGTGCACTGCTCGGTCCTGGCGGAGGAGGCCATCAAGCTGGCCCTGAAGGACTACTATGACCGCCACGGCATCGACTACGACAAAAAGCTGTTCCCCGACTGTGAGAACTGCGCCCACTGCCACAGCCACTAAGGCACCGTTCATGTTTTTTTAACGGATTTGTGCTATACTGGTCCCCAAAAGGCGGTGCCTTCCGCCGGAAAGGACCATCCAGCAATGCAATACGATTTCACAACGATCATGGACCGCCGCGGCAAGGATGCCATCGCGGTGGATGCTTTGGGGGAAGGGGGCGGCTTTGCCCCGGCAGCACCCCGACCCGGGTTTGATGCCATCCCCATGTGGGTTGCCGATATGAATTTCCCCACGGTGCCCACCGTGCCCGAAGCCATCATCCGGCGGGCGCAGCACCCGGCCTTCGGGTACTTCGAAGCTACCGATGCGTACTACGATTCCATCATCCGCTGGCATGTACAGCGCAACGGCGCCGACCCGGCGCTGCTGACCAGGGACTGCATCGGCTATGAAAACGGCGTTCTGGGCGGTGTGATTTCGGCGCTGACCAGCTTTGCCGCCCCCGGCGACGGGGTGCTGCTGCACAGCCCCACCTACATCGGTTTTACCAATTCGCTGAAAAACAACGGCTACCGTATTGTGCATTCGCCGCTGGTCCGGGATGAACAGGGCGTCTGGCGGATGGACTACGCCGATATGGATGCCAAACTGAAGCAATACCACATCCACGTGGCCATCTTCTGCTCGCCCCATAACCCCTGCGGCCGTGTGTGGACCCGGGAAGAAATTGAGCAGGCCATGGAAGTCTACAAGGCCAACGACTGCCTGGTCATCTCGGACGAGATCTGGTCCGACATCCTGCTCAACGGGCACAAGCACACCCCCACCCAGGCGGTGAGCGAGGATGCCCGCAACCGCACGGTGGCGCTCTACGCCCCCAGCAAGACCTTCAACCTGGCGGGTCTGGTGGGCAGCTACCACATTATCTATAATCCCTACCTGCGGGACCGTGTGACGGCCAAGAGCAGCAAGCCCCATTATAACGATATGAACGTCCTCTCCATGCACGCCCTCATCGGCGCCTACCGGCCCGAAGGCTACCAGTGGGTGGATGAACTGTGTGAAACTCTCAGCGGCAACATCAACTTTGCCTGTGATTTCATCGCACAGCATTTTGACGGGGTAGAGGTGGCCAAACCCGAAGGCACCTACATGCTCTTCCTGGACTGCACTGATTGGTGCGCCGCCCATGGCCGCACCATCGAGGAGGTGCTCCACGCAGGCTGGGACGTGGGTGTGGCCTGGCAGGATGGCCGGATGTTCCACGGCCCCTGCGCCATCCGCATGAATCTGGCGCTGCCCCTCTCCCGGGTGGAGGAAGCCTTCCGCCGGCTGGATACCTACGTTTTCAACGGCACTTTTTTGCGTGAACAAAGCTGATCCCAACAGATGCTACCGGTACAGACCCCAAGGTCTGTGCCGGTTTTTTTGGTTGGAAGAACGGGTATTCCGCTTACGGAAAACTACGATGCCCCGGCTTGATTTTGTCGAAACCTTTCCGTATAATATAAAAGGATAATTGGGGGCAATGCGCCCCGAAAGTACGTAAAGGAGAATGCCCATGCGCATCGCAATCGTGGAAGACAATGCCGACGTACGGGCACAGCTTTGCGGTTTTGTGGAACAATATGCCGCCGAAAGCGGAAAGCCGCTGGAGGTGCAGACCTTCCCGGACGGTGCGGCCATCACGCCGTACCAGGGCGGTTTCGATATCATCTTCATGGATATCGAGATGCCGCAGCAGGGCGGCATGGCCACGGCGGAGCGGATTCGCGCCGTGGATCAGGACGTGGTGCTGGTTTTTGTGACCAACATGGCCCAGTATGCCATCCGCGGGTATGAGGTGGATGCCCTGGACTTTGTGCTCAAGCCGGTGAACTACTACCAGTTCAAGGTCAAGCTGGAGCGTGCCATCCATCGTGTGGAACGCCGCGGCAGCACCCGGATCCCCATCCAGACCATGGGGGCGCTGCGGCTGCTCAACACCAACGATATCTACTATCTGGAAACCCATAGCCGCATGCTGTATTATCATACGGCTCACGAGGTGCTGCCGGTGCGCTCCAGTATGCAGAGTGCCGAAAAACAGCTGGCACCCTACCATTTTGTGCGCTGCAACCAGTGTTATCTGGTCAACCTGCGCCATGTGGAAGCGGTGCAGGATGATTTTGTGCGGGTAGGGGGCGACAAGCTGGTCATCAGCCGTCGGCAGCGCACCGCCTTTATGGCGGCTGTGGCGGCCTACGTCGGAGGGACTGTCCGATGACGCTGGCCATGCTGCTGTTCGGCTCCTCGGTAGCCCTGTTTTTGCCGCTGCACCGCCGCCCGCATTTCTGGAAGCGGCTGCTGCTGTGTTACGGTGTGGTGCTGCCGGTGCTGCTGGCGCTCTCGTATTACACGCAGGGGTTCCGTTTCTTCCTGTTCAGCAGCATCCTGAGCCTGGTCTGGGGCATCCTGGCGGCATACGGCTGTACCACGCTGGACTGGGTGGGCAGCTGCTACTGTTCCATCTGGATTCTGCTGGTGGCAGAAATGCTGTATGAAATATGGCGGTTCCTGGCGCGGCTGCTGGACCCGGTGCTGGGCTGGGACCTGGCCGGGCCCGATACCCCGCGTATCTGGCTTTTGCAGCTGCTGCTGTTTGCGGTAGGTTGTGTGGCGGTGCATTTCACCATCGGCCGCGGCATGCCGGAAGACGGCGCCTACCACATCGGCCCGCGGCAGATGCTCAGCGCCGTGCTGCTGGGCGGTATGTTCTGGTTCCAGTTCCTCTCGCTGCAAAAAAGCTGGGGGATGCCCCAGGACTGGAGCAACACGTTCACTGCCATCTCGGTGCTGACCCAGCTCTACTGCCTGACACTGCTCTACCTGCAGACCGAACTGTTCAAAAAATCCGCCATGCAGAAGGAGATGGACACCCTCAACCTTCTGTATGAGCGCCAGCGCCAGCAATACCGCGTGGCGCGGCAGAATGTACATATCATCAACCGCAAGTGCCACGAACTCAAGGTGCAGATCGCCGACCTGCGCCGGCTGAACCCCGATGCCGCGACCCGGAAGAGTCTGGACGAGGCCGAACAGGCCGCCAAGCTCTACAATGCCGATCTCCACACCGGCAACGAGGTCCTGGACGTGGCCCTGACCGAGAAGAGCCTACTGTGCGAATCCCACGGCATCCGCCTCAACTGTGTGGCGGACGGCGCCTGCCTTTCCTTTATGGAACCGGGCGATCTCTACGCGCTGGTTGCCAACGCGCTGGACCCGGCGATCGAAGCCGCTGCCCGCCAGCAGGATGCCGACCGCGCCATGATCGACCTGCTGCTGTGTGTGCGGCAGGGATTTGCGGTGCTCAACGTCATCGGGCCGGAGGACCCCACGCCCAACGCGAAGATCGGCCGGTACGAACTCAAGGTGGTGCGCCGCGTTGCACAGAAGTACAGCGGCACCGTCACCGCCGAGGTAAAAGAAGGATTTGCAGCCCTCAAAGTGCTGCTTCCGTTGGGCAATACTCCATAAACAAGCGCCTTTGCTTGTGCAAGTTGCACAAAGCAAGGGCGCTCTTTTTTGATGCACAAAAACCACTTATTCACGGAATACTACCAATTTTCGCAAACCTGTTGCACTATTTTTGTGCATACGGTACCATATTTACAAATAGCGTTTGCAAAAATTTTACAAATGGAGGTGGGTTATGCGCACCTACACCAAGTTGATGAAAAACTGGCAGTTCACCGGCCCCGACGGGAGCACCGTTGCGGTGGACCTGCCCCACACCTGGAACAACATCGATGGCCAGGACGGCGGCAATGACTATTGGCGCGGCACCTGCACCTATCAGACGCAGTTCGCGGCTCCGGCGTTCGATGCCGCGACCCAGCAGGTCTGGCTGCAGTTTGAGGGTGTCAACGCTTCGGCCGATGTCACGGTCAACGGGCAGCGGGTACTGCATCATGACGGCGGCTACTCCACCTTCCGTGCCGATATCACCGGAATTCTGGCGGAAAACAACACCCTGACCGTGGCGGTGGACAACAGCCGCAACGACTCGGTCTACCCCCAGAAAGCTGACTTCACCTTCTACGGCGGCATCTACCGCGATGTCAGCCTCATTGTGGTCAGCCGCAACCACATCGCCCTGGGCTACCTGGGCGGCTGCGGCGTGCAGATCACCCCCACCGTGCAGGGCGCCGATGCCTCGGTCAACGTCAAGACCTGGGTGGAAGGCGAGGGCGAGATCGAGATCGAACTGCAGGCAGCCGACGGCACCGTGGTGGCCAAGGGCCAGGGCCTGGATGCCGACCTGAAGATCGAAAACGCCCACCTGTGGAACGGCCGTCAGGACCCCTACCTCTACACCTGCGTCGTCCGCATGCTCAGCGACGGCAGCGTGGTGGATGAAGTGCGCCAGCGCTTCGGCGTGCGCAGCTTCTCGGTGGATGCCTCCAAGGGCTTCTTCCTCAACGGCAAGCCCTACCCGCTCCACGGTGTTTCCCGCCATCAGGACCGCAAGGCCCTGGGCAACGCCATCACCCGCGAGATGCACGATGAGGATATGGAACTCATCAAGGAGCTGGGCGCCAACACCATCCGCCTGGCCCACTACCAGCACGACCAGTATTTCTACGATCTCTGCGATGAGAACGGCATGGTCGTCTGGGCCGAGATCCCCTACATCTCGGAACATATGCCGGGTGGCCGCAACAACACGATCAGCCAGATGAAGGAACTGATCGTCCAGAACTACAACCACGCCTCCATCGTCTGCTGGGGCGTTTCCAACGAGATCACCATCTCCACCAAGGACAAAAAGGACATGCTGGACAACCACCGCGTCCTCAACGACCTCTGTCACGAGATGGACAAGACCCGCCTGACCACGCTGGCCTGCTACGCCATGTGCGGCCCCTTCAACCGGGTGGCCCACATCACCGATCTGGTCAGCTGGAACCTGTACCTGGGCTGGTACGTGCCGGGGCTCTTCCTCAACGATCTGTGGATGGACTTCTTCCACACCGTCTACCCCAACCGCCCGCTGGGCTTCTCGGAGTACGGTGCCGAGGGCATGCCCAACCTGCACAGCTCCAAGCCCCGCCGCGGTGACCACACCGAGGAATATCAGGCCATCTACCATGAGTACATGCTGCGCTGCTTCGAGCGTCATCCCTGGCTGTGGGCTACCCACGTCTGGAACATGTTCGACTTTGCGGCCGACGCCCGTGACCAGGGCGGCGAACCCGGCATGAACCACAAGGGCCTGATTACCTTTGACCGCAAGACCAAGAAGGACAGCTTCTATATTTATAAAGCCTGGTGGAGCGAGGACCCCTTCGTCCATATCTGCTCCAAGCGCTTTGTGGACCGCACCGAGAACGAGATCGAGGTCAAGGTCTATTCCAACCAGAAGACCGTGGCGCTGTATGCCGACGGCAAGAAGCTGGGCGAGCAGACCGGCGAACACGTCTTCACCTTCCGTCTGCCGCTGACCGGCGAAGTCCATGTCAAGGCTGTGGCAGGGGACCGCATCGACGAGGCAATGTTCCGCCATGTGGATACCCCCAACCCGGCCTACAAGCTGAACCGGGCCAGCTCCAACAGCGCCAACTGGGTATAAGGCGCCCCCGACCAAGGTTATCCCCTGCCGCCGGGCAGGGTGTTTGACAGGGCAGCTCTCCCGCGAACCCGCAGCGGCCGCGCAACGCGCGCAGCCGGCCGCCGCGCGGAACAGGGGACTGCTTCAAGAATTACGGAAGAGAGGAAAACAACATGCAAAAGAAACCCAAAGTTGGATTGTGGTCCGGCTTGACGGCTGTCAGCGCCGTCCTGACGGCAGCCGCAATGGTGGCGACTTTTGTGGTGGCGCCCATGTATGAGACCACCATCAACGTGGCTACCAACGCAAGCACCTATCGCATCATCAAGGGCGAAACCGAAGAAGACACCAACTACTTCACCAGCTCCTTTGCCTCCGACGAAGAGCGCGAGTCCTACGAGGATGAACTCTGCGCCACCGTTGAGTCCGAAGGTGCAGCCCTCCTCAAGAACGACAACGCCGCGCTGCCTCTGGCATCCGGCGCCAAGGTCAGCCTGTTCGCGCGCGGTTCTGTTGACCTGATGTACGGCGGTACCGGTTCCGGTGCGGTCGACACCTCCTCCGCTCCCACCCTGAAGGATGCGCTGGAAGCCCAGGGCATCACCGTCAACCAGACCCTGTGGGACTGGTACAGCTCCGAGGACATTGCCTCCAAGTACAGCCGCGTGACCCCCGACGCCATCTCTGATGCTCTGGGTGCCAACAGCCAGTACGGCGTCAACGAGGCACCCTGGTCTGAGGTGGAAAGCGCCAACTCCTCCAGCTTTGCCGAGTACGGCGACGCGGCCATCGTGGTGTTCTCCCGCTCCGGCGGCGAGGGCGCCGACCTGCCCAGCGGTGACAACGGCTCCGGTGTGGAATGGACCGGCGACACCAACTATCTGGAACTCTCCCAGGAGGAGAAGGACCTGCTGGCCGGCCTGAAGGCCCTCAAGGATGCCGGTACCTTCAAGAGCATCGTTGTGCTGCTCAACACCTCCAACGCGCTGGAGCTGGACTTCCTGAACCCCGAGATCTGCGGCGTGGACTACGGCATCGACTCCTGCCTGTGGATCGGTGACGTGGGCCAGACCGGCGCCAACGGCGTGGGTATGCTGCTGGCCGGTGCGGTCAACCCCTCCGGCAGCCTGGTGGATACCTTCTGGTACGACAACCTGGCCAACCCCGCTGTGACCAACTTCTACTCCCGTCCCTACTCCAACAACGCCGACTATGGCTTTGCCGCCGACGATAAGGACAACGGCAACCAGGGTTACTACGTTGTTTACCAGGAAGGCATCTACCTGGGCTACCGCTACGCTGAGACCCGTTACGAGGACTACGTCATGGGCACCGGCAACGCGGGCACCTTCAACTACGGCAGCACCGTTGCCTATCCCTTCGGCTACGGCGACAGCTACACCACCTTCGGTTACTCCAACTTTGCCGTGACCGAGGATGCCGACGCCTTCACCATCAACGTGACCGTCACCAACACCGGTTCCGTGGCCGGCAAGAAGACCGTCCAGGTCTACTTCCAGAGCCCCTACACCGATTACGACAAGCAGAATGGCATCGAGAAGGCCAGCGTGGAACTCTGCGGCTTTGAGAAGACCGCCATCCTGGAGCCCGGCGCTTCCGAGAATGTCACCATCACCGTGGACAAGAGCGAACTGCGCACCTACGATGCCAACGGCGCCAAGACCTACATCCTGGATGCCGGTGACTACTACTTCACCGTGGCCGATGGCTCCCACGAGGCTGCCAACAACATCCTCGCTGCCAAGGGCTACACCCCCGAAACCACCGAGAACCGCATGGATGCCGCCGGCGACGCCACCCTGACCTACAAGTGGAACAACGCCGCCCTCGACACCACCACCTATGCCACCAGCGAAGCCACCGGCAACGCCATCACCAACCTGTTTGACGACGCCGACCCCAACAAGGTCAGCTACTCTCCCGGCACCGTGACCTGGCTGAGCCGCTCCGACTGGACCGCTACCTATCCCACCGGCACCTTTGACTTCACCATGAACGACGACCTGGCCGCTGCCCTGGCGAACACCCACTACGACGGCACCGAGGCCGACAGTGTCGAGATGCCCACTCTGGGCGCCGAAGGCGACCTGACCCTGGCCAGCATGATCGGTGCTGAGTACGATGATCCCCAGTGGGAATCCCTGCTGGATCAGGTCACCTTCGACGAGATGAACCTGCTCATCACCCAGGGCTTCCACAACACCAAGGCCGTTGCCTCCATCGGCAAGACCGCTACCAAGGACGAGAACGGTCCCCAGGGCCTGACTGCCGCCCTGACCGGTGGCGCTTCCGCCATGTGCTACACCTCTGAGGACGTCATGGCCGCTACCTTCAACCGTGACCTCATCAACGATGTCGGCCGCTGCATTGGCGAGGACTGCCTGGCCCTGGGTTACTCCGGCCTGTACGGCCCCGGCATCAACATGCATCGCACCCCGTACTCCGGCCGTAACTTCGAGTACTACGCCGAAGATCCCTTCATCGCCGGTGAGATCTGCGCCTCTGAGGTGCAGGGCATCCAGTCCATGGGCGTCTACGTCTACCTGAAGCACGTTGCCCTGAACGACTCCGAGTCCAGCCGTATGGGTGTCAACACCTGGCTGAACGAGCAGACCGCCCGTGAGATCTACCTGGAAGTTGCCGACAAGGCCGTTGTCGACGGCGGCGCCTGGTCCACCATGTCCGGCTTCAACCGCTGGGGCGCCAAGTGGTGCGGCAAGTACGAGAACCTGCAGACCGATTACCTGCGCGGTGAGCTGGGTATGCGCGGCATGTCCATCACCGACTACTCCGGCGGCAGCCACTACATGGATGCCTGCGACGCTCTGATCGCTGGCACCGAGATTTGGGACAGCCCCACGCCGCTGCACACCGAGATCCTGGCAAACTATGAGGACGATGCTTACATCGTTACCCAGATGCGCGAAGCTACCCACAAGATCCTGTACACCGTGGTCAACTCCAACGCCATGAACGGCTGGTCTTCCGCCGACCGTCTGGAAGTCATCACTCCGTGGTGGCAGCTGGCTGCCTGGACCCTGTGCGGTGTGCTGGCCGTGCTGACCGTGCTCTGCGTGGTCATGCTGGTCAAGGCCGTCAAGAAAAAGAAGGCCATGAAGGCTGAGTAAGCCAAAAATTGTTTCTTTCCCCCGCATGCAAACTGATTAACACCTGAGCCCCCGCCCATTACGGGGCGGGGGCCCTGGTTTTTTTGGCAAAGGAGAATGCTTATGAGCGAAACCAAATCCGGGGCTTCCGGACACCACAGCGGTGTCAATCGCGCCAAACTGTATCAGCTGGCTCTGTTCCCGATGAACAATGGCGCCACCAATGTTTATTTTGTACTGATCCTCTCGTATGTAGCCCAGTTTGGTTCCAGTGTGCTCCAGTTGGGCATGTTCGCCTCCCTCATGGTTACGGTCATGCGTGTGGCGGACGCCATCACGGACCCGATCATCGGCGCCATGATGGATCGCACCAACACCAGAATCGGTAAATTCCGCCCCTTCATGATCATCGGCAGCGTGATTATGGCCATCAGCGTCATTGCGCTGTATGTGCTGCTGCCCTTCATCCCCGCAACCATGATGCCCATGCGCTATATCGGATTCGTGGTTGTCTACTTCATCTGGGTTATCGGCTACACCTTCCAGACCTCCGTCACCCGTGCAGGCCAGACGGTGCTGACCAATGACCCCAACCAGCGCCCGATGTTCACCATCTTCAACACCATCGGCTCCATGCTGGGCATGGGTGTTATGCAGCTGCTGATCCCTATGCTGAAGAATATGTACAACGTCTACGACGAAGCCGGTGTCCTGGTGACCTCCGGCTACGCCCGTCCCGAACTGTACCGCGTGATTGCCCCCGTGGGTATTGTGGTGTCTGTATTCCTGACGATTCTGGCCATCATTGGCATCGCGGAGAAAGATCGCCCCGAATTTTACGGCATTGGCGGCGGCACTCAGGAGAAAGTCAAGATCTCCGAGTATGTGGAAATCATCAAGAGCAACAAACCCATGCAGCGCCTGATGGTTGCCGGTGCCGGCTGCAAGCTGGCCCTGGCCATCGCCACCAACACCACCGTTCTGCTGGCCCTGTACGGCATTGTTATGGGCAACTATGACAGCCTGTACCTGCCCATGATGATCCTGGGCTACGTCTTTGCCGTCCCGTTCTTCCTGCTCTCTGTCCGTACTTCCCAGAAGAAGGGCCAGAAAGCTTCCCTGACCCGCTACGTCTCTGTGGCCTTCATCTGCTACATCGGCGTGCTGGTTCTGCTGGTCATGACCGACCACACCGCCGGCAGCGCGCTGACGCTGTCCTTCCCGTTCAACGGCGGCGGTTCCATCAACCTGTACACCATTCTGTTTATCCTCTTCTTCGGCATCGGCTACGGCGCCTACTACGCCACCGCCGATATGCCCATCCCCATGGTTGCCGACTGCTCCGACTACGAGACCTACCGTTCCGGCAAGTACATCCCCGGCATCATGGGTACGCTGTTCTCTCTGGTGGATAAACTGGTCTCCTCTCTGGCCCAGACGCTGGTCGCCGTGATCTTCCTGATTTGCGCCGGCCTCAGCGAGCTGCCCACCGACGCAACGCCCTATTCCGGCGGCCTGAAAGTGGCAGTCATCATCATGTTCTGCATCATCCCGCTGCTGGCATGGGCCGCAACCCTGTGGGCCATGAAGGGCTACAGCCTGACCGGCGCCAAGATGAAAGAGATCCAGGCCGTCAACGCCTGCCGCCACGATGCGGTTGCCAATGGCATGAAGCTGGAAGAAGCCATGCAGAAATGGCAGACCGTCGACCAGCTGCCCGAGCAGTACCGCGTTTGATGTTTCCGCTTTGTTTCTGACGAAATAAGGCACAAAACCCCCGCAGAAGGTATCCCTTCTGCGGGGATTTTTTTGTACAAATTTGGCGTGAACGTAAAAACTTTAGACAGATGTTAAAATGTGTCCATAGCGCTTTGGCCTGTTCCTGTAGTAACATAAAATAGCAGCTCTGGAAAGGGCTGTTTTTTCTATCGAACAGGAGGGCTTTGCTTTGAAAGATAAAAAGCCGAAAACCAGCGGGATGGAAAAGGTCGCGGCGTTCATTGTGGACAAACGCAACCTGTTCTTTCTGCTGTATATTCTGGCTCTGATTTTCAGCGTCGTGGCATCGGGCTGGGTCAAGGTGGAAAACGACATCACCACCTACCTGCCTGCCGATACCGAAACCCGTCAGGGCCTGACGGTGATGAATGACAACTTCACCACCTTCGGCACGGCACGGGTCATGGTTTCCAACGTCACACCGGATACCGCCGCCGCATTGCAGGAGCAGATCGAAGGGGTGGACGGCGTTTACAGTGTGGAGTTTGACGAAACCGAGGACCACTACAAGGGGGCTTCGGCGCTGTATTCCGTTACCTTTGACGGCACAGCCACCGACGATGTGAGCATCCAGGCGGTGCACGGCATTGAGGATACCCTGACCGGCCAGGACTATTACATTGATACCGAGGTGGGCCAGGACATGTCGGCGGACCTGGCCAGTGAGATGAGCACCATTCTGGTCATTGCGGCCATCATTATTGTGGTGGTGCTGACGCTGACCTCGCGCTCCTACGCCGAAGTGCCGGTTCTGCTGCTCACCTTCGGTGCTGCAGCGGTGCTCAATATGGGAACAAACTTCCTGTGCGGCACCATCTCCTTCATCTCCAATTCGGTCACGGTCATCCTGCAGCTGGCCCTGGCCATCGACTATGCCATTATTTTGTGCCACCGCTTCTCCGATGAGCACGAAACCAAGGATACCCGGGAAGCCTGCATCGCGGCGCTGGCCAAGGCCATCCCGGAAATCAGCTCCTCCTCGCTGACCACCATCTCCGGCCTGGGGGCGCTGGCCTTCATGCACTTCGGCATCGGCCGGGATATGGCCACGGTGCTGATCAAGGCCATCCTTTTCAGCCTGCTGTCGGTCTTTACGCTGATGCCCGGCCTGCTCATGCTCTTCAGCAAAAAGATCGATGCCACCCGCCACCGCAAACTCATTCCCCAGATCAACTTCCTGGGCAAGTTTGATGTGGCCACCCGCTGGATCGTGCCGCCCATCTTTGCCGTGGTGGTGGTTGCGGCGGCGGTGCTGGCCAACAACTGCCCCTACTGCTACAGCTTCACCGATCTGGTCACCGCCAAGCAAAGCACCAGCCAGATCGCCCACCAGAAGATCAAGGGAACCTTCGGCAACGAAAACATGGTGGCGCTCATTGTGCCCAAGGGCAACTATGACGCTGAGCGCGCCGTGCTGAAAGAACTGGAAGCCTGCCCCGAGGTCAAGTCCTGCCAGGGCCTGGCCAACACCGAGGCCCAGGACGGCTATATGCTGGCCGATGCGGTGACGCCGCGCCAGTTCTCGGAGCTGGCGGGCACCGACTATGAGGTGGCCGAGGCACTGTATGTGGCCTACGCCGTGGACCATGACCAGTACGGCAGTGTGCTCAGCGGGATCGGGGATTACAAGGTGCCGCTGTTTGATATGTTCATGTTCCTGCAGAATGAGATGAATGCTGGCAACATCAAGCTGGAAGGCGAGATGCAGCAGACGCTGGACGACCTCTTCGACCAGCTCAACTGGGCACAGGTCCAGCTGCAAAGCGACAAATACAGCCGCATGGTGGTCTACCTCAACCTGCCCGAGGAAAGCGACGAGACGATGACGTTCCTGGATACCATCCACAGCATCCTCGCCCAGCATTACAGCGGCAACTATTACGTGGTGGGCAACTCCACCAACGTCAAGGATCTGTCCGGCTCCTTCGGGCAGGACAACATCCTCATCAGCATTCTGTCGGCCCTCTTCGTTGTGCTGATTCTGCTCTTCACCTTCCAGTCGGTGGGGCTGCCCATCCTGCTCATCATCGTCATTCAGGGCAGTATCTGGATCAACTTCACGGTGCCCACCTTGCAGGAGGAACCCCTGTATTTCCTGGGCTACCTCATCGTCAATGCCATCCAGATGGGCGCCAACATCGACTACGCCATCGTCATTTCCAGCCACTACAGCGACCTGAAAAAGCAGATGCCGCCGCGCCAGGCCATTGTGGCGGCCCTCAACGAAGCATTCCCCACCATCTTTACGTCGGGCACCATTCTGGCGGTATCCGGTGTGCTGATCGGCCGCATGACCACCAACCCGGTCATTGCCGCCATCGGCAACTGCCTGGGCCGCGGTACCATCATCTCCATTTTGCTGGTGCTGGCGGTGCTGCCCCAGATTCTGCTCATCGGTGACTCCATCGTGGAGCGCACCAGCTTTGCCATGAAGGCGCCCATCGACCTGGCCCGGATCAACCGCACGGCCAGCGGCAATATGCGGGTCAGCGGCCGGGTGCGAGGCTATGTGAACGGCGTCATCGACGCCGAGATCAAGGGTACCCTGCACGGCACGCTGAACGCCGCCGTCACTTCAGGCACTACCATCGAACCGGCCGATCCGGACTACGCTTTGCCGCAGGACGCCACGGTGTGGGCCCAGAGCTATACCGAGGGGGAGGAAGTATGAAAAAACAAAGAAAACGCCTTCTCGCGGCGGTGCTGAGCCTGTGCATGCTGGCAAGCCTGCTGGCCCCGGCAGCCTGTGCCGAGGGAGAAGAACCCGCAACGCTGGAGATTTCCACCGCCGACCAGCTGCTGGCCCTGGCCCGAGACTGCCGCCTGGACAGCTGGAGCCGCGGCCGCACCGTGGTACTTACGGCGGATATCGACCTCACCGGCTGTGATTTCACCGGCATTCCCACCTTCGGCGGTACGCTGGAGGGCGAAGGTTACACGGTCAGCGGGCTGACCCTTTCGGAGGAAGGCAGCGTGCAGGGGCTGTTCCGCTACATCCAGCAGGATGCCGTGGTCCAGAATCTTCACGTTACCGGCACCGTGCAGCCCGGCGGCACCCGCGCCGAGGTAGGCGGCCTGGCGGGGGAAAACGCCGGTACCATCCACAATTGCAGTTTCAGCGGCACCGTCAGCGGTACCAGCCAGATCGGTGGCATCGCGGGCAGCAACACCGTCACCGGCCTCATTTCCGGCTGTATCGTGGACGGCAGCGTCTACGGAACCCATTTTGTGGGCGGTCTGGCAGGCCAGAATGACGGTGTTATTTCTGGCTGCACCAACAACGCCGCTGTCAATACCACCGTCAGCCAGAACGAGGTCAAGCTGGAAGACCTGACCCTGACCGACCTGCTCACCACCGAAAACGGTGCCGACATCACCGATATCGGCGGCATCGCGGGGAGCTCTGCCGGTGTGGTGCGCGCCTGCACCAACCGCGGTGCGGTGGGCTACGATCATATCGGCTACAACGTGGGCGGTATTGTCGGCAGCCAGACCGGGTATGTGGAAGGCTGTGTCAACTACGGCACCGTCCATGCCCGCAAGGAAGGCGGCGGCATTGTGGGCCAGATGGAGCCTTCCAGCGTGCTGCAATACAGCCAGGATACCCTGCAGCAGCTGCAGGGGGAACTGAATACCCTCCAGGGCCTGATGAACCAGGCTACCCGGGATGCATCGGCTTCCGCCAGCGAGATGACCGCCCAGTTTGAGGACCTGAAAAACCGGGTGGACAGCGCCCGCAGCGCGGTGGATACCCTGATCAAAAAAGTGGCCGACGGCATCGACATCGGCACCCGGAACCTGACGGTCACGGCGCTGGGAAATCTGGCCGGGCAGGCCGGTGCCGGAGCCGGGGTGCAGGGCGGCGCGTCCTCCTCCACCGATGTGACGGTGAACCCCACCCCGACCCCCACCGAAGAACCGGAAGCTACCCCGTCCCCGGAAACGACCCCGGAACCCACTCCGGAGCCTACGCCCGAAATCACCCCCGTGCCGGAACCGGTGGTGACCCCGCAGCCCACCGTGGAACCGACCGCGGAACCCACGCTGCCGCCGGAAAGCGGAACCGAGGCGGCCCCGGAAACGGAGCGGGCCGAAACCGCCCATAACCGGCCGCCCCACCGCGAACCGGGCATCTCCATCGACCATTCGGTGGAGGGCGAGGCCTCGGCGGGGGTCGGCGTGGGCGGAGATGCCACGCTGGACGGCCAGGCCACGCTGACGGTGCCCAGCATCGAGGTGAACAACCAGGATGCCATCACGGCGGCGCGCAACAGCCTGGGCGGCAGCCTGACGGCCGTCGCCGACGGTGTGGATGCCATCAGCGCCAACACCGGCAATCATACCCAGGCGCTCATCCGGGACATCGAAGCCATCACCAACCAGATGAACACCATCGCCAACACGCTGCTGGGCGCGGCGGAAAATGCCGGCAAGGGCACCATCTTTGAGGATGTGTCCGATGAGGATACCGACGGAGACACCGAGGGCAAGGTCTTCAACTGCCTGAACGCGGGCGAGGTCTATGCCGACCTCAACGCGGGCGGAATCACCGGCGCCATGGCGCGGGAAAACGACCTGGACCCCGAGGATGATACCAAAATCAGCGGCAGCAGCTCGCTGAACATGACCTACAAGACCCGCATCGTGGTGCGCGGCTGTACCAACCAGGGCGCCGTGCAGGCCAAAAAGCAGGGCGCGGGCGGCATTGTGGGCAGCATGGAGCTGGGCAGCGTACTGCAAAGCTGCAACACCGCCGACCTGCTGCAGCAAGAGGTGGACTACGTGGGCGGCATTGCCGGGCAGAGCAAATCCATCATCCGGCAATGCGCGGCCAAGGGCCGACTTTCCGGCGATACCTATGTGGGCGGCATTGCAGGCAGCGGCTATACCATTACCGACTGCCGCGCCATGGTGGAAGCCACCGGCACCGAAAAAGTGGGTGCTGTTGCAGGCGGTTTGCTGGCCGAGGATTCCCTGGCCAACGCCCTTAACCAGCTGCAGGATGCCACCGGCACCTTACAGGGCAACTGCTTTGTCAGCGAGACGCTGGGCGGCGTCGACGGCGTCAGCTACGCCGGGCAGGCGGAGCCGGTATCCTTTACGGATTTTGCGGCGCTGGCCGGGCAGGAAAATCTGCCCGAAACCTTCACCCAAATCACCCTGACCTTTGTGGCGGACGGGCAGACTGTGGCCGCCATCCCGGTGGAATACGGCGCTTCCTTTGCGGCAGCCGATGCCCCGGCCATCCCCGAAAAGGCGGGCTGCACGGCGGTCTGGTCGGACTTCCCGTGGGAACACATCACCTTTGACCAGACCATCACGGCGGTGTATACGCCCTATTCCGCGGTCATTGCCAGCGCCGAGCAGCGGGAGGATGGCCGTGCCATTTTGCTGGCGGAAGGCAGCTTTGGCGACGGAACGCTGACCCTGACGGCCTGCGAGGATACCCCGGCCCCCGACACCGCCGAAAGCTGGCAGTTCACGCTGCCGGACGGCGCTTCGGGCAATGTGCAGCTGCACTATCTGCCCACCGATCCCGATACCGACCTGTATCTGCGGGGCGCGGACGGGACCTGGCGCAAGGCCGAAACCACCACCGATGGCAGCTACCTGGTCTGCACGCTGCAGTCCGGCGATGATGCGCTGGCGGCGGTGCCGCAGCACAAGATTCCGCTGCCGCTGCTGGCAGGGGCGTGTGCGGCGCTGGTCATTCTGCTGGCGGCGGGCCTGATTGCCCGCAAGCGCAGGCACAAAGCAAAAACCACTTCATAACTTTTTCCAAGGCGGCTGCCGGTTCAGGCAGCCGCCTTTTTGTTTTTTTTACAAGATCCGACACTTGACTTTGGTACGAAATCGTACTATACTTTCTGGTGCGATTTCGTACTGTGAGGAGGAAGCCATGCAAAGCAAATCCCAGGATTCTCTCAATCGATTCAACTACCTGTTTGGCGAGACCGAAGCCCTCTACCATGAAATGTCGCACAAACTGGGGCTGGCAGACAGCGCCATGAAGATTCTCTACACCGTCTGCGATACCGGCGAACCCTGCCCGCTGCAGGAAGTCTGCCGCCGCAGCGGCCTGAGCAAACAGACCGTCAATTCGGCCCTGCGCAAGCTGGAAGGGGAGGGGGTACTCTACCTGCAAGCCACCGGCAGCCGGGGCAAACAGGTCTGCCTGACCGAAGCGGGCCGCGCCCTGGCCGCCCGCACAGTGGTGCGCATCATCGAGATGGAAAACGCCGTCCTGGCCGGGTGGGACCCCCGGGACGTGCAGGTCTATCTGGCCTTTACCGAGCGGTTCCTGACGGATTTGAAAGCCCGGGCGTCGGCGCTGGACCCGCGGCCCTGATCTACACGGAGGACCTGATTCATGAAGATCCAACTTTCCGAACATTTTACCTATTCCAAGTTATTGCGTTTCACGCTGCCCTCCATCGTGATGATGGTGTTTTCCTCCATCTACGGCGTGGTGGACGGCTTCTTTGTCTCCAACTTTGTGGGGAAAACGGCCTTTACGGCGGTGAATTTCATCATTCCGTTCCTCATGATCCTCGGTGCCGCGGGCTTTATGTTCGGCACCGGCGGCGGTGCGCTCATCGCCAAAACCATGGGCGAAGGGGACGACCGCCGCGCCAACCAGCTGTTTTCCCTCATCGTCTATACCTCCATCGGCTGCGGCGTGGTGCTGGCGCTGTTGGGGTTTGTCTTCCTGCGGCCGCTGGCCATCGCCCTGGGGGCGCAGGGGGCCATGCTGGAGGACTGCATCACCTACGGCATGGTGCTGCTGCCTGCCATTCCCGCCTATGTGCTGCAATATGAATTCCAGTGTTTATTTGTTACTGCCGAAAAGCCCAATCTCGGCCTGGCGGTGACGGTGGCTTCCGGCCTGACCAACATGGTGCTGGATGCCTTGTTTGTGGCGGTGCTGCCCTTTGGCCTGCAGGGGGCGGCGGCTGCCACCGCGCTGAGCCAGTGCGTGGGCGGCATTCTGCCCCTTATTTACTTTGCGCGGCCCAACAGCGGCCGGCTGCGGCTGGGCAAAACCCGGTGGGATGGACGCGCCCTCATCAAGGCCTGCACCAACGGCTCCTCGGAGCTGATGAGCAACATCTCCATGTCGCTGGTCAGCATGCTGTACAACGCCCAGCTGCTGCGCTACGCCGGGGAGGACGGCATCGCCGCCTACGGTGTGCTGATGTATGTGAGCATGATTTTCCAGGCCATGTTCATCGGCTATTCGGTGGGCACGGCGCCAGTGGTCAGCTACCATTACGGGGCGGGCAACCGGCCGGAACTGCACGGCCTGCTGCGCCGCAGCGGAACGATCATCGCGGTGTTTGCCGCGGCGATGTTCGCTGCCGCCCGGCTGCTGGCGGGGCCGCTGTCGGTGCTTTTTGTGAGGTACGATGCCGGTCTGCTGGCCATGACCCAACATGCCTTCGGTATCTTCTCCTGCTGTTTCCTCTTCTCGGGCTTTGCCATCTTCGGCTCCTCCTTCTTTACGGCGCTGAACAACGGCCTGATCTCGGCGGCCATCTCCTTCCTGCGCACCCTGGTGTTCCAGGTGGTGTGCGTGCTGGTCTTTCCGATGCTGTGGCAGGTGGACGGCATCTGGGCCTCCCTGGTGGCGGCGGAAGCCATGGCTGTGGTGGTTACGGTGATTTTCCTGCGCACCCAGCAGCGCCGGTACCAGTACTGAACCGGCAACATAAAAATCCCCCCGGCGGTCGAAAGACGGCAGGGGGGATTTTCTGGTTGGGCGGCCCTGCGCGCGGGGCCGCCCATCTATATCATGGCACAAGGCCTTATTGGTTGTCTGGCCTTGACCGGGCAGTTGCCCTCGCATGGTCTAAGGCACAGTGGTGAAAATGTGCGGGCGCCGCCCGTTTTGTGTTTGGTTCTGTTTACGTTTTTCAGTATACCGGCCAGTTGTGTGCAACCCATAAAAGCATTTTGAACAAACCCCAAACAACTTTTAAAGAAACTGTGACCACCTTGTATCGACAAAAAATGCCGCAGCCAAAGCTGCGGCGTGGTGTTTTTATTCGGGCAGATCCGGCAGCGGGCCGCGGCCCATCGCCTTGAAAAGCAGCGTCATCAACTGGGTGCGCTCCTCGGGGGTCAGGTTGGAGAGGGCCTCTTCGTCCCAGTCAAAAAAGACCTGGTGGCTGGCTTCAAAAGCCTGGCGGCCCTTGTCGCTCAGCGTCAGGCGGTAGGCCCGGCCGTCTTTTTCCCGGTTCAGAAAACCGCTTTCCACCAGCTTCAGCACGGTGCGCTGGCTGTGGCCCCAGTCCATGCGTAGGTCGGTGGTCAGTTCGCTCTGGGTGCAGCCGGGATGTTTGCCCACATAGATGAGGAAAAACAGGGTGCCGAAACTCAGCCCCAGCTGGTGGAGCCGGTTGGAGGTATAGTGGGTAAAACGCCGGTACAGCACCGTACAGGCGTAGGAAAAGGTGCGCAGCATAAGTTGGTCTCCTTTCTGGATGGAAACCAGTATAGCATTCTTTACTTGTCAAGGTCAAGTAAAAACAAACTGAAAAATCCTGCTTTTCTCATCGTGGTTTCATTTTTTTATGGTATCATAATAGAAAACGCTGGAAAAAGGAGACTATGCCATGAGGATTCTCGTCGTGGAAGACCAGCCCGAGATGAATGCGCTGCTGGTCAAGCAGCTGAAAGCCGCCCAGTACAGTGTGGACAGCTGCCTCACCGGCACCGATGCGCTGGACTATCTGGCCGGGGGCGAGTACGATGCCGTGGTGCTGGATATCATGCTGCCGGGGGTGGACGGGCTGGAAGTGCTGCGCCGCCGCCGGGCAGCGGGGGATAAAACCCCGGTGCTGCTGCTCACCGCCCGGGACGGCATCGAGGACCGGGTCCGCGGGCTGGACAGCGGTGCCGACGACTACCTCGTCAAACCCTTTGCCCTGCAGGAATTGCTGGCCCGGCTACGGGTGCTCATCCGCCGCCGCACCGACCAGGTCAGCGATGTGATTACGGTGGCGGACCTGCAGGTAGACTGCGCCGCCCGCACGGTATCCCGGGGTGGGCAGCCCATCGCCCTTTCCGCCAAGGAGTTCGCGGTGCTGGAATATCTGGCCCGCAACGCGGGGACGGTGCTCTCCCGGGAGCGTATCAGCAACGGCGTCTGGAACTATGATTACGAGGGCGGCTCCAACGTGGTGGATGTCTACATCCGCTATCTGCGCAAAAAAATCGACGACGGGCGCGAGCCTAAGCTCATCCACACCGTGCGGGGCGTGGGCTACGTCTTGCGGGAGGAAGTATGAAGCGACTTTCCATTACCCTGCGGGTCACCCTGCTGTATACCTTGTTTATGGTGCTGCTGACCGGGCTTTCCCTGGGGTTTCTGTTCCACGCCGGGGCACAGACGGCCCGGCAGACCAAACTGAACCGGATGCAGAGCATGGTGGAGGACAGCCGCCGGGAAATCGAATACAAAAACGGCGAGCTGGAAATCGACCGCGACCTGGAAGCCTTCGACGATGGAGTCTACCTCTCGGTGTACGATACGGCGGGCATGCCGCTGTACGGGTTTGTGCCCCGGGATTTTGACAATTCCGCCGTTTTCGACGACGGCACCCTGCGCACGGTGGAAAGCGGCGGCCGCAGCTGGTACCTCTACGATGTGCAGATTCAGGTGGAGGACTACGGCCCGCTGTGGGTGCGCAGCGTTACGGCTGCCGACGCGGTGGACAGCACGCTGGGGGCGCTGCAGCATGAAGCACTGCTGGTGCTGCCGGTGTTTGTGGTGCTGGCGGCGGTGTGCGGTTACTTCCTTACCCGGCGGGCCTTTGCGCCGGTGCGGCGCATCACCCAGACTGCCCGGGAGATCGGGGAAGGGGGCGACCTCTCCCGCCGCATCGGCCTGGCGGGCGGCCGGGATGAGATCTACACCCTGGCCGGGGAATTCGATGCCATGTTTGCCCGGCTGCAGCAGGCTTTTGACCGGGAAAAACAGTTCACCGACGATGCCTCCCACGAACTGCGCACCCCCACGGCGGTGATCCTCTCCCAGAGTGAGTACGCCCTGGAACATACCCGGCCGCAAGGGGAGACCCGCGCCGCGCTGGAGAGCATCCACACCCAGGCAGCCCGGATGGCAGCGCTGCTCTCCCAGCTGCTGATGCTGGCCCGGGCCGACAAGGGCCGCCAGCCCCTGCAACAGGAACCGGTGGACCTGAGCGAACTTGCCGAGATGGTGGCCGAAACCGAGGCTGAACAGGCTGCGGCCCGGCAGATCACGGTGGAAACGGACTTGGAACCGGGCATCACGGTGCTGGGGGACGAAACGCTGCTCATGCGGCTGCTCATCAACCTGACCGAGAATGCCATCCACTATGGCCGCCCCGGCGGCTGGGTGCGGCTGACGCTGCACCGCCAGGGGGAGAACGCCGTGGGTACCGTGGCGGATAACGGCATCGGCATTGCGCCGGAAAACCTGGATAAAATCTGGCTGCGGTTCTGGCAGGCGGACCCGGCCCACAGTGGCGGCGGGGCCGGGCTGGGGCTTGCCATGGTGCGTTGGATCGCCGAAGCCCACGGCGGCAGCGTGACGGTGGAAAGTACCCCCGGCGCAGGCAGCACCTTTACCTTTACCATCCCCTGCGAAAAAAGTGAGAAAGTTTAATGTGGCTTTAATCTGGCGTGGGTATACTGTAGGTACAACAAGAGAAAACCAACCCCCACAAAGGAGGAAATACAGATGAAAAAGTCCACCATGTCTTTCGTGATCACCGCCGCTTTCGCCGCCCTGCTGTTCACCGGCTGCGCCGAAGCCGCTGCCTTCAACGGCCGCAATGTGGCAAGTTCCGCCCCGCTTACCGGGGAGATGAACACCGAAGAAACCACCTCCCAGGCGACCGCCCAGGCCCCGGTGGCCGCCCCGGCCAGCGAACCCACCACCAGCATTGCCGGCAGCGCCGACCCCAACAGCGAGTACATCGGTGAGGAGGCTGCCAAGGCCGCCGCGCTGGCCCATGCGGGCCTGGCCGAAACCGACCTGCAGGCCGTCACCGTCAAGCTGGAATATGAGGATGGCCGTGCCGAGTACGATGTGGAATTTATCCGCAAAACCGATACCGGCGTCGATGAATACGACTATGAGATCGACGCCCTCACCGGGGAGATCCTCTCCTACGACTTTGACGCCGAGCACTACAACGGCACCCAGGCCGTTACGGGTACGGCGGTCACCGCCGATGAGGCCAAGCAGATCGCGCTGAACCACGCCGGTGTGGTGGAAACCGACACCCGCGCCATGGAACTGGAAACCGACCACGACGATGGCCGCACGGTGTACGAATTCTCCTGGAAGGTGGGCACCACCGAGTACGACTACGAGATCGACGCCGACACCGGCGAGATCCTGAGCTACTCCCAGGAGCAGGACGACTGACCTTTTATAAGGCGCAATAAAAGCGGGCACCCTGGCCGGGTGCCCGCCTTTTGCTGCCCGTTGACAGCGAAAACGGGGACGGGTAAGATAAAATCAGAAAAAATTTCCAAAAGCTGTGAATGGATTCGCCCCGCCGGTTCGTATTCAGGGTGAAAGGCAAACAAACCACAGCCTGCACAAGGAGGAAATGGCGATGAAACGAACAGCGATGATGATTGCCGCCGCGGCGCTGGCCTGTACGGTGGGGGCTACCGGGATGTAGTCTACCTGCACTACTACGAAGGCTACACCGTCCCCGAAATTGCGGAGATTCTGGGCAAGAATGTCAATACCGTCTACACACGGCTGACCCGCGCCCGCGGGCTGCTGCGCCGGACGCTGGGAGGTGACGACGATGCATGAGGAAATCCGCGCTGCGTTTGACAGCGTTCACGCCGAGCCGGAACTGAAAGCGGCTGCCCGTGCCGCGGTGGCTCGCCGTGCCCGGCGGCAGCGCTCACCCGCCCGGCCGGTACGGCTGGCGCTGGCCACCGCTGCCTGTGCGGCGGTGGTGGTGCTGGGGGGCGGTTGGCTGTACCTGACCCCCACCGCCCATATCAGCATCGACGTCAACCCCTCGCTGGAACTGGGCATCAACCGGTTTGACCGGGTCATCTCGGTACAGGGGTGGAACGACGACGGTACCGCCCTGGCCGAGACGCTGGATGTTAAAAATCTCACCTACACCCAGGCGGTGGAAACCATTTTGCAGAGCGAGACCATCACGGCGCTGGTGGAACAGGATGCGGTGGTGGAGATCGGGGTCATCGGGGATGATGACACCCGCTGCGCCCAAATGCTGGCGGGGGTGGAATCCTGTGCCGAAGCGCATCGGAACACCCACTGCTACCAGGCCGGTACCCGGGAGGTAGAGGAAGCCCACGAGTGCGGGCTTTCCTACGGCAAATACCGCGCCTACCGGGAGCTGGCGGCGCTGGACCCCACCGTCACCCCGGAAGAAGTACAGGGCATGACCATGCGGGAGATCCGGGACCGCATCGCGGCGCTTTCGGGCGGTGCGGCCACGGGGGAATCGGCAGCCGAACCGGCGGCGGATTCTGCCCCCGGCGCAGGACTGCGACAATACGCCGCAAGGCCAGCAACAAAAAGGGCCCGGCCACCATGGGGCCGGGCACCACGAAGAATAAAGGAAAAACCATCCCGTCCGGCATGACCCGGCGGGATTTTTTAGTTGTCCCACACAAACTGGGGCTTGTCTGCCAGCGGGTAGCAGTGCAGCGCATCGCCGCCGGCCAGTTCTTCCGTCAGCCGCACGCCGTGCAGGCAGCCGCTGTCGTAGGTTTTGTAGTAATACACCCGCTCCTTGGCATCATAGCAGCAGGAGTAGGTGGTTTCGTCGCAGCGGCCCTCGGGGGTGATGACGGTGCCCCGCACCATGGATACCGCATCCAGCAGGTGGAAGAACTGTGTCACCTGGCCGTCGCGGCTGTCCGGGAAAACGGCGTGCTGCTTGCAGAAAGCCACCCGCACAAACCGGGACATGGGGGAGACATCCCCCGGCAGGCCCAGCCCGCCAAAGCCCTGGCCGTACACCTTCAGGTCCAGCGCCGGGGCGAAGGTATTCTCCGGCGTGCGGGGCGAAAGACCGCGGTAGTTGTTCAGGTTCATCACCTGGTAGGGGTAGGGGGGATTGTTGGTCAGCACCCCGGCCACGTCGTCGCAGAAATGCAGCCCGTCCTCCATGGGTTCGGCAATAAAGCTGCCGTCCGGCCCGGCTACCTGCCAGTGCAGTGCCGCCAGCGGGTACCCCGGCGCAAAGGGAATGGCCGCCAGCCGCACGGTTTCCAGCAGGGCACGCGCCTCGGCGGCGGTGGCGCAGCGCCCCAGCACGGCGGGAATCAGCTCATAGGGCGCCAGGTTCAGGTACCCGGGGTCCGGTTCTTCAAAATAGTGGGCGTTGCCGGGAAAGTACAGCCCTGCCATATACAGCCCCGCCTCGTTGGCGGCCTCGGCATAAAGCGGCGTGTTCTGTGCCACACTGGCCATGCCGATCATCGCATGGTGGCTGGTCAGCGGTTCGCTGTGGTGAAAAGTAAAGGGATACGCCCGCGGGGTGATGACCACCTGTTCCCCAAAATGGTATTCCAGGTCGAGGTTGCGCCCGTAGAGTCCGCGGTCACAAAAGGAAATGCTGGTACACATGGCAGTGCCTCCTTGCCGGTTGGCTTTTCTTCCAGTATACCCGCGCGCCGCCGCCGTTACAATCCCTGCACAAAAAAGTTACAGTTCCGCCTTGACAACCGGGGCACACCGGCTTATACTATACATCAAGAAATTTTGATGTGAGGTGCAAGCCATGGATTCCTACGAGCAGGACGCCAGAATCTTCAAAGCCCTGTGCGACCCCAAGCGGCTGGCCATTCTGGAACAGCTGCGCAGCGGTGAGAAGTGCGCCTGCAAACTGCAGGAACCCCTGGCGCTGACCCAGTCGGGGCTTTCCTACCACATGAAGATCCTGTGCGAATCGGGGCTGGTACTGGCCCGGCAGGAGGGCAAGTGGACCCATTACCGCCTCAGCGCCGAAGGCCAGACCCGGGCTGTGCAGCGGCTGCTGGCCCTGACCACCCCCGCGGCCCAGGCACCTGCCTGTGGGTGCTGCCAACGGTAAAAATGCCGCCCGGTGCGGCGTTTTTTACCGGCACAAACATCAAAAAATCTTGATATGACAAAAAGGGGGCTTCCCAATGAATCTCTGGCTGTTTTTCCAAAATCAGGTGCTGGGAATGCAGTGGCTCAACACGCTGGTGGGCAAGCTGTTCACGGCGCTGGGGCTGGATACCGCCGGTCGCCTCGGCGGCAGTGTGCAGTTTTTCTTCTACGATACCATCAAAATCAGTGTGCTGCTGCTGGTGCTGATCTTCGGCATCTCCTGGATTCAAAGTTATTTCCCGCCGGAGCGCAGCCGCCGCATCATGGGCCGGTTCCATGGCCTTGCCGCCAACACGGTGGCCGCGCTGCTGGGCACCGTCACGCCCTTCTGCTCCTGCTCCTCCATCCCCATCTTCATCGGCTTTACGGGGGCGGGGCTGCCCCTGGGCGTCACCTTTTCTTTCCTGATCTCCTCCCCCATGGTGGATCTGGGCAGCCTGGTGCTGCTCACCGGCATCTTTGGCATCAAGGTGGCAGCGGCCTATGTGGTGCTGGGGCTGGTGGTGGCGGTGGCCGGCGGCACCCTGATTGAATCGCTGCACATGGAATCCTATCTGGAACCCCTGGCCCATGCGGGCAGCGGGGTAGACCTGGATGCACCCACCCTTACCACCGCCGACCGGCTGCAATATGCCAAGGGGCAGGCCCTTTCCACCTACCGCAAGGTGCTGCCCTACCTGCTGGTGGGCGTGGGTGTAGGCGCCGTCATCCACAACTGGATTCCCCAGACCTGGGTGGAAACAGTGCTGGGTTCCGGCAACCCCTTCGGCGTGCTGGCCGCGGTGGTGGTGGGTGTGCCGATGTACGCCGATATTTTCGGCACCATCCCGGTGGCCGAAGCACTGCTGGCCAAGGGCGCCCAGCTGGGCACCGTGCTTTCCTTTATGATGGCAGTCACCACCCTGTCGCTGCCGTCGCTGATTCTGTTGCGTAAGGTGGTCAAACCCAAACTGCTGGCGCTCTTTGTGGGCATCTGCGTGGTGGGGATCATCCTTGTAGGCTACCTTTTCAACCTTTTACAATTTGTTTTGATCTGAAACAGGAGGAACGTACTATGAAACTGTTTGGCAAAAAGGAATCCGTCCAAAAAGAAACCGGCAACGAGGCCGTCAAGGTACTGGGCGGCGGCTGTGCCAACTGCCGCGCGCTGGAAGCCGCGGCCAAAGCGGCGCTGGCGGAACTGGGCCTGCCCCAGGAAGTGGGCCATATCACCGATTTTGGCGAGATTGCGGCCTGCGGCGTGATGCACACCCCCGCCCTGATGGTGGACGGCAAAGTGGTGGCCAGCGGCCGGGTGCTCACCAAGGAGGAAGCCAAGGACCTGATTGTGAAAGCGCGGGAACAGGCATGAGTACCAAACCGAAAGTAGCCTTTATCTGCGTGCACAATTCCTGCCGCAGCCAGATCGCTGAAGCCCTGGGCCGTCTGCTGGCCGCCGATACCTTTGAGAGCTACTCTGCCGGTACCGAGACCAAGCCCGCCATCAACCCCGACGCCGTGCGGCTGGTGAAAGCCCGGTACGGTGTGGACATGGCAGCCACCCAGCGCAGCAAGCTTCTGAGCGAGCTGCCGCCGGTGGATGTGGTCATCACCATGGGCTGCAACGTGCAGTGCCCCATGCTGCCCTGTACCCGGCGGGAGGACTGGGGCCTGCCCGACCCCACGGGGCAGGAGGATGCCGCCTTCCACGCCGTCATCGACGAGATCCAGCGCCGGGTCCGCCTTCTGCGGGAGGAACTGCGCACCGACGATTGACGCCGCCCCGCTGCCGTGGTATACTGACTGTATCCTTTTATGAATAAGGCAGGAAAAACTGCAATGCATCGTCCTATCTAAAAGAGGTTGAAAACGCACCTTCAGGCGCCGCATCCCGGCGCCTGTTTGCCGTGTGTGTTTCGCACTCTTTTGGAAAGGACGATTTTTTGTGAAACGCAATATCTATCTGCTCTATGCCATGACCTTTTTGCAGGGCATGGTGTTTTACGGTGCCATCTCCACCCTCTACCGCCAGGCCCAGGGGGTGACCATCTTTCAGATCACCCTGATCGAAAGCATCTCCTACGCGCTGTGCATCGCGCTGGAGGTGCCCTGGGGCGTGGTGGCCGACCGCATCGGCTACAAGCGCACCATGGTGGTCTGCTGCTGGCTGTACTTTTTGTCCAAGATCGTTTTCTGGCAGGCGACGGGCTTCGGCGGTTTTCTCGTCGAGCGGGTGCTGCTCAGCGTGGTCATCGCCGGGCTGTCCGGCGTGGATACCAGCATTCTCTACCTCTGTGCCGGGCCGGAAAACAGCCAGCATGTCTTTGGCGTCTACGAAAGTCTGGGCATGGCGGGGCTGCTGACGGCCTCGGCGGTGTACACCCTCTTTGTGGGGGAAAACTACCGCCTGGCAGCCCTGCTCACCGTCTTCAGCTACGGGGCGGCGGCGCTGCTGAGCCTGGGCCTCACCGAAGTGCACCCGGCGCCGGCCCAGGCCAAAGAACGGGAATCCTTTGCCGCTACCCTGCGCTCCACCCTGACCACGCCGGGCCTGCTGGTCTTTCTTCTGGCCGTGGGGCTGCTCACCGAGGTCCACCAGACCGTCACGGTCTTTCTCAATCAATTGCAGTATGAGCGCTGCGGCATGGACAGTACCGCCATCGGTGCCGTCTATATCGCCGCCACCCTGCTGGGGCTCTGCGGGGTCTGGTCGGCGGCCGTCACCCGCCGCACCGGCGCAAAACGCGCCGCCCGGCTCTTCTGCCTGGTGCCTGCGCTGGCCTGTGCCGTGCTGGCCTTCACCGACCGGGCGCTGCTCTCGGTGGGGAGTATCTGGCTGCTGCAGCTGTCCAACAGCCTGTTCCAGCCGTTCCAGGCGCAGCTGCAAAACCGGCAGGTGCGGACCCAAAACCGCGCCACCGCCCTGAGCATCCACGCCATGATCATCGACGGCATGGCCATCATCGGCAACCTGGCCTTTGGTGCCCTGGCCCAGTGGGACCTGCGGCTGGCTTTTGTTTTTGGCGCGGCAGCGGGGCTGGCGGCACTGGCGCTGCTGGGATACTGGCGGCGGCGCACCAACCTTGTATAATCCACGAAGCAGGGACCAAAAAGGCCCCTGCTTTTTCTTGACAGAATTGGTCTATTGTGATAGACTAAAACTGTAAAAAGTCTATAGTAATCGACCGAAAGGAGGGTTCCCGATGTCTGTACAGGAACCGCTGCGCCTGGCCGAAGGTGAATATCGCTTTGCCTGCCTGGTGTGGGACCACGAGCCGCTGCCCAGCGGGCAGCTGGTAGCGCTGGCCGCCGACGCCCTGGGCTGGAAAAAGAGCACCACCTACACGGTGCTGAAAAAGCTTTGCGAGCGCGGTGTGCTGCAAAATGCCGGCGGCACCGTCACCAGCCTGGTGGCCAAGCAGGCCGTCCAGTGTGCCGAGAGTGCCGCCGTGGTGGACAAAACCTTTGGCGGCAGCCTGCCCCGGTTTGTGGCGGCGTTTTTGAGCGCCAAGCCCATCAGCGAAGCCGAAGCTGCCGAGATCCGCGCCTTGCTGGATGCCGCCCACGATCAGGAGGTGTGATCCATGCGTGACGTTGTACTCCACTTTTTGCTGCTCAGCCTGTGGGGCGGTGCGGCGGCATTGGGGGCGTTGGCCGTCAGTGCGGTGCTGCGGCGCGCCCACACCCCCAGCCGGCTGCTCTGCTGGCTGTGGCTGGCGGTAGGGCTGCGCTTTGCGGTGCCCTGGGGCATTCCGCTCACCCTGCCGCGCCCGCAAAATCAGCAGCTGGCCCAGGCTGCCGATACGGTCCAGGCATTGGCCGAAGGCCCCGCGCCCGCGCCGCTGCCTGCCGTGCAGGCGCCAGCGGTGACGGCGGCCCAGGCGGCTGCCCCCTGGTACACCCAGCTTACGGTGTGGCATCTTCTGGCCGCTGTATGGGCGGTGGGGGTGCTGGTACTGGCGGTGCGGGCCCTGTGGGGCTACCGCCGCCTGGCCCGCACCGTGGCAACCGCCTGCAAAACCGCGGACGGCTGCTACAGCGGCGCCTGTGTGCCCGCGCCCTTTACGCTGGGCATTCTGCGCCCGCGCATCTATCTGCCCGAAGGGCTGGATGGAGAAACCCGCCATGCGGTGCTGCTCCATGAGCAGACCCACTTGCGCCGCCATGACCCCCAGGTGAAACCGCTGTTTTATGCGGTGGTCTGCCTGCACTGGTTCAATCCGCTGGCCTGGCTGGCCTTCCGCCAGCTGGAGCGGGAGATGGAATCCGCCTGCGATGAGGCCGCTGTGCGGAACTGTGATGCCGCTGCCCGCAACGCCTATTGCGAGAGTATTCTGCAATACGCCTTGCAGGGGCGGATGGCGCCGGGGTCCCTGGCTTTCGGGCAGGGCAGCGTCAAGACCCGCATCGTACATCTTTTGCACTACCGCAAGATCGGCGCCGGGGCACTGGTAGTCTGCGCGGCGGCAGTGGGGCTTAGCGTCACTGCCTGCATGATGCAGCCCCAGGTGGAGGAAGCCACCCCCGAGACCGCCGAAACCACCCAGGCCGAACCCGCGCCCCAACCCACCGCCACGCCGGAAAACGCCGTGACCTTCACAGCCAACACGGCGGGCCTGCCCAACTTGGATGACCCCGAAAACAGCCCGCGGTTCCTCTGCCCGGTGGAGTATACTTATATCAGCCGGTACATGGGCGGCGGTCACCGGGGCGATGATTTGAGTGCAGAGAAAGGCACGCCGGTTTATGCAGCCCAGGACGGTGTGGTGACCTATGCGGATTTCCATTACAGTTATGGGTATTGCGTCATATTGGACCACGGCACCGGGCTGGACGGCAACCGGTGGTCCACCCTCTATGCCCATATGGATGATTACGCGATAGCCAATGGTCAGGTGGTGAAAGCCGGGGAACTCATCGGCCATGTAGGCAGCACTGGTACTGCTACCGGCAATCATCTGCACTTTGAAGTATTCCTCAACGGCGGCGTGACGCAACCCTGCTATCTAACCGCCTATCGGGAGGAAGACACCCAGCCCCTCACCGCCGAAATGGCCCAGGAGCTGCTGGCCCAGGCAGCGGAAAACCAGAGTTCTTCCGAGGACATCCTGCCGCTGGAAAGCCAGACTTTGACCGCAACGCGGGCATCCCTGCAGGACCAGCTGGACCGGCTGAAGGAACAGCGGGATCAGTTGCAGACATCCCTCGACGAGATGGGCCAACAGTTCCCCGGAACGGAGGAGGAACGGCAGCAGCTGCGGGACAATATGGAAGACAATATTCAGGTTACCGAAGAGCAGATCCAGATGGTGGAGGATACGCTGGCGCTGGTGGAGACCGAGATCCAGGCCCAGAAAGACGCAATGATAACCCGGCAGTCCGAACTCCAGCAGCAGATCGACGCGGCGCAGGCTTCCGACGACGCGGCGCTGGCCGCCCAGGCCGAGGCTGCCCGCCAGCAGCTGGACGCCGCCGCCGACCAGCTGGATGAATACCTGAACAACGGAAATTGAACCACACTTTTCGCAAAGGAGGGATTTGCCATGGGCACCTGGGTGCTGCGGGGGCTGCTGCTCAGCCTGTGGGGCGGGGCCGCGGTCCTGGCTGCATGGGCTGTCAGTGCCCTGCTGCGCCGGGTACATGCCCCCAGCCGGCTGCTCTGCTGGCTGTGGCTGGCGGTAGGGCTGCGGTTTGTCTGGCCCGGCGGCATCCCTCTTACCTTGCCCCGCCCGCAGAATCAGCAGCTGGCCCGGGCTGCCGACCGGGTCCAGACCATCACCCAAAGCGCGGCGCCGGTTGCGCCAGCTGCTGCCCCGGCGCCTGCGGTGACAGTGGCCCAGGCGGCCCCCTGGTACACCCGGCTTACGGTGTGGCACCTGCTGGCCGCCGTATGGGCGGTGGGGGTGCTGGTACTGGCGGTGCGGGCCCTGTGGGGCTACCGCCGCCTGGCCCGCACCGTGGCAACCGCCTGCAAAACCGCGGACGGCTGCTACAGCGGCGCCTGTGTGCCCGCGCCCTTTACGCTGGGCATTCTGCGCCCGCGCATCTATCTGCCCGAAGGGCTGGATGGAGAAACCCGCCATGCGGTGCTGCTCCATGAGCAGACCCACTTGCGCCGCCATGACCCCCAGGTGAAACCGCTGTTTTATGCGGTGGTCTGCCTGCACTGGTTCAACCCGCTGGCCTGGCTGGCCTTCCGCCAGCTGGAACAGGCCATGGAGGCTGCCTGCGATGAGGCCGCCGTGCGGGGCTGTGATGCCGCCGCCCGCAACGCTTACTGCGAGAGCATTCTGCATTACGCCCTGCAAAGCCGCGTGGCGCCGGGGTCCCTGGCCTTCGGGCAGGGCAGCGTCAAAAGCCGCATCGTGCACCTTTTGCACTATCGCAAGATCGGCGCCGGGGCACTGCTGGTTTGTGCGGCGGTGGTGGGCCTTTGCACCGCCGCCTGCATGGTCAAACCCCGGATAGCCGCCGCTCCTGCGATAACTGAGGCCGCCACGGAACCGGTGGCCCTGCCGGCACCCGAAACCACCGCCCCGGCCGTGGATGTGCTGGGCCTGCCCGATCTGGATGACCCCGCAAACAGCCCCCGGCTGCGCTGCCCGGTGGAGTACACCCGTTTCAGCTCATTCTGCGGTGATCACGGCCATCGGGGGGATGACCTGGCGGCGGAGACGGGGACCCCGGTCTATGCAGCGGCAGACGGTACCGTGACGCAGGCAACCTACCATTACTCCTGGGGCAACTTTGTGCAGCTGGACCACGGGGCGGGGCCCGACGGCTGTCACTGGACCACCCTGTATTCGCAACTGGAAAGTTATACGGTGGAACCGGGGCAGGCGGTAAAAGCCGGGGACCTCATCGGGTATGTGGGCAGTACGGGGTATTCCACCGGCCCGCATCTGCATTTTGAGGTCAAGGCGGACAGCACGCTGGTATCGCCCCGGGCGGTGATGGCCTGTGCGCTGCAGGACCGGTTGCCGTTCACCGGGGAAACGGTGCGAGCCATCCGGGCAGGGGAGCCTTTTGCAGTGGTCGAAACAGCTTTGCCGGAAACCTCAAAAATTTGATATTTTTGCCACTCGGGTATATCCTTGTATAGGATAAGGAGTGGCAAACATGCAACGAACCAAACAACAAACAATCGCCCGCTGGTGGTCTACAGCCTGTTTGTGGTGGCCCAGTTTATCATCAAGGGCAAAAACCGCCAGTGGATGGATGTGCTGCAAATCCCGCTGAGCATTGTGTTCACCCGGTTCATGAACCTGTTTGAAGGGGTCATCCCCTACAAAAGCGGCAACCTGCCCGCGGAACTGGTGCTACTGGTGGTGGCCATCATCTTTACCGGCATCGGCGCGGCCATGACGGTGGCCATGCAGCTCATCCCCAACCCCGGCGACGGCATCGTGGGCACCATCGCCCGCATTACCGGCAAGGAGCTGGGCTTCTGCAAAAACTGCTTTGACCTGGGCTGTGTCAGCCTCTCGCTGATCATCGGCCTCTGCTTCGGCAATGTGCTGCTGGGCGTGGGGGTGGGCACGCTGATCTCGATGGTGGGCGTGGGCCGTGCCATTGCGGGCTTCAACTATCTGTGCAAGCGCCCGCTGCTGGAAATCACCGGCATGAACTGACAAACACAAAAACAGGGGACTGCCTGCAGGCAGTCCCCTGTTTTGTTTGCCTTATACGCCCCGCCGCCGCCAGATGCTCTCCACCGCATAGCGCACCGCGTCAATGTGGTGGTTGTTTACATCGGGGTAGCCGGGCAGTACCTCGCCGGTGCGGTCGTCCCGCTCGTACTCATACTCGCTGAACTCCGCCGCCGTGGCAGGGCAGCGCTCGGGGTCAATGACGATGGAGGCAAGCCCCTGCAGCCATTTCATGCTCTCCCGCACGCTGCCGGGGCCTTTCACAGCCGCGCGGCAGGGCAGCCCCGCCGCCCGGTAGTCGGCGCAGGATTTCGGCTCGGCGGCATCGGCGGTCAGCAGCCCGCCCTCGTCGCCGCCCACGCCCCGTTCCACCAAGAGTTTGGCGGTGTCCCGGTTGGGGGTGCGGGTGCGGGTCAGCTCGTCAAAAATCACCAGTGTGCGCCGGGCTGCATCGTAGTACACGGCATTGTAGGCCCAGGGGTCGGGGTACCAGCCCCAGTCCACCCCGTGGTACAGCCGGTCAAAGGCGGCGATCTCTTCATCGGGCACCGGGCGCAGGGCCAGGTTTTCAAACACCGCCGCACCGCTGCCCACCACCTCGCCGCCGTATTCGTGCCGGTAAGCGTCGGGATTGGTCTTTTGCAGGTGCTCGGCATCCGCCCAGAACCGCTCCCCCAGAAAGGACCGCGGCAGGTCCCGGTAGGTGGAATGGTGTACCAGCTTGCCGGGGCGCGGTTCCAGCGCATAGCGGTTGACCCAGCTGCGGGCCATGGCCGGCGGGTTGAAGCTTTTCAGCGTCAGGGTCCAGTCGCCGCCGCGCAGAATGCTCTGCTCCACGTTGCGCACTTCCTCCGGCCCGTCGAACTGGTCAAGCTCTTCAAACCAACAAAGCCCCACGGCGCCGAACGGCACCTTCAAACTTTTGAGCTTGCCCGCATCATCAAGGCCGAAAAAAAGAATTTTTTGCCCCGTGGGCAGGTAGGTACATTCCATGGGGCTGACGGTGCAGCGGAAATAGGCCGAGCACCCCAGCGCACCGATGGCCCACACGATCTGGTTGTACACACTGTTGCGCAGGGTGCCCGCCACCTTGCGCAGCACCACGGCGTGGCAGTCGGGGTGCCGCAGCAGCTGGTACACCAGTTCCAGCGAAAGATAGCTGGATTTGCCCGAGCCGCGGCCGCCTTTGGCGACCACCTCCTGTACGGTGCCGCTGCGGATGGCCGTATGTACCGGCCAGAACACCGATGGAATGACCTTTTTCAGTTGTATGCGCACAGCGCACCTCCTTTACCGTTCGTCTACAATGACCACCCCCTCTGTGGTCTGGCCGTCGCCCAGGCCCAGATGCTTGTACAAAAGCTCCAGGGCACGCAGCTTGTCGGCCACCTTGATGGCCTGGCCGCCCCGTTCCGCGCCGGGCTCGGCAAAGGCGATGGCGGCCAGTTCCCCCAGCACATGCTCCGGCGTCAGCTCATTCACGCATGGCATTCCTCCTTTTGGGTAAAAAAACAAAACCCGCAGTCCGGCAGGGGCCTTTCCGCGCGTTTTGATATTGCTATTTTACTACCATTGGTTGTGAAAAACAATGAAATTTTGCGAAATCTTCCCCGCGAAAAAATATTTTTTCCAGGGTGTTGCGTCGATGCCCGTCAGGCTGTACACTGGAGGGTAAAAGGGCGTTTTGCAAGCGGCCCGAACTCCCAAATCGAAAGGAGCCCTGTGTTATGAATACCACCAAGCCGGAACTTTGCTGGCTGACTGACCCCACGGTGTTCGCCGTCAACCGGTTGGACGCCCACTCCGACCATGTAGCTTACCGCACCGTCGAGGAAGTGGCGGCCGGGCGCAGCAGCCTGCGCCAGAGCCTGGACGGCGAATGGTGCTTTTGCTGGAGCTCCAACCCCGCCGCCCGCCCGGCGGATTTCTGGCAGACGGATGCCGATCTTTCCGCCTTTGGCACCATCAAAGTGCCGGGGCATATCGAGCTGCAGGGCTACGGCGAACTGCAATACACCAACACCCTCTACCCCTGGGACGGCCGCGCCGCGCTGCGCCCGCCCCAGATCGACTGGGACAATGCGCCGGTGGGCAGCTATGTGCTGGACTTCACCCTGGACGAAGGGCTGCAGGGCCAGCGGGTCTGCATCAGCTTCCAGGGTGTGGAACAGGCCATGTACCTGTGGTGCAACGGGCATTTTGTAGGCTATGCCGAGGACAGCTTCACCCCGTCGGACTTTGACCTTACCGACTGCCTGCAGGAAGGCGTCAACCGCCTTTGTGTGGAGGTACACAAGCGGTGCAGCGCTTCCTGGATCGAGGACCAGGACTTCTTCCGGTTCTCGGGCATCTTCCGTTCGGTATTCCTCTACGCCAAACCCAAGGTCCATCTGGCGGACCTCTGGCTGCGGGCGGGCCTGGAAACGGACAACGCCACCGGCACGCTGGCACCCCGCCTGAAACTGGAAGGGGAGACCGCGGGGGCCCAGGTGCAGCTGCGCCTGGTAGACGACGAGGGCTATGCCCTTTACGACGGCCCGGTGACCGATGATACCCTGGAACTGCAGGGGGTACAGCCCTGGAGCCACGGGACCCCCACCCTCTACCATGCGCTGCTGACGCTGACCGATGCCGACGGCGCGGTGCAGGAAGTGGTGCCCTACGACATCGGTTTCCGCCGGTTTGAGATGATCGACGGGGTCATGTGCTTGAACGGGGAACGGGTGGTCTTCAACGGCGTCAACCGCCACGAGTGGAACGCCGAGAAGGGCCGTGCCATCGGCCCCGAGGACATGTATGCGGCCATGGAGGTTTTCCGCAACAACAATATCAACGCCGTGCGCACCTGCCACTATCCCAACCAGAGCCTGTGGTACGATCTGTGCGATGAAAACGGCATCTACATGATCGATGAAGCCAACCTGGAAAGCCACGGCAGCTGGCAGAAACTGGGCGCCGTGGAACCCAGCTGGAATGTGCCGGGCAGCCTGCCGGAGTGGAAAGACTGCGTGGTGGACCGCGCCCGCAGCATGTTTGAGCGGGATAAAAACCACGCGGCGGTGCTTATCTGGTCCTGCGGCAACGAGAGCTATGCCGGGGAGGACATTCTGGCCATGAGCCAGTTCTTCCATGAGCAGGACCCCGGCCGCCTGGTGCACTACGAGGGCGTTTTCCACAACCGGGCCTTTGATGCCATCAGCGATATGGAAAGCCGGATGTACGCCAAACCCTGGGAAATCCGGGACTATCTGGAATCCGCCCCGGCCAAGCCCTTTATCCTCTGCGAGTACATGCACGATATGGGCAACAGCCTGGGCGGCATGGAAAGCTATATCCGCCTGGCGGAGGAATATCCCCAGTATCAGGGCGGCTTTATCTGGGACTACATGGACCAGGCGCTGACCCATACCGACGCCCTGGGCCGCCGCGTGCTGGGCTACGGCGGCGACTTCGGCGAGCGCACCACCGACTATAACTTCAGCGGCAACGGCATTGTCTACGCCGACGGCGCCGAGAAGCCCGCCATGCAGGAAGTCCGCTACTGGTACGCCGAGGAGGCCGACCGTGCGGCCCACGATGCCGGCAACGCGGCAAAGGCCCGGGCGGCGGATGCCGCGCTGGCTGCCGAATGGCAGGCCCGCCCCACCGTGCCCCTCACCGTCACCGAGGGCGACGGCAACCTGGGCGTCAAGGGCGATGGCTTTGAAATCCTTTTCTCCTACACCGAGGGTGGCCCGGTTTCGCTGCGCATCGGCGGCACCGAATGGCTGTGGCGCGCCCCGCGCCCGGCGGTGTGGCGTGCTTCCACCGATAACGACCGCGGCTGCGGTTTCCCCCAGCGCAGCGCCGCCTGGCTGGCGGCCGATACGCTGGCCAAAGCAGGGCAGCCCGAAGTGGTGTTGGAAACGTCTGACCGTGTGACGGTACAATACCGGTTCCCCCTGGTGGGGGTGCCCGGGGCCGAGGCGGTGCTGACCTACACGGTCACCGACCGCAGCGCGCTGGAAGTGGAAGCTGCCTACCACGGCGTTGCCGAAGCGCCGGAGCTGCCCTGCTTCGGTGTGAAATTCCAGACGGCGGACCCGGTAACGGTCACCCGCTGGACCGGCCTTTCGGGCGAGACCTATCCCGACCGGTACAAGGGGGCAGAGTTCGGCTGCTTCGAGGAAGTGCCTCACATCGAGCCCCACCTGGTTCCCCAGGAGGGCGGCCTGCATATGTACACCCGGCGGGCGGTTTTGCAGCAGCGGGACGCCCGCGGCCGCACCACCGCTGCGCTGGAACTGCAAAGCTGCGGTACGCCGTTTGCCTTCAGCGCTCTGCCCAACACCGCCCAGGAGCTGGAAGCCGCGCAGCATCCCTGTGAGCTGCCCGCCACCGGCCGCACCAGTGTCACGGTGCTGGGCGCCGTGCGCGGCGTGGGCGGCATCGACAGCTGGGGCACCGACGTGGAGGAAGCCTACCGCCTGAGCGGTGCGCAGGACTACACGGTGCGGTTCCGCATTTTGCTGCGCTGACCCTTTTTGTGACTTTTCCATAAAAACAGCAGAAGAGGCACCCCGGCTGGGGTGCCTCTTCTGCTTTCTATGGGGGAAAAACGGGAGTTGTCAGATGTCTTCGGTGTGCAGGAACCAGGCGAAGCCGTAGGGATACAGCTCCACATCGTTCAGATCCTCGCGGTGGCCGCCGTACATCAGCTCGTCGTAGGGGCCCTTCTCCCAGGAGGAGACATGGACGAACTCGGGGCTGAAGTTGAAGAAGGCGATAAGCTTGTGGCCCTGGTACCAGCGGCCCACACCCAGCACATGGCTGCTGCCGGTGTCGAAGGTCCACACATCGGCCTGGGCGTCAAAGGCTTTCTCCCCGGCGCGGATGGTCTCCAGACGGCGCAGACCCTCAAACTGCTTGCCCTGGCGGGTGGTGGTGTCGTGGCGCAGCTCGGCCAGATCCCACTGGAAGTTGCCCCGGTGGATGTAGCGGCTGTCGTCGGCCTTTTCGGGGTCATCGTGGTAGGTGTAATCGTTCAGCTGGCCGATCTCGTCGCCGCTGTACAGCACGGGAATGCCGCTCTGCACCAGCATCCAGGCATGGAGCATCAGGTCGCAGGAGATGGCGCGTTCCATCTTGAAGGGGTCCTGCTCAAAGTCGGCCGCCTCCACACCGCACAGCGAGGCGGTGGTGCCGCACAGGCGGGCGTCGCCCAGGCGCGGGTCGTCGTTGTACAGTTCGCCGCGGCTGTCGCTGCCCGGCCATTTGCCGGTGAACCAGTCGTTCAGGAACTTCTTGTGGGGCACTTCCTGGGTGCCGAAGCGGGACCCCAGCCAGGGATAATCCAGGCCCCAGCCGATGTCATCGTGGCAGCGCAGATAGTTGAGGAACAGGAAATCCCGGGGCAGCGCGCAGACGGTATCCATCTGGTGGCGCAGCAGCGAAACATCCCCCGTGGCCAGAGAATTCCAGGTGGTGGCCATGGTGGTGACGTTGTACAGCATGTGGCATTCCGGCTTTTCCGGCGTGCCGAAGTAGGGCACGACCTTGGCGGGCTCCATAACCACCTCGCCCAGCAGCAGCACGCTGGGGCAGACGATCTCACAGACCATCCGCATCATCCGCACCAGGGTATGGACCTGGGGCAGGTTGCGGCAAGTGGTGCCCAGCTCTTTCCAGATGTAGGGCACGGCATCCAGACGGATGACGTCAATGCCGCGGTTGGTCAGGTAGAGCAGGTTCTCCGTCATGTCGTTGAACACCACGGGGTTGGCGTAGTTCAGGTCCCACTGGTAGGGGTAGAAGTTGGTCATAACCACCTGCTGGCAGTCGTCCAGCCAGGTAAAGCTACCCGGCGCCGTGGTGGGGAAGACCTGGGGCACCGTCTTTTCAAACTCGTTGGGGATATCCCAGTTGTCGTAGAAGAAGTACCGGTCGCGGTAGCCCGGCTCGCCCGCACGGGCCTTTTTGGCCCACTCGTGGTCCTCGCTGGTGTGGTTCATGACGAAGTCCAGACAGAGGCTCATGCCCTTCTCGCGGCAGGCATCGGCCAGATGCTCCAGGTCGTCCATGGTGCCCAGTTCCGGCTGTACGGTGCGGAAGTCCGCCACCGCATAGCCGCCGTCGCTGCGGCCCTTGGGGCTCTGCAGCAGCGGCATCAGGTGCAGGTAGTTCACACCGCATTCCTGGATGTAGGGCAGCTTTTCCTCCACGCCTTTCAGGGTGCCCGCAAAGGCATTGGTGTACATCATCATGCCCAGCAGGTCCTGGCGGCGGTACCAGTTGGGGTCGGCCTCCCGGGCGGCATCCTGGGCACGCAGGGCCGGTTTGCGGTCGGCCCAGGCTTTGCGCAGCATGCTCACGCAGTAATCAAAGGCCTGCACGTCGCCGTGGTACAGCTCGCAGTACAGCCATTTCAGCTCGTCATAATGGCGGGCCAGGCGGCGCTCAAAGGCGGCGTCATCCTCGGCGCTGCTCTGGGCGGGGGCAGCTTTCAGCGCTTCCTTCTTGGGCGCGGCTTTCAGTTTTTCGGGGGTGGGGGCGGCCTTGAGCTTCTCCTGCTTGGGAGCCGCCTTCAGTTTTTCCTGCACCGGGGCGGCCTTCAGCTTTTCCTGCACCGGGGCAGCCTTGAGTTTCTCCTGGGTCGGTGCCGCGTTCAGTTTCTCCTGGACAGGGGCTGCCTTCAGGGCGGGCTGGGTCTCGGTCTTGGCCGCGGGAGCGGTCGGGGCTGCTTCCTTTGCAGGCTCGGCCTTGGCCGGGGCCTCCTTTACCGGTTCAGTTTTGGCAGCCGGGGCGGCCTGCTTGGCGGCGTTGGCTCGGGCTGCCGCGGCGGCTTTGCGGGCGGCCGCCTTTTTATTCTTTGAAGATTTCATCAGGATTCCTCCTTTTTCCTTCACACACGCACCAGGTGCAGCTGCACGCTGGGGTAGTCACCCACCAGCTGGGGCAGGGTGTAGCCGGCGTACATCAGGGTGCTGCCGCTGTACACGGCACCGGCATATCCGTCGGCATCGGCGGGGCCGCTTTCCGGCGTGGAGGTGGTGCCGTACAGGCGCAGGCTCTCCACACGGTAGAGGGCGTCCTCCTCCAGACCGCGCAGGCAGATGTGCAGCGGGCGGGAGTTGGCTTCGGTATGGGTGATGACCAGGTTGACCAGGGCTTCTTTTTCGGTCACGGTCTGCCAGGCGGTGTAGCGGGGCTGGCGGGCCGGGTCGCTCAAGCGGTAGTAGCGGCCGTTCTGCAGCACATCGTACAGTTCCTTGAAGGCGGCGATCTGCTCCTTGACCTGTTCGCATTCCTCGTCGGTCAGCTTGCCCAGGTCCAGCTCATAGCCGAAGGTGCCGCTCATGGCCACCACGGCGCGGGTCCACAGCGGGGTGGTGCGGCCGGTCTGGTGGTTGGGGCAGGCCGAAACATGGGCGCCCATGGCGGAAACGGGATAGCCGAAGGAGGTGCCGTGCTGGATGGTCAGCCGCTCGACGGCGTCGGTGTCATCGCTGCACCAGATCTGCGGGAAGTAGGTCAGCATACCGGCGTCGAAGCGTCCGCCGCCGCCCGCGCAGCCCTCAAACAGCACGTTGGGGAAGGCGGTGGTCAGGCGGTCCAGCAGGCGGTAGACGCCCAGCATGTACCGGTGGGCTACCTCACCCTGGCGCTCCGGCGGCAGGGCCTGGCTGTATACGTCGGACATGTTGCGGTTCATGTCCCATTTTACATATTCAATGTGGTGGTTGCGCAGAAGGTCGCTGAGCACCTCGGTCAGGTAGTCCACCACTTCCTCGCGGCCCAGGTCCAGCACCAGCTGGTTGCGGCCCATGGCGGGGTCACGGCCGGGCAGGCGCAGTGCCCAGTCGTGGTGGGCGCGGTAAAGGTCGGAATCTTCGCTGATCATCTCCGGCTCTACCCAGATGCCGAACTTCATGCCCAGGGCGTTGATGCGCTCAATCAGCGGGTTCAGGCCGCCGGGCAGCTTCTTCTCGTTGACATACCAGTCGCCCAGACCGCTGTTGTCGTCGTTGCGCTTGCCGAACCAGCCGTCGTCCAGCACCAGCATCTCGACACCCAGGCTGGCGGCCTTCTCGGCAATGCGGCAGATGGTGTCGGTGGTGAACTGGAAGTAGGTGGCCTCCCAGTTGTTGATGAGCACCGGGCGGCGGGTAAAGCGGAAGGGGCTGCGGCAGATGTTGTGCCGCACAAAGTGCTGGTAATGCTGGGACAGGGTGGTCAGGCCCTCGTAAGAGCAGCTCAGCAGGGCTTCCGGCGCCGTGAAGGCATCCCCGGGCTCCAGCTTCCAGCTGAAGCGCTCGTCGTGGATGCCGCTGACCAGGCGGGTGGAACCGTTCTGGTCTACCTCGATGTCGGTGCGGTGGCTGCCGGAGTATACCAGCATCATGCCGTAGCACAAGCCGGAAGTCTCGGTGGCGTCCCGGTCGCACAGGATCACAAAGGGATTGTGGTGGTGGCTGGAAGCGCCACGGGTGGAGGAAACGGTCTGGATGGCGTTGGCCAGGGGCGTGCGCTCCATCTGGCGTTCCATGGCGTGGCGGCCGTGGAAGTGGATCAGATCCCATTCACCGAAGGGAAAATCCAGGCAGAGGGACGCGGCCTTTTCCAGCCGCAGGGTATGGGTGCCGTTGTTGCGCAGCCGGGCGGCGCGGGTGATGATATCCTGGTCGGCAAATACGCCGTACAGAAGGTCCAGCTCCAGCCCGGTGACGAAATCCCGCAGGGTGATGCACAGGGTCTCGGCGTCGCCGTCTTCCTCGTGGGCACAGGGCAGGCCCTCCAGGGCATACTTGCCGGCTTCGATGCGGTGGGAAACATAGACAAAATCCGCACCGGCGGCACCGGTCTCATCGCGGACGACCAGGCAGGAAAGCCGGAAGTCGCCTACATTGCAGCCGGTGTACTCCTGGGGGAGCACATCCGGGGAGACGCCGCGCTCCCGGCGGCAGGGGTAGTAGTCCGGCGAAAAACCGTGGTCAGCCCGGGGGTACAGCGCTTTCAGGCTGCCCTGGCCGATGCTGCGACCGTAGTACAAGTGCAGCAGATGTCCCCGCGGGTCCACCTGCATGTGGTAGCTGGTGTGTGCGGTTTCCAGTGCAAAAACGCCTGTGGCGGTGTCGAATTGAATACCCATAAAAGGACCTCCTGATAAAAATATATATAGACAGTGCCGGAATGAGCCGGAGGGCAAAATTCCGGGCACACTGTTTTCCAAACAAACAGCAACAGGCGGGCGGACCGGTATCTGCCGTCCGTCCGCCTGCCGCTGGAATGCCTGTTGCCAGGCATAATCAAGCGATGGAGCGAATTATTTGCCGCCGGTCATCGCAATGCCCTGGATGAACTGTTTCTGGAACAGCAGGTACAGGATGACCATGGGGATCATGGCCAGGAAGCTGCCGGCCATCAGGACCGGGAAGTTGGTGGTGTACTGGCCGTTCAGGGTAGAAAGGCCGGCGGAAAGGGTCATCATGTTCAGGTCGGTGTTGCAGATCAGGGGCCACATCAGGTCGGAGTAAGCAAACACCGCGGTGAAGATCGCCAGAGCAGCGCAGCTGGAACCGGTCAGGGGGAACATGACCTTGGTGAAGGTCTGCCACTTGGTACAGCCGTCCAGATAGGCGGCCTCGGCAATCTCATTGGGGATGCCTAAGTACGTCTGCCGCAGGAAGAAGGTGCCGAAAGCGGAGACCAGGCCGGGGAACACCAGCGCGAAGATGGTGTTGGTCAGGCCCATGCGAGCCAGCATCAGGTACTGCGGGGTGATGAAGATCTGGCTGGGCAGCATCATCTGCACCAGCACGATGCTGAACAGCAGGTTCTTGCAGGGGAACTGCAGTTTGGCGAAGGCATAGCCGGCCATCGAGCTGAAGAGCACGGCGCAGACCACACGGAACACGATCAACAGACCGGTGTTGACGTACAGGTTCAGGAAGGGAAGGCTTGCCAGCGCTGTAGCGAAGTTGTCGAAGTTCCACTGGGAGGGCAGGATCTGCGGCGGGATCGCCATGGATTCGGCCTGGGTTTTGAAGCTGGTCAGAAGCATCCATACGAAGGGGAAGATCATGAGGATGCTGCCCAGGATCAGAACAACATAGGTCAGCGTGGTGGAAAGCCGCTTGTTGCTTTTCATACTGGTATTCATACTTTACACCTCACACCTCGTAATTGACCCACTTCTTCTGGCCCCAGAACTGGAAGAGGGTGACAACACCGATCAGCAGCACGGTCCAGACGACGATGGCGGATGCATAGCCCTTGTCACCGGCGATAAAGCTCTCGCGGTAGAACAGGGACATCAAGCTCTGGGCATCGTTCAAAGCGGGGTTGGCGTCATCCACCATCATGTAGATCAGGTCGAAGACCTTCAAAGAGGACATCAGACGCATGATCATGACAACGAACAGCGTGGGCGAAACCATGGGCAGCGTGATGGAGAAGAACTGCTTGACCTTGGACGCGCCGTCCAGGTCGGCAGCCTCGTACAGGGTGGCCGAAACATTCTGCAGGCCGGCCAGCAGCAGCACGGCGTCGTAGCCGATGTTGGACCAGATCTGAACGACGGCGCAGGTGAGAAGTACAAAGCGGGAATCGGTCAGCCAACCGACGTTGACGCCGAACACCGAGTTAATAATACCATATTGGGTGTTAAAAATCCACTTCCAAACCATAGCCACGGCGGCAGGGGCCACAACCATGGGCAGGAAGAAGATGGCACGGAAGGTGGTGCGGCCGCGGATCTTGCTGTTCAGCAGCACGGCCACCAGCAGCGCCAGGAAGATGCCTACCGGCACCGTCAGGATGCAGAACAGGATGGTATTCCAGGTAGCCTTCCAGAATTCAGCGTTCTGGAACATTTCCACATAGTTGTCGATGCCCTCGAACTCGAACATGCCGAAGGGCAGCGACTTGGAAAAGCTCATGCGGATGGCGTCAAGGAAGGGATAGATGTTCAGGACCAGCAGACCGATGATGGTGGGCGCGACCATAAGCAGGCCCCACTTGGCACCATCGCGGGCAAGTTTCGATGATTTTTGCATTACGCATCCTCCTCCGGGTAATATTCGGCACTGGCCTCATCCACGATCTCTTGCATCGTCTGCAGGCCGGTGTCGATGTCCAACTCGCCGGTGTAGATCTTCAGCAGCGTATCGCTGACCGGGGTCTTCCACTCGGGGCGGGCGGCGTTGTTGACGCTCTGGACGCAGTAGTCAAACATGTCGATGAAGGGCTGCACATTGATGGGATACTCATCAAAGACGCCGACCCAGGTCTCTTCCAGGCCTTCGTAGGCGGGGATGGCAGCGCCGCTCTCGCCCTGGATGCGCTGGCCTTCCTCGCTGCCGAAGAACTTCAGCACGTCCTTGACGATGTCCATGTGCTTGTTGGTGGCGCTGGTGGCGTAGCTCAGGCCGTTGGAGATGGAAGCGCGGCCGTCACCGCTCATGGGGTTGGGGCACTTGGGCAGCACGGCTACGTCCCACTTACCCACCATGTCGGGGTAGTTCTTCAGCTCGCTCAGGATGTTCCAGTCGCCCTCAAAGAACATGGCGCCCTTCTCGGAGAAGAAGGCGGTGCCGGGGGCGGTTTCTGCAAAGTAGTTCTGGTTGGGGCACCATTCGTTCTGCTGCAGATTGATGTAGAATTCCATGCCCATCTTGGTGGCGGGATCGGTGAAGTTGCCGCGGGTCTTGTCCTCGGTCAGGATGCTGCCGCCCGCCTGGTACACGAAGTTCCAGTAACCCAGCTGATCGTCGCCGTAGGCCATGTAGCCGTACTTGCCGGTGGCGTCGTAAATCTTCTGGGAGGCCTCGCACAGGTCATCCCAGGTCCAGGTTTCGTCGGGGTAAGCCACACCGGCCGCGTCAAACATTTCCTTGTTGTACACAAGGCCGACGGTATCCTTGTCCTTGGGCACAGCGTACAGCTTGCCGTCGGAGCCGCTGGCGTTGGCCAGCGAAATGTCCGAGAAGTGCTCGGTGTCCACGATGTCGGAGCAATCGGCCAGTTTGCCGTAGTCGGCATACTTCAGGATCTCGTTGGTGTGCATCCAGAAGATGTCGGGCATCTGGTTGGAGATCGCCGCGGCTTCCAGTTTGGTCCAGTACTCATCCCAGCTGGTAACCTGCACCTCGATGTGGACGTTGGGATGCTGCTCGGTGTAGGCGTCACACATCGCCTGCATACCGTCACGCTGCGCAACGTCCCAGATCTGGAACGTCAGGTTCACGGTGCCGTCGGAGCTGTCCGATCCGCATGCGGTCAGGCCCGTGGCCAAACCTGCCGTCAGGCACGTCGCCATCAACCCGGCAACCAACTTCCGTTTGATGTTCATAGATGTCTTCCTCCTGTTGATCTTTTGCAGTGGTTCGCTGCCAGCCCGGCCGGTGCGGCAGTGGGAGAGTGGATTCTCGCCAATTTGATGGAATTTCTTTGAAAATTTTGTGCAATGTGCACTATGCACAAAATATTTCCCGAATCAGCAGCTTTATTATACAATTTGCAGAACATTGCGTGAATATCTTTATTCTTCTTTTCATATCTCAATTTGTATGATTTCTATGATTTTTATTGAAGTGTAGACGCATTATGGTATATAATAGGAAAAAGAAGGAAGGGGAGGCGGCGCCATGCAGTGTCGAAATGACGTATATACCGAAAATAAGCTCAAATTTCATGTCTTTCAGGACGAGCGATTTGTGGACCTGAACCTCTACCAGTATGGTTGGGAGCGTACCGAACCGCTGCATGCCTACGGCCCCCACAAACGGGACCACTATCTGTTCCACTATGTCATTTCGGGGCGGGGCATGCTTTACGCCAACGAAAAATCCTACCGTATCGAGAAAGGGCACGGTTTCTTGATCGTGCCGGACCAGACCACCACCTACGTGGCCGATGAAAAAAATCCCTGGGAATATACCTGGATCGAGTTTGACGGGCTGCGTGTCAGCGAGAGCATCAGCCTGGCGGGGTTAAGCCCCGCGCAGCCGGTGTACACCCCCCAGAGCCGCGAAGCAGGGCGGCTGCTGCAGGAACAGATGATGAACATCGTCAACCACCCCCAGGACAGCCCGGTGCGGCAGATCGGCCAGGGATTTCTGTTTCTGGACCAGCTGGTGCAGTCCTCAGCCAACAAGCGGCTGCCCAGCCAGCGCCGTCTGCGCGACTTTTATATGAAGGAAGCTCTCTCTTTTATTGAGCAGAATTACCAGCGGGATATCTCCATCGAGGAGATCGCGGCCTTCTGCGGATTGAACCGCAGCTATTTCGGCAAAGTTTTCCGTGATTCCATGGGGGAAAGCCCCCAGGCCTTTTTGCTGCACTACCGCATGGCCCGGGCGGCCCAGATGCTCAAGGAAACGGCGCTGCCCATCGGCACCATCAGCGCCATGGTCAGTTACGCCAACCAGCTGCATTTCTCCCGGGCGTTCAAGTCGGTGTACGGCGTGGCGCCGCGTACCTATCGTCAGACCCATTTTATCCGCAAAGAAGACGGAGAAAACGGCGGGATTTGACGAACGCCCCAAAATACGATAAGCTAACGGCAGGGAGGAACCGCCGATGGAATTTTCAGAATATTTTCCCATATGGGATAAACTCACCCCGGCCCAGCAGCAGACGCTGGCCGGTGGCGCTGCCCTGCGCAGCGTACCCGAGGGGACCGTGCTGCACAACGGCTCGGCGGACTGCATCGGTTTTCTGCTGGTGCGCACGGGGCAGCTGCGGGTGTACATCCTCTCGGACGAAGGGCGGGAGGTCACCCTTTACCGGCTGTTTCCGCGGGATTTTTGCCTGATGTCGGCATCCTGCATCCTGCGGGGGCTGCAGTATGATGTGACCATCGAGGTTGAGAAGGATGCCGAATTCTGGCAGATCCCGGCCCAGCGCTACAAGCAGCTGATGGAGGAATCCGCCCCGGTGGCCAACTACACCAACGAGATCATGGCGGAACGCTTCTCCGACGTGATGTGGCTCATTGAGCAGATCCTGTGGAAAAGTTTCGATAAACGACTGGCAGCGTTCCTGCTGGAGGAAAGCGCGCTGGACGGCAGCACCACGCTGAAAATCACCCACGAAACCATCGGGCATCACCTGGGGTCTCCGCGGGAGGTTGTCACCCGGATGCTGCGGTATTTCCAGGGAGAGGGGCTGGTCAGACTGTCCCGCGGCAGTGTGGAACTGCTGGACACCGCCCGCCTGCAGACCCTGGCGGAAAAATAAAATATTATCCTGGTCGGCGGACATGTGCCGACAATCAGGATACTGCTAGAACAAAAAAACGCGTTCGAGTCGCCGGAATACGGCACAAGAACGCGTTTTTTTGTGATGGTGGGTGTCCAAGAGGGAGGTGCAGGAGATGCGGCGCAGCCGCTGAATCCGAACCTCCCTTTTGAAGCAAGATTATTTGTCCATGCCGCAGGCAAACGCCTGCTGGCTCTGGCGGTGGTCGGTGGCTACGGCTTCATAAAAACGGTAGCCACCCGTAAAGTTGTAGCAGGTAAAACCGTGCTGGGCCAGGATGCGGCAGGCCAGATAGCTGCGCAGGCCGCTCTGGCACATGACATACACGGGCTTGGCGGGGTCCAGTTCTGCCAGGTGCTGCCGCAGTTCGTCCAGCGGCAGGTTGATAAACCCGTCCGCATGGCCCCGGCGGTATTCGCCGGGGGTGCGGGCATCCACCAGCGTCACGCTGCCGTCCCGGGGCAGGGCGGCCAGGTCATCCAGACGGAACTGCCGTACCCTGCCGGTGAGCAGGTTTTCGATCATATAGCCCGCCATGTTCACCGGGTCCTTGGCCGAGGAATAGGGCGGCGCATAGGCCAGGTCCAGCTCGGTCAGGTCGTAGGCACTCATACCGGCCCGGATGGCAGTGGCCAGTACATCGATGCGCTTGTCCACACCGTCGGAACCGATGATCTGCGCACCCAGAATCTTGCCGGTGCGCCGCTCAAAGATGACCTTCATCGTCATCACCTGGCCGCCCGGATAGTACCCGGCGTGGTTCATGGGGGAAAGCACCACGGCGTCGGTGTCCAGACCCGCCCGGCGGGCAGCGCCCTCGTTCAGGCCGGTGGCGGCGGCGGTCAGGCCAAAGATCTTCAGCACCGAGCTGCCCTGGGAACCCTTGAAGTGACTGTCACCGCCGGCGATGTTGTCGGCGGCAATGCGGCCCTGTTTGTTGGCAGGACCCGCCAGCGCGATGAGGGCGGGCTGCCCGCTGACGAAGTGGCGTACCTGTACGGCGTCGCCTACGGCATAAATGTCCGGGTCGGAGGTCTGCATCCGGTCGTTGACCGCAATGCTGCCCTTGAGCCCCAGCTCCAGCCCGGCGTCGGCGGCCAGCCGGCTGTCCGGCGTTACACCGATGGCCAGCACCACCATGTCGGCCCGCAGCGGCTGCTCGTCTTTGAGCAGTACCTCCACGCCGCCGTTGGTTTCAGCAAAGCCTTCCACCGTGTGGCCCAGGGCCAGATGTACGCCGTGGGCGCGGACTTCCCGGTGGATCAGCGCCGCCATGTCGGCGTCAAAGGGGGCCATCAGCTGGCGGGGCCGCTGTGCAATGGTCACATCCAGGCCCCGCTCCCGCAGGTTCTCGGCCAGTTCCAGCCCGATGAACCCGCCGCCCGCCAGTACCACCGATTGGGGGTGCTGTTCATCCACAAAACGGCGGATGCGCAGGGTGTCCTCCACGGTGCGCAGGGTGAACAGCCGGTCCAGCCCCACGCCGGGCAGCGCGGGCTGGGTGGGTCTGGCACCGGGGGCCAGCAGCAATTTGTCGTAGACTTCGGTGAAAACTCTGCCGGTGGTAAGATCGCGTACCGTCACCGTCTTGGCGGCACGGTCGATGGCCGTGACCTCGTGGCGGACCTTGACCTGTACCCGGAACCGCTCATAAAAACTCTCCGGGGTTTGCAGCGTCAGTTCGGCCTCATCCTCGATCACGCCGCCGATGTAGTAAGGCAGACCGCAGTTGGCATAGGAGATGAACCCCGACCGCTCAAACACCACGATCTCGGCGGTTTCGTCCAGCCGGCGAAGCCGGGCTGCCGCGGTGGCACCGCCTGCCACACCGCCCACGATGACGACTTTCATCTTACCGTTCCACCTTTCCCTGATAGTTCATGATCCCGCCGATGTTGGTCACCCGGGTGTAGCCCATGCGCTGCAGCTGGCTGGCAGCCTGGCTGCTGCGGGCGCCGCTGCGGCAGTAGAGAAACAGCGGGGTATCCTTGGCAGGGGCCACTGTAGCGATGCCCGCCAGCGATTGCAGCGGCAGATTCTTCGCCCCGGAAATGTGCCCCTCGGCGTACTCACCCTCGGTGCGCACATCCAGCAGCAGGGCGCCGGGGGTCTGGCGGAACTGCTCCACACCGGCATCCATGTCCGGCCCGCGCAGAAAATCAAAGAAACCCATGGTTCAGCCCTCCTGTACCAGCGCCAGGATCTGGGCCTTGGGGCGGGCGCCAACCACGCGCTGGGTGATCTTGCCGCTTTTCACCACCATCAGGGTGGGGATGCTCATGATCTGGAACTGGGCGGCCAGCTCGGGCTGCTCATCCACGTTGATCTTGCCTACCTTGATTTCGGGATGCTCGGCGGCGATCTCCTCCACCAGCGGGCCTACCATACGGCAGGGGCCGCACCAGGTGGCCCAGAAATCCAGCAGAACCGGACGGTCGGAGTTCACAACCTCAGCGTTGAAGTTTTCTTTCGTAATATGCAGTACAGACATTGTTTTGTCCTCCTTATTCTCTTGTTGTGGCTCTAGTATACACCCTGCGTCTGTCGTTTTCTGTGATGAGGTCACATAGCGCGTTTCCCCTTGACGCGACCCGGTTCCCCGTACTATAATAGTTCAGTCAAGATTGCGCCCGGGTGTGGCGAAGCTTGGTATCGCGCCTGGTTTGGGACCAGGAGATTTCGCAGGTTCGAATCCTGTCACCCGGACTTTTTAACAGCCGCACCGCAGCATACCCGCTGCGGTGCGGCTGTTTTGCGTGAAAAAAACTTTGCACCAAAGCCGGAAAAGGCAGATTTTGGTACAACTCCGATACAAAGGGGTATCATACTGGAACCATAAAATCATTATATGAGGAGGAGTTGTCTCATGAAACGAGCTTTGTTTTCCCTGCTGGCCCTGGCCTTCTGCCTTTCGGCCTGCGGCGCGGCCACCGTGCCGGAATCCGAAGCGCCCGCTGCCGTCACAGAAGAAACCGCATCGACGGTGGAATCTGCGGAGGCCACGGCCATCGTCGGCACCTTGCGCCGCATGGACGATTGCGACAACACCGGCACCGTTCGGTATCTGCAAGGGGTGGAAGGAAACGGGGGCAATTACGCCGACAAGGGGTATATCCAGCAGATCGACTACACCACGGCACAGCAGCGCCGCCTCTTTGATACCGGGGAACCGGCCGCCTTCTTTCAAAACTGTTTTGTGCAAGGGGATACGCTGCATTATATCCTGCGTTCAGAGAAAAGCCAGATCCTCTACAGTCGGGATCTTGTAAGCGGGGATACACGGACGGTGCCGCTGGGGGATGCGTACTACATCGGTTATCTGGACGACCGGTATCTCTATCTGTTCCCGGCAGGGTACAACGAGTACACGGTCATGCGGCGGCTGGACCCGGCCACTGGTGAGGTGGAGGAAACCAGCCTGCCCGCGCAGACCACCGATATCTGTGATGCGGACGGCAGCCGGCTTCTGATCACCCGGCTGCACAGCGACCTGCCCATGTCCTCTTTGCAGGGGGAGGAGCAGCGTACCGCCGCCTTGCAGAATGCCACGGTGGAATATGCCTGGTGGGACCCCGCCGACGGTTCGGTGGAAACAGTGCTGGAAGAACCCTACTATGGTGACAGAGAAGAAACCGGGTTGGAGCAGGTCCGTACCTATCTGGGCAAAGCCGATGGCAAACTCTACTTTTTCCGTGCGTCGTTACAGGGCGCCGGGTACGCGAACGGCCGTATAGAATGCTGCGCGCTGGATGGCAGCGGGGCCCAAACGGTGTTTGCCGCCCAGGAAGGCGCAAATCCCCTCAAGCAAAAGGGCGAAATCCAGTGGTTTGTGCACAGTACCGGAAAAACACAGATTATCTACCGCCTGGCGGACAGCACCCAATATGAGGTCCCGGCCAAGACGGAGGAGGAACTGATCGACCCGGTGGCATTGACCGATGATGGCCGTGTACTGCTGGCAAAGTTCGACAGAAGCCTGGAAAAAGGAATCACCTATTGCCTGGTGTCCGAGATGGATTATCTGGCGGGTAATTTTACCGGCACCGATGTTACGCCGGCGGAGGACTAACCCACAGAAAGGAGCCCGACGATGAAAAAATCCCTGTTTGTGCTGCTGGCGCTGGCTTTTTGTCTTTCTGCCTGCGCCCCGGCGGCATCGGGAAACAAAGAAACTTTCAACAACACTGTTGAAAATGCGCAGACAGCGGAAACCGGCGCGGCGGAAACGGCGGCTTTCCCGGTGGGACATCTGCGGGTGGTGAACTATCGGGAATCCACGGCGGACGCGGTGTACAATACGGTGTTTGCATGGCAGGAGGAAGATGCTCCGGTGCTTCAACTGCTGCAGGTAGACCTGACCACCGCCCGGCGCAGCTGCCTGTTCTCGATAGAGGCGCCGCTTCAGGAGAGTTCTTCAGTGGTGCCTTATGAAAACAGCATCTGTGTGTTTGCCAATGATTCCATGTACCAGGTGCCCCAAAACGGCGGGGAAGCCCGGGTTGTGCCGCTAAGGGGGAACTTTATGCCCGATTACGCGGACGAGTACAGTGCCTATGATTTTGACTATACCTACCCCGATAGCCACAAAAAAGGGGTTCGCCTGAACCTGGCAACCGGTGAATTCACGCTGTTGGAACTGCCCGATCAGACCCAGAGTATTTACGCTGTGGGGGAAGATCGTTTTCTGTTGATGCGCCTGATCACCGATGTGCCGCTGCCTGATTCCCGGAACTGGGAACAGTACGAGGCAGTGTGCCAGAATGCCACGGCGGAATACGACTGGTATGACCCGGCCACCGGCGAACTGGAAACGATCTGGCAAACGCCCTATTACGGCATCCAGCAGCCCGACGGCAGCAAAAAGCGCTATTCTCTTTTGGGCATGGCCGGGGACCGGCTGTACTTTGACTGGTTTGCGGGGGATGGAACTATTGGCGGAACGGAAAGCTGTGCCGCCGACGGTACCGACTGGCAGGCCCTGCCCGGCCAACCGGGCAATGAACGGAGCACCTGGACCTTCACCCAGAACGGCAGCCTGCGCTGGCTCATGGGCGGTAGCGAGGGCAGCCTGTGGATCTATGATTTGGCCGATGGGCAGGTGTATGAAATGCCCCACATCACCGGGACCAACGGCTGGCCGGAACTGTTTGTGGGTCAGGATCAGGTGATGGTGGCGGTGGGTACGGAACCTTATGTCGTCAGCAACTTTGCCTTCATTTCCACCGAGGACTATCTGGCCGGTTCCACCGACTGGACGCCGGTGGTCCCCTGTACCGGGACCTCCTGACGAAATAAAAAACACCCCCGGCCATCCGGCCGGGGGTGTTGCTGTATTACGATTTCATCGTCATCGGCGGAACATGTGCCGACGATGTCTTAGCCCTTGTTCTTCTTGCTGGCAGCCTTCATGCGCAGGTCATGGTCCAGGATGCGCTTGCGGATACGCAGGTTCTCCGGGGTGACCTCCAGCAGTTCGTCGGGCGCCAGGAATTCCAGACAGCCTTCCAGGCTGAACTTGCTCACCGGCACCAGACGCAGGGCGTCATCACTGCCGGAAGCACGGGTATTGGTCAGGTGCTTGGTTTTGCAGACGTTGACGGTGATGTCCTCGCCCGTGGGGGTGTAGCCCACGACCTCACCGGCGTAGACCTTTTCACCGGCGTTGACCAGCAGGGTGCCGCGCTGCTGCGCGTTGAACAGACCGTAGGTCACGGCGTCGCCGGTCTCGAAGCTGATGAGAGAACCGGTGGAACGGGTCTGGATATCACCGCACCATTCTTCGTAACCGTCGAAGATGGTGTTCATGATGCCTTCACCGTGGGTATCGGTGAGGAACTGGCTGCGGTAACCGAACAGGCCGCGGCTGGGCATACGGAACTCCAGACGGGAACGGCTGTTCATCATCTGCATGTTCATCAGGATGCCCTTGCGTGCGCCCAGAGCGGTCATGACGTTGCCCTGGTAAACTTCGGGCACGTCGATGACAACACGCTCCATGGGTTCCATGGTCTTGCCGTTCTCCTCGTGGGTCAGAACGTGCGGGGGAGAAACCTGCAGTTCGTAGCCTTCACGGCGCATGGTCTCGATGAGGATGGACAGGTGCATTTCGCCACGGCCCATGACGCGGAAAGAGTCGGTGGTGGCGGAATCTTCCACCTTCAGGGCGACGTCCTTCAGCAGCTCGCGCATCAGGCGGTCACGGATCTGGCGGGAGGTGACGTACTTGCCTTCCTTGCCCGCAAAGGGGGAGTCGTTGACTGAGAAGGTCATCTCCACCGTGGGATCGTTGATCTTGACGAAGGGCAGGGGCTGCACCTTGCTGGGATCGCACAGGGTGTTGCCGATGGAGATATCGGGCAGACCCGCAAAAGCGACGATGTCGCCGGCGACCGCCTGCTCGATGGGCTCACGGCCGTTGGCCTTGAAGTCAAACAGCTTGGTGATGCGGCCGGTCATATGCACATCGGGGTTGTGCCAGTCGCAGACCTGCACCGGGGAACCAACCTTGATGACGCCGTTCTGCACGCGGCCCACGCCCATGCGGCCCACAAACTCGTTGTAGTCCACACTGGAAACCAGCATCTGCAGCGGCTCGTCGGGCTCGCCCTCCGGCGGCTGCACGTACTTCAGGATGGTATCGAACAGGGGCTTCAGGTCGGTGCCGTTCTCGGGGTGGGTCCAGTCGTAGCTGGCGGTGCCGTTACGGCCGGAGCAGAACACCATGGGGCTGTCCAGCTGCTCGTCGGTGGCGCCCAGGTCCATCAGCAGTTCCAGAATCTCGTCGATGACTTCCTTGATGCGGGCGTCGGGGCGGTCGATCTTGTTGACCGCGATGACCAGAGACAGGTTCTGCTGCAGGGCTTTCTGCAGAACAAAGCGGGTCTGGGGCATGCAGCCCTCGGCGGCGTCCACCAGCAGCAGAACGCCGTTGACCATCTTCAGAACGCGCTCCACCTCGCCGCCGAAGTCGGCGTGGCCCGGGGTGTCGACGATGTTGATCTTGACGCCCTCATACACACAGGAGCAGTTCTTGGCCAGAATCGTGATGCCGCGCTCACGCTCGATGTCGCCGGAGTCCATCACGCGCTCGGCCACCTGCTGGTTGGCGCGGAAGGCACCAGACTGCTTGAGCATCTGGTCCACCAGCGTCGTCTTGCCGTGGTCAACGTGGGCAATGATCGCGACGTTGCGTAAATTTTCCTGAATCATATCCGTTCCCTCTCTATTTGAACTTGCGTTACAAGGGGAGCTTTCCCCAATATCCACATACAGCATCTATTTTACGCTGTAATGCGGTTATTGTCAAGAATCGCAAAGGGCAAAAAAGTGTGGTATAATAGAAAATGTAATAGAGTGCAAGGAAAGAACTTTTGGTAATTTTGCGGGCTGTGAGGGAAAAGGCCCGCCATACTCTTTATGGAAGAGAGGAACAACCTATGTCAACCGAAAATGTGCGCCATATCAATATCATTGGCCACCAGAACCCGGATACCGACTCCATCTGCTCGGCGCTGTCCTACGCATGGCTGAAAAACCGCGGCAGCCTGAACGGCAAGTACGAAGCCCGCCGCGCCGGACATATCAACCGTGAAACGCAGTTTGTGCTCAACCATTTCGGCATCGAGGCACCGCGGCTCTGCACCGACGTCAGCCCCCAGATCAAGGATATCGACATCCGCAAACAGCCGGGCATCAACGCCGAGGTGAGCGTGCGTGCCGCCTGGAACCTGATGCGCGATGTGGAGATCGACACCCTGTGCATCACCGATAAAGAAAACGAGCTCCAGGGCCTTATCACCATCAAGGATATCGCCGATGCCAACATGGACCTGTTTGACACCGGCGTGCTGGCGGCAGCCAACACCAGCTACCACAACCTGCTGGAAACCCTGCAGGCAGAACTGATCGTGGGCAATCCCGATGCCCGCATCACCGAGGGGCGTATCTGCATCGGCACCAGTCCCGAAATCATGGAGGAACTGGTCAAGCCCGGCGACCTGGTGCTGGTCTCCAACCGGTACGAAACCCAGATGTGCGCCATCGACTGCGGCGCCGCGGCCATTGTGGTCTGCTGCGGTTCGGCGGTGCCCCGCACCATCGTGGCCCGTGCCCAGGAGAAGGGCTGCAACGTGCTGGCCACCCCCTACGATACCTACGCGGCGGGCCGTCTGGTCACCACCGCCGTGCCGGTGCGCCACTTCATGCGCACCCATGACCTGATGAAGTTCAGCGTCAATACCCCCATCGAGGATGCCCGCAAGATCATGGCCAGCGTGCGTCACCGCTACTTCCCGATTCTGGATGAAAACGGCAAGTACTGCGGCGTCGTCAGCCGCCGTAACCTGCTGAACCTTCACCGCAAGCGGCTGATCCTGGTGGACCACAACGAGCGCACCCAGGCGGTGGATGGTCTGGAACAGGCCGAAATCCTGGAAATCATCGACCATCACCGCATCGGCAACCTGGAAACCAGCGGCCCGGTGTATTTCCGCAATGTGCCGGTGGGCTGCACGGCCACCATCCTGTATCAGATGTATCAGGAGCAGGATATGACCCCCTCCCGGGAGATCGCGGGCCTGCTGCTGTCGGCCATTCTCTCCGATACGCTGATGTTCCGTTCGCCCACCTCCACCCCTCAGGACGAAGCCACCGCCAAGGCCCTGGCCGAGATCGCCGGGGAGGATATTCCCACCTACGCCGAGCAGATGTTTGAGGCGGGGGCCGATCTCACCGGCCGCGATGCCGAGGATGTCTTCCGCTCCGATTTCAAGGCGTTCAGCCGCGGCGATGCCAAGTTCGGCGTGGGCCAGTCCATTTATATGACGGACAAATCCCGTGCGGCGGCCGAAGCGCTGGTAGGCCCCTTCCTGCCCGAAGCGGGCCGCCGGGAAGGTCTGCCCATGATCTTCTATATGTTCACCGACATGAAGACCCAGAGCACCGACCTGATGTACTGGGGCCACAACACCGAGGAGATCATCCGCGATGCCTTCGGCGTGGAGCCCAAGGACGGTGTTGCCGTGCTGCCCGGTGTGGTGAGCCGCAAAAAGCAGCTGCTGCCGCCGCTGCTGGCTGCCCTGCAGGCCCGGCAGGGATAATCGGACGCGCAAAGAGGAGGTTCGGATTCAGCGGCTGCGCCGCGTCTCCTGCACCTCCCTCCTGAAATTTTACACGGAAACCATAAAAGTACGCCTGGACGAAAAAACTTTCCCGCCGGGCGTGCTTTTTTTGTTAGAATATGAACTATGTTCACAAAATGTTCGTTTGACACAATAAAATCAACTCGGTATAATAATCAGTATACGTTCTGTACAAAAAAGAAGTGTGAAATGGGAAAAAAATCAAACGTTCCGTCATAGACGTCGGAAAGGGAGGGTTCTTTATGAGCGATTATGCAGCCATCGAAAAGGAAGCACGCATCTTTACCGAAGAGTGCGTCACCAACAACCGGGTGGACCCGGCACTGTTCGGCCAGTACCACATCAAGCGCGGTCTGCGCGATCAGGACGGCAAGGGCGTTCTGGCAGGCATCACCAATATTTCCCGCATCGATGCCTTTGAAGAGCGTGACGGCCAGCAGGTCCCCTGTGACGGCAGACTGTGGTACCGCGGTTATAATGTCTATGACCTGATCCGCGGCCTGCGCGGCAAACGGTATGCCTTCGAGGAAGCTGCCTATCTGCTGCTGCTGGGGGATCTGCCCAACGAAAAGCAGCTGGAATCCTTTAAGGATTGCCTGGCCAAATGCCGGGATCTTCCCACCAACTTTGTGCGCGACGTCATCATGAAGGCCCCCAGCAAGGACCTGATGAACTCGCTGACCCGCAGTGTGCTGACGCTGGCCAGCTATGACGATGATATCGGCAAGAGCGATCTGCAGACCCAGCTGGAACAGTGCATCAAACTCATCAGCGTGTTCCCCATGCTGGCCGTCTACGGGTACCATGCCTACCATTATTATGAGTGCGACGGCAGCATGTACATCCACCGGCCGAAACCGGAACTTTCCACAGCGGAAAACCTGCTGCAGATGCTGCGCCCCGACCGCCAGTACACCGACCTGGAAGCCCACGTGCTGGATATCGCCCTGCTGCTGCACATGGAGCACGGCGGCGGCAACAACTCCACCTTCACCACCCGCGTAGTCACTTCCTCCGGCTCTGATACCTATTCCGTCGTTGCGGCGGCCCTCTCCAGCCTGAAAGGCCCCAAGCACGGCGGCGCCAACATCAAGGTCATGCACATGATGGACGACATCCGTGCCCACGTGGCCGATCCCACCGATGAGGACGCCATGCGCGATTACCTGAGCAAGATCGTGGACCGGCAGGCTTTTGACCAGAAGGGCCTGATCTACGGTATGGGCCATGCGGTCTACTCTCTCAGCGACCCCCGTGCCGTGGTGTTCAAAAACTTCGTGCATCAGCTGGCCGACGCCAAGGGCCGCGACCGTGACTTTGAATACTACAACACCATCGAGCGTCTGGCGCCCCAGGTCATTGCCGAGAAGCGCCACATCTATAAAGGTGTTTCCGCCAACGTGGACTTCTACTCCGGCTTTGTCTACGATATGCTGGGCATCCCCGTGGAGCTGTACACCCCCATCTTCGCCATTGCCCGTATCGTGGGCTGGTCGGCCCACCGCATGGAGGAACTTGTCAATATGGACAAGATCATCCGTCCCGCGTACCAGAGCATCATGGTACCCAGGGAGTATGTGCCCCTGCAGGACCGCTGAGTTCCTTTCTTGAAAGAAAGGAACCAAAGAACTTCCAACGGACTGACCCGGGAATGGGAAGCGAAGGCGCTTCGCCCCGGGGGAAGGGGCAAACAAGAGCAACAAAAAAGCACACCGCATCGGCGGTGTGCTTTTTCATTATCGTTTAAAGCTCAGGCAAAGATCATTCGCCCACCATGGCGGGATGGCCGGTGGGGGTGTGCTCGGCCTGGTACTGCAGCGCGGCCGCCACAAAGCCCTTGAACAGGGGATGGGCGCGGTTGGGGCGGCTCTTGAATTCGGGGTGGAACTGTACGCCCACATGGAAGGGACGCTCGGAAAGTTCCACAGCCTCCACCAGACGGCCGTCGGGGCTGGTGCCCGCGATGGTCAGGCCCTTTTCCTCAAACTGGGTGCGGTAGTCGTTGTTGAACTCGTAGCGATGGCGATGACGCTCGTCGATTTCCAGTTTGCCGTAGCACTTGGCCATGGTGGTGTCCGGCTTGATGGTGCAGGGATATTTGCCCAGGCGCATGGTGCCGCCCTTGGGAATGTTGCCCTGCTGGTCGGGCATCAGGTCGATGACGTTGTGGGCGCCTTCGGGGGTGAACTCGCTGGAGTTGGCGTCGGCATAGCCCAGCACGTTGCGGGCGTATTCCATCACCATGATCTGCATGCCCAGGCAGATGCCGAAGTAGGGGATATGCTGTTCACGGGCATACTGGGCAGCCTGGATCATACCCTCAATGCCGCGGTCGCCGAAGCCGCCCGGCAGGATGATGCCGTCCACTTCGGAAAGCTCCTCGGCGCAGCGGTCCTGATCCAGCAGCGTTTCGCTGTCCACCCACTTGATGTTGACCTTGCTCTCGGTCTCAAAACCGGCGTGATACAGGCTCTCCATCACGCTCAGGTAGGCGTCGTGCAGCTTGACGTACTTGCCCACCAGGGCGATGGTGCAGGTGCGGCTGCGGGTGGCAATGCGGCTGATCAGTTCCTTCCACTCGGTCAGGTCGGTGGGCGGGGTGGTCAGGTGCAGCTGGCGGACCACCACGTTGGTCAGGCCGGCGGCGTCCAGCATCAGCGGGCATTCGTACAGGCTGGGCATCGTCAGGTTTTCGATGACGCAGTCGGGGCGCACGTTGCAGAACATGCTGATCTTGCGCTTGATGTCGCTGCCCACGGGGCCGTCGGCACGCAGCACAATGATGTTGGGGTTGATGCCCATGCCCTGCAGCTCTTTGCAGGAATGCTGGGCCGGTTTGGATTTGTATTCGTCGGAACCGGAGATGTAAGGCACCAGCACTACATGGATGTAGCAGCAGTTTTCGGGGCCCTGCTCAATGCCCACCTGGCGGATAGCTTCCAGGAAGGGCTGGCTCTCGATGTCGCCGGTGGTGCCGCCGATTTCCGTGATGACTACATCGGCCTCGGTGCTCTTGGCCAGATTGTAGATGTAGCTCTTGATCTCGTTGGTGATATGGGGAATGATCTGTACCGTCTGGCCCAGGTAGGCACCCTGCCGTTCCTTGTTCAGCACATTCCAGTACACCTTGCCGGTGGTCAGGTTGGAGTACTTGTTCAGGTTTTCGTCGATGAAACGCTCGTAGTGGCCCAGGTCCAGGTCGGTCTCGGTGCCGTCATCGGTCACGAACACCTCGCCGTGCTGCAAGGGGCTCATGGTGCCAGGGTCCACGTTGATATAGGGGTCCAGCTTCTGGCTGGCCACCTTCAGCCCGCGGGTCTTGAGCAGACGGCCCAGACTGGCCGCCGTAATGCCTTTACCCAGACCGGAGACCACGCCTCCGGTCACAAAAATATACTTCGTTCCCATTACTTTTACCCTCCGTATTGCTAAAGAAAAAAACAATAACTCTATTATTATATACACGGTGCCCTGCAAATTGCAAGGTGAAGGCGGTCTTCGCGGAAGATTCGAAAGTAAAAATTTGTATAAGCCTTTGGGGATGCATCCCTTGACAAAACCGCCGGCAGGGTGTACAATCTTCTTATCCTACAAGAAAGGTATGAATAGACATGGCTATCCGTTCTCTGGTCAGCCGGCGATGTTGCCCCGGCTTGTTTTTCTGACTTATTGCCAACATTTTACCCATGAACAGGAGACGAACACCATGAGCAAGATTTATACATCCGTTGACCAGCTGATCGGCCATACCCCGCTGCTGGAACTTACCCATATCGAAGCGGCCGAGGGCCTCAAGGCACGTGTGCTGGCCAAACTGGAATACCTCAACCCCGCCGGTTCCGTCAAGGACCGTGTGGCCCGGGCCATGATCGACGATGCCGAGGCTACCGGCAAACTCAAGCCCGGTTCCGTCATCATCGAGCCCACCTCCGGCAATACCGGCATCGGCCTGGCGTCGGTGGCGGCAGCCCGGGGTTACCGGGTCATCATCGTCATGCCCGACACCATGAGTGTGGAGCGCCGGATGCTGATGAAGGCGTACGGCGCCGAGCTGGTGCTTACCGAAGGCGCCAAGGGCATGGCGGGCGCCATCGCCAAGGCGGATGAGCTGGCCGCCCAGACGCCGAACAGCTTTGTGGCCGGACAGTTTGTGAACCCCGCCAACCCGGCGGCCCACCGTGCCAACACCGGCCCCGAAATCTGGGAGGATACCGACGGCCAGGTGGATATCTTTGTGGCAGGCGCCGGTACCGGCGGTACCGTCACCGGCGTGGGCGGTTACCTGAAAGAGAAGGACCCCGCCGTCAAGATCGTGGCGGTGGAACCCGCCACCTCTCCGGTGCTCAGCGGCGGCAAGGCTGGTCCCCACAAGATTCAGGGCATCGGCGCGGGCTTTGTGCCCCAGGTGCTGGACACCTCCATCTATGACGAGGTCATGCCCATTGCCGATGAGGATGCCTTTGCCGCGGGCCGTATGATGGGCCGCAAGGAGGGCGTGCTGGTGGGTATCTCCTCCGGTGCTGCGCTGCATGCCGCCATCGAGCAGGCCAAGCGCCCCGAGAACGAGGGCAAGACCATCGTGGTGCTGCTGCCCGACACCGGCGACCGGTATCTGTCCACCCCGATGTTTGCGGAATGATGACGCAAAGGGGGCAACAGTCCCGCACGGCAATTGCCTGACGGGCCTGTTGCCCCCTTTGGATAACGGGTTGCGGTTCCCGCATCATGCGACACGCCTTGGCTCGGCGCTTGCATTCTGCGACCGCTGCCCCTGCTCCGCCGCGCTGGTTCTGCCGCAGGCAGCGCGCGGCTCTGCAGCCCCTTCGACAAAATTTGACCCAAAACCGCGCACTCGTCGCGGGCTCCTCGCACACAATTTTGGATCAAATTTCCCTGTTTGTGTCACCGCCGTCGGCACATGTCCGCTGGCGGTGACGCTTTTTGGAAAAAGTTGAAAGTCGCAGCTGGCCGCTGCGGCTTTTTGTTTGCAATTTTTGCGGTTTTGGGGTATGCTGAAACCAAACCAAACACAGGAAGAGGAACAAACCCATGGCCCATATTGTGGAAATCACCGATCTGTCGGCACCGGAGCTGGACGTCTACGCCCGGCTGACCGAGGCCCAGCTTCGCAACAAGCTGGAACCGGAAAAAGGCGTCTTTATTGCCGAAAGCCCCAAGGTCATCGGCACGGCGTTGGATGCGGGCTATAAGCCCCTGTCTTTTCTCATGGAACGCCGCCAGATCGAAGGTCCGGCGGCAGGGGTGCTGGCCCGCTGCCCCGACGTGACGGTCTACACGGCGGACCGCGCCGTGCTGGAAACGCTGACCGGCTATACCCTGACCCGGGGCGTGCTGTGTGCCATGCACCGCCCGGCGCCCCGGACGGCGGAGGAAGTCTGCCGCAGCGCCCGCCGCGTGGCGGTGTTGGAAGGCATTGTGGATTCCACCAACATCGGGGCCATCTTCCGCTCGGCGGCGGCGCTGGGCATGGACGCCGTGCTGCTGTCGCCTTCCTGCTGCGACCCGCTGTGTCGCCGTGCCATCCGGGTCAGCATGGGCACGGTATTCCAGGTGCCCTGGGCGCGGCTGGGGGAGGCGAAAGAGGACTGGTCCGAGGCAGGACTGGCTCGGCTGCACGCCATGGGCTTTACCACCGCCGCCATGGCCCTGGACGACCGCGCCCTGCCGGTGGATGACCCCGGCCTGCAGCAGCAGGAAAAACTGGCCATTGTGCTGGGCACCGAGGGGGATGGTCTGGCCGCCGAAACCATCGCAAAGTGCGATGCCACCGTCATGATCCCCATGCAGCACGGGGTGGATTCCCTCAACGTGGGGGCGGCCGCCGCGGTGGCGTTCTGGCAGCTGCGCGCCCGCTGAACTGGCAATTTGCCGCAAAAATCTGACAAAAGTTTTACGCCCCGTTGACGCAAAACGGGGCGCTTTTGGTTGTTTTTCCCGCCATGGAATGGTAAAATAAATTTATGTTTGACATGACGGGAGGAACTGTTCATGGGTTTCCTGAAAAAATTTACCAAGCAGGAATTGAGCTGGATGATGTACGACTGGGCCAACAGCGCCCACTCGGTCATTGTGGTGACTATCCTGCCCATCTTCTTTGATTCGGTGGCCGAATACACCGCCGACAGTGTGTCCAGTATGTCCACCTGGGGCTACGCCACCAGCATCGCCATGGCTATTGTGGCGCTGTCGGCCCCCTTCCTGGGCGTTTTCGGCGACATCCGCGGTATGCGCAAAAAGCTGTTTGCCGCCTTCCTGGCGCTGGGCGTTTTCTCGGTGGCGGGGCTGGCGCTCACCCCCGGCATGGATTTCACCTCCTCCACCGATGCGGCGGGTCGGGTGGCGGCCATCGTGCTGGTGTTCTACATCCTCAGCACCATCGGCTTTGACGCTTCCTGCATTTACTATGACGCCTTCCTCACCGACATCACCACCGAGGACCGCATGGACTCGGTTTCCACCATGGGGTACGGCCTGGGCTACATCGGCGGTTCCACCATTCCGCTGCTGATCTTCCTCATTATGAACGCCGTGGGCGTGCCCATGCTCACCTGCCTTTCGGTCATCTTTGCCATCACCGCCGTGTGGTGGCTGGTGTTCAGCCTGCCGCTGCTGAAAAACTGCAAGCAGACCTCCGGCAAGCCCTATGAAAAAGGGGACATCGGCCGCAACATCAAGGGCGTGTTCACCACCATCAAGGAGATCATTGCCGACAAGCCGATGCTTGTCTACATCGTGGCCTATTTCTTCTATATTGACGGCGTACATACCATCATCAGCATGGCCACCAGCTACGGCACCAACCTGGGGCTGGATTCCGCCGGTATGCTGCTGGCGCTGCTGCTGGTGCAGGTGCTGGGCCTGCCTTTCTGCCTGCTCTATATGAAGCTGGCGTCCAAGTTCGGCGCCCGCACCATGGTGGGCGTGGGCATCTGCGTCTATATGTTCATCTGCGTCTTTGCCTTCTTTATGGACAGCCTGTGGCAGTTCTGGATGTTGGCGGTGCTTTGCGCCACCAGCCAGGGCGGCATCCAGGCGCTGTCCCGCTCCATGTTCGGCAAGCTCATTCCCGACAAGGACCGCAGCGGCGAGTTCTTCGGCTTCTTTGATATCTTTGGCAAGTTCTCTTCCATCCTGGGTCCCGCGCTGGTGGGCTCCGTCAGCGCGCTGGCGGCCTCCCGCATGCTGCAGGACCAGGGCCTGACCGCGGCCACCGCCACCGCCGAGCAGGTGGACGCCATCAACAAGGCGGCGGGCCCCTACGGCATTCTGTCGGTAATCCTCATCATCATTGCGGGCGCTTTGCTCTATTTCTTCGTGCTGCCCCGCACCCTCAAAGGCGACCAGCGGAAGATCTGAACGCTGGCCCCATCGGCGGACATGTGCCGACGCTGCATCCGAACCTCCTCATTGAGCAGGAAATTTGACTTTTCGCCCCCGGCGGGGTACAATAAGCTGCGCTTTTTGTAAGATAAGGAAGTGACTCCCCACATGCCGGAAGGCTATACTCATGTACGGACGGCCCGCCAGGCGGCGGCAGCCATCCATTATAAAATCCAGTGCCCCGAGGCGTTTGCCGCCGGGGCCAACGGTCCCGACAGCTTTTTCTGCTACGAGGTGTGGAAACCCCGCGCCAAGCGGCACTACGACCTGCCGGGCCTGGGCGACCGCATGCACGAGGAAAAGACCGGCGCTTTTCTCTACAGCCTTTGCCGCCATGTAAAGACGCGGCCGCAGGTGGAGTATGCGCTGGGGTTCCTCTGCCACTATGCCACCGATACGGTGGTGCATCCCTTTGTCTGCGCCATGTGCCAGCCCGGCCAGCCCTATGCGGGCAAGGGCGGGCACGGTTATATCGAAATCGCCCTGGACTCCGAACTGCACAAGGAGGATACCGGCGACGGCCGGGTACTGGCTTCCGATGCCAGCCCGCTGCCCACCGGCGAACAGCTGGCCGACATTGCGGCGCTGCTGCACACCAGCCTGCTGGAAGTTTACGGCGAGGATATCCCGGTGGAATATCTGGCGGACGCCTTCTTCCACACCTATAAAATCCGCAGCCTCTTTCCCAGCCGCCACGGCCTGCGCAAGGCAGCCTTCCGCGTTGTGGAAACGTTCTTCGGCGGCAAGGGCTTCATCACCGGGCATATTTCGCCCCGCAAGCTGTCGGGAGAGCTGCCTGATGCCTGGACAGACCCCTTTACCGGCCAGGAACACACCGGAGGCCTCTTTGCGCTGCTGCCCAAGGCCAAGCGCCGCAGCGAGGAATTTATGGGGGCAGCGCTGCTCTTCTGGCTGAAAAAATACTCCGATGAAGAGTTCTGCCGCGCCATCGGCAGCATGAGTTACACCCAGGGCCAGCCCACGGAGCAAAGCGCTCCGGCGGCCCCTTCGGTACAGGAAAATGACACAAAAGGAGAATGATTGTATGATCCGCATTACCATGCAGAACGGCAAGACCATCGACATCGAACTGGACCCCACCGCGGCGCCCATCACCTGCGAAAACTTTGAAAAGCTGGTCAAGCAGGGCTTTTACAACGGCCTGACCTTCCACCGCGTCATCCCCGGCTTCATGATTCAGGGCGGCTGCCCCCTGGGCAACGGCACCGGCGGCCCGGGCTGGCACATCAAGGGTGAGTTCGCCCGCAACGGCGTGGCCAACCCCATCAAGCACACCCGCGGCGTCATCAGCATGGCCCGCGCCATGGACCCCAACTCCGCCGGCAGCCAGTTCTTCATCATGCACCAGGATGCCCCGCATCTGGACGGTGACTATGCGGCTTTCGGCCATGTGGTCAGCGGCATGGAGGTCGTGGATGAGATCGCCGCTGTGGCGACCGACTGGAACGACAAGCCCCGCACGCCCGTCGTGATGGAAAAAGTGGAAATCGTTTAATATAGCATAACAGGTTCCGCCAAACCGCTGCCCGCAGGGGCAGCGGTTTTTTGCGTATGCGGGTCGCTTTTGCAAAGACGGTTGAAATCATTGCCGAAATCGGTTATACTATTTTGTAATCATAGTGTAATTTTGGGCGTATGCCCGTTTTGTAAAAAAGGAGCAAACCATGGCACATACCGTAATGGTCACCGGCGCGGACGGCTTTATTGGCAGCCATCTGACGGAAGAACTGGTCAAGCGCGGCGAAAAGGTCCGTGCATTCTGCTTGTACAATTCCTTCGGCTCTCTGGGCTGGATCGACACCCTGCCCCCCGAGATCCGCAACGAGATCGATGTTTTCATGGGCGACGTGCGTGACCCCAACGGCGTGCGCACCGCCATGCGGGGGCAGGAGCGGGTGTTCCATCTGGCGGCCCTCATCGCCATCCCGTTCTCCTACCACAGCCCCGACAGCTACGTGGATACCAACATCAAGGGCACCCTGAACGTCCTCAACGCCGCCCGAGAACTGGATACCCAGCGTGTGCTGGTCACCTCCACCAGTGAGGTGTACGGCACCGCCCAGTATGTGCCCATCGACGAAAAGCACCCCTACCAGGGCCAGAGCCCCTACTCGGCCACCAAGATCGGCGCTGACCGTCTGGCCGAGAGCTTCTACCGCAGCTTTGATCTGCCGGTCACCATTGTGCGGCCTTTCAACACCTATGGCCCCCGCCAGAGCGGCCGCGCCATCATTCCCACCATCATCACCCAGCTGCTGGCGGGCCAGACCGAGATCAAGCTCGGCAGCCTGACCCCCACCCGCGACTTCAACTACGTCAAGGATACCGCCAACGGCTTTATGACCATTGCCGACTGCGATGCCGCCATCGGCCAGGAGCTGAACATCGCCACCGGTGTGGAGCATTCCATCGGGGATCTGGCCCATGAGCTCATCGCCCAGATCAACCCCAACGCTACCATCGTCTGCGAGGCCGAGCGCCTGCGCCCCGAAAAGAGCGAAGTCAACCGCCTGCTGGGCGATGCCACCAAGCTGCGCAACCTCACCGGCTGGGCGCCGAAGTACACCTTCGAGCAGGGCCTGGCCGAGACCATCGAGTTCCTGCGCGGCAACCTCGACCAGTACAAGGTCGGGCAGTATATCCTGTAATATGAGCGGGCTTCCTTCCAAGAACGGCAGCCGCTTTTCACCCACCGTCTGGCCCAAAGCCGTGCGGTGGGCTTTCGTGTTGGTTGCCTGTGCGCTGCTGGGCGTGGTGTTCAGCTATTACTGGCGGGTGTTTTACGGGCTGGACGCCCGGGGCATCCCGCCGCTGTGGCCCACGGCCTTCTGTGTGCTGCTGGGCGTCGGGGCTGGTGCTGCCGCCCTGACACTGCGCTGCATCAAGGATTTTGCCGCCTGGGGAGCGGTGTGCATCCTTCTCTGCGGCATCCTGTTTGCTTTTGCCAACCCGCCCCTGCAGACCCCCGATGAAAGTGAACATTATCTGCGCACCTACGCCATCTCCATGGGACGCTTCGACTTTGACGCCGACCGCGGCTACCCTGAGGATGTCTCCCGCCTGATGCAGGCCTTCCCCGGTGCCTGGGTCAACGCCCATACCTCGGCGGGCATCGGCATCGACCCCGATACCGAGGAAGAGCAGCCCTACAATACGGCGGGGTATGCCCTCAAACAGTACGGCAAGGACGGCGCGGTGCAAAGCATTGCCGACAGTTTCGCCCAGTATCTGGCAGGGGAGAGCAGTGATGCCGACCCCGTCACCGAGCCGGTCAGCTTTTTGATCCTGCCCTTTTTGCCCGGTGCGCTGGGCATGGCGGCGGCGCGGCTCTTCGGCCTGGGGGCCCTGGGGTGCCTTTATGCGGGGCGGCTGGGGAATCTTATCGCCTACACGCTGCTGTGCTGGCTGGGCCTGCGCAGCGCACAAAAAGCCCGCCCGGCCTTTTTGTGCCTGATGCTGCTGCCTATGTCGCTGTATATGGGGGCGTCTTTGAGTTATGACGCCACCCTGCTGGCCTGCTACTATCTGATGCTGGCGCTGCTGACCCGCCCCACATGGACCACCCGCACGGCGGCCCTGTATGCGGTGGCCTGCACCTTTGCCAACGGCACCAAACCCTACCTGAACCTGCTGTGGGTGGTGCTGCCGCTGCTGCTGACCAAAAAAGAGTGGAAAGCCAAGGGCAGCCGCCTGGCCTGGGCGGGCATCTGCGCCGCCGGTTCGCTGGCCCTCACGCTGTTTGTGGAACAGTACGGTGTGCTCATGCGCCACAACTACGGCACCATCGCCCGGCAGGGCGGGGCGGCCGTCAATGGCGGGGAACAGCTGGCCTTTATTTTGTCCAACCCCCTGCGTTATCTGGCCGTGTTGCTGGGTACACTCTATGAGAATGACGGTTTCCTGGGGCAGCTGGGGCTTTTCGGCTGGAAAGATATGCCCATCGCCTTCCTCAGCCTCACCGGGCCGCTGGTACTGCTGGCGGCGGCGCTGCTCTGCACCCCGCACACCGATTCCCTGGGCCGACGCCGTCTGGGCGGGCTGGGCGTCTTTGCGGCACTCTATGGCATCGGCGCCATGACCGCCATGTATATCACCTACACCCCGGTGGGCATGGTGCGCATTGTGGGCCTGCAAACCCGGTACTTCCTGCCGCTGTGGCTGCTGCTGGCCGTGGGCGTGGCCGCCCTGGCCCGCCGTGCGCTGGCCCCTCGGCTGACCACCGCCCGGGCTGAGAGCCTGGCCCTGCCGATGTTTGGCGGATATGCCCTGCTGGGGGCGGTGCTGCTGTTCCAGCACTATTTCATCGGGCCTGTGTACACGGTGTATTTATCGTAAAAAATCAACGATTTGTATAAAGGAGGCGACACCCTATGCTGCAGCTGGTCTGGGGCTTGTTTGTGCTGCTTCTTCTGGCCGGGGCCTGTGCGGTGCTCGCTTACGGCGGCAAAATACACGCCGCCCTGCTGCCGCTGCCGCTGCTGGCCGGTTCGGCCGTGCTGCTCTACGGTTTCGGCATCGTGGGGGCGCTGCGCGTAGGCGTGGCGCTGGTCATCCTGCTGCTGGCCGCCGTATGGGTGGTGGGCCTTGTAAAACTGCGCCCGGCGGGCTTTGCCAAAGCCTGCCGCGAAGCGCTCTCCACCCCGGGCCTTGTGCTGTTTTTGGGTGGCGCTGCGTTTTTCTGGGTGCTGTTTTTTGTGCATCAGCCCATGTTTACCCAGTGGGATGAATTCACCGCCTGGGGTCTTGCCCCCAAGATGGTGGTGGAGCGCGGGGCGTTCTATGTGGCGGACCCCGTCAACCTGAAAGCCAGCTTTACCTACCCGGCCACCAGCCTGGTGACCTTTTTGTTCCAGCCCTTCGGCGTCTGGAGCGAGTGGGCCTGCCTGGCCGCGCTGGATACCCTGGCGCTGGCCTGTGTGGCGGCGGCCACAGCGCTGCCCCGGGACCGCTGGTACAGTGGCGTGCTGGTTTTTGCAGCCGGTGTACTGCTGCCCTATTTCTTCCGGGACCCCACGCCGGGGGCCTATGCCACCCAGTATGTCAACGCCATGGCGGACCTGCCCATGGCCATGCTTTTTGGCGGTACCCTCTGCCTGTATCTCGGCACCCAGCGCCGCCGTGGTATTTTCTGGCTCACGGCCCTGCCGCTGGCGCTGCTTACCCTCACCAAGGATATCTGCTTTGCCTACGGCCTCATTGCAGCCTTCCTCATTGGGCTGGATTGGCTGGCCCGGGCGGAAGGCTCCTTCCGCAAGCGGCTGGTGCCCGCCCTGCTCCATGCGGGCGGTCTGGCCGTGGTGGTAGTGGCGGCTTTCCTCAGCTGGAGCCGCTATACCGCCGCCGTTACCCCCACCGCCGATACGGCGGCCAGTGTGGGCAGCGCGGGACTCAGCTATGGGGCGGTGCTCACCGGCGGCATCAAGCAGCTGTTGGGCATCGGTCGGGATGATAAATTTGCCCAGATCATGGCGGCCATGGGGGATGCTTTCTTCACCCGCCGCATCTGCCTGCTGGGCGGCGGTGCGTTGGCGGTACTGGCCATCACGCTGGTGGCGGCGGCTGCCTGGCTGGCAGCCGAGAAAGGCCCGGCCCGCCGCGGTATCCTCGTCATGCACTTGGGGTTTGCCTTCTGCTTTGCGGCGCTCTACGCCTTCCATCTGATTCTCTACTACTACAACTTCTCCGATGTGGAGGGCCTGGCCCTCAAAGATTACGACCGCTATCTCACGCCCTACTACCAGGCGTGGATGCTCACCATGCTCTGCCAGCTGGCAACGGCGGCCCGGGGCAAACTGGGCCGCACGGCGCTGGGCGGCGCGGCGGCGGTGATCGTGGCGGTTTTCTGCTGGCGGGGCGTACCGGCGGCCGGGTTCTGGACCGGCGCCGACAGCCTTTACACGCTGCGTGCCGACGTGGAGCAGCGCGCCGAGGCGATGAATACCGTGCTGAACTGGGGCGACCGTGTGCTGGTGCTCAGCCAGGGTGACGACGCCACCCGGTGGTATTATTACCGCTATGAGCTGACGGCCCAGGTGGTCAACGGCTTCGGCGGTTTCTACGGCCGTCTGGGCGAAACCGAGGACCGCTGGGACAGTGACTTCATGAATCTGGTGGAAAGCGAAAACTGGACCCTCTACGATTACAAGGCGGTCTGTGTGCCGGATACCCTGGTGGCCTATATGGCGGAAAAAGACTGCGACTACCTGCTCATCGACCGGGCGGACGACTACCTGCAGCGGGAATTCAGCCCCCTGTTTGAGGGCGGCCTAACCAACGATATGCCCGCCACCCTCTACCATTTTGAGGGCGAGGATGCCGAGGTACCGTTTACGGTGGCCGCGGTGGCGGAAAGCGAGGTGCAGTGATGGCACGGCGCGAAAATTTGTGGAAAACCCGTCCGCTGTTCCGGCCGCCGCAGCTGCTGCTGTTGGCGTATCTGTTTGCCCTTGTGCTGTGGCTGGCCCAGGGCTTTGTGGGCAGCGCAGTGATGCTCAACTACAAACTGCGGGGCGAGATGCCCCAGCAGACGGTGGCCCCCGCTGAGCTGACCACCGAGAGTTTCGCCCCCTACAGCTCCAACCAGTGGTGGACACCGCCGGACGATGATCCCAACTGGTATCTTTCCACCGACAGCGATCCGCACATCTACTGGCAGGGGCAGGGCTATCTGGAAACAGTGCGGCTTTACGCAGGACATCGTCTGCCCCCGGGGGGCGTGGCGCTCTACTACCTGCTGCCCGGCCAGACCGACTACAGCGAGGCCCAGAAGGTCTACGCCACGGTGACGGCGGCAGGGGGGGAGTATACCTTTGATCTGGGCGGCAAATGGGTGACCGGGCTGCGCATCGACCCCGACAGCGTGGGCGGCGTGCCCACCCTTTTCGGCGGCATCGAGCTGAACCCCGCTACCCCCTGGTATGACCGTTTCCTGCCCAGCGGCGGGCAGTGGCTGGTGCTGCTGTTTGTGCCCGCCCTGGCGGCGGCTGCGGCGGCCCTGGTGCTTTCGCTTTTTGACAAGGACTGACAAAACACGAAGGAGAATCCCATGGAATTGCTCTGCGTACTGGCGGCGTTGCTCACCCTTTTTCTGGGCAGCGCTGCGCTGACGCTCAAAGCCTGTGTGCCCGCGGGCATGGCCCCGCTGACGGTGCTTTCCGGCATTGCGGCGGTGTTCACGCTGGCAGGTATTGCCGGGGGGCTCTACCCGGCGGCCTGGGTGGTGTACGCCCTCTGCGTGGCAGGGGGACTTTGGGCCCTGTGGCCGCGCAAGGGCCAAAAACCGGACTGGAAAGCCCTTTTTACCCCCGGCAGCGTGCTGTTTTGGGGCATGGCGCTGGCCTTTGCGGTGTATTTTTCCATCCGCCAGCCGATGGCCAGTGGATACGATGAACTCAGCCTTTGGGCTACCGCGGTCAAGGTCACCAAGGTGGACAACAGCCTGTATTCCACCGCCACTTTGGGCACCCCCTGGGCGGTGACCCAGAACCCCGGCCTGCCGCTCATCAGCTACTTTTTCCAGTTCTTCGGCTCTTACGCCGACTGGAAGATCTATCTTGCCTACGATGTACTCTATTTTGCCTGCTATGCGGCGGTGCTCAGTGCCCTGCCCTGGGGCAAATGGCGGGTGGCGGTGCCGCTGGCGGCGGTGCTGTGGTGCACGCCCTTCTTCTTTACCATCTATAACCATACCATCTACCTGGCGGATACCTACCTGACCTCCTACGGAGACGTGCCGGCGGGGCTGGTGTTCGGCGGGGCGGTGGCCATGTGGCTGGCGCTGCGCCAGACCGACGGCCCCCGCTGGGCCGTGCTGCCGGTACTGGCCCTGGCGGCCAACCTGAAAGCCAACGACTTTGTGCTCTCGCTGGCTGCAGCGGGCCTTATTGCGGTGGACGCCTGGTTCTTCTGCGACGGACCCTTCCAACAGGGCCTTGCCCGCCGCACCGGTTTTGCGGCGGCCTGCTTCGCTGCACCCATGGCAATCTATTACCTGTGGAATGTGCGCTATGTGGGCTGGCTGGTGGCCCGCAACAGTGATTCCGGCGGCGTGGGCGAAACCACGGCATCCCTGCCCCAGGTGGTCATCAATGGCATCAAGGTGCTGCTGGGCCAGCCGGTAGAAGGCTTTTTCGAGGAGCGTCGCCCCCAGTTCCTGCAGGCGATGGCCGATATGGGACACCAGTTCTGGACCAGCGATGGCAAACTGAGCATGATCGGGCAGGGCCGCAACGTGGTGGTGCTGATTCTTGTGCTGTTTGTGGTGGCCTTTGTGGTGGCCGCCGGCTGGCAGCTGCGGGCGCGCATCGCAGCCCTGGCGGTGCTGTCCACCGGCTGTTTCGCGGGCTACAACCTGATGCTGGCTCTCAGCTATGGGTTTATCTTCAAGCCCTTCCAGGCCGAAGCCCTCACCGACTACAACCGCTACATTTACAGCTATTACATCGGCTGGTTCCTCATTGCCCTGGGCTGCCTTGCCACAGCGCTGCTGCCCCAGCTGTGCAACCGGGTCAAACTTGTAAAGGAAAAAGACGGCCCCACGGCGATGTTTGTTTCTACCCGGTACACCCCCCGCTGGGGACTGGCCGGGCAGGGCGTGGTGTTGCTGCTGGCGGCGGCCATGCTGCTGCGCCAGGGCCAGCTGGTGCTGCCCCAACTCAGCGTGCTGGGCTTTGCCGACAGTGAATTCTCCGACCGGCGCACCATCCGGGCCGAGGCAGAGCTGGTGTGCAGCTACCTGACCGAGGACGACCGCGTCTTTTTCGTCAGCCAGGGCGACAACGGCGAAGCCTGGTTCTCGGCGGTGTTTGATTTTTACCCCATCCTCGTGGATTATTCCGGCATTGTGTCGGAGATGATCGGCGGCGGCGGGGAACTGGGCCTGCCGGAACTGAGACCGGAGGAGGAAGGTCCCAAAAACTATTACTACCACGGCTTTACCGCCGAGGAACTGGATTCCATCGTGCGGGGTAACGGCTGCACGGTGCTTTACCTGCAAACCATTGACGATATCTTTGTGCAAAGCTACCAGAGCCTCTTCACCGACGGGTTGGAAGCGGCCCTCTCCGGGAAAACACTGCTCTACCGGGTGACCGATGACGGCTTTGCCCCCATGGAAATGGAGGTGACCGCCTCATGAAAATGCTTGAACGCTGGTTTTCCCGCCGCGGCGCGCTGCCGCTGACCTGCTATCTGGTGGCGGCGGCCCTCTGGCTGGTGCTGGGGGCCGTGCACTGGGGCAGCGATGCCCTGGCCCGCAGTTCCGGTGCCATGTATGAAGCAGAGGTTCCCGTCACCGACTGGCAGCTGGTGGGCCTGGCCGATAGGGGCAGTACGGTGGAAACCGCCGTGCTCACCACCACCGACGGTGATCCACAGATGATCCTGGAGGATGTGTCCGACATCGGCGTGCGCACCGTGAGCTACACGGTGGAATTTGACGGCGATGCCCGGGAGATGTGCCTGTATTACACCACCAAGGTGGGGAAGGACTACAGCCAGGACCGGCGGGTGTTCCCCCAGTCCCTGGGCGACGGGCAGTATCTCTACACGCTGCCCCGCACCTCCATTGTGGCGCTGCGTCTGGACCCCTGCAGCCCCGATGAAAACAAGACCGTGGGTCTGACCTTTGCGCCGGGTACCATCTCCCTCAATGCCCCCGAAACACTGCCCGCCGCCTGGCAGTACTTTGTGCCTTCCTGGTATCAGGCGTTCTGCCTGGTGCTCTACCCGGCCCTGGCGGCCGCGGCCCTCAGCTGGCTGCGGGCGGTATGGTGCGCGCTGCGCCGCAAAACGGTATAAATGCAAAAAATCCACCCCGCACGGGGTGGATTTTTGTATGTTCAGGATTCAGGTGATCTTCAGTGCCCGTTGCACGCGGTAGACAATGTACTGGAATAGCCCCACGATCAGGCTGCATTCCACCCAGATATAATTGGGCAGGTTGCGCCAGTGGAATTTGGGCTTGTTCAGTTTGGGAAGGGCCACTTTGGCTTCCGCAAAGCCCTTGGCGTAGTCGCCGCCGAAGCCCCGCAGCCGGAACATGACCACTTTCAACAGATACCCCAGCAGCATGGGGATAAAGTTGAGGATCAGCATCAGCAGGGGCTGGTTCTTGTAAGGCAGCAGAATGCTGTTGCGGCCGCTCTGGATGCTTTTGAAGGGATTGTACCGCACGGCACCGGTGGTGGCGCCGCAGATGTGGCGGCAGCGGGCGGTGGGGCAGTAGACGTTTTTGTAACCGAAGTTGTTGGCCCGCCAGGAAAGGTCCACGTCCTCGTAGTAGGCAAAGAACAGCTCGTCAAAGACGCCGATCTCATCCAGGATGGATTTGCGGTAGAGCGCCGCCCCGCCGCAGGCGCTGAACACCCGGCAGGGTTTGGTATAGCGGCTGGCTTTCAGGCCGTCGCCCCGCTTGCAGGCAAAGCCCAGGATCGTCACATAGTCGCCGGCGTCGTCGGCCAGTTCCGGTTCGTAGTAGCGCAGCATCAGGCTGCTCACGGCAAAGATCTTGGGGTCGGCGTCGGCGGTTTTCAACAGTTCTGCCAGCCAGTCCGGTTCGGCAAAGGCGTCATTGTTGAAAAGGGCCACATAGTCGCCTTGGGCAATGGCGATGCCCTGGTTCACCGCGTGGGAAAACCCGGTATTGGTAGCGTTTTCGATCAGGGTGTAACGGTCGCGGCCCCGGTAGCTGCGGGCGACCTCCAGGCTTTCGTCGGTGGACCCGTTGTCGATGACGATCAGCTCAAAATCCTGCTCGGTCTGGGCCCAGATGGATTCAATGGAATCCCGCAGCCAGCCGGCGCCGTTCAGGTTGGGGATAATGACGGACGCTTTCATGCTTTCTCCTTATTTTCTCGATCAGAAGGCGTAGTAATAGTGCGGGGCCGACAGCGACAGGACCGAATTCAGCCCCAGCCACAGGCAGACCAGCGCAACCACCACCAGTACGATCATGGTGCGGATCAGCCAGGCCTGGGCCAGGCGCTGACGGGCTGGGTGGCTGCCAAAAAAGCTCCAGGCCAGCGAGAGGATAAACCCGACCACCGGGATGGAAAACAGCAGCAGGGTGCCCAGGGTGGCCCACTCGGAAAGGGCGGGCACGGTTTCCCGGGGTTCCGCTTCGTAGCGGGGCGTTTTCTCCGGCCGGGCAGAGTCCGGGGCGGGGGATTCGGGCGGCAGCGGTGCGCCGCACTGGGGGCAGTGGTCGGTGTCAAAGGGGGCCAGCAGACCGCAGTTTTTACAGTAACGCATGGGGCAAACCTCCGTTTATTCCAGCGCCAGATTGCGGTCGAGCTGGGTATTCAGGATAATTTGGGTGTTGGTGGAACCCAGTTTCTGCATCTTGGTCAGCAGATGTTCCAGCGCATCGATGTCGGTGCAGCTGACCTTTACAATAAAGTTGTAGCTGCCGGTCACCCGGAAACACTGCAAAACCTGGGGTTCCTGTTCAATCATAGCCAGGAAACTGGCGCGGGTGGCAGCATCCACCAGCACCGAGATCAGTGCCTCCACCCGGGCGGGGGCGCCGGGATTTCGCAGGATCACGGTGTAGCCGCCGATGATGCCTTCCTGCTCCAGGCGGTGGATGCGGCTGGATACCGCAGGGCTGGTCAGGCTTACGCGCTGGGCAATGTCTTTGACGGGCATACGTGCATTTTCGGCCAACAGGCGTAGAATTTTATGGTCCAGATCGTCCATGTGGGATGTAACCTCGTTTTCTTTTTGTATAATGCGCACAAAAAAATAAAATGAAGAAAAGTGCCGTTGTGCGGTTTGACAAAATGGAAAAAGTATGCTTTTTTGGGAGCAAACTAAATTAAATTAAGCATTTCTGCAAACATTATAATATTTTGAAAAACAAAATACAAGTGTGGCGTTTGACAATTTAAGAATAAAAGCTATAATAATAACTGTTATCAATCACGACATTCTCTGACCTTTATATACTTTCCCACCCCTCTATGCACAAAAGCCCGCAGGTAACTGCGGGCTTTTGTGTTTTTACAATTTGTCGTCCTTGGCGGCACAGTCGCCGTACCGTTTATGAATTTTTCGCAAACATTTTCCGTACCCTCTTGCACACGGCTGCAAGAGGGTATATTATTGTCAAACGTTAATAGTTATCATATGTTAAGTAAAGGAGGAAGGACCGTGGCAGAGCAAGCAGAGTTTGAACTGCAAGGGCTTATTCATTATATGGGCCGCCTGCGGGAAACTTCAGCCCGCGGCATGCGTGCAGCCCTGGCAAAGGCGCCCAAATGCCGGTTCGGCATGCTGGAACGCCTGCACTATGCCATCCAGACCTACGGCAGCGACGGCGCCATCTATGTCAGTGATTTGGCCCGGGCGGCCAAAAAGCCGCTGCCGGCGGTGTCCCGCGCGCTGCGTCTGTTGGAACAGGACGGCATGGCCGAACGTCAGACCGACCCGAAGGACCGGCGCAAAACGCTGGTGCGCATCACACCGGCGGGGCAGCAGGCCTTAAGCGCCGGGGAACAGGCGCTCAATGACTTTTTTACCCGCGTAATGGCGCGCATGGAACCGGAGCAGCTGGCCCAGATGATGGAACTGCGCAACGTTTTCATCGACGCGCTGGAAGCGGAAACTGCGGCGACTTTGGAAGCCGCCAAGACAAAGGGGGAACCCGCAGATGGGAAAGATCTTTAAGCAACTGGGCCGCCACTGGGCGGCCTGCCTGGTCGTTCTCGCGCTGCTGGCCGTGCAGGCGTACTGCGACCTTTCGCTGCCCGATTACACGAGCAAAATCGTGGATGTGGGCATTCAGCAGGGGGGCATCGAGAGCACGGTCCCCGATACCGTGCGCGACACCACCCTGCAGGCTTTGGAACTGCTGATGACCGAGGACGATGCCGCCCTGGCCGAGCAGTGGTACAGCGAACCCGATGCAAACGGCGTGCGTACCCTGGCAAAGGACGCCGCGGCGGCGTTGCCGGAATTGGAAGAAGCCTTCACCACGCCGGATGTTGTACTGTATATGGCAGCGGCCCAGCACGCTGCCACGGCCCAGGGCACTACCGAGACCGTGACCCCCACCTGGACCGATCTGGATGCGGTGACCAACCAGTTTGCCATGATGGCCCAGGCCCCCGGATTCAGCCGGGAGGCCGTGCAGCAGCAGCTGGCCGGGGCCATGGCCATGGTGGATGACTCGGTGGCCGAGAGCCTGTCCAGCCAGGCCATGCTGCTGGTCAGCCTGGAATACGAGGCCCAGGGCATTGCCCACGATGTGCAGATGGACTATCTGTGGCGCGTGGGCGGCCAGATGCTGGGCCTCACGCTGCTGATGGTGGTGGTCGCCATTGCGGTGGGCTTTGTGGCCTCCCGCGTGTCGGCCGCCATCGGCCGTGACCTGCGCCGGGAAACCTTCTCGGCGGTCATCCACTTCTCCCACGCCGAGATCGAGCAGTTCTCCACGGCTTCGCTGATCACCCGCACCACCAACGATATCCAGCAGGTACAGTTTGTCTGTGTCATTCTGCTGCGCATGGTGGCTTATGCGCCCATTCTGGGCATCGGCGGCATTGTTCATGTGGCCCGCAGCAATACAGGCCTGACCTGGATCACCTTCCTGGCGGTGGCGGCGCTTCTTATCCTCATCAGTGTGCTGATGAAGATCGCCATGCCCAAGTTCAAGCTCATGCAGACGCTGGTGGACCGGTTGAACCTTGTCAGCCGCGAAATTCTCACCGGTATCATGCCGGTGCGTGCCTTCAGCCGGGAAAAATTTGAGGAAGCACGGTTTGATAAGGCCAACAAGGACCTTATGCAGACCCAGCTGTTTACCAACCGTACCATGGCCGGTATGATGCCCTTTATGACGCTGATCATGAACGGCACCAGCCTGCTCATTGTCTGGTTCGGCGGCAAGGCCATGGATATGGGCACCATGCAGGTGGGCGAGATGATCGCCTTCATCACCTACACCATGCAGATCGTTATGTCCTTCCTGATGCTGGCCATGGTGGCGGTCATGCTGCCCCGTGCCGGTGTGGCAGCCGATCGTATCGACGAGGTCATCCACACGCCGGCTACCATCCATGATCCCGAACCGGCAGTGGCCGAAAAGGCCCTGCAGCGCAAGCAGTGGGACGGCGTGGTGCAGTTTGAGGATGTGAGCTTCCGCTACCCCGGCGCCGACGATGACGCCCTGGAACACATCAGTTTCACCGCCAGGCCCGGCCAGACCACCGCCATCATCGGCTCCACCGGCTGCGGCAAATCCACGCTGCTGAACCTGATTCCCCGTTTCTACGATGCCACCGGCGGCAAGGTGACCATCGACGGCGTGGATGTGCGGGATATGCCCCAGAACACTCTGCATGACCTGCTGGGCTATGTGCCCCAGAAGGGTGTGCTCTTCAGCGGCACCATCGACTCCAACCTGAAATTCGGCGGCCCCCAGATTTCCGACGGCGACGTGCGGGAGGCGGCGGCCATCGCCCAGGCTACCGACTTTATCGAGGCCAAACCCGAAGGCTTCCAGAGCCCCATCGCCCAGGGCGGCAGCAATGTCTCCGGCGGCCAGAAACAGCGCCTCTCCATCGCCCGCGCCATCGCCAAACATCCCCGCATCTACCTGTTTGACGACAGCTTCTCGGCCCTGGACTACAAGACCGACGTGGCCCTGCGCCGCGCCCTGAAAGCCCAGACCGACAACGCCACCGTCATCATCGTGGCACAGCGTATCTCCACGGTGCTGCACGCCAACCAGATTCTCGTTCTGGACGAGGGCAAGGTGGTGGGCATCGGCACCCACGCCCAGCTGCTGGAAACCTGCCCTGAATACCGGGAGATTGCCCGCAGCCAGCTGAGCCAGAAAGAACTGGGTTTACCGAAGGAGGGTGAATGATATGCCGAGACCCGGACGTATGACCACCGAGCGCGCCAAGGACTTCAAGGGCACGCTGCGCCAGCTGCTGCGCGCCCTGAACCGCTATAAGCTTTCCATGGCCGTGGTTATTGTATTTGCAATCCTTTCCACCATTTTCAATATCGCAGGCCCCAAGGTGCTGGCCAAAGCCACCACCACCCTGGCCACCGGCTGGGTAGCCAAACTGCGGGGCACCGGCGGCATCGACTTTGTGTATATCGGCCGCATTCTGCTCATTCTGCTGGGCATGCATCTGCTCTCTTCGGCGTTCAGCTTTATCCAGAGCTGGCTGATGAGCGGCCTTTCCCAGAAAGTCTGTTACGATTTCCGCCGCCAGATCAGCGAAAAGATCAATCGCCTGCCCCTGGCGTATTTTGAAAAGCGCACGGTGGGCGAGGTGCTATCCCGCATCACCAACGATGTGGACACCCTGGGCCAGAGCCTGAACCAGAGCATCACCCAGCTGATCACCAGCGTCACCACCATGATCGGCGTGCTGATCATGATGCTCTCCATCAGCCCCCAGATGACGCTGATTGCCATTCTGATTCTGCCGGTGTCCCTGGTACTGGTCATGATCGTGGTCCATTTCAGCCAGCGCTTCTTCAAAGCGCAGCAGGCCACCCTGGGCGTGGTCAACGGCCAGGTGGAGGAAGTCTACTCCGGCCACAACGTCATCAAGGCTTTCAACCGGGAGCAGGCCGTCCTCGATGATTTCAACACCGCCAACGACCAGCTCTATGCCTCCGCCTGGAAGAGCCAGTTCCTCTCCGGCCTGATGATGCCCATCATGAACTTCGTGGGCAACCTGGGCTATGTGGCGGTGGCCATTGTGGGCAGCATCTTCGCCGCGGGCGGCATCATCACCATCGGTGATATTCAAGCCTTCATCCAGTACGTCAAGAACTTCACCCAGCCCATCCAGCAGCTGTCCCAGGTTTCCAACATGCTGCAGAGCATGGCCGCAGCTGCCGAGCGTGTGTTTGAGTTCCTGGCCGAAGAGGAGGAGGACCAGACCGCCGACCCGGCCCGCCGTGCCGACCCCGCTTCCATCGACGGCCAGGTGACCTTCGATCACGTCAAGTTCGGCTACACCCCGGATAAGACCATCATCCACAACTTCAGCTGTGAGGTGAAACCCGGCCAGAAGGTGGCCATCGTCGGCCCCACCGGCGCCGGCAAGACCACCATGGTCAAACTGCTCATGCGGTTCTACGATGTGGATGCCGGTTCCATCACGCTGAACGGCCACAACGTCCGCGACTTTGACCGCACCGCTCTGCGCGAGGGCTTCGGCATGGTGCTGCAGGATACCTGGCTGTTCAAGGGTACCATCATGGAGAACATCCGCTACGGCCGCCTGGATGCCACCGACGACGAGGTCATTGCCGCCGCCAAGGCCGCGGGTGCCGACCACTTCATCCGCACGCTGCCCGGCGGCTACCAGATGGAACTCAACGAGGATGCCTCCAACGTCAGCCAGGGCCAGAAACAGCTGCTGACCATCGCCCGCACGATTTTGGCCGATAACCGCATCCTGGTGCTGGACGAAGCCACCAGCAGCGTGGATACCCGCACCGAACAGCGCATCCAGGCGGCCATGGACCGCCTGATGCAGGGCCGCACCAGCTTCATCATTGCCCACCGCCTGTCCACCATCCGCAACGCCGACCTCATCCTCGTCATGCGGGATGGCGACATTGTGGAGCAGGGCACCCACGACGAGCTGATGGAGGCGGGCGGTTTCTACGCCGACCTGTACAACAGCCAGTTTGAGGACGTGACAGCGTGAAAAGCCCCGGCGTTTTTGTAACAATTTCTTGACATTTATCCTAAATGAAGATAGAATGAAATACAGGAAATAAGGAAGTTCGGCCGCACCGATTTTGCGGGAAACTTCATAGGGTGTCGCCCGCCGGGAACACCGCTTTTCACCAATGTGCAACGCCTATTTTTGGCTTTTTTTCGTTTGTTTCGCGCACTCTCGGTCGAAGTGCGGGCATTTTTGCCCGTTTTGATCGGGCTTTGCTGCGCATTGCCATAGAAAAAACTGCATAAGGATAAAAGCGTCCCGCCGTGCTGCGCCCTCCTACGATTGATAAGGAGTGAAACCGACTATGTTGCCACCCATTGTTGTTGTGGTGCTGGTCCTTGTCGTCGCAGCCATTGTCGGGGCGCTTTGTTTTTACCTTGGTGGGGAAAACCGCAAGCGCACCGCAGAGGCAAAACTCGGCTCTGCCGAGGAAGAAGCCAAGCGCATCGTGAATGATGCCATCAAGGCTGCCGAGCAGAAACGCAAGGAAACCATCATCGAAGCCAAGGATGAGGCCTTCAAGCTCAAGAGCGAGGCCGACAAGGAGATCAAGGACCGCCGTGCGGAAGTGACCCGCCAGGAGCGCCGCATGGACCAGAAGGAGGAAGCGCTGGATAAGCGCACCGCCGCCCTGGAACGGAAAGAGGAAGAGCTCAAGCGCCGCAGCGAAACGGTGGAAGCCCGCCTCGACGAGCTGGAACAGCTGAAACTGCGCCAGACTGAGAAACTGGAAACCATCGCTGCCATGACCAAAGAGGATGCCCGCGCCGTGCTGCTCAAGCAGGTGGACGACGAGCTGACCCACGAAAAGGCGATGAAGATCAGCGCCTACCAGGCCAACATGAAGGACGAGTGCGACCAGATCGCCCGTGATCTGGTGGGCCAGGCCATTGCCCGCTGCGCCGCCGATGCCACCAGCGAAGCCACCGTCAGCGTGGTGCCGCTGCCCAGCGACGAGATGAAGGGCCGCATCATAGGCCGTGAGGGCCGCAATATCCGTGCGCTGGAAACGGCCACCGGGTGCGACCTCATCATCGATGATACGCCGGAAGCCATCACCCTCTCCAGCTTTGACCAGACCCGCCGCGAGGTGGCCCGCATGGCTCTGGAGCGCCTGATCGCCGACGGCCGTATCCATCCGGCCCGCATCGAGGAGACCGTGGAGAAGTGCCGCCGCGAACTGGAGATCCAGATGAAGCGGGAAGGCGAGAAGGCTGTCATGGATCTGGGCATCCACAGCCTGCATCCCGACCTGGTCAAGCTCATCGGTCGCCTGAAGTACCGCACCAGCTTTGGCCAGAACGTGCTCAACCACTCCATCGAGGTGGCCTGGCTGGCCGGCCTGATGGCTGGCGAACTGGGCATCAACGTCCAGATGGCCCGCCGCGCCGGTCTGCTGCATGATATCGGCAAGGCGCTGGACCACGAGATCGAGGGCAGCCATGTCCAGATCGGTGTGGATATCTGCAAGAAGTACCGCGAGAATCCCCAGATCATCCACGCGGTGGAAGCCCACCACGGCGATGTGGAGCCCAAGACGACGCTGGCGTTCATCATCATGGCCGCCGACGCCATCTCCGCCGCCCGTCCCGGTGCCCGCCGCGAGAATATGGAGAGCTATATCAAGCGTCTGGAAACGCTGGAAGCCCTCTGCAACGGCTTCGAGGGCGTCGAGAGCTCCTATGCCGTGCAGGCAGGCCGCGAGGTGCGCATCCTGGTCCAGCCGGACAAGGTCAGCGACGACCAGGTGGTGCTGCTGGCACGCAACGTGGCCAAAAAGATCGAGAGCGAGCTGGATTACCCCGGCCAGATCAAGGTCAGCGTCATCCGCGAGAGCCGCGCTACCGAGTACGCAAAATAACAACTTTTCAGGCAGTCCGCTTCGGCGGGCTGCCTTTTGTTTTGCATTTGGCTTGCATATTCCCGCCCGGCGGCTTATAATATACAATATCTTAGTGTATAAAGGAGGGGTGCGCCACGCCGCAAAATGATACACCGCGCAAACCCGTGCTGGGCATCCTGGGTGGGCTGGGCCCTGCCGCCAGCTGCTACCTCTATCAGATGCTGATCGACCATACCCCCGCCACCTGCGATCAGGATCATCTCGACATTGTCATCTCGTCGCGCGCGTCGACGCCCGACCGCACGGCGTTTATTCTGGGCCAAAGCAAAGAGGACCCCTTCGCCGTCATGGAGCAGGACGGTTTCAGCCTGGTCAACTACGGCGCCACCGTGCTGGCCATCGCCTGCAACACCGCCCACTATTTTTACGACCGCCTGGCCGAGGCTCTGCCGGTGCCGGTGCTGAATATGCCCCGCCTTACGGTGGAGGACGCCAAGGCCGCCGGATGCACCAAACTGGGCATCCTGGCCACCGAGGGCACGCTGCTGGCCGAAACCTACCAGCTGGCCTGCCAGCGGGTGGGCATCGGGTGGGCGCAGCCCTCGCCGGAACACCAGAAGGGCATTACCTCCGTCATCTATGACGACATCAAGAAAGGCCGCCGCGCCAATATGGTGAAGTTTGCTTCCGCTGTGGCGGACCTGAAAGGCCAGGGCTGCGACATGGCGGTGCTGGGCTGCACCGAACTCAGCCTCGTCAAGCGGGACGAGCACCTGGATAACTTTTTTATCGACAGTACCGAGGTCATCTGCCGCCATGCTTTGCTGGCCTGCGGCGTGACGCCCGTCGGATTCTGATACAGACTACGCAAAGAGGAAGGAATCGCACATGGAACAGAAAAAATTCTACATCACAACGCCGATCTACTATCCCAGCGACAAGCTGCACATCGGCCACACCTACTGCACCGTCGCCACCGACGCCATGGCCCGCTATAAGCGCCTGCAGGGGTACAACGTCATGTTCCTGACCGGCACCGACGAGCACGGCCAGAAGATCGAACTCAAGGCCAAGGAGGCCGGTGTTACCCCCCAGCAGTTTGTGGATAACATCGTGGAAGGCCCCAAGGGCGTCAAGGATCTGTGGAAGCTGATGAACATCAGCTATGACCGTTTCATCCGCACCACCGACGACTACCATGTCAGCGCCATTCAGAAGATCTTCAAGAAGATGTATGAGAAGGGCGATATCTACAAGGGCAAATACAAGGGCAAGTACTGCACCCCCTGCGAGAGCTTCTGGACCGAGAGCCAGCTGGTCAACGGCTGCTGCCCCGACTGCGGCCGCCCCGTGGTGGATGCCGAGGAGGAAGCCTACTTCTTCCGTCTTTCCAAGTATGCCGACCGTGTGCGTGACCTGCTGGTCAACACCGACTTCCTGCTGCCCCGTTCCCGCGTCAACGAGATGGTGCACAACTTCATCGACCCGGGCCTGGACGATCTGTGCGTTTCCCGCACCAGCTTCAAGTGGGGCGTGCCGGTGGACTTTGACCCCAACCATGTGGTCTACGTCTGGATCGACGCCCTGTTCAACTACACCACGGCGCTGGGCTTCATGAATGACCGCTACCCCGAGAGCGATTACAGCACCTTCTGGCCTGCCGACGTCCACTTCATCGGCAAGGAGATCGTCCGCTTCCACTCCATCATCTGGCCCGCCATGCTCATGAGCATGGATATGCCCCTGCCCAAGCACGTCTACGGCCACGGCTGGCTGCTGCTGGACGGCGGCAAGATGTCCAAGTCCAAGGGCAACGTGGTGGACCCCTACCTGCTGGCCGAGCGCTACAGCGCCGACGCCCTGCGTTACTTCCTGCTCCGGGATTTCCCCTTCGGTTCCGACGGCAACTTCTCCAACGAGCTGCTGATCAACCGCATCAATATGGACCTGGCCAACGACCTGGGCAACCTGCTGTCCCGCACCACGGCTATGGCGGACAAGTACTTCGGCGGCACCCTGCCGGAGAACCAGGCCGCCGGCCCCGAGGACGACGCCCTGCTGGAGAAGGCCAAGGGCCTGCGTGCCCGCTATGAGGCCGATATGGAAGCCTATGCCTTCCAGAATGGCCTGGCCGATGTGTTCGAGGTCATCGACGCGGCCAACAAGTATATCGACGCCACCGCGCCCTGGGTCCTGGCCAAGAACGAGGAGACCAAGCCCCGCCTGGCCCGCGTGCTTTACAACCTGGCCGAGACGCTGCGCATCTGCACCGTGCTGCTGCAGCCGTTCATGCCCGATACCTGCGTGAAGATCTTCGCCCAGCTGAATGTGGCGGACGAGGGCAAGACCTGGGACAGCGCCGCCGCTTTCGGCACGCTGCCCGTCACCGCCACCCTGCACAAGGGCGAGAACATCTTCCCCCGCATTGATACCGCCAAGGAACTGGCCGAGCTGGAAGCGCTGGAAGCAGCCCAGAAGGCTGCTGCCCAGGCCGCCCAGGCCCCGGCGGAACCGGAAAAGACCGGGACTGCCGCAGCCAGCGCCGAACTCATCGGCGATCATGAGGCGGAGATCGACTTCGATACCTTCTGCAAGGTGGAGATGCGGGTGGCCGAGATCCGCGCCTGCGAGCGGATGAAGGAGAGCAAGAAGCTGCTGCACCTCACCGTCTTTGACGGCGAGCGGGAGCGTTGCATCCTCTCCGGCATTGCCAAGTGGTTTGCCCCCGAGGACCTCATCGGCAAAAAGGTGGGCATCGTGGCCAACCTGGCCCCCCGCCCCATGATGAAGGGCAAGTATGTCAGCGAGGGCATGATCGTAGCGGCCGATACCGATGTGGACGGCGGCTGCGCCATCGCTTTCTATCCCGATAACGTCCCTGCGGGCGCCCGCATCCACTGATCGGCACCGGAAAAGGGGACCCTATTTGAAAACAGAACCCTCAAAACTGGACGCGTTCTTTGCGGCGCCCGCTGCGGCGGTGGCCATGGCCATCCTCTGCAACGTGTTGTGGGGCGCGGCGTTTCCCTTCATCAAGATGGGCTACCGCCTGTTTGCCATCGATGCCGCCGATACGCCGTCCATCCTCTGCTTTGCCGGGGTGCGCTTCATGCTCAGCGCCGTACTGGTCTGGGTGTGCGGTCTGGCACTGAACCGCAAGCCGCTGCCCATGCCCTGTGGCCGGGTGCTGGCGGAATGCTGCGCCCTGGGGTTGTGGCAGACCGCTGCCCAGTATTTCTTCTACTACTCGGCGGTGGCGCTGCTTACCGGCGCGCTGGGGGGCATCCTCAACAGTACCCAGAGCTTTCTCGGCGTCATTCTGGCCCACTTTCTCTATGGCAAGGCCGACCGTATGACCCCCGCCAAGGCCCTTGGCTGTGTGCTGGGCTTCGGCGGCGTGCTGGTGGTCACCCTGGGCAACCACGGCGGCGGCAGCGTGCAGGGGATGGTCTACATGCTCCTGGCGGCCTGCATCTTCACGGTGGCAGGCCCCTGGAACAAGGCCGTCACCCGCAAAGCCGACAGCTTTTCCGTCTGCTGCCTGAACCTGGGCGTGGGCGGCCTGGCCCTGGCCCTGCTGGGCTTTGCGCTGGGCGGCAGCCTGCATCCCCAGAGTGCGGCGGGCATCCCGGTGCTGCTGTTCCTGGCGTTCATCTCGGGCGCCGGTTATGTGCTGTGGGCGCTGCTGATGAAAAACAACCCCGTATCCCGTATCAGCGTGTTCGGGCTGATCATCCCGGTCATGAACGTGCTGCTGTCGGCGCTGCTCAACGGCGAACCGCTGTGGGAGTGGAATTATCTGGCGGCGCTGGCGCTGGTCTGCGGCGGCATCTTTCTCGTCAACCGCGCCCCGCGCCCCAAAACGGAGTAAACCATGCACAATATCTTTGATACCCATGCCCATTACAGCTCCCATCAATTCGACGCCGACCGCGCCGAACTGCTGGCCGCACTGCCGGAAGGCGGCGTGACCGGGGTGCTGGAATGTGCCACCCATTCGGGGGATGCGCCCTTGGTACTGGAACTGGCCCGCACGGTGCCCTATTTCCACGCGGCCCTGGGTATCCACCCCGAAAGCCTCATCGAGGAGGACGCCGCCACCGTCACGGTCTACCATGGCGACTGGCGGGCTGAACTCAACGCGCTGCGCCCGCTGTTCGAGGATAAGGCCGTGGTAGCGGTGGGGGAGATTGGCCTCGACCATCACTGGCCGGTGCCCCGGCAGGAACAGTACGACCTGTTTGAGGCCCAGCTGCAGCTGGCTGCCGAGCTGGATCTGCCGGTGTCGGTCCACGACCGGGAAGCCCACGCCGAAATGTATGAACTGCTGCGGAAATACAAGCCCCGCGGGGTTCTGCACTGCTACAGCGGCAGCGCCGAGGACGCGGCCTGGCTGACGGGGCAGGGGATGTACCTGGGCTTCGGCGGCGCTGTGACCTACAAGGGAGCCAAGCGGGCTGCCAAGGTGCTGGCCGCCATCGACCCCCAGTGGGCGGTGCTGGAAACCGACTGCCCCTATATGGCGCCTGAACCGGTGCGCGGCCGCCGCAACGACAGCCGCAACATTGCCCATGTGGCGGCCTACATCGGCACCATCTGGCAGATGGATGCCCAGGCGGTACTGGACCGCACGGCGGAAAACGCCCGGAAATGCTTCAATATTGTATAAAATCGTGATAATATACGAAATGTATATTTTCATAAAACAACCAGGAGTGAATCAACCATGAAAGCACGCATTCCCAAACATCGCGAATTTATCATCGACTTCCCCAAGGATATGGACCAGGTCAAGGCCGACGAAGGCTGGAACAAGCTCAATGAGATCGTGGAAGAGTACAAGAAGGCCCATAACGGCCAGAGTGTCTACGCTCCCACCTTCATCGAGGACTGCGAGCCTGCCGTCAAGAAGCTGCAGGAAGAGTACGGCTTCACCTACACGATCCAGGAGATCAAGTAAGGAATTGTCCATTTCCGGCGGAGTGCTGTAATCGACTACAACGCCGCCAAGGCAACCAAGACAGCGATGCGGCGTTGTCAGGACCGGCCGTCCTTGACGGGAACGGCAGGCCCCGGCGGCCGCGCGCTGTCTTTTTGTATCACCGCATCTTCAGAGAGGGGGCTTACTGCCATGCCTAAAACTGTCATCCGTTCCGCCACCACCGCGGATTTACCGTCCATTCTGGCACTCTACCGTGTGCTGGATGAAGAACTCGTGGATCTGCAGCCGGAGTTTTTCTGCGCTGCCCCGCGGGAGGAAGAACCCATCCAACAATTTATCGAGGCGCCGGACGCGGATTTTCTGCTGGCGGAACAGGAGGGCACCGTGGTGGGCCTGGCACTGGTGGTGTACGCGGGCTGGACCCCGGCGTTCAGCTGCGTGCTGCCCCATCGCTACGCCAGCCTCCATGATCTGGTGGTGGCACGGGACAAGCGCTGCCAGGGCATCGGCAGCTCGCTGTTGGGCGCGGCCAAGCGCTGGGCGCGGGACCGCCGCCTGGAATACCTGGAGCTGAACGTGCTGTCCCAGAACAGCACGGCCATTGAGCTGTACGAAGCCCACGATTTTGTGGAGGCCAACCGCACCATGCGGTGTATGCTCTGAAAAAACGGATACATTAAAAAAGCGCCGACCCGCAAAACTGCGGGCCGGTGTCTTTTTGTCGGTGGGGAAGGGGAAAGATCTCTGTTACCCCAAAATACCCAAAAAGCCGGGGCCGTACATTTCTGTACAGCCCCGGCGGTCTTACTTCTTCGGAGTCATAGCCTCATAACCCTTGTTCGTTATTTTTCGGACTGTTTACTCATCGTCATGAGTACCTCATCCTATCTTTATGCGAATTACTTGCCCTTTCAGGATCTTGGCTAACCGTAGTACATCTAGTACATTGGACTTACCCTCTGGTTCGTTATTTGCTGAAAAGCATTTGTGGAACGGAGTAGAACTTTGCGGTTACTGAGATCGTTCCTGGGGGTAGGGGTTTGATGCTGAGGAAAAATCCTCTTAACTCTAGTACATTGGAGTTTCTCCTTGTTGATCAGGTGAAATTCAGGTATATCCTGTTCGGCGGGGTGGTGGCTTTCATCATCTACCAGCCTTCTTTCATCCTAATCTATATTCTATGCTAGGGGTCTTAGTTTGACGGGACCCTGAGTCTGCTAACACATTTTGTTGTGAACCAACCATCATTTGGTATAAATCTTTTACAGGTTACGACCTGCGGCTTTCGATGTGGTTCTTTCGCGTCAGCAGGCCCAGGCCCGCCGGTGATGAATGGGATCTTTAAAGTTTGCCATTGGACTTGAGCCTCCTTCCTTGCGAATCCTGCCGGCGGCCTTTACATCATCTTTCCGGTTTCCCATACTGCCCTCGTGCTTCTGGATCGGAGTCCTTAAAGTGTTTCTGTTTGTTCTTTTTACGATTCTTCTGATAAGATTTTTTGGTAAGATCTTTTTTCTTTTTAACTAAAAACCTTTGTCTGATAAGTATCTTTTCTTACTTACTTTTAGAAGAGCCATCGCTCTTTGTAAAAGGATTTTTCAGAAGAAGATGTTTTTCAAACCAGCTTTTAGAAAGAAGTTTGATCTTTCCTTTGGATCTTAAAGAATTTTCGTTGTGAAGAACTTTAGAAAATCTGCTTTAAGATGTCGATCTGTTCACGATCGGTCTTTGTGGTGGGTACCTTTGGAAAGTGGCTTCTCTTGGAGTTCCTAGCTCCTTATCTCCGGCTGTTTTCTTTCTGTGACTATACTATATCACAGCCCTAGAAAAACGTCTATTCGCAGAATCTACAACCTTGAAAGGAATTATTTGTACATATTACGGATTGAAAAGTCTATCCCGTAGTGGTACAATGGATATGTTGGGGTCGTATAAGACAAGCCGCCGTTCCATCCGGAACGGCGGCTTTTTTGCGGTTTTTTTACATGGATTCGGGGGCGTTGACCTTGAACATCGTCAGGATGTTGTGGATCACGCCGCGCACGCCCAGGCACAGGGCAATGCGGCTCTGCTGCACGGCGCCCTCGGCGTCCAGGATGCGGCAGGCATTGTAGAAGCGGTGGAAGGCCGTAGCCACATCAATGCAGTAGCGGGTGATGCGGGCGGGATCGTACTTGTCCGCGGCGGCTACGATCTCGGCGGGGAAGGCCGCCAGCAGACGGATCAACGCCTGCTCGGAGGGATCGGTCAGCACGGCGGCGTCGATGCCCTCGGCGCCCTGGAAGACCACGCCCTGCTCTTCCATCTTTTTCAGCAGGGAGCAGATGCGGGCATGGGCGTACTGGACATAGTAGACGGGGTTTTCGCTGTCGTTGCGCACGGCCAGGTCCAGGTCAAAGTCCAGGGTGGAGGTGCTTTCCCGCTGGTTGAAGAAGAAGCGGGCGGAATCGATGGGCACCTCGTCCAGCAGGTCGGTCAGGGTGATGGCCTTGCCGGTGCGCTTGCTCATACGCACGGGCTTGCCGTCCCGCATCAGGTTGACCATCTGCATCAGCACAACGTCCAGCTGTTCGCCGTTCAGGCCGATGGCGTCCATGGCGCCCTTCATGCGGGCTACGTGGCCGTGGTGGTCGGCTCCCCAGACGTCGATGGCTTTGTCAAAGCCGCGGACGGCCAGCTTGTTGTAGTGGTAGGCGATGTCGGCGGCAAAGTAGGTGGGGATGCCGTTGGCGCGCACCAGCACCTCGTCCTTGGCTTCCTCTTCGCTGCCGTCTTCGGTCTTGCGCTTGTTGGCCACGCCGTACTTGGCGGCGTACTGGGCGCTGCGGTACATGATGGCGCCATCCTCGGCCTTGTAGCAGGCGCCGGTCTCCAGCAGCTTGTCCACCACGGCCTGGACCGCACCGCTCTTGTGCAGGTCGCTCTCATGGAACCACACGTCGTACTGAATGCGGTACTTGCCCAGGTCGCGCTGCAGCCCGGCAATGTTCTTGGGCAGGGCGTCGGCCACAATGGCCTTTTTCAGCTCCTCAAAGTCGGCATTGACATAGGCATCCCCGTGGACCTCGGCAAATTCCTTGGCGCGCTGGACGATGTCGGCGCCCTGGTAGCATTCGGCGGGCAGCGGGCAGGCTTCCTCGCCCTTGTAGAGCTGCAGGTAACGGATGGCCAGGCTCTTGCCGAACTTTTCAATCTGGTTGCCCGCGTCGTTGATGTAGAACTCGCGGGTCACATCGTAGCCGGCCCAGTCCAGGCAGGCCGCCAGGCAGTCGCCCAGGGCGCCGCCGCGGGCGTTGCCCATGTGCATGGGTCCGGTGGGGTTGGCGGAAACAAACTCCACGTTGTAGCGCTTGCCGGCGCCTGCATCGGTGCGGCCGTATTCCGGGTTCTGGCAGGCGGCGCGCAGCACGCTGGTGAACCACTCTTTGCCCAGGAACAGGTTGATAAAACCGGGACCGGCAATGTCCACACCGGCGAACAGGGAACCGTTCAGGTCCAGCTTGGCGGTGATGGCTTCGGCGATCTGGCGGGGCGCCTTGCGGAAGACCCGGGCGCCGGCCATGGCCAGGTTGGAGGCCACATCGCCGTTTTTCACGTCGGCGGGAATCTCCACAATAAAGTCCGGCAGGTCGGCTTCGGGCAGGGTGCCGTCCGCCATGGCCGCCTTGGCGGCGTCGGTCAGCAGGGTCCGCGCCTCGGTCAGGGCCGCCAGGCGGGGGTTGTAGTTCTGATAATCCATGATTGAAAAACCTCCGGTTTGATTTGGTTATTCGGGTTGAGCGGGCAGGGGAGCGACGGTGATATCCACGAGATTTCGGCTGATGAAATTCTCGGCACCGGAATCCAGCGTATAGCTGAATTTCAGCTTGCCGCCGGTTTCGGTAAGTTCGTGCTCGATCACGTCGGCCGCTACGCCCAGGCTGATGGCACCATAGCCGGTCTCGTAATGGCAGAGATGGCGGGTGCCCTTCTCGATAATGAGCTGACTGGGCACCTTGCCAAAGCGCAGCATGGCAACTTTGCGGGCATCCTCTGCCACTTTTACGGTGGTGGTGCAGCCCTCGTAGCCGGTAGCCTCGGTCTCTTTGTAGATAATATAGTAGGAACCATCCTTGTGCACCAGCGAGCCGCGGGTCATCAACTCTACGGAGTCGCTCTTGCCGTCCTGCTCCATCGTGCCTTTGATGGTGATCAGATAGTTTTCTTCCATAGGTTTTGTATGTTCCTCAGTAGGATTCAATGGCGATACGTTCCACGGGTCCCCCGGCGTATTCGCCCAGAAACAGCATTTCCTGTTCGGCAAAATTGTCCGGCGTATCGCTGACAAAGTAACGTGCGGTGCCGCCCTCGGTGCGGCCGCTGAGCAGATCCAGGTCGGCCAGGGCTGCCGCGGCGGCCTGGGCGGTGACCTTGCCGGAATCGATCAGCGTGACCGATTCCCCCACATAGTCGCCGATCATTTTTTTCAAGAGGGGATAGTGGGTACAGCCCAAAATCAGGGTGTCGATGCCGCTGGCCCGTACCGATTCCAGATAATCCGCAATGACCAGTTTGGTCACGGGGTTGCCGTCCTGCACATAGCCGTTTTCCACAAGCGGCACAAACAGCGGGCAGGCCTTGGCGGTAATTTCCACATCGGGCATCATATCGCGGATGACGGCGGCATAGGACCCGCTGCGGATGGTGGCCGCCGTGCCGATGATGCCGATCTTGCGGTTGCGGGTGGCTGCCACCGCGGCGCGGGAGGCGGCCCCCACCACGCCGGTGTAGGGCACCGGCAGTTTGGCGGCTTCCTCGGGCGGGAAGGTGGAGGACACCGTGCCGCAGGCTGCGATGATGAACTTCACATCCTGGCTCAGCAGAAAGCGGATGTCCTGCCGGGCGTACTGCACGATGGTATCGTGGGCGCGGGACCCGTAGGGCACGCGGCCGGTATCGCCGAAGTAGACGATATCCTCGCCGGGCAATACGCGGCGCAGCTGGCGCACGGCGGTCAGCCCGCCCAGCCCGCTGTCAAATACACCGATGGGTCTTTTGTCCATCAGTAGGCCCCCTTACGGCGGTTCACCGCCAGCTGCAGCAGCCGGTCCACCAGCTGCGAGAAAGTCAGTCCTTCGTGCTCCATCAACTTCGGGTACATACTGATGGCCGTAAAGCCGGGCAGGGTGTTCAGCTCGTTGCAAAGCACCCGGCCGGTGCCGCGCTCCACAAAGAAGTCGCAGCGGGACAGCCCGGCGCAGCCCAAGGCCAGGTAGGCCTTGCGGGCCTCGGCCTGTACTTCCTCCAGCTTTTCCTCGCTCAGGTGGGCGGGGATCACGGTCTGGGAAACACCGTTCTTGTACTTGTCATCGTAGGTATAGAACTCGGCCCCGGCCAGGATCTCACCCGGGCGGGTGGTGGAAACACTGGCGGGATCGTCGGGGTTGCCGATGGCGGCGCACTCCACTTCCTGCCCGTCGATGAATTCCTCAAAGACGACCTTGTCGTCCTCCCGCAGGGCTACGTCCAGGGCGGTATCCAGGGCGGCGCGGTCCGCAGCCTTGGAGATACCTACGCTGGAACCGGCGTTGGCGGGCTTCACAAAGATGGGGTAACCCAGCATCTGCTCGGCACGGTCCAGCACGGCGGCGCGGTCCTGTTCCACCTCGGCGCGGATGGCACTGGTCCAGCGGCAGTGGGGCACACCGGCGGCGTCCATCACGGTGTTGGCCAGCGCTTTGTCCATGCAGACGGCACTGGCCAGCACACCGCAGCCCACGTAGGGGATGCGGGCCATCTCAAACAGACCCTGGATGGTGCCGTCCTCGCCGTTCTTGCCGTGCAGCACGGGGGCGCAGATGTCAATGGGCACCAGCTCGGCCTTGCCGCCCAGCAGCCACAGGCCGTGGTCGCTGCGGTCGGGGCTCAGCACACAGGGCGTGCAGTCGGTGCCCTGTTCCCAGCTGCCGTCGGCCATGGCTTCCGGCGTGGGGTGGCAGGCCAGCCAGCGGCCGGTTTTGGTAATACCGACGGGGAACACTTCATATCGCTCGGCACAGGGCTCCTCGCCCAGGGCACGCAGCCAGGCCGACGCCGAAACGCAGCTGATCTCGTGCTCGCTGGAAACCCCGCCGAAAAACAGCGCAACGCGCAGTTTCTTACTTTCACTCATGCAGAAAGACTCCTCTTGGACGTATTTTTGTACATACTACCAGTCTTCAGCTTACTATAATACCATATTCACCGGCGGTTGGCTATATGAATTTCACAAATTCCCGGCGAATTTACAAAATCGCTTGACATCCCTTTGCGGCTGTGGTATAGTAATGCCTGTAAAAAAAGCAGCAACCGGCAGTATGCCGTCGGCTCACCTTGCGGATGTACAATCCCGGGTCATACCAGAGAAACGCACTTCGGTGCGCGCTTTCGTATGTTCGGCGGCTGCTTTTTTGGCAGCCGCTTTTATCTTTCTTATTATACACTTGTGGGAGGTGTGTTCCAATCGCCAGCAACAGCAATTCCAAGGAACTGGAAATCAATGAGCAGATCCGTGACAAAGAGATCCGCCTGATCGGGGCGGACGGCGCGCAGATGGGCATCATGAGCCCGCGCGACGCACTGCGCATGGCCATCGACAAAGACCTCGACCTGGTCAAGGTTGCGCCGCAGGCCAAGCCGCCGGTGTGCAAGATTTTGGACTACGGCAAATACCGGTTCGAGATGCAGAAAAAGGAAAAGGAAGCCAAGAAAAACCAGAAAGTGGTTGAAGTCAAGGAGATCCGCCTTTCTCTGAACATTGACGTCAACGACTTCAACACCAAGGTGAACCAGGCCGCCAAATTTTTGCAGCAGGGTCACAAGCTCAAGGTCAGCATTCGGTTCCGCGGCCGTGAAATGGCGCACACCAGCCTGGGTCTGGACGTCCATAAGCGGTTTGCCGAGGCGTTGGCGGGCAAGGCCGTCATCGACAAGCAGCCCAAACTGGAGGGCCGCAGCATGATGATGTTCATGTCCCCCGTACCCAACAAGTAAAAACGAACTCTTCAGGAGGAAACAACAATGGCTAAAATGAAGCTCAAGACCCTGTCCGGCGCCAAGAAGCGCTTCAAGATGACTGCTTCCGGCAAGATCAAGCGCAACGCGTCCAAGCGCCGCCATATCCTGACCAAGAAGACCACCAAGCTCACCCGCGGCCTGCGTATGCCCAAGTACGTCGACAAGACCAACGAGGCTACTGTCCGCAAGATGATGCCCTACGGCGGCTGATTTCCCAAAGGGAAACCAAAGGTCAGATAATTACCAGAGTATAAAGGAGATATAAACATGGCTCGTATTAAAGGCGCTACCATGACGCACAAGCGTCGTGCCAAGACTCTCAAACTGGCGAAGGGCTACTACGGCTCCAAGTCCAAGCACTTCCGCATGGCCAAACAGGCCGTCATGAAATCCGGCAACTACGCCTTCGTCGGCCGCAAGCTGAAGAAGCGCCAGTTCCGTAACCTGTGGATCACCCGCATCAACAATGCGGTCCGTGCCCAGGGCATGAACTACTCCACCTTCATGAACGGCCTCAAGAAGGCTGGCGTCGAGCTGAACCGCAAGATGCTGTCTGAGATGGCCATCCATGATCCCGCCAGCTTCAACGCGCTGGTCGAGACCGCCAAGAAGGCTCTGTAATAGCAACATTTAAAAGACGCACGCGCGCAGGCGCATGCGTCTTTCTTGCATAAAAGGAGAAAATCATACCATGCCCACAGCCTCCCAAAAACTGCTGCGTATCCTGCCGCCCGTCCTGGCACTGGGGGCATTGGGGAGCGTGTGTGCCTGGCAGGTGACCCGCATCGAGAGCCGCTCCCAGGGCTATGAGGATAAGTCGGTGGTGCTCAACGAGATCTGTGCCCATAACCTTTCGGGTCTGCAGGACGGCAACGGCGCCTATGGCGACTGGATCGAACTGTACAACCCCTGTGGCGGCACTATCGACCTTTCGGGCTGGACGCTCACCGACGATCAGGAAGAGCCTGCCCGTTGGACTTTCCCGGCGGGCACCGTGCTGGATGAGTACCTGCTCCTTTTTGCCGACGGAACCGATACGGTAGATTCGGCGGGGTATCTGCACACCTCTTTTTCCCTCAAAACGCGGGGCGAAACGCTCTATCTCTATGATGCCGAAGGAGAACTGGTAGATCACCTCAAGTACCCCGAGCAGGACTATGACATTACCTATGGCCGGGCTTTTGGCAACGGCGGCGATTCCGGCAGTTTTGCAACAGCCACACCGGGAGCCGCCAACCCGGTGGATTTCCTGAACGAACACCGGGAACAACCACTGGGCACGGCGGAATTCTCTTTGCCGGCGGGCTTTTATGAGGAACCTGTGCAGGTATCGCTGACGGCCGATGACCCCGAGGCGCTGATCTTCTACACCACCGACGGCAGTGACCCGGCGGAAAACGGCAAGCTCTACACCGGCCCCATCGAAGTGGAAAGCCGGGCGGGGGAGGCAAACCGGTATGTCAGCCAGGCTACGGCTTTCGGGTTTGATATGTACCATGATTCCACCTGGTTGAAAAACTATGCCTACAACTACGCGCCCGACCCGGTAGACAAGGCCACCACCATTACCGTGCGGCTGTACAAGGATGGCGCCTGGTCGGACCAGTCTGTGGCCGCTACCTACTGGGTGGATGTGGACTCCCACACGCTGCCGGTGGTCAGCGTGACGGCCGACGAGGAGGATCTTTTTGGCCCCCAGGGAATCTATATGCCGGGCAGCACTTACTTTACCCTGCTGCGCAACGGTACGGTTGACCGGACCGGCAATTTTCTTTCAGGAGAAGAGATTGACGGCTGCGTTCAGCTTTTTCTGCCGGATACCTGGGAGTCGATGGAGGCTTCGGTATCGGTAGGCGGCCTGTATACCCGGGCTGTGGCCCGGATGAAGAATCTTCAGGTGGATTTGAAGGGAGATGCCGTTACCACGGCACTGTCCGAGGCACCTGAAGCCCCGGCGCTGACCCGTTTTTCCCTGAAAGGACCGGGAAACGGTGTCTGGCAGTATTTTTATCAGGATGCCTTCTGGAATAACTATCTGTATACCCAGGGGCTGGGCACCCAGTACAATATGCCGGTCATCCTCTACCTGGAGGATGAATACTGGGGAATCTACTGCCTGCGGGAACGCAAAAACACAGATTTCTTTGTGCGCCATTTCGGTGTAGAGGCGGATTCCCTGCAGACCTATTCCTACAATCTTACCGAAAAAAGCGAGGATATACTCTGCCTGGAGGAAACGCTCTACAACCTGCCCTGCAGTGATGAAAGCTGGGCCTGGCTGCGGGAGCAGTTCGACCTGGAAGAATACACCCGTTATCTCATTGCCCATATCTACGCCAACAATATTGACGGCGTGCGCGGTTTGGGCAACAATATGGTACTGTGGAGAGCCACCGAAGGCAGTTCCGCCGAATATGCGGATGGCCGGTGGCGGTTCCTCCTGAATGACTTTGATCAGACCCTGCAGTATGAGTTCATGAACTCTTTTGACGATATCCTGAACGCCGAGGCGACGAGCGACAATGTGCAGAAAGTGCTGTTTCAGAAACTGTGGGAATATCCCCAGTACCGCGCGGCTTTTGCCGAAGAGTTCCGGAGAGAAATGGCGACGATCTACGCCCCCGAAACGCTGATAGAAGCCTTTGATGCCTGGTGTGAAGAACTGGAACCGGAAATGGAGCGGAACTTCGCACGCCAGAAGGCGGAACTGACCCCCCTGGCACCCCTGGCGGACCGCCTGACGGACAGCGAATCCACTGCGGTGGATATGACGCTGGAACAGTGGGAAGAGGAACGCCAGGCTGTGCGCGATTTCTTTGCGCAGCGGGCAGAATATCTGCTGCAGTATCTGGACGAATTCCTGGAACAGGCGGAGGCCTGACCCACCACTATGCGCTTTCCTGTTGTATAAGGAGACTTTTCATGCCCCATGCTCTGCGAAAATTGCTGCGCCTTGTGCCACCGGTGTTTGCTCTGGCAGCACTGGGCGGTGTATGCCTGTTTGAGGTGGACCGCATTGCGGTGCACTCTCACGGCTACCAGGACAAGCAGGTGGTTCTCAACGAGATCTGCGCCCATAACCTTTCGGGGCTGCGGGACGGCAACGGTGCCTATGGCGACTGGATCGAACTGTACAACCCTTACGGAGGCATCATCGACCTTTCGGGCTGGACGCTCACCGACGATCAGGACGACCCCGACCGTTGGACTTTCCCGGCAGGCACCGTGCTGGATGAGTACCTGATCCTTTTCGCCGACGGTACCGACACGGTGGACCCGGCGGGGTATCTGCACACCGCCTTCTCCCTCAAAACGCGGGGCGAAACGCTTTATCTCTATGATGCCGACGGGGAATTGGTGGACCACCTGAAATACCCGGAACAGGATTTTGACATCACGTATGGCCGGGCTTTCGGTAATGGCGAGGACGCCGGCACTTTCGGTACGGCCACCCCCGGGGCCGCCAACCCGGTGAATTTCCTGGATGAAAACCGGGAACAGCCGCTGGGAACGGCGGAATTCTCCCTGCCGGCAGGCTTTTATGAGGAACCGGTGCAGGTATCGCTGACAGCCGATGACCCCGAGGCGCTGATCTTCTACACCACTGATGGCAGCGACCCGGCGGAAAACGGCAAGCTTTACGTCGGCCCCATCGAAGTGGAAAGCCGGGCAGGGGAGGCAAACCGGTATGTTTCTTTGGCCAACCGGTTTGAGGAAGGGCAGTCCATCTTTCTCAAAACCTACGCCTATAAGTATGCGCCCGACCCGGTGGACAAGGCCACCACCATTACCGTGCGGCTGTACAAGGATGGCGCCTGGTCGGACCAGTCTGTGGCCGCTACCTACTGGGTGGATGTGGACTCCCACACGCTGCCGGTGGTCAGTGTCACGGCCGACGAGGAGGATCTTTTCGGAGACGAAGGCATCTACACCCCCGGAGCCACCTACTATACCATGATGCAGCAGGGCGCCCAGGGATACTATGCCAACTTCCTTTCGGGGGAAGAGATCGATGCGAACATCCAGATTCTGGAGGACGGCGCCGCTGATGACCCCGGCAGCCTGTCGGTTCAGCTGTCGGTGGGCGGGCAGGCCACCCGGCTGTGGATGCAGATGAAAAATCTTTCGGTGGACCTCACTGATGAGGCCCGGCAGACACTGGAACAGGCCGGTGAGTCGGGAGATCTCTCTGGATTTTCTCTCAAAGGTCCGGGCAACGGGTCGTGGCCGTATTTCTATGTGGATGGTTTCTGGAACAACTATCTCTATAATACCGGGCTGGGTACCCAGTACAACATTCCGGTCATCCTCTATTTGGAGGATGAATATTGGGGAATCTACTGCATCCGGGAAACGAAAGATGAAAACTTCCTGGCCCGGCAGTACGGTGTGGATGCCGATTCCGTGACCATCAGCACCCGTACCAAGCCGGATAAGGAAAATTCCATTGCGGCGCTGGAAAGCACCCTGCGGGAACTGCCCTGCAGCGAGGAAAGCTGGACCTGGCTCAACGAGACCTTTGATATAGAGTCCTTTGCGGATTATGTCATTCCGCAGCTGTATTCCAACAACTGGGACGGCCTGCGGATGGCCAGCAATATCTATATCTGGAAAGCGGAGGAGGGCAGTTCCGGCAAGTACGCCGACGGACGCTGGCGGTTTCTTCTCAACGATCTGGATCAGTCCATCGTCTACGGGTTCATGGACCCCATCGGGGATCTTTTGGATAACCCGGCGGGAGAGGGAAACATCCAGATGCTGCTGTTCCAGAAACTGTGGGAATACGAAGAGTTCCGTACCCTCTTTGCCCAGAAATTCCGTGCCGCCATGCAGACCACCTACGCAGGGGAAAATCTGATTCCGGCCTTTGAGGAATGGTGTGCGGCGCTGGAGCCGGAGATCCCCCGGGATATCACCCGCCAGAAGGTGGAAACTACCTGGCTGGCACCGCTGGCAGATAAGCTCACCGGAAGCCAGTCTGCTGCCGAACAGATGACCATGGAACAATGGCACGCCGATTTGCAGACAATCTGCGGATTTTTTGAAGCCCGAGCTACGGACCTGCTGGACTATCTTGATATGCACCTGGCAGAAGCCGAATACAACGGATGAACAAAAAGTAAAGGATGAAGAATTATGAGCAAACGTCAAATTCTGGAATATCTGCTGGAAAGCAACACCAGCGTATCCCTCACGCAGGTCTGCCTGTCGCTGGCTATGGCCGTGGTGCTGGGCATGCTTCTCTACTTCGTGTACCGCAAAACCTACCGCGGCACCGTCTACTCCAAGGACTTCAACCTTACGCTGCTGCTGGTGACCATCATCACCACCCTGGTCATGCAGGCCATCGGTTCCAACCTGGCCCTCAGCCTTGGTATGGTCGGTAGCTTGTCCATCATCCGTTTCCGTACCGCCGTCAAGGAGCCCCGGGATATTGCCTTCCTGTTCTGGGCCATCGCCATCGGTCTGACCTGCGGCAGTGAGATGTATCTCATCGGCCTGCTGGGCAGCATTGTCCTTACGGTGGTGGTCTGCCTGGCCAATCTGGATCTCTACGATACCACTACCTACCTGCTGATCCTGCGCGCCGGCACCGATGCGGTGGAGGAAAAGGCCCTTGCCGAGGTGCTCAAAAAGAACACCCGCGTTTACAAACTGCGCATGCGCAACCAGATGGCGGACAGCGAGGAGTTCACCTACGAGGTTTCCTTCACCCGCAAGCAGAGCGCCGCGGCGCTGAGCGGGCAGGTGCGGGATGCCGTGGGGGCGGATAAGATCCGCAGCCTGAACCTCGTCAGCTATAGCGGGGAAACCCTGTAATGGCCGCCGAACTGCAGGTCCGGCGCTACGAGGAAAAGTACCTGCTGGCCCCGGCCCAGGCCGCTGCCTTGCAGAACCTGCTGGACGGTGTGCTCCAGCGGGACCGCTATTCGGCAGAAGGCGCCTATTTTATTCGCAGCCTCTACTTTGATACGCCGGAGGATGCCGACTACAAGGATAAACTGCTGGGCGTCAGCGAGCGCAAAAAACTGCGTCTGCGGCTGTATGATGTGCAGGCCCCGCAGGTCAAACTGGAGATCAAGGCCAAACGGGCCAAGAATTCCCATAAGCAGAGCGCGGTGCTGGACCGGTCCACGGCGCTGGCCCTGGTGAACGGCGACCCCACGCCGCTGCTGGCGGAAGGCCCGGCGGCCCGGGCGGCGTATGCCCTCTACCAGGGAGAACACCGTGCCCCGGCGGCGCTCATCGACTATGAGCGCACGGCCTGGGTATTCCCGGTGGGGCGGGCGCGCATCACGCTGGACAGCCATGTGCGCGCGTCCAAGAGCGATTCTCTGTTTGAAGCAAACGTCCCCATGGTGGGCGTGCTGGACCCCATGACCATCCTGGAAGTCAAATATGACCGGCCCCTGCCCCCCTGGCTGGGCCGGATGCTCAGCAGCATTCCCGGCGCGCCCATGAGCATCAGCAAGTATGCCATGGCCCGGGCCCGCCTCTATTAAAAAGGAAAAACGGTAAATTTTATGCGAACTGACTTGATTTCCAGCCGCGAAAATTCTAAAATCAAATACGCCTGCTTGGTGCGCGATTCCGAAAAGCAGCGCGCCGCCGACGGTCTTTTCTTTGCCGAAGGGCCCAAGCTCTGCCTGGAACTGGCCAAGAGCTGCACGCCCCGCGCAGCCTATGCCACCGAGGCAGCACTGGAAAAGACGCCGGAACTGGCGGCCCTGGACCCGGTGCCGGTGGCGCCCCATGTGGCGGAAAAACTGGCGGGCACCAAGTCCAGCCAGGGGGTGTTCGTGCTGTTTGAAACGCCCCGCCCCGACCCCGAAGTGCTCGCTGCCGCCCGGCGGATTCTGGCCCTGGAAGGGGTGCAGGACCCCGGCAACGTGGGGACGTTGCTGCGCAGCGCCGCGGCGTTCGGTTTTGACGCCGTGGTGCTGGGGCCCGGATGTGCCGCGCCCTTCTCGCCCAAAACGCTGCGCTCCTCCATGGGGGCAGCCGGGCGGCTGCCGGTATTCCACAGCGATGATCTGCCCGGCACACTGCATACGCTGCGGGACCGGGGCGTCACCTGCCTGGCGGCGGCTCTCTACCGTTCCCGCCCGCTGGATGAGGCGGGCCGGGAATTCCCCGGCGGCGTCTGTGTGGTCATCGGCAGCGAGGGCCAGGGCCTGGCCGAAGCAACGGTGCAGGCCTGCGACGCCGCGGTGCGCATCCCCATGACCGACCGGGTGGAAAGCCTGAATGCCGGCGTGGCGGGCAGTGTGCTGCTGTGGCATTTCCGGGGAGTGTAACCTATGGACAAAACCCTTGCCTGGCTGTGGCTGGCCGATGCCGTCGGCTCCGCCTGCCAGTATGCCCGGGAGCTGCTGGACCTCTGGCCCGACCCCGAGGCACTCTATGAAGCGCTGCGTTCCGGCAGCGAAGCGCCGCCCTTCTGCCTCAGCGAGGCAGCGGCCCGGCAGCTGCCGGATACCACGCCTTTTGATTATGAAGAACGGCTGGACCACTGCCTTCTGACCGGCGTGGACATCCTCACCCCCGATGATCCCGCCTATCCGGCCCGGATGCGGGACCTGCCCGATCTGCCGCTGGTCCTCTACACCACCGGCGACAGAGCCTGCCTCAACGACCGGCGTTATGTGGGCATGGTGGGTACCCGGCGCCCCGGCGCTTACGGGCGGCAGGCTGCCTTTGAGATCTCTCTCGAACTGGCCCAACAGGGGGTGGTGGTGGTCAGCGGTCTGGCCGACGGACTGGACAGCGAAGGCCACCGTGCCGCCGTACAGGCAGGTGCCCCCACCATCGCCTTTCTGGGCACAGCCATCGATGTGACCTATCCGGCCGCCAACGCGGCGCTGCGCCGTCAGATCGAGGAAGGCGGCGGTGTGGTCTGCAGCGAATATCCGCCCCATTATCCGGGCAAAACAAAGGGAACCTTTCTGGCCCGCAACCGGCTGATCGCCGCCCAGGCCGAAGTACTCTGCGTGGCCGAAGCACGGCTGCGCAGCGGCACCCTGAACACGGTGGGCCATGCCGAGCGGTATGGCCGTCCGGTGCTGGCAGTGCCGGGCAGCATCTACAGCGCCCTGAGCCAGGGCACCAACGAACTGCTGCGCACCCACCGCGCCGAGATGCTCTGCCGGGCATCCGACGTGCTGGAACGGCTGGGCACCGATGCACAGCCCGAGGCCGAAGAAACGGCCGAGTTTTCACCGCAGGACGTCAGCGAGGACGCCCGGGCCGTCTATGAAAAACTCGGCCCCACTGCCCAGGGCGTGGATGCCCTGTGTGCCGCCACCGGCCTGCCCGCGGGGCGGGTGCTGGCGGCCTGTACCGAGCTGGAACTGTTCGGCGGTGCCCAGGTACTGCCGGGCCGCCGGTACATCGCATTATAAATCAATTCAGGAGGAGACTATGGCAAAACTGGTCATTGTGGAATCCCCCGCCAAGGCGAAAACCATTGGCAAATATCTGGGGCGAAACTATAAAGTCACCGCCAGCATGGGCCACGTGCGTGACCTGCCGGCGAGCCAGCTTGGCATTGATGTTGAAAACGGCTATACCCCCAAATATATCACCATCAAGGGCAAACAGAAACTGGTCAAGGAACTGAAAGCCGAAGCCAAAAAGTGCGACGGTGTGCTGCTGGCAACCGACCCGGACCGTGAAGGCGAAGCCATCAGCTGGCATCTGGCCAACATTCTGGGCCTGGACCCGTCGGCCCCCAACCGGGTGACCTTTGACGAGATCACCAAGAAGGGCGTCAAGGAGGGTATGGCCCATCCCCGCGCCATCAATATGGACCTCTTCAATGCCCAGCAGGCACGGCGGGAGCTGGACCGTCTGGTGGGTTATAAACTCAGCCCGTTTCTGTGGCGCAAGGTGCGCCGGGGCCTTTCCGCGGGCCGTGTGCAGAGCGTGGCCGTGCGCCTGATCCGCGACCGGGAGATCGAGATCGAGAACTTCAAGCCCGACGAATACTGGAACATCGATGCCACGCTGCATCCCCAGGGCAGCCGCACCAGCTTTGTGGCGCGCCTGACGGCGGGGGCCGACGGCAAAAAACTCACCGTCACCAACAAAGAGCAGGCCGACGCCATCGTGGCGGCCCTGGACGGCAAGAGCTATGTCATCTCCAAGCTGGAAAAAGGCAAGCGCCGCCGTCAGCCTGCGCCGCCTTTCATCACCTCCACTTTGCAGCAGGATGCCAGCCGTGCCTACGGTTTCTCGGCCACCCGCACCATGCGGGCCGCCCAGACCCTGTATGAAGGCGTGGACATCGCCGGGCACGGCACTGTGGGTCTGATCACCTACATGCGTACCGACAGCCTGCGCATTGCCGACGAAGCCGCCGCGGCTGCCAAGCAGTTCATTGCGGGCCGCTGGGGGGATAACTACGTCTGCCCGACCCAGCGCAAGTGGAAATCCCGTTCCGCCACCGCGGCCCAGGATGCCCACGAAGCCATCCGTCCCTCCATGCCGGAACTCACCCCCGACGAGGTGGAGCAGAGCATCAGCGGCGATACCGCCAAGCTCTACCGGCTGATCTGGAGCCGCTTTATGGCCAGCCAGATGGCGGATTGCGTGCAGGATACCGTGTCGGTCACCATCACGGCGGGGGACTACCTCTTCCGCGCTTCCGGCTTCCGGGTATCCTTCGACGGCTTCACCGCCCTGTACGAAGAATCCACCGACGACAAGCAGAAGAAGGAAACCGCTCTGCCCGAACTGGAACAAGGGCAGGAACTGCAGCTCAAATCCCTGACGGCGGACCAGAAATTCACCCAGCCGCCGCCGCTCTACACCGAAGCTACCCTGATCCATGCGCTGGAGGAAAACGGCATCGGTCGTCCTTCCACCTACGCGCCCATCATCACCACCATCGTGGACCGCGGCTATGTGGAAAAGGACCAGAAAAAGCTCAAGACCACCCCGCTGGGCCAGGCCGTCAACCAGGTCATGATGGAACAGTTCCCCGAGATCGTGGACGTGAAGTTCAGCGCCGATATGGAGAAAAAGCTGGACGTGGTGGAAGCGGGCGAGGCGGACTGGGTCCAGACGGTGGATGAATTCTACCAGGGCTTTGCCAAGAGCCTGGAAAACGCCGAAAAGAACATGGAGGGCAAGCGCGTCAAGGTGGAGGATATCCCCACCGATGAAATCTGCGAAAAATGCGGCCGCCCCATGGTCATCAAGTCGGGGCGGTACGGCAAGTTCGTGGCCTGCTCCGGCTTCCCGGAATGCCGCAACGCCCACCCGCTGGTCAAGGATACCGGCGGCATCTGCCCCTTGTGCGGCGGCCACATGCTGGTGCGCAAAAGCGCCAAGGGCCGCATCTACTACGGCTGCAGCAACTATCCCCAGTGCAACTTTATGACCTGGGACGAGCCGGTGCCGGAAAAGTGCCCCCAGTGCGGCAACACGCTGTTCAAGAAAAAAGGCCAGCTCTACTGCGCCAAGGAAGGCTGCGATTTCGTCAAGCCGATGGAAAAGAAATAACCCGCGGGGTGTTTGCGCCCTGCCGATTCCCGTGGAGGAAAGTATGCAATGTAAAATCATTGGGGCCGGTCTGGCCGGGTGCGAAGCCGCACTGTGGCTGGCCGACGCCGGGGTGCAGGTGGACCTGTACGAGCAGAAGCCCGGAAAGTTTTCCCCCGCCCATAAAAGTGAGGGTTTTGCCGAGCTGATCTGCTCCAACTCGCTCAAGGCCGAACGCCCCGATTCGGCGTCCGGATTGCTGAAACTGGAAATGCGCGCCATGGGCAGCCACCTGCTGCCCGCCGCCGAGACCGCCCGCGTGGCCGCCGGCGGTGCCCTGGCGGTGGACCGGGATGTTTTCTCGGCTGCCGTCACCGCCGAGGTGGAGCGCCACCCCAATATTACCATTCACCGGGAGGAAGTCACCGCTCTCGACGAGAGCGCCCCGGTACTGGTGGCCTCCGGCCCGCTGACCGAAGGACCGTTGGCCGAGGCCATTGCCGCCCTCACCGGCGACCATCGGCTGAGCTTCTACGACGCCGTGGCGCCCATCGTCACGGCGGAAAGTCTGGATTATGACAAGGTGTTCGCTGCCTCCCGCTACGGCCGCGGCGAAGCCGATTACTTAAACTGCCCCTTCAATAAAGAGGAGTACGAGGCCTTCCACACGGCCCTCGTCGAGGCCGAGCGGGCGCCGCTGCATGATTTTGACGGAGACCTGACGGTGTACGAGGGCTGCATGCCCATCGAAGTCATGGCCGCCCGCGGTGCCGATACCATCCGGTTCGGCCCGCTGCGCCCCGTGGGCCTGCGGGACCCCCGCACCGGCCACCGCCCCTGGGCCAACGTCCAGCTGCGGGCCGAGAACACAGCCCGCACCCTCTATAACCTGGTGGGCTTCCAGACCAACCTAAAATGGGGCGAGCAGAAGCGGGTGTTCTCCATGATTCCGGGGCTGGAACATGCCGAGTTCGTGCGCTACGGCGTCATGCACCGCAACACCTTCCTGGAAAGCCCCAAGGTGCTGACGGCCAAACAGTACCTGAAAGAACACCCCAACGTCTTTTTCGCCGGGCAGATCACCGGCTTTGAGGGGTATATGGAAAGCGCGGCCAGCGGTTTGCTGGCGGCGCGGCAGATATTGGCACGGCTCCAGGGCCGCGAACTGCCGCCGCCCCCGCCCCAAACGATGTGCGGTTCGCTGCTGCAATACATCACCACCCCCAACAAGGATTTCCAGCCGATGGGCGCCAACATGGGCATTCTGCCCCGCACGCCGGAGATCGACGCCATCCGCGATAAGCGGGAACGCTATGCCGCCCTTTCCGAGACGGCGCAACAGGCCATGCAGGCCTGGGTACAGGAGGATGTACAATGAAAATTCTGATTGACGCCATGGGCGGCGACAACGCCCCGCTGTGTGTGCTCCAGGGCGCGGCCCAGGCTGCGGCCGAATTCGGCGACGGCATGACGCTGGCGCTGCTGGGCGATGAACAGGCCATCAAGGACTGTGCCGCCCAGAACAAGATCGACCTTGCCCCCTTCGAGATCATTCCCTGTTCCGAAGTGGTGGATATGCACGATGACCCCGTCAAGGCCGCCCGCCACAAGACCGATTCCAGCATGATCAAGGGTCTGACGATGCTCAAAAACGGCGAGGGCGACGCCTTTGTCTCCGCCGGTTCCACCGGTGCGCTGCACGTGGGCACCAGCCTCATCGTGCGCACCCTCAAGGGCATCAAGCGCCCGGCCCTGGCTACCCCGATGCCAGGTGCCAAGCAGAACTTCCTGTTGCTGGACTGCGGTGCCAATGCCGAGTGCCGCCCCGATATGCTCAACGCCTTCGGCACCATGGGCAGCGTCTATGCCGAGAAGGTCATGGGCCGCAAGGACCCCAAGGTAGCCCTTGTCAACAACGGCGCCGAGGACACCAAGGGCACCCCCACCTACCGGGAAGCTCACCAGCTGCTCAAGGCCAACCCCTGCATCCATTTCGCAGGCAACATCGAACCCCGCTACATCATGGACGGTGACGTGGATGTGGTCGTCTGCGACGGTTTTGTGGGCAACGTGGTCCTCAAACTCACCGAGGGCGTGGCCAAAACCCTGCTGGGCATGCTCAAGCAGGTCTTTTTGAAAAACCTCATCACCAAGCTCAGCTACCTGGGCATCAAGGGCGGGCTTTCCGAGATCAAACGGATGATGGACTCCGAGGAAGTGGGCGGTGCGCCGCTGCTGGGCGCCGCCAAGCCGGTCATCAAGGCCCACGGTTCCAGCAAGGCCAAGGGCATCAAGAACGCCATCCGCCAGGCCCGCACCTGTGTGGCCAACGACCTGTGCGGCACCATGCAGACCGCCCTCAACGCGCTGGAAACCAAGCCCCAGGCATAAAGAAAGGAAGGCCCCACCGTGCCTACGCATAAACCCGAAGAACTGCAGGAGGTTCTCCACTATCAGTTCAAAAATCCCGCGCTGCTGCGCATCGCGCTGACCCATACCAGTTTTGCCAACGAGAGCAAGGTTCCCACCACCCACAACGAGCGGCTGGAGTTTCTGGGGGACAGCGTGCTGTCGGTGGTAGCGGCGGATTATCTGTTCCACCAGTCCGACCGGCCCGAGGGCGAGCTGACCCGGATGCGCGCCAGCCTCGTCAGCGAGGATGCCCTCTTCCAGTTTGCCCAGGAGATTCATCTGGGTGAATATCTGCGCCTGGGCCACGGTGAGGACCTGGGCGGCGGCCGCAACCGCCCCAGTGTGGTGTCCGACGCCTTCGAGGCCGTCATCGCCGCGCTCTATCTGGACGGCGGGCTGGAAGCGGCCCGCAGCTTCATCCTGCCGTTCCTCAGCGAGGGCAAAACCGCCGAGGAGGACTACAAGACCCGCCTGCAGGAGGTCGTGCAGCAGAACCCCAACGCCCACCTGCGCTATGAGGTGGAAGGCGAGAACGGCCCCGACCACGCCAAGCAGTTCACCGTCGCCGTCTACTGCGACGACAAGCGCCTGGCCGAGGGGGTGGGCCGCAGCAAGAAGGCGGCTGAACAGCACGCCGCCAAGCAGGCCCTGGACCGCCTGCAAGCCAAACGCTAAGGAGACCCTATGCGCCTGAAAGAACTGGAAATTCAAGGCTTTAAATCTTTTCCGGACCGCACCAAGATCACCATCGGCAACGGCATCACCGGGGTCGTGGGTCCCAACGGTTCGGGCAAATCCAATATATCCGACTCCATCCGCTGGGTACTGGGCGAAACCAGCTCCAAGCAGCTGCGCGGTTCCGGCAAGATGGAGGATGTCATCTTCGGCGGTACCCAGACCCGCGGCGCCATGGGCTATGCCTCGGTGGCGCTGACCATCGACAACAGCGACCACGGCCTGGATATGGATGCCGACGAGGTGACCATCGGCCGCCGGTACTACCGCAGCGGCGAAAGTGAATACTCCATCAACGGCCAGAACGTCCGCTTGAAGGACGTCTACGAGCTGCTGCTGGACACCGGCCTCGGCCGGGACGGCTACGCCATTGTCGGCCAGGGCCGTATTGCCGAGATCGTGGGTGCCAAATCCAGCGAGCGGCGGGAAATTTTTGAGGAAGCTTCCGGCATTGCCAAATACCGCTACCGCAAAAACGAGGCCGAGCGCCGCCTGGCCGCCGCCGAGGGCAATCTGGAACGCCTGCGGGACATCCTGGGCGAGCTGGAAAAGCGGGTAGGCCCCCTGAAACGGGACAGCGAGAAGGCCCAGCAGTTCCTGGAACTGTCGGCCAGCCGCAAAAGTCTCGAAGTTACTCTGTGGGTGGATGCCATCCGCCGCGCCAACGAATCCCTGCGGGACCAGCAGCGCAAGTACGAGGCCGCTCAGGCCGACTACGACCGCCTGAGCCGCCAGATGGACGAATTTGACGAAAAGAGCAACGCCCTGCGGGAACAGGCCCAGGGCTATGTGCTCCAGGTGGAGCAGGCCAACGCCGAGATCCGCGCCATCACCGAGCAAAACGCCGGCAGCGAGAGCCAGGTGGCCGTTCTGAAAAACGAGAGCGAACACAGCCGGTTCCGCATCGACGAAGCCACCTCGGAACTGGAACGGGCCGGGCAGGGCAAGCAGAGCATCGAGCGGGAGGCGGAGGAACACCGCGCCGCCATCGAGAAGCTGCAAACCGGCCTGACCGAGCTGGACGCTCGCATCGCCCAGCTGCGGGAGAGCCTGCGCGCTCTCGAGGAAAAGGCCGCCGCCAGCGGCCAGCGCCGGGATATCATCGATGCCGCCATGGCCCGTTTGCAGGATACGGCCACTTCCGCCAAGGTGCGCATCGCCGCCGCCCAGACGGCCGCCGAAGCCGCCGACGCCCGGCGGGCCGAGGCGGAGCGTCAGGCGCAGGAAACACAGGCCAATGCCGACAACGCCGAAGCGGAAAAGACCCGGGCCGCCCGCCGCCTGCAGGAGGCCGAGGAGGCCGTCACCCGCAACGACAACATCAAAGCGGGCCTCAAACTCAAACTGGAAAGCCGCCGCCGCCAGCAGGCTGAAGCCGCCGACGCCTTGCAGAAAGCCGACCGGGAACGGTCCAACGCCGCCCAGCGCATCCACATTCTGGAAGACCTGGAACGCAACATGGATGGCTACCAGCAGAGCGTCAAGAGCGTCATGCGGGCTGCCGGGGGCCGTCGCCTGCGGGGCATCATCGGCCCCGTGGCAGGCATCCTCACCGTGCAGAAAGGCTACGAGGTGGCCATCGAGACCGCCCTGGGCTTTGCGCTGCAGAACATCGTGGTGGAGGATCAGGGCTGTGCCCGGGCCGCCATCGCCTTTTTGAAAGAGGAACGGGCGGGCCGCGCCACCTTCCTGCCGCTGGATACCGTCCAGGGCTCCCGGTTCACCGGCCGTCTGACCGGCACCGCCGAGGTGGCCGCTGATCTCGTCACCACCGACCCGAAATACCAGCATATCATCGATAACCTGCTGGGCCGCATCATCGTGGTGGAGGACCTGACCGAAGCTTCCGCCGTGGCCAAAAACCTGGGCTACCGCAACCGCATCGTCACGCTGGACGGCCAGGTCATCAACGCCGGCGGTTCCTTTACCGGCGGTTCCACCGCCCGCAGCGTGGGCGTGTTCAGCCGCAAGCAGGAACTGGACGAGCTGCGCAAAAAGCTGACCAAACTGGACGAAAAGCACGCTGAGGCCGAGAAGGAACTGGCTGCCCGCAAAGCCGAGGTGGATAACCTCTCCGCCCAGCTCTCCGGCGCCGAAGCCGAGGGCATGACCGCCGCCTCCGAGCGTCTGCGCGCCAGCCTCGACCTCGACCGGCTGAACGCCGCTGTCGCCCAGTATGGCGAGACACTGCGCACCCTGCAGCAGGAAGTGGAAACCCAGCAGCAGGCCCGCGCCGCCAGCGAGGCGGAGTATGCAGCCGCCGAAGAGGCGCGCCGGAAAGCGGAAGCGGAACTGGAACAATACACCGCCGAGCTGGCCCAGCTGGGCGAGAGCGCCGGGTCTTTGAGCGCCGAGCGGGAATCCATCACCGAGGAACTCTCCCAGAAGCAGATGCAGCGGCTGGCCAACGAAAAGGACATCGGCCTGCACGAGGCATCCCTGGAGAGTTTGCAGAGCCGCACCGGCGAGACCGAAGCCCGGGTGCGGGAACTGCAATCCACCATCCAGGCCGCCAAGGCCCAGATCGAGGCCAACCAGCTGAAAATCGCCGAGATCGAGCGCACCCGCGGCGAAAACCAGCAGAAGATCGCCGCCGCCGAGGAGATCATCCGCACGGCCAACGCTGCCCGGATGGAGACCGAGTCGGCTTCCGCCAAGCTGGCCCAGGAAAACCGTGCCCTCACCGATGAGCGCGAGCGGATGAGCGGCGAGATGGCCCGCCTGGCCGAACGCCGCACCGCCGCCGAGAGCGAACTCAACGATACCAACACCAAACTGTGGGAAGAGTACCAGCTCACCGATACCGAGGCCCGCGCCCTCTGCGTGCCCTTTGAATCCCTCACCGAGCTGCGCCGTCAGGTGGCCGAGACCCGCAGTAAGATCCGCGCCCTGGGCAACGTGAACGTGGGCGCCATCGACGAGTACAAAGAGGTCAAGGAACGGTACGATTTCCTCAAAGCCCAGGTCACCGACGTGGAAAAGGCGAAGGCCGAACTCACCCGGATGATCGCCGAGCTTTGCAGCGAGATGGAGGAACTGTTCACCACCTCGTTCAAGGAGATCAACCGCCATTTCGGCCACATCTTCCGGGAACTGTTCGGCGGCGGCCATGCCAAGCTCTATCTCTCCGACGAGAACAATGTGCTGGAATCCGGCATCGAGATCGAAGTCTCGCCCCCGGGCAAGGTCATCAAGAACCTCAGCGCCCTGTCGGGCGGCGAGCAGGCACTGGTGGCCATCTCCATCTACTTTGCCATCCTCAACGTCAACCCGGCGCCCTTCTGTATTCTGGACGAGATCGAAGCGGCTCTCGACGATGTCAACGTCGCCCGCTACGCCCAGTATCTGCGCCGTATGACCGAGCACACCCAGTTCATCGTCATCACCCACCGCCGCGGCACCATGGAAGCCGCCGACGTCCTGTACGGCGTTACCATGCAGGAGGACGGCGTTTCCAAGATTCTGCGTCTCGACCTCGAGAACGTCAGCGCCGACCTGATCTCTTGATCCCAAGGAGGGGTACCCATGTTTTTCTTTAAAAAGAAGCGCGATATCTCCGAAAAGGAATTTGAAGAACAGCAGAAGATCCAGCGCGGTCTGGAAAAGACCCGTACCGGTTTCTTCCAGAACATCATCAACACCCTTACCAACTGCCAGATCAACGACGATCTTTACAACGATCTGGAAGAGCAGCTGATCCTGGCCGACGTGGGCCCCGCCTGCGCCGTCCGCCTGGTGGACGAGCTGCGGGACGAGGTGGAGGCCAACCACCTGAAAACCGGCGAGGAAGCCCTCAACGCTTTGCGGGGCATCATCTGCCAGGAACTCACCCCCCGGTACCCCCTGGAACTGGACGGTCACCCGGCGGTGATCCTGGTCATCGGTGTCAACGGGGTGGGCAAAACCACCACCATCGCCAAGCTGGCCCATCTCTACAAGGAGGAGGGCAAGCGGGTCATGCTGGCCGCGGGCGATACCTTCCGCGCCGCCGCCAGCGAGCAGCTGGAACTCTGGGCCGACCGGGCTGGTGTGCCGCTGGTTCAGGCAGGGCAAGGGGCCGACCCCGCCGCCGTCATCTTTGACGCGGTGAAGAGCGCCAACGCCAAGGGCTACGATATGGTCATCGCCGATACGGCGGGCCGTCTGCACAACAAAAAGGGCCTGATGGACGAGCTGGGCAAGATCTCCCGCAGCGTCAAGAAGGCCAGCCCCGAGGCCAGCCTGGAAGTGCTGCTGGTGCTGGATGCCATCACCGGCCAGAACGCCATCAGTCAGGCCGAGGAATTCTGCAAGGCCGCCGGTGCCACCGGCGTGGTGCTCACCAAGCTGGACGGCACCCCCAAGGGCGGCTGCGCCGTCAGCGTCTGGGAAAACCTGGGCCTGCCCATCCGGTTCATCGGCGTGGGAGAGAAGATCGATGATCTCATGCCCTTTGACGCCCAGACCTTTGTGGAATCTCTGCTGCCCGAAGTGCCCACCCATAAGGAGGACTGACCCATGGTGATCTGTGCTGCCAGCAACAACGCCGGCAAACTCAAAGAACTGCGCCGCATTCTCGAACGGATGGGCCACGAGGTCAAGAGCCTGCGGGATCTGGGCATCGACCTGGACCCCGAGGAAACCGGCACCACCTTTGCGGAGAATGCCCGCATCAAGGCCGAAGCGTTCTGCCAGGCCAGCGGCCTGCCCACCGTGGCCGATGACTCCGGCCTCTGCGTGGACGCCCTGAACGGCGCCCCCGGCGTCTACAGCGCCCGGTACGCCGGGCATCACGGCGACGATGCCGCCAACAATGCAAAACTCCTGCACGAAATGCAGGATGTCCCGGCGGACAAGCGCGCCGCCCGTTTTGTTTCGGCGGTCTGCTTCCTGCTGCCCGACGGGCGGGAGTTGCTGGTGGAAGGGGAGTGCCCCGGCACCGTGGCTTTCACCGAGACCGGCACCAACGGCTTTGGCTACGACCCGCTGTTTGTGCCCGACCGTGTGGGACTGCCCGACGGTACCACCGCCGAAAACACCGCCCGCCGCAGCTATGCCGAACTGGCCGACGCCGAGAAGGACGCCATCAGCCACCGCGGCCGCGCTATGGAAAAACTGGGGGCCGAACTGCCCGCTTTCCTGGGCGAACACTGAACCAACGCCCGGTCCCGCAGCATACCCTATACAATAAGGAGAACATTTATGCTCAACAGCAAACAGCGTGCCGCCCTGCGCGGCGCCGCCAACACCCTTGACCCCGTGTTCCAAATCGGCAAGGGCGAAATCGACGAGACTTTGATCCAGGGCGTGGGCGACTGCCTGGCTGCCCGGGAACTGATCAAGGTCAAAGTGCTGGAAAACAGCGAATATTCCGCCAAGGAGGCCGCTGCCATCCTGTCCGAGGCTCTGTCCGCCGACTGTGTGCAGGTCATCGGCCGCAAGTTTGTGCTCTTCAAGCAGAAACCCAAAGAGAGCGCCTACACCGCCCTGCTGGCAAAATAATGAAAGTACTTCTGTACGGCGGTACCTTTGATCCGCCCCACAACGGCCACATGAACAACCTGCGGGCTGCGCTGGAACTGGTGCAGCCCGACCGGGCCATCGTCATGCCGGCGGGTATCCCGCCCCATAAAACGGCCAGCGCCACCCCCGGTGCGCTGCGCCTGGCCATGTGTGCCTGCTTTACGGCCCTTTCCCCGGCGGTGGAAGTCAGCGACTGGGAAATCCGCCAGGGCGGGCGCAGTTATACGGTGCACACGCTGGAGATGCTGCGCGCGCGGTTCCCTGACGCCGCGCTGTACCTGAGCGTGGGCAGCGATATGCTGCTGAGTTTTCAGCGGTGGTGCCGCTGGCAGGATATTCTGCAAATGGCGACCCTGGTGGTGGAAAGCCGCCGCCCCGGCGACGATGCCGACCTGGCCGCCGCGGCCAGGGACCTGCAGGCTGCGGGGGGCCGGGTGCTGTTTGCCAAAGCCGAAAGCTACCCCTGCGCTTCCAGTGAGCTGCGCACGGGGCGCATCCCCCGGGCACAGTGGCCGCAGTATCTGCCGCAGCAGGTGCTGCAAGTGATCGAAACGCAGGGCCTCTACGGTGCAAAAGACCCCCTGCCCGAAAGTGAGGAATCGTGCCATGACCTGTGAAGAAGCCAAAGAACTGGTCAAACCGCGTCTGGGCCATAAGCGCTGGACGCACACCAAAAATGTAAAAAAAATGGCAGTCCAGCTGGCCGAACGATGGGGCGAAAACCCCGAGAAAGCAGCCTTGGCGGCCCTTTTGCACGACAGCGCCAAGGAACTGCCCCGGGAAGCCCTGTTGCAGATTTTTGCCGATAATGCTATAATAGCAGAAAATGCCCCGTCGCGCCCTGCGGCCATCTGGCACGGTATTGCTGCTGCCATTGTGGCCGAAACTCAGTGGGGTGTGACCGATCCGGAAATCCTGTCGGCCATCCGCTGCCACACCACCGGTAAGCCGGGCATGAGCCTGCTGGATAAGATCCTTTACCTTGCCGATATGACCAGCGCCGAGCGCGACTGGCCCGGTGTGGAAGACCTGCGCAAGCTGGAAATGGAGGATCTGGATAAAGCGCTGCTGGTAGCGCTGAAGCAGAGCATTGATTTTGTAAAAGAAAAAGGCGGCGACCTCGATCCCGAGAGTGTGGCCGCTTACGAGTATCAAAAGGCGCAGCTGGCCCGGTAAGGCGGCCTGTGCGCCGCAGACTGTGAAATGCCATGTACAGGGAGGAAACGTCCATGAGCGAACCGCGTAAGCTCCACACTGGCGGCGCGTCCGGCAGTGCTTATTCAGCTGCCCGGCCCCGCACAGCCGGTTCCGGTATGCAGGACCAGGATCAATACGAAGCCGCACGCCGCCGCGCCCAGCAGCTGGCCAACCAGAATGCTCACCGCCGCGTGGTGCAGCAGCCCGTGCGCGCCGCGCAGGGGCGTCATATCCGTCAGATGCAGCAGGCGCAGGAGCAGGCACAGCAGGTGCAGCAGCAGGCAGAGGTACAGACTCCGCCGCCGGTGCAGGAGCCGGAGGCCCCGCGGGAACTGACCCATGCCCAGAAGCAGGCCCTGGCCTACCGTGCCGCGGCCGAGCGCAAGTACGGCAACACCGTCAACTTCCCTGCGCAGCGCCGCACGGTGCGTACATCCACCCAGTCTGCCCAATCGGCCCAGGCTGCCCGCCCGCGCACCCAGGTCCAGCACCTGGATGTGCGCAACACCAAAGGCAGCAAACCGGCCTATGATTACAACGCCGACACCGCGCCTGCTTCGGGCGGCATCCAGATGGAAGAACCGGCTGCCGCCACCCGCAGCACGCCGGATGCCTCTCTTCCGGAAAAGTCCACCTACCGTTCCGCCAAAAGCAGCGGCGGAAACGGCGGCCGCAAACCACCCCGGGACGGGGATGCCCCCCGCGGCAAAAAGGGCGGCAAAAAAGGGGATGACGGCGGAAAGGGCAAGGGCAAGAAGAAAAAGAAGAAGGGCCTGTGGTGGAAGATCCTGCTCATCACCCTGCTCATCATTCTCATGATCTTCGGCGGTGCCTATGCCTTTATCATGGCGGCTATCGCCCCTGAAGGCGGTGCCATCAAGATCAGCCAGCTCATCAACACCCCCAAGGAGTTCCAGGGCAAGGAGCTGAACATCCTGGTCACCGGCGTGGACCGTTCCAGCGCCGATGACCTGTCCGCCGGTGCCGCCAACGATTCCGACGTCAACGACGGCATGACCGATATGATCCTTTACGTCCATTTCAACAACGAAACGGGCGAACTCAAGATGCTGCAGATCCCCCGCGATACCATGGTCACCACCGATCGCAGCGTGTCCGGCAACTACCGTATCAACGGCGTGGCCAAGACCCAGGGAACGGACGGCAACAACAATATGGCGGCCCTGTGTGAACTGGTGGCCGACCAGTACAAGATCCCCATCGACGGTTATGTGACCATCCGTCTGGAGATGCTCACCGAGCTGGTGGACCTCTTCGGCGGCGTGGAAATTTACGTTCCCTTTGATGTGGACTACGCAGCCCTGGGCCTGGGCGACAGCAAGATCAGTGCCGGTTATCAGACGCTGAACGGTGCGTCCATGGAGTTCCTGCTGCGTGCCCGTAAGATCTACCCCGACGGCGATATCGGCCGTCTGAACATGCAGCGCCAGTTCTATGCTGCGCTCTTCCGCAAGCTCAAGAGCATCGGCAACATCTGGGACGTTGCCAAGCTGACCCCCGCCGTGTTGAACTATATGGAGACCGACCTCAGCGCTTCCCAGCTCATCAGCTTTGCGGTCAGCCTGCTCAACGTGGACAGCAACAAGATCATGATCTGCCAGATGCCGGTCATCAGCGGCCCGCAGTATCAGGGAGAAGCGCTGCTCTACCCGGCCCGTCAGGAGGATGCGGATCTGCTTAACCAGTATTTCCGCGAGAATACCGGCCCGGTGGATGCCAGCGAGCTCAACCTGTGCGACAATGTGGTGGATCTGTCCGGTTACACCGCCACCGACCCCAACATCCAGTATATGGGCGGCCTGATGAGCGAAGCCGACCAGGCCCAGCATAACAACAACCTGGATGGTTCCAGCCAGGTTGTGGATGTCACCGAGAGCGAGAGCACCGAAACCTCGTCGGACAGCACCTCCTCAGACAGCAGTTCGGAGGAAGAACCCGCCGCCTAACCATTGATAGGAGTTTACCATATGGAAAGCAGAGAACTTGCCATCCGTCTGGCCCGCGCGCTGGACGCCAAAAAAGCCCTCAACGTCCACATTCTGGCCGTGGAGGACCTGACCACCGTGACCGAGTACTTCGTCATCGCCACCGGTACGTCCACCACCCATGTGGGCGCCCTGGCCGATGAGGCGGAGTTCCAGCTGGGCCGCCAGGGCGTCAACGTCCTGCGCACCGAAGGCCACGACGGCAAACGCTGGGTGCTGCTGGATTACGGCAGCGTCATCGTGCATGTCTTTACGCAGGAAGCGCATGACTACTACGACCTGGAGCACCTCTGGGCCGATGCAACGCCTGTGCCTGCCAGCGAATGGCTGGAAGAAAAAACCGAGACCGCTGAGTAAGCGGCGGCTCGAGTGGGGAGAGAAGTTATTGTGAAGTACGATTTCAAGTCTGTTGAGGCCAAGTGGCAGAAAGTCTGGCAGGACGAGCATACCTTCCATGCCGAGATCGACCACACCAAGCCCAAGTTCTACGCGCTGGTGGAGTTCCCGTATCCTTCCGCCGCCGGTTTGCACGTTGGCCATCCGCGCAGCTACACCGCGCTGGATATTGTGGCCCGCAAAAAGCGTCAGTGCGGCTACAATGTGCTGTATCCCATGGGCTGGGATGCCTTCGGCCTGCCTACCGAAAACTATGCCCTGAAAAACCACATCAACCCTGAGATCGTCACGGCGAATAACGTCGCGCGGTTCAAGAGCCAGCTGCAGGCCCTGGGCCTCTCTTTTGACTGGGACCGCGAGATCAATACCACCGATCCCGAATACTACAAGTGGACCCAGTGGATCTTCCTGCAGCTCTTCAAGAAGGGCCTTGCCTACAAGAAAGAAACCACCGTCAACTACTGCACCGGCTGCAAGGTCGTGCTGGCCAATGAGGAAGTCGTCAACGGCGTGTGCGAGCGCTGCGGCAGCCCCGTGGTCCAGAAGGTCAAGAGCCAGTGGATGCTCAAGATCACGGCCTACGCCGACCGCCTGATCGACGACCTGGACGATGTGGATTACATCGAGCGCGTCAAGACCCAGCAGCGCAACTGGATCGGCCGCAGCCACGGTGCCGAGATCAACTTCGATACCACCGCCGGCGATACCCTGACGGTCTACACCACCCGTGCCGATACGCTGTTCGGCTGCACCTACATGGTCATCAGCCCCGAGCATGCCTACATCAAGAAGTGGGTGGATGCCGGCCTCATCAAGAACGCCGATGCCGTTGCCGCCTACCAGGAGGAAGCCGCCCGCAAGTCCGACTTTGAGCGCACCGAGCTGAATAAGGAAAAGACCGGTGTGAAGATCGAGGGCGTGGAGGCCATCAACCCCGTCAACGGCAAACAGGTGCCCATCTTCATCTCGGACTACGTCCTGGCCACCTACGGCACCGGCGCCATCATGGCCGTGCCTGCCCACGACACCCGCGACTGGGAGTTTGCCAAGAAATTTGGCCTGCCCATCATCGAGGTGGTCAAGGGCCAGACCGAGAGCGACCTGGACAAGGAAGCTTTCACCGACGTGGCCACCGGCACCCTGGTCAACTCCGGCTTCCTGAACGGCCTGTCTGTGGAGGATGCCAAGACCAAGATGTACGCCTGGCTGGAAGAAAACGGCAAGGGCCACAAGCAGGTCAACTTCAAGCTGCGCGACTGGGTCTTCAGCCGTCAGCGTTACTGGGGCGAACCCATCCCCATGGTCTACTGCGAAAAGTGCGGCTGGCAGCCCCTGCCCGAGAGCGAGCTGCCCCTGCGCCTGCCCGAGATCAAGGACTTTGAACCCGGTGAAAACGGCGAAAGCCCGCTGGCCCGCCACACCGAGTGGGTCAACACCACCTGCCCCCACTGCGGCGGCCCCGCCAAGCGCGAAACCGATACCATGCCCCAGTGGGCCGGTTCCAGCTGGTATTTCCTGCGCTACTGCGATCCCCACAACAAGGAAGCCCTCGCCAGCAAGGAAGCCCTGGAATACTGGAGCCCGGTGGACTGGTACAACGGCGGCATGGAGCACACCACCCTGCACCTGCTGTACAGCCGGTTCTGGCATAAATTCCTGTACGATCTGGGCGTGGTCCCCACCAAGGAACCCTACCAGAAGCGTACCAGCCACGGCATGATCCTGGGCCTCAACCCCCATGCTTTTGAGAACCAGACCGATGCCGAGCGCAAGCGCCTGCTGGTCGAGTACGGCAGCGAGAAGGCCGCCCGTGAAGCCCTCGTCGAGAAATACGGCGAGATGGCCGAGCATCCCATCGTCAAGATGTCCAAGAGCCTGGGCAACGTCGTCAACCCCGACGATGTGGTGGCCGAGTACGGCGCCGACACCCTGCGCTTGTACGAGATGTTCATCGGTGATTTCGAGAAGGCTGCACCCTGGAACACCTCCTCCATCAAGGGCTGCAAGCGCTTCCTGGACAAGATCTGGGGCATGAGCGAGAAGCTGCTAGAAGGCGACACCGTCCGCCCCGAGCTGGAGGCTGTGGCCAACCGCACCATCAAGAAGGTGGGCGAGGACATCGATGCCCTCAAGGCCAACACCGCCATTGCTCAGCTGATGATCTACGTCAACGCCCTCAGCGACCACGGCGGCGCCAACCGCGCCGAGTACGAGGTCCTGCTGCAGCTGCTCAATCCCTTTGCGCCGCATATGACCGAGGAACTGTGGCAGCAGCTGGGCCATACCGAACAGCTGGCCTACCATGCCTGGCCCACCTACGATGAGGCCAAGTGCGTGGAACAGACCATCGAGATCGCCGTCCAGGTGAACGGCAAGGTCAAGGCCCGCATCCAGGTGCCCGCCGCCATCGAAAATGCCGACGCCATTGCCCAGGCCAAGGCGGAACCGGCCGTGGCGGAAGCCATCGCCGGCAAGACCATCGCCAAGGAAATCTACGTCAAGGGCAAGCTGGTCAACATCGCCGTCAAAGGCTGATTGCTGAAAAATCCAACATCCGGGCGCCGTTCCGTCAGGGGGCGGCGCCCTTTTTCTGTCTATTTACAACCCGACACAAAAAAGGTATAATAAAGCCATAGTTTTTGCCGTTTGGGGCAGGAAAGCAGGATAACTACCATGCTGATCAGTCTGATCGTTCCTTGTTATAACGAAGAAGAGTCCATGCCGCTTTTTTACAAGGAGGCCAGCCGTGTGGCGGCCGAGATGGGCAAAAGCCACGGTGCGGAGTTTGAGTTTATCTTTATCGACGACGGTTCCCGGGACGGCACCCTGCGGGTAGCCCGGGAGCTGCACGCCCAGGATGCCCGGGTGCGCTATGTTTCCTTTAGCCGCAATTTCGGCAAGGAGGCCGGCATTTACGCGGGGCTTCAGGCCGCCAAGGGCGACTATGTAGCCACGATGGACGCCGACCTGCAGGACCCGCCGGCGCTGCTGCCCGCCATGCTGGACACGCTGCTCACCGGGGAGTATGACTGTGCCGCCACCCGCCGCACCACCCGCAAGGGCGAGCCGCCGCTGCGCAGCTGGTTTGCCAAAAAATTCTACCAGATCATCAACAAGATGTCGGATACCGAGATCGTGGACGGTGCCCGGGATTTCCGGCTGATGAGCCGCAAGATGGTGGACGCCGTGCTGAGTATGGCGGAGTACAACCGCTTCAGCAAAGGCATCTTCAGTTGGGTGGGCTTCAAGACCAAGTGGTTCGATTACGAGAACATCGAGCGGGTGGCCGGTACCACCAAGTGGAATTTCTGGGGTCTTTTCAAGTATTCCATCGAGGGCATTGTGGGCTTCTCCACCACGCCGCTGCTGATCGCGGCGGGGGCCGGTGTGCTGTTCTGCGTGCTGGCTTTTATCGGCATTCTGTTTGTGGTCATCCGGGCGCTGGCCTTCGGCGACCCCACTTCCGGCTGGCCCAGCCTGGTATGCATCATCCTGCTGTGCAGCGGTGTGCAGCTGTTCTGCATCGGCATTGTGGGCGAATATCTGGCCAAAACCTACCTGGAAGTCAAACATCGGCCGATTTATATTGTGGCCGAAACCGAGGAAGGCCGCTGAACCAAAGTATAAAAAACACCCGACGGGAAATTTGAACCGTCGGGCGTTTTTTATGTTTGTTAAAAACTCAGGCCAGGCCGATCAGCAGGCCGATGCAGTGGACCAGGAACGCCACCACCCAGGCGATGACGCACTGGGCAACGACCACCCCGGCCGCCGCTTTGGCACTACCCATCTCCCGCCGGACGGCGGCGATGGCAGCCACACAGGGGGTGTACAGCAGGGTAAAGACCAGGAATACCAGGGCAGTGAAGGGCGTAAACAGCGAAGCCAGCGCCCCGGTATCGCCGCCCAGCAGCACCGTCAGGGTGGAAACCACGCTCTCCTTGGCGGTAAAGCCGGTAATCAGCGCGGTGGAAACGCGCCAGTCGGCAAAGCCCAGCGGCGCAAACAGCGGCGAAATCCAGGAACCGATCAGCGCCAGCAGGCTGCTGTCGGCGGAGGCGGCCACATTCAGGCGGGCATCAAAGGTCTGCAGGAACCAGATGATGACCGTTGCCACAAAGATGATGGTGAAGGCACGCTGCACAAAGTCGCGGGCCTTTTCCCAGATCAGCTGGCCCACGCTGCGGGCGCTGGGCAGGCGGTAGTTGGGCAGCTCCATGACGAAGGGCACCGGCTCACCGTGGAACTTGGTGTGCTTGAGGATGAGGGCGTAGAGCACGCCGCACAGGATGCCGAAGAGATACAGCAGGATCATCACCGGGGCACGCCACACCGGCGCAAAGAAGGCTGCCGTGAACAGGGCGTAGATGGGCAGCTTGGCCGAGCAGCTCATAAAGGGCGTCAGCAGAATGGTCATCCGGCGGTCACGGTCACTGGACAGGGTGCGGGTGGCCATAATGGCGGGCACCGAGCAGCCGAAACCGATGAGCATGGGCACGAAGCTGCGGCCCGAAAGACCGATGCGGCGCAGCAGCTTGTCCATGACGAAGGCCACACGGGCCATGTAGCCGGTATCCTCCAGAATGGAAAGGAAGAAGAACAGCGTCACGATGGTGGGCAGGAAGCTCAGCACGCTGCCTACACCGGCGAAGATGCCGTCGATGACGAGGGAATGGACCACCGGGTTGATGCCGTAGGCGGTGAGGGCACTATCTGCCACGCCGGTCAGGGCGTCGATGCCCATGGTCATCCAGTCCGACAGCACCGCACCGATGACACCGAAGGTCAGCCAGAACACCACCGCCATAATGCCGATGAAGCAGGGCAGGGCGGTGTATTTTCCGGTCAGTACCCGGTCAATGGCCACGCTGCGTTTGTGTTCCCGGCTCTCCCCAGGCTTTACCACGGTTTCGGCACAGAGCTTTTCGATAAAGGTGAACCGCATATCGGCCAGCGCGGCTTCCCGGTCCAGGCCGGTTTCGCTTTCCAGCTCGGTAATGGTGTGGTCCAGCAGTTCCTTCTCGTTCTGGTCCAGCTGCAGGGCTTCCAGAATGGGGCCGTCGCCTTCCACCAGCTTGGTGGAGGCAAATCGCAGCGGCAGACCGGCCGCCGCCGCGTGGTCCTCAATCAAATGGGCCACCGCGTGGATGCAGCGGTGTACGGCACCCTTAGGGTCGTGGGCGTCGGCCCCTGCCGTACAGAAGTCGATGCGTCCCGGCAATTCCCGGTGACGCGCCACATGCAGGGCGTGCTCGATCAGCTCATCAATGCCCTCGTTCTTGGCGGCGGAGATGGGCACCACCGGGATGCCCAGGGCGTTTTCCAGCTCGTTGACCAGGATGGTGCCGCCGTTGGCGCGGACTTCGTCCATCATATTCAGCGCCAGTACCATGGGAATCTGCAGTTCCATCAGCTGCATGGTCAGGTAAAGGTTGCGCTCGATGTTGGAGGCATCCACAATGTTGATGATGCCGTTGGGTTTCTGCTGCAGGATGAAATCCCGGGTAACGATCTCCTCGTTGGAGTAGGGGGAGAGGGAATAGATGCCCGGCAGGTCGGTGACAGTGGCCTCGCTGTGGCCGCGGATCACGCCGTCCTTGCGGTCCACCGTCACGCCGGGAAAGTTGCCCACGTGCTGGTTGGAGCCGGTCAGCTGGTTGAACAGGGTGGTTTTGCCGCAGTTCTGGTTGCCGGCCAGGGCAAAGGTCAGCGGTGCGCCTTTGGGGATGGGGGCGCCGGCCTTGCGGCTGCGGTAGCTGGCCGCGTTGCCCAGCTCGCCCACGCCGGGGTGGGGGATGGGGGCGTGCCGCGACTCTGTGCGGGCGGCACGGTCGGTATCATGTACGTTTTCTACGGTGATTTTGGCCGCATCGTCCAGCCGCAGCGTCAGTTCATAGCCGCGCAGCTCTACCTCGATGGGGTCGCCCATGGGGGCTACTTTACGCAGCGTAACCTCGGTGCCCGGGGTTAGGCCCATATCCAGCAGGTGGTGGCGCAGTTCGCCTGTGCCCCCGATCGATTCGATCAACGCATCCTGCCCGATTTTTAGTTCCGCCAATGTCATAAACTTTTCTACCTCCTGCCTGTCTTGCAGGCCGAAAACATCCTTATCCGCCAAAAAGTTTAGCACGACTAACAGGCTATGTCAATGATTCCGCGGCAACTTCTGCAAGACTCGTCGCGGCAGCAAAAACCGCCGTACCGGCACGGGGCGGTACGGCGGAATATGCGGTTACTGCAGGAAGAACCGCAGCATTTTGTCTTTGAGGCTGCTGTAGGGCTGGTAGCGCACCGGCATGTCCAGCCAGGTTTTTTTGTCCACAATGCTGCGCAGATGGCTGAAGGCTTCAAACCCGGCCTTGCCGTGGTAGCCGCCCATGCCGCTCTCGCCCACGCCGCCAAAGGGCATGGCGCTGGTGGCCAGGTGGATGATGGTATCGTTCAGGCAGCCGCCGCCGAAGTGGCAGCGGTCCAGCACCTTGCGCTGCACGGCCTTGTCCTCGCTGAAGAGGTAGAGCGCCAGCGGGTGGGGATGTGCCTCGATCTCGGCCAGGGTGGCATCCAGGTCGGTATAGGTCAGCACCGGCAGAATGGGTCCGAAAATCTCCTCGCCCATGACGGCATCCTCCCAGGTCACGTCCTTCATGACGGTGGGGGCAATGCGCTGGGCAGCTTCGTCGCCGGTGCCGCCGCAAACCACCTTGGCAGGGTCGATCAGGCCCATGAGGCGGTGGTAGTGCTTTTCGTTGATGATCTTGCCGTAGTTCTCGTTGGCCATGGGATCGGCGCCGTACTGGGCGGTGATCTCTTTCCGGATGGCGGCAATCAGCTCATCGCGGATGGAGGCATCGCAAAGGATGTAGTCCGGCGCCACGCAGGTCTGGCCGCAGTTGAGATACTTGCCAAAGACGATGCGCTTGGCAGCCAGGCCGATTTTGGCGGATTTTTCCACAATGCAGGGGCTTTTGCCGCCCAGTTCCAGCACGGCGGGGGTCAGGTGCTCGGCGGCGCAGCGCAGCACCTCCTTGCCCACGGCCTTGCTGCCGGTGAAGAAGATCATGTCGAACTTCTGGCGCAGCAGGGCCTGGTTTTCGGCGCGGCCGCCGGTGACGACGCAGACGTACTCCGGCGGGAAGCACTCTTCCACAATCTCTTTGAGCACGGCGGCGGTGGCCGGGGCATAGGCGCTGGGCTTGACGATGGCGGTGTTGCCGGCGGCAATGGCATCGATCAGCGGGTCCAGCGTCAGCAGCACGGGATAGTTCCACGGACTCATGATCAGCACGTTGCCGTAGGGGGAGGGGGAACGGAAGCTCCGGGCTGCAAACTGGGCAAGGGGCGTGGGCACCGTGCGGTCCCGCATCAGACGGCGCAGATGGCGGATCATCCAGCTGGCTTCGGACATGGTCAGCCCCGTTTCACACATGTAGCTTTCGGTGGCAGACTTGCCCAGGTCCTGTTTCAGGGCGCGGGCCAGCTCGGTCTCGTGGCTCTGCAGCGATGCCTTGAGCTTTTTCAGGGCCGCGAGGCGGGCCTCGGCGGACAAGGTATGACCGGCAGCGAAATACTCACGCTGCTGTTTGAGAATGGCTTGAATGTCCATTTCCGTCATGGGTGGCAACCTCCTGAACTTGTTTGTACATTTTTTCCAGCTGATCGGGACCCCACAGCACCGGCACGGGGTAGAGCGGGTTGGCCTCGTGGTCGGCATAGCGGGCCAGCTGGGGGATATCCTCGGTCCGGATGCCGGGCAGCGTCTCGGGGATATCCATCGCGGCGTTCATGGCGTCGATGTAGGCGATGAATTCCTTGGCGGCCACTTCGTCGCTGGCATCGGTGCTCACGCCGGTGGCGCGGGCCAGCTCGGCCAGCTTTTTCCAGGCAGCGCTGCCGTAGGCTTTCAGCACGATGGGCAGCAGCACGCTGTTGGCCAGGCCGTGGGCGATGCCGTAGCGGCCGCCCAGGCTGTGAGCCACGGCGTGGACATAGCCCACATAGCTCTTGGTGAAGGCGGTACCGGCCAGGTAGGCGGCGCGCAGCATGTTGGCGCGGGCTTCCCGGTTGTGGCCGTTGAAGTAGGCTTCGGGCAGATTGGCAAAGATCAGCTGCACGGCCTCGATGGCGGCAGCGCGGGTGCCCTTGGTGGTGGAGCGGCCGATGTAGGCTTCCACCGCATGGGTCAGGGCATCCATGCCGGTGGTGGCGGTCAGCTGCCGGGGCAGGTTGAGGGTCACATCGGGGTCCAGCACGGCATAGTGGGGAATCAGCGAGAAATCGTTGATGGGGTATTTGTGGTGGATCTTTTCGTCGGTGATGACGGCAGCCAGCGTCGTCTCACTGCCGGTGCCGGCGGTGGTGGGCACGGCGATCAGCAGCGGCAGGCGGTGCATGACCTGCAGTAGACCTTCCATCTTGGCCAGCGGCTTTTTGGGCCGCACAATGCGGGCACCCACAGCCTTGGCGCAGTCCATGGAGGAGCCGCCGCCGAAAGCGATCAGCCCCTGGCAGCCATTTTCCAGATAGAGCATCCGGGCCTGTTCCACGTTGGCCACGGTGGGGTTGGCCACGGTGCCATCGTAGACTACACAGCGGATGTTGGCGGCCTTGAGTTCTTCTTCCAGATGGGCGGTCAGGCCCAGTCCATGGACACCGGCATCGGTGACCAGCATGACACAGTCGATGTTGTGCGCCTGCAGCACCGCAGGCACGCCGCCCACACCTTCGATCAGTTTGGGCTCACGATAAGGCAAAAAAGGCAGCGCAATGCGCATACCCAGCTGAAAAACACGGCAAAACAGCTTTTTGAAAACGTTCACTTGGCTCATCCTTTCCTCAAAACGCTATTGTTAAGCATACGGCGAAAAACGGCTTTGTGTCAAGTAGAAATTTAGATAAATAAATTTAATCTTTTGTGGAATATGGCGAAGCATCGGGCAGCTGTCAAAAGATGGTGCCCCATGGACGCAAAAAGCCCCCACCCGCGGCCGCGGGTGGGGGCCATTTTTCGGTTATTCGGCTATTTTTCCGAATTACAGGTGCAGCACGCGGTCCTTGATCTCGGCGGTGCGGCCCTGGTTCCAGAACTGGGTGCCGATGTAGCCGCAGGTACGGCGGGCTACGTTGAGCTTGTTCTGGTCACGGTTGTGGCACTTGGGGCATTCCCAGATCAGCTTGCCGTCCTCCTCGACGATGCTGATCTCACCGTCGTAACCGCAAACCTGGCAGTAGTCGCTCTTGGTGTTCAGCTCGGCATACATGATGTTGTCGTAGATGAACTGCATGACCTTGATAACGGCCTCCAGGTTATCCTGCATGTTGGGCACTTCCACGTAGCTGATGGCGCCGCCCGGGCTGAGTTTCTGGAAATCACTCTCGAATTTCAGCTTGGTGAAGGCGTCGATCTGCTCGGCTACATGGACGTGGTAGGAGTTGGTGATATAGTTGCGGTCGGTGATGCCGGGGATGATGCCGAACCGCTTCTGCAGGCACTTGGCAAACTTGTAGGTGGTGGACTCCAGCGGGGTGCCGTAGAGGCTGAAGTCGATGTCGTGCTGCTTCTTCCAGGCCTGGCAGGCGTCATTCATGTGCTGCATGACATGCAGGGCAAAGGGCTTGGCAGCCGGGTCGGTGTGGCTCTTGCCGGTCATATACTTGCAGCACTCATACAGGCCCGCATAGCCCAGGCTGATGGTGGAGTAACCGCCGTACAGCAGCTTGTCGATGGGCTCGCCCTTTTCCAGGCGGGCCAGGGCGCCGTACTGCCACAGGATGGGGGCGGCGTCGCTCAGGGTGCCCTTCAGGCGGTTGTGGCGGCACATCAGGGCCTTGTGGCAGAGTTCCAGACGCTCATCGAAGATCTTCCAGAACTTGTCGAAGTCGCCGCCGCTGGACAGCGCCACATCCACCAGGTTGATGGTGACCACGCCCTGGTTGAAGCGGCCGTAGTACTTGGGCTTGCCGTCGTAGTTCTTGGCGTTGGCCACGTTGTCCCAGCCGTTGCCGGAGCGGTCGGGGGTCAGGAAGCTGCGGCAGCCCATGCAGGTGTACACGTCGCCGTTGCCCTCGGTCTCGCCCTTGGACAGCTTGTATTCCTTCATCTTCTTCTCGCTGATGTAGTCGGGCACCATCCGCTTGGCGGTGCACTTGGCAGCGAGCTTGGTGAGGTAGAAATAGGGGGTACCCTCGCGGATGTTGTCTTCCTCCAGCACGTAGATCAGCTTGGGGAAGGCGGGGGTGATCCAGACGCCGGCCTCGTTCTTGACGCCCTGGTAGCGCTGGCGCAGCATCTCTTCAATGATGATGGCCAGGTCGGACTTCAGGCGCTGGTTGTCGCCGGCTTCGCCCAGATACATGAACACCGTGATGAACGGTGCCTGGCCGTTGGTGGTCATCAGGGTGACGACCTGGTACTGGATGGTCTGCACGCCGCGCTTGATCTCCTCGCGCAGGCGGGCTTCCACAATCTCGGAAATCTTCTCTTCACCGGGATCAATGCCCAGCTCCTTCATCTCGGCTTCCACATCGCGGCGGATCTTCTTGCGGCTCACGTCCACGAAGGGGGCCAGGTGGGTCAGGCTGATGCTCTGGCCGCCGTACTGGCTGGAAGCCACCTGGGCGATGATCTGGGTGGCGATGTTGCAGGCGGTGGAGAAGGAATGGGGCTTCTCGATGAGGGTGCCGCTGATGACGGTGCCGTTCTGCAGCATGTCGTCCAGGTTGACGAGATCGCAGTTGTGCATGTGCTGGGCGTAGTAGTCGGCATCATGGAAGTGGATGATGCCTTCCTCGTGGGCCTTCACGACCTCCGGGGGCAGCAGCATGCGCATGGTCAGGTCCTTGCTGACCTCACCGGCCATGTAGTCGCGCTGGACGCTGTTGACGGTGGGGTTCTTGTTGGAGTTCTCCTGCTTGACTTCCTCGTTGTTGCACTCGATCAGCGAAAGGATCCGGTCGTCGGTGGTGTTGTGGGTGCGCTTGAGGCTCTGCACATAGCGGTAGGTGATGTATTTGCGGGCGACTTCATAGGCACCGGTAGCCATGATGGCGTCCTCGACGATATCCTGGATCTCTTCCACGTTCATCGCGTGACCGCGGCTCAGGCAGCTGGCCTGGACCTTGTCGGCAATTTCGATGATCTGGTGATTCGTCAGGCGCTGGCTCTCGGGCACAACGTTGTTGGCCTTGGTGATCGCCGCAATGATTTTGGTGATGTCGAAAACGGCTTCACTGCCGTTGCGCTTGATGATCTTCATGCTGGTTCTCCTCAATTGAATGCTCCGTTAAAACCGTCGCAGAATTTATAACGGAATGTATAATAAACGACTTATATGCCGAAGCGTACAAAGTCCGATTTGCGAGCACAATTATCTTACAGCGCCGGGCGAGAAAAGTCAAGAGACAAAACCACAAGATATTGTGGTTTTAAAACAAGAATAAACAAAATATTCCGATTTTGGCGTCCCATCGTCTAAAAATTGGGTGACGAAAATCACCCCTGTTTTTTGGTAAATTTGAGAAGATGTATACAAAAACGCGATACAGCGATGAAAAAACGGCACCTGAAATGCCCCGGGGGCTTGCGGGGCAGCGGCAAAGCTGGTATACTGTGGGTGCCCGTAGGGCCTGGACCGCCCTGCACCACAAGATATAGGGGCACCACAATCTACAAGAGGAGTTTGCCCAGTATGAATTACGCAACCATCAAGTACTGCGACATCGCCAACGGCGAGGGTGTGCGCACCAGCCTGTTTGTCTCCGGCTGCCGGCGCCACTGCCCCAACTGTTTCAATGCGGTGGCGTGGGATTTCCATTATGGCGAACCGTTTACCAAGGAGGTCCGCAACAAGATCCTGGAAAGTCTGGAGCCGGAGTACATCAACGGCCTTTCGCTGCTGGGGGGCGAGCCGCTGGAACCGGAGAACCAGCGGGAACTGCTGCCCTTTATAAAGAATGTAAAGGTATTGTTCCCCCAAAAGACCATCTGGTGCTATACCGGCAACCATTATGAGACGGAAGTTTTGCAGCCCGGCCCCGGCCGCTGCGAGGTGACCGACGAGCTGCTGCAGTACATCGACGTGCTGGTGGACGGGGATTTCGTGCAGGATAAGTACGATATCAGCCTGCGGTTCCGCGGGTCCAGCAACCAGCGCATCATCGACATGAACAAGACCCGCGCCGCGGGGCATGTGGTCCTTTGGCAGGATGACCCTATTTTTGCCGACCACAAGATGTGAGCAAACCAAAAAAGAGGACCACCGGAAGGTGGTCCTCTTTTTTATGGATCCGGGGAAAATTACAGGCCGAAGTAACGCTTGGCGTTGTAGTAGCTGATGCCCTCGACGATCTTCTTCAGGGCCTTTTCGTCGTTGGGGTACTGGCCGTTCTCCACCCATTCGCCTACCAGGTTGCACATCAGGCGGCGGAACAGTTCGTGGCGGGTGTAGCTCAGGAAGCTGCGGCTGTCGGTGAGCATGCCGATGAAGTTGCCCAGCAGGCCCAGGCGGGCCAGGGTGCGCATCTGCTGGTACATGCCGTCGTTGGTATCGCAGAACCACCAGGCGGAGCCCAGCTGGATCTTGCCGGGGACCTCGTCGCCCTGGAAGGAACCCAGCATGGTGCCCAGCATGTCGGTGTCGGAGGGGTTCAGGCTGTACAGGATGATGCGGGGGCACTCGTCGGTTTCGGTCAGCTTGCTCAGCAGTTTGCTCAGCGGCACGCTGCCCTCGGTCACGGCGATCATGTCAAAGCCGGTGTCGGGGCCCAGCTTCTTGAACATCTTGGTGTTGGGGTTGCGCAGGCAGCTGTAGTGGATCTGCATCACAACGTTGTACTTCTTGTACAGGCGGCCCATGGCCAGCAGCACATAGGTGGTGTAGGCGTCGCCCTCTTCCTTGGTCAGGGTCTCACCGGCCATGGCCTTCTTGAAGGCGGTGGTAGCCTTGTCGGCGTCGGTCTCCACATAGGGCACGTAGTCCAGGCCCTGGTCGGCGGCGCGGCAGCCCATCTCCACAAAGAACTTCAGGCGCTCTTCCAGGGCGCTGATCACGCAGCCCACGCACTTGAACTCGCGGCCGACCACTTTTTCCAGCTGGTGGATATAGTCGGCAAAGCCGGGCTTGAGGATGTTGGTGGCCTTGTCGGGGCGGAAGGAAGGTGCCACCACCACGTCAATGCTGGGGTCTTCCTTGATCTTCTTGTGCCATTCCAGAGAATCGATGGGGTCATCGGTGGTGCCCACCATGGCCACGTTGCTCTGCTTGATCAGGCCGCGCACCGTCATGTTGGGGTCGTGCTGCAGCTTGTCGTTGCACAGGTTCCACACTTCCTCGGCGGTGTCGCCGTTGAGCACGCCGTCGTAGCCGAAGTATTTCTTCAGCTCCAGGTGGCACCAGGTGTACATCGGGTTGCCGATGGCCATCTCCAGCGCTTCGGCAAATTTCTGGAAGCGCTCGCGGTCGGGCTTGTCGCCGGTGATATACTCCTCGGGCACGCCGTTGGAGCGCATCACGCGCCACTTGTAGTGGTCGCCGAAGTAGGCGTCGGTGCCGTCGGCCAGCACCTGATGGCCGCCCAGCCAGACCTGGGCGATGTTCTCAAAACGGCGGTCCTCATAGATTTCCTGCGGGGGAATGTGGCAGTGATAATCGATGATGGGCAGCTTGGCCGCGTAATCGTGGTACAGATGCTGGGCGGTGGGGTTATCCAGCAAAAAGTCCTTGTCCATAAATGCTTTCATATACAGACGCTCCTTCACAGTAAAGATTCAGGGGTCGAACCGGTGGTGCGCTCAGGACCGGGCATGGCGCAAACTTTGCGCTGCTTCGGTGCACGAAAAACGCATACTCTGCTACTATTATACAGAATTGCTCCCATGGCAACAAGTTGTAAAAATTGCGGGATACACGAAAATGTTGCCAAAAAAACCGCAACTTTCTTGTACAAGATGCGGAAAGCAAAAAAATAACCGCCCTATGCGCAAAATCCGTCCCTTTGGGGCGGCGGACGGCCTTGACGGACCCGGAAAAAGTCTTTACAATAGCCAGTATCGAAAGGCTGAAATGCAGGGGGCGTGGGGCGGTGTGCCGCACGGAATGCAAACCCCGGTGCAGGGCCGCGGCCTGAATTTTGAAACGAGGTGCTCATATGTCTACCATCCAAACCGGAACGCATGAAAAGTACGGTGTTCATTACAAAACCCTGACGCTGACCGACGGGGAATACGCCTTCACCGTCACCCCCGAAAAGGGCGGCATGGCCACTTCCTTTACCAAAAACGGCGAGGAATATCTCTGGCTGCGGGACAAAAACTTTGAATCCACCGACCGCCCCCGCTGCGGCATTCCCATCCTGTTCCCCAACTGCGGCAGACCGGACGGCGGCGTCCATCATTTCGACGGCGCCGACTGCCCCATCGAGATCCACGGTCTGGCCGATCTGGTGCCCTGGCAGGTCAAGACCGCGGCCGATGACGCCATCGAGCTGACCCTGGCCCCCAACGGCCTGACCAAGTTCGTCTATCCCTTTGAGTTCTTGCTCACCATGCGCTACACGCTGTGCGGCAACACCGCTACGCTGGCCCTGACGGTGGCCAACCACGGCGACAAGGAGATGCCTTTCAGCGTGGGCTTCCACCCCTATTTTGCCGCCAGCAACCTGGATAACGTTTCCTTTGCTATCCAGGCGGCCACCTGCTCCGAGGATGCCAAGGGCGAGCAGCCCGCTGCGCCCGAGGTCATCACCCTGACCCGCAAACCCGGCAGCGCCGATTCCATCCGGCTGCTCACCGGCGTCAAGAGCCCCATGATCATGCAGGATGCCGGCAACGGCCACAAGGTGACGGTGGCCTTCGACGAGAGCTGCTTCGGCAACGGCGTGCTCTGGCAGCAGGATGCCGAGCGGTTTGTCTGCATGGAGCCCTGGAACGGCTGGGCCAACTCGGTCAACGAGGCGGGCAAGCATGAAACGCTGGCCCCCGGCGCCGAAAAGACCTTTGCCTGGTCCATCACCATCGAATAATACGGTTTTACTTTTAAAAGGCAGTTTCCCCACAGGCGCACCGCGTAGAGGCGGTGCGCCTGCTTTTTTGTCAGACAAAACAAGAATGACTAAAAATTGGGAATACTGCACAAAAACAGTATAGGAACTTTGTGCAATCAAATGATAGTTTTAAACATGAATTATTTTCACTTTACAAATTAGAAATGCTCAACTATAATCAAACAAGCGCCACAGATTGCAAGGGAGCAATCCAAAGCCCGGTCCGGAAGTTTTTCCGGGTCGGGCTGTGCTATTTGTCAAACGAGGGGGAGACGTCCATGCTGACATTGGATAAGATCTATCACGCCAAATTCATTCTTAAGCAAATCGCGCGCAAGACCGACCTCATTGCCGCGCCTCGGCTCTGCCCGGATACCGACCTCTATCTCAAGACCGAGAACCTGCAGGTGACCGGCAGCTTCAAGGTGCGCGGTGCCTACTATAAAATCAGCCAGCTCACCGAGGAAGAACGCGCCAAGGGCGTCATTGCCTGTTCGGCGGGCAACCACGCCCAGGGCGTGGCGCTGGCCGCCACCCGGATGGGCATCAAAAGCGTGGTCTGCATGCCGGACGGCGCCCCCATCATGAAGGTGGAAAGCACCAAGCGCCTGGGCGCCGAGGTGGAGCTGGTCAAGGGCACCTACGATGACGCCCACGACCGTGCCGTGGAACTGCAGGAAGAAACGGGCATGACCTTCATTCACCCTTACGATGATGAACTGGTCATCGCGGGGCAAGGAACCATCGGCCTGGAGATTCTCGACCAGCTGCCCGATGTGGATGCGGTCATCGTACCGGTGGGTGGCGGCGGACTGATCTCCGGCGTGGCCTTTGCCATCAAGAGCCTGCGCCCCGATGTGAAGGTATACGGCGTCCAGGCGGCGGGGGCTCCCAGCATGGAGCGCGCCTTCCACGCCCACCAGTACCAGACGCTGGAACGGGTCAATACCTTCGCCGACGGCATCGCCGTCAAGACCCCCGGCGAGACCACCTATCAGATGGTGGAAAACTATGTGGACGACATCGTCACCGTCAGCGAGGACGAGATCGCCGCGGCCATCCTTTCGCTGATGGAAAATCAGAAGCTGGTGGCCGAGGGCGCCGGTGCCACCCCGGTGGCGGCAGCCCTCTTCGGCAAGCTGCCCCTGGCGGGCAAAAAGGTGGTCTGCCTGATCTCGGGCGGCAACATCGATGTGAACATCCTCTCCCGCGTGATCACCCGCGGCCTGGTCATGAGCGGGCGCAAAGCCAACCTCATGATCGCCCTGGAAGACAAACCCGGCCAGCTCACCCTGGTCAGCGATATCATCTCGGCCTGCGGTGCCAACGTGGTCAGTGTTCACCACGACCGCTCCGATACCAACATGGCCATTACCAGCTGCTTCCTCAAACTGGGGCTGGAAACCCGCAACGCCGCCCAGATCGAGGAAATCAAGCAGCGGCTTACCGAAGCCGGTTTTGAACTGGTCAGCGAGCGCGTATAAAAAAACAGGGACCCGAAGGTCCCTGCCGGAAATGTCCTGCTTTATACCTTGACGCCGCCGGCCAGCATCTCGATGAACTGCTTGGCCACCCGGGGGCTGCGGCCGCCCGCCCGTAAGGCAAAGGCCGCGCCCTTGATGAACAGCTGGTCGCTGGGCATCTGCACGCCGTACTGGCGGGCCAGTTCCAGCAAGATGGCATCGAAACGCTCCTTGTCCGGCTGCTGGAAAGTCACCGTCAGCCCGAAGCGGGCCGCCAGGCTCATGAGCTCCTGGCGGGTATCCGAAGCGTGGAGATCGTCGCCGCTGCGGTCGGACATGGATTCCTTCACCAGATGGCGGCGGTTGCTGGTGGCGTACACCACTACATTGTGGCTGCGGCCGCCCACGCTGCCTTCCAGAATGGCTTTCAGTGCCGCAAAGTTGTCGTCGTTGGCCGCAAAGCTCAAATCGTCGATGAAGAGGATGAACTTCAGCGGATTTTTCGCCAGATCGTCCATCAGGGCGGGAATCTGGTAGAGCTGGTTCTTCTTCACCTCAATGAGACGCAGGCCATCGGGGGCAAACTCGTTGGCAATGGCCTTCACGGTGCTGGATTTGCCGGTGCCCGCGTCGCCGTAGAGCAGCACGTTGTTGGTGGGCTTGCCTTCCAGCAGTGCCCGGGTGTTGGCAATGACCTTCTCCCGCTCCCGCTCATAGCCGGGCAGCTCGCTCAGCCGCTGGGGATCGGGATAGCGCACCGGCGTAAGATGGCCGTCCTCCAGCGTAAAGACGTGGTGCCGGGCAAAGATGCCGTAGCCTTTCTGGCCCACCGCCGCCCGGCGGGCTTCATAGGCGGCGTGGAAATCGGCGTCGGGGGTCACCTCCCACCGGGGCAGGTACTCCGGCGCGCCGTGGCACAAATCGTCCAGACCTGCACGGCCCAGGGCCTGCAAAAAGTCCAGCTCCCCGGTAAGCGCCTTTTCCAGCACCGGGCCCGCATCGCCGCCCGCCGCCGTGCGCAGGCAGAGATTCTCATCCTCCAGCACGGCGTCCAGCAGGGCGTCGGTCCAGTTGGTCCCCTGGGCAAACAGGGTGGCCTCAAAGGCGGCCACCGTGCCGCCCAGATCCCATTCCTCGGCGGCCAGTGCCGCACGCAGGGCGCGCAGCAGCGGGGTGTTCAGCAGATTGCGGAACACCACCAGCGCATCCAGACGCGCCAACCATTCCATACGTTGCATATCCATCGGTCCTTTCCCAAGAAAACTACTCTCAGTATAAACAGTGCCGCATAAAGTTGCAAGATTTTCACAAAAAAACTTGACAAACTGGAAGAAGTGCGGTATAGTTTAACACAAATTCAGCAAATGCTTGGATGGGAACTAGTAACGGTTTGATCACAGCCAACAGAGAACTGCCGGTTGGTGCAAGGCAGCGGGGCAAGCAGATCGCGAACTGATCCCGGAGCAGATCCACTGAACGCCGAAGGCCAGTAAGAGGATACGGGGGCACCCGTTACAGTGCAGGACTTTGTTGGAAGTCCGGTGAGTGGGGACGCATCGTCCCAATAAGAGTGGTACCGCAGAGCGCTTTCTACAGCCTTTGTCTCTTGGGTTCAAGGGGCAAAGGCTGTTTTTTTATTCTTGCTTGCGCACCCCCGCAGCCAGCGCAGAAGAAAGGAAGGAGAAGAAGCAAAATGAAACTCAACGGTTCCCAGATCTTTGTTGAGGTCCTTGTGGAGCAGGGGGTCGATACCCTGTTCGGCTACCCCGGCGGGGCTGTCCTCAATCTGTACGACGAATTGTATAAAAATTCGGACCGCATCCATACCGTGCTGACCGCCCACGAGCAGGGCGCCTCCCACGCGGCGGACGGTTACGCCCGGGCCACCGGCCGCACCGGCGTGGTGCTGGCTACCAGCGGCCCCGGTGCCACCAACCTGGTCACCGGCATTGCCACCGCCTATATGGACAGCGTGCCCATGGTTGCCTTTACCGGCAACGTGGCCACCACCCTGCTGGGGCGGGATTCCTTCCAGGAAGCTTACATCGAGGGCATCACGATGCCCATCACCAAGCACAACTACACGGTGCGCCGGGTAGAGGACCTGGCCGACACCATGCGGGCGGCTTTCCGCATTGCCCAGCAGGGCCGCAAGGGCCCGGTGCTGGTGGACATCCCCAAAGATGTGACCGCCGCCGAGTGTGAATTCACCCCCAAGGCGCCGGAACTCATCCGCACCGTGACGAAGTACAACGAGGAGGACGTGAAGAAAGCGGCTGAGATGATCAACGCGGCCCAGCGCCCCATCGTCTACTTCGGCGGCGGCGTCCGCAGCGCGGCGGGCTGCCAGCCCCTGCGGGACCTGCTGGAAAAGGCCGGTATGCCTGCTACCTACACCCTGATGGCCGCGGGCGTGCTCAGCTACGGCGAGCCCCATAACCTGGGCCTGCTGGGCATGCATGGCTGCTATGCCGCCAACAAGGCCATTGACGAAGCGGACCTGGTCATTGCGGTGGGCACCCGCTTCAGCGACCGCGTGGCCCTCAATCCCGATACCTTCGCCAAGCGGGCCAAGATCATCCAGATCGACATCGACCCCAGCGAGCTGGGCAAGAACGTGGCGGTGGATCTGAGCCTGACCGGCGACGCCAGCTACATTCTGCAGGCGATTCTGCCCCATGTCCACAAGACCGAACACAAGCTCTGGATGGAGCAGATCCGCGAATGGCAGAAAAACGATTACAAGCCGGTGGACAGCGATACCGAACTCAAACCCCACCAGCTGATCGCCGAAATCTGCCGCCAGGCAGGCCCCGAGGCCGTCTACGTTACCGACGTAGGCCAGCACCAGATGTGGGCGGCGCAGTACCTGCACCACACCAAGAGCCGCGGCTTCCTTACCAGCGGCGGCCTGGGCACCATGGGCTTCGGCTACGGTGCCGCCATCGGCGCCCAGATGGCCCTGGGCCGGGATGCCCGGGTCATCATGCTCACCGGCGACGGTTCCTTCCACATGAACCTCAACGAGGGCTGCACCGCCGTCAGCTACGGGCTGCCCATCATCACGGTGATTTTCAATAACCAGGTCCTGGGCATGGTCCGCCAGTGGCAGACCACCTTCTATGGCAAGCGTTACTCCGATACCGATCCCCACCGCCGCACCGATTTCGTCAAGGTGGCCGAGGGCTTCGGCGCCAAGGGCTACCGCGCCGCCACCCCCGAGGAATTCAAGGCGGCTTTTGCCGACGCGCTGAAACAGCAGGGCCCCTGCTGGATCGACTGCCGCATCGGCAAGGACGAAAAGGTGCTGCCCATGATCCCGGGCGGCGGCGACATCAACGACATCATCATGGAATGAGGTGAACAGGATGGATTCTATGCAGCAAAACAATGCCAGCCAGCGCCGCGTCATCAGCCTGCTGGTGGATAACCAGAACGGCGTTCTGGCCCGGGTCGCCAGCCTGTTCTGCCGCCGGGGCTTCAACATCGACAGCCTGACGGTGTCGGCCACCAACGACCCCAAGATCAGCCGTATCACGGTAACGCTGCGCGGCGATGAACAGGCCCTCAGCCAGCTGATCCTGCAGACCGAGCGGCTGGAAGTCACCCGCCAGATCTTTGAACTCAACCCCGAAAAGAGCCTGCAGCGGGAGCTGCTGCTGCTGAAAGTGGCCTGCAACAGCCAGAACCGCGCCGAACTGCGGGAGATTTCCACCGTCTACAAGGCCAAGATCATCGATCTTTCGCCAGACAGTATGGTTTTTGAACTCACCGGCAAACCGGACAAGATCGATGCCTTCCTGACGATGTTCGACGGATACGAGATTCTGGAGCTTTGCCGCACCGGCGTCACGGCGCTGGAACGGGGCGGCAAGCACCAGCACATGCAAAAGCCGGTGCAGGAAGTGGGCGAAGCCCAGCTGCCGCTGCCCGGCACCCGTTGCCCCCAGGTGTGAGGGGCCCCACAACTTAGTTCCCCCTTATAGAGGAATATAGAGAGATTATATAAAAAGGAGATTATCACCATGGCTATCAACAAGTACTACGATTCCGACTGCAACCTCGGCATGCTCGATGGCAAAACCGTCGCCGTCATCGGCTTCGGCTCTCAGGGCCATGCCCACTCCGAAAACCTGGCGGAAAGCGGCGTCAACGTCGTGGTCGGCCTGCGCAAGGGTTCTGCCCACTGGGAAAAGGCTGCCAAATTTGCCGAGACCCATGAGAATTTCAAGGTCATGGAGATCGAGGACGCGGCCAAGGCCGGCGACATCGTCATGATGCTGGTGCCCGATGAACTGTGCGCCGATATCTACAACCGTCAGGTTGCTCCCTATATGACCGAAGGCAAAGCCCTGGCCTTTGCCCATGGCTTCAACATCCACTTCAAGACCATCGTTCCCCCGAAGAACGTGGACGTCATCATGATCGCCCCCAAAGGCCCCGGCCACACCGTCCGCAGCCAGTATGTGGAAGGCCACGGCGTGCCCAGCCTGATCTGCGTGGAGCAGGACTACACCGGCAAGGCCAAGGATATCGCCCTGGCGTATGCTTCCGGCATCGGTGCCGGCCGTGCGGGCATTCTGGAGACTACCTTTAAAGAGGAGACCGAGACCGACCTCTTCGGCGAGCAGGCTGTGCTCTGCGGCGGTGTCTGCGAGCTCATCCATGCCGGTTTCGACACCCTGGTGGAAGCGGGCTATGCGCCTGAGATGGCTTACTTCGAGACCTGCCACGAGATGAAGCTCATTGTCGACCTCATCAACGAGGGCGGCTTCGACAAGATGCGCTACTCCATCTCCAACACCGCCGAGTACGGCGACTACCGCACCGGCAAGCGCCTGATCACCGAGGAGACCCGCAAGGAGATGAAGAAGGTCCTGACCGAGATCCAGGACGGCACCTTCGCTTCCGAGTTCCTCACCGAGATGAGCCCCAACGGCGGCCGCAAGGTCCACTTCCTGGCCCAGCGCCGTATGCAGTCCGAGCACCTCATCGAGAAGGTGGGCAAGGAACTGCGTCAGATGATGAGCTGGCTGAAGAAGTAATTTCAGCCAAGCCATCCCCAATCCAATCGAATGGAGACGAAACCCATGAACAGTGATAACGTGAAAAAGGGCCCCGAGCGGGCACCCAACCGCAGCCTGTTCTACGCGCTGGGCTACACGCCGGAAGAGCTGGACCGCCCGTTGATCGGCGTGGTGTCGGCCTACAGCGAGATCGTGCCCGGCCATATGAATCTGGACAAACTGGCGGATGCCGTCAAGGCCGGTGTGCGCATGGCCGGCGGCACCCCCATCCTGATCCCGGCCATCGGTGTCTGCGACGGCATCGCCATGGGCCATGTGGGCATGAAATACTCCCTGGCCAGCCGCGAACTGATCTGCGACAGTGTGGAGACCATGTATATGGCCCACCAGCTGGACGGTCTGGTGCTGGTGCCCAACTGCGACAAGATCGTGCCCGGCATGGTCATGGCCGCAGTGCGCATGGACGTGCCCGCCGTGGTATGCTCCGGCGGCCCCATGCTGGCCGGCCGCTACGGCGGCGAGGAAGTGAGCCTTTCCAAGATGTTCGAGGCGGTGGGTGCCTACAAAGCAGGCCTCATCGATGACGAACAGCTGGAGGACTGCACCTGCAACTGCTGCCCCGGCTGCGGTTCCTGCTCCGGCATGTACACCGCCAACAGCATGAACTGCCTGTGCGAGGCCATCGGCATTGCGTTGCCCGGCAACGGCACCATTCCCGCCGTCTACGCCAAGCGGCTGCAGCTGGGCAAGCGCGCCGGCATGGCCATCATGGACCTGGTAAAGCGGGGCGTGACGGCACGGCAGATCATCAACGAGCGGAGCATCCGCAACGCGCTGGCCTGTGATATGGCCCTGGGCTGCTCCACCAACACGGTGCTGCACCTGCTGGCTATCGCTCAGGAGGCGGGCGTGCCCATCGACCTGAAACTCTTCAACGAGATCAGCGCCAAGACCCCCAACCTCTGCCATCTGGCCCCGGCGGGCCCCACCCATATGCCCGATCTCTATGAGGCGGGCGGCATCCCCGCCGTGCAGGCCGAACTGGCCAAGGCAGGGCTGCTGGACCTGGATGTTCCCACCGTGACCGGCAAGACCCTGGGCGAGAACATCGCGGGGGCCAAGGTCCTCAACGAGAAAGCCATCCGCCCCATCACCAACCCCTACAGCCCCAACGGCGGATTGCAGATCCTCTGGGGCAACATCGCCCCCGACGGCTGCGTGGTCAAGCGCAGCGCCGTGGCGCCCGAGATGCAGGTCCACAGCGGCCCGGCCCGGGTCTTTGACAGTGAGGAGACCGCCATTGCGGCCATTTACGCAGGGGAGATCCACCCCGGCGATGTGGTGGTCATCCGGTACGAAGGCCCCAAGGGCGGCCCCGGCATGCGGGAGATGCTCAACCCCACCAGTGCGCTGGCGGGCATGAAGCTGGATACCACCGTGGCGCTGATCACCGACGGACGGTTCTCCGGTGCCAGCCGCGGTGCGGCCATCGGTCACGTTTCGCCGGAAGCTGCTTCGGGCGGTCCCATCGGTTTGGTCAAAGAGGGAGACACCATCGAAATCGACATCCCCAATGCGTCCATCCATCTGGCGGTGGACGATGAGGAACTGGCCCGCCGCAAGGCGGCCTACGTCCAGCCGGAACCCAACATCAAGACGGGCTGGCTGGCACGGTATGCGCGGCTTGTCACCAGCGCCAACCAGGGCGCTGTGCTGAAGTAATGCGCTGATTTGCAACAGAACACGCAGCGGTTGTGCGGCCGCTGCGTGTTTTTTTGTATCCGGGGCGGCAAATTTTGCAAAAGGCATACCGCAACAAAGGCTGGCGTGGTATAATCAAAAGAAATTTGTAAAAATGAGGGGAAACATGGCATGATTTCACTTTTGTTGCCGGTCATTTATCTGGCATTCATCAGTCTGGGCCTGCCGGACGGCCTGCTGGGCGCGGCCTGGCCCAGTATGTACGAGCAGCTGGGGGCAGGCATCTCCTGGGCCGGAGCGGTGGCCATGATCATCTCGGCGGGCACCATCGTGTCCAGCCTGGCCAGCGATTGGCTCAACAGCCGCCTGGGGACCGGCAAGGTCACGGCGGGCAGCGTGGCGCTCACTGCCGCGGCGCTGTTCGGTTTTTCCACCTGCACGGCTTTCTGGCAGCTCTGCCTGTGGGCGATTCCCTACGGCCTGGGGGCGGGCAGCGTGGATGCAGCCCTCAACAACTATGTGGCGCTACACTACGAGAGCCGCCATATGAGCTGGCTGCACTGTATGTGGGGCGTCGGCGCCAGCATCGGCCCTGTGATCATGGGCCGGGCCCTGGCCGCCGGTACCTGGCAGGGCGGCTACCGCATCATTTCGCTGCTGCAGATCGCGCTCACGGCGGTGCTGCTGTTCAGCCTGCCGCTGTGGAAGCGCCCCGATGAGGACGGCGCGGGAGCCGGTGTCACGCCGGAACACCGCAGCCTGCCCCAGCTGCTGCGCATTCCCGGTGTGCCGGAGGTCATGGTCAGCTTTGCCTGCTACTCCGCCGTAGAATGCACCGCCGGTATGTGGGCGGCCAGCTACTGCACGCTGGTGCGCGGCATTGACGCCGGTACCGCCGCCGGATGGGCCAGCCTGTTCTACCTGGGCATCACGGTGGGGCGGTTCTTCTGCGGATTCTTGACCATGAAATTCAACGACCACCAGATGATCCGCGGCGGCCAGGCCGTGATTCTGGCGGGCCTGGTCCTGATTTTCCTGCCCGCGGGCAACACCCTGCTGTTTGCGGGCCTGATTATCGTGGGCCTGGGCTGCGCGCCCATCTATCCCAGCATCATCCATGAAACCCCGGCCAACTTCGGGCGCAACCTCAGCATGTCGATGACCGGCGTGCAGATGGCTGCCGCCTATGTGGGCACCACCTTGCTGCCGCCCTTTTTCGGGCTGCTGGCGCAGCACATCTCCATGCGGCTCTTCCCGTGGTATCTGCTGGTGGCGCTCATCGTGATGACCGTTTCTTCGGAGGCCATGCACCGCAAAACCGCCGCCCATCGTGCGGCCAACGCCTGAAAAAGAAGTCGATCGATACTGTTCTTTTGCGGCGGAATGCGGTACAATAAAAGAAAAGCGCGAGGAGGGTCCCTATGCAGAAATGCAGCCTTTGCGGCGGCAAGGTGGTCAACGGACGGTGCGAGGAATGCGGTATGCCCATCCCGCCCGAAAACCGGTACACCCTGCGCAGTGAAACCGTACATACCCACGAAGTCAATGGCGAAAAAGTGCTGCACCGTGTGCGGCAGGCCCCCGGCAAACAGCCGGTGTATTCCTGCCCGCCGGAGCGCCGCACCGGTGCCGAAAAAACGCGCCGCGCCAAAGCAGATGCGCACCCCTACCGCAGTACCCTGGGCGGCGGGGAACGGCAGAAAAAGCCGCTGGCCGGCATAACCTGGGGCATCATTGCGCTGGTGCTGGTTTTCAATGTGCTGCCCGCGCTGATTACTTCCTGCTCAGCCTGACGCAGCATAACCTGCCCCCTGTGACCGACCGGGTCTTTTGGCCCGGCGGTTCTCTTTGCGTATGGGGCCCGCTACGGCCCACACCCCGATAAGAGGAGCGTTCCCGCTATGGTTTTTAATTCCATCCAGTTTTTGCTGTTTTTGCCGCTGGTGGTACTGGTGTATTATCTGGTGCCGCAAAGGGGAAAAAATCTGTGGCTGCTGTTCACCAGCTACTACTTTTATATCTGCTGGCACCCCACCCACATGGTGGTGCTGCTGTTTGTCACGGCGGTGGCCTACCTGGGCGGGCGGCTGGTGGCTGCGGCCCGCCATACAGCGTCGCGCCGGGCCTGGCTGGCGGGCGGCGTCGTGCTGGCCTTCCTGCCGCTGCTCACCCTCAAATACCTGAACTTCCTGGTGGATTCCTGCCTGGTGGTGCTGGCACGGCTGGGCATCCAGATTGCCCCGCCCGCTTTCAGCTGTTTCATACCCAAATAGGTGTAGGAAACCGGCTCGATGGCGGGCGGCGGCGTGTCAAGAAATATCTATGGAGTTTTTTAAGAACCGCCCCGGCGGGGCAGGTCAGGCTGTGACCTGCTCCACTTCCGGGATGGGTTTGAGATTAAAATGAATTTCGATAGAAATGTGTCTTGTTTTATCGCTGTCTATGCTCTCATGGACAACGATTTCTTTAATCAGGCGGTTTAGGGTGGCGGCGTCCAGTTCCGTGATGTCGGCGTATTCCTGAATGGCTTCCACCCATTGGCGGGCGTCACACGCAAGCCGGATTTCATCGGCCAGCTTCTTCCGGCCTTTCTCAACCTTTGCTTTCAACTCGGCCTGTTCCGCCTGCGTCTTTTCCATCAGCAGATTGAAGTTCGCTTCGCTGATACGTCCGGCAACCATGTCCTCATACAGCCGCAGCACCATCTTTTCCAGAACGTCAATCCGTTCCTCGTCTTTGGTAAGGGAACGCTCCAACGCTTCCCGCTGGCCTTTCTGCTCGGCTTCGCAGGTGTCGGTCAGCTTCCCGGCAACGGCTTCCCCGTCCATCAGGGCGGCTCTGGCGCACTCCCGGATTTTGTTCAGCACAAGGCTGTAAAGGGTGTCGTACTCAACCCGGTGCTGGGTACAGTGCTGCTTGCCATAGGCGTTGTAGGTCTTACAGGAATAAATCTGCTTCGGGTGCTTGTCGTTGGTGTAGCGGATCGTCAGCGACTTCCCACACTCGCCGCACTTGATAAGCCCCGCAAACAGGCTGATTTCCCCGGTCTGGCGGGGGCGCTGCCGGGATTTCAGCTTGCGCTGCACGATGTCAAAGGTCTTGCGGTCAACAAGCGGCTCATGCTGGTTCTCCACGACAATCCATTCCTCCGGCTTCTTCTCCCCGATGGTGCCGATTTTGAAGCGGTATTCCTTCTTTTGGGAAGCGATAGCGCCGGTGTAGACGGGGTTCATCAGGATGTCCTTAATCACGGAGAAGTCCCACATATACCGCCCGTTTACCGGGTCTTTCTTTTCCCACTTGGTTGACACGTTCCGAAAGCCCCGCACCCGGTTCCAGTAAGTCGGGCAGGGGATTTTTTCTTCTTCCAGCCTGCGCCGGATGTAGTTGGGGCCGT
>UQZO01000004.1 GCA_900545545.1 uncultured Subdoligranulum sp. | reverse complement strand
GTATTTTGGCGCAAACACTATATGATATTGGCATCTCCATGTTGTGTGTTGTAGCGTTTCGATACCTGCAAGCAATCAACGAGCAGGACACAAGCCTAATGTGTGAGGTCACCGATTCCTACCGTGAGGCCATCGTTGACCGCATTTCGAGCGACGCCAACCAAAGCAATTATTACGATCCCTCCCAATTCCAGATTGAAATTTCTGATGGTGCCATCCAGTATGCGGACGACTTCTGGGACAACGACCATGCTACGATTCGCTTTAACATGAAGGTAGACTTTGTAGCGCAGGATCGCAGAACACAAGTCACTACGCCTATGACCAACTACCAGACAATTCTTCTTCTCTGGGATAACGGAATGTGGAAAGTAGACCAGTCGCAGTTCATCACTGTAGATCAGTATAACGGCAATCAATTTGCCAATTTTCATAATTGACAACCGACTATCCTGTATGCACCTCGTTTTTCAGCTTTTGTTTTCCTGATTGAAAACGCCTATCCGAGTTGCTGTATATTATTAAAATAGAGCCGTATGGAAAATGCTTCCATACGGCTCTATTTTATTTTGCAAGGAGGATATATCCCATGAACCTGTGCTGAGGATTTTCGAATTTCCGAAAGTGTAGCCGAAGCGCTGGTGGCTCTGACAGTGGCTGTTGTCACTACTATTATCACCAGCCTGAACGAAGACAACTGAGATGACCAGGAAAGGAATGACCTATGGACGAAACATTGACCTGTGTATGCTGCGGTGCCGAGGTCCACCGCGATGAAGTCTACTGTGTAGGAGATCAGCTCCTTTGCCGTGACTGTGCCGATGAGAAAACCTTTATCTGTGACAACTGCGGATTCCGCCACTGGAACAGTGACAATCAGGGCGATGACCGGTATGATCTTTGCCCGTCCTGCCGGGAGGAATACTTTGTGGCCTGCAGCGAGTGCGGCCGTCTGATTTCCAACAGCGAAGCCTGGTATATGGAGGATGACGACGATACGCCGCCTTACTGTGAATCCTGTTACCGCGAGATAGTTGGCGACGCGCTGCATCCCTACAGTTACAAGCCCTCCCCTATCTTTTACGGCGACGGCCCTCTCTATCTGGGGGTCGAGCTGGAAGTGGATGGCGCCGGGCAGAGTGCTTCCCATGCCCGCACGGTCCTGAACGTGATCAACCGCCGGGAGGAATACGCCTACATGAAAACCGACGGCAGCCTGGACGATGGCCTTGAGTTGGTGACCCATCCCTGCACGCTGGAAGAACACTGCACCAAAGTTCCCTGGGCCGATACGGTAGCCACCTTCCGGGAGATGCACTACAACAGCCATAACGCCGGAACCTGCGGCCTGCATGTCCATGTAAATCGGGACGCCCTGGGTGAACACAGCGCGGCTCAGGACGAAACGATTTCCAAGATCCTCTATCTGTTCGAACGGTTCTGGCAGGAGATTTTACGATTCAGCCGCCGCACCGAAAGCCAGATGAATCATTGGGCTGCCCGCTATGGCTATAAGAACAGCGCCAAGGAGATTCTGGAACATGCCAAATACGATTCAGGCAACGGCCGTTACGCCTGCGTCAACCTGACCAACCACGACACCATCGAGTTCCGGGCTTTCCGGGGCACTCTCAAACTCAATACCCTCATTGCCACCCTGCAGTTTGTGGATCGCATCTGCCGGGTGGCTCTTGCTTTGTCCGAGAGTGAGATCAAGGATCTGAGCTGGCCTGAGTTTGTGCTCCGCCTGACCGACGAAAGCACCCCGGAATTGATCCAGTATCTGAAAGAACGCCGTCTGTACATCAATGAGCCGGTAACGGCAGAATGGGAGGTATAATCATGTGCGGATTGTTTGGATTCAGTGACCCGTCCCGCAGCCTGACCCCACGCCAGGCCCGTCAGCTTCTTCGCGTCCTGTCGGTGAGCAGTATGGTACGCGGTACCGATGCCACCGGCATTGCCTACAACAGTCATAACCGGCTGCATATCTACAAACGCCCGGACGCAGCCAACAAGACACTGCTTTTGCCGTCTGCCTCTTCTCATGTGGTCATGGGCCATGTGCGGATGACCACACAAGGGAATGCACAATCCAACTATAACAACCATCCCTTCCCCGGCAATCTGGATGGACATCTTCCCGGCAGTGGTCCCGACTTTGCCCTGGCTCACAACGGCGTTCTGAACAACGACCTGCTGCTGCGCCATCAGCTGCATCTTCCCAAGACGCGGATCGAGACAGACAGTTACATTGTCGTACAGATGCTGGCATCCGCCGGGACACTGGACATGCAAGTATTGGCCGGGATTGCCGAACAGCTGGAAGGCACCTTCGCCCTGACCATCCTGGACAAGCAGGACAACCTCTACTTTGTGCGGGGCAACAATCCCCTCTGTCTTGTGGAGTTTCCCCGCACGGGATTATTTGTCTATGCCAGTACCTCGGAGATCCTGCAGAATGCCATTGCCCGTCTGGACTTTTTACAGACGCAGCCTTTCTCTCAGGTCTGGCTGGAGGAGGGAGAGATTCTGCATCTGTCTGCCGACGGACAGATGGAAACCTGCACCTTTGATACTCGCAGACTGCAAAGTCTTTTCTATGCTCCCTGGGGCTGGCCGTCCTCCAGATGCACCAAAAGGACACTCTCCGAGGATCTCTTGAATACCGCCTGCAACCTGGGCTTTGAAGAGGAGGATGTGATGATCTTACAGGGATGCGGGTATTGCCCGGACGAAATAGAAGAACTGCTGCAGGACCCGGAATTGTTCCGAGCAGCTCTGCAAGAGTCCTATTATGAATATGCTGTCTATCGGGGGGATTGGGTATGAGGATTGCCTATGTACGTGTATCCACCGCCGAACAGAATGAACAGCGTCAGATCGATGCCCTGGCGAAGCACAACATCGAACGCTGGTTCACTGAGAAGGTCTCCGGCAAGGATACCAATCGTCCCCAACTGCAGGCCATGCTGGAATTTGCCTGGGAGGGAGATACCATCTACGTCCACGATTTCAACCGTCTTGCCAGAAGTACTTCTGATTTGCTTCAGATCGTGGAGCTGCTCCAGCGCAAGAAGATTCATCTGGTCAGTAATAAGGAGAATATTGATACCTCCACCCCGACCGGAAAGCTGATGCTGACGATGATCGGGGCCATCAATGAATTTGAGAGACAGAACATCCTGGAGCGCCAGAAAGAGGGCATCGCCATTGCCAAAGCAAACGGCAGATACAAAGGCCGCGCCCCAATCCGATTGGATTCACAGCGTTTTGAAGCTGTCTATGCCCGATATCATACCCGGGAGATCAGCAAAAAGGAAATGGCTCACCTGTTGGGAGTTTCGCGCCCCACTTTGGACCGCCTTCTGGCGGAGTTCAGACCGCACGCAACCTGATCACCCCGCTCCTTCCCCGCCCACCGCCACAGGCATGGTCCCGGGGAAGGGGCCTTCTTTTTTGTGCGTCAAGACGCCACTTTGTCCAACTTCATAGCATTGTGTAGCCCATTCCAGCCGGATGAAAATACAGTCTGTAAAATAGAGCCGTCCATATTACATTTTGTCAATCAATTCAAATTCCAACTTATTCTTTACAAAATAGAGTACCTGGCAGCGATCAATTTGAGGTATACCCTATTCTGCACGGCATTGCTTCTCATGGTCAGATAAAACCGAACAGACCAACTGATACAAGCTGGGCAGATAGAAACGTCCACTTCCTTTTCGAAGACATGCCGGACAGAGTTTCAAATCTCTATAGCACTTCAGTTTCCTGTCAAGGCGACAGGGTTTGATGGCTTCCATGGGAAGGTCATCGGAGCCTTCTTGGGAAAGGACGGAAATGGCCGACCGTTTCAGGTATTCGTCATAGTTCTTGGCCCGGTACAGTTCTCTTTGCATCTGCCGCAGGTCGTCTTTGGTGCTTTGCCTCCAACCGGTTTCTTTTTGAATGCACGCCCGGATTTTTTCGGCATTTACATATGGATCAGTCACCAAACAAAATGCGATCCCTTTGCACAGGATTTCCGGCACATGGGCCATCATCCAACTCAGTAGTTCCTGGTCATTTTCCAGCGTTTGCTTCCTGCGCAATTTATAAAGTGCTTTGGAATACATTTGATACTCAATACGCATCAGATTCTCACAGTCAAACCCATCATGAGCAAACCGACGCTGCTCATAGAGTTTATCATACACAACCAGGGCTCTGCATCCATTTGCAATTTTAAAAATATGGAGGTCATCTTCCGGATTCTCCATTGTTTGCAACCCATATCGGCCATCGTGGGGTGTACGTTTCAGAAGATCCAGATACATGGGAACCGAGAAGGTTGCGTCGAATTCGATGCTCATACAAAGATCTACCCGGCTAAGATTGCATCGTTTCATCCGGATAGAACGTATGCCACGTTGCTTCCAATATCGATCAAACTTTTTTCTGCACAATCCAAGGGTATTGCTTCCACAGTCTGTGATTCCCAGATATCCGTCTTTTCCATCCACTATAACACGAGGATTGACGATCATCCTGAGAAAGAATCCCGCGTTGGTTCTGAAGATTTGAGCATTGAGTCCCGGCATCAAGTTTGCCAGACCTGTCTTGTCGGAACGGTGCGGTGTGTTTTTCAGAAGGCCATTCCATATCCAATTCATCACATCCTTCTCATGGACCGGATCAAAGTGGTAGAGAAATTCCAGGGTATGAATTCCAATCTCCTCATGATACAGACGACAGCTTGGAAAAAGAGAACGCTCCTCCTGGCTTATCATGGGATCATTCCTCCTTTCGCCCGCTGTATAAAGCGTCTGAGAGAAAATTTTCTCTTGAAAGGCGTCTCAAAACAGGGAGAAAGTTCTACATAAATAGGTGATGCTATAAAAAAAGGAGGCCGGTTGAACTGCTCCGCAAAATTGCGGTTTGGCTCAATCGGCCCCTTTGCCGGGGTCTGTGAAGTTGAAGGCAATGGTGATATGCTTGTAAGCATCCACCTCTACACGACGTACCAGCTGCTGCAGCTGAGATTTTTCCAGATGGTCGAACCGGAGGAATGCCTTTACCTTTTGCTCAATGATGCGCGTCTGATCCTGGCCATCTTCCCATCGAGCCAGCCGATTCAGTTCACGCTGACAACTGCTCTCCTCCTTTCTAAGGTCTTCGGAAATTGCGAGAAATTCCTCCTCGCTCAGAATGCCGGCGGCTTTATCCTTGTAAGCACCCAGCCGGGTACGTCGAGCATTCTCCAACTGCTGCTGCAATTTACGCTGCCTGCCTCTGATATCCAGATTGCCTTGCTGCTTTTCAGCGCGCTGACGGGCCACAGACTTTGCATCTACCTGGTTTTGGGCCAAGGTCCGCAGGGCATCCACCACGGCCTGCAGCACAACATCTTCCCGGATGCTGTGGGATGTACAGCGGTGTGCTGTGGGGTCACGGTAGTAACCATAACAATTCAGATACCAGTATTTGCCTCGCTTTTTGGCATAGAGCGGACTGCCGCAGTCGGCACAGAAAGCAATACCGGTCAACAGATGTGGATGGTCGGTAGTCTCATATGTACGGACCTGCTGCATGGTCTGAGCCAAGGCAAAGTCTTCCCGACTGACCAATGGTTCATGGGTACCTTTTACCACGATCCATTCCTCGGGGTCAACCCGACGCCGGAGATGCACTTTATAACTGATGGTCCGGGTAAATTGCTGGGCCATGTCCCCCTGGTACACCGGATGACTCAGGATTCGGCGGATGGTTTCAGCATTCCAGAGGCCCGTGAACTGGCGGCTTTTGTCCGTCATCTGCTTATGAGCCGCCGGGGAAGGGATTTGCTCCCGATTGAGGATCTTGGCAATCTGGGTTCGACTGGTGCCGCCCAGGAACAGCCCAAAGATGCGTTGTACAATGGGCGCCGTCTCTTCATCGGGCAGCAGATGGTACTTGTCCCGGGGGTCGATGCGATACCCGTAAGGTGCCTGTCGGCCCAGGAATTTTCCCTGCCGCTTGAGGATTCCCAGCGAGGTCCGCACTTTGGCGCTGGCATCTGCGGCGTATAAATCGTTGAATACATTTTTGAATACGGCCATCTGCTGAACACTGTCCGTGTTTTTGGCAGAGTCGTACTGATCGTTGACGGCGATGAACCTGACCCCCAATCGAGGGAAAATCTGTTCCAGGTATCGCCCGGTTTCGGCATAGTTACGCCCCAGGCGGGAGAGATCCTTGACGATGATGCAGCGGACACTGCCGTCCATCAGGCATCGGCCGAGTTCCTGAAATCCAGGGCGCTCAAAATCCGTACCAGTATGGCCATCATCTACAAACTCCCGCACAATATGGAATCCATGCCCTTGCGCCCACTCCTGTAAAAAGGAGCGCTGGTTTTGTATCGAGTCCGACTCTGCCGCCGGCCCATCAGCTGAGGACAAACGCAGGTAGATGACCGCATCCTCACCGTCAAGGGCAGATTCCCGTGTTTTCTCTTTTTTCATACGGACTCCTCCCCTTTCGTCTCGAGATTGAGATTGTTCAGCAGCTGCTTCAGGCAGTCCGCCAGTGTACGGTTGGACACTTCCGGGGAGAAGGTAATGGTAACAAATTGTGTGCTCATAACAGGGCACCTCCTTATCGTAGTTCGCAGCGTTCTGTGGGTTCTTTAGCCAATAATATGCAGAACTTTCCCACGGTATTTTCGATTGCCGGGCAATCGGTCACTGCGATTACTGGTAGCTGTTACCGCCGTATATTTTTTTACCGCCCTTAAACGGTCCATTGTCTATACAGGCAGCCTGTGGGCGCGCTTATTGTTCAGGACCTGATAAGAATTTATAAGGGGCCCAGGTTGTTTCAAGCCAAAATTTTTCTTTACAATGAATCCTATATTTTTTATAATTAAATTAAGAATTTTTTCGGTTTTCGGTCGCATTTGTATGGAGGTTGATGATGGACCAAAGGAAGGGGAAAAAGGGACACAAAGGACACTTCCGGTCCCTGAACAAGGTTGATCCGCCGGGCAATGAAAATTTTAAGTTTTCCGATTATCTGGCTTCTCTATTCGGCGAGGGCGATGAGGTATATGACAAATCGGACGTTCCTTTCCCGGATTCCGACTTTTCCATGCCTTCCAGAAGCGCTCTTCAGCGAATCGACCGTTTGGCCTCCGAAATGCCGGACGACCTCCCTCTGACACGTCGGAATCTCCTGAGCCAGGATGAACTTTCCTTCGGGACAGGCCCCAGCTTTGAACAGCCGGACCCCATCTATACATACCTGAAAAAAGGGAACACACCGTTGGCGGAAGAATACCTGGGCAGCATCAAAGGGAAAGTCCAGCTCCCCTACGCGGAAGATCAGATTGCACCCGATATTCTGGGTGGCTGGCTTTCCAGATTTTCCTCCTTTCAACACAATTCATGGTCCTTCTATCCCATCGCGTACATCCAAAAGGAAGCTCATTTTTCCACAGAGCATCTGGAGGTCTTTGGCATCCTTCGCCTGCGCGTCCAGAACACCCGTCTCTGGAATTCGTATTTCAAACATCTGCGTTCTTTGAAGACGGAGGCTACCGCCTCGCTGTGCCAGCAACTGAGAATCCCGGCAAAGTATAAGACGTTGTTTCACCGCCTTCTTCTGCTGCAGGTATCCCTGTTCTGGGGTGCCATTCCTTGTTTTGTTTCCGGCCATGCAGACGATACCGTTCTTCTGCATCCGGTCGTCCAAAAGGTGTGGCAAAGCGTCATCGACAGGGAAATCCAGATACAGCAATCCTCCTTACAGCCTTCCTTCTACGGATTCAGTATATATGGCAGTTCCTTTTCTAAATATTTGAGCAATCGTAGCCCCGTATATCCCAGTCTGTTGGAGTATAACTTGCCGGTAGAACCACCGGTATTGCAGTTCACCGCGCCACATTATAATCAAGGGTTTGGCTTTCGGTGGAACCAGTTACGGGCCCTTGTATGCCGCAATTCGGCTGCTTCTCTGCTGTGCGCTGTCCTTACCTTTTCTATTTTGAATGAGGCCGGGCTTTTTCCTCGCAAAAGAGATTTGCCTCCCGAAGAAAAGCCCGTGCTGTTTTCTCCCTCGCCTGTCTCTGCACGGTTTCTGCAAGCACTTTCCTCCCATGAAAAAATCCATTTGAGAAACAAAAAGGACTGGGAGAACGCCGTCAAACTCTACCGGACACGCAAAAACGCCCCCTCCCCGGACATACTGTGGATTTGCTGTGAACAGAGCTTTTCCCGCAGCCTTACCCTGGTAGATCTTCTTCCATTTTTACGTCGGTGTCAGGTGCTGGTCCTGTGCGGCGCCCAGCTTTCCAAAGAATTGCAGCAACAACTGCAACTCTTGCATTTGAATGCCCAGGCCCGGGAGGCATTGGTCACGGAGGACGGCAGTTTTCTTTCACTGCTGTCTGTGGATTGTTTACGGCCATTCCTGCTGCATTGCCTCAATCAATTGCTGTCTTTCCGCGCCAAAGCATTGGAAAAACGAGCCCTGATCAATACAATTCGAAATGATGACGGAACACCGCCCTTGAAGTATCGTTACAAATTTGAGGATGCCTCTCTGGAAATTCCACCACTTCAAGACTTTATCATTTCTCCGGATATTGCCTATCATAACAAATGCAAGGCAGCTTTTGCGGCGGCTCGAAAAGCTGCTCTCCGGCTGGACACCCTGCTGGCACCGCTGAATGACTTTTGCATCTATCAGCTGCGCAAAAGCCGGAGCTTCAGCAAAATGAAGCCTTGGAAAGAGCTCCTGCTGTGTGGCACGCTCTGGGATATGCTTCTACAGGATTTTCAGGGATACACCTTACCTCCGTCCCCGCGTCTGCCGGATGGCGGCTGGGTCTATTTCGAGATTCTTCGTGCTGTGCCCTCTTCAATCCCGGCGGTTGCTCCCGCTCCTGCCCAGCCGGACCTTCTGTCTGCTTTCTATGCGTTCCTGCGTGAGCAGCCTCTTTGGAACAGCTTGGATAGTTATCTGGCTGACCCTTCGCGGTTGGGCTGGAAGGATACCACCACGGTCTATCTGGATTATGAACGGTTCTGGCCTGCTTTCATGAAGTACGCCTCCCTGGATGCCTCCTGGCAAAGCCGACGCAATCGCTTTTTGCGAGAGAACTTCCGGCCCGGCCAGCCCGGCGGAATGTATGCCTATGCCACCGATTCCAAAGACGGACACTGGGGCCATCGCATCCGTGAGAACAAGCGTGCAAAACCGTTGGGAAGATTTCTGCGATTGAAGCTTGAAATATTGCAGGCATAACTAATTGCAGGCACCTTTCCGACATTTCAGCTCCTGATTAAAAAAGTATCCTAGCGATTTACTAGAAAGAGACTCTTGAACTTCTGATTCGAATCAGAAGTTCAAGAGTCTCTTTATTGGCGTAGCGATATTGATGTAGCGGTTACCGTTCAGAATTTTCAGGATTACCCCCTTGCAGGAATTATTTTATTTTGTCAACCTTGAAAAAATTTTAAGAACACCTTTATTCAGTCAATATTGATATTAAATGTATGGTGCTTTCTAGCATATCTTTGCTACTTTATTTTAGAGGTGCTGCACATGAATAATAAACATAAAATTGAACTGAAACACTTAGGAGTCCGAATCCAGCAAAAGCGAAAAGCATGTGGCCTAACGCAGGAGGAGGTAGCCTATCCAGGCACGTTACACCGAATTTTCGATGGTCTATGCAGGATTAGTCCAAACAAGTAACGGTTTTTATCACGTAGAAGGTGGCGCAGCCACACATGATAGCGATTTATTAATAAATGTCACTGTAACAATTGAAGGATGCCATGCCGATGGAGTGTATCGCCCTGTCCAAGATTTTCAATGGAGCTCTTCAGGTTACTACTCAACTGGAACGCAAGCCACCCGCGATTTATCGGGAGGCGCATACAGAGCACACACTGTTGCTAAATGCTACCGAAACGGTATGCTCTTGGAAACAGTTGAGGCTTATAGCAATATTGTTAATGTTCCCTATAATTGATTGGTAGGATCGTGCTTTAAAGGGAATAGCATTGTGTAAGCTCTCTATCTAAATAACTCTATTTGACATTTCAATTTTTGCGAATTACTTTGTCATAGGTCCGCACTTACTAATCAAAAGAATCACGAAAATATAAAAATAATCATAGGAGACTCGGGAAGAATGTTTCTGTACCTGCCGGTAAAACAGCAGTTGTATCAGGAAGACTTGGGAAATTACACATCCTACGGTATAGTAGCATGGGAACTTCCCACCATGCATCGCACTCCCTGCATTTTTGTTCCCGACGTAACGCCGAACAGACGGGATGTAATTCGCCTGTCCTTGCAATGTACTGTAGGCCAGCTCGATCCGAAGCAACTGGAAGATGTGGTTGAAGATTTTATTTCATGACCACCTATACCTCACCTCAAACAAATCACTGACACCCTAAACATCAGACCCTAGCTTTAATGTTACCGAACCAACAGCACCCACACAAAAGTATGGGTGCTGTTTTTTTTCATCACTATTCATCCTAATACCGTCTGTTTTAATTGGTCCAAAATCTTGCACCGACCCCATCCGGTCCGCGGTATAGTATTCGCTGCGCTTGATCTCACCGGGCAGGTCGATGCCGGTGGCCTCCCGCAGGCCGAAGGCTTCAAAATAGTTGCAGAAATTTTCCTTGCCCAGCCGCGCCCCGATCTGGATAAAGCAGGGGTTGCAGCTGACCGCCAGCCCCTGGGCAAAGGTTTCGGCGCCGTGGATATGCCCGTTGGCGCAGCGGAACCAGGTGCCCGCCACATTGATCTTACCGGCGCAGACAAAGGTATCCGTAGGCGTACAGACTCCGGTATCCAGCGCCGCTGCAGCGGTGATCAGTTTGAAAACGCTGCCCGGCTCATACAGGTCGCTGATGGCCTTGTTGCGCCACTGGGTCTGCTGGGCTTCCTGCAGGGCCGCGCTGCGTTCTTCCCCGGTCAGGGCATTGACCTGGGCGCGGATTTCCTCATTGATGATCTCGCGCGGGGCGTTGGGGTCATAGTCCGGCTGGCTCGTCATAGCCAGAATCGCCCCGGTCTGTACATCCATGACGATGCCCACGCCCCGCTGGGCCACGTTGTGTTCCCGCACGGCAGCATCCATGGCACTTTCCAGCCAATGCTGGATGTTGGCATCGATGGTCAGGGTGAGGGTATTGCCGGGCACCGCGTCCACCAGGGTCTGATAGTGGGTGGGCATATCGTACCCCCAGGCGTTTTTGGCCGTGAGGATCTGCCCGTTCTGGCCGGTCAGTTCCTCATTGTATTCCAGTTCCAGCCCCCAAAGGCCCGCGTTATCCACATCGGTAAAGCCGAGGATGCCTCCCATGAAATCCCCCTGGGGGTACACCCGCTTGGTATCCTGCCGGATCTGGATGCCCTGGGCGTCGTGTTCCACACACCAGGCACGCACGGCATCCGCCATCTCCCGGTCCACGCGGCGCCGCAGCAGGCAGTCGTTGGACGTGCGCTGGCTGAGCTTCTCCAGCGTTTCCTCGTAGTCGATCTCCAGAATCTCGCTCAGCGCCTGCGCCGCAGGCTGTACCAGTTCATCCGCCAGTTCCCGCGGGGCAGCACGGATGGTCCAGCAGGTTTCGCTGGCGGCCAGCAGCGTACCGTCCGCCGAGTACATCTCGCCGCGGGCTGCCGGCAAAACCGCTCCCCGCAGCTGTTGGTCGGCAGCCCGTGCCACGTAGCCGCCGGGGTCCAGAACCTGCAGTACAAACAGCCGCACCAGCAGCCCGCCGAAACATACTGCCGCCAGAACCGCAGCCAGAACCCGCGCCCGCCGGCGCATGACCCGATTCTGCTGCGGGGTAAGATGACGCATACACGCTGCCCCCTTCCGGGGCGGAAAAAGCACCTTCCGCCGCTGTTTTACCCTATGCCTGCACTTCCGTCAAAATGCCGAATTTACGCACAGAAATTCTCCCTATCGCCGATTGACGTTTGCCGGCGGGTACGGTATACTAAAAATAATCACATTGACAATTTCTTGTCAATTCGTCAGGAGGTAATTCCCATGGCAAGATTTACGTTACCCCGCGACCTGTATCATGGTCCCAACGCGCTGGAAGCCCTGAAAACGCTTCCCGGCAAACGCGCCATGATCTGCGTCGGCGGCGGTTCTATGAAACGCTTCGGTTTTCTGGATCGCGCAGAAGCTTACTTAAAGGAAGCCGGTATGGAGGTAGCCCTGTTTGAGGGCATCGAACCCGACCCGTCGGTGGAAACCGTCATGAAGGGCGCGGCCGCCATGCAGGAATTCCAGCCCGACTGGATCGTCGCCATCGGCGGCGGTTCCCCCATCGACGCTGCCAAAGCGATGTGGATCAAGTACGAATACCCCGACATCACCTTTGAGGATATGTGCAAGGTATTCGGCATCCCGCCGCTGCGCCGCAAAGCTCATTTCTGCGCCATTTCCTCCACGTCCGGCACGGCTACGGAAGTGACGGCGTTCTCCATCATCACCGACTATGACAAGGGCATCAAGTATCCCATCGCCGACTTTGAGATCACCCCCGATGTGGCCATCGTCGACCCGGAACTGGCCCACACCATGCCCAAAAAGCTGGTTGCCCACACCGGTATGGATGCCATGACCCACGCCATCGAGGCATACGTTTCCACCGCGAACTGCGACTTTACCGACCCGCTGGCCCTGCATGCCATCGAGATGATCCAGGCGGATCTGGTAGGCAGCTACAACGGCGATATGGCCAAGCGCGACGCGATGCACAACGCCCAGTGCCTGGCCGGCATGGCGTTCTCCAACGCGCTGCTGGGCATCGTGCACAGCATGGCGCACAAGACCGGCGCAGCCTTTGCCGACTACGGCGCTCACATCATCCATGGCGCGGCCAACGCAATGTACCTGCCCAAGGTCATCGCCTTCAACGCCAAGGACCCCACCGCCAAGAAGCGCTACGGCGTTATTGCCGACAAGATGCATCTGGGCGGCGCCAACGACGACGAAAAGGTTGCCCTGTTGATCCAGTATCTGCGCGGCATGAACGATGATCTGAACATCCCGCACTGCATCGGCCAATATGGTGCCGACTCCTACCCCTGCGAGAAGGGCTTTGTGCCCGAGGAAGTCTTCCTCGAGCGTCTGCCCGAGATCGCCAAGAACGCCATCGGCGATGCCTGCACGGGTTCCAACCCGCGTCAGCCCTCCCAGGAGGAGATGGAAAAACTGCTGAAGTGCTGCTACTACGACACTGAGGTAGACTTCTGATCGTCAGGACGGTGCGGCAGTCTCCCACTGCCGCATAGCGAGCAAGAACGCGCTCTCTGTTTTAGAGAGCGCGTTCTTTTTTGTGTCGGTACAGCGCAAAAGCTGCTGGTTCTTGACAGAGTCGGTCTATCGTGATAGACTTTTAGTAAAATTGGTCTATTGCAATAAACCCACGTTTCTCACTGTCAAAGGATTTCCATCATGCACAATCAGCTTCGCTCCCTCGCCGCGGCTGTGCTGGCGGCGCTTTTTCTTTTCTCCGGCACCATGGCGTTGCCCGTCCGGGCCGACGACAAAAAGCAGGCGCTGACCCAGCAGCAGAACCAGGCCCAGCAGGAATACGAATCGGCGCAGAATGAGCTGGAACAGATCCAGAACCAGCAACAGAAAACCGAATCTCAGATCAACCAGCTGCAAGGCCAGGCTGCCGAAATCGCCACTCAATTGCAGAGTGTATACAACGCCCTGCAGGAAGCCGAGCGCCAGATGCTGGAATACCAGGCACAAGCGGATGCCGCCGCGCAGGCACTGGCACAAAAGCAGGAAGAATACGATGCCAGCCTGAAACGCAGCAAGGAGCAGCTGCGTGCCATGCAGATGCTGGACGGTGGCGGAGCCATCGGCCTGCTGGCCCAGGCGCAGAGCCTGTATCAGTTGCTGACATTCAGCGAAGTGTTGCAGCAGATTTCCTCCAAAAACAATGAAATCCTGACGAATTTACGCGCCGAGGCCGACGCACTGGAGCAGGCCCGGCAACAGGCCGAGGCCGCCGAACAGCAGGCCGAACAGGCAAAAGCCGCCCTGGCCAGCCAGCAGACCGCTTTGAACCAGACCCAGGACGAGCTGGAAGGCGCCTTGCAGCAGGCCAACGAAACGCTGAGTGAGCAGGAAGCCGCGGAGCAGGCCCAGGCCGTGGTGACCGAAGCCGCCAAGAAAGCCTTTGAGGAAGCCACCGCCGCCCTGGACGCCTATGTGCGCGCGCAGAGCGACCACTATAGCACCGAGGATCTGGTGCTGACCAGCCTGGATTTCCGCTGCCCGCTGGACAGTTACAGCAGCATCACCACCCAATTTGGCGAGCCGGACCCCTGGGGCATCCCCCACCGCGGTACCGACTTTGCCGCCGCCAACGGAACGCCGATCCACGCCATTGCCGCGGGTGTGATCAGCGCCGCCGGGCCTGTGACAAGCTACGGCAACTGTGTGCAGGTAAGCCACGGCACTGCCAGCGACGGTAACCGCTACGACAGCCTGTATGCGCACATGAGCAGCATTGCCGTAAGCCAGGGGCAATCGGTGCAAAAGGGCGATGTGATCGGCTATGTGGGCAATACCGGCAACGTGTACGGCGCCAATGGCGGGTATCACCTGCATCTGGAACTGCGTGTCAACGGCAGCCGGGTCAATCCCCTCTCCTATGTGCCGCGCTGATCTTCGGGAAGGAGCCTCTGCTTGATGTTTTTGTCTTCGTTGCTGCAAAGTACGCTGGGCGACTTTTTATATGCCGTTGGCTTTTTTGTGGAATATACCGTTGTGCGTTTTCTGCGTACCCTTTCGGTGGTGGGCCGCTGGCTGCGCCGCGCGGTGGGCGGGTTGCTGGTTGTAGCGCTGCGCCCACCCGTCCACGCCCTGCTGGACCTCAAAGAGGCGCTGCACTCACCGGGCCGCTTTTTGCTGAGCTATCTTTTGCCGGTGGTTACAGCTGCCGGGCTGATCGTACTGGTGCGCACCGGTGTTTCGCTGCCCTTTGTATTGCGCGTCGTGGTCAACGGGCAAACCGTCGGTTACGTTGCCAGCGAGGAAGATTTCGACAACGCCCGCGCCGACGTGATGGCCCGTGTCAACTCCGCCCGGGCGCTGCTGGCTGCCGACAACGAGACCCTCTCCTGGGATGTGGAACCCGGCTACACGCTGGCCATCGGCGGCGAGACGATGACCGAGAGCGAAATTGCCAACGAGATCCTGCGCATCAGCGGCAGCGAAATTACCGAAGCCACCGCTGTATACGTGGACGGCAACCTGCAGTTTGTTACCACCGAGGGCGACCATCTGCGCCATTACCTGAACGCCGTCAAAGCGCCGTGGGATGACCCCACCAGTACTACCACCCGGGTAAGTTTTGCCCATGACCTCCGGCTGGTGGACGGCGTCTACCTGACGGATTCCGTTGTGCCTTACAGCGACGTGCTCACTGCCCTGCAGGCCAACGACAGTGCCATTCTGCAGGTAAAGGTCGCCCAGAGCGTGACCGATGTGCAGGAAATTCCCTACGACACCGAAACACAGGAGGACAGCGAACTGGATTTCGGCAAGAGCGAAACGGTGCAGGAAGGTGTTCCCGGCAGCGAAGCCGTCACCCGGGAACTGACCTACATCAACGGGGAACTCATCGATGACCAGGTGGTGAATGTGCAGGTGCTGCAATCCCCCACGCCGGAGATCATCCGCCGGGGCACCCGCCTGAAAAGCGGCATGATCGGCAAGCTGGGCACCGGCACCTTCATTTGGCCGGTACCTCATTACAAATCCATTTCCCGCTGGGCTAACCTTGATCCCACAGCCCCCGGCTACCACCGGGCTGTAGATATTGCCGCTCCGGCCGGCACCCCTATCTGTGCAGCCGACAGCGGCACCGTAGTGGAAGTGGTCAGTATGCACTACAGCTGGGGCAACTACGTCAAAATCGACCACGGCAACGGGTATACCACGCTGTACGCCCATATGTCCGCCTTTGCCGTATCTCTGGGCGACACCGTAACCCAGGGACAGGTCATCGGATATGTAGGCAACACCGGCAACTCTTACGGCAACCACTGTCACTTTGAGATGGCCTATAACAATGTACTGTTCAGCGCCTATGACGTTTTCCCCAATATGCCCACCAGAAACCCCGACTTCTGACAAAAAATCCCTGCCCGTACAGGCAGGGATTTTTTATGGCTGTTTATTTGGCGCCGCGGCCCGCAAAAACCACCACGATGGTTTTGAGCAGGATCTTCACATCGCCCCACAGGGACCAATGGTCGATATACTGGACGTCCAGCTTGACCACTTCCTCGAAGTTCTCGATATTGCTGCGGCCGCTGATCTGCCACAGACCTGTGATGCCGGGCTTCATGCTCAGGCGGCGCTTATGGTGGCTTTCGTACTGCTTGTACTCATCCACCGTGGGGGGCCGGGTTCCCACCAGCGACATATTCCCCCGCAGCACATCAAAGAACTGCGGCAGTTCATCGATGCTGGTTCGGCGGATAAAGCGGCCCACTCTGGTAATGCGCGGGTCATCCTCCATCTTGAACATCAGCCCGCTCATCTCATTACGGGACATCAGCTCCTGCTTGCGGGCCTCGGCATCCACATACATGCTGCGCAGCTTGTGGATGTAGAAGTAGCGTCCGTTCAGGCCCACACGCTTCTGCCGGAAGATCAGCGGACCGGGACTTTCCAGCTTGAGGGGGATGGCCACAATGGCGATGATGGGAATGCTGATGATACAGCCCACCAGTGCCCCGATGATATCCATCACACGTTTGAGCAGCATATCCCGCAGTTCCAGCTCAATGGTGCCCATGGTGACGATGTTGCCCCCCGCACAGCGGCCCAGTTCCCGGCTCAGCCGCGCGGCGCTGGTCTCGTCACAGCAGACTTCCTCGATACGGTCCAGCATCTTGAGCCGGAAATGCACCGTCAGGCCCATGCTCTCCATCTCTTCGAGATACGGGATAAAGGATTCTCCGCTGTCCATGGGAATATCCACATAGATTTCATCCAGAGCCGCACGCCGGATCCAGTCCATAAAGGTATCGAAGTTGGCGCGCACTGTCACACCGTCCAGCGTCTGGCCCACCATCTCCGCCGGGGCATCCAGCAGCACCACACCGCAAAGACGTTTGGACCAGTCATCCCGCAGCGCTGCAATCACCGCAGGGGCGTGATCCACCGTGGACAGAATGCCTACAAGGTTCTCCATGCCGCTCTTGTTCTGGGAATGTACCAGATAGCGTTTGAGCAGGCCATGGGTCAGGGGCATCATCAGCGCGTTGACCAGCGGCACCGCCACGGCAAAGTAACGGGAATCCAGCATTTCCGCCTTGGCCAGCAGCATCAGGCAGGAGTAGACCGCCGCCATCAGCACGTTGAAACGGATGGAAAGGGTGAACTCCCGCCCCACCGTACGGGTAACGATATTCTCGCGCTGATTGAAGAAAAAGAAGGTCATGATAAAGGCGACGACCATCAGGCAGATGGTCTGCACCCAGTCGCTGATATCGTAGGGTACAATGCGCCCCAGCAGACCGTCGGTAATCAGCCAGGCCAGCAGTACGCTTGCGAACAGCGTTACCAGATCCAGCGCAAACACATAGGCATACTGCAGTTTCTCGCGTTTGTTGATCATTCGTATTTCCTGTTTCCCCCTCCGCCTTTTCCGGGCGAAGAGCATACAATCCTTAGTATATCAGTTTATTGTAGCATGTTTGCCCTGTTTTTTCAATGTTCCGCAAGTGCCTGCTCCGCTGCGCCGTTCTGGTTTTATTTTCTTTTGTCCGGCGCTTTACTTACCCCAGTGGTTATGGTACAATGCTTTCGATCATAAAGTTTCGCCGCCTTTTCTGAAGGCGGCAGCTTATTGCAGGGGGAGCCAAATGGACCATATAGATCGCAAAATCATCGATATTCTGCAAAGCAATGCCCGCGCACCGCTGAAAGAGATCGCCGACCGTGTTTTTCTTTCCAGCCCGGCTGTCTCGGCGCGCATTGCACGGCTGGAAAATTCCGGCATCCTTTCGGGGTATCAGGCCCAGATCAACGCCCCCAAACTGGGCTACATGGTCAAAGCCTTCATCAATCTGGACATGGACCCCCAGCGCAAGCCGGAGTTTTACCCGTATATCCAGCAGTGCCCCCAGGTGGTGGAGTGCAACTGTGTGACCGGCGATTACAGTATGCTGATCGAGGTGCTGTTCGGCACCACCCAGGAGCTGGACCAGTTCATCAATCATCTGCAGCAGTTCGGCCGCACCCACACCCAGATCGTCTTTTCCACCCCGGTGGAGCACCGCGGTGTGCCGGTGGCTGAACCGGAGGAAGAATAAAGAATTGCCTGCTGTATCCCGCCTTGCAAAAGGCGGGATTTTTTTGTGGTTGCCTATTGACAACTGTGTATACTGTGTATATACTGTAAATATCGAATATGTACAGTTCGATGATAAGGAGCGCTTCATGGAAATCTATCTATCCAATTCCGGGCAGGAGCCGATCTACGCGCAGATCACGCGGCAGATCAAAGAGCAGATCCTGTCCGGCCAGCTGCACGCGGGGGATGCCCTGCCCAGCATCCGGCTTTTGGCCAAGGAGCTGCGCATCAGCGTCATCACCACCAAACGTGCCTACGAGGACCTGGAATCCGCCGGGTTCATCATCACCCAGCCGGGGCGCGGCAGCTTTGTGGCCGCCCAGAATCCTGCGCTGGTACGGGAAGAACATTTAAAGAAAGTCGAGAGCGATCTGCAGAGCGCGGTGGACGCCGCACGGCTGGGAGGCATCGGCTACGAGGAAGTATGCGAGATGTTACGCCTTTTATGGGAGGGCTAACCATGGCAAACGAAGCTGCCATTCTGCACGGGGTGCAGAAACAGTACAAAGATTTTACGCTGGGACCTGTTGACCTGACGATTCCCACCGGTACCATTGTGGGGTTGGTAGGTGAAAACGGTGCCGGCAAAACCACCACGCTGAAAATCCTGTGCGGCGTCAACCCTGCCGACGCCGGCGAAGTGACCCTGCTGGGCGGGTCCCCCGCCGACAAGGCCGCCCGGGCCCGGCTGGGTGTGGTGTTTGAGGACGCTTACTTTTACGCCGGACTGAGTGCTGAACAAATCGGCAAAAGCATGGCAGGCGTTTTCGGCAGCCGCTGGGATGCAGCACAGTTTGCGGATTATTTGCAGCGGTTCGGGCTGAATGGCCGCAAGAAAATTTCGGAATACAGCCGCGGCATGCGGATGAAACTGAGCCTGGCCACCGCCCTGGCCCACCATCCCGACCTGCTGGTGCTGGACGAAGCCACCGCCGGGCTGGACCCGGTGGTGCGCAGCGAGATGCTGGACCTGTTTCTGGAATTCATCCAGGACGAACAGCACAGCATCCTGATGAGCAGCCACATCACCAGCGACCTGGAGCAGATTGCCGACTCCATCGCCTATCTGCATCACGGACAGCTGCTGTTCCAGGAAGACAAGGATGCCCTGTTGCAGGAATATGGTCTGCTGCGCTGCGGTCGCGCCGCGCTGGAAAAACTGCCGTCGGGCTGCGTGATCTTTACCCGGCAGAATGCCTTCGGCTGCGAGAGCCTGATCCGGGACCGGCTAACGGTACAGCGGCTGCTGCCCGAAGCGGTGATCGACCCGGCCGGCATCGACGACATCATGCGCTTTTACAGCGGGAGGGATGCACAATGAAAGGCTTGCTCTACAAAGACTGGACGATGATCTTCGGCGGCTACAAGACGAACTTTCTTTTTCTGCTGCTGTTCTACGGGGTCTTCACGGTGCTTTGCCGCATCAGTTTTCTCAGCTACGCCCTGGTCTTTGTGCTGGGGATGTACGCCTCCTCCACCATCAGCATGGACGAAAACAGCCACTGGGACGCCTACGCCCGCACCCTGCCCGTCACCCCCGGCCAGCTGGTGTCCGCCAAATACTGCCTGACCCTGCTGCTGACAGCGGTCAGCATTCCGCTGGGCTTCCTGATGACGCTGCTCATCCCCGACCCGAAGCCCGCCCTGCTGGAAATCACCACCGGCATGTTCTCCGCTGCGGCAGTCACCCTGCTCTACCTCTCCTTCGTGATGCCGCTCTCCTACCGGTTCGGGGCCGCCAAAGCCCGCAGCTGGGTATCCGTCACCATCTTCGTGGTGATCTTTCTCCCGGCCGCGTTTCTGATGGTCTTCAAGGACGATCTGTCCACCCCCGCCGTCCGGGCCGTGCGCGCACTGGCACAGCAGATGGATGCCTCCTCCCTGTCCAGCGAACAGTGGGCCGCTCTGCTGCTCGGTGTCCTGCTGGGCGCAGCACTGGTCTGCTTTGCCGTCAGCTGGGTGGTCAGCATCCAGATCTACCGGCGAAAGAACTACTGAAAAAAGCGCGGAGCCCCGGGCTCCGCGCTTTTCCTTATTCACTATTACAGCCACCCTCCGCCGTGGAGAACGAAAATCCAGCCGGTAAGCGTCAGGGCGGACAGCAGCGTGGTTGCTGCAATGGCACTGGCTGTCAGCACACCCTCGTGCCCCATGTTCTTGGCCATGACGTAGGAACTGGGGGTCGTGGGGCTGCCCAGCATGATGAGCAGCGCAATGAGTTCCTTTTCCCGGAAGCCCAGCGCCAGCGCACAGGGAATGAAGATTGCTGACAGGCCCACCGTCTTGATCAGCGCCGCCACCAGGGTGGGGCCTGCCTTCTTCAGCGCCTTGGGGCCCTCGAAGCTGGCGCCGATGGACAGCAACGCCAGGGGCGTTGTCAGGGATGCCAGGCTGTCCAGCGTTTTTTCGGCAATGACCGGCAGTTCCACCGGCAGCAGGCTGAAAATCGTACCGGCGATGATGCCCAGCAGAATCGGGTTTGTGATGACACCGTACAAAAGTTGGGCCGGGCGGGGCGCCTCGTGCTGCTCCTGCGGGGATTCAATCATCAGGATCAGCACCGCAAAGATGTTGAACAGCGGCACACTGCCCAGAATCATCAGCGGAGCCATACCGGCATCGCCGTAAATGTTCTGGATGAAAGCCACGCCCAGCACCGCCGCGCTGCTGCGGTAGGATGCCTGCACAAACTCGCCGATGATGGTTTTGTCCCGCATAAAGGTCCGGGCCAGCGCCCAGATGACCAGAATGCTGATGAGCGTGGCGCCAAAGCAGAACAACACAAACTTCGGCTCAAAGTCATGGGCCATATCCACATCCGCCATATCCAGAAACAGCATGATAGGCAGTGTAACCTTAAAGGTCAGCTTGTCCGACGCCTTACAGAATTCCTTGGGCAAAAAGCCCAGCTTGCCCAGAATACCGCCCGCTACCATGACCAGAAAGACCGGCAGCGTGGCATTCAGGCTGAAAATCAGATTTTCCACCTTTCTTCTCCCCTCTACACGCAAAAACAGGCCCTGTACGGCCCTGTGGTTTTATGGTATCATGAAGCCGACAATTTTGCAACCGCCCCCTGTTTTCCGCAATTTCCGTTTTTTTCTGCGTACAGCGTGCAAAAACGCCCTGTCAGCCCTTGACAAAATGTAGGCTGCTTGCTATAATAAGTTGCTGTGCCAAACGGCACGGTTTATCCTTGCCCTTTGCATGGGCAAAGGGCCATACGTCCAAAAGGAGGTGCACAGAATAATGGCTAAGTACGAAACCATGATGGTTACCACCGCCAACCTCGACGAGGAGGCATCCGCCGCTCTCGTGAACAAGTTCAAGAACCTGATCGAGGCGAATGGTACGATCGATTCTGTTGATGATTGGGGCAAGAAGCGTCTCGCCTATCCCATCAACGATGAGACCGAGGGTGTGTACACGGTGATCAAGTTCACCAGCGAGCCCGATTTCCCGGCTGAGCTGGATCGTATCTACAAGATCACTGAAGGCGTTCTTCGCAGCATTATCATTGCTGAGGAGGAGTAAGGAGTACCGAAAATGCTGAATGTTGTTGCAATTATGGGCCGCCTTGCGCGCGACCCCGAACTTCGCCAGACCACGTCCGGCAAAAGCGTAGCATCCTTTACCATTGCGTGTGACCGCAACGGCAAGCGTGATGCCAACGGCCAGAGCCAGGCCGACTGGATCCCCGTTACCGCGTGGGACCGCACGGCGGAATTTGTGTGCAAGTATTTCCAGAAAGGTTCTCTGATTGCCGTGGACGGCCGTCTGCAGAGCCGGTCCTACCAGGACAAGAACGGAAACAATCGCACTGCGATCGAGATCGTGGCCAACAACGTCAACTTTGCCGGACCCAAATCCGCTAACGCCGCACCCAGCATGGGTGGCGCCAACTACGGCGCACCTATGGCAGAACCCGCCGCACGTCCCGCCATGCAGCAAGCTCCTGCGCCGAGCTATTCCGCCGGCAGCAACGATGACTTTGCTCTGATCGAGGATGAGGGCGACCTGCCGTTCTGACAAATCGATTGTAGAATTCCAACAAGGAGGTTACCACAATGGCTATGGATCGTTCTTCCCGCCCGATGCATCGTGGCCGCAAGAAGGTTTGCAGCTTCTGCGTCGATCGCGTTGAGCACATTGATTACAAGGATCTGCCCCGCCTGCGCAAGTACGTGAGCGAGCGCGCCAAGATCATTCCCCGCCGTGTGACCGGTACCTGCGCGTTCCATCAGCGTGAGCTGACGGTCGCCATCAAGCGTGCCCGTTATATGGCTCTGATGCCCTACGTGAGCGACTAATCGCCACGGCATCCCATCGTGCAAAAAAAGAGCAGCTCGAACGAGCTGCTCTTTTTCTTTTGTTTTTCTGCACAAAAAGCGGGCAGTCCCCGCAAAAGGGGCTGCCCGCTTTGTTTGTGTATTCGATCAGGAGCTGAACCGGTCGCGCAGGTTCTTGAAGAATCCCTTGCGCTTCTCGTAGTTCTCATCCTTGAGGCTGTCCTCAAAGGCTTTCAGGGCCTCGCGCTGGGTGCGGTTGAGCTTCTTGGGGATCTCAACCTCCACGATGACATACTGGTCACCGCGGCCGCGGCCGTTGAGGTACTGGATGCCCTGGCCGCGCAGACGGAACTTAGTGCCGCTCTGGGTACCTTCCGGAATGCGCTGGGCCACCTTTCCGTCCACGGTAGGCACCTCGATCTCGGCGCCCAGCACCGCCTGGGAATAGGTGATGGGTACGCGGACGTACACATCGTAGCCGTCACGCTCAAATACTGCATCCCGCTTGACCGTGACATGGACGATCACATCACCGGCGGGACCGCCGTTGCTGCCTGCATCGCCCTGGCCGCGCAGCGCAATGTTCTGGTCATCATCGATACCCGCAGGGATCTTGACTTCCAGCGTTTTGCGGGCACTGGTCTTGCCTGTACCGCGGCAGGTCTTGCAGGGGTTCTTGATGATGGTACCGCGGCCGCCGCAGTGCGGGCAGGGCTGCTGGCTCTGCATCACACCAAAAGGCGTGCGCTGCTGGGTAACCACATAGCCACGGCCACCGCACTGGGTACAGGTTTCCGGGCTGGAACCGGCTTCGCAGCCGCTGCCGTTACAGTCGGGGCAGGTCTGCTGGCGGTTGAGGGTGATCTTTTTGGAGCAGCCATGGGCCGCCTCCTCAAAGGTCAAAATTACGCTGGCCTGAATATCATGGCCCTTGCGCGGTGCGTTGGGGTTGGAGCGGGAAGAGCCGCCGAAGCCGCCAAACCCGCCGAAACCGCCGCCGAAGATATCGCCAAAGATATCGCCCAGGTCCACACCGCCGGCGCCGAAGCCACCGAAACCGGCGCCGCCGCCCTGGCCAGCCCCATAGTTGGGGTCGACCCCGGCAAAGCCGAACTGATCATAGCGCTTGCGTTTTTCCGGGTCCGAAAGGATATCGTGGGCCTCGTTGACCTCCTTGAACTTTTCCTCGGCCGTCTTGTCGCCGGGGTTCAGGTCGGGGTGGTACTTTTTGGCCAGCTTGCGGTAGGCGCTTTTGATCTCGGCATCGGTGGCGTTTTTGCCAAGACCCAGCACCTCATAGTAATCACGTTTTTCTGCCATAGAATCAATCCCCTCTATTTGGGCTTTCTTTCATTAACCCCGCAAGGGCCGCCGCCTTGCCGGGCGGCGGCCTTTGTTTCAGGGTTCAGATTGTTCAATCAGACTTCGTGGAAGTCGGCGTCAACGGCACCGTCATCCTTGGGCTGGCTGCCACCCTGGGCACCGGTTGCACCGGCACCGGGCTGCTGCTGGGCACCCTGGGCCTGGGCGGCCTGCTTGTAGACCTTCTCGCTGATGGCGTAGAAAGCCTTCTGCAGGTCATCCTGCTTGGCCTTGATGTCGTCGATGGAGCCGCTCTTCAGGGCTTCCTTCAGGGCGGAGAGCTTGGTCTCGACGTCGCTCTTCTCCTCTGCGGAGATCTTGTCGCCGAACTCGTTCATGGCCTTCTCGGTCTGGAAGACCATCTGGTCGGCGTTGTTGCGGATGTCCACTTCCTCACGGCGCTTCTTGTCCTCGGCGGCATACTGCTCGGCGTCCTTGACGGCCTTGTCGATGTCGTCCTTGCTCATGTTGGTGGAAGCGGTGATCGTGATGCTCTGCTCCTTGCCGGTGCCAAGGTCCTTAGCGCTGACATGGACGATGCCGTTGGCATCGATATCGAAGGTGACTTCGATCTGGGGCACGCCACGGGGAGCCGGAGCGATGCCATCCAGGTGGAAGGTTCCCAGGCTCTTGTTGTCCTTGGCAAACTCACGCTCGCCCTGCAGGACGTTGACCTCAACGCTGGGCTGGTTATCCGCAGCGGTGGAGAAGATCTGGCTCTTCTTGGTGGGGATGGTGGTGTTACGGTCGATGATCTTGGTGCAGACGCCGCCCAGGGTCTCAATGCCCAGGCTCAGCGGGGTAACGTCGAGGAGCAGCAGGCCCTTGACATCGCCCTGCAGAACGCCGCCCTGGATGGCAGCGCCGACGGCGACACATTCATCGGGGTTGATGCCCTTGAACGGCTCGCAGCCCAATTCCTTCTTGACGGCATCGTAAACGGCGGGGATACGGGTGGAGCCACCGACCATCAGAACCTTGGCCAGGTCGGAAGCCTTCAGGCCGGCATCGGCCAGAGCCTTGCGGACAGGGGTCATGGTGCGATCCACCAGGTCAGAGGTGAGCTCATTGAACTTGGCGCGGGTCAGCGTCATGTCCAGATGCTTGGGGCCGTTGGCATCGGCGGTGATGAAGGGCAGGTTGATGTTGGTGGAAGTGGCGCTGGACAGCTCGATCTTAGCCTTCTCGGCGGCTTCCTTCAGGCGCTGGGCAGCCATCTTGTCCTGACGCAGGTCGATGTTGTTCTCACGCTTGAAGTCCTCTGCCATCCAGTCAATGATGCGCTGGTCGAAGTCATCGCCGCCCAGGTGAGTATCACCGTTGGTGGCCAGAACTTCGGTCACGCCGTCGCCCATCTCGATGATGGAGACATCGAAGGTGCCGCCGCCCAGGTCGTAGACCATGATCTTCTGATCGGCTTCCTTATCGATACCGTAGGCCAGAGAAGCGGCCGTGGGCTCGTTGATGATACGCTTGACGTTCAGGCCCGCGATGGTGCCGGCATTCTTGGTGGCCTGACGCTGGCTGTCGTTGAAGTAGGCAGGAACGGTGATGACGGCCTCGGTAACGGGCTCGCCCAGGTAAGCCTCGGCGTCCGCCTTCAGCTTGGAGAGGATCATGGCGCTGATCTCTTCGGGGGTGTAGTCCTTGCCGCCGGCATGGACCTTCTCGGCAGTGCCCATCTTACGCTTGATGGAAGAAATGGTGTTTTCGGGGTTGGTGATGGCCTGACGCTTTGCCACCTGGCCTACCAGGCGCTCGCCAGTCTTGGTGAAACCGACAACAGACGGAGTGGTGCGGGCGCCCTCAGCGTTGGCGATGACGACGGGCTCGCCGCCCTCCATAACGGCAACACAGCTGTTGGTGGTGCCAAGGTCAATACCAATGATTTTGCTCATACTATAAAACTCCCTTCAAAAGAACTTTGAATGTGGTGAATGTCTATTTATCTGAAACGGGTGTTGCCCGGTTCATACTTATTCCGCAACGACAACCGTTGCATGGCGGATGATCTTATCGCCGATCTTGTAGCCTTTCTGGAAGACCTGAACGACGGTGCCGCTCTCCTGCCCTTCGGCGGGCGGGACCTGCTGCACGGCGTTCATGAAGTTGGGATCAAAGGGCTTGGAGAGCGCTTCGATCTCGGTGATGTGGAGATTCTCCAGCGCCTTGGCGGCTTTGTCCAGCGTCATCATAACGCCCTTCTTGTAGTTTTCGTCGGTGCAGGCGGCGTTGGCAGCCATGTCCAGCGTATCCAGAATGCCCAGGATCTGGGTAACGGCATGGGAAATGCCGTCGTTGAATTTCTGGTCCGCCTCGCGCTGGGAGCGCTTGCGGTAGTTATCATACTCGGCCGCGGTGCGCAGCAGCTGATCTTTCAGCTCGGCGTTTTTCTTCTCGCTGGCTTCCAGTTTGGCCTGCAGCGCCGCTTCCGCGTGATGGTGTTTCTCTTTCTTTTCAGCCTTGGTTTCCGCCTTTGCGGCGTTTTCCTTGGCTTCGGTTTCGGGGGCCTCGGCAGCCTGTTCAGGCTGGGTCGCCGTGTTCTTTTCTTTCTCTGTATCGTGGCTCATTGCGGGTCCTCCTTATCTGTTTATTGGCCCTGCCCGGCCATGCTCTGTCCCAATTTGACGGCAAAGTAATCCAGGATCGGCAGCAGGCGCCGGTATTCCATGCGGGTGGAACCGATCAGTGCAACCGAACCGGTCAGACCGCCGCCGGCGAGATACCGCTTGCTGACAATGCAGGCCCCCGGCATAGCCGGGTCCAGATCGCTGCCCAGGGTAGCTGTGATCTTTCCGCCGTCGGGGCGAAGCAGCTCGGTAGCCGCTTCATTGTCGGAGAAGATCTCCAGCAGCGTGCCCAGGTTTTCACGCACATCGGGCATCTTGGCCAGATACTGCGCGCCCTGCAGGCAAGCCTGCGGGCCGGTGGTTACCAGTGCCTGGGCTGCCAGCACCACCGGTGCCAGCCGCTCCCCTGCCGCCAGCACCATGCTGGCGGTGAGCATCGGGCTCAGGTCCTGGGGTGCCACAAAGGTCAGCCCGCGATTGAGCAGCTGCGCCAGGTTGGCGGCATCATCCCGCGTGAGGCCGGTATCTACCCGGGCCACCCGGGTGCGGACACCGCCCGCGCTGGTGACTGCCAGCACCGCCGCCGAATAGCGGCCGACCTGCACCACCTCAAAGTGGGCAATGCAGAGATCCGATGCCTGGGGCGTGGTGACGGCCGCCGCACATTCTGTCAGATCTGCCAGGCTGCGCGCCGCCGCCGGAGCCAGCTTTTCGGGTTCCACATCCATACCGGCGAACAAATCATCGATATGTCTGCGGTCTACTTCCGACAATTGGGTGCTGCCCGGTGCTTCGATCAGATGATCGAGGTAGTAGCGATAGCCCTGTGCGCTGGGTACGCGCCCGGCGCTGGTATGGGGCTGTTCCAGCAGTCCTAACTTGGTCAGGGCGGCCATCTCATTGCGCAGGGTGGCGCTGGAGAGCGCCATATCAAAGTAGTTTGCCAAAAGACCCGAACCAACCGGTTCGCCGTCGCTGGCATACAGGGCAACAATAGCTTCCAGGATTCGCTGCTTGCGCGCGTCCATCGCCATGTCGCTCATCTCCTTTGCTGTGCTTGAGGTTTTGTTTTAGCACTCCTTATCTCCGAGTGCTAAACTTATTATACCCTCCTTTTTTCGCCTGTCAAGAGGTTTGACGAAAGTTTTTGCAAGTTTAACAGTTTCGACACAATCCCGTAACTTCCCCCGCCTTGACACCCTGATAGGCCGGATTTATACTACTTTATATCCTTATTATATAAGTAAAGAAGGTACCACTGCGATGCAAACCCAAACCGACGAAAAAGCCTTTCTGGCAACCGACCCGCTTGGCAGCCTGCTGCTGAGGCTGGCACTTCCCACCGTTGCTGCGCAGCTCATCAATATGCTGTACAACATCGTAGACCGCATCTATATCGGCCACATTCCCGAAATCGGCGCCCTGGCCCTGACCGGCGTAGGCGTCTGCCTGCCGTTGATCATGATCGTATCCGCTTTTGCCGCCCTGGTGGGCAACGGCGGTGCCCCGCGGGCCACCATTGCCATGGGCCAGGGCAACAAAGAAAAGGCCGAGCAGATCCTGGGCAACTGCTTTGTGCTGCAGATCGCAATCTCGGTCATTCTGACGGTGATTCTGTTTTTGGGCGACCGTACCTTCCTGCTGGCGTTCGGCGCCAGCGACAATACCATTGAGTACGCCGTCGCTTACATGGATATCTATGCCGTGGGTACCATCTTTGTACAGATGACGCTGGGCATGAACGCCTTTATCACCGCCCAGGGCTTCGCCAAAGAAGGCATGCTCTCGGTGCTGATCGGCGCGGTGGCCAACATCATTCTGGACCCGGTGTTCATCTTTGCACTGGGTATGGGTGTGCGCGGTGCGGCGCTGGCCACCGTTCTCTCCCAGGCGCTGTCCTGTGCCTGGGTGCTGGCCTTTTTGTTCGGCAAACGGACCTACCTTCGTCTGCGCGCCGCGACGATCCGCCTTTCACCCGCCGTGCTGCTGCCCTGCGTAGCACTGGGCGCCGCCACCTTTATTATGCAGGCCAGCGAGAGCGTGATCTCGGTCGCGTTCAACTCTTCGCTGCTGAAATACGGCGGCGATATGGCCGTGGGCGCCATGACGATCCTGTCCAGTGTCATGCAGTTTGCCATGCTGCCGCTGCAGGGCCTGGGCCAGGGTGCCCAGCCCATCATCAGCTACAACTACGGTGCCGGCAAACGGGACCGCGTGAAAAAAGCCTTTTTCCTGCTGCTGCGGGTAAGCCTGATTTACTCCTGCCTGCTGTGGCTGCTGGTGGAACTGTTCCCCCAGGCGTTCGCTGCCCTGTTCACCGGCGACGCTGCCCTGGTGGCTTACACCGGCAACGCCCTGCGTATCTATGTGGCGGCGCTGTTCCTGTTCGGCATCCAGATGGCCTGCCAGATGACCTTTACCTCCCTGGGCAAGGCCAAACAGTCCATCCTGGTGGCGGTTATGCGGAAATTCATCCTGCTGCTGCCACTGATCTACCTGATGCCGATGCTGTTCCGCGCCGACCAGGCCCGCGCCGTCTACATGGCAGAGCCGGTTGCGGACACGCTGGCGGTGCTCTTTACGGCGGTCCTGTTCTTCTTCACCTTCCGCAAGGTCTTGCGTGAGATGGACCAAGCCCCCGCCTGAGGGGGTTATTCCTCCATCCAGCGGGCCAGAAAATTGGCCGCTGTGGCAACCGCCTGCACCACATCCTGCCGGGGAGACGGGTCCCGCGCAGTACCGGGCAGCAGCACGCCGCCCTCCACATCCCCGTGGGCCACGATGGGTGCTGCGCAAAGGATGAGCCGTTCCCCCCGTTCAAACAGATGCAGCCGCTTGGCCGGATTTTCCGGCGCGGTATACACGGCACGGCTGGAGAGCAGATGTTCCATCTCGGTGGAAATGTCCCGGCCCATCATGTCCCCTTTTCCGCTGCCTGCCGCCGCCATGATCTGGGCACGGTCGCAGATCAGCACCGTACAGTCCAGACTCTTGGAGAGCACTTCGGCATACACGCCGGAAAGGCGGCCCAGCTCCACAAGAGGAGAATATTTTTTGAACACCACTTCCCCATCGGCTGCCGTAAAAATCTCCAGCGTATCGCCCTGGCGGATGCGCTGGGTACGGCGGATTTCCTTGGGGATGACCACGCGCCCCAGCTCATCGATGCGGCGCACAATTCCGGTTGCTTTCATAGAACTTCCCTCCGCTATGGTTTTATGGTAGTATCTGCTAAAACACCGGATTTATGTATAGGAGACTTTTCTATGGATTTGTTACAAACCACCCTGTGCTATCTGGAGCAGGACGGCTGTTACCTGATGCTGCACCGCATCAAAAAGAAAAAGGATGTGAACCACGACAAGTGGATCGGCGTGGGCGGCAAATTTGAGCCCGGCGAAACCGCCCTTGCCTGCGCCCTGCGGGAGGTGCAGGAGGAAACCGGCCTGACGATGCAGAACCCGCAGTACCGGGGCATCGTGGATTTTTATTGTGCCCCCTGGCCCGCCGAGCGGATGCACCTGTACACCTGCACCGAGTTTACCGGCACCATGACCGACTGCAACGAAGGCACGCTGGAATGGGTACCCAAAGAGGCCGTCCAGGACCTGCCCATCTGGCCGGGCGACAAGCTGTTTTTCAAGCTGCTGGCCGAGGACGCTCCCTTTTTTCATCTGGAGCTGACCTACGACGGTGACACCCTGACCCGTGCCCTGCTGGACGGACAGGAAGTAACGATGTAAACAAAAACGCCCCGCATGGGAAATACCCATGCGGGGCGTCTTTTTGCATTTTTACAGTTCGCAGGTTTTGAAGCCATCCTTGCCCAGAACCTGTACCTTGGTGTAGCCCAGATCCTTGAGTTTGGCGGCAGCTTCCTCATAGCCGAAGGTCAGCGCCTTGGCATCGTGAGCGTCTGCGGTGATGACCACATTGCCGGAAAGTGCCAGCCAGTCCTTGAGGATTTCATCCGAGGGGAAGAAGTCCTTGCGGAAGCCGCGGAACACCGCCGAGGTGTTGACTTCCAGCACGCAGCGGTTACGGGCCGCCACCATCAGCGCAGCGTCTGCCGCTGCCTTGTAGCGGGGGTCGTGCTCGTCGAAGAACTTGCCGTCGCCGTTGATCTTCTTGATCAGGTCGAAATGGCCCAGGATGGTGGGTTTCTTTTCCGCCACCTTGGCCACGTTGGCAAAGTAGGCTTCCACCACGGCCAGTCCGTCGCCGTCGAAGTCATCGGCAATGCAGGCGGCCAGGTCGCTCTCGCGCCAGTCGATCTCATAGTATTTGCCGGTTTTGGGGCCCTGGACATAGTGGCAGCTGCCGATGAAGTAATCGTAATCTGCCGGGTTATCGTCACTGAAGAGATCCCACTCCAGCCCGCAGAGGATATCCATCTTGCCGGCATAGCGTTCTTTCAGCTTTTCGATCTGTGCCTTGTAGAGCGCAGTGCGGCTCTTGGTCATGCAGTATTCCAGGTCGCAGGGGGTGTGGCTGTGGCCGCTGAAGCCCAGCGTCTGCAGCCCGGCGCGCCACCCGGTGACTGCCAGCTCCTCTAAGGTATTTTTGCCGTCGCACAGCTTGGAGTGTACGTGGACGGAACTTTTCAGGTATTCGCCCGCCATAGTTACTGCATCCTTTCCTGCTTTACTTTATGGTCGATTACATGCCGCTTTTCCAGCTCTTTGGTGATATCCTCCACCGAGATGCCCAGTTCAATCATAAGCACCATCACGTGGTAGGCCAGGTCGCTGATCTCGTAGATCGTTTCCTCTTTATCGCGCTTGGCACCGGCAATGATCACTTCGGTGGATTCCTCGCCCACCTTCTTGAGGATCTTTTCCAGACCTTTGTCGAAGAGGTAGCTGGTGTAGCTGCCTTCCTGGGGGTCGGTCTTGCGGCCCTCGATCAGTTCATAGAGGCCCTGCCAGGTGAACTGCTTGAGTTCGTCCGAGACATAGACCGGGTTGAAGAAGCAGCTCTCGGCGCCGGTATGGCAGGCCGGGCCGGACTTGATGACGTCGATGACGAGGGCATCCTTGTCGCAGTCCGCCGTGATGGAAACCACGCGCTGAACGTTGCCGGACGTTTCGCCCTTGCGCCAGATTTCCTGGCGGCTGCGGGACCAGAACACCGTGCGGCCTTCGGCAATGGTCAAAGCCAGCGTCTCGGCATTCATGTAGGCCAGGGTCAGCACCTCTTTGGTGTAGTGATCCTGCACAATGGCCGGAATCAGACCATGGGAATTAAAATGAAGCGATTGGGAATTCTGGGTGATTTCCATCTGAGAAACCTCCTCCTCAAGAACGTTTGGCGCGGGCCGCACCGATGGCACCGCCCGCCCAAGGAAACATAGTTATAGTGTACCTGTTTTTGCGGCGTTTGGCAAGGGGTCAAAGACGCATTTCGATGCCGTTTTCCCGCAGATAGTGTTTGAGATCGCGGATTTCCACCTGTTTGGTGTGGAAGATGGAGGCCGCCAGCCCCGCATCCACCGCCGGATGATCCCGGAACAGGGTGAGAAAATCCTCCTTACAGCCGGCACCGCCCGAGGCGATGATGGGCACAGCGCACCGTGCAGCCACTGCATCCAGCAGTTCCAGATCGAAGCCGTTCTTGACGCCGTCGGTGTCGATGGAGTTGACCACCAGTTCCCCGGCGCCGTTCTTCACGCCCCGCTCCAGCCAGTCCAGTGCGTCGATGCCGGTGTTTTCCCGTCCGCCTTTGGCAAAGAGCATGAATCTGCCGTCCACACGCTTGATATCGGCGGAAAGTACCACGCACTGGTTGCCGTATTTCTGGGCAGCCGCCGGGATGATATCGGGGTTGGCGATGGCGCCGGAGTTGACGCTGACTTTGTCGGCGCCGCATTTGAGCACCCGGTCAAAGTCCTCCAGCGTGCGGATGCCGCCGCCCACCGTCAGCGGAATAAAAATCTGGCTGGCTACCTGACGCAGAATATCGGTAAAGAGGGTGCGCCCCTCCACGCTGGCGGTGATATCATAGAATACCAGTTCGTCGGCGCCGGATTCGTTGTAATAGCGGGCCATCTCCACCGGGTCGGCCATGTCCTGCAAGCCTTCAAAGTTGACACCCTTGACGACGCGGCCGTTTTTCACGTCCAGGCAGGGAATGATGCGTTTGGTAATCATGCTGCGCCCTCCTCAGTCCTGATAGCGGCGCACGGCCTCGGCCAGGTCGATGGCACCGGTGTAGATGGATTTGCCCAGGATGGCCGCATGGCAGCCCATGGCCTGCAGCTCGGCCAGTTCCTCCATGCGGGCGATGCCGCCGGAGGCCGTGACCTCGATGCCGGGAATCGTCAGCAGCTCCCGGTAGAGGTCCAGGTTGGTACCCTGCATGGTGCCGTCCCGGGAGATATCGGTGGCGATGATGGCCTCCACACCCGCAGCGGCACAGCGGCGGCAGAAATCGATGCCCGGTTCGGGGGTGACTTCTTTCCAGCCGTTGACGGCCACATAGCCCTGTTTCATATCGACGCCCACCGCAATGCGGGAACCGTAGGTCTGGGCCATTTTTTCGGTAAAGGCAAAATCCTTCACCGCGATGGTGCCGAGGATGCAGCGGTCCACCCCGAGATCAAGGTACCGCCGGATGCGTTCCTCGTCCCGGATGCCGCCGCCCACCTCGATTTTCAGCCCGCCCAGTTTGGCGATGGCGGCAATGGTCTGCAAGTTGGCGGTGGTGTCATCCTTGGCGCCGTCCAGGTCCACCACGTGGAGATACCTGGCCCCGGCCTCGATAAAGGACCGGGCCTGGGCCACGGGGTCGGCGTTATAGACGGTCATCTGGTCATAATCGCCCTGGTAGAGCCGCACGGCCTGACCGCCGCGCAGATCAATGGCGGGATACAGTTTCATGCTTTTCCCTCCTTACAGTTCGGCAAACGCCTTGAGCAGGCGCAGGCCGGTATCGCCGGATTTTTCGGGATGGAACTGGGTGCCATAGACGTTGCCGCTGCGCACCGCCCCCGTCACCGGGATGCTGTACTCGCTGGTGGCCAGCGTGGAGGCCGCACAGTTTTTGGCGTAGTAGCTGTGCACGTAGTAGACGTATTCCCCGTTTTTCACATAGCGGAACAGGGGGTCATTTTCCCGCCCCGGCACGATGTTCATGGCGTTCCAGCCGATATGCGGTACTTTCAGCGAAGGGTCCTGCAAATCATCGACCAGCGGGCAGACGGCACCGGGAATCAGCCCCAGACCGGCATGTTCGCCGTACTCATAGCTTTTTTCAAACAGCAGCTGCATGCCAAGGCAGATGCCCAGCAGCGGCTTGCGCTGCACTTCCTCTTGAATGACGGGGACAAGACCGGTGGCTTGCAGCTTGGCCATGGCATCGGCAAAAGCGCCCACGCCGGGCAGCAGGATATGGCTGGCCGCCCGCAAATCTTCGGCCTTGCCGGTGACCCGTACTTCGGCCCCGAGACTTTGTACGCTGGACGACAGGCTGAACAGGTTGCCGACGCCGTAATCCACAATGGCAATCATGGGGTATTCCCTCCTCTTGATGTTTTCATTCCTGCGGCAGAATTTCATCCAGCGCCGCAAAGAAGCGCTGCATCTGTTCCGGCGTGCCGATGGTGATGCGCAGCCAGTTGTCGATGCGCGGCGCGCTGAAATGGCGGATCAGGATGCCGCGGGTGCGCAGCTGCTCAAAAATCGCCTTGCAGGGCATCCGGTCGGTGGTGGCAAACAGGAAATTGGTGGCCGAATCCAGCACCGTAAAGCCCCGCGCCCGCAGTTTTTCGGTGGTATCAGCCCGGGTGGCCAGCACCTTTTGGGTCACCTGCCGGAAATAGGCTTCATCCCGGATGGCCGCGGTTCCCGCCGCCTGGGTCAGCGAATTGACGTTATAGGGGCTGTAGCTGAACTTGACCCGGTTCATATCGGCGATGAGTTCCGGCCGTGCCAGGCAGAAGCCCAGCCGCGCCCCTGCCAGATTATGGGTTTTGGAGAAGGTATGGGTGATCACGAGATTCTCGTACTTTTCCAGCAGCGGCAGGCAGGTGGAACCCGCCGGGGCAAACTCTATGTAGGTTTCATCCACAATGACCACGTTATCGGGGTTGGTGCGCAGCACTTCCTCGATGGCTTCCACCGGCGCCAGCAGGCTGGTGGGAGCATTGGGGTTGGCAATGACAATGGTTTCGTGCAGGCCGCAGTACTTGCGCAGATCGATGGTAAAGTCCTCTTCCAGCGGAATCACATGCCGGGGGATGTGCAGCAGGTCGCACAACACCGGGTAAAAACTGTAGGTGATATCCGCAAAGGCCAGCGGGGTTTGCTCATCACAGAAGGCCCGCAGCGCCAACAGCAGATTTTCGTCGCTGCCGTTGCCGCAAAGTACATTTTCCGGCCTGGCGCCCCAATGGTCCGCGATGGCGCGGTTCAGCCCGGCGTTGGTCAGGTCAGAGTACAGCCGCAGCCCCGGCACCGCCGCCGCTACCGCCGCCGCCACACCGGGTGCCGGCGGGTAGGGGTTTTCGTTGGCGTTGAGCTTGACGAGGTTTTCCATTTTCAGCTGTTCGCCGGGGGTGTAGGGTTCCAGCGTTTCCAACGTCTTGGTAAAATATCGGCTCATCCTTGTTGCCTCCCGCTCACTGGTCCTCAAAACGGATGGTCACGCTCTTGGCGTGGGCGTGCAGACCCTCGTGCTCGGCAAAATTGGCGATGCGTTTTTCCACCTGGCCCAGGGCTTCGCGGGTATAGTAGATGAAGCTGGATTTCTTGACGAAATCATCCACGCCCAGGGGGCTGCTGAACCGGGCGGTGCCGCTGGTGGGCAGGGTGTGATTGGGCCCGGCAAAATAGTCGCCCAAAGCTTCCGGCACATTCTTGCCCAGGAAGATGCTGCCTGCATTCTCTACCCGGTTGAGCACCGCAAAGGGATCATCCACGCAGATTTCCAGATGTTCCGGCGCGATGATGTTGACGGCCTCGATAGCCTTGTTCATATCGTCGGTAACGATGATCTTGCCGTTGGTATCCACGCTGGCCCGGGCGATGGCCGCACGGGGCAGCTGGGGGATCTGCACTTCCAGTTCTGCCTGCACCGCTTTGGCCAGGTCCCAGCTGTCGGTAACAAGAACCGGGGTGGCCAGTTTGTCGTGTTCTGCCTGGCTGAGCAGGTCGGCCGCCACCCAGGCCGGGTTGCAGCTGCCGTCGGCCAACACAAGAATTTCCGACGGACCGGCAATCATATCGATGCCCACCTTGCCGAACACCTTGCGCTTGGCGGTGGCCACATAGATGTTGCCGGGGCCGACGATCTTATCCACAGCGGGTACACTCTCGGTGCCGTAGGCCAGCGCCGCCACTGCCTGGGCGCCGCCGGTCTTGAAGATGAGGTCGATACCTGCGATGACCGCGGCGGCCAGAATGCCGGGATTGACCTTGCCGCCGGGCCCTGCCGGGGTGGTCATAACGATCTGCTTGACACCGGCCACCTTGGCGGGGATCACATCCATGAGCACGGTGGAGGGGTAGGCTGCCGTGCCGCCCGGCACATAAACGCCCGCCCGCTGGATGGGGGTGTATTTCTGGCCCAGCACCACGCCGGGTTTGTCGGTAAGAACAAAGTTTTTGTGAAGCTGCTGCTCGTGGAAATGGCGGATGTTCTCGGCCGCCATCTTCAGGGTGGTGATGAATTCGGGGTCCTGGGCTTCCAGTTCCGCAAAGGCTTCGTCGATCTCCTGCTGGGTGACCTGCACCGAGGTCAGCTGGGCATGGTCGAATTTGGCCGCGTACTCAATGAGGGCTGCATCCCCCCGGGCGCGCACATCGGCAATGATGGCATCCACGGTTGCCTCCACGTCAGCCTCGGCGCGGATATCACGGTTAAGGATTTCTTCGGGTTTTACTTCGTCAAAATCATACAGGCGGATCATTGGGCAAGGGCCTCCTTCATTTTATTGAGCAGCTCGGTCATCTGCTGGTATTTGAACTTGTAGCTGGCCTTGTTGGCGATGAACCGGGCCGAGATCGGCATGAATTCCTCGATGACGGTCAGGTTGTTTTCCCGCAGGGTGGTGCCGGTTTCCACAATATCCACGATCACATCGGAGAGTCCCAGAATGGGCGCCAGTTCGATGGAGCCGTTGAGCTTGATGATATCGATATCCCGGCCCCGGCGCTCGTAGTGGTCCCGGGCAATATTGACAAACTTGGTGGCCACCCGCAGGGCACGGCTTTCGTCATCCACAAAATTCTTAGGACCTGCCACACACATGCGGCATTTGCCCATGCCGGTATCCAACAGTTCGTAAACGTCGGCGTCGGATTCGGTCAGGATATCCTTGCCCACGATGCCGATATCCGCCGCGCCGTGTTCCACATAGATGGCCACGTCGCTGGGCTTGACCAGGAAGTACCGCACCCCGGCTTCGGGATTTTCCACCACCAGTTTGCGGGTATCGTTGTAATCCTCGTTGGCGCGGTAGCCTGCTTCCGCCAGCAGCTTGTAGGCTTTATCACCCAGGCGGCCCTTGGGCAGGGCGATGTTCAGCCAGACTGGCTCGGTGCCGGTGACCGTGTCACCGGTCTGTGCCGCCAGACGTTCCAGCTCGTCCAGGTAGATGGCAAAACCGATGGCGTTGGCGCCGGGAGTAAAACGCTGCATCAGGTAGTCATACCGGCCACCCTTGAGCACTGCCCGGGGTACCCCGGCCACATAGCCGGTGAACACCAGGCCGTTGTAATATTCCATCTCGTCGGCCATGCTCAGGTCCAGCTGGGTGCCGCGGCCATCCTCCCCCAGCAGGTTCTGCAGCGCCTGCAGTTCTTCCAGGGCGGCGTGCTGGGCTTCGCTGCGGCAGGCGGTGCGGGCAGCGGTCAGCGTGGCGCCCAGAGGGCCATGCAGGGTGAGAAGGTTGCACAGCGCATCGGCTGCGTCCTCGTCCAGCCCCTCCGCCAGGGCGGCAGCGTGCAGCTCGTGAGCGTTTTTCTCGTTGAGCAGTTCCAGCAGACGGCCGCGGGCGGATTCCGGGACCGCCAGCGCGTCCAGCAGGCCGGTGACAAAGCCCATGTGGCTGACTTCCAGCACCGTGGGCACTTCCAGCGCTGCCAGGCTTTGCAGCGCCAACCGCACCACTTCGGCCTGGGCGGCAGCATCCACCGCCCCCATGCATTCCAGGCCCATCTGGCGAATGGTCTGGAAGGTGTGGCTTTCCCGGCTGGGGCGGCAGACTTCCTCATTATAATAGAAGCGCTTGCACGCCCCGGGGGCGGGCTGGGCCGTCTTGGCGATGGAGAGCGTCACATCCGGTTTGATGGCCCGCAGTTTGCCGTCCAGGTCGGTAAAAGTCACCACCTGGGCATCGGACAGAAACCGCCGGTACTCCTGATACAGGGCATACTCCTCAAACCGGGAGCAGCGGTATTTGCGGTAACCTGCCTGTTCGTACAATGCACGCAGCCGGAAGGTTGCCTGCTCTGCGGGGGTAAAATTCTGCAGCTGGATTTCCATGATACATTCCCTGCCTCTCACACATATAAAAATATTATACTTTAGCGCAGTAAAGTTGTAAAGTGCATTTTTATGCGACAGAATACAAAAAAGGCGCACCTTTGCCTACACAAAGATGCGCCTGACGCGTTTGGTTATCAACCCTTGCAGCCCTGTTCGTCCCAATCGCCAAAGTCCGCGGGGTCCGCGATCTTGGTGGCGTCGTACTTACCGTCCGCCGTCTTGGGTACCTCCACTGCGCCCAGTTCCACCGGGTTGGCATTGGGGGTTTCATCGCCGGTTTCCACGGGGTGCGCGGCTACGGGCGGCTGAAATACGGCATCAGCAACGGGAGAAGCGGCAGCAGGGGCCTGTTCAGCCTCGGCAGACGCATCGTCTTCGGGCTCGGCGGCGTCGGTTTCAACCTCGTCCTCCGGGCCCACAATATGCTCGTATTCCTCGCCGTGCTCACGCTTTTTCAGCACATACACAGCGGCGCCTACAGCAGCGGCACCCACGGCCAGACCGGCCAGTTTCTTCAGCAAAGACATGTCAAAACCTCTTTTCGCATTCCCTGAATGGTTTTGGGTTAGTATACCACACTCTGCGGCAAAATACAAGTGTAGTATTATTTAACAAATTTTATAATCGGCAATTGTATAATCTGACAAGAAGTGGTATGATAGGGCAGCATTCTAGCATAAAGAGGGAAAGTGTATGAAGTTCGTGTTTCAATTTGCCCGCATCGTAGGTTTTTGCCTGCTGGGCGAAATTCTGGCAACCGTACTGCCGCTGCCCATTCCGGCCAGCGTCTACGGTCTGCTGCTGATGGTGGCCGCCCTGAAACTGAAGTGGCTGCGGCTGGAACAGGTGCGGGAAACCGGGTTGTTTTTGACCGGCATCTTCCCGCTGCTGTTCGTTCCGGCGGCCAGCGGCGTTATGGAACTGGGCAGCCAGCTGGCGGATGTGTTCATCCCGGTGGTTATCGCCATCATTCCCATCACCGCCTTGGTCATGGCCGTTACCGGCAGCGTGGCCCAGCATTGCACCAACCGTCGGGAGGCACAGAGTCATGAGTGAATTTTTGCACAACTGCGCCAGCTGGGGCGTTTTTGCCACGCTGGCCGCTTATGCCCTGGGCATGCTGGTCAACCGCAAAACCAAACTGGCGCTGTTCAATCCGCTGCTGATGGGCAGCATCTTTATGATCGTTTTCCTGCGATGTTTTGCCATCCCCTATGCCGACTACAGCGCCAGCGCCGCCCCGGTGAACTGGCTGCTGGCTCCGGCCACCGTCAGCCTGGCTATTCCGCTGTATGAAAAGTGGGATCTGCTGGAGAAAAACGTGGGCGCCATCCTGGCTGCCATTCTGGCCGGCGTCATCACCAGCCTGGGCAGCGTGCTGGTGATGGCCTGGGTGCTGAACATGGAACGGGCCAACGCCGTGACCCTACTGCCCAAATCGGTGACCACCGCCATCGGCATGGACATTGCCGAAACGCTGGGCGGCACAGCCTCTCTGGCGGGTGCCGTCATCATCCTCACCGGCATTGCGGGCAGCCTGCTGGCAGAAACCGTCTGCAAGGTCTGCCACATCACCCACCCCATCGCCAAAGGTCTGGCGCTGGGCACTTCAGCTCACGCCGTGGGCACCAGCAAAGCCCTGGAAATGGGCGAGGTGGAAGGCGCCATCAGCGGCCTGGCCATCGCGGTGGCCGGTGTGCTGACTGCGGTACTGGCACCGGTGGTTGCCAACTTTTTACCGTAATACACAATACCAAAGCGGCACCCTGTGTGGGTGCCGCATTTTGTTTGTTTTTCAGATGCCGCGGGTCCGGCGGCGCTGGATCCACTTGACCAGTTCCACAATGGGAATGACCAGTACCGCCAGGGCCAGGGCGATCAGGTATTCCGCCACAGAAACCGGGGTAAAGCCAAACATGCTGGCAACAGGCGGAATTTCCAGTACCGCGGTGGTCAGCACCAGGCTGCCTAGCATAGCGCCCCACAACACCTTATTGTGGGTATGCAGCGCAAAGACGCTCTTGCGTTGGCTGCGCAGATTGAAGCTGTGGAAAATTTCGCACATACTCATGGTCAAAAAGGCCATCGTCATGCCGTCGGGGCTGACACCCTTGGGCATCTCAAAAGCACCAACCTCGATACAGTGCCCGATGATGTAGGAAATCATGGTAATGGCGGTAATGAGCACACCCTGGTAGGCGATATCAAACCCGAGGCCTCCGGCAAAGATGCCGTCCGAAGCACGGCGGGGCGGCCGGTCCATGGTGTCCGGCTCACCAGGTTCCATGCCCAGCGCCAGCGCGGGAAAACAGTCGGTGATCAGATTGATGAAGAGAAGGTGGACCGGGTTGAGCAGCGTAAAGCCCAGCAGCGTTGCACCGAAGACACCCAGCACCTCACTCATATTGGAAGCCAGCAAAAACTGGATGGATTTACGGATATTGTCATAAATGCGGCGGCCTTCCTCCACCGCCGCCACAATGGTGGCAAAGTTGTCGTCAGCCAGCACCATATCGGCCACGTTCTTGGTTACATCGGTACCGGTTATGCCCATGCCGATGCCGATATCCGCCATCTTGATGGAGGGGGCATCGTTTACGCCGTCGCCGGTCATGGCCGTAACAGCCCCCTTGCTGCGCCACGCCGAAACAATGCGGGATTTATGCTCCGGCTGCACTCGCGCATAGACGCCGTAGTGCTCCACGGCTTCGGCCAGTTCCTCGTCCGAGAGGGCATCCAGCTCGGCCCCCGTCACCGCCTGGGAGGCATCGTCGATGATCTGCAGCTGTTTGGCAATGGCCACAGCGGTATCCTTGTGGTCGCCGGTGATCATGACAGGGCGGATGCCTGCACGGCGGCATTCCGCAATGGCGGCCTGTACCTCGGGCCGGACAGGGTCGATCATCCCCGTCAGCCCCACAAAGCAAAGCTCCTGTTCCAGGAATTCCGGTTCGTGGGAAGCAGGCTGTTCCGGCCAGAGCCGTTGGGCGGCTGCCAGCACGCGCAGGGCACGGTCTGCCATGCCTTTGTTCCGGGCCAGCCATTCGCTGCGCTTGGCTTCGGTCATGGGGTGTACTTTCCCCTCTTCCAGGTAGGTCGTGCACTGCCGCAGCACCACGTCAGGGGCACCCTTTGTATATTGAATATATCCCTGTGCCGTTTTGTGCACGGTGGACATCATCTTACGGCCGGAATCGAAGGGGGCCTCGTCCACACGGGGCTGTTCGACGGCCAGACGGTCTTTGGGCAGACCTTCAGCAGCTGCAAAATCCACCAGCGCTGCTTCGGTGGGCTCGCCCTCCGCCTTGCCGTCTGCCCCCAGATTGGCATCATTGCACAGCGCCATGGCTGTTGCCAGGGCCTGGGTATCGCCCAAATGTTCCACCACCGTCATGCGGTTCTGGGTCAGCGTGCCGGTCTTGTCGGTACAGATGACCTGGGTGCAGCCCAGGGTTTCCACGGCGGTCAGGCGGCGGATCACCGCCTTGCGTTTGCTCATATTGGTCACGCCGATGGACAGCACCACCGTCACCACCGTAGCCAGGCCTTCGGGGATGGCCGCCACCGCCAGCGAGACAGCCACCATAAAGGTGGAGAGGATACTTTCCAGCGTAAAGGAACCTGCCACGAACAGATCAAACACGAAGATAAAGACGCAGATGCCCAGCACCAGCTTGGACAGGGTACGGCCCAGTTCATCCAGACGGCGCTGCAACGGGGTCTGTTCATCCTCGGTACCGGCCAGCGCCCCGGCGATCTTGCCCATCTCCGTCTGCATGCCGGTGGCGGTGATCACCGCACGGCCACGGCCATATACCACAGTGGACCCCATGTAGCACATGTTTTTGCGGTCCCCCAGGGGCACATCCTGCTGCCCGGGCGCCAGACCCAGCAATTGCACGGCTTTGGTTACCGGTACGCTCTCGCCGGTCAGGGCCGCTTCCTCGATTTTCAGGCTGGCGCTCTCCAGCAGGCGGCCGTCGGCGGGCACACTGTCCCCCGCTTCCAGCACCACCACATCGCCGGGCACCAGTTTATCGCTGTGCAGCACGGTCTGGCGGCCGTCCCGCAGCACTTTGCAGGTAGCCGCCGTCATCGTTTGCAGCGCTTCGATGGCCTCTTCGGCCTTGCTTTCCTGAAAAACCCCCAGCACTGCATTGAGCAGCACCACGATCAGGATGATGGCCGCTTCGGCAAAATCCTCCCCGGCCAGATAGTTCGTAACGCCCGATACCGCCGCTGCCGCCAGCAGGATCAGCAGCATGGGGTCCTTGAGTTGCCCCAGGAACCGCTGCACCAGCGTAGGTTTTGGTGCGGCACGCAGTGCATTGGGGCCGTACTTCTGCAAGCGTTCTGCCGCCTGCTCGGCAGTAAGGCCGTTTTCCGAGGTGTCCAACTGCCGTAAGAGATCATCAACGGGTTGCGTATAAACCTGTTTCATCGTGGGTCGCTCCTTTCGGATACATATAAAAAACTCATGCACAGGGAATCCCCTGTGCATGAGTCTCATTCTTCTTGATTCGGCGGTCCGGGCCTGGCGGCCGGGTATGTCGAACGCGCCACGCACCATGCGGTGCGGAACTACTCCCTCATGGTATCTTCATTGTACGCAGGCTGCCCGGCGTTTGTCAAGCATAACCGTACATGAAAATAGCATCAGGCCGTTTTTTCTACCGTCACACCGGTGACGGTGATGGGGGTATCGTCCAGGGTATGCACCGCCGTGCACCAGTAGTAAAGCGGCTCCCCTGTGGTAAAGGTGAAGGTCATCTTCTCCGGGGCAATATCGGTGAATTCGATGTCCAGTTTGTAGGTTTCCTGGTTGATGAGGCCGTGGCGTGCATAGATGTAGCTGTGGTCAAAGCCGCTGCCCGTCAGCGTCACGCGGTAGGTGCCGGGGAACAGCATCCAGGAGTCGGTCATCATCTCGCCGCCGCTGCTCAGCTCCACCCCATCGGCGGTAACAGAACCGTTGATCACATCGGACAGGCGCAGGTCCATGGCGTGGGAATCGGTTTCCGGTGCCGGGTCCGGCGTCAGGTCCAGCGGTTCCACACTGCCGATCAGGATGCCATCCAGCCGGTAATAGTTCAGCCCGAAGGAATCCCGGGCCAGCTCATCCTCATCCACAAAGACATACAGCGTATCGGCCGAAAGAGTGTTCATCTCCCCCGCCAGCGTCACCGCCGCCAGGTTGCCGTCCATGTGCCCCATGTAGAAGCTGTTGGAGGTCCAGCCGTGGTCGGCCGCAAAAGCAGCCAGGTCCCAGAATTCGTCGTGTTCAAAATCAAAGCTGACAAAAGCCAGGTGGCTGAACCGGCCGCTTTCGGCCAGGCTCTCCCACGCCGGGTCGGTCAGCCGGGTCTGGTCTGTGTAGGTGGCGTCATCGTGGTAGGTAGCAAACCGCTTGGCCAGTTCGTCGCGCTGGCCATAGCCCTGCAGCAACGCACAGGCTGCCAGCAGCACCACAGCCACACGGCCGTTCCACAGCCGCAGCACCACACCGCAGGCCAGCAACGCCAGCAGCATACCGGCCAGCCAGGCCAGCCGCGCGCAGGAGGAGAACATAGCCCAGAAATCCATCAGTACCTGGGGGATGGGCACCGTTCCCAGAGTAACGCCGCCCAGGGTGATGGTATTGCCCATGGCTGCGATGGCGTCCAGCAACAGCACCACCGCCCCGGCGATGAGCCAGATCCGATGGCGGCGGAAAAATCCCGCCACGGCTGCCACTTTACCCCGCGCACAGGCGATTCCAAAACTCCCCAACGCCAGCACCAGCGCGGCTACGGCACCAAGGCCGATGTAGACGTTCTGCTCCCAGCTGGCCGCAAGGCCCGGAACTACCAGATTGGCAAGGTCGGCGCCGTTGAGATAGCCGTTGGAATAACCGGCAAAATTGGAGGCAAACGCCCCCAGCAGCACCAGTTCCGCCAGGGCAGCGGCACAGAAGCACACCACCGGCAGCAATACCGCCGCCACGCCGCGCTTTTGCAGGCCGCGGCGCACCGCATAGCCCACCAGTACAATGCCCACCATGGGCAGATAGTACAGGTGAATCCCGGCACAGAGCACCCCCATACCAGCCCAGGCCAGGCAGGCCCGCCGGGTGGTGGGCAGCAAGGCATCACACCGCAGCCACAGCCAGATGGCCAGCAACACCAGCCAGTTGGCAGCCAGTGCCGTGTGGGCAAACATGCGCACTGTCAATGCCGGGAACAGCACCAGCACCCCGGCACCCGCCACACTGGCCCATGCCCTGGCAGTCTGCCCGGGACGGACGCCGCCCAGCCGGGCCAGAATTGCCTGGGCCAGGCCGCCCTGCAACGCATAGCACAAAAGCCCCCACCAGCCGAAATACTGAAACCGTGCCGGCAGAATGGGGCTGAACAGCTTGCCCAGCAGCGCCAGCAGCGGAATGGAATCGGTAAACAAAATGCTGGTGCGGTAGGGGTAGATGACACTGTAGTTCGCCCCCAAATAGGGCAGGCGCACCGTGCTGTTGCGGAAGAAGGCCCAGCCCAGATAATGCTGGGAAGGGTCCGGGCTGGGATTGTTCAAAATCCAGTCCACGCAGGTGGGGTCCAGCACACGCACCCCGTACAAAGCCACAAAGACCAGCGCGCCCAACAGCGCACCGGTCATCGGCCATTGATATTTTTTCAGGATGGCAGTCTTATGCATCGGGCTTCCTCAGCGCACAAAGGTGGTGGACAGCGTGGTGGACCAGCTCTCGCCGCGCTTCAGCGAAGCGGCGCAGGGACGCTGCTCCCATTCCAGCGGGCCGTCCTCCTCACCGGGCAGGCTGTGCCACGGCTCGATGCAGACAAAGTGCAGCGGCTTTTTGGCAGCCGACCAGATCAGCACATAGGGGTAACCTTCCACATTGCAGATCACGCTGCGGCCGGTATCTTTCTCCACAATGGAGACATGCTGGCTGCGCAGGTTGACCATGCAGTGGCTGTCGCTGTCAAACAGGTCATCGGTCAGCGGAATGGTCTCGGTGTTGCGGGCCAGGTAATAGCTCTGGCCGTTGAGCAGACCATTGGGCTGCGCGCTGACGCACAGCGGGGACTCGATGCCGTCAAAGCGGACCTCATAGTCCTCGGTGGTGTGGCGGTCATCGAAGGGCAGCGCAAAGGCCGGGTGATAACCGATGCCGAAGCGCAGCTGTTCCTCCACGGGGTTTTCCACGCAGAGGGTGTGGTGGATGGTCTCCCCGTCCAGCACAAAGGTGGAACGCAGCACAAAGGCGTAGGGCCATTTGGGCAGCGTTTCCGCATTGGCGTGCAGTTCAAATTCCAGCGTATCATCGGTCTGGCGAGTCAGGGTATGCTCCACATCCCGGGCAAAGCCGTGCTGGCCGCCCTGGTACTCTACCCCCTTTGCGATCATCTTGCCGCCGGTCAGTTTGCCGGTGTAAGGGAACAGAATCGGCGCATGGCGGCCCCAGACCGACTTGTCGCCGCACCAGAGCAGTTCGGCTCCGGTCGGTTTATGGATGACGCTGACCGCCTCAGCGCCATGGGTATCCACCGTCAGGCGCAGGATGTCGTTTTCAATGGTATGCTGCATTGCTGTTACCTCCAGTATGCTATGTTTTCCCGCCGCGGCGGGGGCAATCGGGGCTTGCTTACAGGGCGACCATCTGCAAAAGCATGCCGGCCACAGCGCCGACTGCCCACAAAAGGCCGGTCATAAAGAGATTCTGCTTCCAGCTGGGGTTGACGCGCCACAGCACCGCCAGGCCCACACCGGCACCTGCCGTCAGACCGGCGAACAGGCTGCCGAAGGAGATGGCGCCTTCGATGTAGAGCTGTGCCAGCAACACACTGGCTGCGCAGTTGGGCACAAGGCCGACCAGCGCTGTCAGCATGGGCTGCAAAACGCCCATACCGGCCAGGGCGGCGGTGATGGCTTCCTCACCGATCCAGGCAAACAACAGCCCGATCAGCAAACTGAACAGCAGAATAAAGACAAAGATTTCCAGCGTATGGCGCAAAGCTGCCAGCCAGATACCGCAGTGCTCCTCATGTTCTTCGTGGCAGTCCACCTCGTCGGCATGGCCGGCATAGCCGCCATACAACGAATGGGGCAGCACATGGCGCAGCGGGATATCCAGCAGCGCACCGCCCACCATACCGAACACGGCCTTGCACAGCAGCAGCGCCACCAGGCTTGTCCACTGGGAAGGCTCCGCCGCCAGCAGCGGCACCGCTTCATCGCTGGTGGCAATAAAGACCGCCAGCAAGGTGCCGGGGGTAATGACCCGGCTGGCATACAGGTTGGAGGCCACAGCGCTGAACCCACACTGGGGCACACACCCCAGCAGAGCGCCGGGCACAAAACCCCAGCGGCCGCCGCCTGCCAGCGCCTGCTCGATACGGGCGCCGTGATGGCGTTCCAGCCATTCGATGAGCAGGTACGCCAGATACAAAAACGGCAGCATTTTGACGCTGTCGGTCAAGGCATCCCGCAGCGCGTCTACAAACAATTCCATAAAACCTCTATATACTTTCTAGTATCTCAGCGGAAGCTGCGCAGCAGTTTCACCGCCGGGCGCACCGCCTTATCGGGGATTCTTGCCCGGAAACGCGCCACCGTGCGTGCCGAGAAGGGCATGTGGTCGGTGAAGGTTTCCAACCCGATGAAATATTGCAGGTAAGGGCTTTCCTGCACCAGGGCCACCACTTCCCGGTCCGACACACGGTAATGCAGCTGGATGATGCGGCACCCCAGCGCAATGCGCGCCGAGATAGCCGTTTTGCCGCCGGGGGCAAACAGTTCGCTGTAGGATTTTTCAAACTGATCCCAGTCAATGGCATCGGCCAGCAGCAGCCAGCGGTTGCGGCCGCTGAGTTCCCCATGGTAGGGCGGCAGATAGTCATAGATGGACATTTGTTTTTCCCGGGCACGATACACAGGCAAAGCCCCTTTCCGTTCTGGGGCCCCCGCCCCCGTTTCAAGTACCGCCCGCCGCGGCGGGCAGGCAGTTTGTGTGTCAATACCGCTGAATCAGCGGGAAGATCAGTGCCAGCACACACCAGGCAGCCTGGTACAGCACCAGCGCCGCCAGCGGCAGCGAAGTCAGGCCGCCGGTCAGGGTGAGCAGTACGCCCAGCACACAGCCGAACAGCACCGAGGCCGTAACCAGCACCGAGGCCTTGTGTTCCCCTTCGGCAGCGCCGCCCGCGGCTTCCAGGCCGCCCACAAAGCTGGCAAAGCTGCCCAGATGCAGCATGTTGCCGTCACTTTCCGGCAGCCAGGCCACCGCCGGGTCCAGCGTTTTGCGCTCGGCGGCTGTAAGCACCTTCACGGAACCGGCCGGCAGGCTGTAGGCTGTTTCCAGCAGCTGCACATCGCAGTTGAAATCATCGCAATCCACCACCAGCGAAAGGCCGGTGCGGCGCAGGCTTTCCAGCACAACGGCCGTATCGGGGTCGCGCTGGTAGGCCACCTGGAACATGGCAAACAGTTTGCCGGATACCGCCAGGTAGATCACCCGGCGCTGGTTCACCGTATGATGCTGTTCGTATTCCAGGCTGGGGATCTTGACGCCATAGTCCTGCATCAGGGCACGGTTGCCCACCAGCACCCGGCGTTTGTTGATCCAGCCCACATAGCCCTTGCCGTACACCGTTTCCCGGTCGTCGACCTGGGCCAGAAGGTTGCGGTTTTCCCCGAGCATGCTCAAAAAGACCTCGCGCAGCGTGGGCCCGGCTTCCGCCAGGATGGACGCCGCATAGACGATGGCCAGATCGATATGTTCGGGATTGACCGGCTTGATGCCGGACAGCGTCACGCAGCCGGAGGGGAACAGATCCCGCGCCGTGACCTGGATGACGTTGATGCGGCCCAGCTGACGGATATCCCGCCAGCCGGGAATCACTGCCCCCACCTGGGCGGCGCTGCGCTGCATCATCCGTGCAGGCAGGGCCGACAGCAGGGTGCCTGCCAGCGGCGCGCCGAGGCAAAGCACACTGGCCAGTACCGTCATAGCGGCGGCGCTGTCCTTGGTGCGGATCAGGGTGATCAGCATGGCGATCAGCGCGCAGCCGCCGGCCAGCCAGGCAAACTGCTGCTGGTTTTTATCGCTGGTACCGGCAGCGGCGCTGTTGGTCAGAAAACTGCGGAAAATCTGCGTAGGCCGGTTGACCAGCACGCTGGGATGAGGTTCAGCCAGGCCGTTGGTCACGGCGCGCAGGGCGCCGGCATCCTTGAGGCGATAGGCCACCGAATGCTCTACCTTGGCGCTGACAAGGCGGAAGTTTTCCTGCACGGTGCAGGCGTTCATGCGCTTGCCGATGCTGTTGAGGCAGAGCACCAGCACAGCCGGGCCCGCCAGCAGCGTCACATCCGAGGTATAGTTCCGGGCGATCAGCAGCACGATGCACTGCAGGGCAGCGCCCAGCAGCGGCAGAATGGCCAGACTGTCCGGCGTGGGACGTTTGACCAGCCCCAGAAGGCCGCTGACCACCGTGCGCCAGCACAAACCACCGGCAGCCACCAGCAGCACCAGCACAACCGCCGGGTACACCGTGGCATCGGCCAGGGGCCCGGGCAGCGAAGGCATGGCTGCCGCCATCAGGCCCAGAACCAGCAGCACCGCCGCAATCACGCCGGTGACCATGCTGGCCGTGGTGTAATACAGCACCTGCTGGGCCAGTTCCCGGCGCACCACCGGGGCATCCTCGGCCCGCTCATATTCATGGTGATGGGCCACGGGGATTTCCGTTGTATCAAAGGGCTGTGCGGCGGAATCGCCCTGCTCATCTTCCGGTTTGCCCGCCAGGTGGATCATGCCCTTCATGCCCTTGGCAAGGCGCTGGGCACGCTGCCGCCCGGTGAGGGGCTGCGTATCTTCTTCCTCCTGCAGCGACTCTGTCAGGCGGGCCGCTGCCGAATCAAAGCGGTCCATCCCGCCGGCGACCGTGCCGGTGTTGATGGCCTGGGCAATATCATGCACAAAGGATGCCGTGCCCGGTTCGGCAGGCTCGCCCCCCGTAAGGTCCTGGGTAAAGCCGGTAGTCGCGGTCTCCGGCGCGGCGGCGCTCAGATTCTGGGTAAAGCCGCTGTGGCTCTCAGCAGCAGGCGCTGCTCCCAGTCCCAGGTCCTGGGTGAAACCGCTGTGCGCCGGGGTTTCCGGCGTAAGCCGGATCTTGCCGGTCAATGTATCCACAAGCTGGTCCACATCGTCCGGTTCGCGACGGGAAAGCAGGCTGTCGTTCTGCGGCAGACCCACCACCTGGGTATCGGCGTTGGGGTCAAGGCCAGAACAGGGCGCTTCCTGCACCGGGGCCCGGTAAAACTCCTGGGTTTGCGCCGCCGGCTGGGGCTGCGGCTGTACTGCGGGCTGCGCCGGGGCTGCCTGAACATAGGTGTTTTGCACCGGAGCAGTCTGCATCGTCTGCGTCGGGGCGGCTGCCTGCCGGGGCTGTTCCGCGGGACGGGATGCCTGCGGCGCAGTACGGGGACGTACCGCGTTGTAGGCATTCATGAAATCCTGCGTGCTGTCCAGCGGGGCGGCATCCAATGCCCCCAGCTGCATGGTAAACCCTGTACTGGGTGCCTGATGGCTGGGAATGTTGATGGGTTCCCCCACCGGCTCCCCTGTGGGCGGCTCGGGCATGGCCTGGGCAGGCGGTGCCGTGCGGATCTTCTGTCCCGGGGTAAATTCTACGGTATTGCGCTTTTTGCGATAGATCGTCCCGGTAGCGCCCACATCCCGGTTGGGATTCTGCATGACCTGCTTGATATCCCGCAGCATCTGGATGGTATCCCCTTCCGATGCCGCAGGGGCAACAGGGGTACGCGTATATTTGCTGCGCCAGACATTTTCCACCGTGTCGCCCTGGGGTTCTTCGGGTTCCTGCACCACTTCCCGCTGGGCGTGATAGATGGAGGCCGGTTCTTCCTGCCGGGCTTCGGGAATCACAATTTCTTCCGTTGTGGACTCCCGGCCTGCAAACAATCCGCCCAAAAAGCCGCGCTTTTTGGCAGGTTTCGGTTCACTGGGCTCCGGCTCCCGGTCAGGGAAATATTCCTCCTGAGGCTGCTGCGGCAACGAAGCAGGTTCTTCTGCTTCCAGAGTATCGTTTTCCTGCTGGGCACCGCCGCCCAGCGAAACGTTGATGGGCACAAATTCATCGGTATCTTCGGCGGATTTCAGCCCGAACAGACCGCGCTTCTTGCGGCCCGGTTCCCGGATTTTGCCATTCTCGTCGGGTACCACGGCCACCGAATCCCGGAAAAACTTCTGAAACTGATTTTTGCCCGCATTCAATGCGTCGGTATCGGCGCCGGCTTCGGGGGCCATTTTGAGCAAAAAGCCCTTGATGATGCCGGTGCGGGTGGTGTCGCCCAATGTGCCGGTATCCACCGGTTCCTCGGCAGGCTCCTGCTGAGCGGGCCGTGCCTGCTGCGGGACCGTTCCGGCAGGCTGTACCGGCTGGCGCGGGGCCTCCGCCTGCGGGCGGGATGCGGTCCGTGCCGGGGCAGCCGTGCGCTGTACGGATGCCGCCGTTTCCTGCCGCGGCTGGGTTTTCGGCGTGCTGCGCAGTTCCTCCCAGCTATCCAGGTCATCCAGCCCCGAAAACGCGATTTTGTGGTCCTGTTCCGGCGTGCCGTGCAGCGGTGTGGTAGAAATCCCCACACTGCGCAGGATCTCATCCACCTGATGGTCGGTCACCGTGTCCTGGACACCGGCCGCCGTCTGCTGCTGGTTGAGATCCTGCAGAATGCGGTCCACAGAATCATTGGTACGTTTGCTTGGCATGTTTGATTGCTCCCTTTACTACCAAAGGTGAAATTCACTTTCCGCTGCGGCGGCGCAAAACGTCGTAGCACAAAATTCCCGCCGCCACACTGACGTTGTAGCTGTCCACGCCGGTCGCCTGGCCGGGGGCCATTTCCAGCGTCACCGCCGCATCACAGAGTTTGCGCGTCAGCGCACCGGGGCCGCCGCCTTCGCTGCCCAACACCAGGGCCACCGGGCCGGACAGATCGGTGCGGGAAAGGGGCGCGCCGCCCAGATCGGCGCAGTAGACAAAGACATTGTGTTCTTTAATGGTACGGATGGCCTGGGCCAGGTTGGTCACACGGGCCACCGGCAGGCGGGCCGCCGCCCCGGCGCTGGCTTTCATCACGGTGCCGGTCACACCGACGCCGCCGCGCTTGGGGATGATGACGCCATGGGCCCCGCACAGATAGGCCGAGCGAATGATGGCGCCCAGGTTATGCGGGTCCTCCACCCCGTCGCAGAGGACGAGGAAAGGCGCTTCGTTTTTATCTTGTGCAGCCTGGAAGAGATCTTCCAGCGAAGCATAGGTCACTTCGGCGGCACGGGCAGCCACACCCTGGTGGTCCGCCGTGGCGCAGATTTTTTGCAGCTTGTTGCCCGGCACCCGTTTGACCACGGCACCGCACTGCTTGGCCAGAGCCGTATAATACCCTGCTACCGCCTGCGGAAGCGAGTCTTCCAGGTACACGGTATCCACTGCATCGCCGCTTTTGAGCAATTCGGTCACAGGGTTTTTGCCCCACACCAGCGTGTCGGGTTGCTGCTGCGCCTGTACACGGCCCGTCTTTTCCATCCCATACCTCCTGCGGGGACCATACCGTCCCCTATCTATAACTTTCCGATTGAAAATGCTGACTATACAGATAACAGTATAGCACAACCCGCGCTGCCTTGTCATCTTTTTTTGCAGTTTTTGTCGGCCGCGGGCGACGTTTTCCGCCACAGAAAGCCCGTTATGCGCCAAAAGTGCAAAGCTGTTTTACAATTCGACGCTGCATCATGGTTTATACAAACTGTAGACCGCCGGGGACTTTTCCATAGTTGAAAACTCTGTTGAAAGTGTGGAAAAGCCGCATTGCTACCAACTTTTCCACCATTTTGGGGGTGAGTTTTGCACCGGCTGTTGAAAAGTTTTCCCTATAACAGCCCGGATAACCCCTTCTGTCAAGTTGTCAAAGCGATGTTTTTTGACCGCAAAAATGCCAGAATTTCCCGCGGAATTTACAAAATCTCTCCGCCGCGGAGCGCCGCCGCCGCCATGGTGCAAAAGTGCATATCCAATGGCGAAAAATGTTGTTGCTTTTTTGTCAAAGTCAGGGTATAATGAAATCATCGGCACACCGGGGGTCGGTGTGCCCTTTTTAACCAAACATCATGTGGAGGTATGTGATATGCTGGTAAATGCTACCAATATGCTGCTGAAAGCACGCGATGGCCACTATGCGGTGGGCCAGTTCAACATCAACAACCTGGAGTGGACCAAGAGCATCCTGCTGACCGCGCAGGAACTCAATTCTCCCGTCATCCTCGGTGTGTCTGAGGGCGCGGGCAAATATATGACCGGTTTCAAGACCGTCGCCGCCATGGTCAAGGCCATGGACGAGAGCCTGGGCATCACCGTTCCCGTGGCGCTGCACCTGGACCACGGCACCTATGAGGGCGCCAAGGCCTGCGTCGCCGCCGGCTTCACCTCCATCATGTTCGACGGCAGCCACTACGACATCGACGAGAACGTTGCCAAGACCACCGAGCTGGTTGCTCTGGCACATGACCACGGCCTGTCCATTGAGGCCGAGGTCGGCTCCATCGGCGGCGAAGAAGACGGCGTTGTGGGTATGGGCGAGATCGCCGATCCCGAGCAGTGCGCCAAGATCGCCGGCCTGGGCATCGACTTCCTGGCTGCCGGCATCGGCAACATCCACGGCAAGTACCCCGCCAACTGGAAGGGCCTGGACTTCGACGCTCTGGACAAGATCCATGCTGCCACCAACAACATTCCGCTGGTTCTGCACGGCGGCACGGGCATTCCCGAGGACATGATCAAGAAGGCCATCAGCCTGGGCGTTTCCAAGATCAACGTCAACACCGAGTGCCAGCTGAGCTTCGCCGATGCTACCCGTAAGTACATCGAGGCCGGTAAGGACCTGCAGGGCAAGGGCTTTGACCCGCGCAAGCTGCTGGCTCCCGGCGCCGATGCCATCAAGGCTACCGTCCGCGAGAAGATCGAGCTGTTCGGCTCTGCCAACAAGGCCTGATTGTTTCACTTAATCTGAAAAGTACGGCTCAGGGGCCGGTGGGAGAAATCCCACCGGCCCCTTTTTGTTTGTCACCTCCTGCTCCCCGGCGGCATAGCCTGTGGGCAGGAGGTGTTTGTATGCCCAATGGAACTTTGCGTGTGTACGCATCGGTTGCCGAACAAGCGGCACCGGTAACCGGCGTACACATAACCGTACTGGATGAATCCGGCGCTGTGCTGGCCCGCTTGACTACCGATGCGTCAGGCACCACCAGCGACCTGGAGCTTCCGGCGCCCGACGCCAGCTACAGCCTGGACGAGAACAACCGCACCGTGCGTCCCTACGCGATCTACAGCATCCTGGCCGAGGCTGACGGCTGGCAAAGCCAGATCCTGGACGGCGTGCAGGTGTTTGACGGCCAGCAGACGGTGGCGCGGCTGGAATTTCTGCCCGCCACCCCTGCCGACAATCCCACCCTGGCAGATTCCCGCACCGAGGCCCAGAATGTGGAGGTCACGACCGTTCCGCCCCATCCCCTGTTCGCCGGGGGCGGCGGCAGCGGGCCTTCGCCGGAGGAGAACCCCAACGCCCGGGTCCTGAACGAAGTGGTCATTCCCAAAAAGATCACCGTACACCTGGGCAAGCCGTCGGCCAACGTCAGCAATGTGACGGTGGGATTTCAGGAGTATATTGCCAACGTGGCCTCCAGCGAGGTCTACCCCACCTGGCCGGAGGAGGCTCTTCGTGCCAACATCCTGGCCCAGATCAGTCTGGCACTCAATCGCATCTGGACCGAGTGGTACCCCAGTCGCGGATACTCTTTCAACATCACCGGCTCGCCGGGGTACGACCAGGCCTATGTAGCCGGGCGGACGGTGTTCGCGGTGATGGAACGGCTGACCGCTGAATTGTTCAACACCTATGTGCGCCGTTCCGGCGATCAGGAGCCGTACTTTACCGAATACTGCGACGGCAAACAGGTGACCTGCCCCGGCATGAAACAGTGGGGCACCGTGGACCGCGCCAACGAAGGCAAAAACGCGCTGCAGATCCTGCGCTACTATTACGGCGACCGTGTGCAGCTGGTAACTACCAACAACATCGCTTCCATCCCCTCCAGCTGGCCCGGCATCACGCTGAAGCTGGGTTCCACCGGCACCAGTGTGAGCACGCTGCAGCGGCAGCTTTCCCGTATTGCCAAGGACTATCCCTCCTTCGGCAAGCCGGAAGTCACCGGGACCTTTGACGCTGCCACAGAACAGTGCGTCAAGAAATTCCAGAAGCAGTTCAGCCTGACGGCGGACGGCCTGGTGGGCAAATCGACCTGGTACAAAATCAGCTATATTTATGTCAGCGTGAAGGACCTGGCCGAGCTGACCAGCGAAGGCGAGACCGCCACCGGCACCGAGAGCACCGGCACCTGGCCCGGTGTGGTGCTGCGCCGCGGCTCTACCGGCAGCGAAGTGGAACAGGTACAGTTCTGGCTTTCGGAATTGGCCCAGTTCAACAGTGCCCTGCCCAACCTGACGGTGGACGGCAACTTTGGCGCCGCCACCGAGCGGGCGGTAAAGACCTTCCAGCAGGAACAGGGGTTGACCGCCGACGGTATCGTGGGGCAGGCCACCTGGGATGCCCTGTATGCTGCCTGGCTGGATATGCAGAGCGACCTGGGCGGTACAGCCTGGCCCGGCGTGTTGCTGCGCCGGGGCGATACCGGCATGGAGGTTCGCCTGGTGCAGTTCTGGCTACGGCTGGCCGCCGAGAATTATACCTCGCTGGCCGCTGTCAGTGTGGACGGCAGCTTCGGCGCCTCCACCGAAAAAGCCGTGACCGCATTCCAGAGCCTGTTCGGGCTGACAGCGGACGGCATTGTGGGGCGCGCCGCCTGGAACAAACTCAACGAGGTAGCCCTGGCCGTAGCCAACGAGATTGTAGAACCCAACGTAGCCCCCGGCCAGTTTACCACCACTGTGCGGGAGGGCAGCCGCGGCACTGCCGTGCGCGCTGTGCAGTACTATCTGCGGCGGCTTTCCGCCTACTACAACGATATTCCTTCGGTGACGGTGGACGGCGTTTTCGGTTCCGCCACCACCAAGGCCGTCAAAGCCTGGCAGGCCCGCGCCGGTCTGACGGTGGACGGCGTGGTGGGCCGCCTGACCTGGAACAGCCTGTACCAGGCGGTGCAAAGCCTGGAAACCAGCGGCCCGGTGGTACGCACGGCTTCCCTGCCCGCGCCCACTGCCATGCTGGAGATCGGAGACAGCGGCCTGAATGTGCTGCGCCTGAGCCGGCTGCTGCTGTTCCTGGCACAGTGGCTGCCGGAGATCAACTTCCTGGGCAGCACGGTCCCCAGCGAAGATTTCGATTACAACCTGGAAACCGCCGTGCGCAGTGCCCAGCGGTATTTTGCCTTACCGGAAACCGGTCAGGTCACGACCGCCGACTGGAACGTCTTTTTGCAGGCAGCCCGTGCGCTGGCCGAGGTCAACCCGGCGGCGGCAGCACCGGAACCGGACGGTGTCTGGCCTGCCTCGGCGCTGGCGCTGGGCAGTTCCGGCCCGGCCGTGTTGCAGGTGCAGCGCTGGCTGAACATCATCGCATCGGTAGACCAGGGATACAGCTTTGTACCGGAGAGCGGCGAACTGGACGAAGCCACCCGGAATGCGCTGGAAAACTACCAGCTTACCGCCGGGCTGCCCACGCTGGGGGTGGTGGATGCCGCCACCTGGGAAAGCCTGCGCACCGCAGCACAGGCTCTTTGCAGTGAGTGCCGACAAACCGAGGAGGGTTGAGTTATGGCGAAAGTCTATGTTTACGACAACTACACCAACAAGTTTTACACCTACACCCTGAACGAGAGCGACCCCATGCCCTACAGTTCCGGTACCACCCTGCGGGTACGGGAGTTCCGCGGTTCCAGCAAATCCAGCGTTCTGTGGACCACCGTAGCGGCCATGGAAGCCTGGAACCTGACCCGCCGCAACTATGGCAGCGGCATCCCGGTGGGCTATGCCTTCAAGCGCATCTGGGAGGGCGGCCACGGCACCACCAGCCAGCACTATGCCGGCGTAGCCTTTGACGTAGGCCAGACCCTGAGCAGCAGCGACCGCAAAAAGATTTACAACACCGCTGTGGCCACCGGGGCCTGGGGGTACGTGGAACCCCTTTCCATGACCCCAACCTGGGTGCACTTCGACCGCCGTTACGGCAAACCCGCCTGCCCCAACACCACCGCCGGATACCCCACCGTGCGCCGCGGCAACCGCAACACCTATGTGCTGATTTTGCAGGATGCCCTCAATGCCCTGGGCTACTCCACCGGTTCGCTGGACGGCATCTTCGGCTCCGCCACCGAAAAAGCCCTCAAAGCCATCCAGAAGGATTTCTCGCTCACGGCAGACGGCATCTGCGGATGCAGCAGCTGGAAAAAGATTGCCTCGGCGGCTGTGGGCATCGGCCGCACTTCCACCGTCATTGATTAATGACCGGCTTGCTGGTATAATGTAGAAAATCTTCTATAAAAGGACGTGACCGACTGTGGATATGATGGAATTTTTGCGCACCCGCCGCACCTACCGCCGCTTTGAGCAGCGCCCCATTGCGCCGGAGATCCTTACCGAAGCCGTGGATGCCGCCCGCATTGCCAGCTGCGGCGCCAACCGCCAGACGCTGAAGTATATCATTGTGCAAAGCCCTGAGGCCGTGGCCGCGGTGCAGCCGCTGGTGCACTGGGCCGCCAGCCTGCCGCCCGAACTGGGCTGCCCCAAACCCGGCGAACAGCCGGTCGCCTTTATCGCCGTGTTGCAGGATGAACGCCTGCCCGGCTGCAGCGATACCGACACCGGCCTGGCCATGGGCAGCCTGACCGCTGCCGCCTGGGCCCACGGCGTGGGCAGCTGCCTGATGGGTTCCATCGATCGCCCGGCACTGACCCGGCTGCTGAACCTGCCCGAAGGCGTAGCGCTGCGCTATATGGTAGCGCTGGGCTATCCCAGCCACAAAAGCCACCTGGTGGCGATGGAAAACGGCGATACCAAATACTATCTGGATGACGTGCACGACTACTGCGTGCCCAAACGCCCGATGGAAGAAGTTTTGCTGAAAACGCTGTAACCAAAAGAGCCCCCGGCCTGCACAGGCCGGGGGCTCTTTCTTATGGCATGGGAATTATGCCAGAATGGCAAAGCTCTGTGCGCCAAGCACCAGGTTGCCTTCGTGGACCTGGGCGCTGCCGATGACGTACAGTACGCGGGCATCCTCCTTCAGTTTCAGGGGCAGTTCGGCCTTGGCGCCCGCCGGGTTGACGGCACACACCAGCGAACCGCGGCGCCAGGCAAAGGGACGGTAGTCCCCTTTCGCCTTGGGGGCAAACAGTACCTTGAACGAGGCATCGGAATCCAAGTCCCGATGGGCATGGCGGAAGGCCAGCAGGTCCTGGACGGTATGCCACAGGCTGCCGGGGTCTGCCTGCTGCCCGGCCACCGTGGGCGCGTCGGCTGCGGGATCTACCGGCAGATACAGCGCTTCCGGCTCAGCGGTGGAGAAGCCCAGGTTCTTGCCCGGTGCCCACTGCATGGGGGTACGGGAACCGGTGCGGAAGTAGCCGCCCTCCTTGGTGGGCAGTTTCTGGTACCGCATGCCGATCTCATCGCCGTAATACAGGAAAGGCGCACCGGGCATGGTAAAGATCATGGCGTAGGCCAGGCGCAGTTCCTCGGTGGTCAGGCCTGCCGAAGGACGGATGGTATCGTGGTTGCAGGTGATCAGGCAGTACAGACCGTCCTTATGGGTCGCCTTGTAGCTGGGCAGCCAGTCATCCAGGAATTTGTCAATGCCGGTGCCGGAATCCTTGCAGAAATAGGCCTTGCCGATGTTGTGCGGGTCGGAGTCCATGGTGCCGTCATAGGCACGCATCAGCCAGTAGTAGCCGTTGTCGGTGCCGTTGAGCATGAAGTCCATATCAAAGCCGTTTTTCAGCGCCATGCGCGGGCCGTTCCATTCGCTGATCAGCGCTGCTTCGGGGTATTCCTTCTGCAGCATGGCAGCGATATCCCGCCAGATGGCACAGGTATACTTTTTGTGGTGGGTGTCGTTCTTTACCAGGCTGGACGCCATATCCACCCGGAAGCCGTCACACCCCATATCCAGCCAGAACCGCATGACATCTTTCATCGCTTCCACGGTGGCACGGCAATCGGGGGCGTCGGTGGGCTGCTGCCACGATTCATGAATTTTGCCGTAGCCGTAGTTCAGTGCGGGCTGGCACTTGAAGAAGTTCAGGATGTAGGTGCCGTTGCGCTCGGTTTCACCGCCGATGAACGGCATCCCGTCGCCGCCGGCAAAACAATGGTCCGTCCAGACATACCGGCCGGAATATTCATTTTTTTCCGCCTTGCAGCTGGCCTTGAACCAGGGGTGTTCCTCGCTGGTGTGGCCGGGCACCAGGTCCAGCAGAACATGGATGCCCTTTTCGTGGGCGGTGCGGAACAGCTGAGCCGCATCCTCGTTGGTGCCGTAGCGCGGTGCGATCTTTTTATAATCCCGCACATCGTAGCCTGCATCCTTGAACGGGGAATCGAAGCAGGGGTTGATCCACAGGGCATTGCAGCCCAGGTCTTTGATGTAATCCAGCTTGGACGTAATACCGGGCAGATCGCCGATGCCGTCGCCGTTGGTATCATAGAAACTCTGGGGATAAATCTCGTAAAAGACTGCGTCTTTCAGCCATTGTTTCATGGTTGTCCTCCTGATTGATGGGCGGTCCAAAAAAGATGCCGCCGTTTTTCTTTATACTAGCCAATCAAAAGTGTCTTGTCAATTGCACAACTCATACAAAACAGCCCATATATTTTCTACTTTTTGCATAAATATCCGTCATTTCTCCAAATTATTAATAATTTATTGACACGGATACATCAGCGCGCTAAAGTAAAAAAGCAAGCGATTGTAAATCCAATATAAGGAAAGAGGGAGTAAGAATCATGAATACGCTTGTGATCGTTCTGATCGCAGCGGTGTGCCTGGTATGTGCGTACGCCGGGTACGGCCGCTGGATCGCCAACAAATGGGGCATCGACCCCAATGCCAAGACCCCTGCTGTGCGGCTGGAGGATGGCAAAGATTATGTACCCACCAACGGCTGGACCGTGTTCAGCCACCAGTTTTCTTCCATCGCGGGTGCGGGCCCCGTTACCGGCGCCATTCAGGCAGCCGCGTTCGGCTGGCTGCCGGTGCTGCTGTGGGTGCTGCTGGGCGGCATCTTCTTTGGTGCGGTGACCGACTTCGGCGCCCTGTATGCCAGCGTCAAAAACGACGGCAAGTCCATGGGTATGCTGATTGAAAAATACATCGGCAAGCTGGGCCGCCGCCTGTTCCTGTTGTTCTGCTGGCTGTTCACCCTGCTGGTCATCGCGGCCTTTGCCGACATGGTGGCCGACACCTTCAACGCTTATACCACCGTGGACGGCGTCACCTCGCTGTCCGCAGCTGCCACCACCAACGGTGCCGCCGGCATGGTTTCCATCATGTTCATGGTGTTCGCCGTGGTGTTCGGCCTGATCCAGAAGAAGTTCAACTTCAGCGGCTGGAAAGAAGCGGTGCTGGGCATCGTCTTCATCGTCCTTTCCTTCGTGATCGGTTCCAACTGCCCCATCATCCTGGCCAAAGAGGGCTGGATCTACATTACCTTTATTTATATTTTCTTCGCGGCGGTGCTGCCCATGTGGCTGCTGAAACAGCCCCGCGACTACATGACCACCTTCATGTTCATCTTCATGATCGCCGGTGCAGCCGTCGGCCTGCTGGTGGCTCACCCCACCATGAACCTGCACGCCTTCACCGCCTGGAACGTGGTCAAGGGTGAGAACGGCAGCCTGATCAGCGGCAGCCTGTTCCCCATCCTCTTTGTCACCGTGGCCTGCGGTGCGGTTTCCGGCTTCCACAGCCTGGTTTCCTCCGGCACCTCCTCCAAGACGGTGGAGAATGAGAAGGATATGCTCAAGGTTGGTTACGGCGCCATGGTGCTGGAAAGCCTGCTGGCGGTGCTGGCCCTCTGCGTGGCCGGTGCTTCCGCCGCAGCCGACGGCACCCCCGCCGCCGGTACCCCGTTCCAGGTATTCAGCAACGGTGTTGCCGGTTTCTTTGAGATGTTCGGCGTGCCCGTCTACGCCGCCACCGTCTTTATGACGATGTGTGTTTCCGCCCTGGCCCTGACCAGCCTGGACGCCGTGGCCCGTATCGGCCGTATGAGCTTCCAGGAGCTGTTCAGCGTGGACGATATGGAACACGCCGAGGGCTGGCGCAAGCTGTTCTGCAACACCTATTTCTCCACCATCGTCACGCTGGCCTTTGGTTTCATCCTGGCCAAGATCGGCTACAACAATATCTGGCCGCTGTTTGGTTCCGCCAACCAGTTGCTCAGCGCGCTGGTGCTTGTAACGCTGTGCGTCTTCCTGAAAGTGACCGGCCGCAGCAACAAGATGCTGTTCCCGCCGCTGGTCATCATGCTCTGCGTCACCTTCACCGCGCTGGTGCAGATTCTGGTGGGCTGCGTCCAGGCGTATACCGCCGGCACCGCCACCTTCCTGATGCAGGGTCTGCAGCTGGTTCTGGCCATCCTGCTCATCGCCCTGGGCGTGATCATCGTTGTCAACTCGCTGCGTGTGTACGCCGCCAGCGAGAAGAACAGCGAAAAGGCCGCTGCACAGTAAAAAACGGTTTTCCTGATTTTGGAACCAAACTTGACAAAGCAGAGTCGATAGCGTACAATACCCGTATGGCCGCAACGGCGCGGCTGCGCGCTGCGCCGTTTTGCTGCCGGGATTTGTAGCTGGGACCCCGGTATTCCGCAAGAATACCGGGGTTTTTAGCGATATTGAGGGAATTGGAAAAAAAGGAGGAGCCCCTGATGAAACTGAAAAAAACATTGAGCCTGTGCCTGGCTGCCGTGCTGGCCGCCGGCCTGGTGGGCTGCGGTTCCAGCGCAGCCACTGACAGTACCGCCCCGGACGGCGACGGTGATCCCACCACGCTGACCGTGGCTATGGAATGTGCCTACGCCCCCTACAACTGGACCCAGAGCGATGATTCCAACGGTGCCGTGCAGATTCGCGATTCCAGCGACTACGCCTACGGTTACGACGTGATGATGGCGAAGAAAATCGCCGAAGCCCTGGGCCAGGAGATCCAGATCGTCAAGCTGGACTGGGACAGCCTGATTCCCGCCGTGATGAGCGGCGACGTGGACTGCGTCATTGCCGGCCAGTCCATCACCAGCGAGCGTTCCCAGCAGGTGGACTTTTCCAACCCGTACTACTACGCTTCCATCATCACGCTGGTCAAGAAGGACGGCCCCTATGCCAACGCCACCTCTGTGGCTGATCTGAGCGGTGCCACCTGCACCAGCCAGCTGGGCACCATCTGGTACGACAGCTGCCTGCCCCAGATTCCCGATGCCAACATCCTGCCCGCCCAGGAAACCGCGCCTTCCATGCTGGTTTCCCTGAACAGCGGTGCCTGTGACGTGGTAGTCACCGACCGTCCCACCGCCCAGGCTGCTCTGGTTGCCTACCCCGACTTCGTCGCGCTGGATTTCGGCGGCGGCGATCAGGATTTCCAGGTCAGCGATGAGGATATCAACATCGGTATCTCCATGAAGAAGGGCAACACCGCCTTGCAGGACGCCATCAACGGCGTGCTGGCCACCATGACCACCGACGACTACAACACCATGATGGATGAAGCCATCAGCGTACAGCCCCTGAGCGAGTAATTGTTGCTTCCGTTGCCCCAGACGGTTCCGCCACCGTCTGGGGCTATGGTGGTTTTCGGGCCCCGGTGCTGAAAAGGATAAAGGAGTTTTCCCCATGCAAGACTTTTTCGTAAACTGCGCCACCGTGCTGCAAAAGTACGGTTTTTCCTACCTGCGCGGCGCAGGCACTACCCTGTTGCTGGCGCTTGTCGGCACATTTTTCGGCTGCGTCATCGGCTTTGCGGTCGGTGCCCTGCAGACCATCCCCGTGGACAAACAGCGTGACCCCGTCTGGAAACGCGGCCTTTTGCATCTTTTGCACGGTGTGCTGCGCTGCTATGTGGAGCTGTTCCGCGGCACGCCCATGATCGTGCAGGCCGTTTTCATCTACTACGGTCTGATGCAGCTGTTTAACATCAAGCTGGATATGTGGACGGCCGGTTTCTTCATTGTTTCCATCAACACCGGCGCCTACATGGCCGAAACGGTGCGCGGCGGTATCGTTTCCATCGATCCCGGCCAGACCGAGGGCGCCATGGCCATCGGCATGAACCACTGGCAGACGATGATCCACGTGATCCTGCCCCAGGCCCTGCGCAATATCATCCCGCAGATCGGCAACAACTTCATCATCAACATCAAGGATACCTCGGTGTTGTCGGTCATCTCCATCACCGACCTGTTCTTCGTGCACAAGAGCGTTGTCGGCGCGCTGTACACCTACTTTGAAAGCGCCTCCATCGTCATGGTCATCTACCTGACGATGACGCTGCTGGCCAGCTACCTGCTGCGCCTGTGGGAGAAGGCCCTGGACGGCCCCCAGAACTACGACCTCAACACCACCGATACCCTGGCCTACACCAGCGGCATGTACAATGCCCCCGACCCGGTGCATGAGCCGCAGAATCTGGATATGAAAGGAGGCGCCGCCCATGTCTGAGCCTATCATTGAAGTACGTCACCTCTCCAAGAGCTTCGGCACCCATGTGGTGCTGCGGGACGTGGATTTCAGCGTCAATCCCGGCGACGTCACCTGCGTGATCGGCGCCTCCGGCAGCGGCAAATCCACCCTGTTGCGCTGCATCAATCTGCTGGAAACACCCACCAACGGTGCGGTGCTCTTCCATGGACAGAAAATCACCGCCAAGGGCTTTGACCCCTGCGGTTACCGTGCCAAGGTGGGCATGGTGTTCCAGAGCTTCAACCTCTTCAACAACATGACCGTCCTGGACAACTGCACCGCCGGTTTGCGGTATGTGCTGCACCAGGACAAGGAAACCGCCCGCCGCACCGCCCTGGAAAATCTGGAAAAGGTGGGCATGGCACCCTACATCCATGCCAAGCCCCGCCAGCTTTCCGGCGGCCAGAAACAGCGCGTGGCCATCGCCCGTGCGCTGTCCATGCAGCCCGAGGTGCTGCTCTTCGACGAGCCCACCTCCGCCCTGGACCCCCAGATGGTCGGTGAGGTGCTGGCCGTCATGCGGCAGCTGGCCAAGGACGGCCTGACGATGATCGTCGTCACCCACGAAATGGCCTTTGCCCGGGATGTTTCCAACCATGTGGTCTATATGGCCGACGGCGTGATTGCCGAGGAAGGCACCCCCGCCGATATCTTTGAACATCCCCAAAACCCGCGCACCGTGGAGTTCCTCTCCCGGTTCCGCCAGCAGTAAACCCAAAGGGACCGCCCGATACCGGGCGGTCCCCTTTTTATTGCAGCAGTTCCAGCAACGTCTGCATGCCTTCCTCCGTCAGCGCTACCTCCTGCCCTGCGGGCTGGGTGGACGCGGTGGTATACTGCACGGTCAGGCCCGGCTGCGCCGTCAGGTACTGCAGCGTGTCTTCCAGCCCGGCCAGGTCGGTGGCCAGCAGGTCGGTAAGGGTGCGGGCACTGTAGGTACGCCACGCTTCCGGCATTGCTGCCAGCAGATCGGTATTCTGGCGGGCAAACGCCTCCCAGACGGCGGCCCGCGCATCGGCGCGCTTGCCGGGGGTATCCAGGCAGTTCTGCAATTGTGTAATCAGTTCCGGCGCCTCGGCAGCGGTGATCTCGGCCACCGAATCCTCCCCGTAACCGATTTTCTCCCGCTGGGATTTGGAGAGCAGCGCCGCTGTATCCAGACGGGCCGTGACCTCCTGCCCCGCGCATTCCTGCCAGCAGGCAGGCGTTGCCGCCAGGTAATACAGGTCTTTCACCGCCGTTTCCCCTGTGGAAACGGTCTGGGTGAGCAACTGGGCAGCGCGGCCGGCCCCCGCAGACAGCGCACAGGCGGACAGCGTGGTGGTGCCGGCGGGCGCATTGACCCGCAGCTCTCCCGGCAGTGCGCAGAGGGTGACGGTCTGTTCCGGGCCGTCCACCCGCACCAGAACAAAGCCCGGCTCCTCCTGCTGAACCACCAGCAGTGTACGCCAGGTATCCTGCGCGCCCTGTTCGATGGGCAGGCCGCCCCGCTCGGCCGCCGCCTGGCGCAGCTCATTCTGCTGCTGGCGCTGATGAATAAAAAAGGCTGTCAGCCCGATGAGCGGCAGCAGCAGCAAAAGCGTCAGACCCAGGCTGTACCAAAAAACACCGGCCCGTGAACGCATAAACAACACCTCTTTGTGTCAGAATCTAGGTATAGTGTGGGCCACGAAGCCCGCCTGTATACTAAAGGAGGTTTGAGTTATGTTTCATGAACCGTTTGGCCCCCGCGGCGCTGAGGATGAGCGCGATACCTTCTGGACCGACCTGGGCGAAGTGACCGATGCAGCCTACCGGGATGACCCCGAGACCGCCCGGCACACCAAACGCACCGTGGGTACGGACTCGGCACATTACCCCGACCACTATGTGCCCGACACCGTGCAGCAGGTGATGCCGCTGGCCCCCGAGACCCTCTCGGGGGAAGACACCGCCAGCCGCCAGGACCCGCTGGGCAGCTGGACCGGCGTGCCCAGCGAAAACGAGTACGAGACCCCCACCCAGGACGCCGACGACCTGTAATCCCCTGCTGATGCAAAACAGCCCCCTGCCGTATGGCAGGGGGCTGTTTGGGTTTCTTTTCAGATTTTGCGGTAAACCAGATAGCGGAACCCGATCTCGGTGGTCAGCCTGTCACAGGCTGCCAGCCGGGCCGCACCATCGGCCGGTGTGTTCCAGTAGTAGGGCGTCATGGCAAAGAGCTGCTGCACGCTCTCCCCTTCCAGGGTCAGGATTGCGTTCGCTTCCCGTTCCTCCACAAAGGCAAAGCCTTGGTATTGGGTATTCTTGACCTCATTTTCATAGGGGGTGGCATACAGAATCTCTTTCAGGCCGTAAAGATGGCGTGCGGTGGGCACCGCATACACCAGGTACCCGCCCGGCCGCAGCATCCGCTGAAATTCTGCCCCGGCAAAGGGAGAGAAAATATTCAACAAAAGGTCTGCCCAGCCATCCCGCACCGGCGCACTGAAACTGCCGCCCACGCAGAAGGCACCTTCCGGCACCAGTCTGGCAGCCAGGCGTACAGCCTCTTTGGAAAGGTCGAAGCCCACGATTTGGGCATCCTCCAGCCGGTCCTGCAGATAGCGGTCATAGCTTCCCTCTCCGCAGCCGGCATCCACTATATGTCCGTGGGGCAGGGCCGCGCAGAGTTCTGCCAATGCCTGCATCAGCGGCGCGTAATGCCCCGCCGAAAGAAAGGCACGGCGGGCACGGACCATCTCCTTGCCGTCACCGGGGTCGGCGGCGTGCTTTTTCTGGATGGCCAGCAGGTTGGCGTAGCCTTCCTTTGCCAGGTCAAAGCTGTGGGCCTTGGGGCAGCGCAGGCTGCGGCCCACCAGCAGCAGCGGTCCGCCGCAGACTGGGCAGCGCAAGGCCCCCGCCAGTGCGGGCGTCATTCGGCGGCTCCGGCAGCAGACGGCTGCGGGGCAGCGGCTTCCGGCGCGGGGTCGTCCCCCTGCACCGGTACGGTCATGCCGCCGTGGGCCGCCAGGTATTCCTCAAAATTGGCAAATTTCTGCTTAGGCGGGCGGCGGGTGATCAGTTCCAGACCCGGGTCCTCCTCGGCTGCACGGCGGGGTGCGCGGGCGGCACGCGGCGTCGGTTTCGGCGCATGGTTCTGCTCCCGTGCAGGGATAGTCTGTCCCCCGTTGCCGCTGTTACCACGGCCACGACGGCCGGACGGCTGCGGTGCAGCGGGTTCGGCCTGCGGGGCACCGCGATGACGTCCACGCGCTGCCGGTGCCGGCTGGGCAGCTTCCTTGCCTTCCTTACGGGCAGGCTGCTGGCGGGACGGCTTCTCTTTGGCAGCAGGCTGTGCTGCCTTTCCGCCTTCCCGTGCCGCAGCAGCCGGGGCCGGAGCAGACTGGGCAGCCCCCGTACCTGAACCGCGGCGGCGGCGACGGCGGCGCGGTGCGCCGGACGGATTTTGTGCGGTTTTTTCCATACTTCACCTGATTTTCTTTAACCGATGACTCGGCATTCATTGTAATAACGTTTTTCCTCAGCATGGCCCATGCTGAAGGTCTTGCGGGGCAGCACACCGCCCAGCACCACGCCGCGGAACAGATCTGCCTTGGCGAAATCGGGCAGCAGGATGGCCGTTGCCGGGCGTTCGGGCCGGGCAGCCAGCGCCAGCGCCGTGGAGGCACCGTGGATGTAATCCACACTGGCCTGGGGATGCCTGGGCAGCCATTCAGCCAGGAAAGCCTCGATGCTGCCCACCGTCAGCGGTGCAGGGGGGTTCTGCAACGCCACCGCAATCTCTCCCTGACGGTCCGCCAGCTGGAAGCGCTGGTCAGACGGCGAAGTGTGGTTCCCCTGGGCCTTATCCCATTGGTCGATGGCTTCGTACAGTTCTTTGGCCGTGACGCCGAACACCACCCGATGGATGGGCTCGATCTCGATGGCCGGGCTGTGTACATTGCACACCTCTGCCAGGCACCAGCGGGCCGGATGGCTCTGCTTTTCTTCGTCGGTCAGGGTGGGTTTCAGTTCCTCCCAGTAAGCCTTGGCGGTAGCCAGGCTGTGGTTGCCGTCGCCCACGGCCAGCACCATGGGGGTCTGCCCCGCGGCCACCGACCAGCGTTTGGCAAAGGCATCCGGATTGGCCAGCCCTGCCAGTGCGCGATTGATCTGCTCCACCAGGTCCGGGTCCTCCACGGCCCAGCCGCGCAGATGGCCGCCGCCCAGCATCAGTTCCCCGTCATACAAAAGCGGCAGTTCCTCTTTGCGGGCGCCCACAGGCTCAATCAGCGTCTGATCCCGGTCATCGGCCAGCATCATCACATGGGGTGTTTCCAGCAGGGCACCGCGGCGCACTTTCAGCCGGGGCGGAATGCGCTCCAGCACCGTGCTTTCACTGGGGCGGATGGCCGACTTGGCGCCGGGGTTGTAGTCATACGCCTCCAGGTCCACAGCGCCCACCAGCCCCTGACGGATGGAACCATCCATCTGGGTACGCTCCACATAGACGTAGCCGTGGACATGGCGGGTGAGCACCCGGATGCGATAGCTCTCCATCGTATCACGGATCGCATGCAGACGCTGTTCCTCCTGCGGGGTGCCGAGATAGGCTTCCGGCAGGACGATGTGCAGCGTGCTGGGCTGGCCTTTGGCCAGTTCTTCGGCGCGCTGCCAGTATTCCGGCTGCGAAGTAAACTGATCCACCGCAATGCAGGCCCACGGGTCCAGCGGTGTATCCGCGCCCGGGAGCAGGATATCGGCGGGGACAAAGCAAGGCAGAGCCATACAAAAAGCCTCCTTACAGAACCACGGCATGGCCGACCAGACCATAGATGGCCAGCGACAGAATGCCGATATAAATCAGGGAGCTGGGCAGTCCCTGGAAGATGGCGGGTACATCCTTACTGCGCAGACGGCGACGGCCTTCGCGCACGATGAAGATAATGAACACATAGCCCAGCGCACTGCCCACACCAAACGCGATGCTCTGCATCATCGTGTAGTTCTGGTTGGCGCAGATCAGCAACGTGCCCAGTACCGCCGTGCTGCAGCCCGTCAGGGTCAGCTGGGCGTGGCAGGCCTGCCGCTGACGCCGCGGCAATACAAAAAGCAGCAGCCAGGTAGCGGCCATGGCCAGTGCACCGCAGGTCAGATAAACCAGCGGGCGCAATGCCGAAATGGGCAGCCATCCCGGCAGATAGGTACGCAGCCAAGGGAAAAACCAGTTATGTGCGATCCAGCCCAGCGGGGCGGACAGGCCCATAACCAATACCAGCGGGATACTGAAATCCCAGATCTGTGCTTTATGGTCAGGGACCAGCTTGAGCAGGCGGGTAACGCCCAGCGCACGGGCGAGGATGACGTTTTCGGCAAAGATTGCCAGGCCCATGTAGCTGATGAACTGCAGCACGCCCTCCAGCAGCGAGGCGAACTCAATGTTTACGGTCGGCATACAGACGGCGCACCTCCTCCTGCTTGTAATCGGTGTAGGCATTGGCCACCGCGCACCAGACGGCCGCAATGACGCCTACCAGGACGAAACCGCCCGCCGGCTGGGCCGCCAGCGGCAGCAGCGCCGCATGGACCACCACATGCCCGAACACCGCACCGGTGGCCAGGAATTCACGCAGGCAGCCCACAATGAGCAGTGCCACGCACATGCCGAGACCGTTGTTGAAACCATGGCGCAGCGCGTCACGGATGGGTTCCAGTTCGGTAAATTCCATACGTTTGACGATGGCCGGTTCCACGATCAGGATCGGCAGATAGATGCCCAGCATGGTCAGATCGTTGCCAAACAGTTCATACAGCAAAATATACACCGGAATGTACAAAATGGCAGCGCTGTAGCAATAGATAATGGGGCGGAAGCGGTTGTTGCTGATATGGCACACCGCCACCGCCAGCACGCGGGTAAAGGTGATGAGTAAAAGACACGCCACGCACAGGATCAGGGCACGTTCCCCGTCCAGGGCAGCGCCCACGATCGGCGCCAGGCCCAGGCCGCGGACCATCACAGGGTTGGACAACCAGATGTGATCGCTGCGGATCTTCTCTTTCAGATCCGCTTCCGCTTCGCTGCGGCTGCGCAGCAGTCCCGCATGGCGGCGAGGTGCCGCTGCCGGCTGCGGCGCAGGCGTCGGCTGAACCGGGGTTGGGGCCGGCTGCGGCTGCGGGGCAGGTTTCTGCGGTTCCGCGGCAGGCTGCACCGGTTTTTCTTCCGCCAGGCGCACGGATTCCATCGTGCGGGTGGGTTCTTCCACCGGCCGGGGTGCCGGGGCGGGCTGTACCGCGGGCATCTGCACCGTGGCATCCGGCCGGGTCTCGGCGGGTTTTTCCTCGGTTTTTTCCGGGCGGACCGGCGTTTGCAGCGGTTTAGGCGCAGGGAAATGCCAGGCCGGGCGCTCGGTGCGGCGGGTAGCTTCCTCCCGCCGTTCCGCCTCGCGCTGTTCCTGCTCCTTGCGCATCTGTTCCAGCATCGCTTTGCGTTCTTCGTCGGTGTAACGCTTGCGGCTGGTGGGAATGATGCGGCGGGCATCGGGTTCCTGCTGCGGTTTTGGTTGAGGGACCGCCTCTGTTTTGGGCAGCGCAGTCCCCTGCATTTCGGCAATCGCCTGTTCGATCTCGGCGCGGGTGGCACCTTGTGCGGCCATCGTGCGCGCCTTTTCCAGCATTTCTTTGGTGATATGCGGGATGATCAGCGTTTCAGAATGTTCTTCCCGCTTGCGGCGGTTATTCCGTTTTGGTGAATTGGGCAAGGCGCCGTTCCTCCTTCCTCATAAAGCGGATGCGCTCGGTGCGGTGGCTGACGAGGTCCAGCCACTCGGGGATGGCGCCGACGATCAGCAGCGCAAAACAGGTTGCGCTTTCATAGGGGCTGAACACGCGGAACGCATGGGTGGCAATGCCCAGCGCCGTGCCGTACAGAATCCGGCTGCTGGTGCGGTTGGGCATTGTGACCGGCTCACAGATCAGGAACGCGCCGCCAAACAGCACCGTGCCCGAGAGAATGACGTATTTTTCCAGATAAATGCGCTGGCGCACATACTCCCACGGCCAGCTGAAAACCGGCAGCTCGCTGAGCTGCGGCAGCAGCCAGGGCAACCCGATGCAGAAGATCAAAAACGGTACGAGAACCGACAGTTTGATATGGCCGCGCACCAGCAAAAACAGACCGCACGCCATGACCACCAGGGCCGCGGTGACGCCCAGCCCGCCCGACACATTGCCGGTAAGCAGGTTCATGGTACTGTCGCTGGGCAGGCCGCCGTCGCGCAACGTTGCGTTCATGCCTTCCACCAGCGGAACATCAATGGTGCCGAACACCGGCAGCCAGTTGCCGGGGGCCGGATAGTTATAGACGCTGCCGGGCCAGGAAATACCGGCCACCGCCATGCCGACCGCTGCCGGGTGGAAGGGATAGTGTCCTTCGCCGCCGAAGGCTTCCTTGACCAGCACAGCCGCGATGACTGCCGCCACCACCACCGCATAGGGTACGGTGGCAGGCATCATCAGCACGATCAGCGCTGCAAAGCATTCGCTGGAAGGCTCATGGGAGTGGTAGCCCGCACCGTGCAGCGGCGCCAGCGCGCAGTCGCACAGATAGGCCGTCAGCAAGCCGGTCAGCAGCAGCAAAACCGGCCGCGGGCCGTAATAATACCACGCCATTCCGATAAGCGGAACGGAACACCACAGCAGATCATTATAATACGTGTAATTCTCGCTGCGTTCAATTTTCATACGATTGGGCATGGGGTTTGGCTTCTCCTTTGGTTCGTTCAGGCTTGGCCGTGAAGCAGGCGTACCACCGCCGCCGGATCCTCGGCGCGGAAGAGAGAATTGCCGGCAACCAGCCAGTCGGCCCCGGCCTGTACACACAGGGGGCCGGTTTCGGCATTGATGCCGCCGTCCACTTCCAGCAGGGTGGTGCAGCCGCGGCGCTTGCGCTCGGCATCCAATGCAGCCAGCCGCTGCGGGGTACCCGGCAGGAATTTCTGCCCGCCGAATCCGGGTTCCACACTCATCACCAGGATGAGGTCCACCACTCCCAGGTAGGGGAACGCAGCCTCCACCGGGGTGCCGGGGCGGATGCTGATCCCCACCTGGCAGCCGGTTGCCCGGATGGCGGCGATGACTTCTTCGGCCGTATCGGGCACTGCTTCCAGATGGAAAGTGATGAGCCCGGCACCGGCTTTGGCGAAGTCCGCTGCATAGCGGGCCGGATCACTGATCATCAGATGAACGTCATAGTAAACGTCGGGCAGGGCGGCGTGCAGACAGCTGAGCACCGGCGCGCCGTAACTGATGTTGGGTACAAAGTGGCCGTCCATCACGTCGATGTGCAGAACATCAACGCCCTCCTCCAACAGACGGGTACAGTCCTGCTGGAGGTTGGCAAAGTCCGCCGACAGAATCGAAGCGGCAATCTTGGTCATATTCGGTTTCTCCCTTTATTTATCATTCCCACAAATCGCTGCACCATCATACGCACAGCGATATACTAGATTATTATAGCCCATCACCGGGCAAAAAGCAAGGCGGCGCCCCGGCACCGCAACAGTAAAAATACCGCAGGACCGTTCTTTAGCAGTTCTGCGGTATTTTTTCTATCAGGCCAGTTCGGCGCGGACGCGCTCCAGCGCCACCTCGATGACGCGGTCCATGTCGTAATACTTGTACTCGCCCAGGCGGCCGCCGAACAGCACGTTGGGCTGGGCATCGGCCAGTTCCTTGTAGCGGGCATACAGTGCACCGTTGGCTTCGTCATTGACCGGGTAGTACGGTTCGTCACCGGGTTTCCACTCGGCGGAGTATTCCCGGCTGATGACGGTCTTGGTGCCCGGCTCGGTGGAGCCGAAGACAAAATGTTTGTGCTCGATGATGCGGGTGTAGGGGGTCTCGGAATCGGTATAATTGATGACCGCATTGCCCTGATAGTTGGGCATATCCAGCGTTTCGGTTTCAAACCGGACGCTGCGGTACTGCAGCGCCCCCAGCTGGTAGCCAAAATAGGCGTCGATGGGACCGGTGTACACTACCTTTTTCGCCAGGGCATCCAGCGCGCCACGGTCGGCAAGGTAATCGGTGTTCAGGCGGACTTCGATGCCCTCCAGCAGGTTGGCCACCAGCGCGGTATAGCCTTCGTTGGGGATGCCCTGGTACAGTGCGTTGAAATAGTTGTTGTCAAAGGTGAAACGCACCGGCAGGCGCTTGATGATGAAGGCCGGCAGCGCGGTGCAGGGGCGGCCCCACTGCTTTTCGGTATAACCCTTGATGAGCTTTTCGTAGATATCCATGCCCACCAGGTTGATGGCCTGCTCCTCCAGATTCTGGGGATGCTCGGTGTAGTGGGCGGCGCGCTGCTCTTCAATCTTGGCCTGTGCCTCAGCCGGGGTGATGACGCCCCACATCTTGCTGAAGGTGTTCATGTTGAAGGGCATGTTGTACAACTCGCCCTTGTAGTTGGCTACCGGGGAGTTGGTGTAGCGGTTGAACACCGCAAACCGATTCACATAATCCCACACTTCCTTGTTGTTGGTGTGGAAAATATGGGCGCCGTAACGGTGCACGGCAATGCCCTCGATGTCCTCGGTATAGATATTGCCCGCGATGTGATCGCGCTTGTCGATGACCAGGCAGCGCTTGCCCGCTGCGGTTGCCTCGTGGGCAAACACCGCGCCGAACAGACCGGCGCCCACAATCAGATAATCATACATAAACGGTTTCCTCCTGTACTGTTTCCTCTATCAATGCTTCCCGTCTGCGGCGGCGGGCATCCTGTACGCCCCAGCCAATGAGGCCCAGCAGCGTCACCAGGGTCACCAACTCGGCAACATGCCAGCCGATGGGCGGTGTATAGCGTACCTGCACGGTGCCGCGGTATCCCGCCGGCACGGTAAGCTGCAGGCAGCGGTCTTCATTTTCCGTCAGGGTCAGCGGGGTGCCGGTTTCGGCATCGGTGGCCGTGTAATACCGGTAGGCCAGCAGCGGCAGATTCACCGCAGCCGGTTCCGTACCGCGGTTTTCACACAGCACGGTCCCCTGCCCCTGCCAGACTGCCGTAGTGTCGTCGCTGTCCGTCGTGGCCTCTACCTGGTCAAACACCGCCAGGTCCACCCCCGCCGGCAGGTAATCATATCCCATCGTCTCATAAGGGAAGGTGGTCATTGTTTCGGTGCTGATCATCGTCACAGTGCCCTGATTATAGGCGTAATCGCGGTAGAACACCCCGGTATACAGCACCGTTGCCACAAGAATGGCCACCGCTGCACCGCGGGCCAGCCGTGGGGAGGCGGTATCCGCCAGTGCCAGCGCCAACACGGTCATGACTCCCAGCAGCACCGCCGCAATGGCCAGATACCGCCAGCTGAACTGCGGTTTGAGCAGAATATCCACCAGTTTCTGCGGCAGTTTGCTGGCCAGCCAATCCCACGGGAAACAGGTGGTGGAAAGCCACATGGCCAGCAGGCAGAGGGCAAACCCGCCCCGCAGCCCCAGCCAGCGGCGGGTATTTTCCTTCGTTCCGCGCCAGCGGGCACGCTGCAGGCAGCACCACAGTACCAGCATCAGCACGATGCAGCCCGCCAGACCGATGGTAAGCGGCATCTCCCCTGCCGTCCCTTCCCCGGACGAACCGCCCGCATAGCCGAACAGCCCCAGCAGCTGGATGAGGTAGACGCCGGTGGACTGAATCGGCGAAGGATGCACATCACTGATCATGATGGTTTCGTTGCGCAAAGCGTCCAGGCAGGGCACCAGATACCATGCCGTCAGCCCAAGAGCCACAGCCACCGCCTTGACAGCCGCTTTCAGCCGCGCAGGGCGCAGCATGACCTGCAGGTTGCACACCCAGAACAGCGCCAGAAACAGGGCTGCCAGCTCAGTGGTGAGCAGATGGCTTTGCACAATGCCTGCCATGCCCAGTCCCAGCGGCAGCCAGTCACGGGGCGCCGGGCGGTCATGCCGGGCAATGGCCCAGGCCCCCAGCGCCACCAGCGGCAGGAAAATCATGGCGGTGTACTCCCCTACCGAGGCGCGCAGCAAAAGGTTGGTCAGCCGGTAGGCGCACAGCGTATAGGCAAAGGCCGCCACAGCGCCGTACAGCTTGTGGCCGCCGATGCGCGCAAAGCTGTAATAAGCCACCAGCATGGTGGCCGTGTTGACAAGCAGCATGTAAATCTGATAGCAGCTTTGCAGCGGCAGAAAGGCGTTGTACAACAGCGCCGGAATGTACAAAAACAAATCGCAGTAATACTGCGGGGTAGCCGCACCGTACCCGTTGAATCCTTCGGTAAAAAGCCGCACCGGGAACTGCCCGTCTGCCATTGCCTGCGCAGCCGCCCAGATGCGGTAGCAGTGAAAGCGCAGGTCGTGCCCGGTGTACAGAAAATCCGCAAAATAGGGCAGGCTGGCCAGTACAATGCCGCCCACCAGCAGCAGGGCAACACCCCAGCCGCAGCGCGGGGCACGCAGACCATCCCCCAGAAACAGCAGGCACAAAAGCAGATCTGCCACCGCAAACAGCAGCAGCCACCCCACCAGCGCCGTTACCCGCCAGACGGGCTGTTCCGTCAGGGTGACGCTTTGCAGGGTGAAACCTTGCCCCGCTTCCGGGGATTCGGTCACCGTCAGTGTCAGGTCATCGACCGTTGCGGCAGTGCCCACCCAGAGCCGTGCCGTAACGGTGGAAAACGTATCGGTAAGGGCAATGGTATCGCTTTGCACCGAGGACGGGTTCTGCGCGGAAGTGAAATCCAGCGTGGCGACCGTATGGCCGCCCGCGTCCTCATCGTCCGCCGGGGACGCTGCCTTATAGGTCACCGTGACCCGGTACCCACCGGCAGAAAGCGTTACGGGGGCATAAACAGAAACGCCCTCCTCCGTTTGGGTCATCGTATCCAGGGGCACGCTTACCTCGGCCGGCGCACGCAGCAGCCCGGCCACCAAAGCAGCCAGAAACAGAACTTCTACCAGAAAGACTGCCCCGAACAGCGGGTGAACCCGCAGAAACGCCCGGGTGCGGGCGGTGGTGTTCATTCCCGGGCCGTGCGCTGCCAATGCTGCACGGTCTGAAGCTGGAACTCGAAATCACGGGCATCCTTGGCCAGCTGGCTGGAGAGAATCACGCCCGAAACAAACAGCAGCAGGGCTGCCACCAGCACAAAGCAGCAGACGATGAGCGTGGGGAAACGGGGCACCAGACCGGTGTGGAAGTACTCGTTGAGGACCGGAATCATAAAGCCGATGCCGAACACCGCCAGCACCGCCGCAATAACGCCAAAAAATGCGAAAGGACGGTAGTTTTTGAACAGCCGCACAATGGTGCCCAGCACCTTGAATCCATCGGAATAGGTGTTGAGCTTGCTCTCGGAGCCTTCGGGGCGGTCGCGGTATTCGATGATGACGTTATCCACCTGCATATTGCGCTGCAGGGCGTGGATCGTCATCTCGGTTTCAATCTCAAACCCGCGGGACAGCACCGGATAGGTTTTGACAAACTGGTAGCTGAACGCGCGGTAGCCGGTCATGATATCCTTGATTTTACCGCCGAACAGGTTGTTGGTGCAAAACCGCACCAGGTCGTTGCCAAAATTGTGGAACGGGCGTTTGTTCTGCGTATAGTAGGTGCTGGAAAGCCGGTCGCCCACCACCATATCGGCCTGGCGCTCGGTGACGGCCCGCACCATCTCGGGGGCCGCTTCGGCGGGGTACGTGTCGTCGCCGTCCACCAGAATATAGGCTTCGGCATCGATCTCACGGAACATGCGGCGCATCACATTGCCTTTGCCCTGCTGGTATTCGTGCCGCACAACCGCACCGGCTTTGGCTGCCAGTTCGGCCGTGCCGTCGGTGGAGTTGTTGTCGTAGACATAGATCGTGGCCTCCGGCAGCACGCGCCGGAAATCCGTCACGACCTTTTCCACGGTCTTGGACTCATTGTAGCAAGGAATCAATACAGCGATTTTATCCATCTGCAGGCCTCTCTTTCTCACCTTTACATCCAGAATTGGACCAGGCGGCTTACGGTATAATACAGCGAAGGATTCATGCCCTGCAGCCAGGGTTCCATCGCAAACAAAGTGCTGAAACGGTAAAACAGGCTCCATGCCAGTGTCGCTGCCATGCCGACGCGCAGCACCGGCAACAGCGAAACCGCCAGTGCTTCCCCGCCCGCAGCACGCCGGGCCAGTGTGGTCTCCGCCAGCATCCAGCACAGCGCCGCGCCCAGCAGCAACACCGGGCTGTAGTCCATCAGATAGCGGTACAGCACACCGGCCATCTGGCAGTCCACCACGGTGATCACCAGCATCGAGGCCACGGCGCCATATACCAGCACACTGACCGCGCGGCGGCGGTGCAGGCTGCGCCGTGCCGCCGGGATCACCGGCAGCAGCAGGGCCCAGGTAAACGGTGTGGCCGCCAGCATACCGCCGCAGAACTTCTCACTGATGGTGCGGATGACCGCGTTGGTTTGTACATCGACTTCCTGCAGGTACGGGAACACCGACTTCAACTGCGGCAGGTCCAGCAGGCTGGTAAAGACCGCCGGGCCGATGCGCACCACGTTAAAGCCGCGCTTGGTCATATCGTTGCCGGTGATGTTGTAGTTGGCACCGAAGTCAAAAGGCGAACCGAAGCGTGCATAGTTGTACCACATAAGCCCTGCTGCCACCAGCACGATGGGCAGCAGGAAGGCAACGGCATCCCGCACACCGGCCCGGCTGCGCAGACGCCCCTGGGTGATATAGCGGCTCCAGAAGATGGGCAGCGCCAGAAAAGCAAACAGTTCCATCTGCGGGCGGCAGCCGGCCACCAGTGCCATGCACAGGCTGCCCATTGCCAGCCGCAGGGTCAGCACACCGCCGTGTTCCACCGGGGTGGCAGCCGCTGCCAGCCAGAGCCACAGGCCCAGCATCAAAAATGCGGCGCCGCAGAGGATGGCATACTCGTAAATATAGGGGCGTTCCAGCAGATTGTAAAGCTGGCTGCCCAGCATCAGCGCCGACACGCTGAGCAGATAGGCCGCCGAGGAGGTCTGGGGGAACCACCGCCGCACAACCTGGCCCACAATGCCAAAGCAGCTGAGCAGGAACACAAGCCCCAATATCACCATGCAAGGGGCGTAGGCCAGGTTCTGGATGCCGGTGATCGCCTCGAAGGGCAGCTGGAACAACAGGCAGGGCACGATGCCGAAATAGACATAATACCGCCCGTTATAGTAGGCGTGGTCCCAACGGCCGCCCTGGATATTCAGCGTATCCCGCAGGGCGGTGTCATAGGGGTTGTCCATGGCCACCAGGGCGGCGGGCGGGTCCTCCTCCAGGTCCAGGCGTCCGTTCAGCAGGCTGTGTGCCAGGGCACCGTACTGCTGGTAGACAAAGCTGACCGTGCTCTCGCCGTCCCAGAAGGCCGTGTTGTAGTTTTCCGTTGCCAGGCCGGTGTTGCTGGGCTCCCAGAAAGGGATCACCACCACAAAAGCTGCCAGGATCACGCCCAATACCAGCGCAGCGCCCCTGTCGCAGACATTACCGGCCAGCCAGCGGCGCTGCCACAGCCCGCTGCGCGGACGCAGCCCGTACAGCGCCGTCAGCCCCAGAAAGATGGCCGCAAAGCGCAGCAGAGAGAAATTCATCGGGCGCGGCGCATTGGCCGTGATGCCGGTGATGGTAAACGCTATCGGGTACTGCACATAGGCGCTGTTGTATCCGCTGGCGGTAAGCACCAGGGTACCGACCTTTCCGGTCGCATCCAGGCTGATGACATGGGTACGCGGCGCCTGTATACCTACCTCCCAGGTGCCCAGATTGACCAGCGCACCGTTGGCTTCATCCGTTGCATCAATGGAAAAGCTGAAGGTGCTGTCCGCATGGAGCAGATCGGTATCATCGTTGGTCAGCCCATCCAGGCTGAGGTTGTAAATGGGCTGGTCGATGGCCAGAAAGCGAAGATAGGCGTGCCCCTCTTCCAGCGAGTAGGTGCCGATTCCCCGCTTTACATTGACATTGGCGTCCAGGTAGTCCATCAGCTGGAAAGGCTGGTAGCTGTGGGTGTTGAAATAAGCCACATTGCCCACAAAAACTTCGCCGCCCAGCGCGGCCACCAGCAAAAGCGGCAGCACAAAGCGCAGTCCCCGTCTGCCGAAAGCCCGCAGCCCTGCCGTACACACCCCTGCCCAGCCACACAAAGCCGTGACGGCCAGCAGCCGGAAGGCATCAAACCCAACCGTGAGGCCCGGACGGTGGTAGGCGCACAGGCAGAACACCCAGGTGCCCACCCACAGCCCTGCCGCCCAGAGCAGATCTTTCGGCCGGGCGGAGCGCCGCTCCACCCCCGCCGGGACCACCGCAAACAAAAGAGAGACAATCGCGGTTGCCAGCAATGCCACAGCAATCATAAAGCGCAGTTTCCTCTCCGAATCGTAGAATTATACAGGATGTATTTATACAAACCGTATTTTAGTCCTGTGCGTATTTTTTGATTTGTTCCAGCCAGAAGGCCGCCGTCTTGTCCCAGCTGTATTTGGCCAGTACTTTGTCCGGCGGGGCCACCGGCTGGGCGGCCAGAGCATCCAGGTCCACTTCGTAATCGTAAGGGTCGAAGTACCGTGCCGTATCGCCGTACAGTTCCGGCAGGCAGCTGGCCCGGGCCAGCGCGATGGGAGCCCCCAGGGCCAATGCTTCCAGCGGCGGGATGCCGAACCCTTCAAAGATTGCCGGGTGCAGGAACAGGCGGCAATGCTTCATCAGGGCAGCGTTTTCGCAGTCGCTGACATAGCCGGGGTAAAACACATTGGCGGTATCCTTGGCCTCGGCATCATCGCCGAACGCACGCAGGTCTTTGCCGCCCGCTACCACAAAAATCTTGTCGGGGTTGCGGCGGGCCACTTCCCGAATCCATTTGAAATTCTTGTGCTTGGCCAGGCTGCCCAGCGCGTAGAAGTACTCCCCTTTGGTCACACCGGGCAGCTTGTCGAAGATGCGTTCGTCGGGTTCCACATCCCGCATATGCTCCCAGCCGTTGTAGGTAACCCCGATCTTATCCATCGGAATGCCCAGCTTATCGCTGATCAGGCGGCGCTGGTCCTCGCTGACGGTGTAGACTTTGCGGGCGAACCATTTGGTGGACAGGCAGTGCACCCAGAACTTGAAGCGGAAAAAGCCGCGGTCGGTATCCATCACAAGGGGGCGGATATCGTGCAGCACCACGACACTGCGCCGCGTCATGAGCATATCGCTGGCCAGACCGATGAAGAACGCGTGGTTGCGCCGCAGATAGTTGGGCAGCACCACCATATTATAAAAGTATTTGACAGCCTTGAGCGGTACCAGCCGGATGTTTTTCAGTTCCGGCAGGTGGATGGGGCGGCCGTCGTCGCGGTAGGCAATGCGCACATCCAGCCCGGTGCCTTCCAGCAGCTTGTCCAGACGGACAACCGTTTCATACACGTACCGCGGAATGCCGGTGATGTTGTCGCACAGCACGGTGCCGTTGATGACGATGGGGTTCACTCCAGTTCCTCCTTCTCCCAATGGGAGCAATCCAGCAGCGCCTGCTGCCAGTCCGCCATGCGGCGGGCGCAATATTCGCGCAGCTCGTTTTCAAAGCGTTCCTCGCTGAAAGAACGGCTGTGCTCACGGATTTCTTCTTTGGTGTAGGCGACGCCGTCCCGCTCAAACAGTTCGATGCAGCGCATCAGGCTGTCCGCCGTCTGCTCATGGAACCAGTAGCCGGTCTTTCCGGGCAGTACCGTTTCGCAGGCACCGCCGCGGCCATAGGCCAACACCGGCGTACCGGCGGATTGAGCCTCCACCGGGGTGATGCCGAAGTCCTCTTCCCCGGGGAAAAGGAACGCCTTGGCACGCAGATAGTATCCGCGCACCTGCTCATCGCTCAGGCCGCCGCCCTTGAATTCGATGGTAGGACCGGCAATGGTTTTGAGCTTGCTCTCTTCCCCACCGCTGCCAATGACCACCAGCCGTTTGCCCAGCTTGGTGCAGGCAGCCACCGCCAGGTCGATACGCTTGTACCAGGTCAGGCGGCCCACCACCAGATAGAAGTCCTCTTTCTTGACGAACGGCGCTTCATTGATATGGCAGCAGGGATAGATCACGTCGCTGTCGCGGCGGTAGTACTTTTTGATGCGCTGGGCGATGTAGTGGGAGTTGGCAATAAAATAATCCACCCGGTCGGCGGCGCACTTGTCCCAGATGCGCATCTTGTGCATCTGATGGGGCATAACGGCACGCACCAGCCAGTTGGCATTATCGCGGTAGGTATAGTAGAAATCCCACACATAGCGGATCGGCGTATGGCAGTAGCAGATATGCACCGCATCCGGCCGCGTGATGACGCCTTTGGAGCAGGACGACGAGGAGGACAGCACCAGATCATACTCCGAAAGATCCAGCGCCTCAAAGGCACCGGGCATCAGCGGCAGCAGGTTTTTATACAGCTTGGTGGCAAAAGGCACTTTCTGCACCCAGGTGGTGCGGATGTCGTAGTCCTTGAACCACGCAGGCATCTTTTTTTCATCATAGACCAGCGTGTAGATCACCGCATTGGGAAACACATGATGCATGCAATCCACCACGCGGTCGGCCCCTGCGTAGGTGACCAGCCAGTCATGTACAATGGCAACTTTCGGTTCGGTCTTGCTCATAGCTTTCACCCGGTTTCCAGTGAAGGATCACTGTAGTTTTTCATCGTTGATCATCTTGCCGCCAAACACTGTGCGGAAGATGATCTTGATATCCAGTGCCACGGTCCAGTTTTCAATATACCAGATATCATAGCGGATACGCTCGGCGATGTCGGTATCGCCGCGCAGGCCGTGGATCTGCGCCCAGCCGGTACAGCCGGGCCGCACCTGCTGGCGCACCAGATAACGCGGAATTTCCTCTTTAAAATGCTCCACATGGTAGGGCACTTCGGGCCGGGGCCCCACCAGGGACATATCCCCTTTGAGCACGTTGAAGAACTGGGGCAGTTCATCCAGGCTGAACTTGCGGATCAGGCTGCCGAACCGTGTCTTGCGGGGATCATAGTCGGTGGACCAGCCGGTCTCCTGCTTGGCGTTCACCCGCATAGAACGGAATTTGTACATCATGAAGGGCTTTTTGTTCAGGCCGATGCGCTCCTGCCGGAAGATGACCGGCCCGGGGCTGGACAGTTTGACGCCGATGGCCGTGACCAGCATGACGGGGCTGGTGAGCACGATGAGAAGCAGGCTGCCCACAATGTCCAGACCTCGCTTGACCGCCGCATTGAGAATGTTGTCAAAGGGCGTCTGCCGCACGTTGATGAGCTTGCACTCATCCAGCACGTCGATGGTCGGGCGCGCAGGCAGATAGTCACTGTAGAAGGGCACCATGGTAATGCGGGTACCGTGTTTGTCGCAGGCGGCAAAGGTGCGGGGCAGCATCTGGATTTCATCAGCCTCCAGCGCCACCACCACTTCGTCAATGAGCGGATTTTCCAAACACTCGTCCAGCTTTTCATAGCTGCCGAAATAAGGCACGCCGAAGCCCGGCTCCTCAATGGGGGCCAGGTAACCGTCCACCACAAAACCATAGTAGGGGTTGTGTTCCAGCGCACGCAGATAGAGCGCCGCCGATTTGCCGCCGCCTACCAGCAGAATATGGCGCAGGCCCAGCCCCTTGCGGCGGCGGGCACGGTCATACCAGCGGCGGACCATCCGTTTGGCCACCACCAGGGCCGTGGCAAAGAAATAGAACAGTCCCAGCACCACACGGGAGTAGTCATCCAGATGGAGCAGGTAAAGAATAAAGACAAAGACCAGAATGCCACCCGCATTGATGATGGCGATGCGGGTGCTGCGCTCCGACAAACCGCGCAGGCGGGAATTGCTGTAGATACCCGCCACCCAGTAGGCCGCCACCAGCAGCAGCGAGGTGAAGGCCCCTGCCAGCATATTGCGCGGGTCCTGGGCTACATCCAGCGCAGGGCCGGCACCGCCCGGTTCAAAAAAGCGGACGTAATTGAAGCGCACATAATTGGCCAGCAGAAAGCCGACAAACAGCAGGCCCGCATCCAGCAGGCCGCTGAGGATACTTTTATAGCGTTGGTTTTTTTCCAGCACCGGCGGTGCCCTCCCTTAGATGTTGGTTCTGCGCCGCGGTGACCTTGGGTCTGTGCGGCAATCTTCGGCGCGGGAAAGCGCAAAGATTATCTTATTACCATACCATATTTTGCGGTAGTTTGCAATCAACGGTAGAGTTCCTGCAGGCGATCCAGCGTCTTTTTCATCTCGGCGCGGACCTCCGGCGGCCCGGCAATGGCCACACCGGGGCCAAATCCCGCCAGCCAGCCGAAGAACTGGGGGCTGACCTGGATTTCCGCCGTCATGGTGAAATGCTCACCGTCCGTACAGGGATTAAGGATGGGGCCCGTACCGAAACGGTCGATCATCGCCCCGGCAAATCGGTTTTCGCACAGCAGCGTCACTTTTTTCAATGGACCGTTGAACATGCCGAACATCTGCTGCATATAGGTGTTTACATCAAACTCGGCATACTCGGCAGCGCCTTCGCGCTTGGTGCCCTCCAGCTGGTGCACGCTCTGCATTTTATCCACGCGGTAGTGTTTCAGGCGTCCCTCGGTGTAGGCGATCAGATAGTAGTTGCCGTTTTCCCACACCAGCACCCAGGGGCTGACGCGGTAGATCTGCCCGTCGTGGCGCGGCGTCATCTTTTTTTGCAGGTTCCAGTCGCAGTATTTGAACTGGACCTGCTCCCCCGCCGTGATGGCGGTGTGCAGCGCGTCAACGGTATACAGAATCTTCTCGTCGGTACTCTTGATACGTCCGCTGACCAGCACCTTGCGGTCCAGTTCCGCCTGCCGGTACCGGGAGGTAAACTGGCCCAGTTTGTCGATCAGGATCTTGGATTTGCGCGCCGTAATAAACTTGCTGGCATACACGGCGTCCACCAGCAGCTTGAGCTCTGCCAGCTCAAACAAGGCGTCCGTCATATAATACCCGCCGCCGCGGCCCCGCAGCTGCACGATCTCGTACGGTGCGCCGGGCAGGCTGTTCAGCGTATTCAGGTCGCCGTAAACGCTCTTGCGTTCGGCTTCGATGCCGCGCTCCTGCAGCTTTTCCACCAGCTGCGGAACACTCAACGGGTGCTTTTCGTCTGTTTCACGGATCAAAATTTCCAAAAGTACCAGCAATTTCTGTTTTTGCCCTTCTTTGCGTGGCATGGCGCAGCCCCCTCCCGAATTTACATATACGGTTCTATTATACACCCTGCAAACTGTTGGAGCAAGCCTCGCGGCAGAGTTTACAAATGTTTCAAATACAAAAAGCCGCCGCCCGGCGAACACCGGACGGCGGCAGAATTTATGCAGTTTGCAAAGGAGATCAGGCGTTGACCTGAGAAGCAGCAACCGCGCAGGCGACGGTCATACCGACCATCGGGTTGTTGCCGGCGCCGATCAGGCCCATCATCTCAACGTGAGCGGGCACGGAGGAAGAACCAGCGAACTGGGCATCGCCGTGCATACGGCCCATGGAGTCGGTCAGGCCGTAAGAAGCGGGACCGGCAGCCACGTTGTCGGGATGCAGGGTACGGCCCGTGCCGCCGCCGGAAGCGACGGAGAAGTACTTCTTGCCGTTCTCGATAGCCCACTTCTTGTAGGTACCGGCAACCAGGTGCTGGAAGCGGGTGGGGTTGGTGGAGTTACCGGTGATGGAAACTTCAACACCCTCAGCCTTCATGATGGCAACGCCTTCCAGAACGTCGTTGGCGCCGTAGCACTTGACGGCAGCGCGCTCACCATCAGAGTAAGCGGTGGTGTTGACGACCTTCAGCTCGCCGGTCTTGAAGTCATACTCGGTCTGAACGTAGGTAAAGCCGTTGATGCGGCTGATGATCATAGCAGCATCCTTGCCCAGGCCGTTCAGGATAACGCGCAGGGGCTCTTTACGAACCTTGTTGGCGGTACGGGCAATGCCGATGGCGCCTTCGGCGGCAGCGAAGGACTCGTGGCCGGCCAGGAAGGCGAAGCAGTGGGTGTCCTCATGCAGCAGCATGGCGCCCAGATTGCCGTGGCCGAGGCCAACCTTGCGCTGCTCGGCAACAGAACCGGGCACGGTGAAGGCTTCCAGGCCTTCGCCGATGGCAGCGGCGCACTCAGCAGCGCTCTTCAGGCCGCGCTTGACGGCGATGGCAGTGCCGAGGGTGTAAGCCCAGACAGCGTTGTCGAAGCAGATGGGCTGGATGCCGCGGATGATCTTATCGCAGTCAATGCCCTTGGCCAGCAGCATTTCGTTGCAGGCATCGAGGCTTTCCAGGCCATTGGCTTTCAGGCAGGCCTCGATTTTGGGCATACGGCGTTCCTGGGATTCAAAAGTTGCCATAGTGTGTGTTCCTCCCTCTCTTATTCTTCACGCGGGTCGATGTACTTGACAGCGCCCTGCTCAGCAGAGAAGCGGCCGTAGGTGCCGATGTTCTTCTCGTAGGCTTCCTTGGGGTCCTTGCCGTGGCGGATGTCTTCCATCATCTTGCCGAGGCGGACAAACTGGTAACCGATGACCTGGTTGTCCTTGTCCAGAGCGGTCTTGAGGATATAGCCCTCGGTCAGTTCGAGGTAACGAACACCCTTGGCCTTGGTGGAGAAAATGGTGCCGGTCATGCTGCGCAGACCCTTGCCCAGGTCGTCCAGACCAGCGCCGACGGGCAGGCCGTTCTCAGAGAAAGCGGTCTGGCTGCGGCCGTAGACGATCTGCAGGAACAGCTCACGCATAGCAACGTTGATGGCGTCGCAGACGAGGTCGGTGTTCAGCGCTTCGAGGATGGTCTTGCCGGGCAGGATCTCGCCAGCCATGGCAGCAGAATGGGTCATGCCGGAGCAGCCGATGGTCTCGACCAGGGCTTCTTCGATGATGCCGTTCTTGATGTTCAGGCTGAGCTTGCAGGTGCCCTGCTGGGGAGCGCACCAGCCCACACCGTGGGTGTAGCCGCTGATGTCCTCAATTTTATAGGCCTTTACCCATTCGCCCTCTTCGGGAATGGGCGCGGGACCGTGCTTGGGCCCTTTTGTGATCGGGCACATGTTATTGACCTGTGCGGAGTATTCGATCATAATTTTCTCTCCTTTGCATATTGTTAGGCTTTTCACAGCTAAGTTTATTATAAAGGGTCCAAGCGGTTTTTGCAAGATGTTAGCAAGAACTAACGCCCCGTTTTTTTGCCCGTTTCGCCCCTTTTCTCAAAACAGGAATCCGAAGATCACGCGGGAGGCTGCGCCGCACACCGCCATCATCACAATGGCTGCCGCTGCAGGCGGTGCCCAGGTGCGCACCAGTCCCGGTTTGGCAGGCAGTTCCGCCTTCGCCTTTTTCGCCTTGCCGTGGCGCGGTTTTTCTGCCGGGAGCACCTCTTCCTCCGGCGCACGGCAAAAGACCATCAAAAGGCCAAACAGCAGCATGATCTCCGGGAAGATCATGGACACCCGGATGGACACCACCGCATGGGCCAGATAGCTGACCAGCGCCAGGGTGACCGGTGCCACGCCGGGCCGCAGCCAGTTTTTGGCAGCGCGCCGCAGGTGGGCGCCCACAAACCAGACCCAGGCCGCCAGCCCCAGCACGCCGGTGGTAAGCAGCTGTTCCAGATATTCATTATGGGCCGCATAGAAGGTTTTCATACGCTCGGTAACATCGCTGCCCGCCCAGGCCATCATGGCCGTGTGCATCATGCCGGTGCCCACACCCACGATCTTGCGCCACAAAGGCTGGTCCAGCCAGGTGCTCCAGGTGATGCGCCAGGCCGTGCCGCGGTAGGTGCCCCAGTCATCGTTGATGATGAGGATGTCGTCCAGACGGCCCAGGCTGGGGAATCCCGGCCAGAAGTTGGCCAGCGCATACAGCAGCGCCCCGGCCCCCACGACCACCGCTGCCACCACACGTCCGGCGCGCCAGAGGGGGATTTCCCGCCCGCGCAGGCCGAAGCGCAGCAGCGCCCACAGCGCCGTGCAGATAAGGAAACCATCCAGACCGAAATGCCCCAGCGCGGCCAGCATCGGTTTGCCGCCCTGGGTGTAGAAGTGGGTACGCATGTACTGCATCCACCCGGCGTGGAAGAAGAAAAAGGCGCCAATCACCGCAATGCGGCGCAGGGTGCGGGTGGTGAACATTTTCTGACACATCAGCACCAGCACCGCGGCGCCGATGCCCAGGGCCAGACCCTCGGCGTCCACCACCGCCAGTGCCAGACCGCCGAAGAAGGCGGGAATGCCGTAAAAGATGGTATGGCGCACGCCGCGGGCCACCAGAAAGGCGTAAAAAACCAGCGGCAGCGCAAAGGCCATGAAGCCGGAATTGAAGTTTTTCTGCCCCAGGGTGGAGAAGAACTGGGCGCGCTCGATCACGGCGGTATCGGCGTAGGTGCCGATGAGATCAATGTTGAAGATGTTGAGCACATACAGCACCGTGACGATGGCCGTGGTGATGCCCACACAGAATGTCAGGCCGTTGAGCAGGTCCTGCGGGGCGAAGGCGCGCACGGCCAGATACCCGGCCGCCGTGAACAGCACCATCATGAAGCCGCCGTAGTAGCCGCCCAGCCCCCAGAACGAGGACACCGGCGACAGGGACGCCACGGTGGAAATAAAGCCGGTGAGCACAAAAGCCCCCAGCGCCCAGAGGGTGGGATCTTTGCGGGAGAAACGGCCGGGCCGCGGGGTCGCCCCCACCAGCGCCAGCGCACCGATCCAGAGGCAAAACGCCCAGGAAAGGGTGCAGACGCCGGTAAACTTGACCACGCCAAGGTTGGAAAACTTATCAATGTATAAGGGGTAAACGCAGAGCACCGCCAGCAGAAAGGCGGTTGCCGAGCGCGCTGCGAGCTGCCGCAGCTGAATGGTTTGCTGCATGGGTCCTCCTTTGGAAATCGGTTGCAATGGGATAACCTATATAGTGTACACGCTCCAGCGCACTATTTCAAGATTCCTGCAGAGGTTTTACAAGTCGCACACAAAAAAGCCCGGCCAGTGCGCACCCGCCCGCCAGCCAGTGCCGGGCCGTCAGCGGCAGGGCCTGGCTGCCGATATAGCTCAGCAGGCTGCCGGCGCTCATGCCCAGGGCGATGAACCCGTAGTTGACCCCGGCATGGCGCAGCCCGAAGAGGTCTGTGTTCAGCGCCGGTTGTACCGCCGCGCCGCCCGAATAGAAAAAGGTCAGCATCGCATAGGCCGCCAGCACCCACGCATTTTGCGCAAAAGCGAACCAGGCGGACCCCGCCGCCAGCCCCAGGTAGACGGCATACAACACCCGCTTGCGGCCCAGTTTGTCACTGACCGCCGGGCAGAGCAGCCGCCCCGCGGCGCTGGCCGCCGACCCCAGCACGATGCTGAACGGGGCCGCCGCTTCGGGCAGGCCGCGGTCGGTGGCAATGGAAAAGATTTCGGGGCTGAACAGCAGTACCGGCGGCGCACTGAGAGCCACCGCCGCCACGCAGAGCTTGTACTGGGGTGTACGGATCATCTTTTTATGGTCAATGCCCTGCAAAGGCTGGGCCTGTTTGGGCTGGGGCGGATTTTGCAGGATAGCCGCCCCGCTGCCGCAGACCACCAGCATAAGCAGCCCCAGCGCCGCAAAACACACCCGGATGCCCCAGCGCCCGCCCACGCCTTTGACAAACAACGTGTAAAAGGCGCCGGAAAGCCCCATGGCCACCCCGGCCACGCCGGTGGCCCAGCCTTTTTTATCCTGGTACCATTTCTGGGCGCAAGCCAGCACCGCCGGGGCCAGAAAAGCGCTGCCCACCCCCGCGGGCAGGCTGTACGCCAGTAAAAACAGCACCGCATTGCCGGGCGGCACCAGCGCCGCCGCCAGAAATCCCCCTGCCAGCAGCGCAGTGCCCCAAAGACCTGCCACCCGGGGGCCGCGCCGGTCCTGCAAAAGGCCACCTACTGCGCAGCCCACACCGTAGAATGCCACCAGCACCGCAAACCCCAGCATGGCCTGTCCGCGGGAAAGCCCATACCCCTGCATGACGGGCTTTTGAAACACGCCCCACGCCGCCGGGATGCCGGTCAGCAGCTGTACCCCGGCCCCCGCCGCCAGAATGTACGGTCCGCGGTTCTGTTTTGCCATGGATGACCCCTCCCCTGTCCTTTCAGTATGCCCGGTTTGCATTGACAAAATGCGGCGGGAAGTTTATCATGATAACATTATAAAAATAAGGAGCCATTGCAGATGAAAACCCAGCCGTTAAAAGGTATGCGCGACCTGCTGCCCCGCGAGCAGGCCTTGCGTGACTATATCCAGGGCCAGATTCTGGCCACCTACCGCGCCGCAGGATTCCAGCGCATTTCCACCCCCATCCTGGAGGATATGGAAAACCTGGACAAGAGCGACGGCGGCGACAACCTCAACCTGATTTTCAAGGTGCTCAAGCGCGGCGACAAGCTGGAGAAGGCACTGGCCAGCGGTGACGAGAAGCAGCTGTCCGATATGGGTCTGCGCTACGACCTGACACTGCCTCTCTCCCGCTATTACGCGGCCAACCGCAACGAGCTGCCCAACCCCTTCAAAGTCATCCAGACTGACCGTGTCTACCGCGCCGAGCGCCCCCAGAAGGGCCGTCTGCGTGAGTTTGTGCAGTGCGATATCGACATTCTGGGCGATTCCAGCCCCAATGCCGAGGTGGAACTCATCGACGTGACCGCCCGCGCCCTGCTGGCCATCGGTTTCACCGGCTTCACCGTCAATATCAACGACCGCCGCATCCTTCGCGCCATGCTGCAGAAGATGGGCTTTGCCGCCGAGGAGCTGGATTCCGTCTGCATCAGCTTTGACAAGCTGGACAAGATCGGCGCCGACGGCGTGAAGAACGAGCTGACCGAAAAGGGCTTTGCCGCCGGAGCCGTGGAAGCACTGGACGAGTTCCTGCGCGCCGGAGATTTCAGCCTGGACACCGTCGCCGCCAAGGTGGACGACGAAGCCCTCACCGCCGACCTGCGGTATGTCATTGCCACCAGCGAGAAGATCGCCGGCGGGCGGTACGGCATCGCCTACGCCCCCAGCCTGGTACGCGGCCAGGGCTACTACACCGGTATGGTGTTCGAGGTCACCTGCCCGCAGTTCAGCGGCGCCGTGGCCGGTGGCGGCCGGTACGACAACATGGTGGGCAAGTTCATCGGCCAGCAGGTCCCGGCCGTGGGCTTCTCCATCGGGTTCGAGCGCGTCTGCGGCATCCTGCTGGAGCAGGGCTACCAGATTCCCGGTGCCAAACAGCGGCTGGCGCTGCTCTACTGCAAGGACGCCGATTTTGCCGCCGTGCTGCAGAAGGCCCAGACCCTGCGCGCCGATTACGACGTGACGGTGCTGCCCCAGGCCAAGAAGCTGGGCAAGCAGTTCGGCACGCTGGAAGCTGCCGGGTACAACGCCGTTGCCTTTGCCGACAACGACGACCTGAAACTCCTTGGGCAGAAAGCTGAATAATTCCCCGAAAATTTGTGGAACAGGCCGAATTTCGGTCTGTTCCTTTTTTGTTGCCCTTTTGTCTGTAAGCTGTAACCCACAAAAAGCGTCTTTTATGGTATACTGAAAGCAGAAAAATTCTGCCCATCGTCCCCCCTTCTGTAAGAAAGGAGCCGACTTATGAAAAGACGTTTTTCCCGCCTGGCAGCCGCCTTGCTGGCTGCCGCCCTGCTGGCCGGATGCGGTGCCAGTTCCGGCGGTTCCGCCAGCGCCACTGCCACCTACGACATGAACAGCGAAGCCGCCATGGCCCAGGAAGCCGGCGGCGCCGAGAGCGCCCTGCTGCCCGAAGGCACCGACGCCACCTCGGAAACCGCCCAGAAGATCATCTACCGTGCCGATATGGAGATGGAATCCACCGATTTTGACGCCGCACGGGATACCCTGATGGCGGCGGTGGAAGCCAACAGCGCCTGGATGGAATACAGCCATCTGAGCGGCTCTGCAGAGAACCAGGACCGCTACGCCAACTACACGGTGCGGGTACCGGCCGACAACTACAGCGCCTTTCTCTCCCAGGCCGGAGAGGCAGGCAGTGTGCTGAGCCTCAACGAAAGTGCCGAGAATGTCACCAGCAGCTACATAGACCTGCAGGCGCGGATCACCTCGCTGGAAAACCAGCGGGACCGCCTGAATGAACTGGCCGCCACCGCCGAAACCACCGCCGACCTGCTGGAGATCGAGAACCAGCTTTCCAACGTGCAGTACCAGCTGGAAAGCTACACCCAGCAGATGCGCGCCCTGGACGGGCAGATCACCTACTCCACGGTGGACATCTATCTGAGCGAAGTCGCCACCCTGACCCCCACCGGCACCACCTTCGGGGCACGGCTGGCGGAGGCTTTCACCGGCGGCTGGAACGGCTTTGTGGCCTTTGTGCAGGGCACCGTGCTGGCGCTGGTCTATCTGTGGCCGCTGCTCATCGTCGCGGTTGCGGTAGTGGTCCTCATCCGGGTGCTGGCCCGCCGCCATCGCGCCCGGCATCCCAGACCGGCCCGTCCCATGCCTCCGCCCGCTCCGGCGCAGTATACGGTACCGGGACCGGGTGCAGACGCCGCTGAAAAGAAAGAGGAAGACCCCAAACCCAAATACTGATTTTGAAATCACAAGGCCCCCGCCGCACGGCGGGGGCCTTGCTTTTTGCCGGGTCAAAACCAAAACAGCCCCTGCGCCTTGCGGCGCAGGGGCTGGCAAAGATTATTCTTTCTCGGGCAGGGTCAGCGCAATGGACAGATCAGACAGCTGCTTCTCGTCCACCACATCGGGGGCGCCGCTCATGGGCTCGCCGGCGTTCTGCACCTTGGGGAAGGCGATCACGTCGCGGATGGAATCCTTCTTGAGCATGAGCATGACCATACGGTCCAGGCCGTAGGCCATACCGCCGTGGGGCGGGGCACCGAACTTGTAGGCATCCATCAGGAAGCCGAAGCTCTCCCGGGCCTTTTCCTCGGTGAAGCCCAGAGCCTTGAACATCCGGTCCTGCAGAGCGGGATCGTTGATACGCATGGAACCGCCGCCCAGCTCGACACCGTTGAGCACGATATCGTAGGCCACGGCATGGCAGGCACCGGGATCGCTCTCGATCTTGTCCAGGTCCTCCGCCTTGGGCATGGTGAAGGGATGGTGCATGGCCATCCAGCGGCCTTCCTGCTCGCTGTACTCGAACAGCGGGAAGTCCACCACCCACAGGAAGTTGAACTTGTCGGGATCGATGAGGTCATGCTTGCGGGCAATGTCCAGACGGACCTGGCCCAGGGCCGTGCAGGCCTTGACCCAGTCGGCATCGCTGACCAGCAGCAGCACGTCGCCGGTCTCGGCACCGAGGACGGCATACAGGGCGGTCTTTTCCTCCTCGGTGAGGAATTTCTCAAAGCTGGAGGAGGTACCGTCGGCGGTCAGGCGGCTGTAGGCCAGACCCTTGGCGCCGTAGGTCTTGGCGACCTCGCCCAGTTTGTCGATGTTCTTGCGGCTGAGCTTGTCGGCCAGGCCCTTGGCGTTGATGGCACGGATGGTGCCCTTGGCCTCGATGACGGCGGCGAAGGGCTTGAACTCGGTGTGGGCAAAGACCGAAGTGACATCCTGGATTTCCAGGCCGAAACGGGTATCCGGCTTATCGGAACCGAAGCGGCTCATGGCATCGTTCCAGGGCATCCGCTCAAAGGGCGTGACGAGGTCGATGCCCAGCATCTCTTTCCACAGACGCTTGAGCAGGCCCTCGTTCATCGTCATGATATCGTCCTCGGTGACAAAGGACATTTCCTCGTCCACCTGGGTGAACTCGGGCTGACGGTCGGCACGCAGGTCCTCGTCGCGGTAGCAGCGGGCGATCTGGAAATAGCGGTCAAAGCCGGACAGCATCAGGATCTGCTTGTAGAGCTGCGGGCTCTGGGGCAGCGCATAGAAGTGGCCGGGCTGCACACGGCTGGGCACCAGATAGTCGCGGGCGCCTTCCGGCGTGGACTTGATGAGGGTCGGGGTCTCGATCTCGGTAAAGTGGTTATCGGTGAAGTAGCTGCGGATGATCTGCATGATCTTGCTGCGCAGCACGATGGGCTCATGCATCGAGGGACGGCGCAGGTCCAGATAACGGTAGCGCAGGCGCAGGTCATCGTTGACGTTGATCTCGTCACGGATCTCGAACGGAGGGGTCTGTGCCTCGCTGAGGATGCGCAGCTCCGAAACATAGAGCTCGACGTCGCCGGTGGCGATCTTGTCGGTCTTGGAAGCGCGCTCCCGCAGTTTGCCGCGGCAGATCACCACATATTCACTCTTGAGGCTTTCCGCCTTGGCGAAAACGTCCTTCGGCGTATCTTCGTCGAACACCAGCTGCAGAATGCCGGTGGTATCGCGCAGGTCGGCGAAGATGATGCCGCCCTTGTCACGCGCACGGGCGATGGAACCGCAGACGGTCATCTCCTGACCGGCATCGGCCAGGCTGACCTCCCCGCAATAGCGGGTACGGCGCAGGTTGCCCAAAGTTTCCATATTTCCAATCCCCTTTACGGTTTTTATTCTAAAGATGTATTATACCGCGCCCCGCCGCTTTTGGCAAGGGCAGCCCCCGAAAACCCCTGCGAATTTTTGCAGATTTGTTTGCAAAAATGTAGCAGATTTGTTTGCAAAAAGATATTGACAAAACACTTTTCCCTTGGTATACTATTAAGGCTGTAAACGCACAGCAAAAAAGGTATGTGCCCGTAGCTCAGTTGGTAGAGCATCTGACTTTTAATCAGAGGGTCCAGGATTCGAGTTCCTGCGGGCGCACCAAAAACCTCACGTTTCTACGTGAGGTTTTTCTATTTTATTCAGCAACGCCACATGCAAAAGACCCGCGCCGCGATATCTACTCATTGCAGATATCACGGCGCGGGTTGTCCATTTGTAAATAATTTTATTGGCGCCACTTCCACCATAAATAACTCAAATTGGTGGTAAAATATCTTTTAAACAAACGCTTGGGGTCCTGCATCAAGCGATAGAACCACTCCAGGTTACGGCGCTGCATCCACATAGGCGCACGCTTGATGTTTCCGGCTTCATAATCGAAAGCTGCACCCACCCCGATCATCAGCGCGTTGACATCATCTTCATGTGCAGCCATCCAAATTTCCTGCTTGGGAGCGCCCAAACCCACCCAAACAAAATCCGGATGACTTGCATTGATGCGCTCTACGCATTGAGCGTCTTCCTGAGGCGTAAGCGCCCGGAACGGCGGACTATACATTCCGACAATCTCCGCACCTGGATACCTCTCCTGAATCTTTTGTTCCAAAATCTTGAGCGTTTCCGGTGTAGAGCCATAAAAATAATGGCGCCATTTCTTTTGCGGGGAAATTTTCAGCACTTCTCGCATAAGGTCAGGCCCTGTCACACGCTGCGCTTCAGTATATCCCTGTTCCCGACTATATTGGGACAAGGGTCCACCGTCCGGCAACGCCATAGCCGCTCCTTGTTGAACCGCCCGATAATTTTTATCTTTGTGCGCTGTTACTGTCGTGTGTACATTGGCAACGCAGATGTACTTACCGCGCCACTCATCCAGTTTTTCCTCGATAGTCTGGACTGTTTTGTCCATATCCGTAACGACGATATCTACCCCCATGATATTACAGGTATCCATCATCTTCACATCAATCAGGCGCAACCCATTCTCGATATAAACCTGAGTTCGCCCACCCACAAAATTATTGTAAACTGGAATTACTGTAACATCAATTTTGTAGGTATCGGCAATTGCAACAATCGTACGCAGTTGAGATGCACTTTGCGTATCCTGCGCAATGACAATTTTATCCACCCGTGTAGACTGCAGTACTTTGCGAAGATCATCCGCTTTTCCAAGATAATTCGGCAAAGAGTCACAAGTTTGTTCATCCAAATATCCCACATAATGCATTTCAAGATCTTTTTTTTGCACTACATCGGTGTAATATCTTTTGGCGGTATCTGCACTGCCAATGATCAGGACATCTGTATGAAGATTTTTCCTTCTTTCATGTGCTGTAGCCAACTTGTCAACAACAATCCGTTTGATCAGAACAAGGATCGTTGTCATGATATAAAAATACAAAAGAAGCAATCGTGAAAACTGTGAAATGCGAAAAGTAAAAAGTGCTGTGCCAACGAGCGCCAACCCCAAAACATTAATAACAGCGACCTTAAATCCTTCTTTTGCCAGCCCTGAGCAGTGCAAGCTATGGTAGCAATTGGTACCGGCATAACAAAGCACCATAACTACTGCATAGATCACTGCAATAGGAAAAAACCTCAACAAGTCAATCATAAAGAACTTGCTTCCGAAAGGAAGCCACATTCTAAATACCCCTGCAAGGAAAAAAGCCAACAACAGCAGAACAAAATCTGCCACCGCATTAAGGACTGCGACAGCTTTGGGCATACTATTATGCATATGGTGAACCCCTTACTAGATCGAGATCGACTTTTTCGATTTCATATTTTGTCAGATATAAAAAACAGCTGCTGTGTTTTACCGGGTATTTGTATTTTAGCAAGCAAGCAACAAACAATCGATCGAAACAAGCCGAAACAATCATTTTGTCACCACTTTACTATCGAGCCCCTATTAGCCTGCACTGTAATAAACAGTTTTAAACGGAGATATTCACAAGCTTATTGCACAGGGAGCCCCATGCTTCAGCAGCCGGTATCTTACGTTTTCCACACAATAAAACGTATTCTTTGCCTTTATTTATGTATGATACCACACACACATATAAATAGCAAGAACGACAAAATTTCTTTGTCTGATCGTGCTCTGTAATACGTTTTTTCGCATGTGCTTATCTGCAAAACAGCAAACTTCTTGATACGTGGTTGAAGAGGTGGGTTCTCACGACCTTTGCATATCCAAATACTTTTCTAACAATCTCTGAGTTGCCTTTGTTCAGATTTTTCCCTGTGAGTTGCCTTACCGCCTCACGGCGATTCCGAAATATTCTTTGTATGCCTAGCTGATGTTGCCTGTTCATCTTTGTGGAACCGATTTCTACAATATCCATCAAAAGCAGGAGCAGCTCTTCTTAACGCAGAGCTGCTCCTGCCAAGCATTTTTTGCCGTAAAGGCTTTTATTGCGATTGTCCCATACAACGAGACGTTCTATGGCCAGATCACGGAAGCTGGGTATTCATTTATAATTTCTGTAAAATAATTATTTTGCACCTTTTCCTGCAAAAACAACCATTACTGTTTTGAACAAAATCTGAACGTCCAATTTCAACGACCAATTGTCAATATACTGTGTATCCAGCGATACGACATCTTCAAAGTTTTCAATGCTAGACCTTCCGCTCACCTGCCACATACCGGTAATCCCCGGCTTCATGCTCAGCCGGCGCTTATGATGACTTTCATAGTGCTTATATTCATCAACTGTTGGCGGGCGTGTTCCAACCAAGCTCATATCCCCGCGCAGAACATTGAAAAACTGTGGAAGTTCATCAATGGAGGTTTTGCGAATAAATTTACCAACTTTAGTAATGCGAGGGTCATCTGTCATTTTGAACATCAGGCCGCTCATTTCATTTTTTGCCATCAATTCCTTTTTTCGTTCTTCCGCATCCATGTACATACTGCGCAATTTATAGATGTAGAAATAGCGTCCATTCAGTCCTACACGCTTTTGTTTGAAAAACAGTGGCCCCGGACTTTCCATTTTAAGGGGAATCGCAACAATCGCAATAAAAGGTATGCTGATTACAAGGCCAACCAGCGCGCCACAAATATCCATAATGCGCTTAAGCAATATATCACGGATACTGTGATGAACTGTACTCATTCCAATCAGATAGGTATTGCCGCGTTTCTCCAAACTTGCTGCAGCCTGGCTACGCCAGCCTTCTCCCGATCGGCCATTATACAATTTTTCCAGGAGTGGCACACTGAAATGCACGTCCAGGCCCATGCTTTCCAATTCGGCAAGATAGTTTTCCAAAGAAGCACCGCTGTCATAGGGAACATCCAGATAGACTTCGTCCAATGCGTCACGTCGCACCCAGCTCATAAAATCCTCAAACCCCGCCTTTATGGGAAGTCCGCAGATTTGTTGCCCGATCTCTTCTGGTTGTGCGTCCATCAAAGCTACGCCGCACACCTGCTTACTCCAGTCCTTTTTTAAATCTTCCAGCAAAGGTTGCGCACGTTCGGAAATCGTTAGAACACCAACCAGTTTTTTCATAACATTTCCTTTGCCAGACTTACGCAAATAGTTTTTTACAATGGTATGAAAGGCCGGCTGCAATAGGGCATTAAAAGCCAAAATTCCAACAAAGAAATACCGAGAATCTCCTATGGGCATTTTCCCCAGAATCAGAAAAAATGCCAAGACTGCGCCCAACAAAAAGGTCATTTCCAAGGAACGTAGGATTTCCACCTTAGTGCTCCGGCGGGTGATATCATCTTCCTGATCAAAACAAACAAAGCTAATCGAAAAAGCGACCGTCAACATCAAATAAAATTGCAGATATGCCTGCTGGTCATAACTTTCCGGAATCATCTGAAACCAGTGATCAAAAATCAGCCTTGCAACACCCACTGAACACACCAGGGCTACCGCATCTGCCACAAAAGTCAAAATATATTCGTATCTGGCTCTGTACGACATATTTTCCCTCTTCCATCCCGTTCATTTTTGAAAATCCATTAGCACTAAAGCAAAAGCCGGAAAGCCTCGTCAGGCTGTCCGGCATGTAGGTTTCTTACTTTTTGCCTGCGGTAACGGTCTTCTTTTTGCGCGTCACCACGACAATGCCGGCGACAACCACAACAACAATGACAATCACAGCGTACACCCAAGGGGCCACACCAGTCGTACTCTGCGCTTCTTCTTCCGGAGCAACCGGAGCCGGAGTTGCCGTCACTTCTTCAGTATCGGCAGGTACCTGCTCCGGAGTAGCATTTTCCACAACTGCTGTCTGCGCACGCGTCAGAATCATAACGGGCGAGAAAGAAGACATCGTCAACGTAACCATGCCGTCCCCCGTTACGCACGGAATAACTTCCACACTCATTTCATCAATTGTAGCATCAGCATTCGTCTTCAGTTCTTCAAGCAGAGCTTCGGCGTCAGACAAATCGCCCATAAAATGAAGTGCCAACACATCACTTTCAGGCGTAATACCATCTACCTTGACAGGGATCTCTACACTGCCGCCATTTTCCAGAGCTTGTGCGACATCGCCATACACGCTTACGTCAAACAAGGCAGCCGGCTCATAGTTATCCATGCTATCGTAGTCGGACTCTTCGGTGGCAGCAATTTGTGCTTCCACCTCGGCCAGTTCCTGCTCTGCACCGGCAATTTCGTCCTCGCTGGCGCCATCGGCCTTCAGCTGTTCAATTCTAGAGGACAATTCGTCGCGCAGGGCATTCAAACGCTCCACCGTTGCCGCCTTATTGGCAGCAATCTGCGCTGCAATGGCAGCGTTCGCCTCTTCAGCATTTGCAAATTTTGCCAGCATGGTGCTGACGGAATCCGTTGCAAGGGCAGCTTCATAAACAACGTTTGTTTTATTGTTGGTAACGGTATCCAGAGAGCTTGACCCAGCCAGGGTATCTGCTACATTGGTAACCGTAATGCCACCATTTGCCACATCCAAACTCGTTGCACTGCCAGCCGCATCAGTAACAGTTACTTCTGTACCAGACAGTGCCGCACCGGTTTGGGTACGGCTGGGATGCCACTCTGCGGCCAACGCTCCAGTCGCAAAAACCATTGTCATGGCTGCCGCTGTTACAACAGAAAGTACTTTTTTCATAAGTTTTCCCTCCATTATTTTGATTTATTTGCTTTTGTCGAATGCTGACCATATCCATAACCTTTATTGTTATAATAATAGCCAGAACGATAATAGCGATGATAATATACATTCGATTTACTGTTCATATCCGCACGGTTAAGTACGATCCCGAGAAGCGGCGTTTCCGTACGTTTGAGCAGTTGAACCGAATTATCAACCATTTTGCGCGGTGTTGAACCACTGCGCACCACCAAAACCGTGCCATCACAGTGGGTGGCAATATTCAGGGCATCTGCCACACTACCAATCGGCGGCGTATCAATCAAAATGTACCCAAACATCTTTCGGCAGGTTTCAACCATTTTTGCAAACCGCTCCCCCTCCAACAGAATCGTCGGATTTGCAATGGCAGAGGCTACCGGCAAGATATATCCGTTGGGAACATTGGTTTGATAAAGTACATCCTCCAATTCTGCCCGGCCTGCCAAATAGTGCGCGCTGCCAATCAGCTTTTCAGTGCTGCTGATTCCATATTTACTGCGAAGTTCCGAATTGCGCAGGTCACAGTCAATCAGCAACGTAGGTGTTCCAACCTCCGCCATCTGTTTCCAAAGCTGCATGGCAACAAAGCTCTTTCCTTCATTGGGAACACTGCTGGTCACCATTACCGCTTTAACCTGGTCTCCACAGAAACCCAAATTAACACGAAGCTGGTTGAGCGCTTCCGACATATCAAAGGGAAGTTCCGGCAGATTGCGGATCATCAATTCTTTCATCTTCCTTCCCCTTTCTTATGTTTATTCTTGTTTTTTTTGCGCTTACGGCCAGCACTGTTGAAACTGCCAAGATCAGCTTCCGGAATCGTTGCCAGCGGCTGAACGCCAAAATACTTGGCAATATCATCCGGCGTAACGAAGGTATCATTCATGAGGAAACGAATCAGCAGAACCGCACAGCACAATACTGCACCGGCCAAAGCGCCCAGCATGGTATTCTTTGAATAGCTCGGGCTGGATTTAGCCGCAGGGGCAATGGCGTTTTCCACCAAGTTTGGCGGATCCGTCTCCATAATATTGGGCAAGTAGATGCCCGCCTGATTCACCAGTTCATTGGCAATATCTGCCGACTGCTGCGGGTCTGAGCTGGTGACCACAATCTTAAGAATACGGGTATCCGTCGTGTTGGAAATGCTAATCATGCTTTCCAGCGTTTTATAATCTATATCCAAAGAAAGGTTATTAATTACATCCTGCAGCAACGGACGGCTCAAGAGCAACTCCTGATAGTCCGCAGTCAAAGACGCGCCCACCTGTAAATCCGACAAATTCACCACAGAATCATTGGAAGCCGAAACAATATAAATCTTGGCTGTAGCCTGATACAGCGGCGTTACCAGAAAGTATGTATAAGAAAATGCAACTGCCGCCCCCAGAAACAAGCAAAGAATAATTTGCCACAGATGTCCCCAGAAGAGATAGAAAACCTCCACCAGATCGATGGTATCTTCCTGCTCCTGGCGCATCGCTGCAATTTGCGGCTCGGTTGGATATTCGTTTAACGTCTGTCGCTCCATAAAACTTTCTACTCCCACTATTCGTTGCATTCTTCGTAAAACAGCTTCACCATGGTTTGCTGCAAACTGTCTTCATCCAGATAATAAGCAATGTAGCCGTCCTCCACCTTGCTTTCGCCGTCAATGGTTAACAGATCAAGTTCTGTATACTCTTTCATGTATTGAGCAATTTCCGTTACGGTTTTGCTCCCCATATTCGTAACCATGTAATCAAATACAGCATCGTAAGCGCGGATCGCAAAATCCTCATCCCGTTTTTCCATCTGCTTTTGGAGTGCCGCCAGATATTGCCGCTGACGTGCCATACGGGAAAGGTTGGACTGGTCATCCACATCTTTACGGGCGCGTACAAAGGTCAGCGCCTGGTCTCCTTGCAGGGTCACCGTTGTCCCTTCTGTTAACGAAGGATCCACTTCAGAAAAATCTGAAGTAATCTCCACCGGAACACCGCCCACCATATCATTGAGGATTGCCACCGCATCCATATTCAGGGCCATATAACCATCAATCTTTTGGCCATTAAACAGATTGGAAACGGTATTCACCGTGTTTTGACAGCTCTGCTTCTTTCCATCGCCATAGGAATGCGCCAACGTCAACTGCTCGAATTCTGTTCCAATCACCTTTCCTGTTACGCCAAGAACGGGCACATCTACCATACTGTCACGGTTGAGCTGCAAAATCTGCCATGTTTTGTTTTGGTGGTCAATCACCAGTAACATCTGCATATCCGCCTGCCCGCCACCAACATAGCTTTCCGTTCCTACCGCTTCACCGCTCTCATCAATGCCCATCAGAAGCCATGTCTGCAAACCTTGCCGCTGTACGTAATCGGTGCCTTGATAGACGATATGTTTGCGTTCCTGTTCCGCAGTTTCCGAAGTAGCCTCTGCATTTGCCGGGACATCATATTGTTTATGCTCCCAGCCTTTAATGGCCCAGGCTGCAACGGCCAGGCAGATCAGAAGCACCGCCAGTGCAACGCCTGCACGGATTGCATCCTTCCGGCGAATTTTACGCGGATGATACGAGTTTCTCATGATGTTGCAAAACGCGGCTGTAACAATTTCTGAGCATTGTCATCCATTTCATCCAGGAATTCAGTACCCAATTTATGTTTGACCACGTTTCTTCCCTCCCAAAGATTTGGTGCTCGACTCGTCAAATTGTGGCAGTCGCTGCCAAGCAGCGGCATGGAGGTATTCTCAAGGATTTCCAATGCGGCACGCCGTGTACGCCAATGGCGAAGAGATCCTGCATTCACCTGCATGGGCAGATCAAACAATCTTTCCAACCACCTGCGGTTTTTTTGTCCCATCGTAAGACGTTCCGGATGAACAAGAACCACATCAAACCCGAAATCCCATGCCAGTGACATCACTTCCTCCACTTGAAAGGAGTTCCAATCTCCGTAGGGCATTTCCAGCAGCAGTACTTTTGTTCCCTGCACACAAAGCTTTTCCAAGTTCTTTTCTTCGCTGATTCCAGAATAATAGGCGACCTCTGCAGCCAGGTAAACTGAAACTGGCAGTGGATTTTCAGCCTGTTGCAACGCTCTCCACGCCGCATCACGCTTTTCCAGATAGGTTTCAATGTTCATTTTTTCTGCATAAAAATGCGAAGTTGCGCATACAGCATCCACGCCGTGTGCAGCCATCATTTGAAGCATTTTCAGCGAAGTTTGAACACTGTCGCTGCCGTCATCCATTCGCGGCAGGACATGGGTATGTAAATCAATAACCGTTCCCGGTTCCCCCTCAATTCGACTCCTTTACTCCTTCTCATTTGGAACCTTGCCTTTTCAAAATAAAAGGTACACCGTTTTGGTAAGAGTATCCTAATTTAATGATCAATCGTCGCATAGTCATCATTTTTGAGTCTCGCTATACCAACACATAATACCATAGCAGTGGCAAAAAATCAACATGAAGGTCCGATTCTGTCACAATGCAAAAAGCCAATTTCATAAATTAACCAAAATTATTTCCACATTTTCCTTGTCCTTTATGCGGATGCCAAACGCAGCTTTCGGGTCCCGCTTTTTTCATCGCACATGAATAGGATTTTTTTATTTTATTTTTACAGTGATTTTACATTTCATGTGTTTTCTTACGCACATTTTCCAAACACGTCAACAAAAATCTTCATTTTTCCGGGTTCTTTCCCTGCATCAGGTACCCCCATGGCAAAAAACACACAATTGCCTTTGTTATGCTATACATGAAGTCCCCATTCCCAGCAAAAAGCCAAGCAGATTCAGTCCCACATCCAGCCAGGAAAAGTGTCGTCCCGGCACAAAAGTCTTCGTCACTTCATCCGCCAAACACCATACCACCAGCAAGCCGGTCCACACAACTCGCAGTGTACCGCTTCCAATTTCCGCCAACGTTTTTTCCAACAGAATGGTCAGGATAAAAAATACCACTGTATGAGCTGCTTTGCGCAGAAATGCATTGATTTTTTCCGTGCTTTCTCTTGCCCAAATCCGATGAACATCTTCTGCCAGAATCCAGCTGGTCTTGCTGGTTTCCTCCCCATTTTGGTGAGAAAGGTATGTCATCACTGCAAACCATAAAATGGTGGTTGCCGCCCAGAAATAAACCATTTGTATTCCCCCTCATTTTCCGTTTCACCGTACATACTTCTTCCTATTTTTTCCGGCATCTCGAAGTTTTGCACATTTTGCAGTAGGATCCTTTTACGTGATTTTTTCATTATAGCTATTCCTATTCAACACTTCAACCGCCTGCGTGTTTCTGTTTTCCAGATTGCAGGTGATGTAAAATCCAGAATGAAGGCCGTTTTGCGCATTGCGCGGCGCTTTTTGGTGTGGTATACTGATCGTATTGTGTTGTGTGCAGGGTGCCCCGCCCTGCCTGGATTTTGGAAAGAGAAGAGAGCGGTATATGAAAACAGGATTCGACAACGACAAATATCTGGCCATGCAGTCGGCCCACATCCGCGAGCGGATTGCACAGTTTGACAACAAACTGTACCTGGAATTCGGCGGCAAATTGTTCGACGATTACCATGCCTCCCGCGTACTGCCGGGCTTTCAGCCGGACTCCAAGCTGCAGATGCTGCTGCATCTGAAAGACCAGGCCGAAATCGTGGTGGTCATCAGCGCCGAGGATATCATCAGCAACAAAATGCGCGGCGACTACGGCATCACCTACGATATGGACGTGCTGCGCCTGATCGACGCTTTCCAGGGCGTGGGGCTGTTTGTGGGCAGCGTCTGTGTGACGATGTACACCGCCGCACCGGAAGTGGAAGCCTTTGAAAACCGCCTGCACGGGCTGGGCATCCGCACCTTCCGCCACTACAAGATTGCCGGTTACCCCAACGACGTGGCCCACATCGTCAGCGATGAAGGCTACGGCAAAAACGAATACATCGAGACTGAGCGTCCGCTGGTGGTCATCACGGCGCCGGGCCCAGGCAGCGGCAAGATGGCCGTCTGCCTGTCCCAGCTGTACCACGAGCACAAGCGCGGCATCAAGGCCGGGTATGCGAAGTTTGAGACGTTCCCCATCTGGAACCTGCCGCTGAAGCACCCGGTCAACCTTGCCTACGAGGCCGCCACCGCCGACCTCAACGACGTGAACATGATCGACCCCTTCCACCTGGAGGCCTATGGCGAGACGGCCGTCAACTACAACCGCGATATCGAGATCTTCCCGGTGCTGAACGCCATGTTCCAGATGATCTCCGGCAAAAGCCCCTACCACTCCCCCACCGACATGGGCGTCAACATGGCAGGCAACTGCATTGTGGATGACGCCGTCTGCTGCGAGGCTTCCCGCAAGGAGATTCTGCGCCGGTACCTCAAATGCCTGTGCGAGCAGAAAGTGGGCGGCACCGTCAAGGAAGAACGCTTCAAGCTGGAACTGCTGCTCAACCAGGCCGGGCTGACCGTGGGCAGCCGCGCCGTGGAACAGCAGGCCCATGCCCGGTCGGAGGAGACCGGCGGTCTGCCCGCCGCGGCCATTGAGCTGGCCGACGGCACCATCGTGACCGGCAAAACCGGCCCGCTGCTGGGTGCCGCATCCTCGGCGCTGCTCAACGCGCTGAAAAAGCTAGCCGGTATCGACCAGGAAGTGGAGCTTGTCTCGGCCCGCGCCATTGAGCCCATCCAGACGCTGAAAACCAACTATCTGGGCAGCAAGAACCCCCGCCTGCACACCGATGAGATCCTCATTGCATTGTCCAGCTCGGTTTCCGAGAACGAGTACGCCGCGGCGGCGCTGCATCAGCTGCCCAACCTCAAAGGGTGCGATGTGCACTCCACGGTGATTCTGTCCAGCGTGGACAGCGATACCCTGAACAAGCTGGGCATGTACCTGACCTGCGATCCCGCCTATGAGGAAGAGGACCGCAAATACCACAAGAAATAATGTGCCGCACCGGCAAGGAGGCTGCCATGAAAGTACTGATCGTTGTGGATATGCAGAAAGACTTCATCGACGGAAGTCTGGGTACTCGGGAGGCACAGACCATTGTGCCCAATGTTGTAGCCAAGATCGCGGCCTACCCGCCGGAGGCCGTCTTTGCCACCCGGGACACCCATGCCCCGGACTATCTGACCTCCTGCGAGGGCCGGCATCTGCCGGTGGTGCACTGTGTAGCGGGTACCCCCGGCCACGCCCTGCATCCTCAGGTTGCCGAAGCGCTGGCCGCTGTGGCTCCGGCGCATATTCTGGACAAGCCCACCTTCGGCTCTATGGAGCTGGCGCAGCAGCTGCGCGCCCTGGCCGGAAGCGAACCGCTGGAGATCGAACTGGTGGGCCTTTGCACCGGCATCTGTGTACTTTCCAACGCCATCCTGCTGAAAGCCGCTTTCCCCGAGGCGGAGATCGCGGTGGATGCCGCCTGCTGTGCCTGCGTAACGCCCCAGTCCCATGATACGGCACTGGCCGCCATGAAACTGTGCCAGGTCACCATTGAAAACGAAGGCTGCGAACCCTGGCGCGGCTGATTCGCCTGTAAAAACAACACAACGCCCCGGACAACGGTACTGTCCGGGGCGTTTTCTTATTTATTTTTCGTTTCCGTCCCGCCCCTGTAAAAAGCGGGCAAACTGCCGGAGTTCCTCGATCTGCGCCGGGCTCAGCGGTGCCCCCTCAAAGGTGACCGTTGTCCCCCGTACCGGCCGGGGGGCATCACTCAGCAATTCGTTGGCTGCTGCGCGGTTGAGTTCCTCCTCCGGGATGCCGTACAGCTGCACCATCCGTGCCAGCAATACTGAATCCATGGGCTGTGCGCCGGACTCAAGCGCCTGCAGTTCGTCGGCGGGAATTTTCAACAATTCCGCCGCCTGCTCCACCGAAAAACCACCCCGTTCCCGGTAGTTTTCCACAACCTGAGCCACTGTGCGGTACAAATCTTCCCGTGCCGCCCCACGCGCGGGCGGCACATCATATCCCATCAGCCATGCCTCGTTTACCTCCAGGGCCTGTGCCAGGGCATACACGGCTTCCTGTTTGCCCTCCCAATCCCCTTTGACATAGCGCGAAATGCTGGATTTGGAGATACCCGACCGCCTGGCCAGCTCCGTCTGCGTGATACCCTGCCGGTCCAGGCCCTCCCGCAGGCGCTGGCCGAAGGTTGCTACTTTCTCTGCCATGGTCCACCCTCCTGTTTCTGTACGGCCATTATAACCCAAAAGTTGCGGAAAAGCAACCTTTTTTTGTGCAGAAGTTGAGTTTTATCAATTTTTGAGTTGACATTTGTGCGGACACCTTGTATACTGTTTTGTAGTTGATATATATCAACACTTCGTGCAAAATTCTCTTGCCGACCGGTTATTTCGCCCCATATATTCCTGGCAGAATCCCGCGGATTTTGCCCGGGCTTCCGGCTCTTTTCCGCACAGAGCCGTTATTTTTGGGCATTTGTGTTGATATTCATCAACTGTTTGTGAAACGTCGGGTCACGCCGCAGACGGCCTCTTGTATCGGGCACCGCACTTGCCCGGTATGCAGGCCGCCATGGGCAGCCGCCCGGTGTTTCCAAGGTTCCCTGTAAGATCCCGCGGCAACCCCCGCGGAGTAAGGAGGTTTTATGCAGGAAATCAAACTCAACGGCTACTGTGCAGAGACGGACGGTCCGCTGCTGCGCCTGGGCACCTGGGACAGCTACGGTATCGAGCAGCTGCACGTGGTACCCGGCCCGGAATGGGACGGCCTGACCGTGACCGCCACCTTTGTCACGCCGGAAAGCAGCATCCGGATGGTGCTCCCGCCGGATGGTGTGCTGGATGTCCCCCAGGAGACGCTGGCTCACCCGCTGCCGGAGAGCGTTCTCGGCAAGATTGTATTTGCCGGTGTGACCGATGGTGTGCAGCGCCTGAGTACCAACGTACTGTTTCTGGTATCCGATCACGCTCCGGCTGAGGGCAGCAGCACCGCCCCCACCCCCAGCGAGTGGGAGCAGTTCGTCGGGCAGCTGACCGACATCCTGACTCATGAAGTTCCCCTGGAGGGGATGCCCGGTCAGGTGCTGACCAAAACCGAGGACGGCAACATCTGGACTTATCCGTCCGGCAGCGGCGGCAGTGCTTACACCATCGGCACCGGGCTGAAGCTGGACCCCGAAAGCAACATTCTCTCGGTGGATACCGCCGAAATTGTGGAGCAGGACAACACCCGCCCCGTCACATCGGCCGCCGTCTACACCACTGTGGGCAACATCGACGCCCTGCTCGCGACCATTTAAAAGGAGGCATGGTATGAGCATCCAAAACGAAATCACGCGCATTCAGACTGCGCGCAATACCCTGCGCGCCAAAGCGGCGGAACTGGGCCTGGTACAAAGCACCGCCAAGCTGGACGAAGTCGCCGCAGCTTTTGAAGAGGTGGAAAACCAGGGCGCTGTGTCCGCCACCGTGCAGGAAGGCGACACCTACACCATCCCCAAAGGCTATCACAACGGTTCCGGCACCGTTTCCGGCGTTGCGGGCGGCGGCAACTATACCCTGCAGAGCAAAAGTACTACCCCCACCAAAAAGCAGCAGAGTATTACCCCCGACGGCGGCTATTACGGCCTTTCCGACGTGACGGTAGCCGCCATCCCCGACATCTACCAGGATGTTTCCTCGGTCACCGCTGCCGCCGGGGATGTACTGGCCAACAAGATCATTGTCACCGCCGGGGGTGCCGTTACCCCCGGTACCATGCCCAACAACGGCACCGTTACCAAAACGCTGGATACTTCCACCACCGGCTACACCATTCCGGCGGGTTACCACAGCGGCAGCGGTTCCGTCAAGCTGGTCACCGAAGAAAAGAGCGTTACGCCGACCAAATCTTCCCAGATGGTGACCCCCACCACCGGCAAGGTGCTGGCCAAAGTGACGGTGGGTGCCATCCCCACTGAGTACATCACCACCGGGGACGCCACCGCCGTGGCGGCCAACCTGCTGCTGGGCAAAACGGCCTACGCGGACGGTGCGAAAATCACCGGCACCATGCCCGACAACGGCGCCATGGACGAAAGCTTCGACGGGCTGACGGCCACCTCCTGCAAGGTGCCCGCCGGGTACACCAGCGGCGGTACGGTGCGGCTGACCAGTGACATCGAAGATGCGCTGTCTACAATTTAAGGTGGTGAGAAGATGAGCATCCAGACCGAACTCAACCGGCTGCAAAACGCCAAAAGCAGCTTGAAAACCGCCATTCAGAACAAGGGGGTCAGCGTGCCTTCCGCCACCACGCTGGACGGTTATGCCGCCCTGGTGCAGCAGATTGAAACCGGCGACATGCACCAGGCCGTCTACGACCCCCAGGGCAAGGCGCAGGACATCTTCGCCTACGGGCCGCATCTGTACAAAGCCACCTTTTTGCTGGACCGGTGGAGCGGTAGCGGCACCTATACCCAGACCGTATCGGTGCAGACCGTGGACGGCGGCCCTGCGATCACATCCGCCAGCCACATGACCAGCGGGCTGTTCTGTGACGACACCGTACAAGGGGATGCACAGGAAGCCCTGCTGGAGGCAGCCGCCCTTGTAGACAAGGGAAAAAAGACATTCGGTTCCGGCACCATCACCTGTGTACTGGAAAATGAAAAGCCGGAGGCCGATGCTGAGGTCTATTTTAATGTCAGGAAGGGCGGTGCTTGATATGGGGCTTACATCTGTCGGTGGCGGTACACATTGGAAGTACGATGAAATCCTGTATGTTTATGTACAGTTTCAGGGCGGTTATAGCAGTTCCGGCCCCATTCCTGAGCATGTATCTTTCATCATTAAAAACGGATCCACTAAAAACGGCGAAAGCTACGCATTACCCGGTTCCCCTGTCATTCAAAATCCTATTGGATACGCCGGTGTCAGCAGCGGCTCCGACGATATGAGTTCGTTCGGTGCATTAAAGCTGGAAGCAAAAACGGGGCAAAGCAACGCAAAGTTCACAGCGTTGGCAAATCTGACGTGTGTGTATGGTGCAAATAAAGGGGAAAGCTACAATAAAGGGGAACAGCTTACCCTTGCTTCTGGATTTTATGGATTCGCTAAAAGTTAATCCACAAGTGAGGTATCCGCATGAAAATCTACGATGAAATCACAAGAGAAGAAATCACCGAACCAGACCTCTCTGCGGGGTATCTGTACGACGGCGTGATCGTGACCGGCCGCACCGAGGAGCGCATCGAAGTCATGGACGGCACCGTCACAGCATCCCGTCCCGACGGCCTGCGCCGCCTGATCCCGGCGCAGGACATTACCGAGCCCTGCCAGTGGTACCATGCCTACACCGAGGAGGAACTTGCCCAGCAGGCACAGGACCGTACCACAGAGGAGCGCCTGGCCGCCCTGGAAGAGCAGCTGGCAGCCGCCAAAATTTTGCTGGGGGTGGAGTAAATGACGCTGGTAGAACTGGCAAAGCAGCTGCGGCCCATCATCGAACAGGCGGTCTCGACCGCGCTGGATGATGCCACCGCTTTGCAGAGCGTGCCGCTGTTTCCCGCCTGGGCGGAAGGCCGTTCGGTACAGGCAGGCGAGCGTTACCGCTATAAAAATACGCTGTACCGTGTACTGCAGCCCCACACCACCCAGGCCGGCTGGGAGCCTGACCAGGCGCCCGCGCTGTTTGTGGCGGTAACCCTGCCTACCGAAGGCAGCAAAGAACATCCCATTCCCGCCGTGCAGGGCATGGAGTATGTCTACGGCCTGTATTACCTGGAAAACGGCACAGTCTATCTGTGCAAACGCGCCGGGGAGGCCGAAGGTGGCAAGGTCATTTTGCAATATCTGCCCAGTGAGTTGTTGGGGCAGTATTTTGAACTGGCCGAATAAGACTCTGACACACAAAAAGGCGGACTGCCCTTTCCGGGCAGCCCGCCTTGTGTATACATTCTCTCAATTCCAGCCTTTGCAGACATCCACCCAAGCCGTATAGCCGGAGTATCTTTCCAGTTCCGGGATGGTCAGCTCAATGGCGCTGTTGCTGCTTCCGCAGGCCGGGAACACCGTCTCGAACCGTTTCAGCGATGCATCCAGATACACCGCCACGCCGGGCTGCACCGCAAAGGGGCATACTCCTCCCACTGCGTGGCCCACAAGGATTTCCGCCTGTTCCGGGGTAAGCATCTTGGCCTTGGTACCGAACTGTGCCTTGTATTTCGGGTTATCGATCTTGGTATCCCCCGCTGCCACGATCAGCACCGGTTTTTCCCCCACCATAAAAGAAAGCGTTTTGGCAATGCGGCAGGGCTCACAGTGCAGTGCTTCGGCGGCCAGCTCCACCGTGGCGCTGGATACCGGGAATTCCAGAATCCGCTCCTGCATACCGTACTGGGCAAAATAGGCTTTTACTTTTTCAATCGACACAATAAAGACTTCCTCTCTCTATGTAAAATTCAGTGGCGCTTATCCTTCCAGCTCGGCCAGCAGCGTTCCCAGGTCCTCAAACAAGTCCTGCGGCAGCATCGCCGTCATGCTGCGCCGCCCGGCACAGCGGTCTGCGGCGGCCCCATGCAGCCATACGGCAGTTATCGCCGCCTCCAGCGCGCTGTGCCCCTGCCGCCAGCCTGCCGCCAGCACACCGGCCAGCATACCGGCCAGTACATCGCCGCTGCCGCCGCGGGCCAGGCCTGCATTGCCGGTGGTGTTGCGCCACACTTCCTCGCCGGGGGCTGTAATCAGCGTACCGCTTCCCTTGAGCACCGCCACGCAGCGGTACTCCTCGGCCAGCTGGCGCACCGCGCCTTCCCGGTCAGCCTGGATCTCCCCTACCGTGGTATGCAGCAGGCGGGCCGCCTCGCCGGGGTGTGGGGTCAGCACTGTGTGCTCCGGCAGGGCCGCATGCAGGGTTCCCGCTGCCAGGGCGTTGAGAGCATCCGCATCCAGAACCGCCGCCGCCCAGGGTTGCCGCTTGCCCAGCAGCACATTGCACAGGTTGCCCGCACTCTCCCCAAGACCCGGCCCTGCCAGCAGCACCGTGTTTTTGTCCGCAAACCATTCCCGCAAGGCCGCTGTATCCTGGGCACGGATGCCGCCGCCCGCATCGGTACGGCAGCCGCAGGGACAGCACTCCGGCGTGCGGGCCAGCACCAGCTGCAGCACCGGCTCCACACTGGCCAGATACACCAGCCCTGCGCCGCCCCGCAAAGCGCCCTCCACACAGAGAGAGGCCGCCCCGCGGTAGGCCATGCTGCCGGCCACCGCCAGCACACTGCCAAAGCTGCCCTTGTTGGTATCGGCGTCGCGTTTGGGCAGCAACCCTTTTACAACGTCCCGTGTGATCTCCTGCATCTTGCATCCCCCTTACGTTCCTTCTATAATGTAAATACCATTATAATTCATTCACTTTAAAAACGAAAGGGGAAGTTTGTATGGTACCGGCTTTGGAAGCCATTCTGGCAAAATCCAAAAATCTTGTGTTTTTCGGCGGGGCGGGCGTTTCTACCGAGAGCGGCATCCCGGATTTTCGCTCGGTGGACGGACTGTATCACCAGAAATTCCGTTATCCGCCCGAGGTGATGCTTTCCCACAGTTTTTATGAGAGCCATACGGCGGAATTTTTTGAATTCTACCGCAATAAACTGATCGTGCACGGGGCCAAGCCCAACGCCGCCCATCTGCGGCTGGCCAAGCTGGAGCGGCAGGGCATCTGCAAAGCTGTGGTGACCCAGAACATCGACGGCCTGCATCAGGCAGCCGGCAGCCGCACCGTGTATGAGCTGCACGGTTCCACCCTGCGCAACTACTGCACCCGGTGCGGCAAATTCTACCCGGTTGAGTTCATTGAACAGGCCGCCGGCCAGGGGGATGGGGTGCCCCGCTGCACCGAATGCGGCGGCATCGTCAAGCCCGATGTGGTACTGTACGAGGAAGGGCTGGACGAGGAAACGCTGGAGAACGCTGTGCACGCCATCGCCGCGGCGGATACCCTGATCGTGGGCGGCACCAGCCTGGCCGTATACCCCGCCGCCGGGCTGCTGCGGTATTTCCGCGGCGACGAGCTGGTGGTCATCAACAAACAGCCCACCCCCGCCGACAAGATGGCTACCCTGGTGCTGAATCAGCCCATCGGCGAGGCGCTTTGTGAAAACAACGAAAGTTGAGCGTCAATTTTTGTACAAGAAGCTGCTTTTTTTCAAAAAAACCATTGCAAAGGGCCGGGTCTATTTGCTATGATATGAATATCTGAAGTACTGTTTCGGGAAGGTATGGGGGGTCGGCATCATGGCAAACGCATTGACAGATTTTACCAAACGGCGTGAATTTTTGGTTTGTATGGATTCTGACGGCTGTGTGATGGATACCGTGCGCATCAAGCACACCACCGTCATGTGCCCGGAGCTCATCCGTGTCTTCGCGCTGGAAGACCACGCCGACTTTGTTTCCGCCGCGTGGGAGGAGATCAACCTCCACACGCTGACACGCGGTATCTCCCGTTTTGAGAGCGTGGTACTGGTGTTTGACCGGCTGAAAAACCGCGGCATCGAAATCCCCGGCAGCGACGACATCGCCACCTGGGTGAGCACCTCCACCGAGCTCTCCTCTGCCAGCCTGCAGCATGAGATCAAGCAGACCGGCAGCCTGGCACTGCGCAAGCTGCTGGAATGGAGCAACGCCTGCAACCGCCGCATCCAGGCGCTGGAACCGACCTTTGAGCCGTTTCCCGGCGTACAGGAAAGCCTGCGCCAGCTGCACACCGTGGCCGACCTGGCGGTGGTAAGCGCCGCCAACGAAAGCGCCATCGCCAGCGAATGGAAGCGCTACGGTCTGGCCCAGCATGCCGACATCATCTTCGGCCAGGAAGTAGGCAGCAAGGCCAATTCCATTGCCACCATGCTGGCCTGCGGGTACGAGAGCCGCAAGGTGATGATGGTGGGCGACGCCATGGGTGATGCCCAGGCTGCCGCCGCCAACGGCGTTGCCTTTGTGCCGATTTTGCCGGGGCGCGAAGCGGAAAGCTGGCGCCGTTTGCAGGAGGAGGCCCTGCCCAAACTGCTGCACGGCACCTTCAATCCCGACTACCAGGCCGAGCTGCTGGCCGCCCTGCGCAGTGCCCTGCACGGATAACAAGAAGTTTCCATTTTTCTTGCCGCCACTCTTGTGGTGGCATTTTCTTTATGCTATACTGATTATGTATATTTATAATTCTTAACTTAGGAAAGGGGCCGCCGGATATGGACCTTTTACAGCAAGCGCGCACGGAAATCGATGGCATTGATGCCGAGATGGCCGTACTGTTTGAACGGCGTATGCGTGCGGTGGCTGATGTAGCCCGCTATAAAGCCCAGACCGGCAAGCCCGTGTTCGACGCGGTGCGGGAAGCCACCGTGCTGGATAAAAATACGGCCCGCCTGCAGGACGAGGCTCTGCGCCCTTACTATCGCGCCTTTTTACAGGAAGCCATGGCAGTTTCCCGCGCTTACCAGCGGGCGATGCTGGGCCGCGATACCGCCGCCTACCAGGGCGTGCAGGGCGCCTGGAGCCATATCGCCCTGCGGCGGCTGTTTCCATTTTCCCGGGCGATTTCTTTTGCCACCTGGGGCGAGGTGTTTGACGCCGTCCAGAACGGCGATGCGGAATTCGGCGTGCTGCCTTTTGAAAATTCCAACGCCGGGGATGTTTCCACCGTGCTGGACCTGCTGTACACCCATCCCGATCTGATCGTGGCCCGCATGTGCGATTTGCCCATCCGGCAGGATCTGCTGGGCATTCCGGGGGCAACGCTGGCCGGTGTGCGCACCGTGATCAGCCACCCCCAGGCACTGGCCCAGAGCAGCGTTTTCCTGCAGCAGCACGGCCTGCCCACCCAGGCATGGAGCAACACCGCCGATGCAGCACGGCATGTAGCCGAGCTGAACGACCCGACGGTGGCGGCCATCGCCAGCGCCGAGACGGCGGACCTGTACGGTCTGCAGATCCTGGCCGAGGGGGTCAACGCCGACGGCGACAACACCACCCGTTTCATTGTGATCGAGCGCGCCGCCGAAGCCCCCGCCATGACCGGTGAAGGCCAGCGCCTGGCGCTGCTTTTCACCGCGCGGCACAAACCCGGGCAGCTGGCCACCGTGCTGGACCAGATCGGCGCCCGCGGTTTCAACATGGAATGTATCAAGAGCCGCCCGCTGCCCCATGTTCCCTTTGAATACTATTTCTACGTCCAGCTCGTCTGCCCTGCCGAAAGCACCCGTGCCGACTGCGAGGCCCTGCTGGATACCCTGCGCGCCACCTGCAGCACGCTGCGTCTGCTGGGGGCTTTTACCCTGGATACCGCCGAGAATTAAGATAAAAGGACGTGCAAGCATGAAACTGACGATGCAATTGAAGAGCCGCAGCTACGACATCATCCTCAAGGCAGGATGTCTTGCCAATCTGCACCAGTTTACCAATGTACACAACCGCAAGGTATTTGTTCTGACCGATTCCGGCGTGCCCAGACAGTACGCCGAAACCATCGCCGCCCAGTGCCCCGCTTCTACCATCTACACCATTCCCCAGGGCGAGGGCAGCAAATGCCTGAAGGTCTACGGCCAGGTATTGCAGGCCATGCTGGAGTTCGACATGGACCGCAAGGACCTGCTGGTGGCCGTGGGCGGCGGCGTTGTGGGGGACCTGGGCGGGTTCTGCGCCGCCAGCTATATGCGCGGCATTGATTTCGTCAACTGCCCCACCACCGTCCTGGCCCAGGTGGATTCCTCCATCGGCGGCAAGACGGCCATCGACCTTGGCGAGACGAAAAACATCGTCGGCGCTTTCTGGCAGCCCAAGGTGGTGCTGGTGGATTTTGATACACTGGCTACCCTGCCCCGCCGCCATGTGGTCAACGGTCTGGCCGAGGCGCTGAAAACCGCCCTCATCGGCGATGCCCAGCTGTTTGCCCTGTTCGAGACCGAGCACCCCGAGGAGCAGATCGAGCAGATCGTCTACCGCAGCCTGAAATTCAAGAAAAAAATCGTGGAACAGGATGAACGGGAAGGCAGTGTGCGCGCCTGCCTGAACTTCGGCCACACCATCGGCCACGGCATCGAGGCCGTCAAGGGCATCCGCGGCCGCCGCACCACCGGGCTTTACCACGGTGAGTGCGTGGCGCTGGGCATGCTGCCCATGATCGAGGACCCGGCGCTGGTCAAGCGGGTGCGGGCCATCTACCGTACCCTGGGCCTGCCCACCCGCACCGGCGCCAACAAGGCCAAGGTGCTGGAATATATGCAGCACGACAAAAAGACCCGGGGCGATTCCATTACCGTGATCAAGTGCCCGGGCCTTGGCTGCTGGCGTGCCGACACCATGCCCACCACCGAACTGGCCCACCTGCTGGGCGCAGAATAACTCGTTTGTCTGCTGCCCACCGGGCGGCAGACCCGTTTTCCCTTGTGAAAGGACCCTGTCCGATGAAAAACACCTTTGGCAATGCGATCAGCCTGACGATTTTCGGAGAAAGCCACGGCCCTGCCGTGGGTGCGGTGCTGGATGGCCTGGCCGCCGGTCTGCCGGTGGATGAGGCCGCCATCGCCGTCGCGATGGACCGCCGCCGCGCCCGCGGCGACGGTCTTTCCACAGCACGCACCGAGGCCGACGCCGTGGAATTTCTTTCCGGCGTGTACCAGGGCCACACTACCGGTACCGCCATCACGCTGATGATCCGTAACCAGAACACCCGCAGCGGCGATTACGCCAAAACCGCCGACCTGCTGCGCCCCGGCCACGCCGATTACACGGCCTACGCCAAATACGAGGGCTGGCAGGACGCCCGGGGCGGCGGACATTTTTCCGGCCGCATCACAGCCGCCTCGGTGGCCGCCGGGGCGTTGTGCGAAAGCGTACTGAAAACGCTGGGCATCCGGGTATACACCCACATCGCCTCCTGCGCGGGCATTGAGGATGCGCCCCTTTCCAGCGCCGCCGGTCTGGTGATGCCGGAACCGGAACCCGGCCACTTTGCCCTGCTGGACCCCGGCAAGGAAGCCGCCATGCAGGAAGCCATCCGGGCCGCCGGAAGCGAGGGCGACAGCGTGGGCGGTATTCTGGAAACCATCGTCACCGGGCTGCCCGCCGGCATCGGCGAGCCCTGGTTTGACAGTGTGGAAAGCGAACTGGCCCACCTGATGTTTGCCATTCCCGCCTGCAAGGGGCTGGAATTCGGGGCCGGGTTCCGCTTTGCGGATATGCGCGGCAGCGAAGCCAACGATCCTTTCACCATGCGAGACGGCAAGGTAGCCACCGCCACCAACCGCAACGGCGGCATCAACGGCGGCATCACCAACGGCATGCCGCTGGTGTTCCGCACCGTGCTGAAACCCACCCCCAGCATCTATAAAGAACAGCATACCGTGGATTATATAGCGCAGCAAGATGCGCTTTTGCAGATCAAGGGCCGCCACGACCCCTGCATTGTACCCCGGGCCGCCGTGGTACAGAATACCCTTACCGCTTTTGGCCTGCTGGACCTGTTGACGGTGCGCTACGGCACCCTGGCCCAGAAACACGGCCTACCCACCCCCAACCCTGTGGAAAGGATGTGAACCGCTATGGAACAAACGTTGTATGGTCTGATTGGTGCCAAGCTGGGGCACAGCTATTCCAAGATCATCCATGAGCAGCTGGCCGGATATCAGTACGAACTGATTCCGCTGCCCACCGAGGCCGAAGCCCGCGCCTTTATGGAAAAGCGCGCTTTTACGGCCATCAATGTAACCATTCCCTACAAGCAGCTGGTCATTCCCTACTGCGATGTCATCGACCCCAAAGCCAAGGAGATCGGTGCCGTAAACACCATTGTAAACCGGGGCGGCAAGCTGTACGGCTACAACACCGACTATACCGGTTTTGCCTACCTGGCCCGCGTGCACGATGTGGACTTTGCGGGCAAGACCGTGCTGATTCTGGGTACCGGCGGCACCCACTCCACCGTGGAGGCCGTCTGCCGTGACGGCGGCGCCCAGACCATCCTGACGGCCAGCCGCACCGGCAAATACGGTGCGCTGACCTACAACGAGGCCATGCGCCGCCAGGATGTACAGATCATCGTAAACACCACCCCCTGCGGCATGTACCCCAACGTGGGCCAGTGCATGCTGGACCCCACCGCCTTCCCCGCGCTGGAAGCGGTGCTGGACGTGGTGTACAACCCCTTCCGCACCGAGCTGCTGCTGCGCGCTGCAGAACACGGCATCAAGACCGCCGGCGGTTTTGAGATGCTGGTGGCCCAGGCCGTTTATGCCGCCCAGTATTTTACCGGGCGCTTCTTTGCCACCGACAGCGTGATCCCCACCGCCAGCCGCCGGCTGCAGCATCAGCTGGCCAACATTTCTCTCATCGGCATGCCGGGGTGCGGCAAATCCACCATCGGCGCCGCGCTGGCCAAACGGCTGAACAAGACCTTCGTCGATCTGGACGAGGAAATCGAGCGCCGCACCGGCAATAATATCCCCGACATCTTTGCCCGCGAAGGCGAGGAGGCGTTCCGCCGCTATGAGGCGGAAACGCTGGCCGATATCGGCAAACGGACCGGGCAGGTCATTGCCTGCGGCGGCGGCATCATCAAGACGCCCGCCAATGTGCACGCACTGCGCCAGAACGGCTGCGTGCTGTGGGTCCAGCGCCCCTTGGGCAAACTGGCCACCCGCGGACGGCCGCTCTCCCAGGGGGGCGCCGCCCTCAAACAGCTGCAGGCCGAACGCACACCGCTTTACCGGGATGCTTCCGACGCCGTGCTGGACAATTCCACCACGCTGAACGCCGTGGTACAGGCTGCCGTTCAGCTGTTTGAATCCGACACACTGCTGTAATGTTGTATAAAATCGTTAGAAAGAGGTTTCCTTCATGATTATTTCCACCAAAAAGGGTACGCCGCAATCCGAACTGGACCGCATCATCGACAGCTTCGAAAAGCAGGGCCTTTCGGTCACACTGATCCGCGGCACCGATTACAACGTCTTCGGTCTGGTGGGCGATACCACCAAGATCGCCGAAAAGGACGTGCTGGCCAACCCCTGGGTTGAAAACGTGACCCGTGTTTCGGCCCCCTACAAGCGCGCCAACCGTCTGTTCCACCCCGAAGATACCGTGGTGGATGTCAACGGCACCAAAATAGGCGGCCATGCCCCCATCGCCGTGATGGCCGGTCCCTGCAGCGTGGAAGGCGAAGAACACATGATCAAGATGGCCCAGCTCGTCAAGGCGGGCGGTGCCAACTTCATCCGCGGCGGCGCCTACAAGCCCCGCACCAGCCCCTACTCCTTCCAGGGTCTGGGCACCGAGGGGATTCTGGACATGGTCAAGGCCCGGGAAGCCACCGGCCTGCCCATCGTCAGTGAACTGATGGACGAAGCCCACATTGACGAGTTCGAAGAGTATGTGGACGTGGTGCAGATCGGCGCCCGCAACATGCAGAACTTCCAGCTGCTGAAGGCCGTAGGCAAGATGCACAAACCGGTGCTGCTCAAGCGCGGCCTGGCCAACACCATCGAGGAGTGGATCATGTCCGCCGAGTACATCATGGCCGGCGGCAACGAGAACGTCATCCTCTGCGAGCGCGGCATCCGCACCTTTGAGCGCGCCACCCGCAACACGCTGGACCTTTCCGCCGTGCCCGTGGTGAAGGAAAAGACCCATCTGCCCATCATCGTGGACCCCAGCCATGCCACCGGCGACTACAAGTACGTGGAAAGCATGGCCATTGCCGCCGTGGCCGCCGGTGCCGACGGTCTGGAGATCGAGGTGCACGACAACCCGCAGTGCGCCTGGAGTGACGGCGCCCAGTGCCTGAAACCCGATAAGTTTGCCGAGACCATTGCCATGTGCCGCAAGGTCGCCGCTGCCATCGGCCGGGAGATGTAAGGGTGGACGCGCGCCTGTATGTCAGCCGTCTGAGCGGCACGGCCACCGTACCGCCCAGCAAAAGTGCTGCCCACCGCGCCGTTCTCTGTGCGGCGCTGGCCGACGGCGTAAGCCATATCACCAACATTGAATACAGCCAGGATATCCGCGCCACCCTGGGTGCGGCGGCCCAGCTGGGCGCCAAAATCCAGGAGGAAGCCAACGCCGTGACCATCACCGGCAGGGGCAACGCCAGCGGTTTTGTGACGGTAACGCGGCCGGTTTTCTGCAACGAAAGCGGCTCCACCCTGCGGTTCATGATCCCGCTGTTCAGCCTGACGGCCCAGAAGGTCCGTTTTACCGGCACCGGGCGATTGTTTGACCGCCCCCAGGCCGTGTATCAGATGCTGTTTGACCGCCAGGGCCTGCGCTTTGAGCAGACCCCCGAGGGCATTACGATCTTCGGGCGGCTGCGCCCCGGTGGCTTCACCCTGCCGGGAGATGTTTCCAGCCAGTTCATCAGCGGCCTGCTGTTTGCCGCGCCGCTGATGGAATCCGAGAGCACCATCGAGGTGCCGCCCCCCTACGAAAGCCGCTCCTACGTGGACCTGACGGTGGCGGCCATGCAGCAGTTCGGCATCAAGGTCACGGCCCGTGCCCGCAAAAACGGCAGCGTGATCTACCGCATTGCCGCACCGCAGCGGTACACTGCCAGCGATTTTGCCGTGGAGGGCGACTACAGCCAGGCGGCTTTTCTGGCGGTGCTGGGCTGCGTGATCGGCGGTATCACCGTGACGGGGCTCAACCCCGCCAGTCAGCAGGGCGACAAAGCTATTCTGGAAATTTTGCAACGCTGCGGCGGCAAATTCAAAGCCGTGGAGGGCGGGTACAAGTTCTCCCGCAGCCTGCTGCGCGCCACCGAGATCGACCTGGCCGACTGCCCCGACCTGGGGCCGGTGCTCTTCACACTGGGCTGCTTTTGCAGCGGCGAGACGGTCATCCGCAATGCGGGGCGGCTGCGCCTGAAAGAATCCGACCGCATTGAGTCGATGCAGGCCGAGCTGAAAAAGATGGGTGCCCGCATTGAGGTGGACGGCGATGAGGTGCATATCACCGGCGTGGCACTGCACGCCCCCAACGGCACCCTCTACGGCCACAACGATCACCGCATCGTAATGGCGCTGGCGGTGGCGGCCTGCGGTTCCGGCCTGCCCGCCCTGATTTCGGGCGCCGAGGCCGTGAACAAGAGCTGGCCCGCCTTCTGGGATACCCTGCGGGGCTTGGGCGCCAAAGTGGAATTTGAGTAAAGTTTGGGCGTGATACGATGTTAGACAAAAGCAAAACCTACCTGATCGTGGGCCTGGGTCTGCTGGGCGGCAAGTACGCCCAGGTATTGAGCCAGAAGGGCTACCATGTGACCGGCATCACCCACAGCCGTTCAACGCTGGACTACGCGCTGATCCATGGCTATATCCAGGCCGGCAAGACCGAGGATTTTGCCGATCTGGTAAAGGGCGCTGACTGTGTGATCTTCGGCCTTTACCCCACGGTACTGCTGGACTGGGTGCGGGAATACGGCGCCCTGCTGCGCCCCGGCACGCTGGTGACCGATGTTTCGGGCGTCAAGCGCGGTGTGGTGGAACCCATCCAGGAGATGCTGCCCGAAGGGGTGGAATTCATCGCCAGCCACCCCATGGCCGGGCGGGAGACCAGCGGCATTGCCCACAGCGCCGAGGTGGATTTTGCCCCGGCCAACTTCATCATCACCCCCACCGCCCGCAATACCCGGGCCGGCATCGACTGGTGCCGTGCACTGGCCGAAACGCTGGGCTTCAAGCGCATCAGCGAGCTGACGCCCGCCGAGCACGATCACATGATCGGCTATGTAAGCCAGCTGTGCCACGCCATCGCCGTGAGCCTGATGTGCGCTTCGGACAATTCCGAGCTGGCCTGCTACACCGGCGATTCCTTCCGGGACCTCACCCGCATTGCGCGTATCAACGACAAAATGTGGGCAGAACTGTTCTTATGGAACAAGGATAACCTGATCTCGGAAATTGACATGTTCACCAACGCCCTGCTCTCCATGCGGCAGAAACTGGTGGAGGATGACCGGGACGGACTGGAAGAGATGTTCCGTCTTTCCACCAAACGCCGGGAAGCCTTTGACAAACGATAACAAACAGCAAAACCGCCCTGTGTCCGGCCGGACACAGGGCGGTTTGTTTTTCTATCACATATGCAGGCGCTTTTCCAGTTCGCTGCGCAGCGCGCGGCCCTGGAAGATGATAAGGCCCAGGCAGGTCACCGCGCTGATGATCAGGCAAATCACCCACGGAATGCTGTGGGCATCGATGCGCCCCGTTCCCACCCGGAAGATCAGCAGCAGATAAGGCAGAATACCTACGCCGATGTTGAGCAGCATATACACCAAAGCATTCTGGGTAAAATGGCTGCGCCAGAAGGCGAAGATAAAGTTGCACACCAGCGTTACACTGCACAGAATGGGAATGACCAGGTCTACGCTGTAGCCGGTGTAGCCGTTGAACCAGTCGGTAAAAATCAGCAGGGCCGATACCAGCAGCAGCAGCGAAAACACCTGGCGGGGCCCGTTATACCGGCGGCGCAGCAGACTGCGCAGCACCACCAGCACGGCGATGACCCACACCAGCATTAACAGGCTTTCGTGCTTGTGGGGGTTCTCCACCAGCAGAAAATCAATGGCCATCACCACCACCGTGGCGGCCAGCAGCAGAAACGCAATGATCTTGAACAGCAGGCTGTACCGCCGCACCCGGGGCGTGATCTTGGGCCACCAGGGGGCCTCATCGGGGCCGGACAGACGGTTCTGGCACAGCGGGCAGTAGGCGGCGTTGCCGCCGATCTGGATATGACAATGCGGGCAGGTTTTCACTTTTCCACCTCCGTTGCATACAGCGTCACAGCCAGGCCCTCCTTGGCAAAACCGCGGTAGAGCCGCCGCAGCACATTGGTACTGCGCAGCGAGGACGCGGTGCCCAGCACCAGATCGTCCCCGTAGGAGCTGACGCAGGTGAACAGTCCTTCACAGCTGGAAAACGCCGCAAACTGCTTGATGTAGGGGCGCAGTTCTTCGGCCACATCCACCCGGCCCATGTTGGAAAGCACCGCCGTAACGTGCTGGTCCTCCAGATGGGTGAAGAACCGCACCGCCGCATTCTTGATGAAGAGCGGCACCGGACGGATGCCAGGCATGTGCTCCAGCTTTTCGTACTCATCCATCTGCGCCTTGATGTTCTCCGGGTGAAGGATTTCCTTCAGCTTGGCGTCAAAAACCGGCGCCACCGTTTCCAGTGTGTCGCCGTCGGTCAGGGTATGGGTGACATAAACTGAGTTGAAGAAGTTGCGGGCCGTCTCGCTGGGGTAGTAGTTGCGCAGGTTCACCGGCAGGCTGATGGAGATAGGCTTGCGCCGCTCCATGGCCGGCATCTCGCTGTAGATGGCCAGCATCAGCGAGGCGCCGAGATAGCTGCTAAGGGATACCCCCAGCGTGCGGGCCCGGTCCAGCACCTCTTTTACATGGAGATGCCCCTCGAAATACTGCAGCTGGTCGTAGGGCAGCCGTGCGCCGCGCAGATGGTAGGCTTTGGGCGGCCTGGTCTGGCTGGCCCGGCGGGTCCCTTCGTAAAAATTCTTGAAACTGTCCTGTTCCAGGTCTGCCTCCGAGGCGCTGTTGGGCGTGGGGACACTGTCCAGCGTGCCGGGGTGGCGCAGCATCAGATAGTTGCGCACCAGGGATTTGAGGAACAGGAATCCGCCGTTGCCATCGGTCATGGCGTGGAACATTTCCAGATTGATGCGGGCGCCGAAATAGCTCACCCGGTAGATGAGCTGGTTGCGGCGTTCCGGCACATACAGCGGCGCACAGGGTTCCTTGTTTTCCTCCTTGGCCACCGGAATCTGATCGGTCGATTCAAAATAATGCCAGAAGAGGCCGCGGTGCAGGGTCACCTGAAACTGCGGCCATTCCTGTGCCGTGCGGCGCAGGGCTTCGTTGAGGGTGTCCGGGTCGATTTCCTCTGTCAGTGTACAGCAGATGCGGAACACCCGCGGATCGCGGCGGGTGGTCGTTGCCAGAAACACCTTGGCAACGTTATCAACTTTATACCATGCTTGGGCCATAGCTCTCCTCTTCTTCTCGCCCGGGCGGGCGGCGGCTTACATCAGCCGCTGCACAAACCGACCGGCAGACTCCATCGCCACTTCGGCGCGATGGATGGGCATCTGCTGAAACACATGCCAACATTCCTCGTACACTTCCAGCTTGGCGTAGCCGCCGGCCTTTTGCAGGGCTTCGGCCAGGCGTTCACTGTCGGAGCGCAGGATCTCATTGGTGCCCACCTGAACCAGCGTGGGCGGCATACCGCGCAGGTCGGCAAACAGCGGGCTGTAACGCGGGTCGGCCCAGTCGGCGTCCGGCCCGGTGTAGGCGGCGCGCACCGCTTCCACGTATTCCAGGGTGAGCAGGGGGTCCAGATTGCGGCAGGTGCGGTAACTCTTGCCGGTGGCCGTCATATCGGTCCAGGGGCTGAACAGCAGCAATCCCCGCGGCTGGGCGCGGCCCTGGGCTTTGAGTTTCAGGCAAAGTTCCAGCGCCAGGTTGCCGCCGGCGGAATCCCCCGCCACGATCACATCCCGCGCACCGTAGCCCATATACATCAGATAATCCCACATGGCCAGCGCATCCTGCAGCGCCGCCGGGTAACGGTGTTCCGGCGCCAGGCGGTACTCAAAGGAGAGCACGTCGAACCCGGTGCACAGTGCCAGCTTGCTGGCCAGGATGCGGGCATAGGCAAGCTGGCCGCAGGTATAGCCGCCGCCATGGCAGTAGAGCACAGCGTGGCGGCGGTCATGGCCATGTTCCAGGCTGACCCACTCGGCAGGCACCTCCCCCACCGTCAGGCCGTCGTTGCGGATGCCGATGGAAGGAGCCACCAGCCGCCCGAACAGTTCCTGGGCGGCGCGCTGGCGTTCCAGGTCCTCGGGCGAGGTGGAGGTATTGTCGGTGACACTGTGCACCGCCTTGATGGCGCGCATCATGGGGCCCAGTTCATCGGCACTTTGCCCGCGCTGGGGAATCAGGGTTTTGATGACGGTTTCCAGCCGTTGGGTCAGATCTTTGGGCGTACGTCGCGACATAGTGTCTCCTTTTTGCTGTTATCCAAGTTTTGCCCGCAGGCGCACCCACAGCGTGGCCAGCAGCGGCGGACGGGCTGCCGGCAGGCAGCACAGGCGGTGCACCTTGGCCGCCGGGGGAAAGCGCCCGGCCTTTGTATAGCTTTTGTAGAGCAGTTTGAGCTGGCGGTCCTTGGCGGCGCCGGGCAGGTGCAGGATGCACACAGGGTCCAGCACATAGTTGGTGGACACATAATAGAACCGCCCGCCCAGCCAGTAACGGAAAATATAGGCGTTGGCGGCGCGCACCGGCTGCCCGGCCTGCAGGCTTTGGTAAGCCGCCGCGCACCAGATCGCCTCATCCCCTTCTTTGGGGGTGATACCCGCCGTTTGCAGGGTCTCAAAATACCGGCGGCAATAGGGCAAAAAGTTTTGCAGGCGTGCCTTGCTGCCCGCCACCAGCTCCCCGCCGAAATGGGTGAGCACATGAGGCGCCCCTTCGGGGTACACCGCATCATAGATATGCGAGATGGCCTGTGCCATCCCCTGGCTGGCTGCGTGGGGGACCTGATAGAGCAGCACGGCCTCGTCGGCCTCCCGCCAGAGGTCATCCAGCGGATACTGGGTGTAGGTATCCAGGTCCAGCATGGCCGCCCGGGCAAAGTCCCGGTGGGCCAGCACCCAGTCCATGGCGCAGAGCTTGTAATAGGCCAGCGCCCAGTTGGTATCGGCCGGTACACGGTAGGTTGTAAAAGGGCAATCCCAGATTTCCACCCCGGCGGCCTGCAGCTGCCCCAAAAAGGGCTGGGGCGGCGGCGCATTGGTGACCAGCGCCACGGTGCAGGCCGGGTTCTGGGCCTTGGCGCTGCACAGTGCCACCACCGTGCAGCGGTCATAAACAGCGCGGCCCAGGTTGGCGGCATCGCCTTCGCGGTAGCCCTCCAGCGTGGCAAACGCGCCGAAGATCAGGTTTTCCATCGTGGGTCTCCTTTTCCTTATAGATACCTATATTATAAACGCTTTTCCGTTGGTTGTCCATGGTCCGGGGCCGCAGCCCGCCGCGGTACGCCGGGAAAAAAATGCCTGATTCTGTCGAATTCCGCCTTGCCGAATCCTGTATAACGCCGTATAATGAAATCAGATGTAAAATTTTTATGAAAGATGCAGGACAACCGTATGGCATTTTCCTCGGTACAATTTTTGTTTGTCTTTCTGCCGCTGGCGCTGGCCGTCTATTACCTGCTGCCCAGGTTTGCACGCAATGCCGTGCTGTGCCTGTTCAGCCTGGTGTTCTTTGCCTGGTCCGGGCTGCGGGGTGCGGCGATTTTGGTCGGGCTGGCGGCCCTGAACTGGCTGGGCGGGCTGCTGTTGGATCGCCTTGCCGCCAAAAAGGTGCTGCTGACGCTGCTGATTCTTGCCGACCTGGGTGTGCTGGGCCTTTTTAAATACGCTGGCTTTGCCGCCGAGACCGTCAACCGGCTGGTCCCCGATCTGCTGCCGGTGCTCTCCCCTGCGCTGCCCCTGGGCATCAGCTTCTATGTGTTCACCGCCATCGGCTACTGTGTGGACGTAGCCGCCGGGCGGGTAAAACCGGCCTGCAGCCCGCTGCGGTTCTTTGTGTTCCTTGCCTTCTTCGGGCATGGGCCTTCCGGCCCTATTGTGCGGTACGGCCAGCAATGCCCCATGCTGGACCCCCGCGGGGAAGCCCGCCGGGTTACCGTTGACCGCTTCTGCTATGGCATCAAGCGCTTTATTTTCGGCCTCTCCAAAAAGGCCCTGATCGCCGACCAGCTGGCGCTCATCTACCAGCGGGTGGCATCTGTGCCCGCGTCCACCGTGCCTGCCCCCTACCTGGTGCTGGGGTATCTGGCTTACATGATGCAGCTGTATTTTGACTTTTCCGGCTACAGCGATATGGCCATCGGCATCGGCAGCTTTTTCGGGCTGGACCTGCCGGAAAACTTCGATTACCCCTACCTTTCCCAGAGCGTGGGCGAATACTGGCGCCGCTGGCACATCTCTCTTTCCAGCTGGTTCCGGGATTACCTCTACATTCCCCTGGGCGGCAGCCGCTGCAGCCTGGCCTGCACCTGCCGCAACCTGATGATCGTTTTTATCCTGACCGGCCTGTGGCACGGCGCTGCGTGGCAGTATGTGGCCTTTGGCCTGCTGCACGGCCTGCTGCTCTGCCTGGAACGTGTGGGCCTGCGCCGTCTGCTGGAAAAACTGCCGGCCCTGCTCCGCCACCTCTATACTGTTGCGGTACTGTGGCTGACGCTGGTCATCTTCGGCGCACCGGGTCTGGCACAGGGTCTGGACACCTGGTCAGGGATTTTCCACTGGCAGGATGGTGACCCCGGCTACACGCTGGCGGCCTTTGCCGATACCAAGCTGCTGCTGATTCTGGCTGCCGCTATCCTGCTGTGCGGCCCCGTGCAGGCGCTTTTCCCCCGGCTGAAGGAAGCCCTCTACACCAAAAAAGCCCCCGGCATCCCCATGATGGTGTTCCTGCTGGTGCTGCTGTTCTTCGGGCTGATGCGGGTAACGGCCGGCACCTACAGCGCCTTCATCTATTTCCAGTTCTAAGGAGGGAACCCCGTGAAGAAAACAGCCCAAAAGATTTTTATTGCCATCTTCTGTGCGGTACTGGGGCTTTCCTTTGCCGTGTTCAACATTTTTTCCAAGCAGCTTTCGATGGACAGCCATGAGAACCGCCTGATGACCGGCCTGCCCCAGGTGCTGCAAAGCCCGATGCGGGAACTGAGCAAGAACCTGGACAACTTCTTTGTGGACAACTCCCCGTTCCGGTACCAGTTTGTTCTGCTCAACGCCGGGCTGGACTACAAGCTGTTCGGCACCAGCCAGAGCGACCAGGTATTGCCGGGCAAGGACGGCTGGCTGTTCTACAAGGATGGCCCCACAGCGGCCCAGCCGGTGGCCAACTACCAGGGATTGACCGAAGTTGTCGACAGCGACGAAACGTTGGCCCACGCCAGCGCCGCGCTGCAGATCTTCAACGATGACCTGGCTGAGAACGGCTGCACGCTGGTACTGGACCTGACCCCCAGCAAGGACCGCATCTACCGGGAATACATGCCCGACGGCTACCCCATTGTGAATGAGGAAAACCGTACCGACCGGATGGCGGCCTACCTGCAATCCCACACCACGGTGCCGGTAATATGGCGCTACGAAACACTGCGCAGCCAGGCGAAACTGAACCCCGACCGGCTGCTGTACTACAAAACCGACACCCACTGGAACGCGGTGGGCGCACTGATCGGGCTGGACGGCATTTTTGAGGCGCTGGGCATGCCCACGCTGGCCCCGGAAGAATACCCCGTGGAGGTCAGCGGCACCACCACCGGCGACATGGCCAACGTAGCCGCCCTGTATGCCGTGCTGCCCCCCGAAGAAACCTATCAGGTGCCCGGCTACGATACCCTGTTTGAGAAAGACGACCGCATCGTGCGGGTGATCGGCGACTCCTTCAGTGAGTATTACATGCCCTATCTGGAAGCACGTTTTCAGGGCTGCTGGCGGGAGCACATTGATACCTTTGACCCGGCCATTGCCGAGCAGCCGGGCTGCGATATCCTGATCCTGGAATTCAACGAGCGCAGCCTGGACACCATGCTCTCGATCCTTTCCAATTTTTATACCCCGTAACAAAACAGGCTTCCCCGCGCAGGGGAAGCCTGTTTCTTATTCTTCGCGGGCCGCGTTGCGCTGGGCGATGCCCAGGTCGGCCAGAATGTCGGTACGGGAGTCCAGCGCCATGGCGGCGATCCGGCGGATGCGCTCCGGCGTCATATACGGGGTCAGGCCGCTGATGGAGAAGGCACTGTCGGCCCGGCCATCGGGGCCGGGAATGGCCACCGCCACGCACCGTACCCCCAGCTCGTTTTCCTCATCGTCGATGGCGTAGCCGTTGGCACGTACCTCCGCCAGCTGGGCCTGCAGATGGGGCAGATCCGCCACCGTGCGCTCGGTGAGCTTCTGGGGGTGGGTATTGGTCCAGACCGTTTCCACCTCCTGGGGCGGCAATGTAGCCAGAATGGCTTTGCCCACCCCCGTACAATACAGCGGGCTGCGCAGGCCCACCCGGCTGGACATCCGCATGGGGCCGTTCTCCGTCTTATAGATGTAAACGATGTCCTGCCCGTCCCGGATGACCAGATGCACCGCTTCGCCGGTGCGCTGGGCCAATCGTTCCAGATGTGCTTTAGCTACCCCCATAATGTCCATACTATTGACAATGCCGCTGGACAGCTCAAACATTTTCAGCGTCAGCCGGTACCGGCCCGTCGCTTCGTCCTGGGCCACATAGCCCAGCCCCACCAGGCTGGCCAGCAGCCGGTGCACCGTGCTCTTGGCCAGGTCAGTGCCCTGGGCCAGCCGCTGCAAACTGGCCCCTGTGGGGTGCGCTGCCAGCAGCTCAATCAGCGCAAAAATGCGCTCCACACTTTGTACGCCGCCTTTTTCCGCCACAAAACCGCCTCTTTCCCAAAATTTAACAATTTATTCACATTTTCTTGTTTTCGGTGCTTTTTCGCCCATCATTCCACATTATGGAACGATTATAACAAGGAACGCTCCAATTTGCAACCCCCATGCCGAATGGTGGAATTTGTGGGCTTTGCACCAAAAAATAAGCGCATATCACTGTATATTTTGCCCGATTGACGGGGGCCGCACCGCCCGATATAATTATAGTAAACCAGTGCGCGAAAGGACGCGCCGGGTCCACCGGCGGCACAGCGCACGAACCAGTGAAGGAGAATTGCTATGAATTCTGTTGTACAGCGTGTGTACGAGATCGGCATTATCCCGGTCATTGCCTTCAACAGCGTGGACGAGGCCCTGCCCCTGTGCAAGGCCCTGATGGCCGGCGGCCTGCCCGCCGCTGAGGTCACCTTCCGTACCGCTTGTGCGGAAGAGTGCATCAAGAAGATCCATGAGGAGCTGCCCGACATGCTGCTGGGCGCCGGTACCGTCCTGACCACCGATCAGGCCGACCGCGCCATGGCTGCCGGTGCCTCTTTCATCGTCTCCCCGGGCTTTGACCCCAACGTCACCAAGTACGTCTTTGATAAAGGCGGCCTGATGATGCCCGGCACCTGCAGCGCCGGTGAGATGCAGCAGGCCATGAACCTGGGCTGCGAGGCCATCAAGTTCTTCCCGGCCGAGGCCAACGGCGGTGTTGCCATGCTCAAGAACATCGGCGGCGCCCTGAAGAACTGCAAGTGGATGTGCACCGGCGGCATCAACGCCAAGAACGTCAACGAGTACCTGGCCTACGACCAGATCTTCGCCGTGGGCGGCACCTGGATGTGCAAGAGCGACAAGATCAAGGCCGGTGCCTGGGACGAAATCACCGCCATGTGCCGTGAGGCCGTGGACACCATGCTGGGCCTGGAGCTGGGCCACATCGGCATCAACTGCGCCGACGAGGCCGAAGCCGCCAAGACCGCCGAGATGATCGGCAACCTGCTGAGCATGGCTGTCAAACCGGGCAACAGCAGCATCTTCGTTGGCAAGAAGGAATTCGAGATCATGAAGCAGCCGGGCCGCGGCACCCATGGTCACATCGCCATCCTGACCAACAGCGTCGACCGCGCCATCTATCACCTGGGCCTGCGCGGCGTCAAGTTCGATATGGACAGCAAGAAGGTCGGCAAGGACGGCAAGGCCACTGCCATCTACATGGCGGACGAAATCGCCGGCTTCGCGATCCATCTGGTCCAGCGCTGATAGCGCCCCCTCCTCCAAACGTGTTTTGCATAAAATAACCATATAAATAGAAAAAAGGAGTCTCCTCATGAAAGTCGTTACTTTTGGCGAACTGATGATCCGTCTTCAGCCGTACAACTACGAGCGCTTTGTCCAGGCTGACCACCTCGAGTTCAGCTTCGGCGGCGGCGAGGCCAACGTTGCCGTTTCTCTGGCCAACTACGGCGCTGACGCCGTCTTCGTGACCAAGCTGCCCGCTCATGCCATCGGTCAGGCCGCTGTCAACAGCCTGCGCCGCTATGGCGTCGACACCACCAAGATCACCCGCGGCGGTGACCGTGTGGGCATCTACTTCAACGAGAAGGGCGCTTCTCAGCGCGGCTCTGTCTGCATCTACGACCGTGCCCACTCCGCCATCCAGGAAGCTTCCACCGCTGACTTCGACTGGGATGCCATCTTCGAGGGCGTGGATTGGTTCCACTTCACCGGCATCACCCCGGCCCTGGGCGCCAACGTCGTGGACATCTGCCGCGAAGCCTGCAAGGCTGCCAAGGCCCATGGCGTCAAGATCAGCTGCGACCTGAACTACCGCGGCAAGCTGTGGACCCGTGAAGAGGCCCGCGCTGCCATGACCGACCTGTGCCAGTACGTGGACGTCTGCATCTCCAACGAGGAGGATGCCAAGGACGTCTTCGGCATCGAGGCCGAGGCTACCGACATCTACGCCGGTGAGATCAACCGCGAAGGCTACAAGAGCGTTGCCAAGCAGCTTGCCGACAAGTTCGGTTTCGAGAAGGTTGCCATCACCCTGCGTGAGAGCCACTCCGCTTTCGACAACGGCTGGAGCGCCATGCTCTACGACGTTGCTTCCAACGAGTACTGCTTCAGCAAGAAGTACGACCTGCACATCATCGACCGCGTTGGCGGCGGTGACAGCTTTGGCGGCGGCCTGATCTACGCTCTGCTGTCCGGCAAGAGCACCCAGGATGCCGTTGAGTTCGCCGTGGCTGCTTCTGCCCTGAAGCACTCCATCGAAGGGGACTACAACATGGTCACCGTTTCCGAGGTCGAGAAGCTCGCCGGTGGCGACGGTTCCGGCCGTATCCAGCGCTGATATTTCCTCCATTGCTTTTTCCCGAAGAGGTCCGCATCCGCGGATCTCTTCTTTTTTTGTTCCGATTGTCAACCCCAAAACCGGATTTGCGTTGACATTGCCGCAAAGCCCCCGCTATACTGGAAAGGCAGTGTTAAGAGAGGTGTTACCGTTGGTCAAGCAACAAGTTCTGGCCGTGCTGGAAAAAGCCCGCGGCCGGTATTGTTCCGGGCAGGAGCTGGCGCAGCAGCTGGGCGTCAGCCGCACCGCCGTCTGGAAAGCGGTGGCCGCCCTGCGGGCTGATGGGGTACCCATCCAGGCAGTGACCAACCGCGGCTACGCCCTGCCGGCCGATGCCGACATCCTCCACGCCGATGCCGTCACCGCTCTGTTGACCCCCGAAGCTGCCAAAGCGCTGCGGGTGGAGGTCTACGACCGTCTGCCCGGCACCAACGCCGCCCTGCGCACCCGTGCCGCTGAGGGTGCCCCCGAAGGGCTGGTGCTGATCGCCCAGGCACAATCCGCCGGGCGCGGACGCAGCGGGCGCAGTTTCTTCTCCCCGCCGGGCGGGCTGTACATGAGCCTGTTGCTGCGCCCCGAACTGGGTGCCCGGCAGGCGGTTTTTCTCACCGTGATGGCTGCTGTGGCCGCTGCCCGCGCCTGCGAAAGTCTGTGTGGCGTACCGATCCAAATCAAATGGGTCAACGACCTGTGGAAGGACGGTAAAAAGGTCTGCGGTATTCTGACCGAAGCCGCCATGGATGTGGAATCCGGCCTGTTGGACTACGCCATTGTAGGCCCCGGGTTCAACCTGGTTCCGCCGCCGGAGGGCTGGCCCACCGAACTGCAGGGCATTGCCGGCAGCCTGTTTGATACTGCCCCGCCGCCGGGTGCCCGTGCCCGGCTGGCCGCCGCGTTTCTCAATGAATTCTGGCCGCTCTACCGCAGCAGTCATTATCGCGCGGTTCTGCCGGAGTACCGCACCCGCCAGGCCCTGCCAGGACGGCGGGTGGAAGTCCGCCCCGGCCACGCCGACGCCTACCGAGCCACCGTGCTGGGCATTGATGAAGAATGCCGCCTGCTGGTGCGGCCCGATGGACAAAACGCAACCGTTGCCCTGAGCAGCGGCGAAGTCCGGATCGTACCGGAGTACACCGCCCGCGAATCATGAAAGGAAGTCTTTGTATGCATACCGCTTCATCTACCCGCGTGCGCCACATGGTTCTGTGCGCCCTTTTTGCCGCCCTGGCCGCAGTTTGCAGCCAGATCGCCATCCCCATGCCCTGGGGTGTGCCCATCAATCTGGCTGTCTTTGCCGCCTGCATGGCGGGCAGCATGCTGGGGCCGGTGTGGGGTACCGCCAGCCTGGTGGTGTATGTGGCGCTGGCAGCCATCGGCGTGCCGGTACTGGCCGGGTTCCAGGGCGGGCCGGCTGCCATCTTCGGCAAAACCGGCGGCTATGCCGTAGGGTACATTCTTACGGCGCTGCTCACCGCCCTGCTGGCCAAGGCACTGGGCCGCCGCTTCTGGCCGCTGTGCTTTGCCATGGCTGTGGGCTGCCTGGCCTGCTATGCCCTGGGTACGGTGTGGTTCATGTTCCTGACCCACAGCTCGCTGGCAACCTCGCTGACCTTGTGTGTGCTGCCCTATCTGCCCGCGGACGCCCTGAAAATTGCCCTGGCTTCGCTGCTGACCATCCAGCTGGACCGCCGCCTGCCCCGCGGGTTGCTGTAATCTGCCTTTTCCACCGCCCTTCGGGGCGGTTTTTGTTTGCGTTGTCCCTGCAAACGTGCTATACTGAACGCAAACCCACTGACAAAGGAGAAACGCCGATGAAATGGCTTGCCGTCGACTACGGCGATGCGCGCACCGGTCTGGCCGGTTGTGACGCATCCGAGACCATCACCAGCCCCATCACCCCGCAGATTGAAGAAAAAAGCATGAACAAGGTAGCTGCCGCCGTGGTGGAGGCTGCCGCCCAGCGCGGTGCCGAGGGCCTTGTGTGCGGCCTGCCCAAGAATATGGACGGCACCGAGGGTTCCCGCGCCGCCAAGAGCCGCCGGTTTGCCCAGCGGCTGGCCAACGCCGCCCAGCGCCCGGTGGTGCTGTGGGACGAGCGCCGCACCACCGTTTCGGCCGCGGCCATCCTGGCCGGCAACGATACCTTTGGCCAGAAGCGCAAAGAGCGGCTGGATTCGGTTTCCGCCGCCGTCATTCTGGAAAGTTTTCTCAACTGGCGGGCGCATCACCCTGACGAGGAACCGCCGGAACAGGTGCAGCCCCAGGCACCCGAACAACTGTAATACAAAGGAGTCCCGTTATGCCCAACGAAACCGCATCCCGCATTCCCACCCATGCCGCCATCATCGTGGACGGCAACCGCCGCTGGGCCCGCCAGCGGATGCTGCCCGCCAGCTTTGGCCACAAGGCAGGCTTTGACCGCCTGAAAGAGATCACCCGCTACGCCGTGGGCGACCGCGGCGTCCATGTGCTGTCGCTCTACGTTTTCTCCACCGAGAATTTTGCCCGCGATGCCAAGGAAGTGGGCTACCTGATGGATCTGTTTGCCAACAACTTCCGCACCATCGCCGACGAGATGAACGAGCGGGGCTGCCAGGTGCTGTTCAGCGGCCGCCGTGAAGGGCTGCAGCAGCGTGTGCTGGACGCCATGGATTACATGATGGACCTGACCAAGGACAACAAAAAGGGCATTGTGAACTTCTGCCTGAACTACGGCAGCCACGCCGAACTGACCGACGCCGTGCGCGGCATTGCCCGCGAGGTGCAGGCCGGTACCCTGGCCCCCGACGCCATCGACGAAAAGACCATCGAGAGCCATCTTTACCGCCAGCTGCCGCCCGTGGACCTGATGATCCGCACCAGCGGCGAGGAGCGGCTTTCCAACTTCCTGCTGTGGCAGTGCGCCTATGCGGAATTCTACTTCACGCCTGTGCTCTTCCCCGATTTCACCAAGGAATGCTTCGACCAGGCGCTGGAAGAGTATGCCCGCCGGGATCGCCGGATGGGCGGCAACACCAAAAAATAACAGCAACGTAAACAAAAACTCCCCGCGAACTTTGGCTGGTCTGCCAAGGGTCCGCGGGGAGTTTGCTGCATATTCTATGGGTAGCGGTTTGTTTTCAACCAACCGCTTCGCTCTCGGTGGAATCCGACTCAGCGGTGGACTCCGCGCTGCTTTCGCTCTGCGCGGCCAGTTCTTCGCTGGTGGGGCCGGGATAGGTGGTAATGGTCACGCTCTCGATGGTGATGATGTCCTCCTCGGTGGGGCGCCAGGTAACGTTATCTTCCTCATCCTTCTGGGTTTCCACGCAGGCCATGGCATCCACCACGTCCATGCCCTCGTACACCTGGCCGAACACCGTATCAGTGTTATCCAGGTAAGGCAGTCCGCCCGCCGCCGCATAGGCGGCGATCTGGGATTCACTGTAGCCGTTCTGGGCCAGCTGGTCCTGCTGGGTCTGGTCCACACTGTCGGGCAGCGCCGTCACAAAATAGAACTGGCTGTTGCCGCCCGTCACATCGCCGCCGGTGGCAAAGGCTGCGCACAACGCCCCGGCATAGTGTTTGAGACTGGCATCGGCTTCCAGCGGATAGGGGTTGTTGCTCCAGATGGTGGAACCGCCCGTGCCTGTGCCGGTGGCGTCGCCCCCCTGCACCGCAAAGCCGTACTGGCTGCGCCAGATGGTGGTGCCGTCATAATAGCCGGTGCGGGCCAGGCCCACAAAATTGTACACCGCCATGGGGGCCGCGTCGGGGTACAGTACCGCGCGCACCTCCCCCAGATTGGTGGTGAAAATCGCGATCAGGTCCCCGTCGGCCGGGGCGGTGAACTGCCGTTCCTCACTGGTGACCTCGGCGCGGTTGGGCGCAGTTTTTTTGCCGGAGCCGCAGCCGCACAACAGGGCCAGCGACAGCGCCAACGCCACACAGACAGTCTTTTTCATGGCAGATCCTCCCGGGGCAGAAAAATTTCCAATTATCCATAGTATACCACATTTTCCACGCCATGAACACCCTTGACGTAGGCGAAAAAAAAGGGTACACTATAGGCAGTAAAAATTCCAATCACAGGAGGGACGATCATGTCTGACGAACTGAGCCCCGAAATGCTGGAAGAAGCCAAGCCCGACCTTCTGACGCTGGAAGATGAAGACGGGCAGGAAGTCACCTTTGAGGTCATTGATGCCACCGAGGTCAACGGCACCCGTTACCTGGCCGTGATCCCCTATCAGGAGGACCCCGCCAGCCTGCAGGAAGACGCCGAGCTGATTCTGATGCGCATCGGTACCGATGACGAAGGCGAATATATGGACATCGTGGACGACGACGAAGAGCTGCTGACTGTCGGCAAGGTCTTTGAGGAACGCCTGCGTGCCATGTACGATATCGACGATTCCGAACTGGACTGAGTTTTCGTACACTACCCTGCGCGGTTCGATTTGTTGCGGCCTTTATAGAATCCTACTAATCAAATCTTGGGAGCCCGCGTCGGACGCCGGATCGCAGACCTCCCGCCTCGGCGGAAGAAGGGAGCGTGATCGCGCCCGTAGGGCACCCACCTGCCATACCGGTAGGTTTTGATTGGCTGCAGACGGCCAAGCGGGGTTTTTCTGACATTTCACCCGGACAGTTTCTCCTGTCCGGGTTTTTAGGTGATTTACCAAAGAGAGGAGGGAGCGGCTCATGGCGGGAAGGATTTCTGTCGGGGATAAGCTCCCTTTCTTTTTGTATGATACCCCTTACAGCGCCCAAAACCGCTTCCGCGATCTGCTGGCCCAGAAAAGCCCCCTGGTGCTGGTTTTCATGGCCAACTTCGGGCACCCCATCACCCGTACCTTTGCCAGCCGTTATGCCGACACCCACGGTGCCTTGCGGGACGGCGGCCTGGCGCTGGTGGTGCGTTCCCGGGCCGATAAGCTTTCGCGGAGCATCGGCCCCGATACGCTGCCCTATCCCCTGCTGTGCGATGCCGACGGTGTGCTGTATGACTACCTCGACATCCCCCAGAGCAGCAGCACGCTGATGACCTATTCCCTGGAAGGCTGGCGCATCCTGCGGGAGGCCAAAAAGCAGGGATACCGCGCGGCCAAAGGCACCCTGCAGCAGCTGCCGCTGACGTTGATTCTGGACCGTGACGGCACGGTACTCTTCTGCCATTACGGCGCCAGTCTGACCGATGTTCCCGAAGACTGCGACGCCATCCAGAGCCTGCTGGAAGAACTGGAACTCACCCCGGAGGAACCGGACATTGACGCCGAGGCGTTCCATGAAGTCTACGCCGGCCACGATGCCCTGCAGGATGAAGAACCCGAACCGGTGGAGCGGCCCCGCCGTTCCCGCCATGGGCGCCGCCGCCCTGCCCCGTTGGACGATTTTGCCCCCGTGGAACCGGTACGGGAGTACAATGTGCCGGATCTGGGCAAGACTTCGGTGGTCAACCTGTTCGACGACCCTTACGCAGACGATTGACAGTTTTCCACATTTCCACCAGCTATTCCCATAACAAACAACAAAAATCCCCGCCGAACCGGCCTTGCCGATTCCGTGGGGATTTTTTCTATATAATTTACATCGTACTGTCTTTTAACTTTCCGTACACGCACAGGTTGTGCATTCCATCGTTTTTGGTGACAGCCTGCTGCATAACGCCTTCCAGGCAAAAACCATTTTTCTCCAGAACCTTGCGGGAGGCAATGTTTTCTTCATATACCAGGCCGGTAAGGCGGACGATTGCCAGTTTCTTGAAGGCAAGAGCACATATCTGGCGGACCGCCTCGGTCATAACGCCTCTTGACCATTGTGTAGTTTCCAGCAGAAAACCGATTTCCGCATCGCGACGGAATATATCACTCTTCTGTTCCACCGAAATGGTACCGACCAGCCTGTCATCCACCATAATCGCCCGAAAGAGTCCGTCCCTGCCATCATGGTCCCGCACAATTTTCAACCATTCGGCCGCATCCTGTTCGGTATACGGGTACGGCAGCCGGTCCGACAAAAACCGTCGGTCCGCCGTGGTATAAAGGGCAGCCAGGGCTTCTTTGTCCGCTGCGCATAACGTTTTCAGTTGTACTTGCACCGCTCTGTTCGCCCCTTTTCCTTTATCCCAGCACCGTGCGGGCTGCGCGTACAGCGGCAGCGTCGGTCTGCTGGATATGCCACTCGTCCAGCCCCGGCAGGCCCATGGGCACCCCTTCGCGGCGGAATTTCATGCCGCTTTCCACCAGCATTTTGCCGCTCATGTGGAAAGCCCGTGCCCCCGGCAGCCGGGTGCGCAGCTGTTCGATCACCTTGGCATTGACCCCGGCGCCGATCAGCACCTCGGGGCCGCCGATCTCATCCCGCAGCGCCAGCAGGCATGCCAGGGTATCGGCTCCCTCCAGACAGGATGCCGCACCTCCGCTGGTCAGCACCGTATCCAAGCCCAGCCTGGCCGCTTCACGGTACACTTCCTGCGGCTCTTTTGCCACGTCAATGCAACGGTGCAAGGTGACCGGGCGCCCGCCGCAGGCTGCAAGCAGCTGCTGCATGGCAGGCAGGTCCAAGGTGCCCTCCGGCGTCAGCGCACCGACCACAAAGCCGTCGGCCCCCGCTTCCCCCAGCGTCTGAATCTGCGCACACAGCAGCTCAATTTCTTCCGGGCTGTAGAGAAAATCCCCCGCGCGGGGACGCATCAGGCAGCGCACCGGCAAATTGCACACCTGTTTGATCTGTTTCAGCAATTCAGCATAAGGGCTCAGGCCCCCAACCGCCAACGCACTGCATAGTTCCAGGCGGTCGGCGCCGCCCTCGGCCGCAGCCCGGGCCGAAGCCAGGCTGTCTACACAGACTTCCAACGTTGTTTTCATCTTCGCACGCTCCTTTGGGCTCATTGTAACATACAGGCCCGCAAACAACAACCTCCGGTGCACCGTCGTTCCCGGTATGGCATAACCGTTCCGAAAAAGGGAGCAGTTCCCCTCCGAAAGGCATTTTCAATAAATGGGCTGATGCCCAAGGTATGCCACCGTATAGGCCACGCTGCAAGCTGCCAGTGCCCCCACGGTACACAGCGTCCATCTGCGGTGCCCCCGCAGCAAGGCCGCCAGCGCAGCGGGCAGGCAGAACAGCGCCACCGTATACCGCGGTGCGCTGAGCAGCCAGGTAGCCCCCATGGTGACCAGCAGATACGCCAGGCCGTAGCCCAGCCAGCTGGCCGGCAAAACCCGGGCTGCCGCTGCCAGCAGCACAAACGCCAGCAAAATACAGACCACCGCCGTCAGGCAGACCCACACCGCAACGGCCCGGTTGCCGGACCACCACTGTGCCAGGTAGGACAGGTGATAGCGCAAAGTATCGGTAAACAGGCCCAGCTTTTGATTCCAGTGCTCCCACTGGTAGACGCTGTACTGATTCCACCTTCCATAGATCACCTGATTGAGGGCAAAATAGCCGCCCAGACCCGCCGCCGGGCCCAGCATGGCGGCGACTGCGGCAAGGGGCGGTGCCTTGTGGCGGGCGCGTCCTTCCTGAATCAGCATAAGAAGCGCCAGCCCCATCAGCAATCCGCCGGGGCCCGGGTCAGCCCCGCCAGCACGCCCAGTAGAGCGGCACGCCCCCAATGCTTTTGCTGCAAACACCATACATACCAGACACACAGAGCCAGAAACAGGCTTTCGGTCATGGGGGCGAAGAAAAACACCGACGCCGGGCTGACCACCAGCAATACCAGCGCCCGCCAGGCGGTACGGCGGTCATACCGGCGGCACACCAGGGCAAAAAGCCCTGTGCCCGCCGCACAGAAAAGGGGCAGCTGTACCACCAGCGCCAGCACCCGGTAATCCAGCCAGCCAAAGGGATTCAGCAGCCGCAGCAGCCAGGGAAACAGCGGAAAAAACACGATCATCAGGTATTGTTCCGGGAATTCCTCCCCCGCCCCGTAGCCATACTGTGCCAGGTCAATATAATGCCGCGCATCGGTATTGCCGTAAAACTGGACCTCCAGCGCCTGCCCCAGGGTGGCATAGGACCCTTGCGCATAACACCATGCCACAAACAGCCCCTGTACCGCCAGGCCCACCAAAAGGCAAAACAGTGCCGGGCGGCCCAGCCGCAGCGGAAAGCGGCCTTCTCCATTCAGCGCAGCGCCCGCCGGGAACAGCGTGCGCACGGCACAGTGCCAGGCGCCCCACAAAAAGCAGCCGACGCAAACCGCGGGAAGCAATATACGGAAAAACTCCAACATACCGGCTCCTCTTCGGATAACAAAAAAGCCCTTTGCTGGGGGCAAAGGGCTTACGGATGCAATACCTTACTGATCCTGGTTATCGGTTTCTTCGGGAGCTTCCTCCTCAGTGCCTTCCAGCTCGATGTCAAAAGCGGCACCGCAGTTGGGGCAAACCAGCTCGGACTCCTGGTCCAGCAGGGTCTCTTCATCGACGGTGGAGACAGCGCCGCAGTTGGGGCAGGTAACCTCGTAGAGGTCCTCAGCCTCCTCGTCGTCGCTTTCTTCCTCGTCGTCGCCGTACAGGTCGGCTACCATATCGTCCAGATCCTGGTCGAGGGTTTCCAGCTCATCGTAGACCTGATCCAGCGCGTTGTCGTGCTCGGTCACGGTGGCGGCCATCTCCTCCAGCAGGTCCATCATCGCTGCGATGACCTTGCCGTTCTTGGAGGCGGGGTCAAATTCCATACCGGTCATCAGGCCGCGGATGTACGCGGCCTTTGCATTCAGATCCATAGCCATAATGCGTTTCCTCCGTTTGGTTGTGTCAAAAAAAGCCGGGCGCGGCGGTAGGCCATGCCCGGCAGAGAAATCAGTTGACGCGCTCCATATACTCGCCGGTGCGGGTATCAATGCGAACCTTGTCGCCCTCGTTGATGAACAGCGGCACACGGATCTCGGCGCCGGTCTCGACGGTGGCGGGCTTCAGGGTGTTGGTAGCGGTGTTGCCCTTGATGCCCGGCTCGGTAGCGGTGATTTCCAGCTCAACAAAGTTAGGGATTTCCACGCTGAAGACCTTGCCCTTGTAGCTCAGCAGCTTGCAGGTATCGTTCTCCTTGCAGAACTTGAAGTTCTCGGGCACATCGGAGGCGCTGACGGGGATATCGTCGTAGGTTTCCACGTCCATGAAGTGGTACAGGCCGCCGTCCTCGTAGGAGTAGGTGACCTCTTTGCGCTCGATAAACGCCTGCGGGAACTTGGCGGTGGGGTTGTAGCTGGTCTCAACCACAGAACCGGTGATCACGTTCTTGGTCTTGGTACGCACGAAAGCGGCGCCCTTGCCGGGCTTGACGTGCTGGAACTCAACGACCTGAAGGACCTGGCCGTCCTGTTCGAAGGTAACGCCGTTGCGGAATTCGCCTGCAGAAATCATATAAAAATTCCTCCAATAATAGAATGGTACTACATAGCTGTATCTATTTTACAGGATACTGCGTCTTTTTGCAAGACCTGGGCCTCTTTTTTTGGGTTGTTTTCGCCATTTTTTTGCGGGAATGCCCTTACAGCGCCCCGTACACCTGAGAAAGCGTCTGCGCATCCTCGGCCTGGGTACCCGCCGATTCGCAGATGATGGTGGGTGCCAGTCCGCGGGCTTTCAGCAGCGAAAGCAGCGGCGCATGGGGCGGGCCGAACTCGGTATCCGCAAAGGTCAGGTGGCATTTTTCGCCGCCCTTCGTGTAGGCAATGCGGGAAAAATGGGCGTGGAAGTGGGCGGCTCGCTCGGGCCCCAGCACCTGCAGCTTATCCAGCAGGGCCGCGTAATCTTCGGCGGCATGGGGCTCGGCAAATTCGGTGCCCTGGCTGCGGGCATAGAGATGCCCGAAATCGATGCAAGGGGTGATGCGTTCATCCACCTGGCAGAGCGCCAGCACCTCGTCCAGCGTACCCAGCTGGTTGACCTTGCCCATGGTTTCGGGGCAGAGGATGCAGTCGGCAAAGCCTGCTTCATCGCAGGTGGCTACCGCCCGGCGCATGGTGTCCAGGGCTTTCTCCAGTGCTTCCTCCCGGCTCTGCTTGCCGCAGGAACCGGTGTGGAAGATCACCCGGTGCCCGCCCAGCGCCTTGACGAGGGCGCAGCTTTGCAGCAGATAGTCGATGCTGTGCAGCCGCTTTTCCTCCTCCAGGCTGGACATACTGATATAGTAGGGCGCGTGCACCGACAGCGCAATATTCCGCTGGGCGCAGGCCTTGCCCAAAGCCGCCGCCTTATCCAGCGCCAACCGCACACCGCGGCCGCACTGGTATTCAAAGGCAGTCAGGCCAAAGTCCGCCGTGTAGCGGGCAATGCCTTCGGGGTCAAAGGTTTTGCCGGGGTAGCTGTCCGAAAGACCGGCCGAGCCGAAACGCGGTGCATCACTCATACAGCTTGCCTCCCTTTTCAAAATAGCGCTTGATCCAGCGGGGTTCAAACTTGCGCTTGATCTTTACGCTGCGGGCTTTGTCGTGGGGGGTGCGGGGCAGAAGGAACAGGCAGGGAATGCCGTACAGCCCCGCCGCCATCCGGTCGGCAAAGATCTGGTCCCCCACCATGGCCATCTGGGATTTGGATACCCCCAGGCGGTGACGGGCCACCATCAGCCCCAACGGCAGCGGCTTGCATGCCATGGATACCCAGGCCAGGCCGATGCGCTCGGCAAAGGGGCGCACCCGCTTGGCCGTGTTGTTGGAAACGATAGTCAGGCTGATGCCTGCGTCCCGCATCTCCTGCAGCCATGCCTGCACGCTCTCCTCCAGGACCTGGCTGTTATCAGCGGTCAGCGTATTGTCCACATCCAGCACCAGCGCTTTGATGCCCTGCCGGGCCAGAAACTCCGGGCGGATGGCCTCCACTTTGCGAAAGATAAATTCCGGGGTAAGGATCATGATACAGCTCCTTAATACAAAAAGTGCAGACCCGCGCAAAACGCGGGCCTGCACAGTCGTTCTCTGTAAGCTAGCTTACTTAAACTTGCGCTTGCGGGCAGCCTCGGACTTCTTCTTACGGCGCACGGACGGCTTCTCATAAGCCTCACGCTTGCGCACCTCGGCCAACACGCCGCTGCGGGCGGTGCTGCGCTTGAAACGGCGCAGAGCGCTCTCGAGGGACTCGCCCTCTTTGACACGGATCTCCGACATCTTCTTCCCTCCCTTGACCTGAGACAGGAGTTTGCCGGTCAAATACAATTAACCAGTAAACAAGATTATACTATATCGACCCTGCCTGTGTCAACTGGGAAATTGGGTATAGGACGTCGAATTTTTAATTTTTTAACATTTTTTCCGCTTTTCCACAGAGGGCGTTCAGCGGACCGCATGCCACAGCCACAGCACCCCGTAAATTACCGGCTGATGCAGCATATAGACAAGCAGCGTGTGCCGCCCGATAAGGGCCAGCGGCCGCAGCAGCACCGGTGCCTGCCCGGCCCGGGGCCGCCACAGCCGGGCCAGAAACAACCCGCACCAGAACAGGAACAGCCAGGGGATCAGCGGGAAATAATCCGCCGAGGCGAACCGCGTCAGATCCGGCAGGCCCAGCCAGAACAGATTGGTGCGGTACCAGGCGGCAGGCAGCGCGCACAGGCGCAGGGTTTCAAAGCCAAGATACCCTTCCGGCACCTGATTGGTCAGGAAGAAGAGCAGCGCCGAACCGGCAAGCCCCACCCCCGCCGGGCATTTTTGCAGCAGCGGGTACAAAAGGCAGGTCAGCAGCACGGCGGCGGCGTTGAGATGCAGCACACCGAACCAGATGGATTCCGACGGCATGAACCCGACGGTGACCACCGTAAGCACCACCGCACACCCGGCCACCAGCAGGCCGTTTTTCCAAGGCTTTCGGGCCAGCGTAAAGCTGTAGCCCGACAGCAGGATAAAGCTCCAGCAGATATACTGCTGCCACACATGACACCCCGGCGACCAGATATCATACCAGCCGCCCGTATGCCCGAATACATACACCCAGTCGTACAGTGCATGGTAGGCCAGCATATTCACCAGCGCGGCCCCGCGCAGCACATCCAGCAGCCACAGGCGTTTTGCGGTCATAGCTCCCCTGCCCTTTCCGAAATTTTACAGTTTATTCATTGTAGCACAGCAGACCTCAGGTTGCAATCAAAAGCATTTTGCGGTAAAATTTAGCATGGATAACAATGATTGGGGAGAAGTATATGAAGCAGATTCGTCTGGTTGCCCTGGATCTGGACGGAACCGTGTTCAACGATCAGAAAGAGATCAGCCCGCGGACCCTGGCTGCCATTCGTGCGGCGCTGGAAAAAGGTGTGGCAGTCCTGCCTGCCACCGGACGTACCGTCCGCGGTGTGCCGGAACAGTTTCTCTCGATCCCCGGTGTGCGGTATGCCCTGACCTCCAACGGAGCATCGGTGGTAGACCTGCAGACCGGCGAGAAACTGGTCAGCCTGCCCTTTGAGGCGGCAGCAGCCGAGCGTGCCTTTGACGTGCTGGCCCCCTTTGGCGGCATGCTGAGCATCTTTATCAACGGGCAAAGCTACACCACCATCGAGAATGCCCGCACCAGCATGGACATGGTGCCGCCCAACCTGCGGGAGTATTTCCGCACCACACGCATCGAGGTCCCCGACATGCATGCGATGATGGAGCAGCACCCGCACGAGATCGAGAAGTTCAGCATCCTGTACCCCACCGAAGAAATCCGCGACACTGCCTGGAAAGCCGTAGCCGCCGCCTGCCCCGAACTGGAGACCGCCTCCAGCATCGAGCGCAATCTGGAGCTCAACGCCCCGGGGGTGAGCAAGGGTCCCGGTCTGATGGCACTGGCCCAGCGGCTGGGCCTGACCCGCGATGAGGTGATGGCGGTGGGCGATTCCGGCAACGACCGCACCATGGTGGAACTGGCCGGCCTGGGGGTTGCCATGGGTAATGCCACCGACGACATCAAGCAGGCCGCGGATGTAATCACCGCCGACAACAACCACGACGGCGTGGCACAAGCAATTGAAAAATACGTATTGTAATATTCAAAACAAATAGTACAAGAGGTATATATGATGAAAAATGTATTGGTAGGTCAGTCCGGCGGCCCCACTGCCGTAATCAACTCCAGCCTGGCGGGCGTCTACGAGACCGCCAAAGCATGCGGTGCCCCCCATGTATACGGCATGCAGTATGGCATTGAGGGTGTTCTGGAAGGCAAGATCGTGGACCTGGACACCGTTTTGTCCGACAAGATGGATATCGAGCTGCTCAAGCGCACGCCGTCCAGCTTCCTGGGCAGCTGCCGCCACAAGCTGCCGGATGCCGCGGTGGATGAGCGTCCCTATCGCCAGCTGTTCGAGCTGTTCGCGCAGTATGACATTGGCGCCGTCTTCTACATCGGCGGCAACGATTCTATGGACACCATCGCCAAGCTGTCCACCTATGGCCAGAGCATCGGCAGCGAGATCCGCTTTATCGGCGTCCCCAAAACCATCGACAATGACCTGATGCTCACCGACCACACCCCCGGCTACGGCAGCGCGGCGAAATACATCGCCACCATCTTGAAGGAAGTCATCTGCGATTCCAGCGTCTATGACCTGCGCAGCGTAACAGTGGCCGAGATCATGGGCCGCCACACCGGCTGGCTGGCCGCCGCTTCCAGCCTGGCCGCCGGCCCGGACTGCAACGGCCCCGACCTGATCCTGCTGCCGGAACGCGCCTTTGATGAGGAAGCCTTCCTGGCCCGCGTAGCCCAGCTGGAAAAAGAGCGCCACAACGTCATCATCGCCGTCAGCGAGGGCGTCAAGAACACCGACGGCGTCTTCCTGTGCGATCTGGTTTCCACCGCCGGGCAGCTGGACGCTTTCGGCCACAAGGCCATCCTCAGCGGCACCAGCCGTTATCTGGCGGAACTGATTCGGGTACGCCTGGGCTGCAAGACCCGTGCCATCGAATTTTCCACCCTGCAGCGCTGCGCCAGCCATCTGGCCAGCCGCACCGATATCACCGAAGCCTACCAGGTGGGCGGCGCCTCCGTGGAAGCTGCCATGCGCGGCGAAACCGCCAAGATGTGTGCCATCAAGCGGCTGAGCGACCAGCCCTACCGCGTGGAGACCGAGATGGTGGACGTGACCCAGGTTGCCAACTTTGAGAAGAAGGTGCCCGACGAGTGGATCACCGCAGACGGCATGCACGTCAACGAACATTTTGAGCGTTACGCCCGCCCGCTGATCCAGGCGGAACTGACGCCGATTTATATCAACGGTGTGCCCCGCCACATCCATCTGGGCTGATCTTTTTTGGGCAGATTGCCCACATGCCGCAATTTTTGCAAAGTAATATTATTGAATTCATCAAAAGCCATCAGCACTCGTTCCGTTATACGGAACGAGTGCTTTTTTGTGTCCCGGCAGGCCACCTTGGTCATTCCGCATTGTGGAACAGCATCTTTCACAACACAGCGACATTTTTTGAGCAACCCCAACAATAGCAAAACCGCTTGCCCCATGGTACACTGAATACAACAAATTCACATGCGCCATGCGGCTTTACGAAGGAAGCGCATCCGACGCAGCCTATGCGGGAGGAACACTATGGCAAAAAATGCAATCGTCGGTCAGTCCGGCGGTCCGACCTCAGTCATCAATGCCAGCCTGGCCGGCGTCTACGAAAGCTGCAAAAGCCGCGGTGCAGGCAAGGTCTACGGCATGCTGCACGGCGTGGCGGGGCTTCTGGAGCGCCGCACCTGCGTGCTGGATGATAAGCTGAAGAGCGCGCTGGATATTGAGCTGCTCAAGCGCACGCCGTCCAGCTATCTGGGCAGCTGCCGCTATAAACTCCCCGACTGGCACACCGCCGAGGGCGAGGCCGTCTACCAGAAGCTGTTCGAGATTTTGAAAGAGCTGGACATCGGCTATTTCTTCTACATCGGCGGCAACGATTCCATGGACACCATCGGCAAGCTGGCCGATTACGGTGCCCACATCGGCAGCGAGATCCGCTTTATGGGCGTACCCAAAACCATCGACAACGACCTGATGGTCACCGACCACACCCCCGGCTACGGCAGCGCCGCCAAGTATATTGGCGTGGTGATGAAGGAAATCATCCGGGACGCCACGGTGTACGGCACCAAGTATGTGACCATCGTGGAGATCATGGGCCGCAACGCCGGCTGGCTGACGGCAGCTGCCGCCCTGGCCAAAGCTGAGGACTGCGAGGGCGTGGACATGATCTGCCTACCCGAAGTTCCCTTCAACGTGGACCACTTTGTGGAAAAAGTGGAACGGATGCAGAAATCCAAACCTTCCATCGTCATTGCCGTGTCCGAGGGCGTCAAGCTGGAGGACGGCCGCTACGTCTGCGAGCTGGCCGACGATGTCCACGCGGTGGACGCCTTCGGTCACAAGACCCTGACCGGCACGGCCCGTTTCCTGGCCAACACCGTGGCTCGCCGTCTGGACACCAAGACCCGCTGCATCGAGCTTTCCACCCTGCAGCGCTGCGCAGGGCATCTGACCAGCCGCACCGATATTACCGAAGCCTACCAGGTGGGCGGTGCTGCCGCCAAGGCCGCCTTTGAGGGTCACACCGGCGAGATGGTGGCCCTGGACCGCATCTCCAATGCGCCGTACCAGTGCGGCACCAGCCTGCACCCCATCCGCGAGGTTGCCAACCTCGAAAAGAAAGTCCCGCTGGCATGGGTCAACGCCGACCACACCGCCATGACTCAGGACTTTATTGACTATGCTATGCCGTTGATCCAGGCCGAACTGACCCCCATCTATGTTGAAGGCCTGCCTCATCATATTTACCTCCCAGAAGCCTGAGTAACGCCAGGCAACAAAAAGGACCCCGCAGGGCTCAGAACTCCCCTGCGAGGGTCTTTTTTGCATTTCTCAATAGAAGCCGAAGCTGGGCAACACTTCCAGCGCATAGGCCCACCATTCGGGAATGGGCAGGCCCGAAAGAACCGGATAATAGCAGACAAACAACACCAGCGCCGCCCCGCACAGCCCGATGCCGATGCGCTGAGCCAGGCGTGTGTTGCGGATGCGGGAGAGCACCAGCGCGATGGCCGCCAAGCAGAACATGGAGCTGGGGAAATAATGGTACAGGAAGGTGCACCGGGTAACCAGCATCCAGGGCACCAGCTGGGTACCGTAGAGGATCAGTACCCCGGCCCCGGCGCGGCTGCCGCGGTTGCTGACCTGGTGCCACAGCAGCACCACCAGGCTGACCAGCCCTGCCAGCCAGATCACCGGTCCGCCCAGGCCCGCAATGCTGGCTTTCATGCCCGCAGCCAGATGGGTATTCTGGTAATACCACACCGGGCGCAGCCCCAACAGCCAGGTATACCAGCGGCTCTCAAAGGGATGGGTCGCCTCCAGGTTGGAGTGATAGGAATACATCGAAACCTGGCACTGCCACCAGTCGCCGAGGCTGAAACTCGGGTCCCGCCACCAGTACGGCAGATAGGAAAGAATATAAATACACAGGGGCAGCAGCACGTAGAAGAGTACGCCGCCTAGCGCAGCCGTGCGGAACTCCTCCCGGAAGCCGGGCTGCTTCTGCCGCCAGCGGGCGTAAAGCACCCCCAGGTAAAGGATCGCCAGCCCGGCCCCGGCATAGATGCCGGTCCATTTGGCCGCACAGCCCAGGCCAAAGGCCACACCGCCCAACGCCATGGGCAGCAGCGAGCCGTTGACGCCCTTTTGCAGCACGCTCTGGCAATACCACAGCATGAAATAGGCGCCCAGCAGAATAAAGAAGGTGCCGTAGATATCAATGGTGGCAATACGGCTTTGGGCAAAGCGCATGAAATCCAGCGCCAGCAGCGTACCGGCCACCGCACCGATCCAGCGTTTGCGGGTCAGGCGGCGGGCGAAGCACCAGGCAAGCGGCACCAGCAGCACACCGAACAGCGTGCCGGAGAACCGCCAGCCGAAACCAGTCATACCGAAAAGGGCAATGCCCACCATGATCAGATCCTTGCCCAGCGGCGGATGGGTGGTCTCATACACCGGCATCTTGTGCAGCTGTTCATAGCCGGTACGGCCATGATAGATCTCATCAAAATACATGCTGTTGAGCTGGCTGATGGTATCGGGCACAGCGTCCTGTTCATCCAGCAGCGCCCCGCCGCCGGTGACCGGCACCAGATTGCCGTCGCCGTCCCGGAAGGCCAGCTCAAACACCTGGGCGTTTTCCACCGTGACAGTCAGGGTTTGGCCCGCCGTGACCGACAGCCGGGTTTCGCTCCAGTTGAAACAGGTGCTGTAGCCCAGTTCCTGCACAAAGAGCACGTTGCCCCCTTCGTCGGTAACTTTCAGGCTTCCGCCAAAGGAGATGCCCGGGTAGACCCAGAGGTCCACCGCAGTCCCCTCCACTGTCACCTGCTCCGTCAACACCGTATCGGTGGCGTCCAGGGGGTTCTGGGGCGCGGTGGTATCGCCCAGGTAGGCAAAGCTCAATACCGCCGTAGCCAGCGTCAGCCCCAGCAGGGCCCGGCGCTCCCACGGCCGCCAACGGGGCTGCCCCGCCGGGACTGTCTCCTCTGCCCTGCTGCGGGCAGGCAGCGGCAATGCATGGCCGTGCAGGGCGATATCCCACACGGCAAACAGCAACATAATGCAGCAGACCGTTTCGGCCAGACCGTCCAGCACCGCTACCGTGGAACTGGTGGCACTGGTCAGCCATTCGTCCTCGGTACCGGCCAGGGTGTAGACGGTGGCCAGGTTGATGAACCCGGTCAGGGACATTCCGAAGCCTGCCGCATAAAGACGGATATCGTTCCAGCGGGCGGCCGCCAGCAGCGCCAGCAGCACGCCGGGCACCATGTACCGCTCGTGCATGCAGTGCCCAAAGGTAAAGACACCCAATCCATAATAGGCAGCCAGCAGCAGCGGCGAGAAGTGACCCCCGCGCACGCTGCGCACCGCAAAAAAGACCAGCCCCGCCGTGACCAGCAGAATGAAGAACCAGCCCAGCGTGTGCCAGCTGATGCCCAACAGGGCCTCATTTTCCAGCGGTTCCCAGTTGCCGCCCAGGGCGGTGAGCCAGTTGAATGCGTTGATGGAAGCGTAGGGGTAGCTGGAGACGGTACCGAAATACTTTTCCACCAGCGAAGGAATCAGGCTGGTGATACCATAAAACGGCAGCCCCGCCGCCAGCGGCGGAACCAACGCCACCGCCGCCCCGCCAAAACACCGCGCGAAGGCACGGAAGCGGTTTTCTTCCTGCGCAATGGCTGCCAGAAAGCAGGCTGCCAGAACCGGACCGAACAGCAGCGCCTGGGGTTTGATGGCCAATGCCACACCGTACAGAAAGGCAGCCGGCAGATAGCGTCGCTCTTCCAGCAAAAGAAAGCAGAGAAGCAGCGGCAGTGCAAAGGCGCCGTCGATCTGTTTCCAGACGCCGGTATCAAACAGCAGCAGCGGATTGAAGGCCGTAAAAGCCGCCAGCAGCAGGGGCACCTTGCTGTCCGGCATGGCGCGCACCGCCACCCGCCAGACCAGCCAGGCCGCCGCACAATCGCATACGCTGGGCACCAGGGCCAGCAGGAAATAGGTCAGCGGAGATTCAAAGGGAATAGAGAATACTCCGCGGATCAGCCCTACCAAGCCCAGTACAAAGAGATACCCGGGCGGATAATCGGCAAAATAGCCCTCGCTGTAAAAGGCGGCGGGTCCCTGGGAAGCCAGCTTGTCGCCCCAGGCCACAAAGCAGCTCATATCATAGGGGTAGCCTTCCGTCACCAGGGCCAGTACCAACCGCAGCACCAGGGCGCACCCCAGCATCCACCAGAGTGCCTGCGTATTCACTTGTTTGCGTTGTATCTTCATTGGCTTCAAAAACACGTGGGGCCTACCCGCGTGCCTTCCGCCGGTTGTTCGGCAGCTGGGCACGCAGGTATGCCCCTACGTTGTATCCTTTACAGTTTGGCGATTTTGGGGCCCTGGGCGGTGTCGGTCACACTCCAGCCCATCTCGGTGAGCTGGGCACGGATGGCATCAGCCTTGGCCCAGTCCTTGGCCTTCTTGGCGGCGGCGCGCTCTTCCACCAGAGCGGTCACCTCGGCCGGGACTTCGTCCTTTTTGCGGTTGTAGAGCAGGCCCAGCACACCGGTCAGCTCGTCAAAGGTCTTGGCGGTCAGTTCCAGCGTAGCTTTGTCCGAAGCATCCGACAAGGTGTTGATCTCCTTGACGAAATCAAACACCGCAGCCAGCGCATCGGGGGTGTTCAGGTCGTCGTCCATAGCGGCCTTGAACTTGGTGCGGGCGTCCTCGCACTTGGCGGCCAGCGCCGTATCGGTGCCGTGGGCATGCTCGATGGCGAAGTCCAGGTTATCGCGGCAGGTGTACAGGCGCTCCAGACTGTTCTTGCAGCTCTCGATCAGGTCCACCGTGTAGTTCAGCGGCATGCGGTAGCCCGCCGTCAGCATGAAGTAGCGGATGGGCTCATAGCCGTATTTGTCGGCAATTTCCCGCACGGTGAAGAAGTTGCCCGCACTCTTGGACATCTTCTCGTTGTTGATGTTCAAGAAGCCGTTGTGCATCCAGTAGCGGCTGAAGGTGCAGCCGTTGGCGCACTCAGACTGGGCGATCTCGTTCTCGTGATGGGGGAAGATCAAATCCTGGCCGCCGGCATGAAGGTCGATGGTCTTGCCCAGATGCTTGCGGGCCATGGCGCTGCACTCAATGTGCCAGCCGGGACGGCCGTGGCCCCAGGGGCTCTCCCAGTAGGGTTCGCCGGGCTTGGCAGCCTTCCACACCGCGAAATCCGCGGGGTCTTCCTTGAGGTCGTCATCCATCTGGCTGCGCAGGGTGCGGTTGCCGCTCTCCAGATCGTCCAGGTTCAGATGGCTCAGCTTGCCGTAGCCGGGGTCGGACTTGACGCGGAAATACACGTCGCCGTTGCGGGCCACATAGGCATGGCCGGAATCCACCAGGTCCTTGACGATCTTGATGATTTCGCCGATGTGCTCGGTGGCGCGGGGCCGCACGGTGGGTTCCTCCACGTTCAGGCCCTCGGAATCCTTGATGTACTCAGCCTCAAACTTGCGGGCCACCTCCTGCATGGAGATGCCCTCCTGCTGGCCCTTCTGGATCAGCTTGTCATCGATATCGGTGATGTTGGAAACGTAGTAGACCTTGTTGCCGCAGTATTCCAGATAGCGGCGCAGGGTATCAAACACGATCATCGGGCGTGCATTGCCGATGTGGATATAGTTATAGACCGTGGGGCCGCAGACATAAATGCGGTACTCGCCCGCTTTTGCCGGGACGAATTCCTCTTTCTGCCGGGTCATGGTGTTAAAAATCTGCATGGTGGCACAATCCTTTCCCAATTCAATGGTCTCCGATGGTTTCTATTATAGCCGCCGCAGGGCGCCGTTGCAAGCCTTCAGCCGTTATTTGCGAACTGGGCTTCCAACTGGTCCCACACGGCGCTGAAATTGTAGGGGAACTGCGCGTCCTCCTCGGCCAGCCAGCTGCGATAGGTGTCCAGCTCTTCCACCGTGGGCGCCTTGACGCGGCGATAGGCGGTGATGGTGTAGCCGTTGCCCATATCGAAGGTGGCGGCCACCTCAAAGGGCTGGTATTTTTCCTGGTTTTCCAGGAAAGCGCTGTTGATTTTTTCGGTGTGGTTGCTGGGATCAAAGGGGGTACAGGTCAGCACGGCCTGGGCGGTGAACAATTCCTTGGGGAAGGCATCGTTGCCGGGGTTCACCGCGCCGTAGGCCAGGATCATGCGGATGCTCTCATCGGGCAGGGCGGCTGCACGGAAAACGTCGGCACTGTACGCCACACCGTGGCAGATCATATAGGCAGAGTTTTCACCGCTGCAGTTTTCCCGCAGCCAGTCATTCACCTGAGCGATGCCGTCCATATCGTCCCGGACATTGTCCACATAGAAGTAGAGGCCGCTGTACACTTCGGTGGGGAACCACAGCGGCGGCAGCAGCTGGCTGCAGGCACCGAAATTGAGCGCACACATGCCCCCCAGCACCGCCGCAGGCACCGCCCACAGCAGCCGGTTGGACAGATTGGACACCGCCAGCGCACAGAGGAAGAACCCCAGCAGATAGAAAGGTGCCACGGCCAGCGACTGGTGGTCGTCCATATTCTGGACCCGGGTCACCAGCAGAACGGTGACCACCGCCCCGGCGAGAGAGAGTACAGAAAGGAATCTCAGGCCCTTTTTATACAATCCGTATACAGTGCCAATAACCAGCACGGCCAGCAGGAAGTACCCCAGGTAGACCCGCTGGTTGCCCAGTTCCGAGAGGAAGCCGCCGGTCTGGTAGGTGGCATAGCGGTCGCCGTAGTCTGCGCGGATGATGCGCCAGAACATGGGCGCCAGCGGCAGCCCCACGCAGAGCACCGACACAAAGGCAAACTGCCAGAAGCGCACCAGCGCACCGCGGTTGCGGCTGCGCAGCGCCCGCACCAGCACCCGGACACCATAGAACAAAAACAGGGTGACCACCGTGAACATATAGCTGCGGCGAGTCAGAATCAGAAGCCCCGTGAAGGTGGTCAGGCTGACCAGACGGGCCGGTGCCGGCACATCGAAATCATACCCGGTGAGCAGCGCCATGAGCATAAAGGCAAAGGCCACACCCAGCAAGTCCGGCATGCCGCGGTAAAGCGCCACATGGACCAGCGGCATGAGCAGCACAAAGGCCATGCCCAACGCCGTGAACAGCCGCGGGGCCCGGGGCGCCAGCTGACGGCGCAGCACCAGCAGGAACACCAGCGCGCTGAAATAGACCAGCGACGGGATCAGCAGCGCGCAGAGGATGGCGAAGGTGTTGGCCGTGCGCGCTGTGAACATGAAGAAGGGTTCCAGCAGGATGTTGATGACAAAGGGGGCGTAGTCGTTGAACCAGGTCTTGTAGATGGTGGAGCCCACGCCCATAAAGACGCCGTCGGCAAAGTTGGATTCCAGGCGCACCTGGAGATTATAGTAGGTGGCGTTATCCCAGAGATAGAGGCTCTGGCGGCCTACCATGGCATGGAGGTAGAACGCGGCGCTGAGCACACAGCAGACCGCCAGCACCACCCCATCAAACCGGGTGAAGCGGGCACCAACGGCCCGCAGGGCTCGGCGATAGAGGCACCAGGTGCCCAACAGTGCCGTGCAGCAGAGCAGCAGCAGCCAGAAATCCACCGGATGGCGGCCGCTGCCCAAAGCATCCACACCTTGCAGCACAGGCAGAAAGTGCGCCGCGGTGCTGAAGAGAAATTTAACGCCAAAAATACACAGCAAAACCAGAACGGCCCGCTCGGGGCGGGTCATTCTGGCAAAAAACTGCTGTACTTTTGCGCGGGGTGTTGAATTCGGCAAAGCAGTAGTCCCCCGTTATTATTTTGCCTGCATGAAGCAGGAACGATTCTGCCACAGGTAGATGCCGCCGGAGAGCACCGTAGCGGCCGCCACCAGCCAGCACAGTACCTGGGTGATGATGGCCACGCCCATCACGTCGGTGGGGTTGCCCAGGGCTGCGGCAAAGTAGTAGAACAGGATGGTCAGCATCTGGAGCACAGTTTTGACCTTGCCCCACATATTGGCGGCAATCACAGTGCCGGACTCGGCAGCGATCATCCGCACACCGGCCACGGCGAATTCCCGGAACAGGATAATGGCCAGCACCACCGGCGAGCAGATGCCGTCGGCCACCATGTAAATGAACGCAGCCGTGGTCAGGCATTTGTCAGCCAGGGGGTCCATGAACTTGCCGAAGTCGGTGACCAGATTATTTTTACGGGCAATGTAACCGTCCAGAAAGTCGGTAATGCTGGCCACGGCAAAGATAATGCCTGCCACCAGCATGAAGGTGCTGTTGTATTCCGCTGTGCCATACTTGCTGAATGCAGCAAACACCATAAACACAGGCACCAGGATCACACGCAGCATCGTCAGTTTATTGGGCAGATTCATGGTTCAGTCCTCCAGTTTTTCTTCCGCATAGCCGTAGAGGTCATAGGTGTCGGCGTCGGTGATGGTCACGTTGTAGAAGGCGCCGGTCTCCAGCGGGGTATCGGCGGGGGTCAGCACGTTGCCGTCGATCTCGGGGCAATCAGCCTTGGAACGCAGCAGATACATGCCGGTCTCATCATCCACGCCGTCGCAGATGCATTCCAGCGTCTGGCCCACCTTTTCCTTTTCCCGGTCGGCACTTACTTCCGCCTGCAGTTCCATGATATGATCGGCGCGGCGCTGTTTGGTTTCCTCGTCCAGCTGCCCTTCCATCTTAGCGGCCACGGTGTTTTCCTCGGCGGAGTAGGCAAAGCAGCCCAACCGGTCAAACCGCATGGTCTTGACGAAGTCGCACAGTTCGGCGTACTGTTCCTCGGTCTCGCCGGGGAAGCCCGCAATCAGCGTGGTGCGCAGCGTGATGCCGGGAATGGCGGCCCGCAGCCGGGCGATGGCATCCTCGATCTCGGCACGGCCGCCGCGGCGGTTCATGGCTTTGAGCACCGCATCATCACAGTGCTGGATGGGCAGATCCAGATACGGCACCACCTTGGTGTTGCGCACCATGGCGGCGATAAATTCGTCGCTGATGCGCTCGGGGTAAGCGTACAAAATCCGGATCCAGCGGATGCCGTCAATCTCCTGGAGGCGGCCCAGCAGCTCGCAAACGGCGCCGGGTTTGCCCCAGTCCTCGCCGTAGGCGGTGGGGTCCTGGGCCACAAGGATCAGTTCCCGGACGCCCTCCCCTGCCAGCCAGCGTGCTTCGGCTACGCAATCCTCCAGCGGACGGCTGCGCAGCGGGCCGCGGATAAGGGGAATGGCGCAGTAGTGGCAGCAATTGTTGCAGCCCTCGGCGATTTTCAGGTAGGCGTAGTGGCGGGGCGTGGAGATCACGCGGGCACCGCCCAGGGGCATATCGCTTTTGGGGCCGTAGCTTTCTACCTGCCCTGCCCCGGCCGTGCAGACGCGGTCCACAATGGCAGGCAGTGCCGCATTGGAACCAATGCCCACCACGGCATCCACCTCAGGGATTTCCTGCACGATCTGCTGTTTGTAGCGCTCGGCCAGGCAGCCGGTCACGATGACCTTGAGGTCGGGGTTCTGCTGCTTGTACTGGCAGGCCATGAGGATATTCTCGATGGCCTCGGCCTTGGCGGACTCGATAAAGCCGCAGGTGTTGATGATGATGACGTCCGCTTCGGCGGGGTCGGCCACCGTGGTGTGGCCTTCCTTGATCAGCGCATGGCAGAAAACGTCGGCATCCACCTGGTTTTTCGGGCAGCCGAGGGAAATGATGGCAATATTCATAGGTACGTCCTTATGGTAAAAATTCAGGCATCTGCCGGGTGGCAGGTGCAGCGGTTCGGGTCAGTCGTCATCCTCCGCAAGGGCTTCGCGGATGATGGCATGGGAAAAGCCGCGCCGGGCCAGGGCCGCCGCTACCTGGTCCCGTTTTCCGGCGGCCAGTTTGGCGGCATAGTGGCGTTGTACCAATGCGCGGGCGGTCGCCAGCTCGGGGTCCTCGCCCTCCTCGTCGCATTCATACAACGCTTCCACCGCTTCGGCGGCGGTATCGCGGTCGATGCCTTTGGCGGCAAGGTCGGTGAGAATTTCCCGCCGGGATTTGCGTTTGCGCAGCAACTCGGCAGCACGGCGGCGGGCAAAGCCCGCATCGTCCAGCAGGCCCAGCTCCCCCGCCCGTGCCACCGCATAGGCGGCACTGGGGGCATCGAATTTGCGGCAGAGTTTCTGGTAGAGCTCCCCCGACGCATGATCCCGCAGCGACAGATAATCCATCGCCTTGTCCAGCGCACGGCGGGTGTCGCTCTGTTTGCGCAGATCTTCCACCTGCCAGGACTCCAGTTCATCCCCTTCGTGCAGGTTGGCCCGCGCGAAGGTTTCCTCGTCCAGGGAAAAGACAAATTCCCCGTCCAGGAACAGGGCCAGGCGGCCTTTTTTGGTTTCCTTGATCTGGGTCAAACGCGGCATTATTCGTCAACCATGATGTCCAGATCCACCTCGCTGCCGGTGGTCTTGGCAGCGGGGGCCGCAGCGGCCGGGGCTTCGCCGGGTTCCACCGGCTTGACGATCTCACTGGGGTCCAGCGGCTTTACGGTGCCCTTCTTGCCGGCGGCCAGCAGGCGGTCGGCGTTGGCGCGAACGATCTTTTCGATCTCGTCGGACACTTCGGGGTGATCTTTCAGGAACTGCTTGGCATTGTCACGGCCCTGACCCAGGCGCATTTCGCCGTAGTTGAACCAGGCACCGCTCTTCTGCACGATGCCCAGCTTGACGCCCAGGTCCAGAATTTCGCCGATCTTGGAGATACCTTCGCCGAACATGATGTCGAACTCCGCCTCGCGGAAAGGCGGTGCCACCTTGTTCTTGACGATCTTGGCACGGGTACGGTTGCCGATGAAGGCGCCGGTGGAATCCTTCAGGCCTTCGATGCGGCGCACGTCGATCCGCACGCTGGAGTAGTATTTCAGGGCACGGCCACCGGTGGTAACTTCGGGGTTGCCGTACACAATACCCACCTTTTCACGCAGCTGGTTGATGAAGATACAGACGGTATTGGTTTTGCCGATAACGCCGGTCAGTTTGCGCAGGGCCTGGCTCATCAGGCGGGCCTGCAAGCCCACGTGGCTGTCGCCCATCTCGCCCTCGATCTCGGCACGGGGCACCATGGCCGCCACCGAGTCCACAACAATGGCGTCGATGGCACCGGAGCGCACCAGCGCTTCGCAGATTTCCATGGCCTGCTCGCCGGTATCGGGCTGGCTGACCAGCAGGCTGTCGATATCCACGCCCAAGGCGCTGGCATAGGCAGGGTCCAGGGCATGCTCGACGTCGATAAAGGCCACTTCGCCGCCCATCTTCTGGGCTTCGGCCAGCACCTGCAGGGCCAGCGTGGTCTTACCGGAAGACTCGGGACCATACACCTCAACGATACGGCCGCGGGGCAAACCGCCAATGCCCAGCGCCAGGTCCAGGCCCAGGCTGCCGGTGGGGATTGCATCCACCTGCATGGTGACGTTGGCGCCCAGCTTCATAACGGCGCCCTTGCCAAACTGCTTTTCGATCTGAGCCAGAGCGGTTTCCAGCGCGGCCTTCTTATCGGTTGCCGGTCCCGTGCTCTTGGGGGTTGTATCTTTTTTAGCTGCCATCTTGCGTTTCTCCTTTATCTGTTACAATCGCTCTTATCCTTTGCGTTTGGGTCTATTATATACGATTCCCGAAGAAAATACAACCATATGTTGTGCGTTTATTGTCCTATAGAAAGGACTTTCAACCGCTTTTTTGCGGTTTTTGCAGAACAATGACCCGGTCATTGCCGCCGTAATCCTTGCGGCAGGCCCCGTTCTGCCAGCCGTACTGCCGCCCCAAGGCCAGCACATCGGAGGCCTGGGCACAGCCGATTTCCAGTACAAGCCAGCCCCCGGGGCGCAGTGCTGTGCCGTAGCGGGCACACAGCAGCCGGTAAAAGTCCAGGCCGTCGGTGCCGCCGTCCAGCGCCATCGCGGGTTCGTGTGCGGTCTCGGGCATCCGTGCGGCCATTTCCTCCGCGGTGAGGTAAGGCGGGTTGGAGATGATCAGATCCACGCTGTCCGGCGTCAGCGCCCGGAACAGCCGGAACACATCGGCCTGCATCGTTTGCACCGCAGTACCCGTGGTGTTGGCCGTCAGGTAGCGCCAGGCGGCGTCACTTTTTTCCACACAGGTGACCTGCGCCTGGGGATACGCCCGGGCGATGCCAAGCCCCAAACAGCCGGTACCGGCGCAGAGGTCCAGCACCACCGGGTTCTGTACCTCCCGCAGCAATTCCACGGCAGTTTCGCAGACCACCTCACTGTCGGCGCGGGGACAGAGTACCCCCGGCCCGACCTTGAGGGTGAAATCCAGAAAATCCCACTCGCCCAGCAGATATTGCAGCGGCTCCCGCTGGGCACGCCGTTCCGCCAGCACATCCAGGCGGGCCGCCTCGGCCTCGGTAGGGCCCTTGTCCAGGCGAGGGTCCCGCCCGGTGACAAAACGGTAGAGCTGGGCGGCATCAAACCGGGCATCCGGCACGCCTGCCGCCTGCAGCCGGGCACACAGGGCCTGAAATGCAGCGTTCACCAGCGACCATCCTCCCGGTTTTCGGGCAGAACCGGGGTGACGGCGGCGATGGCGACCTCGATCATGGAATCATCGGGTTCAAAGGTCGTCAGCCGCTGCATCCAGAGCCCCGGCTGCGAGATGATATGAGAAAACACACTGTCGGACCGGCCCGCCCACTTGAGGACCTCGTAGGAGATGCCCACCAGCAGCGGGAACATGCACAGCTTATAGACGACGCGCAGACCGGTGCTGGTCCAGGGCAGTACCGCGTACAGGAAAATGCTGATGATAATGACCAGAATCATGAAACTGGTACCGCAGCGCGGATGGAAGCGGCTCTGCTTGCGGATGTTTTCCACCGTCAGCGGCAGGCCGGCCTCATAGCAGGCGATGGTTTTATGTTCGGCGCCGTGGTACTCAAACACACGGTGCAATTCCTTGTAGCGGGTGCAGAGGAACATGTACCCCAGGAAAATCACCATCTTGAGCACACCTTCCAGAATGACCCGCGGCCAGCGCCCCATGGGGATGAACCGCGCGATTTGGCCGGTGAGGAAGGTAGGCAAAAAGGTAAACAGAAACAGCGCCAGTGCCACACCGGCAAAGGCCGCAAAACCCATCAGCACATTCTGGAAGGCAGGGCTCATGTGTTTTTCCAGCCATTTGTCCAGCTTGGACTCGGCGGGCTCCGCCTCCCCTTCCATGGCGATGTCGGCGGCATGCATCAGGTATTGATAGCCTTTGTAGAGGTTTTCCGCCATATTGCAGACGCCGCGCACCAGCGGCACCTTATTGTACCAATGGGTACGCACCGTATCGTAGCTCAGGTCGATGGTGCCGTCGGGACGGCGCACCGCGCAGCAGATTTTTTCCGGGCCGCGCATCATGATCCCTTCCATCAGGGCCTGACCGCCGACGGAGGTGCGGAATTCCTTGGACATGGGATAGATCTCCTTTGCAGTAAAACAGATTGATCAGATTTTTTCGTGCAGATGTTCCTGGCCGGGATGGTAGACCGGCAGCGTGATGCTGACTGTGGTCCCCTGCCCCAGCGCCGATTCGATGTCCACCTTGCCGCCCAGGGCCTTGACGATCTCATCCACCACGGCCAGACCGATGCCCGAACCGCGCACCGAATTTTGGGCCTTGAAGAACTTCTGCTTGACCTTATCCAGATCATCGGGCGCAATGCCGCGCCCCTGGTCGCGTATCGCGGCAGTGACGGTGACCGGCGTGCGGGTCAGCGTGAAAAAGATGGTCCCGCCGGGGTCGGAGTATTTGATGGCGTTGTCAAATACATTGACAAATACCTGCCGCAGACGGGCGGGGTCCGCCCAGACCGGATAGGGATCGGGCGGTTCCTCGTAGACAAAATGCAGTCCCTCCTGCTGGATGCGTGCTTCCACAAAAAGCGCCGCATCGGTGGCTTCGGCCACCAGGTCCAGCACCTCGCAGTTGAGCTTGATGCCGTTTTGCAGGCGGGAAAAATCCAGCAGTTCCTCCACCATGGTATACAGGCGATCGGTCTCGGTGCCGATGATGGCAAGGCCCCGGCGATAGTTCTCATTGGTGGGATCGTCGATGTTCTTGATCGTTTCCACCCAGCCTTTGATGGAGGTCAGGGGGGTGCGCAGTTCATGGCTGACCGAGGAAATAAACTCGTTTTTCAGCCGGTCGGTTTCGGCCAGGTCCTCGGCCATCTGGTTGATGGTGCTGCACAGACGGCCGATCTCGTCATTGTATTTGGTATCGGGCAGGCGGGCTTTCAGGTCGCCGCGGGCAATGCGGGTGGCCGTGGCCTCCACCTCCCCCAGGGGGCGCACGATGGAGCGCACAAAAAACAGGCCGCTCCACAACATGAGCAGAAAGGCCAGCACGCCGATACCCGCCGAAACCGCCACATACTGGCTCCACTGGCGGTCCACCAGCGTCAGGCTGGTGACCATGCGCATGGCCGCAATGTTGCCCGCCGTGTAAGGCACCAACGAGGTGACCGCCATGACCCGCTCGCCCTGGGGCGTGGTAAAAATCGCACGGCCGACGCCGCTGGCGGAACTGAGCGCCTGGACGAAATCCGCCCCGTTGGTCAGGTCCTGGGTCATGGTACCGCTGCTGGTTGCCAGGATCACGCCCTGGGCATCCAGCAGCATAAACTCAAACTTGTCCTTTTCATCGAACTGTTCCACCGTGCGGCGCAGGGCCTGGGCGCGGCTCTCGGAGGTTTCCATACTGTCTCCGGCCGTGCCGGTGGCCTGCAGGCGGCCCGCAATGGTGGAAAAGCGGTTTTCGATGGCGTGCTGTACGCCGCCGTACAGCTCCCTGTAACTGTTGTAGAGGAAAATTGCTTCGGCTGCCACCAGCACCAGCACCATGATGAGCAGGCTGCCCTTGATCCAGCGCTGGATGATGCTTGTTTTGGCCATCGCAGTTTTCCCCCTTTCCGGCACCGGTGTGCCCGATCCTGCGGCTGCCGTCAGGCGTTCCAGCGGTAGCCGTATCCCCAGACCGTCAGGATATGCTGCGGGTTGCTGGGTTCATCTTCGATCTTCATCCGCAGGCGGCGGATGTTCACATCCACGATCTTCACATCACCGAAGTAGTTTTTGCCCCAGACGCCCTCCAGGATTTTTTCCCGCACCAGCGCTGTGGCCGGATTGCGGAAGAACAGCTCCATGATCTGGAACTCCACCTGGGTGAGGTCGATGGGCTTGCCGGCTTTGTAGAGCACCCGGCTCTTTTCGTCCAGCACAAAGGGGCCGCTGACCAGCTGTTCCGGCTCTTCGGCAGCCTTGGTAGTGCTGCCGCGCTTCACACGGCGGGTCAGCGCTTCCAGGCGGGCCACCAGTTCAGACACCGAGAACGGCTTGGTGATATAGTCGTCGGCGCCGATGGAAAGGCCGCGGATCTTGTCACTTTCCTGGCCTTTGGCCGACACGATGATGATACCGATATCGCTGTCGTCCCGGCGGATGGTCTCGCAGAGGCTCAGGCCATCCATGCCGGGCAGCATGATGTCCAACAACGCCGCATCGCAGGGCTCGCTCTGATGCATCAGTTCCAGCGCCCGCTCGGCACTGGGCGCTTCCAGCACTTCCCAGCCTGCCATTTTCAGGTTCAGCGCCACCATCTCCCGGATGCTGGCTTCGTCTTCCACGACCAAAACTCGTTTCATACTGCGCTCCTTTTCCTTATTCCAGGCCCAGCAGCACGGTGCTGCTGGTGATGGTGTCGATACTCAATCCGTAATAGGGCGTTACAATGCGCGCCTGCAGCTGCTGGTTGCCGATGTTGGCGATGCGCTCATATTCCATCATTTCGTCGGCATCGGCGGTCTCGGCGGGGTCCACCACCCGCATTTCACAGTAGACAGTAGTGCCTTCGCTGTTGCAGATCTCCCAGCCGGTATCATCGGAATTGCTGCGGATCAGGATGCTGCCATGCATCGATTCCGGCAGCGACATATAAAAATTGTTTTTGCTGTCATAGATGCCGAAGTGGCTGTGCCCGCCTTCGGCGGTCGCATAATCTTTCCACAGCAGAAACACCAGGTTCTTGTCCACGGGGGTTTCCAGCTCGCCGCCGTCATCCACCTCCACGGGTATATCCACCGTGCCGTTGCCGTCGATATCCCGGCTGAGCAGCTCGGTGTGGTAGCGCAGCGTGCTGCGCTGCGGGTCGCTGAGGCCCGGCGGATGATAGGGCTGCAAAAAGCCGGTGTCCCCATCATAGAGGATGATGTCAGAGACCAGACTGTTGTTGCCGGACCAGGCGTCCATAACGAGGTACATGGCGTCATCCCGCCCTTTTCCGGCGCTGAGCGCCGCACAGCCGCTGTAGGAGCCTTCCCCCAGGTTCAGCGTCTGGTAGGAGCGGAACTCTCCCTCCACGTTGGTGAGCAGCTGCAGCGTCACACCGCCGTACTCGGTATCGGTGGGCAGGGCCAGCACCAGGTCCTGGGTGTCCCCTTTGCCGGTGAAGTCCGCCAGCACCATATCGCTGTAGCGGTTGCTGATGATGGTGGAAAGCGTCGTGCCGTCATATTCGTATACCACCAGATAGCGGTCGCCCTGGGCGCTGCCGTATCCGGTCAGAATCTGCTGGCTGCTGGCATCCCGCAGGTGGGCGGCGGAAAAAGTTTCCACTTCGCTGGCCAGGCCTTCCGCCGTCTGGCTCACATGCCAGCTGTCCTCGCCGCTGGGTTCCAGCACCGCCAGAAACACATTGGAGCCGGTGGTATCGGCGGTATACAGCACCGCGGCTTCCTGGATACCGTCGCCGTCCCAGTCGCCAAAGGCAAAGGGCGAAAGGAAATCGCCGCTGGCCGGGAATTTCAGCGTGGCACTGCCGCCCAGGTAGCTGTTCAGCGCCTTTTGCAGCGCTGCGCTCTCCCCCGAAAGCTGCGGTGCACGCAGCAAGGTTTCCACATCGTTGGTGGCAGTGCAGCCGGTCAGCAGGGTGACGGCCAGGGCTACGGCAATGATTCTGCTTCCCATGGGGCACCCCCTTTCCCGGCAATTTTTTCAACATTGATACGGGGTATAGTATAACACATTTACGGCAGCGCCGCAATGCCCAGCAGCATCAGCAGCACCCCGGCCGCCATGCCCAGCAGCCCCGGAAGGCGGCGCCGATAGGCGAGTGCTGCGGGCAGCAGCTGGGCCAGTGCCACCCACAGCATCACCCCCGCCACCAGCACCACCGTGCCGTTCAAAAAGCCCGGTGTAAACCATCCCCGCAGGAACAGCAGCGCCGCCAGCGCCCCCACCGGTTCGGCCAGGCCGGATACCAGCGCCGCCAGCACCCCGCCCCACCGGCTGTGCATCGCAAAGGCAAAGGGCACCGCCACCGCCAGTCCCTCGGGGATATTGTGCAGTGCAATGGCCAATGTGGTACGAAACCCCAGAGACGGGTCGGCGGTACCGGCAAAAAGGGTCAGCACGCCTTCCGGGAAATTGTGCAGCAGCAGAGCCGCCCCGGTGACCAGTGCCGTGCGCAGGGCGGCTGTGCGGGCGGCATCCCCGGCCATGCGGTCCGCCAGATCCGCCTCCTCCGGCAGCAGGCGCCCCAGGGCACCGGCCAGCAGCATGCCCGCTGCCAGCAGCAGAACCAGCGCGGCCCCGCGCCCCAACGGCGGCAGATAGCTGCTGTAAAACCGCAGCGCCCCCGGCACCAGATCACTGAGAGAGGCGGCCAGCATCACGCCGCCTGCGAAACCGGCGCTGGCTGCCAGCAGTCGCTGAGTGGGTTTGCAGACAACGGCGATCAGGCCGCCCAGCCCGGTGAAAAGACCGGCGATTGTGGTAAGTACCAGCGGTGTAAGATACATAAAAAGCCCCCTTGTACGTTTTTTCAAACGTATGCAAGGAGGGCCGGGTGCTATACAAAAGGCGCCCGCCATAGAGCGGACGCCATAAATTGAGATCAGTAACCGCTGCCGGACTCGCCGGTGGTCAGCAGCTTGACGGCACGGGAGGTGCCCAGACGATCGGCACCGAGGTCGAGGAACTTTTCGATATCCTCCACAGTGGAGATTCCGCCGGCCGCCTTGATCTTGCAGCGGCCCTTGACATGCTCGGCAAAGAGTTCCACGTCATGGAAGGTAGCACCGCCGGTGGAGAAACCGGTGGAGGTCTTGATGAAATCAGCACCGGCTTCGGGCACGATGTCGCACATCTTGATCTTCTCTTCGTCGGTCAGCAGGCAGGTTTCGATGATGACCTTGAGGACCTTGTCCCCCACGGCCTCCTTGACGGCGGCAATGTCGGCGCGCACATCATCGTACTGCTTGTTCTTCAGCCAGCCGATGTTGATGACCATATCCACTTCCGCAGCACCGTTTTCCACAGCGGTTTTGGCCTCAAAGGCCTTGCTGCGGGTGTCCATGGCGCCCAGGGGGAAACCTACGACACAGCACACGGGCACACGGCCGGCCATATATTCCACCGCCTGTTTGACATAGCAGGTGTTGATGCAGACCGACGCACAGTGGTTGGCGATGGCCTCATCGCACAGGGTCTGGATCTGCGGCCAGGTGGCCTCCGGCTTGAGCAGGGTGTGGTCCACTTTGCTCAGCATATATTCTTTGGTGTACTTCAACGGAAGTTATCTCCTTTCGAACAGTGTTTGCACAGGCGTGCCTGATGCAGGCCCAGCGCCGAAAAGACGATGGCGGTGATGCTGACCGTGGCACCAACAATGCCCAGGATCAGCCCGACCAGACGAAACCCATGACCGCGGATTTTCTTTTTCATAGAGGGTGCCTCCTTTTGGGGATCAGTAAATCATACAAACCGGCCGCCCCGGAAAGAGCGGCGGATCGCGCCATACAATGCAGCCGCTTGGGCAGCGGCTCTCACTTCTTTTTGAAAATGAGCAATTTGCTGAACACGTAGTTGGACAGAATGACGATCACCTGGCTGAACAGCTTGACGCCCATCGCCCAGAGTTCGCCGTTGGCCACGGCAAATGCCACATGGGGACCGATCAGCGAGACGCCCAGCCAGATGATGGCCTGGTCCAGGACCATGGTGGCGATCCGGCAGGAAACAAACTGCCCGAACTCCGCCAGGGCCGCCTTGCCCTTGTTTTCACTGCGGAAAACAAAGGTGTGGTTGGTCCAATAGGCAAACAGGATGCAGATGATGTTATCGATGATGTTGCCGATGCCGGCGGCAAAGGCCGTGCCAAATGCCGCCTGAAAGGCCGCGAACAGCACCAGATTGAGCAGCGTGGCCACCCCGCCAAAGAACAGGTAAGCCAGCCCCTCGTAGTATTTTGTGATAAAGTCTTTGATTTTCTGCATGGTACCAGTAATTTTTCAACAAAAAGGGCCTGCCTGTGCTGACAGGCAGGCCCCCTTACGGTTGCGGAAGAAAATTATTCGGCGCTCTCGTCCTCGTTCAGGCAAGCCTTCATGGACAGGCTGATGCGCTTGCGGTCGAAGTCGACGTTGGTCAGCTTGACGCGAACCTCGTCGCCAACCTTCAGCACGTCGGAAACCTTGTTGACGCGCTCGTTGCTGATCTCGCTGATGTGCACGAGACCATCGATGCCCGGCATAATGCGGACAAAGGCGCCAAACTTGGTGATGGAGACAACGGGAGCGGTGAACTCGGTGCCAACGGGCACTTCGTTCTCCAGCTTGACCCAGGGGTTGTCCTCTTCCTTCTTGTAGCCGAGAGAAACCTTCTGGTTCTCGGGATCGTAGCTCTTGACGTAGACTTCGATCTCGTCGCCAACATTGACAACCTCAGAGGGATGCTTGATGTTGGACCAGCTCAGCTCGCTGATGTGGCACAGGCCATCGACACCACCGATGTCCACGAAAGCACCGTAGGAAGTCAGGCTCTTGACAACGCCCTGGTACTTCTTGCCGACCTCGACATTGGCCCAGAACTCTTCGCGCTTGGCCTTGTTGGCCTCGGCGGTCACCTTGTTGATGCTGCCCACGATCTTGCGGCCGGCGCACTCGGTGATGACCAGCTGGACATGCTGGCCGACGAGCTTGGTGTAGTCCTCATCACGGCGCATGGTGGCCTGAGAACGGGGCACGAAAACGCGCACGCCCTTGACATTGACGACCACGCCGCCCTTGTTGGCTTCCATAACGTCGCCTTCCATCACGGTGCCGTTCTCGGCAGCCTCGGCAACGTCCTTCATGCCCTTCTGGGCCTCGAAACGGACACGGGAAAGGGTATCCACGCCTTCCTGGTCGTTGGTCTTGACAACAACCAGATCCAGCTCGTCATCTACCTTAACAAGGTCTTCCATCTTGGCGTTGGGGTCATGGCTCATCTCACGCAGCGTAACAACGCCGGTGTGCTTGGAGCCATCGATGCCGACGACACATTCCGTCGGGGAAACGCTGATGACCTTGGCTTTTACGATCTTGCCTGCATACAGGGGCTTTGCTTCGGACGCTTCCAGCATCTCGGCAAAACTCATGTCGTCACGGATCTCTTCACTCATACTGTTAAGTACCTCCTCAATTATAGACGAAGGCGTTGAAGCCCCGGCTGTCACACCCACCGTTTCGGCACCAGCCAGCCATGCAGGGTCGAGTTCATCAGCAGTCTCGACGTTGATGGCTTTGGTGTGCCGGGCAGCGACCTGTAACAGCTTTTGGGTATTGGAAGAATGATGACCACCAATGACGACCATGCGATCGCATTTTTGGCTGAGGTCTTCCGCTTCCTGTTGCCTCGCCCACGTTGCGTTACATATTGTATCAAAAATTTCGGCTTTTGTACACTCTTTTTTTAAAAAAGCTTTGCAGCTTTCCCAACTTTCTACCCGAAAAGTAGTCTGTGCAACCACATGGATGGATTCTTGTTGCATCAATTCCGGCAGCAAATTTTGCAGCTCTTCCAAATTGGCGAAAACACGTACGGGGCCTGTTGCATGGCCCACAATTCCCTGCACCTCGGGGTGGTTTGCATCCCCCGCCACCAGCAAAATCGCACCTTTTTTGCCCGCTTCAGCGGCCAATTTATGGATTTTTGCAACAAACGGGCAGGTAGCATCGTGATACGCCAGGCCGCGTGTGTTTATTTTTTCGTACACATCCCGCGGCACGCCGTGGCTGCGGATGATCACCTCATACCCGTCGGGTACAGCGTCCACATCGGCGCAGGTCAGGGCGCCCTTGGCTTCCAGGTCCTCCACCACCTGTGGGTTGTGGATCAGCGGCCCCAGGGTCGCCACCTGGCGCCCTTCCCCCAGCAGATCATAGGTCAGCTTGACGGCACGGTCCACGCCGAAGCAGAAGCCGGCGGTTTTGGCTCGAATGACTTTCATAGGTTTGCTCCTTGGTTGCGGTTTACAGGTCCGGCTGGCCCTTGGCCTCCGAAACCGGCGGCTGGGCGACGGCGCTTTCCTCAAGAGCGGGCTGCCCCGGGAAGGCATTTTCCTCCAGCAGGGTTTCCAGCGCCCCTTTCAGGCGGTTCTTCATGTGGCGCAGCGCCGTGACACGGTGGGAGGCATCGGTGATCTGCAGCTCCTCGGCCGGGATGGCCGGGCCAAACACCACGCGGATGCGGCAGAACAGATGCAGCTTGCCGTCCTTGGTGTTGTAGATGATGCGGCAGGGCAGCATATCGGCATTGGCAGAGGCTGCAATGACAAAGGCACCGCTTTTGAGGATACCCAGCTTGCCGTTTTTGGTGCGGGTCCCCTCGGGGAAGATCAGCACGCCGATGCCCTTGCGGCAGGCGGTGGTCACCTTGTCGATGGTGGCGGTATCGCCCTTGCCACGCTCAATGGACACCGCACCCATGCAGCGCAGAAACCAACCGATAAAAGGATTTTTAAACAGTTCTTCCTTGGCCAGCACACACATACGGCGCCAATCCATGACGGCAATAGCAATAAAAACGGGGTCGAGGTTGGCGATATGGTTGGACGCGATCACATAGGCGCGGCCGTCACGCACAGCCTTGTAGTTTTCCAGGCCAATGACCTCGATGCGCCAGACCAGCCGTGCCAGTACCCAGACAATGGGCAGAATAATCCAATACAGCAGCATGTGCGGCCTCCCAATCAGATATGTTCAAGAATCGTGCGTTTCAGCACGGCGAAACTCTGGTCAAAGTCGATGTCACTGGTATCCACCAGGATGGCATCCTCGGCCTGTTTCAGCGGCGCCACCGCGCGGTGGGTATCCTGGTCATCCCGCTGGCGGATGTCCGCCAGCACGGTCTCATATTCGGCAGCCTGGCCCTTCTCCTGCAATTCCTTGCAGCGGCGCTGAGCGCGGGCCTCGGGGCTGGCGGTGAGGAAAATCTTCACCGTGGCGTTGGGCAGCACCACCGTGCCGATATCCCGGCCGTCCATCAGGACGTTCTGGTTGGCGGCCAGGCCGCGCTGGGTTTCCAGCAGGAAAGCCCGCACCGGCGGATGGGCCGACACTGCCGACGCCGCCATGCCGATCTCCTCGGCACGGATAGCTTCGCTCACATCCTCGCCGTTGAGGTAGACATGCTGGCTACCATCCACCAGACGGATATCCAGCCGGATCTGCGGCAAAAGTGCCGCCACGGCTGCGGCATCGTGGAGATCGGCCCCCTGCCGCACGGCGTACAGGCCGATGGTGCGGTACATGGCACCGGTATCCACATAGACATACCCCAGGTCCGCCGCCAGGCGCTTGGCCAGGCTGGACTTACCGGCCCCGGAAGGGCCGTCGATGGCAACTGAAATCATGCAAAACACCTCATAATCCTATTGTTGACGGGCTTTATGCCCGATATTATGCGTTTTCTTCGGCAATGGCCCGGACCGCTGCCTGGGCGGTGGACCAGGCGATCTGCAGGTTGTAGCCGCCGGTGCGGGCATCCACATCCAGCACTTCGCCGGCGAAATACAGTCCCTCGCAGCGTTTGCTGGCCATGGTCCTGGGGTCCACTTCCCGCACATCCACACCGCCTGCCGTAACCACTGCGTGTTCCCTGTCGCCCAGAGCCGTTACCGGCACCTGCCAGTGCTTGCACAGCTGTACCAGCGCCTGCTTCTGCTCCCGGGTGATCTGGGCCGCACGGGTGGCGGGGTCCACGCCCCACTTTTCCACGGCCACCGGGCGCATGGAATGGGGCAGCAGCTTTTCCAGCGCGCCCTGGGCGCTGTGACCGCCCAGCGCCGCAAAGTCGCGGGTCAGCCGGTCATAGAGGGTCTTTTCGTCCAGGGCGGGTTTCAGATCGAACTCGCAGATATACTTGTGATGGGCCAGGTCCTCGATGTAGGTGCTGGCCGACAGCACCAGCGGCCCCGAAAGGCCGAAGTGGGTAAACAGCGCTTCGCCCTGCTCCGAGAAGAGGGGCTTGCTGTCGCAGAGCAGCGTCAGCTTCACATTGCGCAGCGACAGGCCCATCATTTTACGGCAGGCCGGGTCGGGGCTGACCAGACTGCACAGGCTGGGCTGGGGCGGTACAATGGTGTGCCCGGCCTGTTCCGCCAGGCGATAGCCGCTGCCATCGCTGCCGGTAGCCGGGTAGCTGATGCCGCCGGTGGCCACCAGGGTGGCTCTGGCGCGCAGCGTCTGGCCGCGGTCGGTGACAGCGCCCCGACAGACGCCGTCCTCGATCAGCAGTTTTTTGGCGCTGCCCCGCATAAATTCCGCATCCTGTGCATAGGCGCGCAGGGCTGCCAGCACATCGGCCGCCCGGTCGCTCTGCGGGAAAACCCGGCGTCCCCGCTCGGTTTTAAGGGGCACGCCCAGGGATTCAAACAGTTCCATGGCCGCCGACGGCGGGAAAGCGTACAGGCTGGAATAGAGAAACCGCCCGTTATGGCGCACATAGGGCAAAAACTCCCGCACGTCGCTGTCGCTGGTAACGTTGCAGCGGCCCTTGCCGGTGATGAGCAGCTTCTGGCCGGGGCCTTTGGGGTTGTGTTCCAGCACGGTGACCCGCAGGCCCCGGGCGCAGGCAGCACCTGCCGCCATCAGCCCCGCGGCACCGCCGCCGAGAATCAGTAAATCGGTCATGCAGCGTTCTCCTTTCGATGAAACGGTCCGCCGAACGCCGCGACCGACACAAACGCATAGAGCATAAACAACGGATGCACCGTAGCCAGGTACATGGTGCTGGTGCCGATGCCGAAGCTGGACACCTCCACAAAGGCGATCATGGCACAGCGCAGCAACGCAATGCCGAGAATTCCGAACAGCAGCAGCCAGGGCACCACGGTATCCGCGGTACGGCGGCGCAGCACCCGGGGCAGCGCCCCGAAATGGAAGACCAGCCCTGCCAGCAGACCCAGCCACAGCAATGCACGGTAGACCCAGGCGATGGCTTCCATGATGCCGAACACCAGTTTCTGGTAGGGACTGTAGTAGGGCGTATCCTTACCAGCCTCGGCGGCATTGTTGAAGCCGCAGTGCAGGTAGCCGGACCACTGGGCCACATCTTCCTCGGTGCCGATGGAGCGCAGCGCTTCATAGGGGGCGCAGTCGGCAAAAGTCACCACATGGACGATGCCACGCAGTGTTTCGGCCAGGGTGGGCGCCACATAGGATGCCTTGATGGGCTGGCTGGTGGCGGCACGCTCCCCTGTGCGGCTGGGCAGTGTGCTCGCATCACAGGCGGCGTTGATGGCATCGGCCACGCTCTGCCAGTAGGCGTCCGCCTTCTGGGGGGTATCGTAGATGCCCTCGAACTGGGCGGCGCGGCGGATGGCCCAATAGAAGCTGCCCGCGCGGTAATCATCCAGTTGGGGGTCACGGAAATCATTCTGGAGCTGTTCATCCTCCTCCAGCCAGTAGGCCAGGGGTTCCAGCTCGGGAACGGCCTCGTAGAGTTTCTCCCGGGCATCGGTGGGCACCGAGAGCAACGGTTCCTCGCTGGCGGTATCCACCCGCATCATGGCGCCCATAGCGGCAGCGAAAGAGCCTTCGGAAAAATCCGACAGCGCAAATACGCCGTAGTGGCTGTAGTTGAGGCCGCAGAAGCTCAGCACCGCGGCAGCCAGCAGCGCGTAGGGCACGGCCTGGACCGCACAGCTGCGCCAGCGGCGGGCACGCACCAGCACCACCAGCATGACGACGGTAGCCACCACCGCAAAGGGCAGCAGGAACAGCCCGGCGTCCTCCCGGTCCAGGTAGCCGCAGCCCAGGCCCACACCGGCTGCCAGCAGCCAGGGCCAGAGGCGCTTTTCCCCGGCCGGGTACAGTACCGACCGCAGCGCCGCCCCCGCCATACCGGCAAAGAAGATCAGGCAGAGGGCCGGGAAAATGTTGTCCCGGTAGACACGCAGCGTGTAGGCCGCCCAGCTGGAGGGCAAAAACGCCAGCAAGGCAAAGAGAGCCAGGGTAATCACACGGGCACAGCCCGCCTCTTTTTTACGCCACAGCGGCGAAACCGCAAAGGCAGCCAGCAGCGACGCGGCGCACCACAGCCCGGCCCCCGCCACCAGATAGGGCAGGTGCAGCGCATGGATCAGCGCCAGCCACACCGGGAAGAACATCGCCTTGGAGAGGGTCAGGTAGTCGTAGGCGCCCAGCCACTCCCCTGCCGAAATGCAGTTGGCGGCGCGGAACATGAGTTCATCGTCCAGCGGCGCACCGCCTACCCAAATATATGCCTGTTGAAAGCCGGTGAGCGCGCAGCGCAAACAAACCAGCAGTGCAACGCACAGCCAGAAGGCGCGGGGGCTCAGTTGTAGGCGGATTTTTTTCATTTCTGCAGTTTTTCGATACTTTCCACAAGATATTTCTGCTGTTTAAAAGTCAGGTCCAGCAGCAGAGAAAGATACTTCACCACGATGGTAAGCACGGCAAACAGCCCTGCAAACCCCACGGTGATGACAAACATGGTGGTGGTCCAGCCCGCTACCGGGTGGCCGGTGAGGAATACCACCACTGTGTAGAACAATTCCGCCAGCGCCAGCACCAGCATGCACAGGGTAATGCCCATGCTGACCTTGAAACCGGCATCGGTATACAGGGCCAGGCTATCAATGGCCAGGTTGAAGCGCCCCGGCTGCTTTTCCGTCATGCGGCCATCAAAAACAAGGTCAGCCATCTTGAGGCCGGAGGCCGCGTAAGCTGCCTTGCGGTAGGGCAGGTGCGCGCTGGAGGCGTGCACCCGGTTGATGGCCCGCCGGGTGACCAGGCGGAAAGCATCGGTGCGCAGGCGGTAGGGCGAACGGGAATAGGCATTAAAGATTTTGTAGAACAGCTCACTGCCGCTGCGGGAAACCGCGGGGCAGACCGAGACAATGTCATTGCCCTGCAGTGCCGTCTGGTAAGCCTTGAAGATGCAATCCACCGGGTATGCCATCTGGGTGGAGTCGAATTCGTAGACATAGTCGCCGATGGCGGCATCCAGCCCCGCGTTCATGGCGTTTTCCAGGCCATGGTACAGGCTCATGTGCAGAATGGTCAGCGGCGCGCTCTGCTCTTTGCCCCAGGCGCGCAGCGATTCCACCGTATCATCGGTGCAGGCGTCATCCACAGCCACCAGCTCGTACTGGGCAAAGTGTTCCTCCAGCTGCGCTGCCACCGCACGGCAGAATTCCGTAGCCCGGGCGCCGTCGTTGTGCAGATAGACGACGGCCGAAATGAAGTTTTTCTCTTTGGTATTCACAGTTCCAGCACCTCGTCCAAATCGTACACGGTATTGATCTTGCCCGACAGCACGCTGACCAGCTTGGGTTCTTCGCTCATCACGCGGATCACCGTGGGCCGCGAATCGTCGATCTCGCTGGCCTTTAAAATCGGCTTCATACTGAACAGACTGCTGTGGTAGGCAAAGCCGTATTCCTCTTTCAGATATTTGCGGGCCAGGCGGCTCATATAAGGCCAGGCGCTGGCCGGTTTGGCAGGGCATTCGTTGCAGTTATACAGGCTGCCCGGGGCGCAGCGGCCGCCGCTCTCTTGCTGGCAGGGGAAGGTTGCCACGCTGTCATAGCTGGTTTCGTGGGGCGTAAAGGTCACACTGGTCAGGCTGTGCAGGCCTGTCTGGCCGAAGGGCATCAGGCTGAAAAACGGCCCGTCCATCACGGTGATGCCGGTGTTTTTCAGCCGTTCATCCACCGCGCAGAGGATGATCTCGCACTTTTCGTATTTGATCTGGAACGGCGGCAACCCCAGCATGGCGTGCACATCGTTGACGCCCGCATAGGTGGCGTTGAGCAGATAGGGCGCTTCGGCGGTAGTCTCCCCCGCCGTAACACGCCAGGCACCGCCCACCCGCTGGATCCCCTCCGGCTTGTGGTTGTAGAGCACCGTCACGTTGGGCAGTTTGGCCAGCTGTTCCAGGAACCAGCATTTCAGCACCTGGGCATCGTAGGTATACTCGGTGGTGAGGAATGCCCCGTCACAAAGCCCGGGGTTGAAATATTTGGCAGGCGCCACATCATCGCAGCGAATGCCCGCAGCGGCACAAAAGCGGCGGAACTCTGCCGCGTTGGTCCAGGAGAAATGGGCGCTGGTGGCATAGATCTGGTCAAATTCGGTGTGCAGGCAGAAGCTGTAATCCCGGCAGAAGCGCTCAAAATAATGGGCGCTTTTGATGGCCGTGGAGTAGCTGCGGGGATAGTGATACCCCATATGCACCCGCGCCTGGTTGATATAGGTTGCCCGCATAAAGGGGCCGGGGTCCCGTTCCAGCACCAGGACACGCTGCCCTGCCGCGCCGCATTTCTGCGCCGCGTACAGGCCGTACAGCCCGGCACCCAGAATGATTTTATCATAGTTCATAACATGTTCCCCCGGCGCACCCCAGCGGCGCCTTTATTACGGATTATACTTGCCCGCCATGGCCGCCAGCAGCACCTTCATCAGGTCGCTGTTGCCCTTGAAGCCGGTAATCTTGGTGGGCGTTTTGCCGGTGGCCGGGTAGGCCCGGGTAACCGGCACTTCGCAGGCGCGCAGCCCCAGCTGGGTGGCGCGGATGCTGAGATAGGCCAGCAGTTCATACCCCCCAAAGACATCGCGCAGCGGGCGCACGTCGGGATGGGTCAGGTATTCGCGGCTGTAGGCACGGTAGGCATTGGTAGTATCGGTAAACCACTGGCGGGCCGCCAGGCTGACCAGCGGCGCATGGATCAGCCGCACCGCTGCATAGCGGACGGGCGGCGTGTTGATGGCCCGGCCTCCGGCACGGAACCGGCTGCCCTGCACGAAATCGTAGCCGGCCTGCAGCTTCTCGATAAAACGTGGCACATCCTCGATGGAATCCTTGTTGTTGCCGTCGATGGTCAGCACGCCCTTGTAGCCGCGGTTGAGGGCAAAGTAGATGCCCATGCGCAGCTGAGCCCCCTGCTTGCCGGGGCCGGTCTTGACCAGCAGGGTATTCACGCCGTAAAGCTGCAGGGTATCGGTATTCATGCTGCCGTCGGTGGAGCCGCCGTCGCAGATCGCAATATCGCACAGCTTATCCACGCCCGCACGCTGGGCACGGCCCAGTTCGGTCAGAATGCGCGCCCCCTCGTTGATCACCGGGATCAGCAGGCAGTAATTGCTCTGGCGGGCGCTGAATTCAGCGGCACGGTAATCCGGCACGCCGGAGAGATCATGGCGCTCATATTCAATCATGCAAATACCTCCGCGACATAGTCCAGCGTGCGCCGGATGGTTTCCAGGTCGGTGGTGGCCATCTCGACCGAGACATAGCCCTGGTACCCTACCGCCCCCAGCAGCAGCGCCAGTTCCTTGTGTTCCGTCCGCTTCTGGATGGGCGCCAGGCCCGGCTCGCTGATATGCACATGGCTGACATATTTCAGGTCATCCACAAAGCTCTGCAGGCGCTCGCCCTGGGCCAGCATGGTGGAAAGGTCCAGGTTGACGGCAAGGCCCGGATTGTCCAGCCGTTTGACCAGCGCAAAGGCCTCGGCGGTGCCGTTGAGATAGTTGGTGTACATCGGCGGGTTGGCCTCGATGGCCAGCCGCACGCCGTAGCGGGCGGCCAGGTTGCCCGCCTGCATGAAGAAAGATTCCGCCTGGGCATCGGCAGCGCCCAGCGGCCGCATACGGTTTTTGGGGCAGCCGAAGACCAGCGACGGGCAGTTGAGGCTGTGGGCAAACTGGAAGGCCCCGGCCGTATAGTCCAGCAGGGCCTCGCTCTGGGCTGCATCAAAAATATTGCCCGTCTGGCCGTACCAGATACTCTGCAGGCTGGGCACCTCAAACCCCCAGCGGTTTTTGAGGTACCCGCCGAACAGGGCGGCAGAAGTCAGGTTCTCATATGGCTCGGCGGGGAAAATGCGGGTAGGCGCGACTTCCAGCCCGGTGAACCCGGTCTGCTGCATCGCGGTATACACTGCCTCATCGTCGTTTTTATGCCATGCAATGTTGGAAATGGCCAGTTTACATACGGGCATCGGCTGCTTCCTCCCCCTGGCGCAAAAAGCGCCGGATATCTTCCAATTCTTTCTGTTCGGTGCAAAGGTAGGCACCGCTGCCCCCCAAAAGCTGCGCATACTTGCTGCGCAGATCATAATCAAAGGGTGCTTTGGGCAGTTCGTTCTTCCAGTCGATTTTGCCGGTCACCGCGGTGTAGACCGTACCGGCGGACACCGGCGGCGTGCAGAGATGCAAAAGCCGCAGCCCCGCGGCCCGGGCAGCCGAGAGGTCATCCCACAGGCGGCCCAGGTTATAGAACTGGTAGCGGCTGCGGGAATCGGTAAAGGCCAGGGCATTGAAATCGTTGGCGGCGAAAAATGCCCGCAGTGCGGCGGCTTCCACGGTACCGTTCAGCTTATAGAAGCCGTTGTCGGCCAGGGTGTAGCCATCCCGCACCAGCGCCGATTTTTTCGCCAACTCGTCGTATTTCTCCGGTTTGAGCATGGAAGGCGTGATGGTGCGCAGATCGTAGAGGAAATTTTTCTTCAGGCCCTGCCCGTAGAGTGCAGGCAGGCGCACGATGAGCGCATTGGGGAAATCCTCCCGCACCCAGTGTTCCAGCTGCAGGCGGTTGCGGCCGTAGGCGGAAAGACCCTCGGTGTCCGGTTCCTCGTCCTCGTTTTTACCGCGACTGTCGGCGTAGACCGCAATGCTGGAGATCAGCACCAGTTCTTTAGGGGCGATCTTTTGCAGGTTTTCCCGCGCCGCCCGCATCACGGCCAGGTCGGCCTCGGGGTCGGCGTTGGCCAGAAACATGGCTGCGGGCACCCCCGCATAGACGCACAAATCGGGGCGGGTGCCGTACTGTACCGCCACATCGCTGCTGTGGCAGACCGCCGTAAATTTGTGTTTGGCCATCAGGTTGCCGCCCACAAAGCCGGTGGACCCTACAAGAAGATCACTGTACACACACTTCGCCCCATTTCTACACATTCATACAGAATGCATTATAACCGATTACCGCACAAAAAGCAACGCCCCGCGTCGGCCGGGACACGGGGCGAAGGCTTATTTTTGACAAATGTTTATAAATTGACTGAGAATAGAAAGGCCTACCGGACCGGATTTTTCGGGGTGGAACTGGCACCCCACCACAGAGCCATGGGCGGCGACCGCACAGACGCGGCGCCCGCCGTAACAGGTATCGGCCAGGCGGTCCGTCTCATTGGCAGGCTTGGCCTCGTAACTGTGGATAAAATAGCATTCCTGCCCCGGGGTGACCTTTTCCAGTACGGTCCCGGCAAAATCGGAATGACCGCCCGCCGGGAACAGCGGGTCCCACCGGATGTGGGGCACCTTCTGGGGTTTGCCCTGCACATCCTCGGCGGGAATTTTTATCACCCGGCCGGGGATCAATCCCAACCCGGGACAGGTACCGAATTCCTCGGATTCATCAAAAAGCATCTGCATGCCAAGGCAGATGCCTAACAAAGGGGTTCCCTCCACGGCCTTCTGGCGGATGACCTCCACCAGGCCCAGCCGTTCCAGACCGGCCATGCCGTCCCGGAACGCGCCCACCCCCGGCAGCACCAGGGCCTCAGCGGCTCGCACATCCGCTGCGCTGCTGGTCAGCAGCGTTTCGGCCCCACAGCGGGCAAAGGCATTCTGCACACTGCGCAGGTTGGACAGACCGTAATCGATCACGGTGATTTTCATACGCTGCGCACCTCCACGCCCCCGGCCCGGACTTCCTCTTTCAGTTCCGGCACCGTTTCTTTTCCGTAATGCAGTACCGCCGCACACGCTACCGCATCGGCCCCCGCACGGGCCGCTTCCACAATGTCATCGCCGCAGCCCACACCGCCGCCGCAGATGACCGGGATCTGCACCGCACCGGTCACCGCCTCAATCAGCTCCAGGTCCATGCCGCGCTGCAAGCCTTCGTTGTCCACGCTCATGAGCAGGATCTCCCCTGCCCCCAGCGCTTCGCCCCGCTTGGCCCATTCCACCACGTCGTAACCAGAATGGGCCCGGCCGTTGTCATAGTAGGCCTCCCACTTGCCGGGCCAGGTACGGCTGCGCTTGGCCTGGATGGAAAGCACCATGCACTGGCTGCCGAAAGCTTCGGCGATTTCGGTGATAAGTTCCGGCCGCTTGATGGCCGCCGTGTTGACGGCCACCTTGTCGGCCCCCATGGCCAGCAGGTGGCGCACATCTTCCACACTGCGCACACCGCCGCCCACACACACGGGAATGAACACATCCTCCACGGTTTTGCGCACAATATCGCTGAGGTTGTTGCGGTTGTACAGGCTGGCCACAATGTCGATGTAGAGCAGTTCATCAATGCCCTGCTCGTAGTACTGCCTGGCAAACTGGTTGGGGTCGCCCAGCTTGCGCAGCCCCTCCATCTGAATGCCCTTGACGAGGTTGGTGTCCTTGACATCCAGCCGGGCGATCAGGCGTATTTTTTCTGCCATGTATTTTTGCCTCCGTCGTATACGGGATCAGATTTCGTGGTGGGTACCTTTGGGGTCGCCCCACAGCACTTCGCTGTCGCCCTCATAGGGGGTGTAGCGCAGCTTCCACATGTTGTCCTCCCACTTCCACAGGTGGGGCGAACGGAACCGGTCGGCCAGGTGCATGAAGTAGGCCCGGTCCATCTTGGGCTGCTCGAACAGCTGGGATGCATGGGGGAAATGCTGTTTGTCGATAGAGAGATACTGCATGATCTCCTTCTCGAAGCGGTCGGGGTATTCGCCATCGAACTTCTTGCACAGTGCCTTGGCTTCGTCCAGGGTGATCTCCTCATTGCGGATCTCCTGGGCGGCGTCGTAGGTGGTACGGCCGATGCCGTACTTGATGTAGGTGGTGTAGTAGAAGAAATCGTCGATCTTGTCGTCGATGGAGTTGTATTTGGAATAGGTGCCCTGGGTGCGTTCCGGCGCCGGGCGGAAGCCGCCGTGCTCCACTGAATAATAGTAGGCACCCTGGGGATGCCACTTCTCGTAATAGCCCAGGTACCGCACCTGGACGTGGTTTTTCTCCAGGTTGGAAGTCTCGGAGGGCAGATAGATGGCCAGGTCGGCCTTGTCGATCTTGTAGTCTTCCTCCAGCTGGCGCAGGCTCACACCGCCCAGATAGATGTGGTCGTAGTCATTGACGGCGAAGAAATGCTCATCCCGCAGGGCCGAGTTGTTGTCGGCGATGGGGTTGCCGAACTCCGCCTCGTTCTCGCCGTAAAATACCAGCGGAATGCCGAACTTGGCCGCCATCTTGGGGGCCAGCTGTTTCTGGCCCAGAATAAACGGCTGAAACGGGTGGAAGAGGTTCTCGGTGGCCAGGCGGGTGAGCAGACGGTGGGTCTGGCCGTTGGGGGTGCACAGGTAGTTATCGAAACCGGCGTGGATCCAGGCCTGCATATTTTCCCAACCCCAGGGGGTGTAGATGTGGGGCGCCCAGGTGACGGTCAGCGGGTGCATGCCGTACTTGTACTTGAGCAGATGGGCGGCGTAAAAACTGTCCTTGCCGCCGGAACCCGGCACCAGGCAGTCGTAGGAGCCATCGTTCTTGCGGTATTCATCACAGAGTTCCCGCAGTTCCTTCTCCCGCAGGGCCCAGTCGATATGGCCGTTGGCCTTGTTGTGGCAGGCGTGGCAGGCATCGCAGACGCCGTCCTCCTGGATGACCATCGTCTTTTTGATGGAATGAATGGTATGCTCAAACTCGTAGCAGGAGTTGGGCTTCTGGTTGCTCATGACGCATTCCTTGCAGAACTGCACATGTCTGGGCAGGCCGTAGTAGACCTCCCGCTGCTCCTCGGGAATATCCGGGGCATATTTACTGTAATCAATGTCCACATAACGGGGTATTTTTTCCATATTTCTGCACTCCATTCCGGCGTTTTTCAATACAAAAAAGGCGCCGTCCGTATGGCGATGCCATACGGACGGCGCCTTTGCCGTTCCAGCGTATTATAGCACAGCTTGCCCCGCTGTGCAAGAGGGGCAGCCCCTTTTTGTCAGACCTCGAAGTCCAGGCAGCTGCGGATCTGGGTGTAGGGACGCACCTTGCCGTCCGCCACCGCCACATGGGCCGGATGGACGGAATAGCCTTTCAGCGCCTGTGCGTCGGTGAACGTGGAATCCAGCATCAGGTCCGCGGTGGAGGTGGGCAGGCAGTCGATCTGCACATGGATATCCACCAGGCCCGGGATCTGGCCGGCCAGACCCTCCAGCCCTTCCTTGATGGCGGCTTTGACAGATGCCTTTTCCTCGGCGCTCAGCGTTTCTTTCAGCGTCCACAGAATGATGTGTTTGGTCATAGCGGGAGTTCCTCCTTATCCTTGACCGGCTGCACCGGTCTTTTTGCCTGCGGTTCGGTTGTTCTGTGCAAGCAGCAATGCTATAACCCATAATACCACCGCCAGCATCATACCGCAAGCGGCAACCACAGGTGCAAAACCGCGGAACCAGCTGAGATACAGCCCATAGGCCGCATCTTCGGAGGGCATCCAGGTTTCCCAACCGGAAAACTGAATGGCAAAACAGATGAGCACACAGCCCACGGCTACCGCCTTCCCCACGGTGGCCACCGCCCCCGGCAGCTGCGGCCAACCGGCCTGAAAGGGAACCTGCAGCCAGAGGCAGAAGGCCAACAGCACCACCAAAATTACCATCAGTACCCAGGCAATCTGCCGGTACTGCATAAGCACATTCAACAGATTGGCCATAGGCGGCACGGCATTGCTGGTCCACATGTCATCGCATACCCGGCGGATGGTGTCGTACCGATCGGTATCGCTTTCGGTCCACGCCACACCGGTTTCCCGGCTGACGGTATCCTGCAGATAAGCGACCAGGTCGGTATAGGGTGTTTCGGGCTGTGTTGTCGCGCCATGCCAGATTTCATCGGCGCGACGCACCACCGCCACCCGCACATCCTCCTGTGTGACGAGGTCATCGAAAATATCTTCGCGCAGACCGGCTGTCCGGGCAATGGTCTGCCCGCCCTGCTGTATATTTTCGTAGATGGTTTGCAGGCAGGTGCCGGTGTCCAGCTTATGCAGATAGTAACCTTCCCGGAAAAGCGTCAGGCTGAGCGCAAGCATCAAAGCCAGCAGACAGCCGCATACCGTGGCCAGCCCCTGGGAAAGCAGCGCCAGCACCGGGGAAGAATACCGCCCGCTCATGGCTGCTGCAGCTCCAGTGCGGGGCCGCTGACATAGTCACAATACACAAAGAAGCGCTCATCGGTGGGGTTGACGATTCCGAAGGGATAGCAGGTATACATGACGAGGTTTTCCTCCGCTGCATCCAGGTCGTAGGCCGTGGTATCGGTATCCACAGCCACCTTGGTGCCAGTGACCACATAGTGGTACTCCCCATAGGAGGTGGTAAAGGTGACGTCATCCCCTACCTCCACACTTTCAAAATCCCGGAAATAGGTGCCGGTATGCCCTCCCATCAGAATGGTACCGCCCTCGCCGGGGATCTTGGCTCCCTTGTAGGTACCCGCCCCCTTGGAGAACTCGGTTTCAGAGTCACCATAGTATACATCGCAATCCACCGTGGTACCGCTGACGGTAAGGTGGCCCAGCTTGTCCCCTGCTTCGGGGTAGCTTTCCAGCTCCCCTGTCCCAGACTTAACTTCGGACAGAGCTTCGGACAGAGCTTCGGACTCCGCATCGGGTTGAGAGGACACTGCGGAAAGCGTCGGGATCTGCGCTTCTTCGGGCAGACCCGAACTGGCTGCCGCTGAGCGGAACGCCCCCGTTACAGAGTAAAGTACAACCAGAACAACCAGCAGCGCCGCGATAGAAAAAACAAGAGGAAGAAGCAGCTTCTTCCTCTTGCCGTTTTTCTGCTTGGACGCCGCAACATGGAAAGACGAGTTCCTCATTTGCGAATCCTCACATGATGATAGTTTTGTTTCGATTACTCGCTCTTGCGGGATTTCTTGGAGGCAACGCCCATACCGCAGGCAGCAGCAACGGCCAGAGCCACAACAACCAGGACAGTCAGGTTCATATCGGAACCGGTAGCCTTGATGGGGTTCTCGGTACCAGTCTTGGGAGAATACACACCCTTGACGTTGCCGTACCCGGCCAGCTGCTTCTGAGACTCGATATAGCCGCAGTTGTCGCAGCGATAGCCTTCTTCGGTCGCGGTCCAGTTGTGGTAGCCGCAGGCCTTGCAAGTGTAATACTGGATGGCATCCCCGGACGAAACGGTGGTGGAAGACGTAGTGGTGGTCGTCGTTTCAGCGGCCGTATCGTTGGAGAAGGAAGTCAGAACATAGGTGGTGAAGTGCGGCACCCAGAAGGTGACATACTTGTGGGTCGTGTTGTCCTTATCGATGTAGCTCTTCACGGGGACGGTTGCGTCGATCTTCTGCGCATTGTCACCCTCCATCGTGATCTTGTAGGTAGTCACGCGGGTGTCTGCCGGCAGGTCCACGGTGACGGCATAGCCGAAGCTGTCATTGCCAGACACAACAGCTTCCGCATCCAGTGTAATTTTGCCGGTAGCCTGGTCCAAGCTCAGGCTTTTAATCTGCATGGTATCGTCCGCCTGGCTGCGGTAAGACATGGCGATGCCGCTCACAGTGGCTTCTTTCTTCTGGATGCTGCCGGAATTGTCATCTTCCATGCGATCAAAGAAGCTCATGGCGGCGGTCATCATTTCGGCACTGACGGTCACCTGCGTATCCTGCAGGTAACCCGTCAGATCTTTCATCTTATTTTCGGCTTTCGCCACATCCATCTCAGGATTCTGGGTCATGCCGATCAGCTCAATGGCGGTGCTCTGGGAATTTTCACCCCGCGTTGCCTCGGCAAAAACCGGCAGGCTCATGGTCGCCATCAAGACAGTTGCAGAAACAACTGCAAGAATTTTTTTCAGTTTCATTTCGATACTCCCTTTTCATTTCTATCTGTTTTTTAATCGACTCGATAGTGCTCTTATCATAGCGCTTTTTCTTGGGATAATCAAGTGCCATTTTTCACAATCATTCCATTTTTGTTCACATTATTTTGCTACATCACTTTTATTTCATGGTATAACAAGCAATGAAAAAGCTGCCGCAAACAGCAATGTGCCCCCTGCGGCAAGGCGAATCCCATTGTTTTCAGTACGCGGCGCGGGCGTCGTTTCTGCCAGAGCCGCCAGTACAAATACCAGCGGCAGCACCCCCGGCATACTGATGCTGAAAAATGACTGCACCAAATACCCCAACATGGCCGCTGCCAGCGCCGGGCAGTTGCGGAACCCTCGTACCAAAGCGGCAGCGCAAAACCCGCACCAGCACAATAGCCCCAAGGCACCACCGCAAACCAGGTGCTGCAAAAACTCGTTGTGCGCGGAATCAAAGGCCTCGCCATTGAGCAGAACCATGTAGCGCGTGGATTCAATATCGGGATTCAACCGCGCCTTGACGGCATCTCCACCCAACCCGATCAGCTTTTGCAACAGAGTTGTATCCTGTGTATAAATGGTCCACAGCTTTTGCCAGGCATATCCGCGGTTGCTGGCCCAGCGCTCGGTAAAGCGAAGGGCCGCCAACGGCTGCGGCCCACCCGGCCACAGATTGGCCAGAACCAGCGCCCCCACTGCTGCCGCCAGCAATACCAACGAAAAAGCGCGTACCGCACCGGCCGCCGGGCGCGGGCGGGTTTTGCCAAGGGCATACGCTGTTAGCGCAACCGCCACCAGCAGTATTCCCCCAACAAGCGGGGAAGCCAGCTGTGCCGAAACCGTGCGAAGTTCCACGCGGGCCGGGATCAGCTTTGCCACGCCGCCGGTGCCCAGGGCAACGGCAGCAACCCCTGCGCACAGTGCCGCCGCCCGGGCCAGGGTTTGGGTCGTGGTTTTGCGGGTACAGCAAAGCGCCAGCAGCGCCGCAAAACATCCCAGCCAGGAGGCATCGCTGCCCGCCGGGATCAATCCGCTGCACAGAAACAACGTCACCCAGTAGCTTTTATCCAGAAGACGGCCCCTTTGCCGGAAATAAGTTTCCGCCGCCAGCGGGACGCAGAGGCACAAAAAGGCGCCGTAAAAATTGATGTTGCCCACCGTGCCCAGAAACAGTTCGCCCCGATCCGGCAAAAAGGTATAGTAGGCATCCAGCGGGTCGATCATCCAGTAATTGAGCCAGCTGATGACCGTCACCACGCAGCCTGTGGCTGTGAAAGTACGCCTGGCCAGCGGCACAATGCCGGGGGACCCGGCCACTGCGATGAGAAGATAGGCCGCCGTACAGGCCAGGTACAACACCAGGCCGTTATTGCGCCCGCTGAGGCCCCACAGTGCTGTAAAGCGATCTTCCACAAAAAACCAGGCTGCCGCATAGCAAAGGCAAAGCCCCACCGGCCACAGCCAGGCAAAAGAAAACCGGCGCAAAGCCGTCTTGCACCGGTTTTTCCAAAGACAGGCAAAGGGCAGCAGCAGAAGCGCCACCAGCACACATCGAAGCAGCAGGGAAAATTTGTACCCGATCAGTTCCACATAACCGTTGGGCATAAAAAGCGGCAAGCCCGCCACCAGGGCCAGCGCCAGCGCATCGGCCACAAGGTGGACCGGGTGGCAAGGCAGCCGCATTGGTTTATACTGCATGTTCGTTTGTCATCCCTTCCGCGCCGTTGCCGCACAATTACAGCGTCAGGCCGTAGGTTTTATACCAGCTCAGCAACTCGCTCAGCTGCAGCTTGCGCGCAAACAGCTGGCGGTAGGTGGCCGTTTTTTCCTTGCCCTGGACTTTCAGGGCCGCCATTTTATCCGCCGCGCGGTCGTATTCCTCCTGCACGGCCTTCTGCATGGCACGGTAGGCCGCCAGTTGTTCCTGGTCGGTCATGCCTTATCCTCTTCCCAGATGGGATGTTTGAGGACCCACTCACCGCAGTCGTTCTTTTCGAACAGATCGCGGTTGTAGAACTTGTCCATGATGGTCCAGAACTCGCTCTCGGTGTAGCCGCAGAAGTTGCAGAAATCCCGCACGCAGAGCGGGTCCAGCTTGCCGTCGCGCTCCTTGATGACGGGGATGGCCTCCTCGCGGGTCATCATGCCGTAACGGATATAGCGGGCGGTGTAGTCGGTGGCAGCCGCATGGCCGAACTTGGGGTACTTCAGCCAGGAGTGCACCAGGTAGGCGCGGGAATCGATCTGGTCGAAGTTTTCGGCGTGATGAGTGCGGTCCCACTCGTGGGTCAGGTCATGGAAGCCGTGGGCCTTGGCGATCTGGTAGTTCTTATAGCTGTTCCAGGGCACAAAGTAGCTCATATAGAAGGGGTCCAGCTTGGCGCGTTCCTCGGCGCTGGGGGCCAGGGTCAGGCTCAGGTCGTTCTCGGTAACGCCGTCACCCACCAGTTCCTCCATGGGGAAGCCCACGGCCACGCCGTTCTCGATCTGGTCCATGGCGGAGTAGGTCTCCTGGTCGGCATTGCCGCCGTACTCGAAGCTGACGTTCTCGCCGTAGCAGAGCATGGGGGTGTTGAATTTGGCCGCCATATGCAGCGGGAAGGTGTAGATCAGGCGGTCCACATACCAGGTGGGTTTGCCGTATTTTTCAAAGAATTTGCGCATGAGGATCTTCTGCGCCTTGATGTTGGGCTTGCAGGAGATGATGGTGCAGCCGAATTCCTCGCTGATGTTCTTGAGGTTGTGGATACCGGCCTGGGTCATGGGGAAGTTATCCTCCACACTGAAAAGGATGGGGTTCATGTGCATAACTTCCTTGAGCATCCAGACCTGGAAGTGGCTGTCCTTGCCGCCGGAAACCGCCACGGCACAGTCGTAGCCGCCGGGGCCGTTCATGCCGCGGTATTTGTTGCAGAAAGCCTCAAACTCCTTGAAGCGGGCATCCCAGTCCACATTCTTGCGGCTCTCATAGTGGCGGCAGGCGCTGCACACGCCTTCGGCGTCAAAGGTAATGCCGGGACGGGTATCGGGCATCGTACATTTTTTGCAGTAACGCATGGTCGTTCTCCTTTACATACAGCCCGCCGTAAAGAGCGGGGTTTCTTCCGTTTGTTTTATTTTGCCGCTTGTGCCAGGTCCGCAGCCGCATGCACGTCTGCTGCCGAGGCAAAGGCGTAGACCTCATACCGGCCATCCTCGTAGACTTTTTCGCAGTCGCCGTACCGAATCAGGCCCATCTCTTCCCCTTCGCCATCGGTCTCGGTGTCCACCAGCACGAAGGGTTTCTCGGGATCGGTGGTCAGGTGATCTTTCTCCTGCAGCCAGTCCGGGACCACATCGTCGTTCAGGCTCATCAGCGTCCAGACGTCCAGTTTGCCGCTGGACAGCTCGATCAGTGCATTGCAATTCCAGAAAGTGGCGTATCCTTCGGTATAGCCGTTGTCCACCAGCCAGTTGGCCACGGCATCCAATCCCTTATGGGCCAGGGTGGGCGTTTCGATTTCCCGGCGGACCGTATGCACCGCACAAAGGGTAAAGGCGCAGGCCAGCACCACGGCAGAGGCCTGCCGCATTCCCGGCAGATGGAATTTTTCCGTCTTGAGTTCCACCGCCATGACCGCAATGGCCACCGGCATATTCATCAGCCAGAAATACTGATAATATTCCTGGAAATAGGTGTAACACACACCGCACACCAGCACCATGAACACCAGCAGCAGTACCAGGATCTGATCGATCACCTGCAGGCTGCGCAGCCGCAGCACCAGGCGCACCATGCAAAGGAACATGAACGCACCCAGCAGCAGGCCGACCCCGGTGGCAATGCCGCTGAAATGGAAGAGCCCCGCACCGTCCCGGTAGCCGAATTCATGGAAGAAGTCCATGATGATGCTGTCCAGCGTGAACCAATCATCCGACCGGTTCCAGACAATGAAGCTGTAGGACTTGAAATCATACAGCACGGACAGTATCGAATTGCCCCCAAGATACCCGGCTGCACAGAACCCTGCCGTCAGAACAGAGCCCACAAACAGCCGCAGCTGCGCACGGCAGGCCCCCAGCGCACTGCGCCAGTCGGTTTTGCCGCAGTCGTGCAATGCCAGAGCCAGCACCACCGCTGCCGCCAGCAAGAGCGGCGCATGGAAAACCATGAGCTGTTTTACACCGTTGATGCCCCCCGCCAGCGAGAGCAGGCAGGCGATGGTCCAAAGACGGGCCAGACGGCCCTTTTCCGCGGTCTGGCTGCGCAGCAGCAGTCCCAGCACCGGGATATAAAAGAATGCATAGACCAGATAGTACCCGCCGTAGATGGCATACACCAGATACCGCCATCCAAAGGGCCAGATCAGCACGCCGGTCACCCAGGGGCTCAGCTTGCCCAGCCCCGCACTGCGGGCCAGGAAGTAGATAACCGCCCCGTACAGGGCCAACGCCAGCGCCATGCCCAGGGTCCGTGCCAGATGCCAGTCATTGGGGAATACCAGCAATCCCAGCCGATAAAACCACTGCATCTGCAGCACCGAAAGTTCCGTAGAGTAATACCAGTTGGTACTGATGATGCTGCCTTCCTGATTGAGCAGGTTGGACAAAATCATTTCGGACGCCAGATCCGAATCCACGATCCAGCGCCCGGGCACCAGCTGGTACCACAGATCCAGCAGATAGCCTGCCGCGATCCACAACCATGGCAGTACACGCCACAAACGGGCACGCCATCCCGTTTCCTGTAGGGTTTTCTTCATCCTGTCTCCTTAAAATCCCTCAACCGGGCAGGCCCCCCTGATCCCGGTGTATTTCTTTTTGTATTGTACCCCATTTACTCTGCCTGCGCAAGGGCGGCCCCACAAAATTTGCGTTTTGGCCGGGTGCACGGTTGCATTTTCGGGTGCGGTATTTTACAATGAAATGAAGTAAAAACGACATTTACAGGAGGCGTATCGATGTCTGCATCCAAAGTCTATTTTACCGATCTGCGCACCTCGTTCAACGAAAATCTGCCCCAGAAGCTGGAACGGCTGATCAAGACCGCCGGCATCGGCCAGATCGATTTCACCAACAAATACACGGCCATCAAAATCCATTTTGGTGAGCCGGGCAACCTGGCCTACCTGCGCCCCAACTATGCCGCGGTGGTGGTCAAGGTGATCAAGGAGCTGGGCGGCAAGCCCTTCCTGACCGACTGCAACACCCTGTATGTGGGCGGGCGCAAGAACGCTCTGGACCATCTGGACACCGCGTACATCAACGGTTTTTCCCCCTTCTCCACCGGCTGCCATGTCATCATTGCCGATGGTCTGAAAGGCACCGACGAGGCGCTGGTCCCCGTGGAGGGCGGCACCTACGTGAAGGAAGCCAAAATTGGCCGGGCCATCATGGACGCGGATATCTTCATCACCCTGTCCCACTTCAAAGGGCATGAGTGCACCGGCTTCGGCGGCGCTCTGAAGAACATCGGCATGGGCTGCGGTTCCCGTGCCGGCAAGATGGAGATGCACAGCGCCGGCAAGCCCTATGTCAACCAGGACGCCTGCATCGGCTGCGGCCGCTGCGCCAAGATCTGCGCCCACGACGGCCCCCACATCGTCGACGGCAAGGCCAGCATCGACCACGACAAGTGCGTGGGCTGCGGGCGCTGCATCGGCGTTTGCCCCATGGATGCCGTCTGTCCCGCACAGGATGAGAGCAACGACATCCTGAACTGCAAGATCGCCGAATACTCCAAGGCTGTGCTGGATGGCCGTCCCCAGTTCCACATCAACATGGTCATCGATGTTTCGCCCTACTGCGACTGCCACGCCGAAAACGATGTGCCCATCGTACCCGATGTGGGCATGTTCGCCAGCTTTGACCCCGTAGCCCTGGACCAGGCCTGCGCCGACGCCGTGAACCAGCAGCCCGTTATGCCCAACAGCCACCTGGCCGAGATGCCCCATGAACACCACGACCACTTCACCGATTCCAGCCCCGCCACCAACTGGAAGAGCTGCCTGGAACACGCAGAAAAGATCGGCCTGGGTACCCGCGAATACGAACTGATCAAGATCTGAAACCGTTCCTTATAAAATCCTTAGAATCTCCTGTTATGCTGGTCATGTACCAAGTAACAGGAGGTTTTTATTATGTCTGTTTCCCTGCCCGCACCGCGCCGCGGTCTGAGCGAGACCGCCCTGAAAGGAATCGCACTGGCGCTGATGGTGCTGGACCACATCCAGTATTTCTTTTCTTTCACCGGCGCCATCCCACTGTGGTTTTCCATGCTGGGGCGCTTGTCGGCTCCGCTATTTCTCTTCTGCACCGTGGAGGGGTTCGCCCACACCCACGACCGGAAACGCTATTTCCGCCGGATCTGGATGATCTCCGCCGCCATGGGGCTGGTGCAATTTCTGATGATGTATGCCAAAATCGGTGTGCGTCCCGACGGCTTTTTCCCCATGAACGCCATCTTCATGAACTTCGTCATCCTGATTCCCGTATGGCAAGGCATCGACTGGCTGCGTCAGCGGCAATGGGGCCGGGGGCTGGCTGCGGTGCTGCTGCCCCTTTTGTGGCCGTTTCTCTTTTTGCTTCTGTATGCCGCCGCCAACGCCACCCCGGCTGCGTGGCTGCTGGACAGCATTCTGGCCGTGCTGGTCTACACTGTCCTGCCCTGCTGGTCCCTGATTGTAGACGGCGGCGGGTTCTACATCGTCATCGGCATCGCGCTTTATCTGCTGCGCGGCCGACGCAGCCTGCAGGCCGCCGCTTTTGTGCTGCTGACGATGTTGTTTGATTTTGCCTTTCCGCTGGTACAGCTGCTGGGCACCGAAGATTTTTCCATTTCTTGGATGTTCACCCTTGCCTACGAGTGGCTGAGCGTGTTTGCGGTATTTTTTATGCTGCTGTATAATGGGCAGCGCGGCCGGGGCCTGAAACGGTTGTTTTACATCTTCTACCCCGCCCATGTGTACCTGTTGTATGCCCTGTCCTGGGCGGTTCTGCTGGTAACCGCCTGAGCACCCCAAAAGGAGGTATTGTATGGCCCATATTCTGGCAGTCGATGATGACCGCGATCTCTGCGACCTGCTGCAAACCGCGCTGGAGCGGGACGGCCATGTCGTCACTGTTTTATACAGCGGCGCTGCGGTGACCGAGCAGCATTGTGCCTGGGCCGACTGCATCCTGCTGGATGTGATGATGCCCGGGGAGGACGGTTTTGCCACCTGCCGGCGTCTGCGCGCCCTGGCAGACTGCCCCATTCTGTTTCTCACCGCCCGCACCGGGGAGGAAGATGTGCTGCGCGGCCTGGGTGTGGGCGGGGACGATTACCTGACCAAGCCTTTTCGCCTGGCGGAACTGCGGGCCCGGGTCAACGCCCACCTGCGGCGGCAGAACCGCACATCCCGCCATCGGGTGTGCCGGGGCGGCGTGACCTTTGATTTGCAGGCTGAGCAGGCGTTCGTCGGCGAAACGCCTCTGCATCTGACCCGTGCCGAGTACGCCATCTGCGAATATCTGGCCCTGCACGCCGGGCGCACCTTTTCCAAAGAGCAGCTGTATGAGGCCGCCTTTGGTTTTGACGGCACCGCCGACACTTCGGCTGTGACGGAACATGTAAAAAACATTCGCTCCAAGCTGCGCGGCTGTGCACTACAGCCCATTGAAACCGTCTGGGGGATCGGATACCGATGGAAAAACGAGTAAAACGTACCCGCACTTTGAACGGCCTGTTATTCGGGTATCTGGTCCGGACGATTCTTGCCTGCGCCACGGTGGCCATCCTGTGGTTTGCCCTGCTGATGGGCATGATCCAGGCAGGCTTTGTGCTGCCCGCCTACGCAGGGTCCGACGCCACGCTGCAGGCTATGGAGCAGCTGCCTGCCATGTCGGCGGACCATTTTGATGCCGCAGCCCTGCCCGACCTCTGCCGCTGGGTACTGCTGGACAGCCGGGTGACCCCCGGCGCCGCCGCCGACAGCCGGGATGTTTTGGCCACCAATATGACGGAGGAGCAGCTCAGTCTGGCACTGGCCCTGGGCAGCCCGCTGATCTACACCCATTTTTACCGGGATGTCCCCTTGATTGACGGCCCCCTTTGCCGCTTGCAGTATGATTTTTCCATGCCCTATGCAGACCCCACCCTGCGCGGCAAACTGCCGGATTTTCAAGGATGCATGACACTGCTCCTGCTCTTGTGGCTGGCCGCCGCAGTGCTCTGGATCACCCGCCGCACCGCCCGCCAGCTGCGCGAAAAGACCGGACAGCTGACCCTGGCCTGCCGCATTCTGGCAGAGGGCGATCTCTCGGTCCCGATGCCGGGGCCCACCCATTTGCGGGAACTGGACGAGGCATTGCAGACGATGGACCGGCTGCGAAAAGAACTGGCGGCCTCGCTGAAAGCCCAGTGGCTGCTGGAAGAGCAGCGCAGCCAACGGCTTGCAGCACTGGCCCACGACCTGAAAACCCCACTGACCGTTGTGCGGGGCAACGCCGAACTGCTGGCCGAGGACACCTTGCCCGACACCCAGCGGCAGGCAGTTGAAGCCATCCTGCGCAGCAGCGACCGCGCCGCCCAATATGTGGCAGCCCTGCGGGACGTATGCACTGCCCAGGTATCCCACGCCCCCGCCGAAGTGCTGCCCATTATCGGGTGGCAGGCGGAACTGCGCACCCTGGGGCAGGAACTCTGCGCCCCGCACCATGTATCGTTTGCAGCGGAATTTTCCACACCGGATGGTGCCACACTCCAGGCCCGACGGCAGGAGCTGACCCGCGCGGTGGAAAACCTGCTGGCCAACGCCGTACGGTTCACCCCTGCGGAGGGGCAAATCACCCTGGGCTGCCGCTGCGAAGCCGGTTTTCTGATTCTTACGGTGCAGGATACCGGCCCCGGGTTTCCCGCCGAGATTCTGCAGCACGGCGCACAGATGTTTTCCACCGGGGACGCCGCCCGCAGCGACGGGCATCAGGGATTGGGGCTCTATTTTGCCCGCACCGTGGCGGAAGCCCACGGCGGCAGCCTGCAGCTGTGCAACACCCCTTCCGGTGCACTGGCAACCCTGCAATTGCCGCTGCATCCATAAAAAAAGCGTCTTCCGCCTGCCGCGGAAGACGCTTTTTCTCGTTCAGCCTTGCTTTGCGTTGACAAAATTTCCCGCCATTTTCCCGGCTTCGGTGCCCACTTCGTTGTAGGCCTGCTGATAATAATGGTAGGAATCCTTCATCAGGCCGCGGGCCCGCATGGCCCCAAAGCCGTTGCTGGCCAGCACCACGCCGGGCACTTCCTGCGCCAGTTCCAGCTGGGCCTGATGGATGGCTGTATAGTCATAGCCGTGGATGCCGTTGTACTGCCCGATGGGAATCAGAAAACAGTTTTCCACACCCCGGCCCTGTAATTGTGCAAACATAGCCCGGAATTTTGCCTTATACGTTTCCGGCCCGGTGCCCCGGTCGCCGTCGGTTTCCCCCTGGCACCACAGCATATAACGATGCCGCACCGGAATTTTTTGTTCTGCCAGGAATTTCCCGGTGTCGGTCCAGCGCCGGATGGCATCGGAAAGAAAATCCTCCTCTCCCTGCCATTCGGCAATGCCCGAACCGCCCACACTGGCCGACACCCCGATCACCGGCGTGCCGGTGGCGGTATAGTAGGCATTGACAAATGCCGTGACCATCGAGCCGGTTTTGCGGCCCGGTTCGTCAATACCGCCGGGGCGGTTTTCCGCAGCGCCGAAGGGCTCTGCAATGGGATGCAGATGCCCGGGATCAGAAACAGCGCGGTACTCATACCCGGCCCCGGGCAGAAGTTCCGGCGCCGGCTGGGGCCAGCGCGCGCCGGTAATGCCGCGCCCCGCCATGTTGGATTGCCCGATAAACAAAAACAGATCATATTCCGAATGGTTTTTCATCTTCCACGGTATCCCCGGGGGATACCGTCCCTCCCCTCTTGCATTGGCTGCATATGGGTCCATTATAGGCCGACTTTGCGCCCGGTGCAACCGGTTTTGAAGCAACAAAAAAGCGCCGCCGCGCTCCTTGCGGAGTGCGGCGGCACTGTTATGCGGGAAGATTTGGATTACAGCTCAGCGAAGTACTTAATGGTGCGGACCATCTGGCTGGTGTAGCTGTTCTCGTTGTCGTACCAGGACACGACCTGAACCTGATAGGTGTCGTCGTCGATCTTGGTGACCATGGTCTGAGTGGCGTCGAACAGGCTGCCGTAACGCATGCCGATGACGTCGGAAGAAACGATCTGGTCCTCGTTGTAGCCGAAGCTCTCAGAGGCAGCAGCCTTCATAGCGGCGTTGATGGCGTCCTTGGTGACGTCCTTGCCCTTGACAACGGCAACCAGGATGGTGGTAGAACCGGTGGGAACGGGCACACGCTGAGCAGAGCCGATCAGCTTGCCGTTCAGCTCGGGGATGACCAGGCCGATGGCCTTGGCAGCGCCGGTGGAGTTGGGAACGATGTTCTGAGCACCAGCACGAGCGCGGCGCAGGTCGCCCTTACGCTGCGGGCCGTCCAGGATCATCTGGTCGCCGGTGTAAGCATGAACGGTGGTCATGATGCCGGAAACGATGGGGAAAGCCTTGTTCAGGGTGTCGGCCATCGGAGCCAGGCAGTTGGTGGTGCAGGAAGCAGCGGAGATGACCTGATCATCAGCGGTCAGGGTCTTCTCGTTGACGGAGTAGACGATGGTCTTCAGGTCATTGCCGGCAGGAGCAGAGATGACGACCTTCTTGGCGCCAGCAGCGATGTGAGCCATGCTCTTCTCTTTGCTGGTGTAGAAGCCGGTGCACTCCAGAACGACATCGATGCCCAGCTCGCCCCAGGGGCAATCCTTGGCGTCCTTGATGGCGTAGATGGTGATCTTCTTGCCGTCGACGATGATGCAGTCATCGCCAGCCTCGACGGTGTGCTTGTTCTCGCCGATCTTGCCCAGGAAAGAGCCCTGAGCGGTGTCGTACTTCAGCAGGTGAGCCAGCATAGCGGGGCTGGTCAGGTCGTTGATGGCGACGACTTCGTAGCCGTCCGCCTCAAACATCTGACGGAAAGCCAGACGACCGATACGGCCAAAACCATTGATAGCAACTTTAACAGCCATAGTAAAATCCTCCCAAGATTTTATTGTATAACCTTGTGAGCGGTATCCCCGCTCTGCGGTATGATACTATTGTACCCTATTCTTACACAATCTGCAAGGGGGTTGTTATTCTTTTAACGCAAATTTTTCAAAAAAATTCTGATTTTTTTGGCAGCGGAAGTATTTTCCAATCCAGACACCGCGTAAACTGCGCAGACTAGGCTGTAACCAAAACGGAGCCTGCAAATAAAAAGTCAAGCCCCCCAAACGAAAAAACTTCCGCCCCAAAGCAGAAGCCGAAAATCCATACACCACATCTGACCGGCGGTAAAACGACATCGCCAGCCTGTTAGAGAAGGTATTTTGCAATGGAACTTATTCTTGTCCAGGCGGTTCACAGCCAGCCGCCGTGAGGCACTCTTTCACCCGTGCGTAGTAAATGCGCAGGAACTTGTTCTGTGCGGCGGTCATGTACACGAAATAAGGCTTGCCCTCTGCGCGTTTCCTGTCCAGAAACTGGTACACCGGCTCGTTGGCCGGGGACTTTTTCAGATAGGTGCAAACCACCTGGTAGAGGATCTTGCGCAGATGTGGAGAGCCGCGTTTGGTGGCCGGATTGCTCTGTACGGCGTGCTTGCCCGACTGGTTCACGGCCGGGTCGACGCCGGCGAAGGCCACCAGCGAGCTGCGGTGGGCAAAGCGGCGAACGTCGCCGATCTCGGCGATCAGCTGGGCGGCGGTGACATCGCCCACGCCGTACATGGCCCGCACCGTCTCGTATTCTGGCAACTGCTGTGCCAGGCAGATCATTTCCTGCCGCAGAGCCGCCGTTGCGGCACGCGCAGCGGTGAGCTGCCGGGCGGCTGTTGTAATCAGCATCTTGGTGTTGCTGTTCCTGGGCAGTGTCGTGTAAGGTTCGCAGCTACTGACATACACGTCAAAGGCCTTGTCGGGGCTGAAGTTGTAGCCTTTCCGCTTGCACCACTTCCGGTAGCGCTCGGTGAACTCCTCCGGCGATATGCGGCACAGGCAGTCGCGGTGCCAGAAAGTCATGACATAGTCCACCCATTTCTGGTGGCCGTCAGGGCGCTCCGGGCTGGAGAACAGTTCGTTCACGCCAGGGTACACCTTGTCGGTCAGAGAAATGAGATTGTTTTGCAGCGCCACGTTGGTTTTCATGTACAGGTCGTACTGGCGGCTGTACAGTTTCAGTTGTTGTCGAATTGCATCCATAGGTGTATATTCCTGCAATTTGACCCAGTTGTCAAGAGCGTATTTGGCGATCTTCATTGCGTCCGCTTTGTCGGTCTTGACTTTCCGAATGGAACCGCCGCCGCTCTGCTTAACGTAGAGCGGGTTCAGCACGGATACAAAAATCCCATGTTCGTGCAGTGCCGCCGCCACAGGCTCGTGGTAACGGCCGGTCGCTTCCATGAGAACTTTTGTGTCCTCACCCAGGTTGATAATGGCATAGGCCATCTGCTCCAAACCAACGTCTGTGTGAGGAAATTCACGGGGAGCAAGAGCCACTTCCCCCATTGGCCGCAGGGCGGCCACCATGCTTTTGCCCTTGGATACGTCGATCCCGACTGCGTTCATTTTCAACCTCCCGGATTTTGAATTTGGCTTTCCCACCTTTTTCTCATTGCTTGTTCAATCTCCTGAGGCTGACACGAACGCGCCAAAAGTTGGCGGTACTACCTGCGCAAATCGAATGCTGCGAACGAGAGAGGCGGCTGACGGACTCCGTTACGGGCGTGCTAGCCCATGGTGATGATAGTCAGGCCATTCCTCTCTCATTCTAGCAGCTTCAGCTCTGAGACGGAAAAAGACACGGCTGGCTGCCGTGCCTTTCACCGTATCTTTATTGTAGGAGGTGATGCCTATGCTGAGCGATGACCCGGCCCGCGCCGCACTGGCCGAGCATGCTGCCGGCGGGGCGCAGGTTCTGCCCCAGCTGCGGCTGCTGTGTCTGGCCGAAGCCATCAGTGCACCGGCGCCGACGCGCGCACTGGATTTAAACGGCGAGCTGAATGTTCTTTGCACAGCCCTGCAGGAGAGCGTGCGCCGCCGCCCCGGCTGGCTCTACTTTGCCCCGGCCGGGCAGGCCGTGCCGGTGGCGCTGCCGCGCCAGCTGCTGCAGGCGGCCGTACTCTGCTGGACCCATGCAGTGCTGGCTGAAACCGGGTCCCGGGCTGTAATGCATCTGGACACGACCCCGGCAGCTGCCGTGCTGGTCCTGCGCGGAGGTACCGGGCGGAACCTGCCCGCCGATACCCGTGCCCTGCTGCTGCGGCTGGCAGCCATCTGCGGCGGGTCTGTTGTGCAGACCGGCGGCAGCGGCCCCTTTACAGCCGCCCTGCGGCTGCCCTTGCACAGCGGCCTGCCGGTACGGGAGACGCCTTCCCCAGCCGATCTGCTCTATGACCGTTACAGCGCTTTGCAGGTATTTTTGCCGGGGTATTGCACCGGCGCAAACGAATGACCGGGGTCTTCGGACCCCGGTCTTATTTGCATTATTCCAGTTCCGTGGCGTCGGCGCCGCAGGCGCTCCAGGCACAAACCAGGCCGCACTGGCCAAACACGCCGATGCCTAGCCCCGCCAGCAGATCGGGGATGGCCAGCATCCCGCTGACCGCCTCCAGCAGCGTCTGGGTCAGTTCCAGGCAGGTGCACAGCAGGAAGCAGCCGCTGCCCGCCGCATACAATGTGCGGCCGCAGGCAAACCCCGGCACCAGAAATACCTTGAGCAGCACCACCGCAAACAGCAGCGCCGCCACCGCACTGACCACCCGCAGGGTACACGGCATACGCTCCAGCGAAGCGGGCACAAACTGGAACCGCCACACCAGCCGCCACAGCATGCACAGGGGCAGCACCACCGCGATCACCGGGCTGCCCAGGCGTTCCCGCGCCAGACCAAAACCGGTCATCGCGCGCACACCGTAAACCACCAGCCAGACCCCGGCCAACAGCGGCAAAACCGCATCCGCCCAGGCGGCAAACAGCGGGTAGGTTTCAAACAAATAGGGGTACTGGGTCACATACCAGGCAGTGGGCAAAGTCAGCACGCCGGTGGCCGCAAAGAGCAGCCCGGCTACCACCATACACACCCCCAGCGGCATATTGGAATCTCCCAGCGAAGCCGGTTGGGGCGCCGCCCATCGGGCGGGCAGATAAGGCAGAAACAACGCCGCCAGCCACACCAGATAGCGCGCCCAGACCGAACCGGCCGTGGCAAAGCCGGTGGAGAAATCGGTCCACAACAGCAGGTCCGCAATGTGGACCGCGGCCAGTACAAGGCCCAAAAGCAGCAGCAAAATGCCGTGCGGTCGTTTTTGTTTCATGAAAGGTTCCTCATTCCGGGTTGGTATACAGCACACCGGCCTTCGCATAGGATAGGACAGGCCCGCGCAAAAAAGTCTTACAGTATTGTACCGCCGCGCCGGGCAAATTGCAAGAGTGAGGAATCCAGGCTTTGAAAAAAACACTGTGCTATGCCGTTTTGTTGGGGGTGCTGGCCGCAGCTGCCCCCTTTGCCGCCCTGTTGTTCCCGGCCCCCGCCCCCGAGGAAGCCCCCGCGGCCACACCGCAGCCTTCCGCCGAAATTCCGGCCCTGACACCGCAGCCGCTGGCCGAGGCGCCCTTGTCGGAAGATACCGATGCCACCGGCGACCTGACGCTGTACGATGCAGCCGACGGGCAGAAACGCACGGTTCCGGTGCGGGAATTTCTGATTGGCGCCGCCGCCTGTGAACTGCCCTACGACTGGCCGGAGGATGCGATCCTGGCCCAGATGGTGGCCAGCCACAGCTATGCCCTTTCGCTGGGTGAGCCGATGCAGATCAACAGCGCCCTGTGTGCCGGTTGGACCGACGCCGACGTTTTGCAGGCACGGTGGGGGGAGGATTTTACGGCAGCCTACGACCGACTGGCCGACCTGGCGGACCAGGTATACGATGTCCTGCTCTGTTACGACGGTACCCCGGCCGCCGCCTGCTACCACAGCATCAGCGCCGGAAAAACCGAGGCCAGCCAGAACGTCTGGCTCACGGCGCTGCCCTATCTGCAGGGGGTAGACTCTCCGTGGGATACCGCCGCCCCCGACTTCGAAGTAAGCGTCACCTACTCAGCGGAGCAGATGGCCGTCATGCTGCAAAGCCTAGGCCTTGAGCCGGGAGACGATCCCGCCGGCTGGTTTGGCGAAAGCCGTACCGATGCCGCCGGGTATGTGGAAAGTCAGGAAATCTGCGGGGAAACCTTTGGCGGCACCACGCTGCGCAGCGCCTTTTCCCTGCGTTCCGCCGCTTTCACGGTGGGGTATGCCGACGGCGAATTCACCCTGACCACCCGCGGCTACGGCCACGGCGTAGGGCTGAGCCAATACGGTGCCAAGGCAATGGCCGAGGGCGGTGCCGACTGGCGGGATATTTTGACATATTATTTCCCCGGCTGCACAATTGCCCAATAAAAACAGCCTCCCGCCGGGGAGGCTGTTGCAAAATCAGGATTGAAGGGGCTTTTTCAGCAGGCCCATAAGCACCGCGCCCAGCGCGGAACCGGCCGCCAGCGCCAGCAGGAAGCCGGTGGGATTGTGGATGACCGCAATAAGGAACAAGCCGCCATGGGGTGCAGGGCATCCGCAGCCGAACAGCACCGACAAAAAACCCGCCAGTGCGCTGCCCAAAATACAGGCCGGTCCCACCCGCAGCGGGTCCCGCAAGGCAAAGGAGAGGGCGCCCTCCGTGACAAAGGAGGCCCCCATCAACAGATTCTGGGGAGCGGTACGGCGCTCGGCACGGGTAAACCGGTTCTTAAAGAAGATGCAGGCCAGCGCCACCGCGATAGGCGGCACCATACCACCTACCATAACCGCCGCCATGATATCGTACTGGTTGTTCACAAGGGCCAATGTGCCGGTAAGGTAAGCCGCCTTGTTGATGGGGCCGCCGTAGTCGGTGGCCATCAGGGCGCCCAGCATCGCGCCCAATGCCAGTCGGCTGTCGCCCTGCATGCCGTCCAGCAGATCACAGAGCCAGAGGTTGAAATTTCCCAACGGCGGGTTGACCAGCAGCACCATCAGGGCACCGACTCCCAGCAGGCTCAGCGCGGGGATCAGCAGACCGGTGCGCACCTGCTCCAGCGCCGGGGCCAGTCGCCTGCCCAGCCAGTTGAGCAGCCGCACCAGCAGGCCGGCTGCAAAACCCGCCACCAGGGCGCCCCAGAATCCGCTGGAGACCCAGTTTTCTTCCGGCGCGATGGTGGTGCCCAGCTGAGCCAGATAACCGCCCATCAGGCCCGGCATAAAGGCAGGCAAATCGCTGATGCTGTAAGCGATGAAGGCCGCCAGCACCGGATAGACCAGTACAAAAGCTGCTCGGCCCACCGTATCCATCATATCGGTTATGGATGCGGGCGCGCCCAGCTGCGCAAAAAGCAGGGCAAAGGCGATGAGCACACCGCCCGCCACCACAAAAGGCAGCATGTGGGAGATACCGCTCATCAGATGGCGGTAGGCTTCGCGGCCCAATTCCTTCCAGTCGTTGGCACGGAAACCGTCTCCGCCGCGGTAAACCGGCACGCCGTTTTCGGCGGCACGGTCCAGCACCGCGCCGGGGTCCCGGATGGCCTCCCGTGCGGAAACCGACACCATCCGTTTGCCCACAAACCGCGCCGTGGATACGGTGCGATCGGCGGCCACAATGATGCATTCCGCCCCGGCAATATCCTCGGTGGTAAGCGGGTCGCTGACGCCCGCCGCGCCGTCGGTTTCCACCTTCAGGCTGACGCCCCGCTCCTGTGCTGCCTTCTGCAGGGCTTCTGCGGCAAGGTAGGTATGCGCCAGGCCGGTGGGACAGGCCGTAACCGCCACAAAACGCCAATGCTCCGGTTTGGATGGCTGCGGTGCCGGTTCCACAGGAGGCTCCCCCTCCTGCACAGCAATCAGGTTGCAGAATGTTTCCGGCGTTTCGGCGGCCTCCAGCTTCGCGCAGAGGTCCTTGTCCAGCATCAGGGTGGCCAGTTCCGCCAGTACCTGCACATGCAGATCGTTGGCATCGGCAGGCGCTGCAATCAGGAACAGCATCCGCACCGGCGCCCCGTCCGGCGTATCACAGACCAGCGGCGGGTCCAGCGTAAGGGCTGCCAGCGCCGGTGCCTGAACGGCGGTACTTTTGGCGTGGGGAATGGCCAGACCGCCGCCCACACAGATACCGCCCAGGTCCTCCCGCGCAAACACATCGGATTCAAACGCCGCGGCGTCCGTCAGATGCCCGCCTTTTGCCAGCAAGCCAACCAGCAGATGCTCGGCTGCCCGCATGGAGTCCGCCTGGCGGCGCAAAGAGACGCAGCAGGGCTGCAGCAGGTCTGTAATGTGCATGGGAAGGTTCCCCTCCTTGTCCGACGTATTGGTGTAAAAAAAGCGGCTCCGCCGCAGCGGAGCCGCCATGTAAAGCGCTTGAAATCAGTTGAGCAGCGTCTTCTCGCTCTCGGGATCGAACAGATGAATCTTGTTGGTGTCCATCGCAACAACGATCTTGTCGCCACGGCGGGACTTGGAGGTCGGCGCAACACGAGCCATCAGGTTCTGGCCCTTGTAGGTCAGGTACAGATAGATCTCGGCGCCCATCAGCTCGGAAACTTCGACTTCGGCGTCGAGGTGGCTGTTGGGATGCTTGGCCAGGAATTCCTCATCGTCCTTGATGTCCTCAGGACGGATACCGACCTTGAGGGTCTTGCCAACGTAAGCGTCCAGCTTGCCGTCGGCGGTCTTCTCGGTGGGCAGCGGAATGATGGTGCCGGCCAGATCGATGGTGTACTGGTTGCCGCTCTTGTTCAGGGTGCCATCCAGGAAGTTCATCTGCGGGCTGCCGATGAAGCCTGCGACGAAGATGTTGCAGGGGTAATCGTACAGGTTCTGCGGGGTGTCGACCTGCTGGATCAGGCCGTCCTTCATGACGACGATGCGGTCGCCCATGGTCATGGCCTCAGTCTGGTCATGGGTAACGTAGATGAAGGTGGTAGCCAGTTTCTTGTGCAGCTTGATGATCTCGGTACGCATGCTGGTACGGAGCTTGGCGTCCAGGTTGGACAGGGGCTCGTCGAGCAGGAAGACCGCCGGGTTACGAACCATGGCGCGGCCCAGGGCAACACGCTGACGCTGACCACCGGACAGAGCCTTCGGCTTACGGTCGAGCAGGTGCTCGATCTCGAGGATCTTGGCAGCTTCACGGACGCGCTTGTCGATCTCGTCCTTGGGCATCTTGCGCAGTTCCAGGCCGAACGCCATGTTCTTGTACACGGTCATGTGCGGGTACAGAGCGTAGTTCTGGAACACCATCGCGATGTCACGATCTTTCGGCGGAACGTCGTTGATCAGACGGTCGCCGATGTACATCTCACCGCCGGAAATTTCTTCCAGGCCGGCGATCATACGCAGGGTGGTGGACTTGCCGCAGCCGGAAGGACCGACGAAGACGATGAACTCCTTATCGGCGATTTCCAGGCTGAAATCGGGAACGGCAACGACGTTGCCGGGGTAAACCTTTTTGACGTGACGGCAGCTGATAGAAGCCATGACAAAACCCTCCAATTATGGTGTTTGTGCCCCGTGCGTGGGGCTGATTTACTTGACACGACTATAATAACAGGTTAAAATGTATTTGAAAATAGCATTTTATTGATATTGGAGTGTCGAAATTGATATTTGAGCCGGAAATGTATTGCAGCTGTGCCCAAACCGCGGAACTGGACGGCACCGACGCCCGGCCCCTGGGCGGTTCCGGGCTGTGGGTAGGGGTGCTTTCCCGCGGGGACTGCCTGCTGGAAGGCTGTGAACAGCCCGGGCACAGCGGCGATGTACTGCTGGGGGCGGCGCCGCTGGTGCTGACCCCGCAAAGCGACTGCCACCTGCTGGCCGCCCGGCTGACCGGCTATTGCGCCGACGCCTACCTGCTGCGGCTGGAGGCCGCCCGCTGGGCGGACGGTGCCTCCTGCCCGGGTGCGGCGGAGCTGCTGGCCCAGCTGCACGGCGGCGGTTCCGCCCCCATGGCCTATGCCCTGCTGTGTGCCGTGGGCAAGGCCGACGAAACCGCCCGGCCGCTGCCGCCGCTGGTAGCCGAAGCACTGGAGGCCATCCGGCAGAATTACATGGCCCTGTACGGTGTAGAGGAGCTGAGCGAGCAGCTGGGGGTAACAAAAAGCCATCTGGTCCGGGCATTCAAGCAGGCGTTGGGGGTGCCCCCCGGCAAATACCTGACCAACGTGCGCATCGAGGCCGTCAAGACGCTGCTGCTCACCGATGAATACAACCTGGAGATGATTGCAGGCCTGACGGGTTTTTCCGGCGCCAACTACCTGTGCCGCTGTCTCTTATACACATCTCCGAGCCCACGAGACCGTACTAGATCTCGTA
>UQZO01000003.1 GCA_900545545.1 uncultured Subdoligranulum sp. | reverse complement strand
GCTTGGCTGTGCTAAACCAATTATAAGGCTTTGGGGCTTCAGTGCGTGAAAGTGGAGCTAAAACTCCGGCAAGGTGGGGCTAAAACTGCGTGCAAATGGGGCTGGGATGGCGATTTTTGCAGCTACAACTCCGTGGTTGCTTCGCTATTTTTTAACCATTAAAAGTCATAACTCTCAAGCTAATTCAAGGGCTATGATCGCCCTCGAAGATCATAAAATGGATAACACTTTTCTCTCAATGTGTCACAATGGGTTAGCAACTGCATTGCTGACTCGTTGCGACCTCTTATGGGCTACTCTTACACCTTGATATACTTTCATAAATTCACAAACTCCTTCAAACTTTTTGGTTCCTTCTCCAATTAGGATTTGGTGTATCTTTACAACTATGTTTATGGTTTCTCTTTCTTATACCAACACTCTATCAATTGCTCCCTATATGCATTTTTTAAATTAGTAAGCTCACAAAAAAATATCAGGTTACTTTCCCTTTTGAGTATTCCATAGCTTGCCATACGTCAATCTTTACAAGGAACGTAGACAGATCACAAAACACCGACCGACAACAAGCGGCGGCATGCTACTGAAAATGGCCGCATGCCGCCGTTCTGTTGTATGCTTTAGCGAAACGCTCCCTAGCTCTACTGTGGAGAGTAAAAAGCCTTTAGCTTCAATTATCGAGCGGAAGAGAGAACTCATCAAGGCTTTTACGATTGTTAAGAGGTTGATTTTGGACAAATAATGCTCGTATGCGGGCTACTGTACAAGTAATGCAAGAGGTAGATGATTCATTGTCTCTTGAAAGAATTGCCAGTATGATGCCCTTCTAACGCTTTACTATATACGGTCCAAAGGGACCAGCCTACTTTGATACTTGCATAAAGTAGTGGTTTATACCTACTTGTATGGCTGGAAGAGAATAACTACTAAATATGTGAAATGTTCGTGCTTCTTCTTACTCCCCAACTTATAGACATAATATCCCGAAGTTGCAATTACACTCCCGGAAAAATAGTAGAGCAACAGGTAATCGTCCAGACTGCAATAAACGCGTCTCCTTCCTGACATTGACTGTCGTCCACAAGTCCGTAAAATGGACAAACGGCGCGGAAAGACTCTCAAAAGACATGATTCAATCTCTTTAATCCGGGATCGTTTCCCATTTCAAAGTTGGAATAGAATTGAACCCCTTCTTTGCTTTTTCCGCCTTCATGATCCATCCGTGAAGGCATGCTAATCTGTCAACAACAGCGAATGAAACAAATCGTTTATCTTGAACATTTACTGGCCTGATAAGTTTTGCTACCGCTCTTACGAGTCAAAAACCAGCCCATTGTACATAGTCATTTTTTAGGCTTGAATTTTGTGCTATATACTCTTGCTGCAGTGTCTGTCATAAGCCAGCCAAATTTTCTAAGAAACTCTAATTTCTCTTCGTCTGTAGCCCACTCCCTTAAAATATGTAAAACACCATCAATTCGCTCATTCTCTTTGCCGTTGAAAACTCGTTTACTTGGTCCCTGCTTGAACATTACGGGAACTCCATTTTTTATTACTTTCCAGACTGTAGACTTTCCCGAAACTAAATCGTCGCCTACCAATCCGTCTAGAGCACCAGATGCCAATTTCTCCAATAGCTCTTCTTTTGTCATAGTCTATTCTCCTCATGGTTGATTTTGTGGTTTCTATTTTTCCCACTCTGTGGGTTCGGATTATCCATTAAGTCCGGTTTCTACGTAATCCTCTTTAGCCATTTTTTCATATTTCAAAACTTCCCATGATTTAGCTCGAGCCGCTTACTGATAAAAACTATTGCGCTTTATTCCGGTACACTATTCACGCGAGTGTTTTCATCTGAACCTGTAATTTTCTGCGGGCTGCTCTCTTAGACACCGGAAGGATCGTCCTTGTGTGTTTCTCACCGATCAAGAGTTATCTTGTATATGTCCCTATCGTCTCACATAACTGCAAGACTTCCCTCACTGATGCGGAGATGATTAGCCGACTTAGCCGCAAACAAGATTCTATTAATATTGTCCATAATGGCGGTTGCGTCATGAACCTGCTTTGCCAATGTGCCACACACTTAGATTTCAAGTTTGGCCATCGGTCATGCAAACCGGGTGCGCCACCAGTTTACTAGCTTTAATCAATCTGCTCTTCATTAGCGTCCTCTTATAATCACTCAAACGAAATACTGCAAAATCAGTGGTTGGTTACTTTATTGGTTTCGGCCATCCACAATAGGTAATCAGAGGTTACGTCGTAAAACTCAGGCATTTTGATAACGGTATAGTGACCGACGTTATTGAAGTCATCCGCCTCCATAACTTCATTGGCCTGACTTGGATGGATAGTTTGGACTGTTTCACAAACTGTTCCAGTGTCAAATCGCACTCCTCACAGGCCCTTTTGAACGTTCTTTTATCTCCGGTTCTTTATCCTTCTCCTTGTTTACATATATTCTGATTTTTTAGGGACTCTATATAATAAATATATCAATCCTCAAACTCCTTTAGCTCCTCTAGCGGATCATTTGAAGTATTGATTTTCATACTTTCTTTCAGCCAATCCGCTTTATTGTAACCAGTTCCTGTTAACCCAAATATTTCACCTTTATACCCCATAGCTTTAACCCATCCCCATTCTATAAGCCGATCTAACGCCTCCGTCCATCTTGCTGATTCTCTTTTTGAATTATCAGCCATAAACTTCTTACCAGATGTAGAAATCTGAGCAGGGGAACCAAGTGTCTGAGTCTTTACGATTTGGCCATCACCCTCAGCTGCATAAACCAATAGAAAAGCGGATTCTACAGGGATGTAACCAACATTATCTTGACCCACAACTGGTTTGTCCCCATCTGGGGTTCCAATAATTAGTGTTTCATTTTCAACCCGAAACAAATTCTTTATGTCATCAGTTGTTGCTGTGGGTATTTCCTCCAAGGTCAGCTGATTATTCTCTAGTTCGGCAAGTCTACTACTAAATTGAGAAAGCATTGCCCTCATATCATCTAACATCTTCTGTTGATGTTCTGCCAGTTCAGCATTGGTTTTATTTCGTCCTTCCGCCTCTTCATTGATTACATCTATTATATCTCGATATCGAACCCATCCCGCACTATCATCAGCATAATTAACAGCATTCCTAAGTGTCGGTGATGCCACATACTTTAAACTGTTTATATCTGTAAAAAAATCAACTGTATTTTCATCATTTTTAACCCTTTCTCTGAACTTATCAAGTTTGGCCATCTTATCGTATTTGTCATCACCAGTATCCTTTTCTCTTTCTGAAATAGCTGAAGATTCCTTAATCAATACAAGCACTGGTAATCCCTTGGTTTTCGCGTAATTGTATTCTTTCTCCGTATAGCTTATACCTAATTCTTCATCGATTGATCCATACCGCCCTCCAATAACAAGTAGGTAAAAGTCACACGCATCAATCATCTTTGTTATAACATTCCATTGACTTGTAGGGGCTGCATGAAATTGCTCCATTCCTACCGGGATGAAATTGTTCTCTAGTGCTACACCTACCAATGCTTGTCTTTCTTCTTTAAGATCTTCATAGGTAGAACTAATAAAAATAGAAAACTTTCGTATGTTCCTCATACCGATATTCTCCTCGCACATCTGTTTTTATTACTTCATAGTATTTGTCCGAAAAATCCGAACTCGTAACTTTACAATTCCTAATTTAATATTTTTTTATTTTATCATAATTCCCAGAGTGTGGAAACAGATAATTCTTCGGACTTATTCCCTTGCCTTTCGGATGCACTGCCTAGTCAATCAAAAAAGGCAACAATTAAAACAATTCATCGATGAGTAACAACTTGAACTCAAAATGACCTTCCGGAATAGAAATATATAAGCCTGCGAGCCAAATCAAAGATCCGCTTCGAGACAAATGTTCAGCAGAGTATACCAACTCCTGAACAAATAGTTTTTCCCTTTCCGCTCACAAGGATCAAAGCAGAGAGAACGCCCACTATAGATACTTGCCGCCGATGTAACGCTAAACTAACGGTTTCAAATAATTCTTTCTGGAAAATTTTGAATTTCTGATTTCAAAGCACTCTACATTACACTTTTTGCATCACTCATTCAATCAATCAAAATGAGCGTATAAAATGATTGATTGATTTTTGTTTGCCCCTATTCATCCACTGTATTTCCACTCTGATCACAAAAAAATAGCGGGGCCTCTCTCCAGCCATTTTCATATTAGTCAGCAGTTTTCGAACCTCAGCTGCTCCTCCTTGCAGGACTTAACAAATCTCTCTTTCATCACATCCTCCAACGAAATCTGCCCGCAGAGCAGCGGAGAGTTCGGATCGTGGGCTTGCGTATTGCGCGCAACGGTTTTCAGACTGTGCGTAGCATAACAATACCTGCACCCGTGGCGGCAGGTGTCGTACATACCAATGTCGATGCTGGCCATGCAGCCACATTCCGGGCGCTGGTTCTTGTCTTTCTCCAATGAAAGGCGGCACCCGGCAATCTGTTCCAGCAAGGTGCGGTCAATGCAGTGGCCGTGAGCAATGCCGTATGGTGATAAGTCTATTTGTTCTGCGCAGGTTTCCAGCATAAGGTGATGCTTACCTGCAATATCGGCCAACTGCCGGGCCAGTTCTGCTATTTCCTTTTCCGTAAGTGGTGCAAAGCCTAAACCTTGCATGTTGGCCTGAGTATTGCGGTACAGGTCCACAAAGCTGATGATACACTTGCGGGTATAGCCTTCCAGTCGCTGGGCCAACTGGCTGAAAAAGGTAATGTGGTAGTCCATCGTGTACCGATCGGTGAACAAAATAGGATCATACCGCCAGATCACTCGTTCGGGGCCGAACTTGCGGGAAAGTTCCTGAAAGGCAGGCAGGATTACATCATTCTTGCTGGGTACACCCGGCTCCACATCCTTTCCGTATGGGGTCAGGGTGAACTGGAAGTAGAACGGGTACGCTTGCAGTTCTTTCAGCCGGGGCATCAGCGGCAGCGGATTCTTGGTCCAGAATACGATGCCATCCACCACATCCGGCGACAGGGAAATGCGGCTCACCTGATGGAAGTTCATGGGGTTGCGGACGCAGACAAAGCCCTCCTGAATACGGCTGTAAAACCAATCAGAGTAATAGGCGGGAATATCGGTCCGCCTGCTGGCGCTGATGATCAAGGGATTCACCTCCGGGTTACATTGGACTGATTACCGGGCAGCATTTCTGTCTGTGATGCGGTTCACTTCCCGCAGCAAATCATCCAGATACAGTTTCTGTTGTCGTTTCAGATAACTAGGGACAAAGGGGCGCATCCACCAGCGCTTGCCGTTGACAGTTTCCACGCAGGTCAACCGGGAGCCGTCTTTCATTGCCTCGAACCGTCCCTCCCAGGAGCCGGACATGTTCCCGTTTTCCATCGTGAAGGCCCAAAACTGTTTTGGTTTACAGGTTGTAACTGTAAAATGGGTGGCATAGTCGCTCTTGGTATGCTCCACAAAGCGTGTTTCGTCCAGAACCTCCACCCGCGCCAGATCGCTGCGCCAGTCGGTATGCGTTAGGTCGGTCACGATTTGCCACAGCTGTTCTACAGTACAGGGAAACGAGCGTGTCACTTTAGAAACCGCCACACAATCACCCCTTCTTCTTTTTCAGCTTCAGACAGACACCGTGGCCATCAGCTGCCCCTTGCAGCAGCTTCACGGCAGCCGCGGCCCGCTCTTTGACCGAACATTCCGGCTGATCCTCCAGCTTGGCCACAACGTTTTTCAAATCTTCCAACGGCAGCAGGTATACCGCCGCGCAATAGAAGGTTTTGCGGCGGCCATCGTTATAGTTGACGAGCAGCTTATCCAGAATGGCCCGCTTGGCCCGCAGTTCGTCTATGTAGGCATCCAGCCCCAATTCCCGGGCGCGGGCCAGATCGGCAGCACGGCGACTGTGAGGCACAAAGGAATCTGCTGCATCAAATTCATCATACCGGGCACAGGGGTAAGAGGAGCAATCACTGCAAAAGGTATGTCCACCTTTGTCCATTGAACACCGGGCAAGAGTGCAACTTTGGTTACCAGGTCCACCGCCGCAGCCAGGACAGTAACCGCCTACCTGCATGGGGCAGAGCAGGCAGTTCAGCCCGCACAGGCTGAACTCGGTATGTTCCCGCGTGAAGCCTTTCATATCTGGTCTACCTTTCGTACCGGGTGACGCACCACGGTTTTCAGGCTTTCTGGTTTGCACCGGCGCACATCGCTCAGATAAATCTCATGGTGGAATCGGTTCTCACCAAAGTCCGCCGTGTAGCCGTGCGCTTTGGCGTATTCCGTCATAGCGGCTACCGTGGCGGGCTCGTCATCGTAGGGGCCGATGTGCATGCACTGGACGCACAGACCTTCCTCCCAGGTGAAGAACTCCACCGGGGAGCAGTCCAGTTTCTTTTTGCGGGAGGCCTCCTGCACAGCCCAGTCAAACTCCGCCTTGGTGACGAAGTCCGGCAGACGGATCAGAGAAATCCAGCAAAAGTCCTCCTTGTGGGTATAGTCCACGCCCTGTACGCCTTCCTGCCACCACAAGCCCTCCAGCGGCGGCACCACATAGTCGAAGTATCCGTCCATCTTGTGCCTGCCCATCTTGCTCATTTTGATGGTGTAAGCTACCGCATACAAAAGGCCGATAGCCTGTTTGTAGGCACCCTTTTCCTCGTTGGGATCGCCATGCCCGCGCACCGCCAGAAAGTTCATGGCAGGCACCGTGACGATACCCGGTGTTTTGGGCGGCAGATAAAATTCCTTGTATTCTTTCTTATAGTCGAATGCCATACTTATTTCCTCCGCTTTTGGGATGCCGCCTTGCGCAGCGTTTCACAGGTGATGCGGGTCAATTCCACCGCCATGGTTGGGTCGTCCACGTCCTCTACGACAAAGGAGTCCTTTGCCCCTTCATAAGGCGGGGCTTTCGGCAGGTCTGGAAAGGCCATTTCTCCCTGTGGTGTAATTTTGATAAACAACTGATCATCGCAGATAACGGCGAAAAAGGTACCGTCGCAGTACAGACCGTATTCCCCGAACATTTTGCGGGCACGTATACTTCCAGCACCTCGCAGCTGCTCCACCACATACTCCACGTAATCAGAATGAGATGCCATAGTTACCTCCGTTTCTCGTAAAGTTGGGCCAGCCGCCTGACAAGATCCCCCAGCTGTTCCCGCAACTCGGCAGGCTCCAGCAGCTCAGCTCCATCCCCAAAGGTGAGAACCCAGCTGATTACACTGTCCGCGTCTGGAAAACCCCGGCGGAAAAGCAAGGAACCGTCCGGCTGTACGGTAAAACTGTCAGCACCGTATTCTTCCACCAGCCGCCAACGGCAGGCCGGGGTAAAACGAACACACACCCGATATTGGACGGGGTAAATCCGCTCCGGGTCCAGGTCCGGCAACGGGGCCGGGCGGGGAGAAAAGGGCTCTCCAGTAGAAAGGTCGGTCATGCGGTTGAGCTTGAACAGGCGGAAGTCCTGCCGGATTTGACACCAGCCCCACAGATACCATGTAGACCAATGAAAAACCAGATAATAGGGCTCTACGCTGCGCACCGATGTGCCCTTGGGCGCGTCGTAAGTGAAATGAACAAGGTGGTGCTGTTCCATAGCATTCTGTATGGTTTCGATTTTAGGGGCAAGGCTGCTTTTGTACCACGAGGACAAATCAATGAGCATGTGAGTGCCGCCGAATATCAGGGTGCTGTTTCCAGCGGACAGCTTTTCCATGAGCTGTGCATAGCGCCGGGTGCCGCTGACGCTGTCCAGACTGCGCAGCCCCGCCAGAATGGCCTGCATCTCCGGGGCAGTAAGCACCGTGCGGTCCACCCGGTATCCCTCCATGATGGAGATTCCTCCGCCAGCGCCCTGTGCGGTGGTGATGGGGATGCCTGCCCGGCCCAGGGCTTCGATGTCCCGCTGGATGGTACGGCGGGACACCTCGAACTGCTCCGCCAGTTCCGGTGCGGTGACCTGTTCCCGCTGAAGAAGGATGGACAAAATGCCGATCAGTCGATCCATTTTCATGGCAATCACCGCCCTTTGTTCTTTTGCCTGTATTATACCATAGCAACCGGACAACTGTCTGTCATGTTTGGCTTTGTAGGAATGTTTTTTCTGCGGGGAAAGCTCATCTATCGTCTTGCAATCTCGCTCCAAATACGCTATGATGGTGCTGTCATCGGAGGACAGTACACCGTAGTGTAGGGGATCGTAAGCAAAGGCTTGCAGGCCGCCTGTCGGATAAGATGTCGAGTGAGCTCGGTTATTGCAGTTGCTGTAGTGATCGGGCGTTTTTCTTTAGGAGGGCAACTATGCAACACACATCCGTCAGTCTGATCCCCTTAGAGGCAGCCGACCGGGAACAGTTTATTCTGGACAACCAGCGGGCTTTTTGGTATGGTGCCATGCAGGAGTTTGGAATGCGGGACGATCACCTGAACAGTCAGGGCGAGATCATCTCCCGCAAAACCATCGAAGCCTGTCTGGATGCGCCAGACAGCGAAGCCTACCGCGTTATCTGCGACGGGCAGAAAGTAGGCGGCGTGATCCTGAAAACCGATCAGGCCACCAACTACAATGAGCTGGATATCCTGTTCACCGCCCCGGAAGTCCACAGCCGGGGCATCGGATACGGCGCATGGCAGGCAATAGAGGCACTGCATCCCGAAACTAAGGTGTGGGAAACCTTTACTCCATATTTTGAAAAGCGGAATATCCACTTTTACCTCAACAAATGCGGCTTCAAGATCGTGGAGTTTTTCACCACACAGCACCCGCTCGATCTGCCGCCCAGAACGGTGAGGAGGACGGCCCCGACGAAATGTTCCGCTTTGTCAAAGTCATGGAATGAGAGGTGTACTATGAGCCAAACATCCCAAAATTCCGAGATCCAGGTACGGCTTCCCGGAAGCGGCGAACTCTGTACATTCCCACTGGATAGCAACACCCGCTTCAGCGATGTTTTCCGTGCTTTGATCGGCAAGGGCTGCTTTGCCCGCCCACAGGGGGAACATTCTGTTTGGGCGTTGCTGTGCGGCGACCAGGATCTGGTCACTTGGGTCTCTGAGGAGAACGCCTTCTATGATCGGTTCCCTTTCGGGGAGCCTCCCATTGCCAGCGTTCCCGGCTGGGTCACAAAGGAGGTCCATTTCACTTTCTACCTCGACCCGCTGGCACGGGCCAAGGCGATTTATCTGTACTTTGAAGGTTCCAAATCCTTAATGGGGCATGAGGGATTTCTGCGCGAGTACAAAAGCTATCAGGTCACACCAGAGCAGGAGGCACTCTGGCAGGCTGAGTGTAGAAATAACCAGTAAAAATAAAGACTGCGGTGGATTTTCCAAACGGGAAATCCACCGCAGTCTTTATTTAATAAGGCAAAAAAATGTTGCTGTCAATGTTCAGTGTCAGCTTTTCGCATTGAGAGAGTGGAAAGTGCATGATATAATGAAAACACAAATAGTAGACATATTATTTTTACGTCAAAAAATAAATTCGGCAAGTTACTCACATAATTCATATTTAAAATAGAACAGAAATAGAGTACTTATACCAGGCGGGAGGATATTTTTATGAATTCCGGAAAAGCGTTTGAACTACTCGTTAAGAGGATGCTTTTAAACATAGGTTTTTCTGAAGTGATATCCGACGGATTGTATGTTTACGACGGAACTCCTGGCCAAATGATTCAAGGACTGGGTGAGGCCCATAATGCAGATGTGTTGTTAGAGCCCCCCGTTCAGACCCCCTTTTATTCAAGAACAAGACTTCTCATAGAATGTAAAAATTATAAAAAAAAGGTCGGCTTAGATATCATCCGGAGTGCTCTTGGTTTACGTGAAGATATAAACAACTTCAATCTTGTTGATGAAAAAGTGTTGAAAGCAAGGCGCAGACAAAGACGCAAAGTTTTTCCTTCAAGGTTTGAGCACTATTACTATCAGGTCGCTGTTGCATCTTTCGAAGGTTTCACTACTCCAGCCCAAGAATTTGCGGCCGCTTATCGAATTCCTCTGATTGAATTTAATAAACTACCCTTCTGGACAGACTTTTGTAAAAAAATTGGATCCCCTGATCCGCTCGCAACTCATAATCGAAGCGGTATCGATTCAGAGATTTTTGATAAGGAACTACTTGACTTCGTAGACAAAATCGGTCATCAAATGGCTGTCGCAATTACAAATGCTGGGCAGATGCTGTTTCTATACCACAATAGTGATGAAGGTATCACTTTTGATAACCATTATTCTTTACATTGGATAGACCCCAAAAAGCCTTGGAAATTGAAGTCAGGAAAAGAAGAATATCTATTTCAATTACCAACAGATATATTGAGAAATTGGTTAAGCGAATCATCAGATGAGATTACAATGAAGTTGCATTTTCTTAATCGCAAAGCCGATTATATGGCGAATATGATTGTGTATTTTACCGATCATGAACGGCCTTCAATTAAAATGATATCGATTGACCAATCACAGTTGGAAGAAGCAAAAAGTTTTTTAGAAGAAAGTGCTCAAAACAAATAACGTTCGTCCTGTTTTGTCTAATCCTGTGCCTAGCAAGTGCAGGTAACTCCCTGTACAAGGAAATTGAAATTGTTTTTATAAACGCTACAACAAATCTACAATGAGAATCGGCTGCTATTACGCATAACAAATTCTATGAATTTCATAGCACCTGTAATTTGCCGCTAAGCAGATTGTCTGGAATTTTACATAATTTCGTCTGGGCGAATTGTGGCATAGGATATCTATGGTTTAACACGTACCTTGGCTTCTACGAACCATCTCCCCTTTTCCAACCAGAGATTGGTCTGCTGCCCATCTATGAGGCAAACATATCTGTCCCCTACCCCGCCCACTTCAGCTGCACGGCGACTAACGTCTGTAATCTTATCAATGGTGTAGACTTGTTCCGGGCCTAATATGATGGACAAAGGGCGCAGGTGGCCATCCGGTTCGAAGCGAACGTCAACCGCCACATATTTCTTTTCACGTCCAACGATAACTTGCGCCATATCCTTTTCTCCTTATCTCGCATTGAAAAAGCCCACTGGATGGACCGTGTGATCGTCCTTCGGATTGATTTGCCCCAGACCTCTGTCAGTATAAATTCGCGCCCGCTGCACGCAGGTGTACCCATAGCGTTCCCGCACTGTGTCCACGGCTTTATCCAAGCGTTCCAACTTCTCTCGCTTTTCCTGATTGCTGAAAAAGCCCAACTGAATGGCACAATCTTCCGGCACAAGGCCGGCACCTCGCACCCCTACTCCGCGCAATGGTTTTCCCCACCGATAGTAGCTTTTGAAAAGGTCAAAGGCAACTTGGGCGATTTCCAAAGCGCCGTTGGTGGGGGTGTCTATTTTATGTTGCCGCACAAATCCTGAGAGGTTACAATCTCTGGCGGACACCTCTACAACGGTGCACTTCATACCCAGTTCACGCATCCTCATCGCAACACTCTCGCTCATGACCAACAGCATGAGCCAGACATCCTCGTCATTGATCAAATCCCGGGGTGTGGTCCCGCTGTTTCCCACGCTTTTAATGGTGACAGTGTGGTCCTGTCTGGCAACTGGGGAAGAATCCAAACCACGGGCAAAAGCAGACAACGAATAGCCGACCTTGCCAAACCACCCCTGCAATGTTTTGGGATTGGTTTCTGCCAACTGGCCGATGGTGCGAATCCCATAGGAGTTTAGTTTACGCTGGGTGGCAGGCCCCACAAACAGCAAATCCTGTACAGGAAGTGGATATACGATTTCTCTATAATTATCTGGTTCAATGCGGGTAATGGCATCCGGCTTTTTGTAGTCACTGCCCAATTTTGAGGTAACCTTATTGTTAGAAACGCCGATACTCACCGTGATCCCCAGTTCTTTCTTGACCCGCGTGCTGATTTCTTGGGCAATGGTCATGGGGCTGCCAAACAAACCTGTGCTTCCGGAAACATCGACCCAGCTTTCATCCAGGCCGAACCCCTCGATTTGATCGCTGTAGTCTTCAAGGATTTCCCGTACATACCCACTATACCGCATATACTCGGTGTAATGGGGTGGAACAATGATTAGATCCCGGCAGCACTGCTGAGCCTGCCAGATGGCCATGCCAGTCTTCACCCCCATGTTTTTGGCGGGGTAACTGGCCGTCAGCACAATACCATGCCGATCTTTCTTGCTTCCACAGACAGCAATGCGTTTTCCCCGCAACTGTGGATTTTCTTGCATCTCTACGCTGGCATAGTCGGGTAAGAGATGGGCATTACTGCCCACCCCTCCCCTAAGAACCGTACGTGACAGTTTCCCGTCATACGGCTCAAGCCTTTCAAAGCCTATTACTGCCGCAATAAGCCGGTCGCAAGAATGGAAAAGAATGGGTTTTCCTGTGACAACTTGGATGAACCAAATAGTTCATCGTACGCATTCCATCGGTGTATTTGTGACACCGCGCACCAGTTTCCAGGGTTAAACGCTCACCGCAAAGCGCGCAGCGCCCTTTCTGAATTCGGAAGATTTTCCTGAGCGTGGCATTGCCTTTTACACTGATACGCATTTTATCCGTTTCCCGTTCTTCAAAATACAGCTGCCATTCCTCATCATAGGGATTGGCTCCGTCCTGAATTTTGGGATAGCGAGCAATTTTCACATCGCTCGCGTATTCCAAGGCATAGTACCCTGTACTGCCATCCGTTCTCCGCCATTGGACAGAAAATGTCCAGGTACGATTACCAATGCGATGGAAATATCGTTGGGCGATCCAGCGACTTCCTTTGTTAGGATGCCGTCTTTTTGCCCATTTCCACAATGCTTGGTAAATCTGAAAGTCGGCATGGTGAAACACCCTGGAAGCGACGTTGAAACGGTGGAAGTTTGTCCATCCTCGGATAATAGGGTTCAGTTTGGCAATGAGGTCTTGTTGGCGTGCCATCCGATTGGCCCGAATCACCGCTCGAATTTTAGCGAGAAACGCTTTTTCGGATGTTTTGGATGGCCGTGTAAGCAATTTTCCTTTGAACTTTCGGATGTTACATCCCAAGAAATCAAACCCATCTTCGATATGCGTAATCTTGGTTTTTTCTTCTGACAGGGTAAGGCCTCGCTCCTGGAGGAATTGCCGGATGAGTGGTTTTACTTGTTCATCCAGCAGCTCGGGACTTTCTCCCGTCACAATAAAGTCGTCGGCATATCGAGTAAAGTTGACTTTTGGATTGTACATCCGACCGTTCCTGTAGTTGCGCACGAATCTCTCTTTCAGTAAGGGCTCCAATCCATCCAGCGTCATGTTACAAAGCACAGTCGAAATCGTACCGCCCTGCGGGGTGCCTTCTTCCGAATTGTGGAAGATACCGCCATCCACGAAACCGCTCTTTAGAAATTTTCCAAGGATTTCTTTGTCCATCGGAATATTATCCAGTAGCCATTTGTGGCTGATATGATCAAAGCATCCTTTGATGTCTCCCTCCAGAATCCAAGCCGGTGATGTGCCGCGGCTTAGACTTGTGAAGCAGTGTTCAATGGCATCTTGCACGCAACGTCCTTTGCGAAATCCGTATGAGTGAGCATCTGCCGTTGTTTCCGCAACGGGGTCGAGCGCGAACCTGTACAAGGTTTGCATGGCTCTGTCTGTCATGGTTGGAATGCTGAGGGGACGAAGCTTCCCGTTTTTCTTTGGTATATACACACGCCGAAGCGGTAACGGTCGGTAGCCGTGTCGTTTTAATTTTCCGATCGCTTTCAATTTACCGTCGGGGGTGTCCCAAAGTTCATGGTCAACACCGGAAGTTCGTTTCCCTCTGTTTTCTGTCACTTGTTTCACTGCGAGCACTTTCGCATAATACGAGTGCGTCAGTGTCCATTGCAGGGCTTTGACCTTGCCCCACTTTCTTTCCTTTACGGCCTTTGCAATACGCATTTGCAGTTTCTTCACGCACTTTTCTGCATTGGCAAAGTCAATGTCTTGCCAGTGCTGACCGACGCGAGGAGTCGCACACAGTTTCCTGTTCATCTGCTTTACCCCTTTCAGAAATTTCTCAAATTCTCTTGCAAAGAAAGACCAGACGGAAGTCTGCACCCTTTCGGGCAAGGTAATGTTGCAACCTCTATCCCGGCCGTTACAGCCAGGCATTCGCTTTTTCCGTCCTCCTGTACCCGCACCTTCATTAGCGTCCCTCGCGGGAAACCTTCCATACAGTTATGGGAAGGTACGGGCTTACCACGTTCCACTTGATCGATACAGATAACGTAGACTCTGCCTTTTCGCCGGAAGCCATTCGACCGTGTGTTCCTATGCATTCAGAGGAACATCCGACTTCAGCCCCGTTTTGGGTCAGGCCTGACAGCAACTTTGGCCTATTCTGCAATAACGACGTTTATCAGCAGTTCAGATTTCTTAGTCATATTATCTTCGCCTGCTCCCTGACTGTATCGTTGCTAACAGTCTTGCGGCTTCCTCGCGGTTGCCGCTCCTTCTCATTCAGAGAAAGGGCTACTGTGTCCCGTTCCGTTTCCTCATGGGCATTACTGACCACTTTGTGAACGGTAGGCGCCGCCGACGGCACAGCGGGTCCTCTCATTTGGAGGACAATCAATCAAGTGACTTGCGTGTCACACAAAGCAGTTGCAATCACAGTGCAGAATATGCCGTTGGCGGGCCATCACCTCACCCCCTCACCTCCATTATATTTACACGTTTCGTCAATTTCAAGTACTTATTTTTGATAACCCGTGTAAATGTACCATTGACTTTACAGAGGAAACAGGATATACTATTCATGAGGTGAAGTACCATGAGCTGGAGAGATCGAATCAAACAAGCCCGTGAAGCCCAAAAACTGACCCGTGAGCAGGTAGTTGCCCGAATGCACGCCTATCTGCCCGCAGAAAAAGCGGTTGTGGCACGCACACTGGCTGCCTGGGAAGGCGGAGATCGCGAGCCCAAAGTGACACAAGCCATTGCTCTGGCAAGGGCACTGGGTTACCACGAAGTGTCGGAACTGTTTTTTGATTCAGACGAAGCCCGGCTCAACAAACTGGGGTTGGATCGCTTGGAGGAGTACCGTAACTTGCTATTGCACTCTCCCCAATTTCGGGAAAACGTCCAACCTGTGCTTCGGGTATTACCGGTGTATCTCCAACCCGCTTCCGCTGGTACCGGTCAGTGGCTGGACGATGATGTATCGGAGGAGATGGAGGTGGACGATTCCGTTCCTGCAAACGCCGAGTTCGGTGTCCGATTGGCCGGTGACAGTATGTCGCCCCGCTTTGCGGACGGACAAATCGTATGGGCTCGTAAAGCAGAAACTGCGGAGAATGGCGAGATCGTGCTGTGCGTACTGAACGATCAGGGTTACTGCAAGAAACTGCACCGCGACGAACACGGCGTATCTTTGATTTCTCTTAATACGAAGTATGCTCCCATCTCTATTACAGAAGCGGATGAGTTTCGGATCATGGGATGCGTAGTGGGATAATCTTCCAGAAAGGATCAGGCTGTATGTGTGGGCGTTATCTTTTCTCAACCCAAGAATATAAGGAATTTCGTCAAATCGTCCGGGATGCTCAGCGCCGCAGCAGCGGGCAGCACAACGAACTGAACTTTCCCATGGCGGGTGACATTGCACCTACTTCTGAAGCTCCGGTGCTGATTGCCAGCGGCGATAAAGTTGTGGCGGAATTCCAGCGGTGGGGCATCCCCGGCTGGCGCGGTGGTTTGATGATCAATGCCCGCGCCGAAACTGTTTGCGAGAAACCGATGTTCCGCCGAAGCATGGCCGCGCAGCGCTGTGTGATCCCTGCCAGTGGATACTATGAGTGGGATGCAGGCAAGCATAAGTATTTTTTCCAGCTGCCGGGCAAACCGATCTATCTAGCGGGCATCTACGATAATATAGAAGGCGTCAACTGCTTTGTCATCCTGACCACGGTTCCCAACGGAACCGTAAAGGACATCCATGACCGTATGCCGCTTATCCTGACACACGAACAGGTCCGGCCCTGGCTGACCGACTCCCAAACAGCGTTGCAGTTGTTGACAATTACGCCTCCGGCTTTACAGCGCAGCAGTGAAGATGGGCAGTTGCGTTTTGGGGACCTGATGTGATATGCTTATGAAGTTGTGAGAATTTAGTTTTTCAAAGGAGCGCATTCCCATGAATGTCCTGTTCAGTTCCATGGAGTATGATTTTCACACTCTCATCAAGGTTGCCGAAATGGCCGGTCTTGCCGGAGTCATCACCTTTCATCAGGCTGGCGACGACTACCTGGTCACCTTCCCGGATGTCGAGAAAACCGAGAAAATGGTACAGGATTATCGCGCTCGTCTGCGGGATCTGGAAAATAATATCTGGTCACACTGATTGTTTCAAATAAGCGAGAGCTGTCTCATAGCGAGACAGCTCTCTTTTATTGTGGTGCCACATAACCCAACGGGTCCGTAAGGTTGCCTCCAACACTCACCTCAAAATGCAGGTGATTGCCAGTGGAGTCGCCGGTACTTCCCACATAGCCGATTATCTGGCCGGCGGTGACCACAGCACCCGGCGAAACAGCGGTGACCGTCATGTGTGCATAGCGTGTAGAGAACCCGGCCCCATCGTCAATCAGAACCTGATTGCCAAAGCTATCATTCCAACCGCAGATCAGCACGGTACCACTGTGAGCAGCCAAAATGGGTGTTCCTTCCGGGGCGGGTATATCAATGCCTCGGTGTCCGGGATTGCCGAAAGCATCCGCTTCTCCAAACTGGGTGGTCATACTGGTATGACCTGGCAGAGGCCACAAGAGAGCCCCCTCGCCTACCGGCGGCACCCCTGTGCCCGTTCCGATTCCTGTGCCGCAAAGCTGCACTAGCATAGGGCGCATCTCATCCGAGAGCAGCTGATGCAGAATATCCATCTGATCATCTGTAAACAACAAGTCGTGAGCCAGATCGTCCACGGGCAGGCTGGTCACGGTGATGTGCAAAATGTACTCTGTTTGGGTTTCGGCATCCTCACTTTCCTCGGACTCATCGGCAGGCACCTCCACCTCCTCTACCTCACTTTCGATACGGTGCATCATCCAAAAGGTGTCGATAAGCAAATCAGCTTTTTCTCTGTCGATCACAATTACATCATCATCCCCGTTCAGGTTCTGATTAACCGCAAAGACGGCCAACACCTCTGGCCAATAGCTGGCCCAGGTGTGGCCGTCTTCGTATTCATAATGAAATTCCACATTGCTGCATTCTGGGTGGGCCGTCACCAGATCACTGATGGTTTCGCCAAAATCGGTGTTGGCCTCCAACACGATCTCCGCGATGGGAATGCTGTTGGGGTCGCCACTTTCATCCGCAAACAATATTCCCATAGGGCTTCCCAAAATAGCGGCGGCAGCTCCAATCACGAGGGTAAGTACCAAAACGACACCACCCGCTCCCACCAGATAGACCAGTGCGTTCACCAGCGCTCCAGCCGCATGGATCAGCAGCTGCTTCAATTTCCCCAGCAAATAATTAGCCATGCGCTGTAGCTGTTCACGAATCGGCTTGCTCGTGCTCTTGGGGAGTTTAGGCGTTGGCAAAGCGTGAGCACCCGTGTGCCGTGCTTTGTTCTCCGCTATCTTGGCCCGCACAGCCTTGACCTGAATCTGGTGCTTTCTGAACCGCTGACGCCAATCCGGCTGATACGATTGAGGAGAAGCCGTTGTCGCATTGCGTACCTCTTTCCGCCACGCTTGAGCTTGAACAGCTTTGTCCTGCGTGAGCTTACGGCGGTACCGTTGCCTTTTCGACATAGCCTCCGGCACTGTTGCCTCGGCTGTATCACGCACCTTTGTTGGAGACGCTTCTTCCGGGATGATTGCTTTTTCAGCTTGCCTTTTCTGAAGTGCCTTCCGGTATGCCCTGTAGGGCAATTTGGTAGCTTGAAAGGTAAAATCACCGGCGGCGTATGCTGTTTCTTTGGCGGAGTCCTCTACCTTTTCGTGCGCGTAACCCTCTGTGGTGCTTTCGCCATCAGCCGTATTGCGCAGGTCCTCCCCTGCCCTTCTGCCCTGCGCCTGAGCCTTGTAGGCGGTATGCTGCACAACTTTTTTTGCCACCCCTTTGGGGATGCCGTTTTTCTTTTTTGCACTCATGCTTATCGCTCCCCATGATCATGCGGCGGAGACTTTTTTGACCGCCCCATCAAATCCGCATAAACGGCAGGCGTTACGCGGAAAAAGCCGATTCCTCTTTTGGTCTGCATGAAAAAGTGCGGGTCTTTAAAATGCTCCTTCATGTATTCCATATCTTCGGGCGCCAGGCTGCACAGGTCGCCCCCTTCCTCGGTATCACACAGACCGCACAAGAAAAAGTCCCCTGCGATTGCATCTTCAATTTCGGGGATCGCCCGGTTCAGTGGCAGCCCCTCCAGTTTTCCTTCGTCGTTGCAAACCAGGCCGACGCGGCGGTCGGGCCATGGATAAACGATTTCAATCGTCCCACCCACCTGTGCTTGAAGGTCTTGCAAGGTATGGGGAATGGTTTTTTCAACAGGCCGTTTGCCGGGCTGAACAAACAAAATGGTGATCTGTTCCTTATCCATAGGAACGCTCCTTTCGCAATAGATAAAAGAAAAGGCGAAATCCCTTCCTCTTTCGAGGTATGGGATTTCGCCTTTTTCTTTGTTGTGTGTTATCGAATGATACCGGAATTACTGCCCATCTTCCGAAAAAAGATGGATGCACTCGTCAATGATCGTTTCAATGCAGCGTATCTGCGAAGTTGTCAGCTGACGCATTTTATCCGAGAGAATCAGCAAATCCTTATCCACTATATCTCCTGTGAGAAGATAGTCTGCGCTGACGCACAACGCAGCGGATATTTTCAATAAGGAGTCCGGGCGCATTGCGCGTTTTGCGCTCTCGGCATACGAAATGGCTTGCGGGGTCATATCGCTTTTTTCGGCCAGTTCTTCCTGCGTCAGCCCCAGTTGCTTCCGGCGCTCCACGATGCGCCGGGCCATCGCCTGTAAGCATACTTCTTTGTCCTGTGCCAAGTTCCCGCCTCCCTAGCGTTTTGTTAAATTATATCCACAATCCGTTAATTAAATAATCGCGTATTGTTGACTTTTCTAAACAATACGCGATATCATAAAATCACAAACTGTAGGGAGGAAAATGAGATGCGAGAACAAACCGTTTGCTTTACCGGTCACAGAATCATCCCCGCTGAAAGACAGCCTTTTCTCCAAACTTTGCTTCGTAAGGAACTCATCCGATTGATCGAGCGGGGATACCGATACTTCGGCGCAGGGGGCGCTTTGGGATTTGATACTCTAGCCGCACAAGAAGTCCTGCATTTACGAAAAGACTATCCGCGCATCCGGCTGATTTTGGTATTACCCTGCAAAAACCAAACAAGAGGTTGGCCGACTTCCGATGTACTTCTCTACCAGAAAATTTTGCAGGCCGCCGACAAGGTCGTTTTCACCTCCGAGGAGTATTATCGGGGTTGTATGTTCAAGCGCAATCGCCATCTGGTGGACAACAGCAGTGTTTGCGTCTGCTATTTGACCGCTGACAGCGGCGGCACTGCCTACACGGTCCGTTACGCCCAGTCCAAGGATCTGGAGATCATTAACTTGGGCGAGGTAGCAGTATCCCCGCAGTGAGTTATCTCTCCCGTTTCGGGGACGGGGGTGTTAGTTCCCGGCAGTATTCGGGATACCGCAGCCGGATGCCTTCCATCATGTAAAAGGCATACTCGCAATCAAACAGATCATACGGGGTGGCTTCCCCATCACCGTTCCATCCATTCCAGAGGTTGAAGGCCAGGCGGGTAAGGCGCTCACTGCCGCCAGTCTGCCAGCCGTCGAAAAGTCCGTCAGTTCGGATGCAATCCTCCTCAAAATTAAAAACCTTCTGGATGTTGCGCCGGGTGTCGTTGCTGATCCCCATAACATAGAAAAAGGCTTTGTGGTAGGGGTCGTTTTTTCCGGTACTGTTGAGATTCTGGTTGTAAAAGGCCAGATGTTCACGGTCAACAAAACGAATTTCAGATTTCATCATACTTTCTCCCAAAAGAAGCGGCCCTGCAATTGCAGGGTCGCCAATTTCATATAGCGGTCAGTTTTCCATTTCACCGGGCTTGGTGGTTATCAGGCTGTAGATTTTGGTATTTGTGGGATGATCATTCTCGAAGGGAATCAAGTTATTTCCCAACTTCAAAATTCCCTGTCCGGGCTTCGCCAGCTTCAGATAATTCTTCTGCGGATTGGACAGCCCATACAGTTCTGCCACGCTTTCAATATCTTTCGTCTGGCGCAGCATACACACGAACTCGCTGTTGGCCAGTATGGCATACGCCGCGGGTTTTTCCAAATAATCCTGCACATTTTGGGTGATACCGGTCGCATAAGCATTGTATTTGCGGAAACGCTTCCAGCTGGTGTACAGGAATTCAGAACTCAGTTGGTCCCGCAAAAGCAGATAGATCTCATCAAAGTAGACCCATGTGGCCGCTTTGGGATCGTTGCGTTCATTCCCCATCACGCAGGTATTGATATATTCGAGCATAGACAGCATAGCCACGCGCTTGAGCTGTTCGCCCAAACTCTGGATATTGAAGCATACCAGGCGATTGCTCATATCCACATTGGTGGGATGGGCGAACATATTCATACTACCTGTGGCAAACAGTTCCAGTGCCAATGCGATTCGATGGGCACGTTCACTGGGTTGCGCCTTGAGATCGTTGTACAGGTCGGTCAATGTGGGGCAAGGGATGGTGTAGCCGGATTGTACCAAAGGCTTGTAGATATTCTTTAGACTGCGGTCGATCAGGCTCTTATCCCCCGCTTCAAGGCCGTCTTTTGCCATAACCTGCTCGCAGAGGGACAAGACAAATTCCGCCTTGGCGACGTGCGGCAAAATTTTGGTAACCGGATCATAGGTGAAGTCCAGCGGATTGAAATAGGTGGTGCTATCTACCGCTATGTCCACCACCAGACCGCCCAATTCACACACCAACGGGCTGTATTCATTTTCCGGATCTACAATATAGAACTTGGCGTTGGGGAAGCGCAGGAAGAGTTCCAGAATTTCCTGCTTGACGAACAGACTTTTACCGCCGCCAGAGGTTGCGATGACCATGGCGTTGCCGTTGATGAGAACGGTGCGCAAAGCAATAATAAGATTGCCGCTGATAGCGTTGACACCATAATAAATCCCGCCGGGCACCAATACCTCCTGCGTGTTGAACGGAATCAAGGAAGCAACACCCTTGGTGGTCATAGCCCGGAGATTGGCAATACGGCGCAGACCGTAGGGCATTGCAGTATTGAAGGTATTTTCCTGCTGCCACCGCATCTCGGTAAAGCGGCAGTTAAAGTTACCGGCAGCGGTTTTCAGTGCATCGGTTTCCTGATTCAGTTCCTCCAAATCATCGGCAAAGTAGGCCACCGTCAGGAGCGTCAGAAACATCTGCTGGTCATTGTCCGACATATCTTGTTGCCATTGGTTCAGGGTGTTTTCCTCTTCCTGTGTGCGCTGGGGTACATTGGCGGTAAAATCCAAATTGTCCACACTTTTCCGATTAAATCGAACCTTATCGGCGTCTACTTTCATCCGGTAATCGGCTAGTGTCTTGTAGGCGTCCTCGGTTTCGATAGGCACAAAGTCCAGCGTCAGGATGATGTAGGGCACTTGCTGTAACAGGGTGGTAACCAGTTTATCATCGATTCGCTGCGGGAAGTAGGACATGGACATACATTTTGCCACACGGTTGTCAATGACGATATGATCGCGTTTGAACTCAATGGTGTCCGGTGCCACAAAATCCCGGAAATCCTCACCCAGTTTCGTGCAGCGGTCCAGATCAAATTCAAAGCGGGCTTCCTCCCCCACCCGGAAAAAGTTATGGAGGATTCGCAGGCGCTCGGTATTTTCCACGCTGCGAACTGTGCTGCCCAAATCGGACAGGATGTTGACCAGATGCCCCTGTACCTGGCGCAACCGGTCACGGGCATCATTGACGCGCGGTTTCTGGGTTGAAATAATCACATACTTGCTCTGCAGCACATTGCCTACTTGCGATGCACAGGCAACCAACTGACGATTTTTCTCCGCACGCAAATCATCATGGCCGTCATTTGTACGGTGGTACAGTATATCCCGACGGAACACCTGATCATCCATGCGCTGACTGACAATGCACATCTTAATGGTACAGTCCGAAGGAACACCGGCATAAAGTTTACCGTAAATCTGCTGGATTTCTTCCTTCTTGCCATCAGATACCATCGCATAGTTGATGTCCGATACGCTCCACATCTGGCTGTACACATTGCCGGAACGCCACATCCCGTCGTCGTAGATGCGGTCTACAGGAATACTCTTCTGTACCGATTTGGGCGTATTTACCCCTCCCCAACTGTTTCGGGTAGAGGCATACTCATACAGTTTCAAGGCTTTTTCTTCTCCTTCCTTTTCCAAAACTTTCTTTGTTTCTTTTGAGGATGCAGTACCGCATCAAATCGGTTCTCTGCTTTCCATACCCTTGGCCCGGAACGCACAAACTCCGTTACAAAGACGGCTTTCAGAAACTGCCAGATGGTCATTTGATCGTACTGGAAAAAGCCAGCCATTGCAAAGGGAGCAGCGGCTACGATGCATACCCAACTCACAGTTTCCTGCCCCAGCAAAGGCTGTAACCCAAAGTAAACGCCCACAGCGGTAGCCACAGCTGCTCCAGACCAGAGAAGCTGTCGCAGGGATAATCCCATAAACACATCTTCTTCATAGTGCTGGAATTCCTTATTGATGTTGACTTGCAAAAGCTCACCTCCATAAAGAAGCGCCCAGGCGTATATACCACCTGAGCGCATAGTCAATTTCATTTACAGACCCATCATTTCATGAACGATGCGGTCCGAACCTTTAATGAGTCCCACCAGGACAAGCATATTGAATACGGTCTCTGCCAGATAGCTCCACACCATTGTGGTTGCTTCGCCGCTGGCCACAACAGGGGTGCCCACAAAGCCCGCATAAATGATGCAGGCCAACACGATGACCGCACCTTCCATGCAGACACCCACATAGGTTTTCAGGAATGACACGCCCACAGATTGGGTGCTGTCACCGGCAAAAGTCGCCAACGGGATCGGTGCCAGCGCCGTGTACATATACAGGCGGAAAAAACGCCCGTACACGGTGAGGATCATAATGAAGGACAGCACGGTGATAAACAGGCTGCCCAAGATAGTAACTAACCAAAGCGGAATGCTGGCCAGAAAGCCCACATTCTCAATGGCGGTCTGTACCTCCCCCGGCAGCGAAACCATTGCCTGAGAAATACCGCCCATACTGGCAGCCATCTCGCTGACGATGCCGTTGCACACTTCAAAGACCTTCAGCATGATCTCCATTCCGTAGCCCACCGCTGTCTTGGCTGCCACGAATCGGATCAAGTAGTGCAGTGCCGCTTCGGGCCGCTTCAACTCATGGAAGTTTGCGGTGTTTTTGAACAGGCTCATGGCGAAAAACAGAATTACCAGCGCATAGCCGATAGCCAACATCGCACCGTGGATGGTCTGCATAATTCCCCAGACAGCTCCTCCTTTAAAAGTGGCTGGGCTGGTGGTGACAAGGCTCCACAGTTCCGTCAGTTTCTCGTTCCATGTGGTAAAAGCATTGTTAAGATTTTCGACGATCCAGTTCTGGTCCAAGGATAATCACCTCCTTCGGCACCGCACGGATCAGGCCAGAATCAGGTCGAGAATATCCTTGGCAAAGTAGATCACGATGCCGCCGAAAAAGGTCATGAATCCCTGTGCCCGCTGCCCGGCGTCGTGACTCTTAAGGGCAAGACCAATCTGAACCAGACCAAACCCCAGCAGAATGGCGCCGATGGCCTTGATGGCGCTGAAAACGAAGTCACTGAGGTTGTTGATGGTGGTCAAAGGGTCGCTAGCGGCAAAGGCAGGGGTTGCCATCAAGAAACAAAAAGCCGCCGAAACAGCCACGGTCAGATAAGTACGTTTGATTTTATCCGCACGGGTGCGGGCCAGACGGGGTGCCTTTTCATTGCGATTCATAATTTACTTCCTCCAAATCAATCAATTGATATTTGTTCAGTGTTTCTTCCGGGATCTTGTCCGGTTCAATAGTTTCCAGTTCCTCCGGCGACACAGAAACAGCAATCCTCATGAAGTCATAAGGCATCACATAGGGCGCTGCGCCGCCATCGGTGGTCATTTTAATGTTAGGGTGTTTCAACAGGTCGTATTTTCTGTCTACTACAGGGTCCTCCGAGCGAAACAACAGCAAGGCATCCTTATTACTCATGCGGCGTATCTCGTCCGGTGTAGCCAGGTCTCGTGCAGCTTTCTGCTGGCTCTCGCTGGACGAGCCGTGGCTGCCTCGGCCAATACTGTGAGAGACAGTCCGTTCGGTCTCCTTTCCGAGAATCTTGGACAGATACTCAAAGGTTCCGTATTCATTCCCGCCAAGGTACAACAGCGAATCGCAGTTGCCGACAATGCCCTCCCAATCGTCCTTGAACAGACTCTTGAGCTGCGCAATGCTCTGCAGGATAATGTCACAGCTGATGTTTCGGCTACGGCACACTGAAAGGATTTTCTTGAAGTCTTTGGGTAACGCCACATTGGCAAATTCGTCCATCATCAGCCGGACATGAACCGGTAAGGCCCCCTTATATTCGGGGGTTGAATCGGCCAAACGAAACAGTTGGTCAAAGATTTGCGTATAGAGCATGGTAATGAGGAAGTTGTATGTTTCATCGTTGTCGGGAATGACACAGAAGATCACACGCTTTTGCAGCCCCAATTCCGGCAAAAAGGTTTCGTCTCTACCGGTCATATAGGCGAATCGCTCCGAGTTGAACATATACAGATTCGCGGCTGCCGAAATCAGCACGGACTGTAATGTTTTCGTGCTGCCAAGCTGAAAGCTCTTATACTGCAAAACCGCCGGGTGGTCTGGATCTTTTTCTTCCAATTCACTGAAAAGCATTGCTAACGGAGCAGGATAGCTGTCATCCTCCGATACCTGTCCATTGATAATCATGTACATAACCGTTGAAAGGTTCTGCTCCTCAACGGGAGCCTCGTACAACAGATATAGAATAATGGCAGAAAGGAGCATCATACTGGAATCATCCCAGAACTTGTCGGCACTGCCGACAGCATCTTTTGGCTTTGTGTTATGGACAATGGCATGAGCCAGCTTGATGGCGTCCTCATCTGTTTCAAGATACACCAATGGATTATAGTGTCCTTTGAAATGCACAAGGTCGATCACAGTAACGGCAACACCCTGGGCCTCAAACATTCCGCCCAAATCCCGCAGGATTTCCCCTTTGGGGTCAAGCACAATATAGGAGCAGATGCTCTGCATCAAATATGAGGTAGGCACCCTGCGCCTTGCTGACTTTCATCAGTAGGTTTCAGGGAGCCGCCTCCCAAACCGGACGTACACCTCTCAGCGTATCCGGCTTTCCATGAATCACCTTGATTCTTTGGTTTCGTGTAAGAGTTCAAAGCAGTCAGGGCAGAGAGCCAGAGATTTTCTTCTCATTTTCAGCATTTTCTGCTCGAATATATCCCTGCCTTTCAGCGATTTTAGCGTTCTTACGTGGTGCATACATAAATAGTCTGCATGTTCCCCGCAAATCTCGCATACTCCGGCTTTTATGCGGTTGACTATCGTGTGCCTGCTGTCATATTTCCTATAACTCGGCATAACGTCCGCCACATTGTCATAGCCGTCGCTGTGCTTTCTGAATCCATCATGGTAAAATTCGCAGTATTTACGCCCCTTAGTTGTATCGTAGGGGATTCTCAATACTCCGTTTACCATGTGCCGCTTTTTAATAACACTGACATTCGTTCTGTGCTTTCCTGCCAGAGTTTTTAACATGCTGTACCGCACCATGTAGTAATACTTGTGCAATGCACCTACATTTTCTGCAATCCGATAGAAGTTATATAACCCTCGAATTTCAGAATTGAAAGTAGACACAATCTCTGCGTCGTTGCGGTTCATCAGGTCTTTCCTCGGCATAGGCCGCCACATTTCTTTGCCTGTGTCATTGTTGCGTTTCACCTGTATCGCTCCCCGTTCCATTGCCTTTTTAATCCATTTTTCTTTCGGCATATACAGGAATACTTTTCCATACCACACCCGTTTCATGTCGCCATTTTTACACCGCTTCATGTTCTTGGAATGGATTACTTTGAAATCGTACCCCAGATAGCGTACCGGCTTACTGGAATGGGTGACTTTCGTCTTTTCCTCGGACATTTCCAAATGCAGTTTTTCCTGGAGAAAGATTTTTACATCCTCTTTGATTTTTTCTGCGTCCTTTTTGGAGCCGATAACGCCGATTACAAAATCATCTGCGTAGCGGTTGTACTGGATTTTCTTGAAGCCTTCCTCAAACGGATTGTAATAATGCTGATTCATCTTCTCCCTTCTGGAATCCTTAAATTCTTTTACCATTTCAGGAGTTGATTTCTCTGCGCCCATTAACGCTTTACGTGCCTTTTTATATCTCCGGGACGCCCGCTCGTATTCTTTGGTCGTCTTTCTGCGTTCTGGCTCGCAGTCATACTTTTCTTTATATTCCTGCATATAGTTGTCCAGTTCGCTGAGGTAGATGTTTGCACATATCGGACTGATGCCGCTGCCCTGCGGAACGCCGGAGTAGGTGCAGTTGTACTGCCATTGCTCCATATATCCGGCTTTCAGGAACTTCCAGATAAGACCGATAAAAGCCTCGTCTGAAATCCTTTTCCGCAGTAATTCAACCAACACATGATGGTCGAAGTTATCAAAGCACGCCTTAATGTCTCCCTCAACAATCCATGTAACACCCGTGAAATTTTTCTTCACTTGCGTGAGTGCCGTATGACAGCTTCTTTTTGGTCTGAAACCGTGTGAATTATTGCTGAATGTCGGCTCATAGATTGCTTCAAGAATCATTCTGACCACTTCCTGCACTAACTTATCGTCAGTAGAAGTGATTCCCAACGGACGGAGTTTCCCGTTCTTTTTAGGAATATACTTTCTTTTTGCAGGCTTTGGCTGATATGTCCTGTTGCGTATGGATTCAATAATCCGGTTAATTCTCGGCAGGCTCATGTTATCCAGTGTCTGCCCGTCTACTCCCTGCGTCATGCTCCCCTGCGATTTCGCAATGTTCGCGTATGCAAGGAGATAGAACTCTGGATTGTATAAGTTGCGATACAATCTTTCATATTTGTAGTTACTTACACTTGCCTTTTCTTCAAGGCTTTTCAAGACATGAATCGGATTTCTCATAGTGTCTCACACACCATCCTTTCTGTTTTGAAAATGATTCACTGTTCCCCTTTGCCGTGTAGACGGCTTTCCCGTCCGCAGACTACTATGGGAACTCTGTTGCCATGGTGAATATTCAGAACCCCGCATTTCAGCGTTTTCATAGCCTTTTGGCATTTCACTTTAGGCAATCCCCGTTTAGTACGGTATAAATAAGCATTCCACGTTGTCGGTATGTGACGTTCGCCTTTTTCCACTTTCCCGTGGCTGAACCTGCTCCGAGTATCAGCAGCCGCATAGCCGAACAATGCGACTGTCAGGAACACTGACGAGTACAACCTCTCTACGTCAGGGGTACGCTCTTGGTCCCGATTTCAGGCTGTCATTCAAGCAGTTTAGCTTCCATCCTCATACGTGGATTTTCATTCCGTCACGCCGGCGCTTCTGAGGTTTCAGCGCCCCGTGTCCTCCGTCATGCTATGGTCGCCCTCCGGTTTCCCTTTTGGGGTAAGACGGGGAATGATAGGTTGCGGCACAATGCCGCTTGATACTTTTACCTACTACTTGCTCAAGGTAGGATTTATACCGCCCTTACGGGCGCACTAGGTTTAACATAGTACCGGGTTTTACCGCTGCCACTTCCACCAATCACCATTACGTTGAGATTGTGCTGATGCCGAAATGAGTCTGTCCCCATCTGAATATGCTGGGTAAAAATAAAATTGTTGGACGGATTTTTATGATTCCGGTACTTTTCATCAAGAGCCTTTACGTTTCCCCACCGGGCCGTACCATACTCCGCTCCAGGACGAAGATCTGCCTGCTCTGAAATATAGTAGAAAACCGCCATCGGGTACAGAATACTAATGAACAATACCAACTTGGGCGTATTTTCTGTCCAGCGTACCGAGAGCGGTGCATTGACAAGGGTGCTGAGAATTTCCAACATCTGTGCCAGATTGTCCGCTTCACTTCGTGCTTGTGCAAGCGCAATAGCCAACCACAGTAAGGGAATAAACAGAACAAACCACAGGAGATAATCCGTGGGCTTGTTGCCGCGGCGATTCATTGCGCATCACCCGCGTTCTTGCTGCCGACGGGTATCCCGTGCATGGTACTGCAGTTTGGGCAAATTTCGCTCCACCTGGTCGCCAATCGTCCTTGCGAACTCACGCGCATTGTCAAAATGCTCCCGGACGTTATCCGCCGTGAGAATGTGCCTGCACTGTTCCATCAAGATGTTACTGTCCTTGAGCGCAGGCACTCCGAATCGGCCACAGATTTCCAGTCCTACCGCCCCCAACAGGAAGTTGACTTCTGCAGGGTCAGTCTCCGGCGCATCCATCTCCAGGCAGGAACGGACCAGAACAGCGGGAAGTTCCTGCAGCAGCTGAAGATCCGTGGCTTCCTGACGAACTACAATCCTCTGCTCCTCGTGGCGATACTCGGCGGCTCCCGTTTCCGGGGTTCCGAGTTCTACCGGAACGCGGGCCAGCTCTACGATGCTTTGCACCGCCGTGTGTTGCTGCTTGGCATCGTCACAAATATTCCGATACAGGTAGGGTGTATCACCGTTTGTCTGGGAAACATCGAACACTGTTTCGGGCGTCAGATAGTAACCTTTCCCGCCTCGTTTGCGGGATAGCACGGTAATTCCTTTTGCCCCCTTGTTCACATATCGGCCATTTCGGTTCCATCCCTGCATGGAATTGACAGCATGTGCCAGTGGGATTTGTTTTAAGACCAATGCGGCGTTACCAGAGGACAAGCGAGAACCCATCTGTCCTCTGCCATAAAAATACAGGCACAGTGCGATGTCAGGGCGCGAAACCTCATACATCGCAAGCATCTGCTTGTTGGCAAGGTTTTCCCGCTCGGCTTGCTTCTGAGCCTTCCACTCTTCCAAAGGGATACGTTCACTCATAGATTTATCTCTCCTTCTCACTCTCTTTTTGCGCCTTTTCCAATGCTCTCTGTTTTCCAATTTCAATGGCTTTCGCCCTGAAATTACGGATTGCAAGCCGTACAGAGGGTTTATCCATCGAAGTAACCCTCTGATTGGTTTTTTCTGCACCAGCCCGCTGAATCGGCAAGGCGCTGGCGGACCGATTGCGGGTCTGGTCTTTTTTTCTCTCAAACTTCACTTCTTTCGGAATTGCGTATCCCATGCGCTCAAAGACACGGTTCAGTTTTGACACATCCTCCGCACGAACGAGAATGTCTACCAGTTCACCCTCTCCATTCTTTTCCTTGATTGCAGTAAAAAGAATCCCATACTGCTTTGCCTGCCGGTTGAATTCCTTCAGGTCGGACATCTTCAAGGGAAAAACCTGCAGTTCTTTTCCATCCTTCAGAAGGCGGTCCAGATTGGTTTTCCCCCGCAGTTTGGGATTTTCCTTGGCCAGTGCGATAGCGATAGCCGCCAGATTCTTGGCTCCCAGCGCACTGAGCTTGACGGAACTTTCCACAATTTCGATGCCATCACGGACCATCTGGTCTGCGGCATCACCGCCGGTACTCATGATATTCTCTCTCCCTTCTATGTTTCTGTTGCTTCTGCTGTTTGGCTTCCTGTTCTGCGCAGCGAATGGTTTCCACCTGCTTGCGCAAGTGCTCGGCGTCCTGCTCGATGGTATCACAGTAACGCAGTTCTTTTCGCAGCCCACGCAGTTCTTCCGTCAGGGCTTGGATCTGCTGACTGAGATCAGCTTTGTTCAATCCGTTGGCGGTATTGGAGCGCAGCTTGTACAGCGCTTGCCTTCTGGCGGCCAGCCCGTCCATCTTGGCGGTGACCTCTTGCCGTTTTTGGTGGAGATCATCCGTGGTCTGGATACGGTTTTGCCAAAGGAACTGCGCCTGCTGCTTATACCGCTCAAAGGTGCGAAAATCCTCCCATAGCAGAAAATGAGTTTTGCGGGAAGATGTGCGGCGCTTCTGCACTTTTCCGAACAGATAAAGATAGTGATAATAAAGCGCCATAAACCCTGTGATCTTTTTATGGTCCTGTTTTCGATAGGAGCCACGAAAGCGTACCTTCTTATGCACCAAAGGCACGGCCTGTTCCCGTTGTCCCCTCCGACTGCCTGTATCGCTTTTCGGTTGCTCCAACCTTTCCCGCAGCTCCTGTTCGCTGTATCCCGGCCCCAGTGACTTGAAGCGGATAGCACGGGGAGAACCCTTGGGACGTAATTTTGCATACTTGATGTTTCGCCCGTAGGCAACTTCATATCCCATCTGGTTCAGGGTTAGCACAAAGGTAGACCAGTTGACGGCACGCTCCAGAGCACGATCCACATCTGCCTTAATGGTTCCCCGAACCGTAGGCCGTCCGGCTTTTTCCGCCGCCCATTCGGCATAGTTTTTTCCGTGCCCTTTTGGGTCGATGACCTTCAGCTGGTTTTCCCGGCACAAGTCATCAGAGATCTGCCGGATGCCCCGGTAGTAATCCCGGAACTGATTGCGAAACATTTTGCCATCTACAAATGCAACAGAATTGAATACGATATGATTATGCAAATGGGATTTATCCAGGTGCGTGCTGACCGTCACTTCGTATCGTTCAGCCAAAAGCCGTCTGGCAAATTCACATCCGATTTCATGTGCCTGCTGCGGAGTTATCTCTCCGGGCTTGAACGATTGAATCACATGATAGGCCAGCACATGGCCCTCGCCATCTTTGCCCCATCGTTTCCGGGTGGCGTTCATCGTGTCGCAGGCATTGGCCGGGTCACAGTTGAATCCCGTTACATACAGTTGGTGTTCGGTCTTATCCCGGTTTTGGGTGTAGTCCAAAAGGCGGGACAGATCTTCCTCTGAAAACCGCTCTGTTTTGACGGGGTTGGAGGTGTAGTCCAGACAACGGGCCAAGTGGTTTTTGACAGCTTTGATTTTCGTGTAACCCATCAGACCCGCTCCTCCACCAGCCGCCAGACCTGACGCATCAGTGCTGCCGCCTGCTGCGCCTGGGCATAAGAAAGCGTACCCGACGAGTTTGCCGTGTGAGCGATCTGGTTGATGTTGTTGCCGATAGACGCCAGTTCCCTGGCGAGGTCCTTGTAGCTATCGGGTGGTCGCGGGCGAATCTGGCAGCCTTCCAGCAAGGTGCGCAGGAAGGCTTCCCGGCTCAGACCGGCAGCAGCTGCCTTGGCAACCAGTGATTCATATTCCGCCGGTGTGAGCCGAAAAGTCACTTTGATCTGTCTTTTCAGCATGGATTGGTTTTCCTCCTTGGTTTTGATAAAAAGCGCCGGATGCGCTTTGCGGGGTTTTAGGGGCGGCCCCCTAACAAGTGGCATTTTGCGGGCGGATGCCAGCATAATGCCGTGCTTGCTCGTAGTGTGCGGGCACACTACTCCGTCCTGGCTGAAAATCATGCCCATGGCAGTTCACACCCCTTCTTCCTGGCCCGGCGCTCCACTTTCTGCCCGAGATGGCAGGTGTGCGCCTGGTACTGCAAGTCCGTTTCGATGGCCCGGACCTTGATCCCGTATTTCATTGCTCGGCTGAAAAAGCGAAGCAGCTGTCGCTCAGAGTGACCCAGCGCCCCCATGCGGGTGATGTAGATGCAGTTGAAATCTCCCTGCTTCATACGGTGGAGAAGTTCCCGGTAGCCCGGACGATTCCAGCCGGTTTTCGTGTCCATACTGATACCGGCCACCGTTGCGCCGGACAGCCTGGCTCGGAGAGCCAGAAATTCTGCCTGGTTTTTGGTGGCCGTGTAAGAGCCGGGACAGCGGGCATAGACCCAAACACGGGGCGGGACATTTTCATTAACTTTTTCCATGCGATGCCTCCTATAAAATGAGGGAGGCCCCCTTGTCGAGGGCCTCCCGTACTGTGTTTGCAGGAACGGCTTACAGCCTGTCCAGCGTTTCTTCCAATTCATGATAGTTTTTAACGGGATAGGATTTTCCCGTGAGATAAAACAGCGTGCGCTGCCATTCCAGAAGTGAATAGTCGGACGGATGTGCCATGCGCTTGAGTTGTCGCAGCGCTTCATCCCGCAGATACTCTGTCAGGCGAAGATCAGAGATAAAGACCCCCATGCTGTCAGCAAGGTGATCCAGAAGGCTGTTAGCCATTGTGATCCTCCTCCTGTTCATCTTCTAAGGGTTCAATCTCCGGCTCTGCAGGAAGGTTTTTACGGCGACGCTTGTGCATCAAAAATCCAAATGCAATCCCTGCTGCCGCCGCAATTCCTGCCAGCAAACCAATCGGGGCATTATCACCCGTTTGGGGCAGACTGGTGACCGGTTTGGGCGTGGGAGCCGGGGTTTCAACCGGCTGTTCCGGTTTCGGTGTCGGTGCCGGGTTTTCCGGGGCAGGAGGCGTTTCGGGGCTGGGTGCATCCCGCATAACCACCATGCCGTCCTCCATCAACGTCCAATGATCGAAGATCAGCCAATCCTTACCGGTGCAAACATACACATCCGCTTCGTTGAGCAGATCGCCGTTTTCATCCTTGCGCTGTACCAGCTTGAACCGGATGCTTTCTGCCACTTCATACCCGTTGGGCGCAGCTGTTTCGACCAGCGTGTAGATCTTATCAAACTGCAATCCACGAATTTCGGTGGGCGTATCACCGCTGACCCACTGACGGACCACGTTGCCGTCCTTGTCCTGGATGGTAAGCGTTGCACCGGCCAACTCCTCATCTCCAGTCAGCTTCCGTTTGCTGACGAAGAAGGAAGTGGCGTCATTCTCAAAGGTGTTCTCCATCTCGATTACAGGTGTTTCAGCATCCTGATAGACGAACTCGAAAATCTGATCGGGTGCATCCAGGAAATATCCCTGGGGCGGGCGCAGCTCTACAATACGGTATTTGCCGCTGTTGGCGGTAGTGTTTTCGGGAATACGAACACCATCCATACCATAGAACTCGCCACGCATGGGGAAATCGCAGGTGAAAGTGGTATGGCCGTTTTCATCCGTGGGGGCCGAAGTAGCGATGAGATCACCGGCCCGGAACAAGAGGTCACCGGTTGCGCTGTAGATGTCGTCCACCGTAATGAGGTTGTAGACAGCACCAGCAACCAGCGCGCCCGTTTTGATGTCCCGCTTATAAATGTCCAACTGGGGCTTCACCCGTTCATTGTGGAACTTCAGGACTTGGGCTTCGATCTGCGCATCGCTCGCATCCTTCACGTTGACGATTTCATAGTTCTCAGTTTCCGATGCGGAACCATCGCCGGGATTACTGGTGACGGTCTTTGCCAGAACCACATCATTGGTCTGTTTGTCCCAGACAAAAGTCACATCGTAACTCTGCTTGGTGCCGACAAATCCGTAAGGAGCACCGGTTTCTTCGATATGGTAACTGCCAAGCGGCAAAGTCACCGTGACTTCACCTACGGTACCATCGTGGATGACCGAGAGGAAATCATAGGTGGAATTGGTGCGCCCCGGGGCAAAGGCAGCAATATCGCTGGTGCCGTCGCCGGTGCGGACAATTGCTACCACATCACCTTTGGCGTACCAGAGAGTTCTGTTCCCGTTGGCATCCGTCTGGCGGTCCTGGGTGTAGATGTTTTCCGCTGCGGTAATGGTGTACTCGGCATACGGGATGGGCCGTTCCTCATACACAAAGTGGCCGGGCCGGGCTTCACCAGAGAATTCCGGGTCAAGGGTTCCGCCCTCATCCTCCTGCCAGCCGGTCAGGACTTCGCCGGTCTTGCGGATTTTCAGAACACCCAGTGTTTCGTTATTCTGGTAGTCCTCATCGATCACCAGAATGTCCTGGCTGTCCTCGCTGTCATCCCCGTTGGCCTTATACACACGGTCGGTAGTAACAGAGAAGTCCACATAGAAACTGCCGTCCTCAAAATTGCCGGTATCGTCAATCTGCAGGTGGCCGTCCTCATACACTGCGGAGGCTGCCCACTCATTATAGAAACCATTGGGGCCGTTTACCTCTACCAGACGGTAGTGGCCCAGCGGCAGTTTTTCGGGCAACACCAGCATACCGGTGTCATCGGTGTAGAAGGTATCTACATCCTTGGGCAGCAGCGGGTTGGTAGTATCGGTCATGGTGACCAGCTTGGCGTTGCCGTTCTCATCGTAGATGTGGTTGCCCTGCTCATCCATCCAATAAATCTGGAACGCGGTATCCTTGAGCAGAACTGCCTTGCCGCTCTCCTCGTCGATCTTGGTGACCCGCAGATACACTTCGATTTCCTCATCCAGCACCGTATACTTCTGGTAGCTGTCGGACGGAGTCTGCACGGCATCCTTGGGATTGGCCATGGCGGACTGGGGATTGGATTCGTCCGTGGGGTCAATGGTCACGATAAAGGGTTCTGCCTGGAACACATCCTTGGGCGTGGTAGTTTCTACAACGAGGTACTGCCCATAGGGCAGGCCCTGCACCCGGATGGTTCCGGTATCATTGGAGAAAATCTCTGCCAACTGATATTCGTTGGGGCGGCCCGTCGCAACCCAGCCGTCACCGCTGCCGTTCTTGAAGTCACCGGCGGCAGTGAGAGTGTCATTGTACGCAGCAATCTGGTCAGCGTCGACCTCATAGGTTTTGGCAATGGCCTGAGCCTCACCGCTGAAATCGTACTTGGGATGGCTTTCATCATATTCCGGGTTGATATAGGCATCCAGAATAGATTTGATCAGGTATTTGCCGCTGCGGCTCTGGGCAAACTGGTCCTCCTTGGACAGGTCGGAAATCAAGTAGAAGGTAAAACCGGCCCCCTCCAGGTCGATACCATCCGAACTGCCGGTGCTGGAAACGTGCTTGGAAAGTTCTACGTTGCCTTTCATCACTTGATCCTGAGATTCTGCCAGCTCATTATCCCGGTGCAAGTGGTAATTGGCACTGTAGGTCGTTTTGTCGAGATCCTCACCTTTGGCCTGCCGATCATCCTCAAAGGCAATCTTTTCGATGTACCAGCCTTCGTCGGCGTAGCTCGGCGTAATGTAGTAGTTGTGCTCGTCACAGAGATAGCCCGTGGCATAGCTTTCGTAGTAGCCGTCATAAGTCTTGGTGCCGTCCAGTGCCTTGCTCTGGCCGATGTACGACCACTGGTGTTTATACACATAGTCGGTGTACTGACCTGCACTGTTGGTGGCCAGCTGAGAAGTAGTACCGGTCGGCTCCTTGGTTTTGGAATCCACATCGGGGTAGGTACCAGACAGCTTGTATGCATCGTCCTCCACGGGGATAACCACACCGGTGCCGCGCTCTACAATGTAGTATTTGCCCAGATACAGGTTGCTGAAGGTCAGCCATCCGTCCTTGATAACCGCACTGGCTACCAGATGGTCTTTGGCCAGCACCGGCAGGTAGTCATCCACCCACTGGCCGGAGTTGTCCCGGATGGTGGTATGCCAGATGGGGGTGCCGTCTGCATAGGTGATCTTGCTGTAGTCCACTGTGCCAGTGACACCGTCCGGGTGCTGAATATCTTCTGCGGCATACAGGTCATACACTGCACCATCCAGTCGGGCATCGGCATGGGCCTGACCGCTGGCCATGGCATCGCCATCGGTATCACGGCCTCCGACATAACGCACGGCATCCAGATCTACTTTACTGAGGGAAATTTCTCCCAGTACCCTGTCATTCTGCATGACACCGGAAATCGGGGTCATGGTGTAAGAATCCTCATTGGCTGCAGTCTTAGAGTTGTCGGTATTGTAGGCACGGCCCGCATCCTGGTACTGGTCATAGATGGTGACGGTGGCTTCCACCCCTTCCGCCGTGAGCAGCTTGGTGCCTCCGGTATACTCCATAGCCACATCTGCGTTGTAGTGGCTGTTGTCCAGGGTAATCACACTGCCATCATTGTCTTTCGTAATTTCAATGTAATAGGCCCGCTTCCCCAGGGGGGTACCAGCGGTGCCGGGATGCTCTACATCGGTCCAGTCGCCGTAGTAACCGGAAGGCGCACGAGTTTCTACAATGATAAACTTGCCCTCGTTCCGCTGGGTATAATACATCTTCCGGCTGGTGTCGAACTCGGTGCCGTAGTTGGTACCATTGGCTACGGAGTAGTTGCCGTTCTCATTTCGGACCACCGTGTACTGGTTATACCCGCCGAAGGGGATATACTGCTCCGTCACCACATCCCACTCAAAGACCTGGAACTCTGTATCCGCTGCGATCTGCTGCCCGGTCTCACTGTCTACCTTTTCCAGAGTGACCTGCAGGCTCCACTCGTCGTTCTTCATCACATAATGATTGTTGCTGTCAGCAGGCACTGTGATGGTCTGATGACTACCCAATGCTCCAGAAAATTCCTCAAACCCATAGGGTACATCAATCTCGTCATACTGGAAAACAATGGAGGCCAGTTCGGCACGGGCGGCTGCAATAGCTGCATCCACCATGCCTTTTGCTTCGTTCTGCAGCTGGGAAATGGCAGCGTTTTTGGCTGCTTCTGCCGCCGCATCCGCTTCGGCCTGGCTGCTGTAGGGGCCTTCCTGGCCGCTAAGCGTGGTAGTGGAAGTCTTGGTGACCTCGTAATGCACCGACCAAGTTACTGTGCCATCGCCGCCATTGTTCTGGTAGTTGTCATCGTTGGTATGGCCGGTGGTGGTAATGGTCTGCGCACCGGCAGGGCTCATCTGCCAGCTGCCGCCGTCGATGCTGCCGCTGGTTTTGGAGGGCGTAATGGTAATGGTTGCCCCGTCAATCTTTTCTGCGGTTTCCAGCTGCTGCTTATCGGTATTGACTGTAAAAGTCAGGTCAAAACTACCGCTGGCGCTCTGAGCCGGAGCGATCCAGCTGGCGGAGTAATACTCGGCATCGGGGATGTCGGGAATATCGGTACCGCCTTCCTCATCGGTAATTTCAGGACCGATCAAAGCAATAATCTGCCATGCATATCCGGCAGGAGGGCTATAAATGTAGGTGTAATAGCCCTTGCCAGAGGCAAACGTACTAACTCCATTATCTGCCCCCAAAAGCTGTGCAGCCGCAGACAGATAGGCTTTGGCCGCAGCACTGTCAGGATAATTCTTGATGATCCACAACTGGGTATCATCGTAATACTGATATGCTGCTTTCAGCATATCGTTTTCGGTGGCAGAATAGGTGGCTACGGTATCGGCAGCAAAATCGCTGCTCCCGTAATCGGTGGGATCATGTTTTTCAGTCAGTAGTCCCAGCGAAAGCTGGCCAAGTCCGCCCCAAATATTAATCTGATTCAGATAGTGTGCGCCGGGGGTGTATTGTCCTGGCTCCAGCTTGGAAACATAGCTGAAAGAGTATGTGGGGCAACCGTTGGGCTGGCCACTGAGGCCGTGGCTGCAACAGTACGCCTCCATGCCGTTAAACCAGATCAGCCAGGTGCCACCTTCGTAGGCAATCGACGTGATTTTACCGGTGGTCCACGGCGGCGTAGGCGTTGCGGCATATGTGGTGATACCATTGGACTGAATACTTGCTTTGTTCGCCGTGCTTTCGCCCAATTTTACCTGTAAAGTTTTGTGCAGCTTGCTGCCGTCCGGCGCAGTATAAGAAAACTCTGCAACGAAGTCATCTTCGGCTTTTACAAAAAAGCCGGTGGCAGCCGCAGAGGTTTCCACATAGGTGCCCGAAAGGATCTGGCTGGTTTCGTCGGCATCTGCTTCCGTGCCGTCATAATCGAGCACGGTCACATTATCCGGCAGAATCACTTGAGAAGTGCTGTTGTTGGCGGGGTATTCCACCTCTACCATGATCGGCACCACGGCATAGGATTCACCTTCCTGACGAGGTACCACAATGGTCATGGCATCGGAGTTGAGCGCCTGAGCATCCAGCCTGCCCTGATTGTCCGCCGAGAGCAGTTCGTTCCCCCAATACCCGATACCAATTTTGGTATCGCCGGTGGCGATGGGCAAGCCATAGCTGCCCATGTAGCTGCCGGTCGGGGCATCGGGCAGCTCACCATACAATACGGTGGCAATTTCGTCCTGGTCCGGAGGGGTCCCGCCGCCCTCTACGGGAGCAGTGGGATTTTCCATCGTAAGCTGCATGGTGACGAACAAAGCGGCCAGTGCGCTGTAAGCAGTCTGAACGGCTTCCTGCGCCCTGTCCTCATCGGTAAGTGCAATGTACAGATCTTCGGCTGCATAAACCGGTGCCGCAGCTTCATCCGATGCCGCCGTTGCAGTTTCCAGCGCAGCCGTCAGATCAGGATTGTCTTTTTCAGCCTGCCATGCTTGGCTGGCCAAGGCCCAGGTGTTCACGGCGCTCAGAATGCTGTCCCGGTCCAAAGCATTGACAGAATCCACGAATTTCTGAGCAGCTTCGCTGAGCGATGTGTCACCTTCGGATGTTTCATCCTCAACTACGTTGCTCTCAGGGTCCGACGTTTCCGGGGTTGCTTCGTTTTCGGGAGAGGGCAAATCGTTTTCTGCAGCGGATGCTGTTACGGCAGCGTCATCCTCTGCGAAGGCAGGCAAAGGCGGCAGCCAGGACAGGCTCATCAGAGCCGCCAAAAGGAATGCTGCCAGCCGCTGCCTTACGGTATGTCGTTTCATATAAAAACCTCCTGCAATAAAAAAAGCGCCTGCGTAAGCAGACGCCTTAGAACCTATGGTGATTATCGGATTTGTTCAAGCAAATTAATTCAAAATTTAATTGTAATTTGCTATTAGTTGCGTTATACTAAAAACAGAAAGGGGGCCTAGCGTATGGCTATTGATATTCGACCTGCTTCGGCGCTTCGCACGGAATACAACGAATTGGCTGCGCGATCCCGTTCCACTGGCCAACCCATCTATATCACCCGCAACGGCGAAGGCGATACCGTCCTGATGGATTTGAACGCCTTTACTCGGCGGGAAGAAGAACTGGACCGACGGGAGGCCGTTTTGGAACATCGCGCAATGGTACTGGAGGCGGAGATGGACCGTTTGGCCGGTAAGCCGACCTATACACCCGATCAAGTACGAGCCAAAATCCAGCAGCATTTAGGCGAGAGGCAGAGGCAGAAAAATGGCTGAGTTTTCCGTTATTTATACTGAAGAAGCCTTACAGGATATGTTGAACATATCCGATTACCACTTTGAGAAAGTGGGTGAGGATTCTGCGCTCCGTGCCGTCGCTGAATTACAGGACCACATCGAAAAGCTATCCCTGTTTCCGCGCATGGGAGAGGAACACCCCGACACCTACTTGAATGCCCTGGGATTCCGAAAGTTGGTTCATGACAACCACATTGTGATTTACCGGATTGACCAATCCCAGGTTGTCATCGAGCGTATTGTCTGGGCGTCCAGCAATTACCCTGAGCTTTTTCGGTAAAGCGAACCGATAAAAAGCCGATCAGAATGAGAAAGCACCTGCTGAATGTCGCTGAAATGCGGCACAAGGCAGGTGCTTTTCTTCTCGATATTCTTTCAGCTGAAGGTGACCACCCAATAGGTATACCGGCCCTGGTCTGTATCACAGAACCAACAGCCAACCCCCATACTGGTAAAGCTGGCGTTCATAATGTTGGCATAGTGGGTGGGACTATTCTGCCAGGCTGTGCAGACAGCAGAAGCAGATTCCAGCGGACCGCTGGCGCAGATCTCACTGGTGGTGGTCATGCCGCTGTGGTCAAAGGGACCACCGGCCACAAAGCTCTCACACCGCGCATCTGCCGCAGCACTCAGGCTGCTGTCCATGGACAGATCGGGCAGGCCACCGGCTTCCCGCATGGCATTGATGTTGTCCTGCACCGCCCAATAGGCGGCATCGCTGCTGTCGATGCCCCACCATTCCTGTGTTCCTGCCGCCAGATCGAAGGGCAATACGCCGTAGCTCATCTCCACAGTGGTGGCAGCCGCTGCTTCGCTGGAGGTTTCCTGATTGATTACTGCAATTTGCTCTGCCTCCGGCGATTCGGTGGGAACGGGGGAAGGAGTGGGCGAACCCGCCATCTCTGTTTCTTTTTCCAATTCCGGTACAGCCGTTTCCACCGCAGAAGATTCAGGTGTTGTGGTTTCCTCCGATGCTGCTGTATCGGGGGTTGCAGTGATAGCAGACTCGGGCGTTGCCGTCGCCGTCGGTTCGGTACGGGTAGTGGCACACCCTGTCAGCATGATCAGGGAGAGCATAAGTACAAGTGCTTTTTTCATGGGTTTCTCCTTTATTCATAATCGAATTTCTGAGATGCTTCTCTCGTTTCTCGTTCCAGCTGGATGCCTGCCGAGAAAGCAAGTTTGAACTGTTCGGCAGCCTCCAGACTGAACAGGACATTTTTACTGGACAGCACAGCTTCCAGCTGCTCCTTTTGTTCTGATGTCAGACCCTGCTTGAGCGTATCCACAGCTTGCCTAAAGCGTGAAAGTGCCTCTTCGTACTCGTCAGTTCTGGGCGGGGCCATTTCTGCCAGCGAAAACTCATAGATTGCATCCAGAATCATGGTTGATTTTCTCTCCTCCTGTGGCCCCATCTGGGGGACCTCGAATTGTTTTGCGTATATGTATCATATAACCTACCTCTCTATACCGCAACGCTGACGAACCGAACGCACGGATACTTGACTTTCCTCATCGGGGACGGCATCCACAACACGGTCCTTCTCGTCCATCTTCAAAAGTGCATCGAGTTCTGCCAAACGCCTGCTCTTTTCAGCCAGTTCTTGCTCCTGCTGAAACGGCTGCTGCAATTCATCTTTTGCGTTTTGCAGCTGCTTTTCCAACTGCGCCAATTTGTTAGTGGCTTCGTCACGGCGCTTCGTGATACCGGCGGCAGCGTTGGTAATACGGGTGATATTACCCGAGGCGTCGGCTCCGAGGGGCACGTCATAGACGCCAGCCCCCACAAGCTGGGCATGAAATTCCTGCCCCAACGGCAGGAAGATGGCCTGCACGTTCAATCCTTTATAGCTGCCGATGGGTACCGGCTTTTCACTGGACATGGCTGCGCCAATCAGGCCCAATAGGGCACGTCCGGCATCTTCACGTTTGTCATAGGTCGTATCCATCAGACAGATGCTGAAGGCATCCTTGCCCTCACTGTCCAGATGCGTGTTTTGTTCAACAGTATTTGCATCAGCTGAACAGTTTGCAATCACCCCTTTTGTTTTCTGAATTTCGGTAGGAAACTTGATGGCTACATCATCCTCCAGACGGTAGTGCTGGCTGGTGTACTGTGCTTTCAGCGTGCGCAGCCGGGTCACCTGAATGTCCAGATCCATCTTTTCCTTAATGGCCGGATTTCCAGCGGCCAGGGCCTTGACCTCCGCATAGGACAGCGCCGCCTCATCCATGTCATCACAGGACCGGGCCGGGCTTTTGCTGGTCATCACCTGCCCAATGAAACGCTGTTTATTTTCGATGAGCTGCCAGGAGTAGGCATCGAAGGTGGCCTCTGTAACATAGCGGTAGATTGCCACTTCCTTGTTCTCGTTGCCCTGGCGCACCATGCGGCCCTCTCGCTGTTCGATGTCGGAGGGCCGCCACGGCACATCCAGATGGTGCAGAGCAATCAGTTTTCGCTGTACGTTGGTGCCTGCACCCATCTTGGCAGTGCTGCCCATGAGAACCCGCACCGTGCCGCTGCGCACCTTGGCGAAAAGGTCCGCTTTGCGGGCCTCGGTGTTGGCATCATGAATAAACTGAATTTCTTCCTTGGGGATGCCGCGTGTCACCAACTTATCCCTAATATCATCGTACACATTGAAAACGCCCGCTTTAGGCGTGGATAGATCGCAGAAAATCAGTTGGGTGGAGCGATTGGCTTTCGTCCTTTCCCAAATTTCAAAGACCCTGTCCACACAGGCATTTACTTTGCTGTTGGGGTCATCAGGCAGGTCCGGGTCAATTAAGCGCTGATCCAGGGCCAACTTTCTGCCGTCGTTCGTGATTTTTAACATATTATCTTCTTTGGGGTCTACCGAACCATTGCGCACAATGTCCGCTCGTTTTCCCAGGTCTGCCACCATTACTCGCTGGATGCTGCTGGGCTGCAGCTGTACATTGATGGGCTTTCCGCCCTCCAGCTCCGGCACCGGAAGTTTGAGCATATCCGCCGTCTGAATGTCGGCGCACTCCTTGAACATGGCCATAAGCTCCGGTAAATTGTAGAACTTGGCAAAGCGGGTCTTGACCCGATACCCGGTGCCTTCGGGGGCCAGTTCAATGGCTGTCACGGTCTCGCCAAAGGTCGAAGCCCAGGCATCAAAGTTTGCCAGCCCGTTGACCTCCAAAGTGTGCCGCTGCAGATACCGCTGCATGGTGTACAGCTCTGTCATGCTGTTGGACAACGGTGTGCCGGTGGCAAAAGTCACGCCTCGCCCGCCGGTGATTTCATCCAGATACATGGTTTTCATCAGCAGGTCGCTGGCCCGCTGGCTCTCGGTCTGGCTGATGCCCGCCACATTCCTCATCTTGGAAACGCACATGAGGTTTTTGAACATATGGGCTTCATCCACCATGAGAGAATCCACACCCAGTTCCTCGAAGGTGACAACATCGTCCTTTCGTTCGGTATTATTGAGTTTTTCCAGCCGCTTTTCCAGCTGTTTCCGGGTCCGCTCCATCTGTTTGACGGTGAAGTTCTCGGCGTGTTCCCGCTTGAGCATGGCGGTCTGTTCGATGACCTCGTCGATCTGCTTTTGAAGATAGAGCGCCTGCCGTTCCGTCGAAAGGGGAATCCGCTCGAACTGCGAGTGCCCGATCACAATGATGTCGTAATTGCCGGTGGCAATCCGCCCGCAGAATTTCTTTCGGTTGGCCTTTTCAAAATCGGTGCGCTTGGCCACCAGGATATTGGCGTTGGGATACAGTTGCAGCGCTTCGGATGCCATTTGCTCTGTAAGGTGATTGGGCACGCAGATCAGTGTCTTGCTGCAAAGGCCGAGGCGTTTCTTTTCCATGGCTGCAGCCACCATCTCATACGTTTTGCCTGCACCTACCACATGGCCCAGCAGGGTGTTGTGGCCATACAGGATATGGGCGATGGCGTTGCGCTGGTGAGGGCGCAAAGTGATTTCGGGATTCATACCATGAAACTGAATGTGGCTGCCGTCATACTCTCGGGGGCGGGTGCTGTTGAATTTTTCGTTGTAGAGTTTAACCAATGCTTGCCGCCGGTTCTGGTCTTTCCAGATCCACTCTTTGAAAGCATCTTCGATCTGCTGTTGTTTTCCCTGGGCCGCCTGGGTCTCCTGCGGATTTAGAACACGTCGTTCTGTGCCGTCCGGGTCACGGACCGTATCAAAGATACGAATGGCACGGAGATTCAAAGATTCTTCCAGAATGTGGTAGAAGTTTGCCCGGTTTGTGCCGTAGGTGACGCTTGCTTTGATATTTCCGCCGGTAATGCTTTTTCCAGAAATGTTCCATAGTCCAGTGTAGGGGGTGTAATGCACATCCACCATACGCCGGGAAACCATCGGGGCATCCACAAGTTCATCGGCAAACTGTTTGATAATGGCCGGATCAATCCAGGTGGCCCCCAGGCGCACCGAAATTTCGCTTGCATCCAGATCTTTAGGCTGTACCTGCTGCAACGCATCCACATGGACCCGGAAGCGGGAATCCTTGGCTGCGGCAAGGCGGGCGATCTCCAGTTTCTTCCGAACATTGCCGGAGAGGTATTCGTCTGCCGTCCGATACACCGGGCCGCCATCGGGGCTCTTTTCCAGCGGGTCCTCAAAGATCACACCGTTCAGTTCCGTCACGATTTCTTCCTCGGTTTTGCCGGTCAACTGCATCATGTAGGGCATATCCACACAGGCTTTTTCACCAATGGACAGGGCCAGCGCATCACTGGCCGTGTCCGCACGGTCCGCCGGTTTTGCGCTGCGGATAGTCCGCTTGGTGAACATGTCCGAAAGCCCTTTCAGCTTGCCGTTTTCGTCCACATCTTCCAGCGAACACAACAGGTAATAGCTGCTGTCATCCTGAAAGGCCAGCGCCGAACCACGACTGTTGATCAGACCGTGTGCTTGGGTATAGGTGTCATATTGCTGTTTCAGCTGGGTCTGCAGGCGATGGATTTCTGCATCGGGCAGATCGTCCAACTGGGCCTGCAGCAGCTCCCGCACAGTATCCCGAAGGGCAATCAGCTGGCGCACCCGATTGTCGGCAGTTGCACCCAGCCGCATTTCCTTCATCACAGAGTTGGTGCGGAAATAGATTTTGCCGTCTTTCAGGGCATAACTGAAATTCCGAACATCCGGGTCTGCCTCAATCACATCAGCGTCCTGTTCTTCCGCTGCCTCGATAACAATTTCCGGTTTGGTCAGGGTGGCAGAAAGATGGGACATGGCTCGGTCCAACTGTTCCTCCAGCGTACCTTCGCTGCTGGGCTCACAGGTAGGGGTAGGTCCATAGGGGCCGCTGACCATCTTGATGGTGCCGCATACCATCTCCGGGTGCTCTACAAAATATTGGTTGATGGGGATGCCGTCCTCGGTCTGACCGATGTGAAGCCATGCCTCGTCCCGCTCTACCAGCCGATCCCGTTTTTGCAGGAAAAGAATGTCCGCCACAGCTTCGGTTCCGGCGTTCTGTTTGAACGTGGTGTTGGGCAGACGAACCGCTCCGATCAGGTCGCAGCGGGCAGCGATGTACTTCCGCACGGTATCACTTTTCTTGTCCATCGTGCCGCTGGTGGTGATCATGGCAATGATGCCGCCGGTGCGCACCTTGTCGATGGTCTTGGCCAAAAAGTAATCATGGATTCTGAAATGGAGTTTGTCATAGGCCCGATCACTCACCGAGAAATCACCAAAAGGCACATTACCCACGGCGCAATCGAAAAAACTATCCGGCAGGTCCGCTTTTTCAAAGCCGGTGATTTGGATTCGTGCTTTCTGGTAAAGCTGACGGGCGATGCGCCCGGTCAGTTCATCCAGTTCAACGCCGTACAACTTGGCGCTGTGCAGGTCAAAGCTGCTGGGTTTGTGGGCAAAAAAGGCACCGGTGCCCATGCTGGGCTCCAGAATGTTGCCGCCACGCACCCCCATCCGCTCCAGCGCCCGGTACATGGTATGGATGACTTCGGGCGGCGTGAAGTAGGCCGTAAGGGTGCTGCTCCGTGCAGCCAGATACTCACTTTCGGTGAGAATAGCTTTCAAATCGCGGTACTCCTGGGACCAGCTGGATTTGTTGGGGTCAAAAGCATCCGCAAGTCCGCCCCAGCCGCTGTACTGAGCCAAGATCTTCTGTTCATCCTCGTTGGCCGGTGCCATGCCCCGGGCTACACGCTGCTCCACCTTTTTGAGGGTGCGGATGGCTTCCATATTGGCGGCAAACTTCTCCTTGGGAGTGCCGGGAACGGGAGGACGATACGGTGCGACATAGTTGATGGGCTGGTACTCATAAGGTTCCGAGAGGGCTTTGGCATCTGCCATGACCTGCTCTACAAAGGGGGAATCCTCGCTTTCTTCCTGAGATTCCGGCTCCGGCTGCTCTGCCGCTGTGCTTTCTTCCGGCTGAGGCTGTTCCTGAACTGCGTCCGGCAGTGGCAGCACCTGCAGGTCTACATTCCGGTCATCCCGTCCAAGCAGCCGGGAAAAATTCTCCCGGTCAATGGTTCGGCTGAACAGCGGAAAGTCCTGGTCCTGCACCAGAATATCGGTTTCGCCAATATCCTGCACTACATAGGGCTTGCCATTTTCCAGATACACCACATCCCCCGGCGCACAGGGGCGCTTTATGGGGGTGACCTGGGCAGCCAGTTCAGCTTGCTGTTTACTGAATTCTTCCTCGGCAGTGTCAAGAAGGCTGTCATAGCTCATGCCACTCAGTTCATGGGCAATCAGTTCTGCTGTGGTGGCATACTGCGATGTAAGCAGATGCTTATCATCCACCTCGTAAACCAGCTTGTGATGTACAAGGTCAGCGTAGATGTTGATTTCGTGGTCACCCTCACCATCGGTGGAGAAAACCAGATTGATATAGGAAAGATCATCAAACTCCGGCGGTTCAAAATCATTCTCGGAACAGTATTCCCGAATGATGTCCTTGGCCTGTTCCAAATCCGCAGCTTTTTGTGCCTGCTCAGCTTGTCGGGCCGATAGCCATGCTTCATACTCGGAGTACTCCTCGGCTGTCAAATAACGGTTGCTCTGGACCAGCAACTGCAATCGGCTGGAAACTTCACGCCATGTCAGTGGGCGGTTCACCCGGCCATCATTGGTGGTACATTGGATTTCAAAGCCTTTGCTGTTGTAGTCAAGCCAGCCCTGGGAACCGTCGGCAAGTTCCCACGACCTGCCGCCGATGCCATATTCCTTTTTCAGCCAGTGAACAGTTTCGTCCATCGTCGGCAAAACCGGCTGGGAGAAATAATACTGTATCCGCAGCTTGCCATTTTCAAAGCCGCTGCCGTCGCAAAGTGCCCGGGTGATCTCCTCGTCTGTGATTTTTTCGCCGGTGCGATCAACCACCGGTGGGGCCAGCGGCTGCACATTGTCGGTGACTGCTGCCTGCTCAACCTGCCGGGATTGCTGTTCCTCGTCGGGCAGCCCCATCTCCTCGGCCTGTTCTTCGGACACAAAAAAAGCGGGGAGTGTTTCATCACTCTCCGCTTCCGGTTCTTGGGTATTTTCGTTTACAGAGCGTACAGCATCGGCATCACCATTTCCTCGGCCTGTGCTTTCAGCAGGTTCATCTGCTGCGCCCAGCCCAGCGGGTCGGTTTTCCGGTTGGGCATCGGTGTCTGCCGAATCAGCTGCTGCATGGTCTGGTTGATCTGCTCCCTTGCGCTCTTGTCCACTTCCAGCAGATGGGGGTACAGCGTCCCCTCCATCAGCATCAGGTCGAAGGTCACCGGCGTGTTCTCCCGCAGGAACTCCCTGCGGATCTCGCCGTACTTGCCAATCGACTGTGCCGGTTGTTCGCTCAGTGTCAGATTCGGGATCAGATACCCGTTCACTTGGGTGTACTCCATCACGGGATGCCTCCTTTTTTGTTTCTTCGGTTTGATTATGCGCTTCCGGGGCAGACAATGCAACGCTGTCGATCTGGCGGACAAGACTGCCGAGGCTTTGCAGCATAGGTCGGCTTACCTGTGAAGTCAACGACCCCAGCGCTACCGCAATAGCGTCGGTATCGAATTCGGAAACTGTGGCAAAAGTATCCGTTTCCAGCAATGCCGTGTCGATGCCGCATCGCTTGGCCATCATGTATGCCGCACTCTGGGCCACCAGCTTTTCCAGCATTTTTTGCTGTTCCTCTCTGCGCCTCCACTCCAGCGTGCTGCCGGATATGGTGCTTTCCAACAGCCGGGAAATCTGTGTGCGATGTTCGGCAGCTTGGGTTGCAGCACGCAGGGCAATCGCATTCTGGACGGTATCTGCATCGGCGGTTTGTTTGAGTGCTTCCCAAACTCTCTGCCGATTTGTATTGTCTACCATCCAGGGCATTGCCTGCGGCACATACTCTCGTCCGTGGGTATCTGCTATGTCAAACACATAGCGGAGTTTTCCCCGGTTTGAATGACTGTCCAACAGGGCAATGCCGTGACTGCCTCGGTTGACCCAGCGCAGCGCCTTGTTATTCCAGTAGTCGATACTGGCCACAGCGGTGGCATCCGGCCTCTGGCTGAAAATCAGAAGTTGGTTCGGGAAGGCGTAATTATAGGTATAGGCGGCGGAATCCAGAAAAGCCTTCCACGATTCGCCGCTTTCGGTAACTTGCCCGACCAGTGACCGGGCAAGGGTTCTTATATCCTTGTAGGTGGGCATTCTCCATTCCTTTCTTATCGTTCGGGCTCAGTGCGCTTTTGCGTTCTCCCTTTTGACAGTTGCCGCTCAAACCCGGTGGGCAGCTCCGTAAAACCGAAGCTGTCCACATAATAACCAGTTCTTTTTCCCGCTTTTTCCGTGACGATAATGTCACTCATAGACATAGAGGTCATCTGGTGCGCAAAGGGCCGATCATCCCGGTTGTGCAGAAGGTACAGGTCATCCAGTGTGGTGTCCTTGGCCAGCATCCCGGAATAGACATGGCGATAGTCGCTGGCCTTCATCTTGTCTTTGGCATACCCATAGTCAGCAAAGCGATAGTCAGCTGCGCTGTACCGGCTCACCTGATAAATCTCATAGGTATCGGCACGCTCCCCCTCATGGGAAGTGTGCGGCATATAGATAGTACCGTTTGCCCTGCTTATCTCCGCAAACTGGCAGATATGAAACAGCTGATTTGCGCCGAGGTAAAAGTGGTATCCATCCGAACAGGCAAAGCAAGGGGTGGTTTTGGTGGTACCATCCATATAGCGCATTTTCAGAGATTCACCATCCTGCAAGGTAAACAGGTCCTTGTACTCCGGGGTAATAAAGCGAATGGTGCGACGCTGCGCACCGGGAAGAAGTTCCCGCAGCTCGCTCCATGTTTTCTGTATTTCTGCATTACGCCAGGCAGGAAGGCGCAGGCAATCGCTCAGCAGGGTGTCTTTCCCATTCAGGTGCTGCACAAAATCCAGTGTTCCGGGCCTGGGCAGCGTGTTCTGCACGCCCAGGGCTTTCACCTTATCACCGGAGAGCGTCCGGTAGGCAGTTACCGCCTCCTGCAGCGTGTCAAAACGCTGAATGTCCAAAGGTCCCAGTTTGCTCAGATCCTCGCACACATAGAAATGATCTATAAAGGATTGCATCAGCGCACCTCCTGCTGGCGGACAGCTTCTTTCTTATGATAGGTGGGGCGTCCCAGCTCATCATAGTTTTGGGGATCGGCAGCCGGACAGTGCCAACCGAACAAAGACCCGGCTTTCATTGCGGATGCCTGCGCCTTGGAAACACCAGCTTTCTGGTTGAGATCATCCACAATTTCTGTGGAGGTCATGGCAATGTATCCTTCGGGCTCCCACTTGTGATACCCACTCTCGCCATAGCAGATGGCTACCACTTCATGGCTGGAATCCAATTCGGCCCACGCAATGCGGGGGAGCTTCTTTTGCTGGCGAAGCACCTCCATAAGCATGGTCTTGTTGTAGCCGTAACAATAGAAATTGTATTCCCCTTTATTCGGAATGCACCGCAGATAAAAGAGATGCTCCGGCGTTTCAATACGGAACGCCATAGTGTTGCTGCCTTCAGTGGGAATGATTGCCGTGCTGAACCGCATTGACCGAGCCAGCATGGTCTTGCGATCTCTGAGCAACCCGTTCCGGCGCAGTCCGGTAAGTACATCTTTCAATTCCGTATTGAAAGATGGCGTAATAAGATGAGCGTTATGCGGCCACCATGTATGGTGAAAAGAAGTGCCTGTTTCCCCAAAATCCCCACGCAAATGCCCGATGCAGGCTCTATCAACGGGAGAATTAAAATGGGTAAAACAAAAGCCCTGCTCATTGCTGGCAGGGCTCAACTCGAACTGGGTCTGGTGGACCGTGTATTTTTGTTTTTCAGCCATGACTTTTCTCCTTTTCAAAATTACCGTTCGCCGTTGAACTTCTGTCGTGCCTTACGTTCTTTCTGCCGAATACTATGGGCCTTGTTGGCTGCCCATTCCGGGACATTCTGGCGATCCAGCACCCCTAACACGTCATAACCGCGAATATAAAACTTTTCACCGTCGCACAAACTCTGACAGTAGATTTTGTGGGATCTTCGACCCGGAGTGCATCCGAAGCCGCTGATGGCTAACACCATCTGATCTTCCTTTGTACGATATTCAGGTGCGAGGAATGATGGGTTGAGAATCAGAATCTGGTTTTCATAATTCATCTTACTGCTCTCTGCACAGCACGCTTCCAACCCGAAAGGAATACCATCGGAGCTTCTTCCTTTGCGCTCCTGGCGGAGGCGGTCAAGTTCCTCATGCAATCGAAGAGTATACTCCTCTAAAATTTCAAGATAATCGTTGGACCCAACCGCTTCAACATATTCGTACCCAAAGGCATTCATCCGCCGCTCAGCCAGAAGGTACTTCTCCTGTGCTTTCTCATCAACCCCAAGAACAAAGTGTTTTTTGCCCAATCGAAATGACTGTTCAATTTGATAACTTCCCGCGTATTCTTTTTCTTCCATCAATCTCACCTCTCCAAAAAAGTAGGCTTGCGCCCAAACCGCTCGTCACGGGGCTTCACCCGCGGCTGCTGTGGAATCATCCTTAGTCCTGTATCCTCATCCACCAATTTTTCGGGATACAGATACCGTCGGTAATACCGGTCTGCCTGCTTTCTTGTCAGTTCCCGCAGTTTTTCTCCGTCCCATCCGCAGATCAGCGCTCGACCATTGATATAACTGGTCTCATCAATGGTACGGTTGAAAGGGAGGTTATTCTGCTCGTTGCTGGTAACCAATGCAATCACATCGTTGCCAAACGGGAGCGAAACATTCTGTTCTCCCTGTATGATTTTTCTGACCGCTTCTTCAGAACTGTCAAAGAAAGCGATGTAAGGGCAGTAGCCCGGCTCCAATACAAGCACTCTCATACCAATTCCTCAACGCTCCATATCTCGATTTTTCTTGCGATACTGGGCTTCAAGAATTTTCAAAATCTGATTAACGATTTGCTCCGAAGTGAAGCCTTTGGGAAAATACTTGCTGACCCGATCCAGCGAAATAGAGATCTGTGCTTCGCGTGGTTTTACACTGGGTGGTTGTGCGGTCATAATGCTTTCTAACCGGTCTGTTGTAAGGGTTCCTTCCCTGCTGGCCGCTTTCAGTTTTTGTGCTTGTGACAAAGAAGGCGAACAAGCCTGCCCGTCGATGTATTGGAAGAAATCTGCCTGCTCATCGGGCGTCAGATAACTGATTTCAACAGCCGGATTGAACTTCAGCTTGTTTTCGTCCACCAGTTCCATCAATTCCGGGATGAGGTTGTTCAGGCGGATATAGCGCTGGACCTGTCTGCCGCTTTCACCACTTGTTTCTCCCACCAAATCGGCACTCTCAAAATTCCCGACAACTTGTCGGGAATTTTCTTTTGACGGTCTACCGCTCTTTCTTTTGATGGCGTCCAGTTTCATCTTGTAGGCTTTCGCCTTTTCAGAGGGTAAGACGTGTTCCCGCTGTACGTTGGAATCCACCATCAGGATGGTGGCGGTATCATCATCCATTTTTCTGATCAATACCGGCATTTCCTGCAGGCCCGCCAGCTCACACGCCCGTTTGCGCCGGTGACCAGCCACCAGTTCATAGCTTCCATCAGGGCGAGTTCTAGCAATGGCGGGCATCAGAACCCCGTGGACTCGGATACTGTCAACCAGCTTTTCCATTTCCTCATCATCCCGGACTTCAAAGGGATGATCGGGGAAAGGGTTTAACTCATCAAGCGGCAGCATCTGTACCTTCTCCAGTTTGGCCTCATCCCGATCCTCCTGAGTGGTGAAAAGGTCAGCGAATGAAGGATTGATCTCGTACCTGCGGCGCTCGCTCATGGTCTACCACCTCCTTTGCTAATGCCAAATATGCCTGACTTGCCTTTCCGTTGGGATCATACCGCAGGGCGCTGTGCCCGCTGGCAGTGCTTTCGGCGGCTCGGGTACAAACGGGGATCTCGCTCTTGTAGATGCACAGCTTTTGCCCGTAAGTACGGCGCAGCGCAGCGCAAACATCTTTGGACAAATTGGTCCGGTTGTCCACCATCGTCATGACAATGCCGTTGATGGACAACTTGGGATTGATGCGCCGCCGCACCATCTGGATGTTTTTGACCAGAGCAATCAGGCCCTTGAGGGGAAAATGCTGTGCCTGAACCGGAATCAGCACACTGTCCGAGGCGGCCAGCGCACCGATGGTCAGCATCCCGAGGCTGGGCATACAGTCGATCAGGCAGTAGTCATAGCGTTTTTTCAGTGGTTCCAACACATTGCGGAGCACTGCCTCACGACCCACCACGTTGGTAAGACGGACATCCATGCCCGCCAGCTCGATGTCTGACGGTATGTAATCTACGCCTTCCTCCTGATGTAAGATGCCGGTAGAGTAGGAAATTGGTTGGTCGGCGATGGCCTCTTCCATCATGGTTCCAATGGTCGTATCCAAGTGATCGGCGTTCTGACAGCCAAGATAGGCCGTCAAATCTCCCTGCGGATCGGCGTCTACAAGCAGAACACGAAGTCCCTGTCTGGCCAGTGCAACGCCCAAATTAACGGCAGTGGTGGTTTTTCCTACTCCACCTTTCTGATTTGCGATAGCGATTGTTTTCATGGATACCTCCTGTTTTTATCGGCCTCTGCCGAGAGATTTCAAATGGGCGCGGTAGATAAGCAAATAGTCGTTATAGTCTTTGCCTCGACGGGGTGGGATCGACTTCACCATGTATCCTTGAGCCTGGTACCGTTCCTGTAACCGCGTAGTAAAATCTCGCCCGCGCTCATCGTTATCCAGCCGAAGCCGAAGTGTATTGATTTCAGGGTGACTCTTGAGGTACTGGTCTAATGCAACATAGTTGAGCCCCCCGAGAGAAAGATGGTGAGCTCTCTGCCAGTCGTGACCGCTGAGCAATTGCATTGTTGCGCCGGAAAGGGCATCAATGGGGGCTTCGTACACCTCGAGAATGTTTGTATGACTGTTGCCTGCTGAAATACAAAATCCATACTGCTTTTCGCTGCCGGCGCACTCACCGCGGAAAGTTCCCTGACATCCTCGTATACAAGCCGCACGGGGTTTCCCTTCGCCATCTTTACCGACAAAAACACAGTTTTTGTAGCCTCCGCGCGTGGTTTGGTAGAGAATTTCCTGGTCAATGCAATATTTTAGGATTTTGCCGTCTATTCCTCTGCGCTTGAGATACTGCATAACCGTTTCTGCGTTCTTATCGGGAATCGGCAGTTCAAACGGCCTGCGTTCGTGCTGAGGAGCCGGGCTGCTTTTGACCTGCTGAAAAGGAACAGGTGCAAGATGTTCCAGTTCGCACAGGTGCCGCACAGCGCTGACAAAATCCATCCCTTTTACCTGAATGAGATAGTTCAATGCCCCACGCCCGCCAATATCATGTGAGAACCAATGCCATAACCCGTTATCGCTGATACAAAGGCTGCTGTGTGTAGCGGTTTTGTAGTCATGCGGACCGGTGCGGATCAATTCTTGTGGTTCGTATTGCTTCATGTAAGTAATCAGATCCACCGCTTTTGCTAGCCGTATTTGTTCTTCTGTTACTCTCCTTCTCATGGTCATCCTCTCCTTTTCAGCCAGTTGTTTTCAGCTAGTCGAGGGGGGTGTGGGGGGAGAAAGTTGCTGCAAAACATTTCCCCATATGGGTACACTTCCCCCTTGGTTCCTTTATAAACAAAAAAGCAGCTGTTACGGGAAGTAACAACTGCTTTGCAATAGCACTATATAATCGTATTTACGTCAATAAAAGAGTCCTATCGACCTTCGTTTTCTTTGTTATAGCCGCGTTTGTGCTGCCAGGTGTGGAGCAGATGGAGAATGACTTGCTGCATCTGTTGCGGGGTGTAGTGCTTGGGGAAATACCGCTGCACGTCCTCCTGATTGAGGAAGAACTTCTGCCGCTGGTTGGGCTTTTCTTCGGTAAGCAAGTGATGCAGGTATTCCCGGGTCAGCGTTCCGGACTGGCTCATTTGTTTGAGGGTACGGGACTGGGTGAGGGACGGTGTGGCCTGGCAGGCGTCCATCTCCTCTTTGAGCATCCGCTGGTGTTCCTCGGTCAGGTAGGAGATCTCCACCGCCGGATTGAAGGCGATCTGGTATTCATCCACCATCTGAAGGATGGAGGGGATCAGGTGGGTCAGGCGGATGTAACGATGGACTTGGTTTCGGCTATCACCAGATTCTTGTCCCACAATATCCATCGTCTGCAACTTCATCCCAACTTGGGATGAAGTTGGGACGCCTCGCTTTCCCTGATGTCTGATAGCCTCCATCTTCATCTTATAAGCAAACGCCTTCTCGCTGGGCAGGATATGCTCCCGCTGGATGTTGCTGTCTACCATCAGAATCACCGCCTCGTCGTCGGTCATATCCCGGACCAGCACCGGCAGTTCGGTGATGCCCAGGGCTTCGCAGGCAGCCCTGCGGCGGTGTCCACTGACGATCTCGTAGCGGCCATCCCCACGGGGCCGGACCAGCAGCGGCGAGAGAACACCGTACTCCCGGATGCTTTCCTTGAGTTGTTCCATCTCCTCGCCGCTGGCCACCCGGAAGGGATGCCCCTGAAAGGGGTCCAACAGACTGGCTGAAAGAGCAATTACTTTTTCAGGCGATGGGTTTTGGACTTGGTTTTCTGCCATGACAATACGCTTCCTTTCTTGGTAAAAATAAGGCTTGCAAGAGGCGTTTTGTGCCCAAAAATGTATACGAAAAACCGGGTACATTTTCAGAAAATCCAGATTTTTCGGGCCCAAAATCGCCTTTTGAACAAAAAGTAGGCATAAAAAATCCCCCTGCAACTGAAATCAGTAGCAGGGGGATTGGCGTATTACAGGTAGATCTCCAAGTCGATATCACGCCATCGGCTTGGTTTTATCACGCTGTTGTGTGCTTTTTGAAATGCTTGCGCATCTTCTAAGCTGAGCGTGAGCTCCAAGAGTCCAACGGTTTTACTTGCGAGGATTCTTGATGGCTGCCTGAGCAGCAGCCAGACGAGCGATAGGCACACGGTACGGAGAGCAGCTGACGTAGTCCAGACCAACATTGTGGCAGAACTCGACGCTGGAGGGATCGCCGCCATGCTCACCGCAGATGCCGAGACCCAGGTTGGGGTTGGTCTCGCGGCCGTCATGAGCAGCCATCTTGACCAGCTTGCCAACGCCGACCTGATCCAGATGCTGGAACGGATCGCTCTCGTAGATCTTGGTGTCGTAGTAAGCAGTCAGGAACTTGGCAGCGTCGTCACGGCTGAAGCCGAAGGTCATCTGAGTCAGGTCGTTGGTGCCGAAGCTGAAGAAGTCAGCTTCCTTAGCGATCTCACCAGCGGTCAGAGCAGCGCGCGGAATCTCGATCATGGTACCAACTTCGTACTTCATGTCGACGCCAGCATCAGCGATGAGCTTGTCGGCGGTCTTGACAACCACGTCCTTGACGTACTTGAGCTCCTTGACCTCGCCCACCAGAGGAATCATGATGTGCGGGGTGATCATGTTGCCGGTCTCAGCGCTGACCTTCAGGGCAGCCTTGATAACGGCATTGGTCTGCATCTCGGCGATTTCCGGATAGGTAACGCACAGACGGCAGCCACGATGACCCATCATGGGGTTGAACTCGTGCAGGCTGACAACCACGTTGTTCAGCTCTTCGGTGGTCATACCCATGTCCTTGGCCAGAGCCTCGATCTCCTCGGGCTTGGTGGGCAGGAACTCATGCAGCGGCGGATCCAGGTAACGGATGGTCATCGGACGGTCGCCCATGATGCGGTACATAGCGGTGAAGTCGGCCTCCTGATAGGGCTCGACCTTGGCCAGAGCAGCCTTGCGCTCCTCAACCGTACGGGCGCAGATCATCTCACGGACAGCCTTGATGCGGTCCTCAGCGAAGAACATGTGCTCGGTACGGCACAGACCGATGCCTTCAGCACCCATGTCAACGGCGTTCTGAGCGTCGCGCGGGTTGTCAGCGTTGGTCAGGACCTTCATTTGGCGGGCAGCGTCAGCCCAACCCATGAAGCGCTTGAAGTTGGCGTTCTCGGTAGAAGCCACGGTGGCAATCTGGCCCTCGTAGATGTTACCGGTGGAGCCATCGATGCTCATCCAGTCACCCTCATGGAAGACATGGCCATTGATGGTGATGGTCTTGGCGTCGTAGTCAATGACAACATCATTGTCGTTGCCGCAGCCGGAGACACAGCAGGTGCCCATGCCACGAGCGACAACGGCGGCGTGGCTGGTCATACCGCCACGGACGGTCAGGATGCCCTGAGAAACCTGCATACCGACGATATCTTCGGGGCTGGTTTCCAGACGGACCAGAACAACCTTGGCCCAGGCTTCGTCCTTGACCTTCTCTTCGGCGTCCTCAGCAGAGAAGACAACACGGCCGCAGGCAGATCCCGGAGAAGCAGCCAGGCCCTTGCCGATAGCTTCGGCAGCCTTCAGGGCAGCAGCGTCAAACTGGGGATGCAGCAGGGTGTCCAGCTGCTTGGGCTCAACGCGCAGCACAGCGGTCTGCTCGCTGATTACGCCCTCGTCAACGAGGTCGCAGGCGATCTGCAGAGCAGCCTGAGCGGTACGCTTGCCGTTACGGGTCTGCAGCATGAAGAGCTTGCCATCCTCGATGGTGAACTCCATGTCCTGCATATCCTTGTAGTAGTTCTCGAGGCGGGTAGCGATCTCAACGAACTGATCGTAAACCTCGGGCATCTCCTCATGCAGCTTGCTGATGGGAGAAGGAGTACGGATACCGGCGACGACGTCTTCGCCCTGAGCGTTGATGAGGTACTCGCCCATCAGCTTCTTCTCGCCGGTGGCGGGGTTACGGGTGAACGCAACGCCAGTGCCGGAACGCATGCCGGAGTTGCCGAACGCCATCTGCTGAACGTTGACGGCAGTGCCCCACTCGTAGGGGATCTCGTTCATCTTACGATAAACGTTGGCACGGGGGTTGTCCCAGGAACGGAACACGGCCTTGACGGCGCCGATCAGCTGTTCCTTCGGATCCTGCGGGAACTCGCTGCCCTGCTTCTCGCGGTAGATCTGCTTGAACTCCTTGACGAGTTCCTTCAGGTCATCAGCGGTCAGCTCAACGTCCTGCGTGACACCCTTGCGCTCCTTCATGGCGTCGATGCGCTCTTCGAAGAAGCTCTTGCCCAGCTCCATAACAACATCAGAGTACATCTGGATGAAGCGACGGTAGCAGTCGTAAGCGAAACGGGGGTTGTCGGTCTTCTTGGCCAGGCCCTCAACAGCCTGATCGTTCAGGCCCAGGTTCAGGATGGTATCCATCATGCCGGGCATGGACTGACGAGCACCGGAACGAACAGAAACCAGCAGCGGGTTATCGACAGAACCGAAGGTCTTGCCGGTCTGCTCCTCCAGGATGCCCATGTATTTGAAGATGTCCGCCTTGATCTCGTCGTTGATCTCGCGGTTGTCGGCATAATACTGGGTGCAGGCTTCGGTGGTGATGGTGAAGCCCTGCGGAACCGGCATGCCGGCGTGGGTCATCTCGGCCAGGCCAGCGCCCTTGCCACCCAGAATGTTCTTCATGGTGGTCTGGTCGCCGCCGAAGGCGTCATGGCCCTCTTTGAACAGGTACAAGAATTTCTTGCTCATACTAACCTCCCAAAAACGGTAACGTGTTTGCATACAACGTTTCGTGTTTGCACAGTCCATTATATCAGACCGTAAAACGAATTTCCAGTGGGTTGTTAAAAAACTGCTCAATAGTTTGGCCGAAAAACCACCAAACTTTTCTCCCCAGCCTATTGCAATTTGCACAAAAATCGTGTAAAATATACTGGGCGGAAAGTTCGGAATTTGTTCCTTTTCCGCTCTTTTTTTGTTTTTTATGGAATTTTTGCTTTTTTATCGGCAAGCTTCTTTTTTCAGTTGCGAAAACGCCCTGCGTGGGGTACAATAGCAGTATGGTATTTATATTGTAAGGGGGATTATTATGTCTACCGCCAAAGAGAATTTTGAACTGGCGCAGCAGCGCTTTGCCGCCGCCTTTGAGCGCCATTTGAATAACGGTGTGGAATTTATCAGCCGCGATGTTTATATTGATCCCGAGGTCGAGATCGCCCCGGGCGCCACCATCCTGCCGGGCTGCATTTTGCGCGGGCAGACCAAGATCGGTGCCGGCTGCGTGATTGGCCCCAACACCCTGCTGGAGGACACCGTGGTGGAGGAGGGTTCCACCGTCAACGCCAGCCAGTGCTACCAGAGCCACATCGGCCCCAACAATAAAATCGGTCCCTTCACCCATGTACGCCCCGGCACCAAAACCGCCGAAGGCTGCCACCTGGGTGCCTACGTGGAGACCAAGAACGCCGACTTTGCCGAGGGCAACACCGTCAGCCATCTGACCTACATCGGCGACGCCACCGTGGGCAAGTACTGCAACTTCGGCTGCGGCACCGTGACCTGCAACTACGACGGCGAAGGCAAGTTCCATACCACCATCGGAGATTACGCCTTCATCGGCTGCAACACCAATCTGGTGGCGCCGGTCACGGTGGGCGACCACGCCTTCACGGCGGCCGGTTCCACCATCGGCAAGGATGTACCCGCCGGAGCGCTGGGCATTGAACGTGCCAAGCAGGTCAATGTCAACGCCTGGGGCGAGCACAAGCTGGAAAAATACATTGCCAAAAAACAGAAGTTGGAGGCCGACAAGAAGAAAGGTTGATGCCCTATGTTGTCCATTTGGCTGATGATCCTGGGCTGGCGGGAAGTGGTCTGTACCTTTGATGCGGTACAGTTTGGCACCACGATGCAAACTTTGCAGAAAGAAGGCATCCCCTGCCGCAGCCGCACAGTGAATTTCAGCAGTGCCTCCCGCCGCACCGGTACCATGTATGCCGTGGGTGAGCGGATGGACCGCAGCATCGAATACCAGATTTTTGTAAAAAAACAAGACCTACCCAAGGCACAGCTGGTCCTGCAGGGACGGCTGCATTCCTTATAATTGATTGTACTGTTAAAAAGAAAGGATTTTACATGAGACTTCTTGGCAACCTGCTTTGGTGTATTCTGGGCGGTTTGCTCAGTGCTTTGAGCTGGGCTGCCGCCGGGCTGCTCTGGTGCATTACCATTGTCGGCATCCCCATTGGGCTGCAATGCTTCAAATTCGCCTCGCTGAGCCTCTTTCCTTTCGGCAAGGAGGTCGTGTATGGAGGCGGTGCTCCCTCGCTGCTGCTCAACATCCTGTGGTTGATTTTTTCCGGCCTGCCGTTGGCCATCGGTCACGCCGCCTGGGGATGCTTGCTCTGCATCACGATTGTGGGGATCCCCTTCGGGCTGCAGTTCTTCAAGCTGGCGCGCCTGGCACTGACGCCGTTCGGCAGCCGGATCGTCCCCGCGCTGTAACCCCGCCCTACTCTGTTACTCTATAAAAAGTAAGGAGCGTTTTTACATTTTATGGCTTTCTTCAGCAATACTTCGGGAGCGGACTGGCTCATTGCAGGGCTGGGCAATCCCGAGCCGAAATACGACGGCACCCGCCACAACGCCGGTTTTGAAGCGCTGGATTATCTGGCCGAGCAGTGGCAGTGTTCCCTTAACAAAAGCAAATGGCAGGGCCTGTACGGCACCGCCCAGGTTGACGATCACAAGGTCGTGCTGCTCAAACCGCTTACCTATATGAATCTGAGCGGGCAAAGCATTGCCCCTGCTGCCAACTTCTACAAAATCCCGGCCAACCACGTGATCGTGCTGTGCGACGACATTACCCAGCAGCCGGGACATCTGCGCATCCGTCCGCATGGTTCTGCCGGCGGCCACAACGGGCTGAAAAGCATTATTGCCAGCCTTGGCACCGAAGAATTTTACCGCATCCGCATCGGCATCGGGGCCAAGCCCAATCCGCAGTACGATCTGGCGGCCTGGGTTCTGGGCAAGCTGCCGCCCGAGGACCGCAAGGCCATGACCGACCGTTACCCTGATATTGAACAAGCCTGCAAGTTACTGATGGATGGCAATTTGCAGTATGCACAAAACAAATTCAATCGGTAAAGGAGATAGACCCATGAGCTCTCTTCGCAAAAAAGCATTGATCCGCCTGCTGCTGTGCGCCGTCTTTCTGATCGCTTCCATCGTGTTCAGCTTTCTGCTGCTGAACGGCACCTTCGACGGCGGTTCTGAACCCGCGTCCGATTCTTCCAGCGTTTCTGATTCTGTGGACAGCACCGCCTCCGACGCCGCCAGCGACGAAAACGGCGCTTCCGCAGAGGGCGACGGCACGACGGAAGGTACCGATTCCACTTCTGAATCCGTCGCAGAGCCCACCCCGGAACCGACACCGGAAGCCACCCCCGCCAGCTTTGACGGACTGAGCGAGCAGCCCACCACCGTGTATGCCGAAGGCGAACAGCCCAACTACACCGTGACCCCGGATTCCAACATGAACCTGCGTGCCGGCCCCGGCACCGACTTTGACAAGGTCGCCCAGATCCCTGCCGGTACCGCCGTGACCGCCCTGGGCACCAACGCCGATGAGACCTGGGTCGTGGTACAGTACGAGGGTCAATATGGCTGGCTGGCCAAGGAATACCTGAACGCCGCCTGATTGCCTGCGGCTGTCAACAATTGAATAAGGAGGAAGGTCCCGATGAAAAAGCGTATCGCGTCCCTGCTGTTATCCGCGGCGCTGCTGACCGTCTGTGCCGGCTGCCGCACCACGCCCGCCTCTGATCCCATCGATTTCGATTCTTCCTCGACAGCCGATGCCGATTCCGCACCGGCTGTCACCCCCGCCCCACCGGCAAATGCTACCGGTTTGCTGGGTGAGCTGCCCGTCCTGTACGATACGGCGCTCACCCCCTGTGTACCGGAATTCACGGTGGCGGAGGATCTTTCCAATGTCACCAACCCCGACCTGGTAGAGTACTGGAATGAGGAAGCCAAGCAGAAACTGCTGACAAACGGTTTTCTTGTCTGCAACAGTACCGACGATGAATTCTACCCGCAGTACGAAAGCAACCGCTATGTATATACGCCCAGTTTCGTGACGGTGGATGCTTCGCTGCATACCTACCACCTGTACTTCCTCTATCTGCAGCGCCAGACGGAGCGGGATCATCTGCTGCCGTTGCTGCAGAAGCTTACCGGCAATATGCTGGCCCAATGCAAGACCCAGGCTGAGGCCCTGGCCGGTACCGAATGGGAGAACGCCGCGCAGCGCAATGTGGCCTATTTCAGTGTTGCCTCAGCATTGCTGGACCCGACGGTGGATACTTCCACCCTGCCTCTGGAAGCTGCCGAGGAGCTGGCACTGATTGAGGCCGCTTCGGGCATCGCCCCCTCCCCCGTCATGAACCTGGGAGAAGAAAACGGCAGCCAGCAGGAAGATTACAGCCAGTATATTCCCCGCAGCTACTACACCGAAAGCGAAGAACTGACCCGCTATTTCAAAGCAATGATGTGGTACGGGCGGATGGCCTTCCTGCAATCCGACGCAGACAAAACCCGCAGTGCCCTGCTGATGAACCTGGCCCTGCGCGACAGCGGCTCCCTGGAAAACTGGCAGCGCATCTACGATGTCACCTGCTTCTTTGCGGGCGTCAGTGATGACGCCAACGCCAACGATTATCTGCCGTTGATAGACGCCGCCTACGGCGGCAGCGCGCAGGTATCGTCCCTGCCAGGGGATGATGCTGCCTGGCAGACCTTTACCCAATCGCTGAAAACCTTGCAGCCTGCTGCGATCAATTCCATTCCCATTTATGAGTGGGATGATCGTGATGAAAGCACCGCAGGCTACCGGTTTATGGGCCAGCGGTATACGATTGACGGGGAGATCTTGCAGAATCTTGTGTACCGTGACGTGGAGGAAAGCGCCGACGGCCGCCAGCGACTGCTGCCCGATGCCTTGGATGTTCCTGCTGCGCTGGGTTCCGATACAGCGCTGGATATCCTGCACACCCAGTGTGACACCGACTACCCCAACTACGACGACCAGATGGAGAAGGTCCGCACACAGATGAATGCGGCGGGAGATTCTGTCTGGAATGCCAGTCTTTATGCCGCCTGGCTGAACGCACTGCGTCCCCTGACCGAAACCCGCGGCGAAGGCTGGCCGCAGTATATGCAAACGGCAGCCTGGCGCACCAAATCGCTGGCCAGTTTTCTGGGCAGCTGGACCGAACTCAAACACGACACCGCCCTGTACAGCAAGCAGGTGTACGCTGAAATGGGCGGTGGCGGCGGCATTGAAGAAGTCGACGACCGCGGCTGGGTGGAAACCGAACCTGTGGTATTCGGACGTTTGGCCGCGTTGAGTCAGGCCACCTCTCAGGGTCTGGAAAAACTGGGACTTTTGGATGAAAATTCCAAAGAAAACCTTGATAAGCTCTACCAGCTGAATCAACAGCTGATGGTCATTGCCGAGAAAGAGCTGCGCAACGAACTGCCCACCGACGAGGAATTCGAATTGATCCGCAGTTTTGGCGGACAGCTTGAACACTTCTGGCTGGAAACGCTGGATGCCGACGAGGAATCCTTCGTCACCCCGCAGGAACACCCCGCCGCGCTGGTGGCCGACATTGCCACCGATCCCAACGGTTCTGTGCTGCAGACCGCCACCGACGTGGGAACGATTTATGTACTGGTCAGCGTGGATGGTTCGCCCCGCATTGCGGTGGGCAAAGTGTACACTTTCTATCAGTTCACGCAGCCCCTTGACCAGCGGATGACCGACCAGGACTGGTGGGTCCAACTGGGAAAAGCCCCTGATTCGGAGGGGAACTTCCATTGGGATGAGCGGCCTTCCACGCCCGCCTGGACCGAAGAGTATTCGGTTTCCACCACCTATCAGGTGAGCTGAGTGAGACGGTGGATGAGCGGCCTGCTGTACGCCGTTATACTGGCAGTGGTTGCACTGCCCCTTCTGTGGGCGCGCGGGCTCTTTTTGCCCAGCGGCAAGGACCGTACCGAAACAGTCTGTTTTGAAGACAGCACATCGGTTTCCCTGTCTTTGGCACAGGGCCGCTTTACGGCGGCCGGCGATTCCAATATATGGCAAAGCGAACCCGCCTGGCATGTGCAGGATTTTCTGACCTGTGATATTGACCGGGACGGCAGTACCGAACTGTTGCTGCTGGTCTGGCGGCGCGGCAACTACGGCCCCAGCAAACCGTTCTGGGTCAAACGCAACGATACCAGCTGGAGCCAGCATATTTTTATTTATAACCGGCAGAGCGACACCTTTGTGCCGCAGTGGATGTCCAGTCAACTGCGGCCAAAGGTTGCCCGCTGGGCGGTGCAAGGCACCGATACACTGTTTATTCTGACGCCGGAAGCCACCGAGACCTTATGGCAATGGGGCCAGTGGGGTCTGGTGCGTACCGGCTGATTCAGGTGACACTATGTTGTTTGATTCCCGATTTACCCAAACCAAAGAATATGAAAAACTGGCGCATGCGCTCTCCGAACCGGGGGCATGCGCCTTATTTGGGCTGCCCGGCGCCGGCCGGGCGCTGGCCTATGCCGCACTGTCCCGCCGGTTGGACCGTCCGCTGTGCATTGTAACGCCCGGCGAGGCCGAGGCCACCCGTTTTGCGGGGGACCTGAACACCCTGGGGATCCCGGCTGCGGTGTTTCCTTCCCGGGATTATGTGCTGCGGCCCATCGAGGGCACCGCGCGTGAGTACGAATACCGCCGCCTGGGGGTACTGGGTGATTTGGTGGGCGGACGGCTGCGGGCCGTCTGTGTTTCGGAAGAAGCGCTGACGCAGTTCACCACCCCCAAGGCAGATTTCTGTGCCAACACCCGAACCCTGCGCCCCGGGGATTCCCTGCCCCGCACCGAGCTGACCGCCGTGCTGTACGGTGCCGGGTACACCCGACGCACCCAGGTAGACGGCCCGGGCCAGTTTTCCATCCGCGGCGATATTGTGGACATCTACGCCCCCGACATGAAACTCCCCGTCCGCATGGAGTTCTGGGGCGATGAGATCGACACCATGCACACCTTTGATCTGACCACCCAGCGCCGCGAGGACCCGGTGGAGAAGATCTATGTCAGCCCGGCACGGGAGGTATTGTTTGGTGCCCCCGCCGAGGCCGCCGAACTGCTGCGCGCCTTTTTGAAAAAGCAGCGCGGCAAAAAGCGCACCGCCCTGGAAGCCTGCACGGCACCGGAGCTGGCACAGCTGGACGGGGGTGCCATCCCTGTCAACATGGACAAATACCTGGCCATCCGTTACCCGGAACCGGCCACCCTGTTGGAATATTTCGATGATCCCCTTTTGGTGATCGAGGAACCTGCCTCGGTACGGGAGGCACAGCGGGCCACCACCTACCGCCGCGGCGAGGAACTGACCACGCTGCTGACGGACGGGGTGCTGGCCTCCGGGCTGGATAAACTCTATGCCGACCCCGCCTGGCTGTGGGCACAGCCTGCCCGCTGCCGGACCATCTGCGCCGAGAACTTCGCCCGCAGTATGCCGGATCTGCCCCTGAAAGAGATCGTCAATGCGCCGGCCCACTCCCTGCCCGCCTGGAGCGGCGAGGTCGCCAACCTGCTGGAGGACCTGCAGCCGCTGTGCGACGGTGGTTCCGCTGTCACGGTGCTGGCCGGTACGCCCCGTGCCGCGGCGGGTCTTGCCGCCGACCTGCGGGTCAAGGGTCTGAGCGTCACCACCGACGAGGATGCCCCGCCCAGTGCCGGTCTGGTACAGGTGCTGCCCGGTCAGCTTTCTGCCGGATGCAGCCTGCCCTTTGCCAAATATGCCGTGTTTACGGCGCGCGCCTTCGGCGTGAGCACCGCCCAGAAAAAGAAGAAGCGCAACAAGGACGCCCTCAGCAACCTGAGCGAGATTTCCCCCGGCGATCTGGTGGTCCACCAGAATCACGGTATCGGCCGCTATGCGGGCATCCAGCGGATGGCCGTACAGGGCGTAACCAAGGATTATCTGCGCATTGAGTACGACAAAAAAGACGTACTGTATGTGCCGGTTACACAGCTGGACCTGCTTTCCCGCTATACCGCTCCCGGCGACCGCGACAACGTCAAACTCAGCCGCCTGGGCGGCAGCGACTGGGCCAAGACCCGCAAACGGGTGCGCGCCGCCACCGAGGCCATGGCCAAGGAGCTTATTGAACTGTACGCCCGCCGCAAGCAGGCCAAGGGGTACGCCTTCCCCGCCGATGATACCTGGCAGAGCGACTTTGAGCAGCGTTTCGCCTACGACGAAACCCCCGACCAGCTGACCTGCGCCGCCGACATCAAGCATGATATGGAACAGCCCTGGCCTATGGACCGGCTGCTCTGCGGCGACGTAGGCGTGGGCAAAACCGAAGTAGCGCTGCGGGCAGCCTTCAAATGTGTGATGGGCGGCAAGCAGTGTGCGATTCTGGCCCCCACCACCATTCTGGCTTGGCAGCATTTCAATACCGCCATCGCCCGCATGGAAGCCTACCCCATCCGCATCGGCCTGCTTTCCCGCTACCGCAGCAGCAAGGAGCAGAAAGAGACGCTGCGCGGGCTGAAAGACGGCACTGTGGATATTGTGGTGGGTACCCATCGGCTGCTCTCGGATGATGTGAAATTCCGTGACCTGGGCCTGGTCATCATCGACGAGGAACAGCGCTTTGGTGTAAAACACAAAGAAAAGCTGAAAGAAGCCTTTATCGGTGTGGATATGCTGACCCTGTCGGCCACCCCCATCCCCCGTACCCTGAACATGGCGCTGTCCGGCATCCGGGATATGAGCACCATCGAACAGCCACCCTTTGAGCGCCAGCCGGTGGAAACCTATGTGCTGGAATACGACGACGGCATCATCTCGGAGGCCATCCGCAAAGAGCTGGCCCGGGGCGGGCAGGTCTATTACCTGCACAACCGGGTAGACAACATCAACGAGTGCGCAGCGCGCATCGAAAAGCTGGTTCCCGGCGCCCGTGTGGGCATTGCCCACGGCAAAATGACCGAGGAACAGATTTCCTCGGTATGGCAGCAGTTGCTGGACAATGAAATTGATGTGCTGGTGTGCACCACGCTGATTGAAACCGGCGTGGATGTGCGCAACTGCAACACGCTGATCATCGAAAACGCCGACCGCATGGGACTTTCCCAGCTGTACCAGCTGCGCGGGCGTGTGGGACGTTCCTCCCGCAAGGCCTACGCCTATTTCACCTTTACCCGCGACAAGGTCCTGACCGAAATTGCCTCCAAGCGCCTTTCGGCCATCCGTGAATTCACGGCATTCGGTTCCGGTTTCCGCATTGCCATGCGCGATTTGCAGATTCGCGGTGCGGGCAGCCTGTTGGGGCACAGCCAGCATGGGCACATGGAGGCCGTGGGCTACGACCTGTACGTGAAAATGCTGGGCCAGGCCATTGCCACCGCGCGGGGCGAAACACCGGCCCCCGACAAGAGCGATTGCCTGGTAGATATCTCCATCGACGCCTATCTGCCCGAGGAGTATATCCCCGATCCGGCCGGACGCATCGAAGCGTACAAGCGCATTGCGGCCATTGAGACCACCGCCGATGCCGATGATGTGCTGGACGAACTGATCGACCGTTACGGCAGCCCGCCCAGAAGCGTACAGGGATTGGTGGATGTATCTCTGGTGCGCGTGACCGCCGCCCGCGTGGGCATCGTCGAGATCGTGCAGCGCAACGACCAGCTGATTCTGTATTCCGATGTGGTGGGCCCGCAGCAGCTTGCCGCTGTGATGGAACAGTATCCCCACCGGGTGCTGTACAATGCACTGGGCCGCCCCTATTTCAGCCTGCGTGTACAGCGGGGCGAAAGTCCGCTGGTATTGCTGCGCGATGTGGTCACGCTGCTGCCCGGCGCCACCCCCAGCGCTTCCTGATTTATTTTTCAACAAAAAATCCCTGACCCGATGGGTCAGGGATTTTTTCTGTTTTTACCGATCGACGGAAGGGTCTTTTTCTCCGGGGGCCGCCGTAGTCGTGCGGATTACATACTGCGGGCTTTTGTTCATCGTCATATACATACGCCCGACGTATTCGCCCACCAGGCCCAGCATCATCATCAGGATGCCGTCCAGCAGCAGCACAATGGCTACAATGCTGGACCAGCCGGCGTCGATCCGGTCGAGCAAGATGATTTTGCGCACGATGACCATGACGGCAAAAAGGAAACCGAGAAGCGAGAAGACCATGCCCATCACGGTGGCGATGCGCAGCGGTTTGACCGAAAAAGCCGTAAAGCCGTTGAACCACAGGCTCAGCAGTTTGGCAAAGGTATAACCGCTCTCCCCCTCTGTGCGATCCTTATGGTCGATGGGCACATTTTTAAAGCGCGAGGTGGAGCGCACTGCCAGGCCGTCCACGTAGGGAAAAGGATTTTCGCATTTGACCATCTCATCGATGATAAAGCGCCGCGCCGCATAATAGCTGGCCATATACAGGTCTTTGGGCTTGCCCATCAGCCAGGTGGCCATCCAGTCGTTCACCTTGCTGCCGAAGTTGCGGAAGGCGCTGTGATGTTTGGTGGGATAGCTGGCATACACGATGTCGGTTTCCTCATCCAGTGCATCAATAAGGCGGAACATCTCGGAGGGCGGCGTCTGGCCGTCATCATCCAGGCTGACCACAATGTCGCCGTGTACATGGCGGTACCCCGCCAGCAAGGCCGAAGCCTGCCCGAAATTGCGGGACATACAAATGCCGAAGATCTGGGGGTCCTGCTGTTTCAGGCGCAGGATCTCCTGCCAGGTATCGTCGGCCGGGTTGTCATTGACCAGAATGATCTCGTAGGCGTAGCGTCCGTCCGCCTGCACGGTCTCGCGGATTTGCTGCGTGACCGCCGCCAGCGTGGCCGCACTGTGGTAGCAGGGAATTACAAAGCTGAGCAGTTGCATGAAATGCCGGGTTCCTTCCTCTTATTTTTCCATCCAGGTGCAGATGCGCGCCGGTTCCTCCGACGCGAAAATGTAATAGCCGAACCGGGTGGAGGAATCGGTCACCATATGATCCATGGGGTCGATGGGGCTTTCCTCCAGCATCGTAATACCGGGCGCCGTCCGCAGAGCTGCCCGCAGTTCCAGGTCCCGCGGGCCGAAAACAAACCGCACGCCGCAGGCCCGGTGATGAGGCTTCTGCGTCATGTCCGGCGCTTGGCCCAAGGCGATCTGCACCACCATGCCCACAAAATCCCAGCCGGTGGTATAGGGCACCAGATGGCTGCCGATGCAGTCACCGCCCATACGGCCGCCGATCTCGATGAGTTTTACGTTGCCGTTTTCGTCGATCTTGAGCTCGCTGTGGGATGCACCGTTCCGGATTTCCAGCGTATCCAGCGCGTGGAAAACCACCGTGCGCACCTTTTCCCGCATGGCGTCTGTCAGCGGCGCCGGCTCCATATGGCCGGTCTCTATGTACATGGGGGCACCGGTGGTAAATTTCAGGGTGATCTGCAACAGGTGGTGGGTCCCCTGGTAGGAGATGCACTCCACGCTGTACTCCTGGCCGGTGGCAAACTCCTCCACCAGCGCCATCTTCTCAAAACTCTGTTCACGGGCGCGGACAATGGCCGCCTGCAGCCCCGCCGGGCGCTGCACCTCGGTAATACCGCGGCTGCCGGAACGGTCGGTGGGTTTGACGATCAGCGGATACTGCATGCTGCCGAGCACCGAAAGGTCGGTTTCCGGGCCGATGAGCACCGAACGGGGCGAAGGGTCGCCCGCGGCCTCAAATGCTTGCCGCATTTTGTGCTTGTTGGTGGACTTTTCGCAGCAGCGCATTCCGTTGCCCGGCAACCCCATTTTTTCGGCCACGTAATTGACGGTTACGGCCGCGAGATCGCTGGCAATGGTGCAGATTCCGTCAATGCCGATCTCCCGGCATTTTTCCAGAATGGCGTCTTTCTCCACAATGCTGATGGGATAAAAATGGTCCGCCATCTTCTCCCCCACATCGTCCGCAGCCCAGGCAAACACATGGGTCTCGCAGCACATATCCTTTGCTTTTTGAATCAGCGGTGCCTGCAGGTAGGACGCGCCAATGATTGCCAGTCTTTTCATCCTTTTTCCTTTCTCCTAATCTTCAAGAGAACCGTGTTTACGTATTGTGTATTATAGCACAGCCCCCTGCAAATGGGAAGGACCGTTCATCTTGTGTTTTATAATTTTACAAGGTATAATTGTAAGGATTCTATGGTGGTGGAGGATGTCGCTATGAAAACTGTACAAAATGCTCTGCACAGCACGCTGCGCTATCTGCGGGTCTGCTTCAAATGGCTGGTCCTTGCGGCCCTTGTGGGCTGCCTGACGGGCCCCCTGGGCGCCGCATTCGGCCTGGCACTGGACTGGGCCAACACAACACGCGGTGTACATGGCTGGCTTTTGTATCTGCTGCCCATCGGCGGTTTGATCATTGTGTTTTTGTACCGCCGCTTCGATCCCAACGGGGGCGGTTCCACCAACCAGGTTTTTGCCGCCGTGCGGGAGCGCAAGGTCCTGACGCTGCGCACCGCACCGCTGATTTTCTTTTCTACCGTAACCACCCACTTGCTGGGCGGTTCCAGCGGCCGCGAAGGCGCTGCCCTGCTGCTGGGCGGTTCGGTTTCGGGTCAGTTCGGGCGTCTGCTGCGCCTTGACCGGCACGACTGCCGCCTGATGACCATGTGCGGTATGGCCGGTGCCTTTTCGGCGATTTTCGGCACCCCGCTGGCAGCCACCATCTTCACCATCGAGGTCGTCAACGTAGGTTCCATGCAATATGCGGCGCTGCTGCCCTGCCTGATCTCTGCATTGCTGGGCGTCTGGATCAGCGGGCAGCTGGGCCTGGCCCCCACTGCTTTTACCCTGGGCACCACTGCCGAGCTTACCCCCGTGACCATTTTGCAGGTACTGGTGCTGGGTATACTGCTGGCCGGGCTGAGCATAGTATTCTGCGAACTGCTGCACACCGCCCCCAAACTGTATGCCAAATTCTTTCCCAACCCGTATCTGCGTGTGGCGGTCGGCGGCCTGCTGATCATTGCCCTGACCAAGCTTTTGGGCACGACCGACTACAACGGTGCAGGCAGTGCTGTCATCGCCGCTGCCATAGCCGGCCAGGCACTGCCCTGGGCTTTTGCACTGAAAATGCTTTTTACAGCCCTGACGCTGGGTTCCGGATACAAGGGCGGCGAAATCGTCCCCATCTTCTTCACCGGTGCTACCTTTGGCTGTGTGGTTGCCCCGCTGCTGGGGCTGCCGGCGCCTTTGGGCGCGGCGCTGGGCATGGTGGCCCTGTTCTGCGGCTGCACCAACAGTCCGCTGGCCTCCATCTGCCTGGGACTGGAAGTGTTCGGCGGCCAGTGCCTGCCGCTGTTTGCCCTGGTGTGTGCGGTTGCCTACATGCTGTCCAGCTATTTCAGCCTGTACCACGAGCAGCATTTCCTGCACTCCAAGCTGCGCATCGGCAGCGTGCAGTTCCTGCAGGGACATTGGGCAGAAACTGACCTGGATGAGGAAAATTAAGTTGTATGACTACCACGAACGTGGTATAATGAAGCGTTAAGAACGAGAAAAGGAGGGCGGTCATGGACGCTATGCAGCATATCACCGGCCTTGTGCGCAAGGCTGTGCAGGATTATGAAATGATCGCTCCCGGTGACCGGGTCCTCATCGGTGTTTCGGGCGGCAAAGACAGCGTTGTGCTGACCATTGCACTGGCCCGGCTGCGCGCCTATCTCGGCGTTCCGTTCGAGGTACAGGCGGTCACACTGGACCCCTGTTTCGGCGGCGTGGAAACCGATTACACCCCGCTGGCTGAACTGTTTGCGGCAGAGCATATTCCTTACGAAGTGCGCCGCACCGACATCGGCCCTGTGGTCTTTGATTACCGCAAGGAATCCAACCCCTGTGCCCTGTGCGCCAAGCTGCGCCGCGGCACGCTGCACACCGCAGCCCAGCAGCTGGGCTGCAACAAGGTGGCTTTGGGGCATCACCTGGACGATGCCGTCGAGACCTTTTATATGAATCTCTGGCGGGAAGGACGCATCGGCTGCTTTTCGCCGGTGACCTACCTCTCCCGCCGTAATCTGACGATGATCCGCCCGCTGCTGCTGGCCACCGAAAGCGAAGTAACTTCCGCCGTCAAGCGCGCCGGGCTGCCCGTCATCAAAAGCCGCTGCCCGGCCGACGGCGTGACCACGCGGGAAGAAACCAAGCAATTCGTCCGCGAATTCAGCCGCAAAGACCCGGCGTTCCGTCAAAAGACCCTGCACGCCCTGCAGGAGAGCGGCATCGACGGATGGAAACCACTGCATACTGGCCGTAAGAAGGAGTGGGCCAAATGAAGGACAATCTGATTTTGGAGAAGCACTGCTGGGCGGAGATCGATCTTGACGCTCTGCGACATAATTTTGCATTTATCAAGCGCACCATCGGCGGGCCGGTATGTGCCGTCGTCAAGGCCGATGCCTACGGCCACGGCGATATCGTGGTGGCCCGGGTTCTGCAGGAGGAAGGCGCTGCGGCTTTTGCCGTGAGCTGCCTGGCCGAGGCCAAACGGCTGCGCCGCCATGACATTGCAGTACCGGTACTGATTCTCGGCTACGCCGACCCGGCAGAAGCCGCCGTGCTGGCCCAGGAGGACATTGCCACCGCCTGTTTCTCCACCGAATACGCCCAGGCGCTTTCCTCCGCGGCCGTGGCCGCCGGGGTCAAGGTGAAGGTTCACCTGAAAATCGATACCGGTATGGGCCGCATCGGGTTTGCTGCCCAGAGCGACTGGCAGGGGGTTGTGAAAGAGCTGGAATCGCTGTACACCCTGCCGGGGCTGGACATCTGCGGCGTCTTCCAGCATTTTGCCGTGGCCGACAGCCTGACCCCCGACGCCCAGGCCTACACCGACGCCCAGTACGCCCTGTTCCGCAAGGTCGTGGACCAGCTGCAGGCAGACGGATACATTACCGGCACGGTACATTGTGCCAACTCCGCCGCCCAGCTGCGTCATCCGGAATGGCGCAACGATATGACCCGCGCCGGCATCATCCTGTACGGCCTGGACCCCAGCGACGAGCTGCACTTCCCTGTTCTGAAACCCGTCATGACCCTGAAGTGTATTGTCACCTTTGTCAAGGATCTGCTGCCCGGCCAGAGCGTAAGTTACGGGCGCACCTTTACGGCCCAGTCCCCCATGCGGGTAGCCACCGTATGCGTGGGGTACGCTGACGGTTATCCGCGGATGCTGTCCGGCACCCAGGGACAGGGGCTGATGATGGTGAACGGCCGCCCGGCGCCCGTGCTGGGGCGCGTCTGCATGGATCAGACGCTGTTGGATGTAACGAACATTCCCGGCGTGCAAATGGGAGATGAGGTGACGGTATTCGGCCCCGGCGCCCCGGACACAGCCGATACCATTGCCCGGAAAACCGATACCATTTCCTACGAGGTCGTGTGCGGCATTGCCCGCCGCGTACCGCGTGTATATATCGAGAACGGTAAAATCTGCAAGATCTGGAACGATTTGGAGGAAAATTGATGGCTCGCGATACGATCCGCAACTTTTGTATCATCGCCCACATCGACCACGGCAAGTCTACCTTGTCCGACCGTATGCTGGAGCTGACCGACAGTGTTGACAAGCGCACCATGACCGATCAGGTTCTTGATGATATGGACATCGAGAAGGAGCGCGGCATCACCATCAAGGCCCGCGCTGTGACCATGCGCTACAAGGCCGATGACGGCAAGACCTATGAACTCAACCTCATCGACACCCCGGGCCACGTGGACTTCCAGTACGAAGTCAGCCGCAGCCTGGCCGCCTGCGAGGGTGCCGTGCTGGTGGTGGATGCCAGCCAGGGTGTGGAGGCCCAGACGCTGGCCAACTGTTACCTGGCGCTGGACCACAACCTGGAGGTTGTGCCCATCCTGAACAAAATCGACCTGCCCAGTGCCGACCCCGACACGGTGGCCAAAGAAGTCGAGGACGTCATCGGTCTGCCGTGCATGGAGGCCCCTCGCGTTTCGGCCAAGCTGGGTGTGGGCATAAAGGATGTGCTGGAATGTGTGGTCAACCAGATTCCCGCCCCTACCGGGGATGCGGACAAACCGCTGAAAGCCCTGATCTTTGACTCCATCTATGACAGCTACAAAGGCGTTATCGTCTATGTGCGTGTGTTCGAGGGTTCTGTCAAGCCCGGCGACACCATCCGCCTGATGAGCACCGGTGCCGAGTTCCAGCTGGTGGAAGTAGGCCACATGGGCGCCACCAGCCTGACCCCCTGCGACAAGCTGGAGGCCGGCGAGGTCGGTTACCTGACGGCCAGCATCAAGACGGTGCGTGACACCCGCGTGGGCGATACCGTAACGCTGGCAACCAACCCCACCGCGGAGCCGCTGCCCGGTTTCCGCACCGTAACGCCGATGGTGTTCTGCGGCATCTACCCTGCCGACGGTGCCGACTACCCCGACCTCAAGGACGCGCTGGAAAAGCTGCAGCTGAACGATGCTTCTTTGAGCTTCGAGCCCGAAACCAGTGCGGCGCTGGGTTTTGGTTTCCGCTGCGGCTTCCTGGGGCTGCTGCACATGGAGATCATCACCGAGCGACTGGAACGCGAGTTCGACCTTGACCTGATCACGACGACGCCCGGCGTTCAGTACCGCCTGACGCTGACCGACGGCACGGTGGAGATCATCGACAATCCCGCCGCCTACCCGGACCCTACCCGCATCGTCAAGCAGGAAGAGCCTTTCGTCAACGCCCACATCTATACCCCCAACGATTACGTGGGCCCGCTGATGGACCTCTGCCAGACCAAGCGCGGCGTTATGATCGACATGAAATATATGGACGAGACCCGCGTAGACCTGCATTACCAGCTGCCTTTGGGCGAGATCGTCTACGATTTCTTTGACGCCATCAAATCCCGCAGCCGCGGCTACGCCAGCTACGACTACGAATGGGAAGGCTGGCACGAGAGCAAGCTGGTGCGTCTGGACTTCCTGCTCAACGGCGATGCGGTTGATGCACTGTCCATGATTGTTTTTGCCGACAACGCCTACGCCAAGGGCCGCCGCATCTGCGAAAAGCTCAAGGAGAACATCCCCCGCGCCCTGTTTGAAATTCCCATTCAGGCTGCGGTGGGCGGCAAGATCATCGCCCGTGAAACCGTCAAGGCCATGCGCAAAGACGTGCTGGCCAAGTGCTACGGCGGCGACATCACCCGTAAGAAAAAACTGCTGGAAAAGCAGAAGGAAGGCAAAAAGAAGATGCGCCAGCTGGGCAGCGTGACCCTGCCCAGTGAGGCTTTCACCGCCGTCCTGAAACTGGATTCGGATTCCTGACTTTATCCATAACAAAAACCGGAGGACCGTATACACGGTCCTCCGGTTTTTCAATATTCAGAAAATTACAGCAGGCTGCGGTAGAGTTCCTTGATCTCTTCCACGCTGGTATCGCGGGGGTTGCCCGGGCAGCAGGCATCGGCAAAAGCGGACTCCGCCAGGAACTGCACATCCTCCTCTTTCAGGATGCCCTTGAGGTCGGCGGGGATACCCACATCGGCGCTCAGCTTCTTGACGGCAGCGATGGTGGCGTCAGCGGCCTCTGCCTCGCTCATGGCGTCAATGCCTTCCACACCCATGGCTTTGCCCACAGCGCGGTAACGGGCACCGGCCACGGTCTTGTTGTACTCCAGGCCCGTGGGCAGGATGATGGCGCAGGCCACACCGTGGGGGGTATCGTACAGAGCAGACAGGCCGTGGGCCATGCTGTGGACAATGCCCAGACCGACGTTGGAGAAGCCCATACCGGCAATGTACTGGCCCAGAGCCATGCCCTCACGGCCTTCCGGAGTGTTCTGAACGGCCCCGCGCAGGTTCTCGGAGATCAGGCGGATGGCTTCCAGATGGAACATATCGGAGATGGTGCAGGCGCCCTTGGTGATGTAGCCCTCAATAGCGTGGGTCAGTGCGTCCATGCCGGTGGCGGCAGTGAGGCCCTTGGGCATGGAGGACATCATATCGGGGTCAACCACAGCCACTTCGGGGATGTCGTTGGTGTCCACGCAGACGAACTTGCGGCGCTTCTCCACGTCGGTGATGACGTAGTTGATGGTGACTTCGGCCGCGGTGCCGGCGGTGGTGGGCACGGCGATGGTGAAGACTGCGTGCTTCTTGGTGGGAGCCACGCCCTCCAGGCTGCGGACATCGGCAAACTCAGGGTTATTGATGATGATGCCGATGGCCTTGGCGGTATCCATAGAGGAGCCGCCGCCGATGGTGACGATGCAGTCCGCCTGGGCTTCCTGGAAGGCCTTCACGCCGTCCTGGACGTTCTGGATGGTGGGGTTGGGCTTGATCTCGCTGTAGAGGGCGTAAGCAAAACCCGCCGCTTCCAGCAGGTCAGTCACCTTTTTGGTGACGCCGAACTTCACGAGATCAGGGTCGGAGCAGACAAAGGCTTTTTTGTAGCCGCGGGAGGTCAGCTCGGGGACGATGTTTTCGATGGCGCCGTGGCCGTGGTAGGAAATGGTGTTCAAAACAATGCGGGATACCATAACAGTTTTCTCCTTTTACGCAGTGGTTTTTGGATATGTGCAATAAAATTTCGCGCACATTTTTGTGCGTTTCTATCGACATTGTACACCCCTGTCACCATTTTGTAAAGCTTTGTTTTTCAATACACTGCACTTGCCATTTTATACGAAGTAGTGTACAATAAAAGGACACTAAAAATTTGGGGTGCAATTTATGGCAGAAGAAAAATTTTCCAACTTTTTGACGGATATCATCGACGCCGACCTTGCCGAGGGCAAGGTCGATACCGTGCATACCCGTTTTCCGCCGGAGCCCAACGGTTACCTGCATATCGGTTCGGCCAAGGCGATTTTCATCAACTATACCATCGCCAAGCATTACGGCGGCAAATTCAACCTCCGCTTTGACGATACCAACCCCGCCCGCGAAGGCGACGAATATGTGCAGAGCATCCTGCAGGACCTGCACTGGCTGGGTGCCGACCCCAACGGCGGCATCTTCTACGGTAGCGATTACTTTGAGCGCTGCTATGAGTACGCCGAGCAGCTCATCCGGGAAGGCAAAGCCTATGTGGACGACCTGACCCGCGAAGAGATGCAGGAGTACCGCGGCAACGACGCCGGCAAGCCCAGCCGTCCCAGCCCCTACCGCGACCGTACGCCGGAGGAGAACCTGGACCTGTTCCGCCGCATGCGGGCCGGTGAATTTGCCGACGGCGAAAAGACGCTGCGTGCCAAGATCGACCTGGCCAGCCCCAACATGAATATGCGCGACCCCGCGATCTACCGTATCAAGCACGTGAGCCATCATCGCCAGGGGGACAAATGGTGCATCTATCCCCTGTACGACTTTGCCCACCCGATTCAGGACGCCATCGAGGGCATCACCTTCAGCATGTGCAGCCTGGAGTTCGAGAACCATCGCCCGCTGTACGAGTGGGTCATCACCAATCTGTTTGGCACCGAGTTCCCGAAGCAGCGCGAGTTTGCCCGCCTGAACGTGACCAACACCGTCATGAGCAAGCGCTACCTGCGTGAGCTGGTGGAAAAGAACATTGTGGACGGCTGGGACGATCCTCGTATGCCGACGCTGAGCGGTCTGCGCCGCCGCGGCTACACCCCCACCAGCATCTTCACCTTCGTCAAGGAGGCCGGTATCTCCAAGGCGGACAGCCTGGTGGACATGCGCCAGCTGGAAGCTGTGCTGCGTGCTGAACTGGAGCTGAACGCCCAGCGCCGCGTGGCCGTGCTGGACCCCGTAAAGCTGATCATCGACAACTACCCTGCCGACGCCTGCGAGTACTTTGATCTGCCCAACAACCCGAACCGGGATGCCAATGACACCACCACCCGCAAGGTTGCTTTCACCAAGGAGGTCTGGATCGACCGCAGCGACTTCTTTGAAGTGCCGCCGCCGAAGTTCAAGCGCCTGACCCTGGGCAGCGAAGTCCGCCTGATGGGCGCCTACCTGGTGCGCTGCACCGGTGTGGACAAGGACGAAGCCGGCAATATCATTGCCGTCCACGCCAATGCCGACCTGGAGACCAAGAACGGCAACCCCGCCGACGGCCGCAAGGTACGCGGCACCATCCATTGGGTCAGCTGCGAGCACTGCGTGGAGGCGGAAGTCCGCCTGTACGACAAGCTGTTCACCGAAGCCAATATGAACAGCATTCCCGATGACGCGGATTTCAAGGATTACCTGAACCCCGACAGCGTGACCGTGATTGCCCACGCCAAACTGGAGGAGAGCCTGCAGGACGCCAAGCCCGGCGAACGCTTCCAGTTCGTGCGCACCGGTTACTTCACGCCTGACAGCAAGAACCCCGGCGTGTACAACCGTATTGTGACGCTGAAAGACAGCTTCAAACTGTAATAGCCACAACAAAAGACCGGCGCAGATGCGCCGGTCTTTTTTCTGTCGTTTTTCAGGCTTCGTGGCGGGCTGCAATGCAGCGTTTGAGCCAACCGCCCTTTTTGTAATAGATCACAAACAACAGCGAGGCCAGTGTCCAGGTAATGGGATAGCTGAGTTCCACCGTTACCACCGAATGCCATACCGGCACCGCCGTGAGCAGCCACAGGATACGCAGTCCGCAAACGCAGAACACCGTGATAAGGGTGGGGACCCGGACGTCACCGCAGCCGCGCAGCGCGCCGGACAAAATCTCGATGCAGACATAGGTCACATAAGCGGGAACCAACACATGCATCATTTCCACACCCACGGCAATCACTTCGGGGTCCTGGCTGAACAGCCGGAACAGCGGTCCCGCCGCGAAATAGAATACCACACTGATAAAAAGGGTGATACCTGCCGCCATTTCCAGGCAGATGCGGGTACCGCGGCGTACACGGTCATATTGCTGGGCGCCGAAGTTCTGCCCCGCAAAGGTGGTGATGGCAATGCCCAGGGAGTTGATGGTCATCCAGAAGATGAAATCGATCTTGCCGTAGACGCCCCAGGCGGCAATGGTATCGGTGCCGAAACCGTTCATGCAGCTCTGGATCATCATGTTGCTGACGTTGTACAGCGCACTCTGGGCCGCCGCCGGGATGCCGATGGTGCAGATAGCCACAAGAATTGCCTTTTCCATCCGCAGTTTGGTCGCCGACAGATGCCACGGCATCCCCTGGGACCCTGCCAGGCAGCGCAGCGTAAGCACCGCACTGGCCAACTGGCTGATGATGGTGGCCAGCGCTGCGCCCGCTACACCCCAGTGGAACACCGCGATAAAGACCACGTCCAGCACGATGTTGACGAGAGATGCCACAATCAGGAAATACAGCGGTCGTTTGGAATCACCCGCCGCGCGCAGGATATTGGTGCCCATATTGTACAAAATCTGGGGAATCATGCCCAGAAAGTAGATGCGCAGATACAGCGCCGCATCCCCCAGGATTTCATCGGGTGTCCCCATCAAACGCAGTACCGGCTCGGCCGAGAGCAGCCCCACCACCGTGAGCACCGCACCGATGACCACGCTGAATACCAGCGCCGTATGTACCTGGCGGTCTACGGCGTCCACATCACGGGCGCCGTAACTTTGTGCCACCACAACGCCTGCACCGCTGCACAGGCCGACAAAAAGACCCACCAGCAGATTGACAAACGCGCCGGTAGCACCGACGGCTGCCAGGGCATTGGTACCCACGAAGTTGCCGACGATCAGTGTATCGGCGGTGTTGTACAACTGCTGGAACAGCGTGCCGAACCAGATAGGCAAAAAGAAGACCAGCAACTGGCGGGGAATGCTGCCGGTCAGGATGTCCGTTTGTTTGACAGTACGCATAATGAAACCTGTTTTTCTCCTCTTTTGTATTCCTTGCGCACCTATTTTATGCTATAATGGCGATAATGTAAAGAGGGGGAAAGAATATGGCAGTCGTATGGCAGCCCTGCGGGGACGGGGTGCGCATTTTGCGTGTTTTGGGGGATTCGCCCTGCCCTGTTGTACCCGCTTTTGTGGACGGTCGCCCCGTCACCGAGGTGGGCCCCTACTGCTTTGCCGCACGCCCCGTGGAGGGCGGTGCCCTTTGGCCTGCCGATTCCGGCGATACCCATGAAGTGACCGGGGATTTTCTGGAGGAAGTGGTTTTGCCGGATTCGGTGCGTGTACTGCACAGTGCCGCCTTTTACAACTGCCACCGGCTGTGCCGGGTGGAGGCGGGGCCGTATCTGGAAAGCCTGGGCAGTGATCTGTTCACCAACTGCCGGGCCCTGCACACTTTTGCGCTGCGTGCCGCCCCCGATGCCGACACCGGCCTGAAAAAACTGCTGGGTGCCGTAAGCGCCGATGTGAGCGCAGAGTTTCTCGGCGCGCCGGGGGCACAGCTGTTTTACCCCGAATACTTTGAATGGCTGGACGAGAATACCCCCGCCCATATCTTCAACCACAGCATTGAAGGCGAAGGCTACCGCATGCGCCAGTGCTTTGCCGGCGGTGCGGTGGATTATGCCGCCTATGACGCCACTTTTGCCCAGGCTTGCGTGGGCGAAAGTGAAGAAAAGCTCTGCCGCATGGCAGTAAGCCGGCTGCTCTCCCCCTTTGCCCTGGGTGACACCGCCCGCACCGACTATGAATTTTATCTGACCGCCCACCCGGAGGCAGCTTTCAAATTGGCTATTGTCGAACGCAATGAGGCCGCCCTGCGCCTGCTGGCCGGGTTGGGGCTGGCCGTGCGGGATGCCGCCGCCCAGTGTGCCAAAGCCGGGTGGAGTGCGGGGGCGACGATTTTGCTGGCACGCCCCAAGCGCGCAGCCAAACAATACGATTTTGACGACTTGTAACGGAGGGCACCATGCCGCATACCGAAACCCAAACTGAATGGGAACAGACAATGGCGCGCCGCGTGATGGAGCAAATCCGCGGGGAGCTGTATCTGGACCAGCGGTACCTGAATGCTGCCCTGGGCGCCCTGCCCCCTGCCCCGCTGAACAGCACCCAGACCGCCCTTGCCACCGATGGCGGCCAGCTGTATTACCCGCCCCAGTGGGTACTGGCCACCTACCGCAAGAACCGCAAGTATCTGCTGCGCGCCTACCTGCACAGCCTGCTGCACTGCATCCTGCGCCACCTGTGGCTGCGGGACCGCCGTGACCCCGATTTGTGGGGGCTGGCCTGCGATATCGCCGTAGAAAACATCCTTGATTCCCTGCAAACACCCGCCACCACACGCCCGGTGGGCTGGGTACGCCAGCAAGCCTACGCCAAGCTGAAAGACGAGTGCAAACTGCTGGCCGCCGGGCCGATCTACCGCGCTCTACAGCAGGCCGATGCCGCTACCCTGCAAAAATACCAGCAGGAATTTTACTGCGACAGCCATCGCCTGTGGCCTGCAGACCCGGACAGTCCTTCGGCACAGGTGCGCGGAAAGCAATGGGAGCAGATGGGCCGCCAGACCCAGCTGAGCATGGAAGAATCCGGCCAGCAGGCCGGTGAGACGGACGGGGCCCGTGCCTTGCAGGCCCAGGTACAGGCCAGCCGCAGCCGACGCAGCTACAAGGACTTTCTGCGCCGGTTCGCCGTCTGGCGGGAGGAACCGCACCTGGACCCCGACGAATTCGATCTGGGATATTATACCTACGGCCTGCGCACTTACGGCAAGATGCCGCTGATTGAGCCGCTGGAAAGCCGGGAGAGCAAAAAAATCCGCGATTTTGTGATCGTGCTGGATACCAGCGAATCCACCGCCGGGGACCTGGTCAAGAATTTTCTGCGGGAAACCTTTACCCTGCTGAAAAGTCAGGACAGTTTTTTCCGGCAGTGCCGGATTCTGGTCATGCAGGCGGACAATGCCGTGCGGGATGAAACCTGGCTTTACGACCTGGAAGCCCTGGACCGCTACACCGAAGCCTTCACCCTGGTGGGCGGCGGCGGGACGGATTTCCGGCCCGCCTTTGCCCGCATCGAGCAGCTGCGGGCCGAGGGACCGCTGCGGGACATGCAGGGTGTTTTGTATTTTACCGACGGCAAGGGCACCTACCCGGCCAAACGCCCGCCTTTTGATGTGGCGTTCCTGTTCCTGGAGAATGGAGAAACACCGCCGGAAGTTCCCGCCTGGGCCATGCGGCTGGTCTTGCAGCCCGAGGAGTTTTTAAGCCAACCGAAAGGATGAGAGAGCACATGGACATCCAACGTGCCAAAGAGGAAATCAAACATACCGTACAGGCCTACCTGGCCTGTGACGACACCGGCTGCCCGCTGATTCCGCCGGTGCGCCAGCGCCCCATTCTGCTGATGGGCCCGCCGGGCGTGGGCAAAACCCAGATCATGGAGCAGATTGCCCAGGAGTGCGATATTGCTCTGGTGGCCTACACCATCACCCACCATACACGCCAGAGCGCCGTGGGCCTGCCCTTTATCCGGGAGCGCAACTTCGGCGGCAAGACCCGCAGTGTGACCGAATATACCATGAGCGAGATCATTGCCAGCGTTTACGCCGCCATGGAACGCACCGGCAAGAAAAACGGCATTCTGTTCATTGATGAGATCAACTGCGTCAGTGAAACGCTGGCCCCCACCATGCTGCAGTTTTTGCAGTGCAAGACCTTCGGCAACCAGGCGGTGCCGGGCGGCTGGGTGATTGTGGCCGCCGGCAACCCGCCGGAATACAACAAGAGCGTGCGGGACTTTGACCTGGTCACGCTGGACCGTGTGCGCCGCATCGACATTGAGCCCAAGCTCAGTGTGTGGCAAAGCTATGCCCGCGCCCATCGCCTGCATCCTGCCGTGATGGCCTACCTGGAATTGCGCCCCCAGCATTTTTACAAGATTGAAAACGACGTGGACGGCCCCCAGTTTGTAACCGCCCGCGGCTGGGAAGATCTTTCCGCCTTTTTGCAGGCCGCCGACAAACTGGATTTGCCGGTGGACGAAGGGGTGATCGGGCAGTATCTGCGCCACCCGGAAGTAGCGCGGGACTTTGCTGCCTACTGGGTGCTCTACCGCAAATATCACCAGGATTACGGTGTAGAGGACATCTTGCAGGGCAAACCCTTTGATGCCGTGCTGGAACGTGCCCTGAACGCCAGCTTTGATGAGCGCATCAGCCTGGTAAGTCTGTTGCTGGCAGGGCTGAACACCCGCTTTGCGGCCGCCCGCAGTGCCGACGCGGTGACCGATGCCTGCTACCAGCAGCTGCGCAGCTTTAAGCGCGCCCTGAACCAGGCCGGTGAGGAGGACACCCCCGCCGCCCTGTTTGCCGCACAGTGCAAAGCCTACCGGGCGCGCATGGAGGAAGGCAAAACGGCAGGTACCATGCTGCCCGCCGAAATTGCCACCCGTACCCGCGCCGCCGCCCTGCTGGACCGCTGGGCCGAACCGCTGGAGCAGAGCCTGGATGCCGACGACGCCTTCGATACGGTGCGGGCCGCCTTCAACAAGCAGGTGCGCCGCCGTGAGGATGCCGTGGCCACTGCCTCCGATGCCCTGGAAGCCGCTTTCGACTTTATGGAGCGCGCCTTCGCCGACGGGCAGGAGATGGTGGTGTTTGTCAACGAGCTGGCACTGGGCCCCGACTCTGCCCCCTTCCTGGCAGACAACGAGTGCGAGCGGTTTGAGCAGTACAGCCAGAAATTGCTGCTGCACGCCGGAGAAGACGAACTGCTGGCCGAGTTGCAGCGCGACGATCTCCGCGCCGAAGAACACAGCCGAGAATTCTGATACGAGCCGCTCGATGCAAAAAGCATCGGGCGGCTTTTGCTCTTTACAGCCCCTTGCGTGCGGAGTATAATGAGCGACAGACCACAGGCGGCACAAGGCCGCTTTGTTTGTGCAGGAGAGGGGTTTTGGATATGGCACAACAAATTTCGCAAGGGTCCCGGCAGATGTCCGAGGCATTTCGAACCGTATTGTTTCTTTCTTTGTCCGGCGGCCTGCAGGACGCCTACACCTACCTGGGACGGGGCGGTGTGTTCGCCAACGCCCAGACCGGCAACATCGTCTTTATGGGACAGTCGCTCTTTACCGGTGACTGGGCGCGTTTTCTGCACTATCTGGTGCCGGTTCTTGCCTTTGCCCTGGGTGTGGCAGCGGCAGAACTGATTCGCGTATCCTGCAAGGAAGGGCATCGCCTGCACTGGCGGCAGCTGGTACTTCTGGTGGAGATCGCGCTCCTGTTCTGCGTAGGTTTCCTGCCCGACGCCCTGAATCTGGCTGCCAATGCGCTGGTGTCCTTTGCCTGCGCCATGCAGGTACAGGCTTTCCGCAAGGTACATGGCTATCCGTTCGCCAGCACCATGTGCATCGGCAACCTGCGCAGCGGCATGGATTCCCTTGTCACCGGGCTGCGGCTGCACGACCGCAAAGCGCTGAACAAAGCCGCACACTACTTTGCCGTGATCGTGCTTTTTGCATTGGGAGCCGGTGTAGGCGCACAGTGTGTGTCTGTTTTGGGTCTGCGCACCATCTGGATTTCCTGTCTGCTTTTGTGCGTGAGCCTTTGCCTGATGTTCCGCAAAGAGACTACACGCCCGGCAGAGACCCACTGAATCGATAAACGAAAAAGACCGCATGGACTTCCCGTCCATGCGGTCTTTATGCTTCATGCCGTTTTCTTGCGGCCATGGTCCCGCAGACGGCGGCCCAGATTCCAGAACCAATCCACCGTGCAGGTGGCGGTATGCAGCACCGGCAAAACCAGCGCCGCCAGCACCACCAGTACCAGGGTGTCGCCAAGGTCCAACGGTATCAGCTCCAGCCAGGGGGCAAAAATCACGGCACCGCCCAACCCCAGAATGGTGCAGCTGCCCCACAGCGCCCCGCGCACGGCATTGAAGGGACGGCAGATGCCAAACAACACGATCAGACCGGTTTCCAGTACCAGCAGCGTGCTGATGGTCCCCAGGGCATCGGCGGAAAGATCAAAGGCATAGGCAAAGCCCTGTGCGCAAAAGACCAGCAGAAAATCCGTCAGGCCGCCGGGCAGCGCCGCATGCAGCACGTTGTGCAGGAACTTGCCGCGCACCAATTCATAGTTGGGTTCCAAAGCCAGTACAAAGGAGGGCAGCCCGATGGTGACCGCTGACAAGAGCGAGAGCTGCAGCGGCTGGAACGGATAGGCCAGCGGCAGGCAGAGCGCCACCAGACTGAGCAGCAGCGAGAAGATGTTTTTGACCAGGAACAGCGACGCCGACCGCTGGATATTGTTGATGACGCGGCGGCCTTCGGCGACCACATCGGGCAATGCGGCAAAATCGGAATCCAGCAGCACCAGCTGCGCCACCTGGCTGGCGGCCTGTGCACCGGAAGCCATGGCAATACCGCAGTCGGCATCTTTCAGCGCCAGCACATCGTTGACACCGTCGCCGGTCATGGCAACCGTATGCCCCTGTTTTTGCAGCGCATGAACCAGTTTGCGTTTCTGTTCCGGCGTAACACGGCCGAACACCGTGCAGCGCTGCGCAGCGGCTTCCAGCTCCGCATCATTGTGCAGCGATGCCGCATCCACCCAGCGGTCCGCCCCTGCAATGCCGGCCTGTGCCGCCACATGGCTGACCGCCTGCGGATCATCGCCGGAGATCACCTTGATGTCCACTCCCTGCCCCGCAAAATAGGCGAAGGTTTTGGGCGCGTTGGCGCGGATCTTATTCTGCAGCGGCAGCAACGCCAGAAATTCCAGCTTGGCCGGATCAAGCGTTCCGGGCGGGTCGGGCAAGGGTTCATGATACCGTGCCAGCAGCAATACCCGGCGGCCTTCGGCCAGCAGCGGCGCCAGCTGTGCACGGAATTCATCCGCGCGCGGTCCGGCCAGAACATCGGGCGCACCTACGACGTAGACGCCTTGCTCTCCAAAGGACTTGGCGCTGTATTTATAGGCTGTATTGAAGGGAATCTGCCCGGTAACCGGCCAGAGATGCCCTTCCTTGCCAAAGCGTGCTTTCAGCGCGCGGCCGGTATCGTTATCCGGTTCTTCCGCCGCATAGTAGCTGCGCAGAAGATCTTCCAGCGGTGCAGCGCCCAGCGGCACGGGATCGTCAGCCTCCATGGTGCTCTCGGTAATGGTGCCCGTCTTGTCCACACAGAGCACATCCACCCGGGCCAGCGTCTCGATACAGTTCATATCCTGGGTCAGCACACGGCGGCGTGCCAGCCGCAGCATCCCCACAGCCAGTGCCACACTGGTAAGCAGGTACAAACCTTCCGGGATCATACCGATCAGGGCCGCGACCACGCTCTCCACCGAGCTGCGCAGGTCTACCGCCAGCACCCAGTGCTGTTTCCAGAACAGCAGGATGCCCACCGGCACCAGTCCCAGACCGATGGCCTTGATGAGCTTATCCAGCGCGCGCATCATCTCGCCCTTGGCCACCTTATGTCCGTCCGCCTGGGCAGCCGCCGTCAGCTTGCTGGCGTAGCTTTCCTCCCCCACGCGAGTCAGGCGCGCAATGCAGTGCCCGGCCATCAAAAAGCTGCCGGAACGCAGTTCCCCGCCCACCGTTTTGGGCACGGCCCGGGCCTCGCCGGTAATCAGTGATTCATTGACCTGTACACTGCCTTCCAGCACCACGGCGTCGGCCACAATCTGGTCACCGGCGCCGAATTCCACCACATCGTCCTGCACCAGTTCCTCGGACAGGCACAGGTTCCAGGTATCATCCCGCAGGCAGCGGACTTTATGGGCCGACACCAGCGTCAATTCGTCAATGGTCTTTTTGGCGCGCAGCTGCTGCGCAATACCAATAAGCGTGTTGCAGAACACCACGCCCAGAAAGCCCATGTTGAGCCAGGAACCCACAGAAGCCAGCATAACTGCCAGCACTACAAACACTAGGTTGAAATACGTGCACAGATTATCCCGCACAATCTGCCCCGCCGTTTTGGTGGGTGATTTCGGCGGACGATTGGTTTTGCCTTGTTGCTGCCGCTGCGCCACTTCGGCGGAGGACAGACCTTTGGGTGAAGCCATGTGAGGCACCTCTTTCCTGATAGTTCCTCAGTATACCCCCTGATTATGAACAAATAAAGCGCCCGGATGCAAAAAACGGTACACAGTATCGCACTGTGTACCGTTTGATGTTCTGTTCCGATTAGACGTCCTGCAGTTCGCCGCGGGAGCTGGCCTTGAGGTAGGCATAGATGAAACCGTCCAGATCGCCGTCCATTACGGCCTGCACGTTGCCGCTTTCGTAGTTGGTACGGTGATCCTTGACCAGCGTATAGGGCATAAAGACATAGCTGCGGATCTGATGGCCCCAGGCGATTTCGTTCTGCACGCCCTTGATGTCATCGATCTTGTCCTTATGCTGCTGCAATGCAATCTGGTACAGCTTGGCCTTCATCATTTCCATGGCGTACTCACGGTTCTGCAGCTGGCTGCGCTGGGTCTGGCAGCTGGTCACAATGCCGGTGGGCTTGTGGATCAGACGCACCGCGGAGGACGTCTTGTTGATGTGCTGGCCGCCTGCACCGGAAGAACGGTAAACCTGCATTTCGATATCCGCCGGGTTGATCTCAATCTGGATGTTGTTATCCAGTTCCGGCATGACTTCCAGGCTGGCAAAGCTGGTCTGACGGCGGGCATTGGCGTCGAACGGGCTGATGCGCACCAGACGATGGACGCCGTGCTCGCTCTTGAGCATACCGTAGGCATTGGCGCCCTTGATCATCATGGACGCAGACTTGATGCCCGCTTCGTCGCCATCCAGCACATCCAGGACCTCGACACTGTAGCCGTGTGCTTCCGCCCAGCGGCTGTACATACGGTACAGCATCTCGGCCCAGTCCTGCGCCTCGGTGCCGCCGGTACCGGCATGGAAAGTCAGGATGGCGTTGTTGTGATCGTACTCGCCGTTGAGCATCGTCATGAGCTGCAGCTCATCGATGGCTTTTTCCACGCCTTCCACGGCCTGTTCGCCCTCGCTGGCCAGCGAAGGATCGTTTTCTTCCTCGATCATCTCGAGCAGGGTCTCCGCTTCCTCATACTGGGTGGAGAGCTTGCCGAAGCGCTCCAGCTTGTTCTTCACTTCGCCCATCTCGCTGATCACGCGCTGGCTCTTTTCCTGGTCATCATAGAAGCCGGGCAGCGTCATCTGGTGTTCCAGCTCCGCAAGACGCTTTTCGCTGGCTTCAATGGAGAGTGCTTCGCGCAGGTCATCGATGGAAGTTTTCATTCCGCCGAGTTTTGCTTTCAATTCATCAATGGTGATCATATCGTTACCCCTTGGTTGGCATAAATTCACATAGTAATAGTATAAACCATATCGGAATCGTTGTAAAGAGGGACACCCCGGATAAAAAGGCGGCGGAATGCGGAAACTTCATAGAAAATTCTTTGCATTTCCCCTGTCGATGCGTTATAATGGCTCTATGCTATTGGGAGGACATATACACATGGCACGTTACACTGGAAATCACTGCCCTGTCTGCGAACAGGCTTTTACAGACGATGACGATATCGTCGTTTGCCCCGACTGCGGCACCCCCTATCACCGGGCTTGCTGGCAGAAAGTGGGCGCCTGCATGCACCAGTCGGAACATGCAGCCGGTTTTGAATGGAAACCCGAATTCGGCCCCGAGGCCGAAGCAGCCGCTCATGCGGCCATCTGCCCCAACTGCGGCACCCACAATGAACCGGGCACCACACAATGCAGCCACTGCGGCGTTCCCCTGCCCCGCCCGGAAGACCCGCCGCGGCAGGAAACCGCCGACAACACCACCGGCCCCATCTATGCACGGACTCCCGGCGCAGGGGCTTACACCCCCAACAATGCCCAGGGTTCCCGGCAGGCCGCCGGTCCCCGTATGGATGCCTACGGCACCGGTGTGGACGGCAGCATCTACCGCCGCGAAGTAGGCCCCGAAGACCCCATTGACGGAATCAAGGCCAAACACTGGGCGGCTTTTCTGGGCCGTTCCCCGATGTATTATCTCATGCAGTTTTTCCGCATGAGCGAAACCAAGCATCGCGTCACCTTCTCGTTTGCCGCCTTTTTCTTCGGCCCCGCCTACCTGCTCTACCGCAAGATGTGGAAGGAAGGCATCCTGACGGCAATTCTGTCCATGGTATTCTATCTGCCCGGCCTGTTTGCCACCATCGCCTACTATAACCCGGACTTTTTCGGGGGCATGCCGCTGGGATGGCTCTCGGTTGCTTCGACGATCGGTGAGATTGCCAGCTGGGCGCTGCGCGTCGTTCTGGCGCTGTTTGCCGTTTCCTGGTACGAGAAGCACGCCAAGAACCGTATTGAGGATGTCTGCGCCCGCTGCCCCGAAGGCCCCGAGCGCACCGAAGCCCTGGCCCGCAGCGGCGGCACCAATATTCTGGCCGCCATCCTGTACTTCGGTATCGTGGGCCTGGTGGAAGTCGCCTTCCTGTATATGGCGGGTCCCACCTTTGTCAATCTGCTGATGTCCGATATGAGCTGGTGAAAAGCACCGGGCATTTTCCGATCTGCCTTGCTGCAGCCGGAAATCATATCTTCGTATAAAATACACGTCAAAATTTAGGAGGAATCTTATGAAAACCGCATTGGTCATTATGGCCGCCGGCATCGGCTCCCGCTTTGGCGGCGGCATCAAACAGCTGGCGTCGGTCGGTCCCAACGGCGAGATCATCATGGATTATTCCATCCATGATGCCATCGAAGCCGGCTTCGACAAAATCGTCTTTATCATCCGTCACGACATTGAGCAGGCCTTTAAGGAGGCCATCGGCGACCGCATCGAGGCCACCTGCAAAGAGCTGGGCGTCGAAATCGCCTATGCATTCCAGGCTCTTGAAAACGTTCCCGAAGGGTATTCTGTCCCCGAAGGACGTTCCAAGCCCTGGGGCACCGGCCAGGCGGTTCTGGCCTGCAAGGGCATCCTGAAGGAGCCCTTCGCCGTCATCAATGCCGACGACTACTACGGCAAGGAAGCTTTTGTGCAGCTGCATGACTTCCTGCAGGGATACGATCCCGCCGAGCCCGGCAAACTGTGCATGGCCGGTTTTGTGCTGAAAAACACCCTGAGCGACAACGGTGCCGTGACCCGCGGTATCTGCCAGATGAACGAGGAACACTACTTGACCGGCGTGCTGGAAACCAGCGGCATCGAAAAGACCGCTGACGGCGCTGCCGCCGGTGGCCAGGCCATCGATATCGACAGTCTGGTTTCGATGAATATGTGGGGCCTGACGCCCGCCTTTGTGGATTTGCTGGATGCCGGTTTTGTGGAGTTCTTTGAGAAAGCCGAACCGGCGAACCCGCTGAAAGCCGAGTACCTGCTGCCCATCTATATCGATGAGCTGCTGCACGCGGGCAAAGTCAGCGTCAAGGTTCTGCCCACCCACGACAAGTGGTTCGGCGTTACCTACGCCGAGGACAAGCAGATCGTCATCGACAGCTTCGCCAAGCTGGTGGCCGACGGCGTCTACCGCAAGGACCTGTTCAGCGACCTGAAAAAATAAGTTTTGTACCATCCCCTGCCGGGCTTTCCCGGCAGGGGATTTTTGATTGACACCTGTATGACAATATGCGACAATAAAGAAAAGAGCACGTTTATACTTGACCTGTTTTCCATCGGGAAGGGAGGTGCCACGATGAAACGCCTTGGACTTCCGTTGCTATGTTCACTGCTGCTGTGTGCCTGTACCGCAGCATCGCCGCCGACACCCACCACACCGGAAACCGCGGAAGCCGCCCAGCCGCCTGTCGCCGACGAAACCGCTTCCCCCAACACGCCCGAAGCAGCCCTGCCGGACGGGTTGGAGGCCATCGATCTGGCGGTACTGCCCTACGATGATATCCAGCTGGTCTATCACTTTTCGCTGTTTTCAGAGCCCGTACAAGGTTATTTCACCATGTGCCGGGACGGGCAGTGGGGGCTGATGTACAACGACGGCACGGAGATTCTGCCCTGTGTGTTTGACAAGCCCATCGCCTTGTGCAGCGATCAGGAACCGCGTTACCCCGCCTGGATTGCACAGAAAGACCCTGACGACAAGGCGCTTCGGGAGCAGATGCAGCAAACCTTGGCAGCGTCAAACGAGGGGTTCCTCTGCGATATGGCCCATTGCGGCCCCGGGTATAAGGATTTTTTCTGGCTGGAAAGCTCCGGACAGCTTTGTGCCTACATCGGCAGTTTAGGTCCCAGCGAGCCCACCTATATTTCCCCCGGTACGAAAGAGGAGTACGGGCATATCTTTCCCACTCGGCCTGCTACATTATCGGTCAACAATTGGGGCTACTCACTGGAGTATGACAGCAGCGCTCCCTATCGTTACCGCACCGAGGACGGCACACCGCTGAACAACTATGAATACCAGCAGGTGGGATTTTTCCGGGAAGGTGCACTGCTGGCCCCTGCCCGCCGCGGCACCAAATGGATCTATCTGGACCGGCAGGGTACCGAAGTGACGGCCCCCTGCTATGATGCCGTTTACACCGATCCTTGGGATTCGCAGGGATGGGCTTCTCCCCTGCTGAGCGGCTATGCGGTGGTAAGCCGTGACGGCAAACTGGGGTTGTTGGACAGTGCCGGGCTGGAATTTCTGCCCTGTACTTATGATGGTCTTGTGTGGGACGGCACCGTAGGTTGGCTGCAACAGGCAGATGGCTGGCATGCCTTTTCCATTCCCAGTGCGGCAGCACCGGTCATCAACCAGACTCCGGCAGCTCAGGATCTCAGAAATGAACCGGAACTGCTACGGTATGTGCCGCTGACGATGGTATATCCCGATGTCTTCTGGGCGGCTGGCGACGGCCACACATACACCACCATTCCCGATGACAACTTAAACGTACGGGCGGGCCCCGGTACGGAATACGAAAAGATCGGCAGCCTGCCGCCGGGATCTTCTGTAGAGGAACTGGGCGCCAGCAGCACGGCACCGGGCTGGGCTCTGGTGGCCTATCAGGATTGGCCCATAGGCTGGGTCAGCACCGAATATTTACAGCACACCTAAATCTGTGCATGAAAACTGCAAAAGCATGGCACGCAGTGCCATGGAAAATGGAGGATTTTTGCGGTATGGTTAGTATAACAGAACCGAAAACACACCGCTACAGGAGGGCAATTATGGCAAACAACGAATTGGACTGCACGGCATTGACCCCGGAACAGCGCGACGCACGTCTGGCATTGGATGTGGAGCGGCTGCTGCGCTTCGGCCGCAAGCACAAGCTCATCAAAGACCTGGACGTTCTGGTCGCACGCAATACGCTGCTGGACCTGCTGGCACTGAGTGCCCCCAGCGAAGCCAAACCGCCCAAGGAGAACCCCGAAACACCGGCAGCCTTGCTGGATGAGATGGTGGAACTGGCAGCGCAGAAAGATTTGTTCGACGGCGCCGTGGCACAGTACCGCATCAACTTTGAAACTCGCCTGATGGGCGCCCTGATGCCCCGTGAGAGCGAAGTCTGCAAGAAGTTCAAGAAGCTGTACGAGCGCAAGGGTGCCAAAGCTGCCACCGACTGGTTCTATGATCTGTGCGTGGTTTCCAACTATATCCGCACGGCCCAGATTGCCAAGAACATCCAGTGGAACACCGATACGCCCTACGGCGAGCTGGAGATCACCATCAACCTGACCAAACCGGAGAAAGATCCCAAGACCATCGCCCTGGAACGTCTGCAGCCGAAGTCCGGCTACCCCGCCTGCATGCTCTGCAAAGAGAATATCGGTTACGCGGGCCGCATCAACTTCCCGGCACGCCAGACCCACCGCATTGTGCCCATCACGCTGGCCGGGCAGCAGTTCTACCTGCAGTACAGCCCCTACGCCTACTTCCATGAGCACTGCATCATGCTGCATGAGACCCACAAGCCCATGGAGATGGACCGCCAGACGCTGGCCGAAATCTTCGACTTCGTCTCCCAGTTCCCGCACTACACCTGTGGCTCCAACGCCGATCTGCCCATCGTAGGCGGCAGCATCCTCAGCCACAGTCATTTCCAGGGCGGCCGGTACGTCTTCCCCATGCAGAAGGCTTCCATCGCCGTGCCTATGACGGATATCCGCTATCCCGGTGTCCGCGCCGGTATCCTGAACTGGCCGGTTTCCGCCGTCCGGCTGATCGGCCGCAGCAGCCAGCAGATGCAGATCGTCGCCAACAACATTCTGACCGCCTGGCGCAAATACGACGACGAAAGCGTGGGCATTCTCTCCCATACCGGTGATACGCCGCACAACACCGTCACCCCCATCCTGCATTACGACGAAAAGGATGGTTACATCCTCGACCTGGCGCTGCGCAACAACCGCACCAGTGAGGAGTATCCCGACGGTATCTTCCATCCCCACAAGGAATACCACAACATCAAGAAGGAAAACATCGGCCTTATCGAGGTCATGGGTCTGGCAATCCTGCCCGCCCGTCTGAAGGACCAGGGTGCCCAGATTGCCGAGATCCTGGCCGGCCAGCGACCCAACACCAGCCGGGAGGAAGGTTCTCCCCTGGCGGTGCACGCCGACTGGATCGATCAACTGATTGCCAAGTACGGCACCTCCATGGCGCCGCAGGATGCCAACAACACCGTCAAGAAGGAGATCGGCACCGTGTTCAGCCACGTGCTGGAAAACGCCGGTGTCTTCAAACAGGACAAAGAAGGCCAGGATGCGTTCCTGCGCTTCATGCAGAGTGTTGGTTTCAAAGCCGTATAAAATATCATGCAGCAAAGCCCCGGCAAAGGTGTATCGCCCTTGCCGGGGCTTTTTGTGAAAGATTTTATCGGTCTTTTTGTGCAAAATAGCTCTTGTTTCCGCGCCCGGAAAGGACTATAGTAAGCCTGCAAGGAGGCATCATGTTTTTATGAAACGTATCTGCTATTGTTACATCCATGAACCGGCCCCGGAACGGCAGGCTCCTCAGAACGAACCTTTTCGCACAACGGATCAGGTGTAGCGGCTTTGGGCGAGCCCTGGCCCCTTCCTATCCGGACTGGGAGATTGAAATCAATCACAAAGGCGTAGTTCTTGAAGATATCCTGGACCAGTATGATTTCTTCGTCTGTGCACCGGGCATCGATTCCCGCTGGTTTCCAAGCAAACAGTTTCAGAAGAAGGTTTTCTATATCACAGGCTTTGAATACGCCAGCCAGAACGTGCGGCGCTTTATGAAAGTCTTTTCCGCTGTAGCACAAAAATAAATGAAAAGGAAAAAGCTCCGAACCTTTCGATTCGGAGCTTTTTGTGGTGGAGATGAGGGGGATCGAACCCCTTACCTCCTGCATGCCATGCAGGCGCTCTCCCAGGTGAGCTACACCCCCACAGGTTTTGCCGTCGTTCCTGACAGCTCCATTATTATAGCAATGCAGGGGAAATTTGTCAACAGCTTTTTTGAAAAAAATCCAACTTTTTTCGGTTTTATTATTTTCTCCTATTACGACATGATCCATGCTTGACAAAGTGGCGTTTCCCTTTTATAATGAACATTGTTCATTTTGAGGTGATACCATGAAACCCGCAGCAACATCCAAAGAAGATATTCTGGCCGTATGCCGCGCGCTGATCCACAGCCAGGGCGGCCAGGCACTGAACGTGCGTCAGGTAGCCGCCGCCTGCGATATCTCCGTCGGCACCGTCTACAACTATTTTGGTTCCAAGGCGGAACTCGTAGGGGCAGCCATCGAAAGCGTCTGGTATGACATTTTCCGCTGTGCTGAGGGGCAGGAAGCCTTTCGCACCACGCAGGATTGTATTCGTTGGCTGTTCGCACGGATGGCCTACGGCAGCCAGCAATACCCCGGCTTTTTCACGCTGCACTCTGTCAACTTCGTCAGCAGTGAAAAGCAGGAAGGCAAGCAGCGGATGCAGCAAGCCTGGCAGCACATTCTGACCATGCTGTGCGAAGTCATGCGGCAGGACACCCGAATTCGCCCCGACGCCTTTGACGAAAACTTCACGCCGGAACAATTTGCCAATTTGCTGTTTTCGCTGCTGCTGGCCGCACAGCTGCGGGGCCAGTATGATCCTGCGCCTGTACTGCAACTGGTGCAGCGCACGCTGTATGGCACTTCGCCGACATCGTTATAATGCCTTCTCCCCTGCCGGGGAGAATTTTTCAAAGGCAAAATGAACAATGTTCAAAATCGTACCAAGAAAGGAACACTTACATGCAAGCAATTATGGAAACCACCTTTGACGCTGTTTATCTGGTCACTGTCATTACCATCGGAATTCTGATGATCCGGCAGCCCAACGCCGCCAAACAATTCCGCCTGTTCGGATGGATGGCCATCGTACTGGGCGCCGGGGATGCCTTCCACCTGATTCCCCGTGCCTGGGCCTTATGCACTACCGGCCTGGAGAACTACACCTTTGCCCTGGGTCTTGGCAAGGCCATCACCTCGGTGACGATGACGGTCTTTTACGTGCTGCTGTACTACGTCTGGCGTCTGCGCTACCGCGTACAGGGCCAGAACGGCCTGACAGCCGCTGTCTACGTGCTGGCGGGACTTCGTGCAGTACTTTGCCTTATGCCGCAGAATCAGTGGTTCAGCGCCTCTGCACCGCTTTCCTGGGGCATCTACCGCAACATCCCCTTTGCGCTGTTGGGGCTCCTGGTCATCGTACTGTTCTATCGCAGCGCCAAGGCACAACAGGACCATGCGTTCCGCTGGATGTGGCTGACCATCGTGCTGAGCTTTGCCTTCTACATCCCCGTAGTGCTGTGGGCGGACGTCTATCCGATGGTCGGTATGCTGATGATCCCCAAGACCTGCGCCTATGTGTGGACAGTGGTGATCGGCTACCGCGCCATGAAGAAAGAATGCCACTAACTTTTCTATGCCAAGGCAGTCCCGCAAGGGGCTGCCTTTTTTATATACTGTATAAGGCAACAAAAAATCCGAACCCGGATTCCGGGTTCGGATTTCTTTGTTATGGTGGAGGATGGGGGACTCGAACCCTCGACCTCTGCGATGTGAACGCAGCGCTCTAACCAGCTGAGCTAATCATCCATAATGGGGTCAACGATAGATATTATACGGCATTCGTACCGTTTTGTCAACCCCATTTTGGGAGTTTTTCGAATTACTTGCTCAGCACTTCGGCCAGCTCATCCAGCTGGGCGCGGCTGGCAGCATTCAGGGCGCTCTTAATGCTGACGGTCTGATCCAGAATGGTCAGGTTCTTGCTGTTTTCCAGCATCTTGCGCATCACGCGGCCGGAAGTGGGTGCCCAGGTGCCGTTCTCGATAATGGCCACCGTGCGGTTCTGGTAGTTACGCTCGGCCAGGTGCTCGATAAAGCAGCGGGTGAACGGGAACACATCGCCATTGTAGGAAGGCGCAGCCAGCACCAGCTTGCTGTAACGGAACGCCTGAGCCACAGCCTCTGCCATATCGCAGCGGGCCAGGTCCATCACCGTGACATCCACACCGTTGGCGCGCAGCTTCTCGCCCAGCTCCTCGGCGGCCTGCTTGGTGTGGCCATAGATAGAGCTGTACGCGACCAGCACGCCCTCGGTCTCGGGGCGGTAAGCGCTCCAGGCATCATAGACGGCCAGCACATCCCCCAGCTGCTCTTTGTGAAGCACAGGACCATGCAGAGAGCAAACCGTCTCAATTTCCAGACCGGCAGCCTTCTTCAGAACTGCCTGCACCTGCGGGCCGTACTTGCCCACGATGCCGATGTAATAACGGCGGGCTTCGGGCAGCCACTCTTCGTCCACGTCAAGGGCACCGAACTTGCCGAAAGCGTCCGCACTGAAAAGGACCTTGTCGGTAGAATCGTAGGTCATGATGACCTCGGGCCAGTGCACCATGGGCGCCGTAACAAAATGCAGCGTGTGCTTGCCCAGTTCCAGCGTGTCGCCCTCCTTGACGATCAGGCAGCGGCTGGTAAAGTCGGTGTCAAAGAACTGCTGCATAATGGCCACAGCCTTGGCAGAGGCCACAATCTTGGTATCGGGATAGGCCTGCGCAAAGGCATACACAGAGCCGGAGTGATCAGGCTCCATGTGCTGCACGACCAGATAATCCGGCGTGCGCCCCCCCAGAACGGAGGCAATATTGGTCAGCCAGGCATCGGTGAAGTGCGCATCCACAGAATCCATGACGGCTACTTTTTCATCCTGAATAAGATAGGAATTGTATGCCATGCCGTTGGGCACGTTGTACTGTCCTTCAAACAGGTCAACGTCATGATCGTTGACGCCTACGTACAAAATATCATTGGTGATTTCCATTGCGGTAAACCTCCCTGCAGTTTCTTACAAATTCACCTACGGAATTAAGTATAGCATACTTGAAGCAATCTGTCCCCTGTTTTTACAAAAAAATTCCCGGGAAATAAAAAAGCTCCCCGCCACAGGGCGAGGAACTTTTTACAGATCAATCAGTGTACTTCAGGAGCCGGAACCGGTGCATCCACAGGGCGCGGCGCGCCTTCGACCCACTGGATCGCCTTCTTGGGGCACTTGGTGACACAGGTGCCGCAGCCGTTGCACTTGGTGTAGTCGATGACGGCCACGTTATCCTTGAGGTAGATGGCCTGCTGCGGGCAGTTGCGTACACACAGGCCGCAGGCAATGCAGCCCACCTTACAGGTCTTGTTGACCACAGCGCCTTTGTCCTTGTTGGAGCACTTGACGGCAGGCTGCGGTGCGATGGGCTTCATCTGGATGACCTTGCGCGGGCAGACCGCCGTGCAGGCCGTACAGCCGGTGCACTTGCTGCGGTCCACAACCGCCACGCCGTTGACGACATGGATGGCATCGAACTTGCAGGCACGGGTGCAATCGCCCAGGCCCAGGCAGCCGTAAGAGCAGGCGCTGGGGCCGCCAGCCACAGCAGCAGCCGCCGCACAGGTCTGAATGCCCTTGTAGTCAAAACGCTTACCGCAGTTTTCACCGCCGGCGCAAATCACGGTAGCACGCAGACTGGGACGGTCGGATTCCTCGGCGCCCATAATGCGGTTGATGGCATCAGCGGTTTTGTCGCCGCCGGGTGCACACTTGAAGGTGGGAGCACCATCTTCGACGATAGCCTTGGCATAGTCGGCACAACCGGCATAGCCGCAGCCGCCGCAGTTGGCACCGGCCAGGCAATCGGTAATTTCCGCAATGCGCGGGTCCTCATACACAGCCATGAACTTGGAGGCCAGCACCAGGATGAAGCCGCCGACCAGGCCCAGCACCACCAGCACGACGATAGCAAATACGATCGGGTTCATTTCTTCCATTCCCCTTTCTTACAGAATCGCGTTGATGATGTTCTCGACCAGACCACCGAAGCCCATGAAGCTCAGCGACGTGATAGCCGCAGAAACCAGCGTGATGGGCAGGCCCTTGAAGCTCTCGGGCGGGTTGGAGTTTTCCACGCGCTGACGCACGCCGCAGAACAGCAGCATGGCCACCAGGAAGCCCACACCGGCACCGGCTGCGCAGATCAATGCCTCAGCATAGGCCAGGCCAAAGCCGGAAGTTTCCACAATGGCAGAGTAATCCTGCACGGCCAGGATGGTAACGCCCAGCACGCAGCAGTTGGTGGTGATCAGCGGCAGGTAAACGCCCAGGGACTGGTACAGTGCCGGGACGTAACGCTTCAGGGTGATCTCGATCAGCTGGACGAGGACCGCAATGACCAGAATGAAGATAATGGTCTGCATGTAGCCCAGATCAAAGGCGTCCAGCAGGAAGATCTGCAGCGGGAAGGTAACCGCCGTGGCGATGACCATGACCACGATAACGGCCAGGCCCATGCCCACGGAGGAGTCCAGTTTCTTGGAAACGCCCAGGAACGGGCAGATGCCGAGGAACTGCACCAGAACGTAGTTGTTGACCAGGATCATGCTGAAGAAGATCGTGGCAAACGTTGCAATCTGAGAACTCATTCTTCAGCGCCCCCTTTCTGTTCAGCCTTGGCGGCGTCGATCTGGTCCAGCATCACATCGCCGCAGGTTTTGCGCTCGATGGGCTTGTTGAGCTTGCGCTCCAGCCAGACACAACCGGCCATCAGGCAGCCGAAGACGAAGAAACCGCCGGGAGCCGAGTTCATGATGGTCATGCGATCCACACTCTCGGGGATAACGGTGATGCCCAGCCAGGTACCGCTGCCGATGATCTCACGGATGGAGGACATAAGCGCCATGGTCAGGATGTAACCGATGCCCATGCCCAGGCCGTCCAGCGCAGAATCCACAACGGTATTCTTGCAGGCGAACATCTCGGCACGGCCGAGGATGATGCAGTTAACGACGATCAGCGCCAGGAAAACGCCCAGCGACTTGTACAGGTCCGGCACAAAGGCCTGCAGCACCATCTGGACCACCGTAACAAAGGTAGCGATGATGACGATGTAGCACGGCAGATGCACCTTGCCGGGGATGACCTTGCGCAGCGCCGAAATAACAATGTTGGAGCAGACCAGCACGAAGGTCATGGACAGGCCCATGCCCACGGCGCCGGAAACGGTGGTGGTGACAGCCAGGGCAGAGCAGCAGCCCAGCACCAGGCGCAGAACCGGGTTTTCACGGATGATACCGGCGGTAAAAACTTTCCATTTGCTCGGTTTTTCAGCCATCGTTACATACCCCCTTTGATTTCGTTGGTATAGCAGTCGATGGCCGCGTTCACGGCAGAAAAGACCGCATTGCTGGAATAGGTGGCGCTGGCCACACCATCCACCGGGTTGCCGCTGGAGACGGCGCCGCCGTTCCAGCCGATAAAGCCGGAGGTGAAGCCTTCCTCAGCCACCTTTGAACCGATGCCGGTGGTCTGGGTGGAAGCGTCCACGCTGATGTTGGAGATAGCGCCCTCCGTATCAAAGGCCACGTACACCGTGACATCCTTGCCGGAGTAACCGGAGGAAGCGGCCTTGACAGCTGCCGCACCGGAGGAAGTGGTCACCGCGCCCAGAACGTCGGGCGTGGTCAGGCCTTCCAGCTCGGTCATGTCTCCATCGGTCGTACCCTCGGGCAGCACCGACAGATAGGCGGCCAGCGTTTCGGCCTTGGTGTTTTCTTCAATGATGGGGGCGGTCACATCGTTGAGGACCGCCAGCAAGGCGCTGCACACCAGGCAGATGACTACCAGCACGATGACCGGCAGTACCAGTTCCTTAAAGGCGCTCTGCTTTTCCGAATTCTGATTGCTTGCCATCAGTCAGCGCCCCCTTCCTTTTTGGCTTTGGCCTTCTTGGCCTTTTTGAAGCCCAGCGCCACCTGATGGCCCCAGGCATTGAACCACGGCGTCATAAGGTTGCCCAGCAGGATGGCAAAGCTCATGCCTTCGTTCATGCTGGCAAAATGACGGATCAGGAAGGTCACCAGGCCAATGAAGATGCCGTAGAACAGCTTGCCCCTGGTGGTGAAGGGGCTGGTGACGTAGTCGGTAGCCATAAAGACAGCACCGAACAGCAGGCCGCCGGCCATGCATTCCATCAGCGCCACATAGGGGTCGCCGGTGTAGAGCAGGGTCAGGACGTAGCAAGTGGCCACAATGCTGACGGGAATGGTCGCCTGGATGGTGCCCGTCGCCAGCAGAATGGCAAAGCCGGCCAGAATGGCGAGAACACAGGTCTCGCCCATCATACCGCCGTGCAGGCCAAGGAACATGTCCATGAAGTTAACGGCGTTCAGGTCCACGCTGGAAGCCAGCGGCGTAGCGGACGCCAGGGCATCCACCGCCATGTCGGGATAGACGTAGGCGGTCATGCGGGAAGTGAAGCCGAGGAACAGCACGATACGGCCGACCAGGGCGGGGTTGGCGAAGTTATAGCCGATGCCGCCGAACAGCTGCTTTGTGATGACGATGGCCACAAAAGCACCGACCACCGCGATCCACAGCGGCATGCCAACCGGCATATTGAGGGCGAGGATGATACCGGTCACAACCGCGGACAGGTCCCCCACCGTGTTCTGCTTGTGCAGCAGCAGTTCATACAGATATTCAAACGCCACGCAGGCAAAAGTGGTCACTACCACGAGGACCAGCGCCTGCACGCCGAAAATCAGGGCAGAAGCCAGCACGCAGGGCAGCAGAGCAATGACTACATTGCCCATGAGGCCACGGGTGGTGGAATGATCCCGGATATGCGGCGAGGCGGTTACCAGCAAACGTTCTTCCATTGGTTATTTGCCTCCTTTCCGCAGTTCACCCATGTACCACGCCTTGGCCAGCGTCATGGTCTGGCTGACGGGACGCTTGGCCGGGCAGGCATAGCTGCAGCTGCCGCAAGCCACGCACAGATCAACGCAGCGCGCCTTGAGGGTGTCGAAGTCCTTGTTGTTGAAAGCTTCGGCCACCACCACGGGTTCCAGACCCATGGGGCAGGCATCGATGCAGCGGCCGCAGCGGATGCAGGCGGACGCTTCGGGCAGATCGGCTGCCTTTTTGCTGAAGAGCAGCAGGCCGTTGTTCTGCTTGAGCACGGGGAAATCTGCGCTGGGCGCGGCGCCGCCCATCATGGGGCCGCCGAAGATGATCTTGCCCAGTTCCACATCGGGCTTGATGCCGCCGCAGGCTTCGATGACATCCCGGTACAACGTACCGATGGGCACCTCCACGTTCTGCGGTTTGACGATGGCGTCGCCTTCGACGGTAACGCGCTTGGTGGTCAGGGGCATGCCGGTCTTGAGGAACTTTCCCAGCGTGGAAACACTGGTCACGTTCATGATGATGCAGCCCACATCAGCGGGCAGGCCAGCCTTGCCGAAAGGACCAACCTGCGGCACTTCACGGCCGGTGCAGGTCTCCACCAGGGTCTTCTCAGCGCCCTGGGGATAGCGGGTGGGCAGCGGCTTGACGCTGACGCCAGGCATCTCCCGCACCAGAGAGCACATCAGGTCGATGCACTCGGGCTTGTTGCGCTCGATGCCAATGATGCAGTTGGGAATGTTGCAATACTTCATCACAGCGGCAATACCGGAGATGATGGTATCGCTGCATTCCAGCATTTCACGGCAGTCGGTGGTCAGGTACGGCTCACATTCGGCTGCGTTGATCAGCAGCGTGTCGACGGTATCGGCAGCCAGCTTGACATGCGTCGGGAAACCGGCGCCGCCGACGCCCACCAGACCACAAGCCTGGATGGCCGCCAGCAGACTGGCTTTGTCGGTGACCGTGGGCGGTACGCAGGCCGGGTCCACGGTCTGCTGACCGTCGGTCTTGATGGCCACGGCGGTGGTCATCGCCCCGTTGACCATGCGCATCGGAGCCACGTCCTGCACAGTGCCCGAAACGCTGGAGTGGATGTTGGCGCTGACAAAGCCGGTGGCTTTGCCAATCAAAGTGCCAACCATGACGGTGTCGCCCTTTTTGACGACGGGTTCCGCCGGTGCGCCGATGTGCATCGACATGGGAATGATGACATGCTCAGGCACCGGCATCGTAACTGTCGGCTGCCCTGCTGTCGCCTTCACATGCGGCACGCTCGCGCCTTTTGCGGAACGCTTTAGGGACTTGAACAATCTATTTCCCCCATTTCTTTTTTTATCTGACATTGCAGTTTTTCCGCTGGCGCGGCCTCTCCCTGCAATGCCCCATAAGTATACTTATACATTTTACCATGTTAAAGTGGCAAGTCAAGTTGCCTGGCCGTACAAAGCTTCGCATTTTGTCCGAGAACGCAATTTCTGCAACAATTTGCGCAAATGTTGCAAAGGATGTACGATGCTTGCAACTTTCTGCCGTTTATGGTACTATGATAATAACAGTCGATATACAGCTGTTTTTTCAGTATAAGGAGGCAGATATGAAGCATTTTGGTAAAATCCTGGCCCTTCTGGCTGCGGCCGGCGGATTGCTGGCCCTGACTGCCCTGCTGTGCCGTCGGCGCAAGCGCCGCAAACGTGCCTCCTACATCACGCTGTTCCGTTACGACGAATAGGCAAACCAACCGCCCCCGGTGCCTGTATGGCACCGGGGGCGAATGTTTTGTTAGCCTGTCACTGGCTTACAGTTCAATTTCCTGCAGGCGCAGCAGCGCAAGGATATAGATTTTCAGGGCCTCGATCAGCTTTTCAAACGGGGCACCCTCGTTGGCACCGTGCATCGGGCCGGCAAATTCAGGAATCGCCAGGTCGGTGTGCTCGGGGCCAAAGCTGACCGCATAGGGGAAGTGGCGCGCATAGGTGCCGCCGCCCATGGTGAAGGGGGTCTTGTTCTCGCCGGTCACGTCGTTGTAGGTCGTGATCAGCGTCTGGATGGCCGGGCTGTCCGCCGCGATGTAGAACGGAACGCGGCTGGTCAGGTTCTCCAGGTGCGCCGCCGTGCCACAGACCTTTTCCAGGGCCGCGGTCATCTTCTCGGGGTTGGTGTTGGTGGGATAGCGGCAGTCAAAGCTCTGACGGATCACGCCATCCTGCATCTCGATGGTACCGCCGATGATGGTCAGCGGATCAAACAGGCCGTCGTTGGCCGCAATGCCCAGCGCACTGCCGTCGTTCGCCGCATGAAGCGTCTGCAGTACCTTTAAATAGGCCTGCGCCTGTTCGGTGCAGATGCCGCTCTCCAGCAGGCAGTTCACCAACAGGCCGATGGCATTGACGGTGCCTTCCGGCATAGCCGCATGGCCGCTCTTGCCCCATCCGTGCAGCACGGTGGTGCCATTTTCACCGGCTTCCGCCGTCACACCGTCGATGAGTTTGATCTTTTCCGGCGCCACGCGGACGGTGCAGGAGGCGCGATCCGGCACGGCGTTGCGGGCCACACCGCCGGCAAACGCTGCGATAACACCGTTTTCCAGTTTCGGGCTGACGATTTCCCCGTTAAAGCCGCCCTTTTCACCATTGCAGACCGGGAATTCCGCATCCGGGGTAAAGCAGAAAGCAGGCATCGGGTAATGCTCGGCGTAGTAATCCACATCGTGCATGTTGGTTTCCTCGTTGGCGCCCAGCAAAGCACGCACCGGGTATTTCAAGGCCACGCCGCTGTCTTTGAGGTATTTCAGCGCATACAGGCAGAGGATGCTGGGACCTTTGTCGTCGGCCACGCCGCGGCCCAGCAGCCAGCCGTCCTGTACGCGGACGGTGTAGGGATCGGCATCCCAGCCATTGCCTTCCGGCACAACATCCACATGGGTGATGGTAGCCAGGAATTTCTGGTCATCCGCAATAGTACCGGTATCTGCCCAGCCGATGTAGCCCTCGGCGTTATGGGTTTGCAGGCCCAGTTCTGCGGCAATTTCCAGCGCCGTATCCAGTGCCGCCTTGGGCCCGGCGCCAAAGGGGGCACCGGGTTCCGGCGTGCCTTCCACACTGGGCACTGCCACCAGGCGGGTGATGTCGCGCAAAATATTTTCACGGTTTTGTTCAGCGAAGGCGTCAATGGACGCCCAACGAGAATCCTGCATGAGAGTACCTCCCAAGATAATTGTAGATTGCCCCTAGTATAACACAGCCTATAAAAATGTAAAGGGCTTCGCAAAACCTGCGCTTTCTCTGTTGACAGTGCCTGTGATTTGTGTTATATAGTATTTAGCAATCCTAAATATTTAAGTATGGGAGGTGTTGCTATGGCAGCAGGCAGTGAACAACGCTTTACCCAACAGTTGAAAAAGGGCGTTCTGGAAATGCTGGTGCTTCGGTTTCTGGCAGATAGGCCCAGCCACGGGTACGAACTGATCGTACGGCTGCGGGAAAAAGGCGGCGGGCTTTTGGACCTGAAAGAAGGAACGCTCTACCCTATTCTCTACCGCCTGGAGGAAGAAGGCTGCATCACCTCGGCATGGAACAGCCCGGATGGAGCGGTTTCGCTGGCAAAAATCCCGCGACGGGTCTACACAGTAACAGACACAGGACGCACCGTGCTGGCGCAGCAGCGTGAAACCTGGCATCACTTTGTGGACTGCGTGGAGCAATGCATGGAAGGAGAATCACAATGAAATGGAAAATTGGCAACACGACGCTGGATGTTCTGCCGCCGGTCAAACGGTACATGAACGCCATTGACCGGCACCTGCGGGTAGACCGCAAAACGCGGGCACGCATCATGACGGAACTGGCCAGCGACTTTCAGAGCCGCCGGGAAAATGGCCAGAGCGATGAAGCCATCATGAAAGAATTGGGCACCCCGGAAGAAGTGGCCGCCCAATTCAATTCCGCCTTAAACGCCCCAAGCGTCCCCAGCCGGTGGCGTTGGGCCTTTGTTGTGCTTGCTGTGCTGGTACTGGCTGTGGCGCTGGTGCCAATGCTGGCAGATCAATTTGCGGCAAACCAGGCAGCCTCCATCGGTGCGATCGGCGGTGCGGACGGTCCTACCGCCATTTATGTTACCACTTCCCCTTCCCAGAGTCTGATTTCTGCTCTGCCCTGGCTGCTGGGCTGTGTAGCCGGTTTCTTTCTGCCAACCTGGCGTGATCCCCACGCCAGCAAAGGATATGGGTTTTCCCTGCTTATATCCGGTCTTGGATTGCTACCCCTTTGCCTGGTAGCAATGGAACTTGTTATTGTTGCCTGCACCACCGAGCTGCCCCTTTACCAACTGGGTGCCATCTGCTGGGCGTTGCTCTCGGGCTTTTTCACCAACGGTGAGTGGCTGTGTGCCGCTGTTTTAGGCTGGGCTTGCCTTGCCCGGAGCCGTGCCAAAAAGAATTCCGGAAAAGATAGCAAAAAAAATTGATATTTTTCAAAAGCGGGCTTGACAAGCCCGCTTTTCCATGCTAAAATAGTACTCGCATTTGGCGGCAGCCACTGTGGAGAGGTGTCCGAGTGGTTTATGGAACTGGTCTTGAAAACCAGCGATTCGCGCGAGCGGACCATGGGTTCGAATCCCATCCTCTCCGCCATTTTGTATAACAAGTGAATATTTCAATCACTTTGACTTGTGGAGTAATACTCAAGAGGTCGAAGAGGCGCCCCTGCTAAGGGCGTAGGGTCCGAAAGGGCCGCGAGAGTTCAAATCTCTCTTACTCCGCCACCGTAAAACCCGCGTTACAGCTTGCAAAAGCCGTAGTAACGCGGGTTTTCGTTTTTGTTGAGCAACAAACAGCCACGAAAAGGGACGTTGTACCCTGTCGTATTGAGGTCGTAACCGGAACTTTGGTCGTAAATAAGTCGTAGAAATTCCGGCATTTATTTTCCCTGGAAATGCGCATCCAGCAGGGCTTTTGCCTCGTCGATGGCACTGCTTTTCGCTTCGGCATACCAGCGCTGGGTCGTAAGGATATCCGCATGTCCCATGAGTTCCTTGGCCACCTGGGGGCTGATGCCGCACTGCACCAGCGTGCTGGCAAATTCATGGCGCAGCTGATGGGCGGTAAAGTCGGGCGCCATGATTACCTTATATAGTGGGTTGCCGCGTTTGTCTTTCTTTCCGGTCAGGTAACGACGCCCTGTATCATGGGTGCATCCCAGCGAGGCACAATATTGCAGCCAGGCATTCTCGTACCTGCTTTTGGTCATAGGCTTGGCCCCTCCGAAAATATATTCATCCTCTTTCATGCCGTCCAAACGGTCACCTATCCCCCGTCGCAATGGCGCCAGGATCGGGACCTTGCGGACGGCATTTTGTGTTTTGGGTGGTTCGATGACCGGTGTGTTGCTATGCCACACGATTTCCTTATAAATAGAGATCATCCCGCCGGCAAGGTCTTTTTTCTGCAGTGCCATGATTTCCCCCAGACGCAGCCCGGCATACATCATAAACGCAGCGCACAATCCGAACCCGTCCGGATGATTCTTCACCCTTTCCACCTCTTCGTCGGTGGGGGCACGGCGCTTGGCTTGTGGAAGCCCCTGGGGCAGCTTAAGCAGTGTGCATGGGTTGCAGTCACCGTCCAGTTCGGCGCACCAGTACTGGAAGATCATCGACAGCACCGACTTCTGCCCGGCGATACTTTTATAGGACCACCCCTGTGCTGCCATACGGGACAACTCCCGATTGATGAGGGTACTATTGATTTCCCGCATTCCGTAGCCGGAAAACCACTCCTTGGCCACCTCCACCTTGTGCTTATAGCCGCGCACCGAGCCGTATTTCAGCTTCGGCTCTTTCGCCTTCCAGAAAGCGTCGGCAACCTCCTCGAACTTGTCACCGCATTCCTTTTTGGTGGCGGCTTCTATGATGGCCGAGTCGATCTTCTTCTGCACTTCCGGCAGCGAGCGGCCATAGAAGTGGCGGCGCTTGCCGTCAATGGTGCGCACCTTCTCGATCAGACCGTCGGCACGGGTATTCGCTTTCTTTTTGGGCATAAAAAATCCACCTCCAAAAGGGCACACTTGTCAAAGCCTCCCCGAGGTGGTATAATCCGAATTGTATGGGTCGGACTATTGCCTTCGGGCAAGCTGATCTATTCAAACGCTCTCGGTGTTGCAGCACCGGGGGCGTTTTTGTTACTGGATCTTTTCAAAAACCATTGTAGCCTGGATGCGGTCACCGCCACCGAAGCCCTTGCTGCCGCCGTTGGTGGTGTCGATGGTGTGCAGGCGGTAACCCTTGGCGGCCTGCTGGTTGATAACATTCTCCAGTTCAGCCAAGTTTCCAGATCCCGTTCCCAGGAACTTCTCTTTCAAAGTGACCTGCAGAACCACATAGTGGTAGTTCTGGCCGGAAGCGGTAGAATAGGTAGATTCCTGTTTCCAATTGTCCATAAAACCCATGATAATACCTCCAAACTTTATTACAAACCGCGGCACAGGCCGACGGCTTTACCCCAAACATCATACGGGACTCATCGTCTTGAACGGTTTCCCTTTTGGAAACGGTTGCTGAATTTATTTGGGAGTTCCATAAAAGGCGAACTCCAATAATAGCTTTTGCTCACCACCCACGGCTGAAACAACACATCGAATTGGAAGATTTGCTTTTTTCCACACGTGGACCATATCCCGCATGCGACTGGTTTTCATATTAGCAACTTCTATATCACGCCAGCGGATTGAAATTTGTTTTGGATCATCTTTCCTGTGATGTGGGACCAATTCGACAGTGTCCCCACGCCGCACCCCGATGCTTTTACACGTTTTTCCATATCGGCCACCATACTGCCAGAAAACCCATACATTAACATCCTTGTAATGATAACTACGACTGTAACCGTCCACCTTTTCCGGCGTAAGATCTTTAGAGGACAAAACAGCGTTGCGCTCCTTTTCAAGATGTTCTATCTGGCGGCGGATGGACTTGTTGGCGCGGGCGGATTCACGGTGGCAGTTGTAACATAAGCCGTTGGAATCAAGCAAAAGAAGCAATCCTTTTCGTCCGCAGTTTTTGCAAGTAGGCATAATGGTTCCCTCTTCTTATAAACCGCGGCAAAGACCAACGGCTTTGCCCTCAATGGTTACATCGTTCATTTCTTCCTTCCTGCGTATGATGGAGGAATAGGTCGGATTTTCTGGTCGAAGTTCGATATAGTCCTCGTGGAGATATAAATGCTTCAACGTGGCTTCGTCTCCTATACGGACGGCAGCAATTTGACCATTCTCGACCTGCACGTCCTTACGGATAGCTACCAGATCCCCGTCGTGGATCGTCGGTTCCATACTGTCGCCGCAGCACTTCAATGTGAAAGTGGCGTGCCAAGCTGCCGGGATAGAAACGTAGCCTTCCAGATTTTCTTCTGCCGTGATTGGTTCACCGCAAGCGATCTGCCCCACAAGCGGGACAGATTCCATCTTAGGAAGAGGCGTGAACCCAGGAGGAATCATGTCAGCATCCGACTTACCTAATAGATAATCTATTGTCGTTTCAAAAAAGCGGGACAATTTTATAAGAGTCTCAGAACTCGGTTCTCTGGTTCCCTTTTCATAGTTCACATAGGTTGTATAGGGCATTTCGAGCCTGGAGGCCGCTTCCTTCATCGACAGTCCCATCTTAACACGCAGTTCTGCAATACGATTCATGATACACCTCCGTTGATATTTTAAGTATTACACAATTTGAGTAATAAGTCAATTAAGAATACCCAAATTGGCAACATGCACAAAAGTGAATGTCCCGATTTGGGTATTCTTTTACTTTACAAATACTCATTTTGGGTATATTATAATGACAGTTACTCGAAACGAGTAATTGAAGGAGGTGAACAGGTTGCCGTATCCCAATATCAATGCTGAGCGCGTGCGCAACGGGATGACAATGGAAACGCTTGCCACAAATCTAGGCGTGACGCGAAAAACGGTTTACAACTGGATGGTACATGGAAACATCCCCCAAACGAAGTTGGAAGCCATGTCGGAAATGTTCCATTGTTCGATCGAATATTTACTGCAGGGGAAGGACTGAAAACGGTTCGCCCCCTGACCCGTCCCATATTACGGACTACAAGGAGGTGAACGGGATGGAAGTAAACAAAAACGTCCGTCCCAGGGGGACGGACAGCGCAAAGGTGATCCAAGTTATCGAAACGATTTCCCTTAGAGGAATTGGAACCGATACCGACCAGGTACGGGCAGTAAAGCAGTTCTGGAACTTCGAAGGAGAATTACTCGCGGAAAATGATCCCTTTATTTGCGAGGAATGAGGAAAGCTTTTTCAACGGTTTTTTCGTATAGAATGAAGGCGGTCATAGCTTCCAAAAAAGCCTTAATATCTTCATATTTTATGAGCGCAAAACATAACGCCGGAAGAAACGGCTCCCACTATTAAATCTTTCATAACATCAAAAAGCACGAAATCACCTACTTTCCTCTTTCATTTTACAGCGGAAAATACAACATCACAAGGAGGTTTCCCATGGCACGAGAGAAAGAAGGATACCGCGACGCGCTGGAGCGGGTACGCAGCCAGGCAGCCGGTGAAATGGTAACGGTGGCCGAGGCCGCCAAGATCACTTTGGGCGCGGCAGACCGCAAAGAGAAAGACTGGGTGCTGCGCAAGTTTACCGGCTGGACGCCGGGCAACCACGACAAAAAAATCCCTGCCACCGCGCTTGCTCGGCAGCTTTGCTGAAAGGAGTTCCCCCATGTTCCAAAACAAAATGACCGCCCCGGTGCTGGTACACCGGAACGGCCAAAAACGTGCAATCGCAAAAAAGCACAACCTCATTGTATCGCTGCTGCGCGGCGCCGTCAAGATGGCAGCCACCGCGCTGGCCGTTTACTTGTTGGCGGCCATTGCTGCGCTGAACCTGCTGGCCACCATGGCAGCCATCCTGCTTGAAAACTGGCTGCTGGGACTTTACTTCAGACTGGAGGGTGAAGCGGATGGCAACGCCACAAAAAATCAGAATTGCATTTGAGTGCAAAAAGCCCGACCGGTACCAGCAGGCCTATGAAGCCATGCGGGACATCATGCGCAACTCTGCCATTCCCCGGAATAAGAAACTGCAGTCCATCGCCATGATGATCGATGCGGCAGAATCCGGCATGAGACAGTGCGAAAAAGTATGAGGTGAACACCATGACCCTGTATCAATTTCTGAAAGAGTTTACACTGACCAGCTACCCGGTCACCGCTGCCGCCGACGTGCTCGCGAGCGAAACAACCTCCATCTACATCGAAGCGCCTGTCTCCCAGAAGGTGCCGCCGTACAAGGAAAAACTGGAGTTTCCGTCCAACATCGTGAACCAGGATTCCCCGCTTGCCGATCTGGAAGTGATCTGCGTTGCGCCTTTTCTGAATAGAGGAAAAGGCAAACGAACAGAACTGATAGTGTACATCAAAGTAGACAAACAAACGCTGGAAGCCCTTTGCCGCCAGATCGACAACGGGACACTGTTGGGCAGGTACTGGAATGCCTGACACCAAAAGCGCCCCCACCCGGCGGGAACTTATCGACCGCCTGGCGCCACTGATCTGGCAGGAGCGCCAGCGGGAAGCCGAATACTATGCTTCGATCCATTCCCGGCAGCGCCCGCCATGGTATTTCCTCAATGTGAACCATCCTACCATCAAGCGGCTCTACCTGCGGTATCTGCAGAAATCCCTGGATGGCACAGCGTTGTCCAGCCCGCCCGGCGATCTGGACCGGGTAAAGTTTGAGCTTTCCCTGCTCCACCCGGCGGTGCTGCGCATGCTGGCCGAGGAATACCCGGAAGCCAACGGCTTCCCGGCAGAACAAACCAATACAAAATAAAACCGGCCCCGCAACATTGCGAGGCCGGTTTGGGCAAGCGCAAAGGCTCACCGAATCTGCAAATTCAGTATAGACCACGCGCTGCGCCCTGTCAAGAACGCCCGGCGGCTTCGGCCGCCTGATGGGCTCGTATAGGGTAATAAAAGTAGAACGGTACCCAGCCGGGGAAAGGGGTGCAGGGGAAAACGAGGGCAGGCTCTTCCCGCAGGAAAGGATCGGCATTTGAACAAGCCTGCCCGGTGTGTTCCCCTGCAAAAGAAGTTCTTTTCCTTCCACACCCAAAGAGAGGAACCTATGAAAACCTACCAGCGCGAACGAAGATACCTGTGCGGCAGAAATCCACGGCAGGCGCAGTACCAGGAAGTGGAGATCTACCCCCTCCCCTCCCGGGATGGCCGCGGCCGGGAACTGGACCGCCAGAACAGCACGCCGCCTGCTTTCCGTGGAACACCACCCGCCCAGGCAGCCCACAACGCAAAAGCCGCCCGTCGGTGGTTCCACCGGCTGGCCGTAACCAACTTTACCCAGGCAGACACCCACACCACATTGACCTATGCCGCCGATCTGCGGCCGGAAACTTCGGAACAAGCCTGGCGGGATTTTCGCAATTTTATGCGACATATCCGGGACCGATGCCGCGCCGCAGGACTGGACAAGCCCGAATGTCTGGCCGTGATGGAGTGGCAGGAAGCCGACCCGGATGCCGACCAAAAAGCAGTGGTCCCCCACTTCCATGTACTGCTGCGCTGTGGGCTTTCCCGTGATGAGATAGAGGCTTGCTGGCATCGAAAGGGGGTCCGCTTGGGCCGCGCCAACGCCGACCGCCTGCAGCTGGACAAAGGCAGTCTGGAAGCCCTGGCCAACTACATGATGAAGCATCCCAACCGCAAGCACCGCTATTATCGAAGTCGGGGCATTCGTAACCCCGTGATGCCCCCGCCCCGGGATGGCCGTTACACCCGGCGGCAGGTGGAACGCCTGGCCACAGACAGTGCGCTGCTGCACAGCCCGGAATACTGGGCCCGGCGCTACCCTGGCTGGGAGTTAAATGAAGCAAGCGCCAACTACAACGATTTTATGGGCTGGTCCATCAGCCTGAAATTGCGACGACGAAAAGGAGGATGACCCAATGGAGTACATCGTGATGGCGGCCGTGGCAGCCCTGGGGCTGTGGGCCACCTGGCTGAGTGGCCGGGACGTTGGCATGCGCAACGCTGCCAGGATGGCCGAGGAACAGGAAGACCCCACGTTGATGCTGAAAATCGAAACGAAGGGAGAAACTGAACATGGAAGAGAAAGTGACGAAGTATAGCACGGGCATCTGCCAATTTTGCGGGCAGAGCATCGCCCTGGCAGACGAGCACGACACCAAGGAGGAAGCCAACAAGGTGGCGACTCTGGCCTGCAAATGTGAGGAGGGCAAACCGTTCCGGCGCATGGTGGAGGAAAAGGCCACCATCCGGGAGATTTTCGGCCGGGACGACCCCAACGCGCAGGCGCTGATCTGCACCTTGACCGACGCCGTGCGGGAAGGCTACATCGAGGGCGCTACGCTCAAACTGCGGGATGGCGTCACCGCCAAGATCAAGCCCAAGGACGCCTATGTGAGTGTGTCCCGCGCCGAAAAGCGGGAACACCAGAAAGCCCTGTAATGGCCCTGCGTGAGAAAGACCTGGCCCGTCTCGGCCCGGCGGCCCGCGCCCAAATCCGAGAGGAACTGTCCCGGCGGGATACCGCCCAAAAGGTACGGCATTTGCAGACAAGCGCCGCACGGCGGGGACCGCTGCTGCCGGAAGCCGACAGCGAACTGGAGCGGCGATACTATGCCGCCGAACTGTGGCCCAAGATCATGGCCGGGTTGGTGGCGCAGGTAGAACTGCACAAGCAGTTTCTACTCTACCCGGCGGATACCTACTGCGGTCTGCGGCTGCCAGCCGCCCACTATACGCCGGATTTTTTGGTGACCTATACCAACGGCACGGTAGAGGCCGTGGAGGTAAAGCACGCCAAAATCCGAAAACTGCAGCGGGATTACATCTACCGCCGCCGGTTGTTCATCGAGAAATATGCCAGGCCCAACGGATGGAAGTTCACTGAATACATACGCCATGACGTACACAAACGCGGATTATACGGAAGGAGAAAACCATGAAAACCATCACGAAACTCTGCCGCGACTGTGGCAACCCCATAGAGAGCACCGATCCCAGGCGGGTGATCTGCGAAAGCTGCCGCAAAAAGAAACTGGAGGAAAAGAAAGACGCGGTACGCTCTCTTGCGGTAGAAGATTCCTCCAGGCGGGCTGCCGCCACACGCCACAAAGGTGCGCCGTACAAGAGCATCAGCCAGTGTGTCCGGGAAGCCGATGCCATAGGCATCAGCTACGGGCAGTATGTGGCTCGCGGGATGGATCGGAGTTGAACAGGATGACGCGCAAAAAGTACATCAAGATCCTGATGAGCCTGGGCGTGCAGCGAAATGAAGCAAGCCTCCTTGCGGACCACTGGCGTCAAACAAAAGGCGGATATACAGACATACGCGAATACCTCATGCCGTCCCTGATTCTGTTTGGGATGCGGTGCGGAATCCAAATGGAAAAGGTGTACCGCTTTATCCGCGATTGCTCGAAAAGTATAGATAAAATCGTCGATATTCTAAGTGCACAGGCAGGAGATGACGGAGATGCAGAACACGACTTACGATAACGAAGCAGCCTGCTGCATCCACTACGACAGCCCGCCGCCAGGCACCGCCCGCCAGCTGCAGCGCCTGGCCGAGGAAGGCCGTCCCGGTGCCTGCCTGGGATGCGGATTCGAAAATGCCTGCGCCTCCCGCGGTTGTGCGGTACTGCGTACTGTGAGCCGAATGGTGGCCATCATCGAAAGGAAGTGATACCGATGCCCAAAATTAAGATACCAGACATTCTTAGTCTGATTATCTCTGTATTTATCCATACGGTTCTACTTTTTGTGGCATACCGCGCGGGACACAATGACGGATACCGGGAGGGGTATCTGGACGATAAGGTGTTTGAAAAAACGGTGCAAGACACGTTCCGTCATGTGCCGCCAATCCGAATGGATCACCACCACGGAGGAAATGCCGATGACCTATGACGAAAAAGTTCGCTGGCTGCGTCGTTACCAGGACAGCTTACGCCGGGAACGGGAACTGGCCGAGGAAGTGGAGCAGCTGCGCAGCCGCGCCTGCAAGGTGACGCCCGCTCTGACGGGCATGCCGGGCGGCCCCAGCGACGGCCAGAGCCTGCCCCGCGCCGTGGAAAGCATCGTGCAGGCCCAGCAGGAACTGCAAGCACAGATCAATCAGTGCGGGTACATCCGGCGCGAGGTCGTCGCGGCACTGGAGCAGGTCACCAACGCCCGCGACCACGAGATCCTGCGACGTAGATACCTGCTGGGCCAAAAGTGGGAACAGATCGCTGTGGAGATGTACTATAGCTACAAACAAGTACGCCGTCGGCACCGCGTCTGTGTTGATACGCTCTGCCTGCCCGGTGAGGGACCCGACAAAGATGTCCTACAATGTCCCGCTTGAAAGTGTTATAATGGTATCGTCGAAAGCCGTAAGGAACGGGAAACCGCCTTGCGGCTTTTGGTTTTGGGCTTTGCATAGGCACCTCCCAGGGACACGGCCCCAGCGCACACGCGCCGTCCCGTATATGGGCGCCACTCGCCGGCTGAAATGCCGGCATTTGTATGCCCCGCCCCAGCCGCAAGAGGCAGGGCAGGCGTTTTGCAAACCCGCCCGGCAGGCGGGGAGAGTCTCACGCACACAGGACAAACCTCGCTCCGTCCTCTGCGCTGCCGGGCGGTTATTTTTTTTGAAACGCCCCCGGTGGGCCGTTTTCCAGACTCGCCCCGGGGTGAGGCCTACTATGAGCAATCCACGCTATGCCAACGGCGCCCTGCGCCGCAAGTACCGCGCCCGGTTCCGGGCCATGGGTTGCCCCTGCGGGATATGCCAGGGGCGGCTGGGCCCTATCCATTACGACGAACCATCGGACGCACAACACCCGCTGTCCTTTGTCATAGACGAGATCCGGCCGGTGTCCAGATGGCGCGAGTTCGGCTATGACTCCCCCCGGGCCGCCGCCGAGGACTGGAGCAACTTGCAGCCTGCGCATTACTGGTGCAATGCGCAAAAGGGCAACAGGATAGCCCCCCAAGGGGATAGAAAACAAAAAAATGTTTTTATCAAAGACGGTAACTGGTGACCCTGGGGTACTCCCCCTCCCCCGGCGGGTCGGCGATATCGAGGCCGTCAGCGCCGATTTACACACAGAGAAATTTTGAAGGGGGATGCCAATGGCAAAAATGAAAACGGTCACCGCCCGGGGCACCCGGCTGCAGAAGCTGAAAAACCTTGCCGCCGTGCTGGCAGAGAATATCGACAGCTGCGAGGACGACCGGGCCATGCCGCAGCTGGCAAAACAGTACCGGGATACCATCCGGGAGATCGAGGAGATAGAGGGGGCGGAACAGAATGGCAACGAGATCGGCGCGATCCTCGCGGAGCGCAAGGCCGACGGGAAGCCAGGAGCCGTCCGCAAAGACCGTACCTGAGTATGCCAGTTCCGACGGCCTGGACGCCGCCCGGGTCCTGCGCGTCGCGGACATCCTGCTGGACCCGTGGCAGCAGGACACCCTCTGCGACTGGATGGGCCGGGACGCTGCGGGCCGGTGGGCCGCCCCCACCGCAGGGGGCAGCGTGCCGCGCCAAAACGGCAAGACCCTGCTGGTCCAGGGGCGCGCCGGGTCCGGCATGATCCTCTTCAACGAGAACGTCATCTATACCTCCCACCTGCAAAAGACCTCCACCGAGACCTTCAACGAGATGCGGGACCTCTTCGAGCATCCGGCGCTGAAGCCCTATGTGCGGGACATCAAGAACGCGCTCGGTCGGGAGGAGATCATCCTCAAAAGCGGGGCGCGCATCAAGTTTCTGGCCCGCACCCGCAACGGCGGCCGGGGCCAGCACGGCGACCTGCTGATCTTCGACGAGGCCCAGGAACTGGACGAGACGGCCCAGGCGTCCTTCCTGCCCGCCATCTCGGCCAGCCTGAACCCCCAGACCCTCTACCTGGGCACGCCGCCCGGCCCCGATGCGACCGGCACCGTGTTCCGGGAACTGCGCCGCCGTGCCCTGGCCGGGGAGGCCAAGCGCACGGCCTGGTTCGAGTTCTCGGTGCCCGAGATCGGCGACATCCACGACAAACGCCGCTGGGCGGCCGCCAACCCTGCGCTGGGGCGGCGCATCCAGCTTTCGACCATCGAGGGGGAGGCGGAACAGATGGCGCCGGATACCTTTGCCCGGGAACGTTTGGGCTGGTGGAGCCCCGACCCCGCCGAACATATCGACTATGCCATCGACGCGGCGGCCTGGGACCGCTGCGCCAGCGATGAGACTAAACCCGAGGGAAAGACCGCCTACGGCGTAAAATTTGCCGCCGACGGCAGCGCCGTCTGCCTGTGCGGCGCAGTGCTGCCCAAGGCGGGACCGGCACGGGTCTCGATGATCGAACTGCAGCCCGGCGGGCGGGGCATTGCCTGGTTGGCGGATTGGCTGAACGCCCGCTACGGCAGGGCTAGCTGTGTGGTCATCGACGGCAGGGGCAGCCCCGATGTGCTGGTCGACCGCATCCGGGAAACATGGCGGGCTAAGAATGCTGTGATCCGCCCGTCAGCCCGGGATGTGGTCGCGGCGGCGGGCCTGCTGGTCAACTGCGTCAACGAGGGCAGCCTGACCTGGTACCGCCCCCAGCAGGCCCTGCGGGAAAGCGCCGTGACCACCACCAAACGCCCAATCAGCGGCGGCTACGGATTCGGCGGCGAAAACAGCCTGCCCGTCGAAGCCTGCGCCCTGGCGCTGTGGGGCGCAAAAACCAGCAGGCGCGACCCTACGCGCAAAATGCGTATCGGATAAAGGAGCAAAGCATGACCACATTGAATTTTGGGGCGGTGCAGGGGCTGACCGGCGCTGAGCAGCGCCATCTGCAGGACCTGGCCGGGGTGTACCAGTACCACCAGGCCGGCAACGCCGTCAAGGACAAATACTATGAAGGCCATGTGACGCTGAACGACGTCAACCTGGGCATCGCCCTACCCGGCGGGCTGCGCAACCTGGAAGTGGGCTGCAACTGGGGCCAGAAAGCGGTGGACGCCCTGGCCGACCGTAGCATGTTCGACGGTTTCGTGGGCAGCGGGCAGGCCGCCGACACCATGGCGCAGCTGGTGGCCGGCAACCGCCTGCTGGCCCAGTACGCCAAAGCCTGCCGGGACGAGCTGAAATACGGCTGCGTCTTTGCGACGCTCTCGGCGGACCCGGCGCTGGGCTGCCGCATCCGCTTCCACTCCCCCGCCACCTCGGCGGCCCTGTGGAGCGGCGAGAAGGGCCGCATAGACTGCGGGCTGGCGATCATCGACACGGTGCCCGACGAAAAATTCAAAGGGCAATGGCGGCCCCACATCGTCAACTTGTACACCGACGAGGCGGTGCTGGTGCTGACGCTGGAAAACGGCGTCTGGACCGCCGAGCGCCACCCCCACCGCATGGGCCGTCCGCTGATGGAGCCGATGATCTGGAACGCCACCTCCGGCAAACCGTTCGGGCGCTCCCGGCTCAAGCGGCCGGTGCGGGCGCTGATCGACGACTATATCCGCATCGTGGCCAACGCCACCATTGCGCTGGAGTTTGACACCACCCCGCAAAAGTACCTGCTGGGAGTGACCGACGATCAGTACGACGCGGTGGTCTCGAGCAAGTTCAAGCAGTACATCGGCAGCATCCTAGCCTCCACCAGCAACCCGGAGACCGGCGAGAACCCCGAATTTGGCCAGCTGGCCCAGGGCAGTTTGCAGCCCCATGTGGACAAGATGCGCATGACCGCCACCCAGTTCAGCGCGGCCACCGGCCTGACCATCACCGACGTGGGCATCGTCAACGACGCCAACCCGACCAGCAGCGACGCGATCCTGGCGCAAAGCCAGACCCTTGTGCTGATGGCCCAGCAGCTGAACCAGGGCAACGGCGACGCCCTGGCGACCATTGCCCGCATGGCCCAGGCCATCGCCCGCAACGTACCGCTGGACGCTCTGACCGAGGAAGAGGCCGGCATCATGGCGCACTTCAAGAACCCGGCCATGCCCAGCGTGGCAGTCACGGCGGACGCCGCCATCAAGATCGCGTCGGCCCGGAAGGAGTTCGCCAGCACCGACACCTTCCTCGAAATGATCGGCTTCGACCAGGCGGACATCCGCCGCATCAAGGCCCAGGAACAGCGGGTGCGCGGGCGGCAGCTGCTCGTTGAGGTGGAAAATGAAAATAACGGAGAAAACCTGGGTTGAGTATGTGACCCGGCTGTCCCGCCTGAACGAGCGGGCGGGCACCGAGATGGCCGCCTACATCGCTCGGAACGGCACGGCGGACGACCAGGCCCTCATCGAATACGCCTACGCCCTGGTGCAGAAATACGGCGAGGGCAGCGCCGAACTGGCCTGCCAGATGTACGACGCGGTGGCCGAAGCCTCCGGCGCGGAAGTTCCCCCGGCGGAACCCGCCGCCCCCGCCAGCTATGGAGAGACCGCCAGCATGGTCACCGGCACCCGGCAGAGCCCGCCCCTGCTGCAGAGCGGCGTCGGCCGCCTGGTCAAGCGGGCCGGGGCCGACACCACGCTGCAAAACGCCATCCGCGACGGAGCCGAGTGGGCCTGGGTGCCCCATGGAGACACCTGCGCCTTTTGCCTCACGCTGGCAAGCAACGGCTGGCAGCCTGCCAGCAGGAAGGCGCTCAAAGGCGGCCACGCCCAGCACATCCACGCACACTGCGACTGCGAGTATGCCATACGCTTTGACAGCAACACCAACGTGGCCGGGTATGACCCGGACAAGTATCTCGAGCAATACTACGCCGCGGGCGGCGACATCAACGCCATGCGCCGGGCACAGTACGCCCGGGACAAGGGCAAGATCAACGCGCAGAAACGCGCGGCCTATGCGGCGCGGCAGTTGCGGGAGCGGGAGGCGCGTGGTATACTGGATGAGATAAGGGGCGGCTATCTGCCCATCACAGAGCAGTCCCTCCAAGCCGTGCAGCCCTTTGCCTGCCGCACGCTGGACGAGGCAGGCCAGCAGGCGTTGTCCCGGGCACACCGGGAACTGCTGCAGGAAGCCGCGGGCCGCCCGGTGGGGACCGAGGCAGCCCGATGTTATGGATCGGATATGCAGCCGCTGGGCGACGCCATTTTTGGCGATCGACCGGGGCGGGTGCGTATCCCGGATCAGGACGTGCCCTACATAGCGGCGCACACCAACCCCAGCGGGATGACCTTCTCGCCGAATGACATCCGGGGTTTTGCCACCCGGGAAAACATGCAGATGTTGACAGCGGTGGGCAACGATGGGACTGTATACGCGATAGAAAAAACATCGCATTTTGACAGGGACGGGATTCTCGACCTATTCCAAGATGCAGAGATACGACTTGCATCTTTCCAGAATCCGCAGGATATCAATGATATTATGCAGAAGCTTTTGAAGGAGGCGAAACAGTATGGCGCGAACTTTTACACCGGAAGAAATCTCTGAGATGAAAGCCTTCTTGCAAGCACATCCTCCCGATCCGGATTACGACGAGGAGGCAGAACTGTTCGACGGAGAACTACCGCCGAATGAATTCAAAGCCCGTTGCATCCAGGATATTCTGGAGCACTTGGGCGAACTGCCCGCATCCAACAACTAAACACCAAAAGCACGATGCAAACTGCACCGTGCTTTTTTCATGCCTGTTTGCCCTGCATGAGGGGCGAGCGGGCTTTTCTATTGCCCGGCGGCGGGACTTATCAGCCGCACAGACAGGCGGGGCCGACCGCCTTACCAAGGCTATCTGCCATGACCGAAAGGAGACCCACACGATGAAGACAGAAGACCTCAAGGCCCTGGGCCTGACCGATGAACAGGTGCAGCGCGTCTTCGCCATGAACGGCGAGGAAATGAACGGCCTGAAAGCCAATGTGGACACGCTGAAAGCCGAGCGGGACGCCGCCCGGACCCAGCTGGCCGACGCCAACAAGAAACTGGAAGGCTACGACCCCGAGTGGAAAACGAAGGCTGACCAGGCCCGCCAGCAGGCCGAGCAGCAGGTCGCCGAGATGAAAGCTGGGTATGCTGCCACCAGCGCAGCGTCAAGCCTGAAATTTACCAGCGACAGCGCAAAAAAGGCATTTCTGGCTGACCTCAATGCCAAGAAACTGCCGCTGCAGGACGACGGCACCCTGCTGGGTTTTGACGACTATGTCGCATCGTACAAGAAAAGCGACCCCGGCGCCTTCGCCAAAGAGCAGGGCTACCCCGCTGTGAAAGACGGCGGCGACCCCGCCAAGGCCCCCACCGGCTCTACCCGCGACCAGTTCGCCGCGTGGTTCAACGAACAGTTCAAGTAAAGGAGAGACTATATGGCATCCATCGACATCAACCGTACCACTACCATCCAGCTGCCCGGCGCTGTGTCCAGCGAGATCCTGCAGAAGACCCAGGAATCCTCCGCCGTCATGGCGCTGGCCCGGCAGATCCCGCTGCCCGGCCTGGGCGTGACCATCCCGGTCATCACCGGAGACCCCGAGGCGGGCTGGGTCGGCGAGACCGAGAAAAAGCCCGTCAAGCGCGGTACGCTGGCCACCAAACAGATGGCCGCCTACACGCTGGCGGTCATCGTCCCCTTCTCCAACCAGTTCCGGCGCGACGTGCCGGCGCTGTACGACGCCATGATCCAGCGCCTGCCCGGCGCGTTGGCCAAGAAGTTCGACGCCACCGTATTCGGCGCCGTGGACGTCCCCGGTTCCAACTTCGACACGCTCAAAAACTGCACGGCCCAGAGCATCCTCACCGACGCCTACGGAGGCCTGGTGGCGGCCGACGCCGACATCGCCGCCCACGACGGCATCCTCAACGGTTTTGTGCTGTCGCCCCAGGGCAAGGCCATCCTGCTGACCGCCGTGGACAGCAACAAGCGCCCGCTGTTCATCAATTCGGTGGCCGAGGGCGCGGTGCCCATGATCCTGGGCGCGCCGGTGCGGCAGTCCAAGGGCGCCTACACCGCCGAGACCTCCGCCGCCGACGCCGTCGTGGGCTTCGCAGGCGACTGGACGCAGGCCGTGTACGGCACCGTGGAGGGCGTACAAATCGCCATCTCCGACCAGGCGACCCTGACCGACGGCGGGAGCACCATCAACCTGTTCGAGCAGAACATGTTCGCCGTGCGCGCCGAAATCGAGGTCGGCTTCCGCTGCGATACCACGGTGTTCAACAAGCTGACGGGCAAGGCGAAGACTGGGGGGTGAATAAGCCGTGGTCGAGTTTATCAACAGCTTGACCGGGACGCGCATGGCTGTTGCCCCGGAGCGGGAGGCGGAATACCTGGCGGCTGGCCACACCCGCATGGCAGATGCGCCCGCCGAGCCGCCCGGCGGGGACGCCCCGGCGGAATACCCCGCCGCACAGACCGTTGCCGAGCCGCCCAAGGCGCAGGCCCCCGCCGCCAAAACTGCGCCCAAGCCCTCCCGTCCGGCAGCGAAGAAGCCCACCACCAAGCGAAGCACGGCCCCCAAGAAGTGAGGTGACGCCATGCGCTATGCAACGGTAGAGGATGTAGAAGCCGGCTTCCGGCTGTTGAGCGATGAAGAAAAGATCCTTTGCGACAAGCTGCTGGACGAAGCGGGCATCGTTATCGACGCCTACAACCAGGACGCCGACGAGGAACGCAAGCGGCTGGTCTCCTGCCGGATGGTGCGCCGCCAGCTGGACGCCGGACCGGGGGCAGACAAGAACGCCGTGACCTTCCCCATGGGGGCCTCCCAGGGGTCGGCCTCGGCGCTGGGCTACTCACAGACCTGGACGATGTCCGGCGGTTCGGTGGGCGAGCTCTACCTCTCCAAGCTGGAAAAGAAGCTGCTGGGCGTCGGGGATAGGATCGGCGCCCGCAGCCCTGTGGAGGACCTGACTGTATGATCCATGGAATCACCGTGCGCCTGTACGAAAATGTGCAGACTGGCACAGACGGGTTCAATGCGCCCGTCTATACCGAAACGCCTGTAGATGTGCCCGGCGTACTGGTGGGAGAACCCACCAACGAGGACGTCGTCAACGACCTGCAGCTCTATGGCAAGCACATTGCCTACACGCTGGGCATTCCCAAGGGGGACACGCACAACTGGGAGAATGTGACGGTGGAGATTTTCGGGCAGAAATTCCGCACCTACGGCGGCGTGACCCAGGGCATCGAGGACCTGATCCCCCTTGCCTGGAACAAGAAAGTGAAGGTGGAACGGTATGGCTAAAGTGCGGATTGTGCTGAACCGCAAAGGTGTGCGGGAATTGCTCAAAAGCGACGCTATGGCACAAGCCTGCAAAGAGCAGGCTGATGCTATCAAAAACCGCTGCGGCGACGGCTACGAGAGCGACGTCTACACCGGCAAAAACCGAGCCAATGCCATGGTGTGGCCCTCCAGCGCCAAGGCGCGGCAGGACAATGCCCAAAACAATACGATCCTTCGGAGGCTGAAATGATCGAACAGACCGTGCTGCGATTTCTGGCTGATGCGCTGGAGGTGCCGGTGGGAATGGAAGTCCCCGCCGCGCCGCCGGCGCGTTTTGCCGTACTGGAAAAGACCTCCTCCGGCCGAGAGGACTACATCTGCACGGCCCAGTTTGCCGTGCAATCCTACGGCCCGTCCATGATGGAAGCAGCCGAGCTGAACGAACAGGTCAAGGCCGCCATGGACCGCCTGGACGAGTTGGACGAGGTCGTTTCCTCCCGGCTCAACAGCGACTACAACTTCACCGATACGGCCACCAAGCGCTACCGCTACCAGGCGGTGTACGATGTGACCCACTACTGACAGAAAGGATGAACGAAATGGCAACTGCCAGCAAAAACAAAGCGTCCAACGTGACCGCGGGCAAGCCCAAGATCACCGGCGCCATCTTCCGCGCCCCGGTGGGCTCTACGCTGCCCACCGACGCCAAGACCGAACTGGACGCAGCCTTCAAGTGCCTGGGCTACGTCTCGGAGGACGGCGTCACCAACTCGAACAGCCCCGAGAGCGAGCAGACCAAGGCCTGGGGCGGCGATGTCGTGCTGAGCACCCAGACCGAGAAGCCCGACACCTTCCAGTTCAAGCTCATCGAGGCGAAAAACGTCGATGTGCTCAAGATGATCTACGGCGACAGCCATGTGGCCGGGACTCTTGACACCGGCATTACCGTCGACGTCACCGCCGAGGACCCCGGCCCTGCCGCCTATGTGATCGAAATGACCCTGAAAGGCGGCGATTTCAAGCGCATCGTCATCCCCTCGGCCAGCATCTCCGAGATGGATGACATCGTCTACAACGATTCCGAGCCGGTGGGCTACGACGTGACCCTGGTGGCCACCGCTGATGATACCGGCAGCACCCACCATGAGTACATCGTCAAGAAGGAGGCGGCATGATGGCGGCAAAAACGGGAACCACCCAGAGCGGCTTTTCCTTCTCCATCCCCGAGGAAAACCTCGACAACATGGAACTGCTGGACGCCCTGGCAGACCTCGACGAGAACGACCCCCTGCAGATCTCCCACGTTTGCCGCCTGCTGCTGGGCAAGGACCAGCGCCGCGCGCTGTACGATCACCTGCGCACCCCGGCGGGCAATGTACCCGTCAAGGCGGTATCCGAAGCTATCGGGGAGATCTTCCACGCCTGCGGGGACGCCGGAAAAAACTGATGTTCCTGGCCCGGGTACTGGCGGACGGTGAGGGGGGCCTGGTCTGCGATTTTGCCGAGACCTACCGCCTGCTGGACTGGCGCAGCCTGGGCGCGCGGAAAGCGGCCACCCTGGCCGCCGGTCTGCCCCTGGGCTCCCGGGTCATGACGCGGCTTTCGGGGGCTGCGGTCCCCATGCCCCTGCAGCTGCAAGCCAGGATCGCCGACGACCTGGCGCTGCTGGTGTGGATGCAGAGCAAGGACGCCCAGGCCGGCCGCAACCGGCCCGTCAGCATACTGCAGGCGCTGACCGCCCCGGTCCAGGAAAAGAAAAACGACCTGCAGGCCTACGATACGCCGGAGGCGTTCTGGGCGGCCCGCAGCGAATTTGTGAAAGGAGGGGTCCCCCGTGGCTGAAAACGGCACCACCCTGGCGAAAGCCTATGTGCAGATCATGCCCTCGGCCCAGGGCATCAAGGGCAACCTGGCCGAAGCCCTGGGCGGGGACGCAGCCAGCGTCGGGCAAAGCTGGGGGCAGAAGCTGGCCGGCTCCATCAAGGGCGTTATTACCGCCGCCGGTATCGGCGCGGCGCTGGGCAAGGCCCTGACCGAGGGCGCCGCGCTAGAGCAGAGCATCGGCGGTGTCGAAACGCTGTTCAAGGGCAGCGCCGACCGGGTCATTGCGGCAGCCGACAACGCCTACCGCACGGCCGGCGTATCGGCCAACAGCTACATGGAGCAGGTGACCAGTTTCTCGGCCACCCTGCTGCAGGGCCTGGGCGGCGACACCGAGGCTGCGGCCAGTTATGCCGACAAGGCCATCGTGCAGATGGCGGACAACGCCAACAAGATGGGCACCGATATGTCTGCCATCCAGTATGCCTATCAGGGCTTTGCGAAGGACAACTACACCATGTTGGACAACTTGAAGCTCGGCTACGGCGGCACCCAGGCGGAAATGGCCCGGCTCATCAACGACAGCGGCGTGCTGGGGGATTCCATCCAGGTCACGGCTGAGACCGTCAAGGACGTGCCTTTCAGTTCCATCATCGACGCCATCGGCGTGATCCAGGACGACCTGGGCATCACCGGCACCACCGCTCAGGAAGCAGCCACCACCCTGTCCGGGTCCTTTGCCTCCATGAAGGCAGCCGCCAGCAACGTGCTGGCCGACCTGACCCTGGGACGGGACATCCAGCCGGCGCTGAATGGCCTGGCCCAGACCGTGACCACCTTCCTGATCGGCAACCTTATCCCGGCGGTGGGCAACATCCTGTCCGCCCTGCCCGGGGCGCTGGTGACCTTCGTGCAGACGCTGGGGCCGCAGATGGCGGCAGGGCTTGCCACCCTGCTGCCCCAGGCTATGGCGGCGCTGAGTCAGGCCGGGCCGCAGATGATGGCCGCCGCCCGTACTATGCTGACCTCTTTCCAGACGGCGGTGACCACACAGCTGCCGGTGTTGCTGCAAAGCGGCGTTCAGATGGTGCAGCAACTGGTCGCCGGGGCCGTGCAGGGGCTGCCTGCGCTGCTGGCCCAGGCAAGCAGCATGGTGGGCCAGTTTTCGAGTACTTTCCTGGTTGCCTGTGTGCAGTTGCTCACGGCAGGTATGCAGATCGTTTCGACCCTCGTGAACGGGGTCGTGCAAAGCCTTCCATCCCTGCTGACGACGGCCGGAACCCTTATGACACAGTTTTATACCTCTGTCCTTTCGGCGTTGCCGCAGCTTTTGCAGGCAGGTGTCCAGATGGTCCTGCAGGTGGTGCAGGGCGTCGTCAGCAACCTGCCCCAGATCGTGACCACCGCGTTCCAGGTGATCCTGCAATTTGCGGCCGGTATCCTGCAGCAGCTGCCACAGATCCTGCAGACCGGCATCAGCCTGATCGGGCAGCTGGTCGCTGGTCTGATCCAGGCGATCCCCCAGGTGATCGCCGCGATCCCGCAGATCATTTCGGGGATCGTGGATACCTTCCTCTCCTATGACTGGCTGAGCATCGGCGGCAACATCATCCAGGGTATTGCAAACGGCATCGCCAGCGGTGTGGGCGTCATTATAGACGCTGCAAAATCGGCAGCGTCCGCGGCCCTCAATGCGGCCAAGGAGTTCCTGGGGATCGCATCCCCCTCCAAGGTCATGCGTGACCAGGTAGGGCAGTTCATCCCGGCGGGCATCGCCGAGGGCATCAGCCGCAACCTGGCGCCGCTGCGCAGTGCCATGCAGCAGGCCACCGACATAGTGGCCGCCCGGCTGCCCGACCCCGCCCTGGCCTTTGACGCCGCCCGCTGGCAGCCTGCGTTTGCGGGCCCCGGCGGGGCGGTAGGAGGCAGCCCCCAGCAGACCTTTATCTTCAACCAGCCGGTACAGACCCCCGACGAATTTGCCCGGGCTGTCCGGGTACAGCAAACCTATGGATTGGCAGGTGGCCGATGATCGACAGAGTGGTAGTGGCCCGGATCGTCCGGGACGATGGGGTGGAACTGCTGGCCGACGGCAAGGACTGGCTGCTCACCGCCATCAATGGGGCGGACGCCCCGGCCTATGAACTGTTTACCGAGGACAACGCCACAGACGACGGCGTGACCGTTACCGGCAAGCATGTCAAATCCCGCGATTTGCAGTTGGATGCAACCTCCTTGGCCGTCGCTCAAAATCCTGTGTTCCGCGCACAGGCCAAGTCTTTCTTCAATCCCAAGCACACCTATAAGGTCTATCTGACCTACATGGGCACCACCCACTGGCTCTCCGCCGAACTGACGGCCCACAAGGTGCCCAACCAGAAGGTCAACATTCCCCAGACCTGGTCCGCCTACTTCCTCGCTGCCAATCCCTACTGGCAAAGCGTGGACGATTTCGGCCAGGACATCGCTGCCATCACGCCCCGCTGGGGCTTCCCCTACATGGACCACCCCACCTATGGCGTGCTGGTGGACGTGGCGAACTTCACCCGGTCGGTCATCTTCGAGTACGACGGAGACGTGCCTGCTTATCCCACCATCATCCTGACAGCGGACGACGCCGTCACCAACCCCAAGATCATCAAGGAAGGCGCTTATGTCCGTCTGATCGATGAACTGGTCAAGGGGGACCGGGTCGAGATCGACACCAACCCGCGGCATATCCGCATCACTAAAAACGGGGTCAATGTGCTCAACAAGACCGACCGCGGCAGCAAATTCACGGCTCTGCAGATGACCCCCGGCACCAACACCGTGCGGTATGAGGCCGACTACGGCGACAACCGCCTGCACGTGGTCCTGCGCTACAACAAACAGTATCTGGGGGTGTGACGATGGAACTTTTGGCGCTTGATTCCAGCTTCCAGCCCATCGCCTACCTGCCCTACTTCAACCTGCAATGGACCCGGGAGTACTACAAGATCGGCCAGTTTTCGGTGCAGGTCGCCGCGGCCAGCTATGACCCGGCCATGGCCTATCTGTATAACGCCGACCGCCCCGAGACCGGCATCATCCAAAAAGTGGAACTCACCGAGACCGTCAAAGGGCGGTTCGTGCAGCTGTCGGGGTATTTCCTCGAAGCCATCCTCAACGACAAGGTGGTCTACCCCACCTACTACGCCAGCGGCAGCATCCCGGCCACCGTGGTGGCCATGCTGCGCCAGTACAAGGACGACATCCCCCTGTTGACGGTGGCTGACGCCCCGGCGGAACAGGCTGACGAGACCTCCTGGCAGGAGACCGGAGGCCAGTTGGCCGATGTGGCTTACACCAAGCTGCAGACGGTGCAGCACAGCCTGCGCTGCCGTTACGACTACCAGGCGGGCACCATCACGGCCGAGGTCTGGCAGGGGCTGGACCGCACCCAGGAGCAGACCACCAACCCCTTTGTGACTTTTTCGGACGGCTTCGGCAATCTGACCGAGGTGGACGCTTCCTCCGACCGCTCCAACTACAAAAACTACGCCATCGTGGCCGGGCAGGACCAGGAGGAAAACCGCAAGCTGGCCTATGCGGACCTGTCCGGCGGCGGGTATAAGCGTGTGCTGTTCGTGGACGCCAGCGGCGAGCGCTGGGACCCTGAGGAGCAGACCGAGGCCGAGTATCTGGCCGGCTTGCAGCAGAAGGGCCTGGACGAGTTGCTGAATTACCAGATCATCCAGAACGTGGACATCCAGGCGGCGGCGTCCGGCTTCGCCTACCTGCAGGACTGGGACCTGGGCGACAAGGTGGACGCGATCGTGGAGGACATCGGCCTTGCCATGCAGGCCCGCATCGTCACCGTGCGGGAGGTGGTCAAGCAGAACAACCACACGGTGGAGATCGAACTGGGCGACAAAAAGCTGACCGACATCCAGAAAGCGAGGCTGATCTACTAAATGCAAAGTTATCCGTTTACGTCGCAGGTCACCTACGACGAGCATGGCCTGCCGCTGTACGACCGAGCGGTGGACAGCGAGTTCCTGCGTGCCGTCTTTGCGGCGTACTTTTCTGACGGCATCTTCTACAAGCCCACCAACGCCCTGCAGGTGGTGGCCGGGACCGGCCTACAGGTGCAGGTCACCCCCGGCATCTGCCACATCCGCGGGGCCATGGGCATCGAGACTGAGACCCGCACGCTGACGGCGGAAGCGGCAGGCACGTTGCCCCGCATCGACACGGTGGTGGCCCGGCTGGACCTGAGCCTGGCGGTGCGCAGCATCGAGCTGTACATCCTTAAAGGCACGCCGTCCTCCTCCCCGCAGCGCCCCGCCCTGACGCGGGACGCCACCATCTGGGAACTGGGCCTGGCCGACATCGCGGTAGCGGCCAACGCGAGCACCATCACGCAGTCCAGCATCACCGACACCCGGCTGGACACCTCCCGGTGTGGCGTTGTAGCCCAGACCATCGGAAGCCTTGATACGGCGCCCTATTTTTCCCAGCTCACGGCGGCGATCGCGTCGCACCAGGAGGAAGCGGAGGAGCAGATCAGGGCCTTGCAGGAAGCTATTGCCGCCGTAGAGGGCAACACGGCCTGGATGCTCCGGTCGTTGTACGACCCGCAGAATAAGCGGCAGGATATCTTCGCCTACCCTGCCCATCTCTACAAGGCCACTTTTTTAGTCGATGGGTGGACCGGAGACGGCCCCTATACCCAGACCGTATCGGTGCAGGCCGTGGACGGCGGCCCGGCGATCACATCCGCCAGCCACATGACCAGCGGGCTGTTTTGTGATGACACCGTACAAGGAGATGCACAGGATGCCCTGCTGGAAGCGGCCGCCCTTGTAGACAAGGGAAAGAAGACCTTTGGTTCCGGTACCATCACCTGCGTGTTGGAAGATGAAAAACCGGAGGCCGATGCTGAGGTTTATTTCAACGCAAAGAAAGGAGGTGCCTGATATGGGGCTTATGAGTGTTGGCGGCACTGGTGGAGGCCAGTATAAGAACCTGGTTCCCCCTCTGACGTCCACATCGCAAAACGGATACAAGGTAACAGCGTCGAGTTATCGTTACACAGAAAACGATGTTGTCAAAGCCTTTGACGGAGAAACAGATAACGCAGCCTGGGGCATTGGTTCCGACTATACAGATCGAATCTTCGTTAACAGTTCAAACACCAACCAGTCTATAACTGTTGAGCTTCCACAAGCGAAAGAAGTGCGCATGGTGGTTATTCTGTATACGTCGCCTGCCCGTCAAGGCGTTGGGCGAGCAGCGTCTATTTCCGTGAGCGGTTCCAATGACGGAAGCAGATATACACCTTTGGATGGCGCCGCTGCTACCACTGGTGTGTTCATGCGAAGCAAAGGAGACACTACCAAATACAAATACTACAAAATAGATATGACGCGTGAGAGCGAGTTTATCGGCATCATCGAGCTGATGCTCCTGGGCAAGTGAGGTAACACCATGAAAATCTACGACGAAACCACACGAGAAGAAATCCTCGTACCTGACCTGGCGCTCGGTTATGTATATGACGGTTACATCGTTACCGGCCGCACCGAGGAACGGTATGAGGTAATGGAGGGTACGGTCACCGAGGACCGCCCCGAGGGCCTGCGCCGTCTGATCCCCGCCCAGGACATTACCGAGCCCTGCCAGTGGTACCATGCCTACACCATGAGCTTGTCGGGCAGTATTTTGAGTTGGCCGAATAAAAAGAAAGATGCCCTTCCTGGGTAGACTGGAAAAAACAGCGAGGAGGCAGAATGGCAAAAGCAAATATTCAAACGGTCACCCTCTCCGGCTACAAGGCCACAGTGGATGGTGCATTGTATCTTGTTCTGGGAACCTGGGACAGCTATGGCATTGAGCAGCTGCAGATCAACGCCGGGCCGGAGTGGGAAGGCCTTGTGATTAAAGCCGTGTTTGTAACGCCTGCGGGCGCAACGCCGGTGATAGTACCGGACAACGGCTTGATTAACGTGCCAGCGGAAGCCACTGCCCAGGTGTTGACTGTGGGTAAACCGGGCGCAATTGTGTTTTCGGGCGTGACGTCGGGTGTGCAGCGCATCAGCTGCAACCTTTTGTACCTGGTGCGTGACCATGCCCCGATTGACGGAACAGCGCCGGAGCCTACGCCGGACGAGTGGGCGCAGTTTGTGGCCATGGTTCAGCAGCACGCACAGCAGGCCAGCCAGAGCGCCAATGAATCTTCTGAAAGCGCTGCAGCATCGAAAAAAAGCGAATTGAAGGCAGCGGACAGCGCGACGGAATCTGCAAGCAGTGCAGACGCGGCAGCGAAAAGTGCGGCCCAGGCCGAGACCAGCGCCAATCTTGCCCAGCAAGGTGCCGCAAACGCCGGGTGGTTTAACGTAGAGGGCGCGGACGGAATTTTGTATTTCATCCGGAGCGAAAACGCCCCGGAGGATTTTGCTTTACAAGATAACGGGAAAGGAGTGCTGGAAGCAGTTTATGGCTAAGACAGTAAAAATCGGCCCGTACTCGGCCTATGCCATCGCGGTGGCAGCCGGGTATCAGGGCACCGAACAAGAATGGCTTGCATCTTTGGTGGGGCCCCAGGGCGCGCAGGGTGCGAGTGTGACCGGTGCGCAGATTGACGCCGACGGGCACCTGATTCTGACGGTCCACGACCCAAAAACCGGCACCGATACGAAGATCGACGCCGGTTCGATCGACACCACCGGCGCGGTACAGAATGTGATTGCCCAAATCCAGCAGGCTGGGAAGGATGCCGTGAACTTGGTGTCCCAGTCGGTGCAGCAGGCAGCGGGCAGCGCCAGTGCAGCAGCGGCCAGTGCGGGCAAGGCGGCAAGCAGCGCCACCCAGGCCGGACAGAGAGCCACCGAGGCTGCAGGCAGTGCCACGGCTGCATCCAATAGCGCCAGCGCCGCAAAAGAAAGTGAAAAGGCAGCCGCCAAGAGCGCCGAAGAAGCCAAGAAATCTACCCCAGCGTCTACGCTGGACGGCATGTACACGGCCATGCTGGACGGCACAAACACGCAGAAGATCTTTAAACTGTGGTGGCCGTTTGCCGTAACACAGAGCGAAAACAAGTACAGCTGCCTGGAACGCTTTGCCGCCATGCTGGACACCGCCTGGGGCGATAAGACCTACACGGTGCGGAACATCCACGAGAGCGTGAGCGGCGATGCCAGCGGCACACCGCTGGATGATCTGGCAGACGGCCGCAGCGCTGCACCCCTGGTGACGGATGTCAGCACGGGCGTGGCAGATTGGGCCGAAAACGACCCCATGACCTGGTATGTGCGTGCCAACGCCAAGAGCCTGGCAGACGGCACCATGGAGGTGCTGGCTGTTGAGACCGAAGCCGCCTTTGATGTGACCGGCGAGACCGCGCCGGTGTACTGCTTCTCCCCTGCCCTGGCCGTGAAGGAATGGGATGACGGCAGCTACCTTTACACCAGCTGGCACATGCGCGCAGGCGACGGCTATGTGCCGATGGCGGGCGATGTAGCCCCGGACGGCACCCACCGCCTGCTGACCTGGCACCCTGCCTTTTACGGCGGTAAAAACAGCGCGGGCGGCATGACCAGCGGCGCGGGCCTGCTGCCAATGCCTTGGACCAGCGCCAACGCGGCGCTGCCGCTGGCCCGGAAGCTGACCGCCTACGATGGGCTGTGGTGCGATTGCGACACCCAGTTTGCCCTGATGGCCTGGCGGCTGCGCCACTGGACGTTGAGCAACAGCGGCCAGCTGGAAGGCTGCACCAACTACAACTACCAGTACACCCTTGCGGCAGCCGAAACCGGCGTGAAGCGTGTGCTGCTGGCCAAAGCCCAGGGCGCCAACCTGCTGGCGGGCAGCTGCGTGTGCCTGGGTGAACGCGGAGGCAATACGAACAACGACCGAAACCAGGCATACAACCACAATGTGTTCGATGTTGCCAAGATTTTGAGCGTTGAGACCGTGACCGTGAACGATACCGAGTATGTGGCCGTAAACCTGGACCTGGCACGCACCATCGACACCACGACCACGATGCTGGTAAGCACCATGCCGTGGCCGAACGGCACAACCGAAGCGCTGCCCGGCCATAGCGACGGCTGCATTGGTAACCTGACCAACGGCAAATACCCGTACCGCATTGCCGGTATGGAAATGCAGATCGGCAGCTATTGTGAAGAGCTTGACCCGCTGTGGCAGGCCAGCCTGGTGGACGATGACCACTGGCACTATGATGTGTACAGCTGCCGGGACAGTGAGAAGCTGGCTGGCAGTATCACCGCCGACTACCAGAAGGTGGGCGAATTTGACCTGCCGAACGCGAACAAGCGGAGCTGGAACTTTATCCGCGCATTGAACAAAATGGCGGCAGAAGCACAAATCCCGACGAAGTTCGGCGGTTCCAGCAGCACCTACGTCAAGGCCGCCTTCGCTTCCCCTGGCGGGGCCGGTGTGTATGCGCCGTGGCGCTTCGGCACCCTCCACGATGAGGGCTCCTGTGGTTTGCCCTGCGCGCGTGGCTACTATGGCCCCGGCTACTCCGCCTGGCTCGGCGTGCCGCGGCTTGCTGGATCGGGCAAAAAGCGGGGTGAATGGCCCGCGTAAGCAGGGCCAGAGGGGCAGCAGGCCCCTTTTGACGATATAAGCATTTTTATTTTGGGTGGTGCAGCGGCGAAGAAGGCCGCCTTCAATTCCCCTGGCGGGGCCGGTGTGTATGCGCCGTGGCGCTTCGGCAACCTCAACGATGGGGGCAACTGTGGTTTGCCCTGCGCGAATGGCAACAATGGCCCCGGCAACTCCAACTGGAACGGCGTGCCGCGGCATGCTGATGACAAAAAGCCATAACAGGCATAAGCGCTGCACCGCGCTTGCAGTTGACTGCTACAATCATGTAATACCGACACCAGACAGCTGGCCCGGTGCGAGTTGATACGCCCGGCAAACAGTGAGCGTCTGGCCGCAGTGCCGTGGGCCTGCGTGGCGGCGAGTAGTAGAAAACCGCCCGCCCTGCTTTAAGGGCATGGGCGGCAACCGAAAGCCGTTGAACATCAGCAAGAATGGAGGGCTGACAACGCATACAAAGCGATACCTGCCGCTGACGCACCAGCTGTGCGAACAAGCAGCCATTGCAGCCTTTGAAGATAAATGGTTCCGCAAGAATTACCTGGCGGACGCACAAAAGTATGGAGGTGTTGCCTATGGGCGGCTAAAGGCCGAAACGGCCAAAAATGAAATGCACGCAAAGCTGGAAGCGGTGCACGGCATAGCGCTGGAGATGGAACAGCGGGTGCTGGACCTGATGGACGGGACAGCGGATGACCTGGACCTGGACCCGGTACATACCTTTTACCGCATTGACGGTATCAGCATGAAAGTACGGGAATTAAGCGACTGCTGCCCCATGCACCAGTGCTTTGGGCACCTGGCAGTGCTGGCCCTGCAGCCGTTGCTGCGGGCCAAGCTGCTGCCGTACCAGTTTGCCAGCATACCAGAAAAGGGCCAGGTGGCGCTGAAGCGACAGGTGGAGCGCTGGCTGCGGCGCAAAAGCCTGGGCGTGCGGTACGGGCTGAAGATGGACGTAAAATCTGCCTACCAGAACACAAGCCACGCGGTAGTGATGGGGATTTTAGAACATGAGATCCCGCACGCGGCCTGGCTGCTTGCTGTTGCGCGCAGTTTGCTGGCCATGGCGCCCCATGGCGGCCTGCTGATTGGCGGATACCTGGAAGCCTGGCTTTTTAACCTGGTGGCCAGCTACCTGATGCGGCAGCTGTTGAGCTACGCCAAGGCACGCAGAGGCGCCAGCCTGCCGCTGGTACAGCGCTGTTGCAGCTATATGGATGATCTGGGCCTGTTTGGCCGACGATGGGCGGATATGCAGAGCGCTGCCAGGAAGATCACCAGGTGAGCCAAGGACGTGCTGGGGCTGACCATCAAGCCAAAGTGGATGCGGGTTGATTTCCTGACCGTGGAAGAAGAACGGGCCAAACGGCACCTGAAAGGCGCAGCCAAGGGCTGCCCTGGCTTTGACATGGCAGGCTACAGGATGCACCGCACCTACACCACTATACGCCGCGGCATTTTTAAGCGGATACGCCGCCAAAGCCTGCGGGCAGCGGATGACCTGCGCAAGACCGGCCGCATACCACTGTACAGATCGTACCGCCTGATAAGCTACAACGGGTACTTCGTGGGCACAAAAACAAGCGGCGCAGCTGCCGAGCTGGAACAGAGGCACCTTTTCAAGGCTGCCAAGTGGGCAGTAGGCGCTGCTGCAAGACTAAGAGAGGTGAAAGCAGGATGAAGTACACGGAAACACTGGACCACGCCCCCGCTGCTGTGGAGCTGGAACAGCTGCCTGATGGCACCGCCTGGCTGCGGCTGCACAAGGATGTGGTGCAGGGAAAGACCGAAGCGCCGGAGGGTGAAGAGGGCGGGCCGTGCTGGACGGCCACCACGGCGGTAGCCCAGCTGGGCACCGACCGCGCAGCCGAGACGGTGGAGAGCATCACCGCCAACCTGGACGACTGGTGGACCTATGCAGAAGCATGGGAAGAACAGCCGCCCATGACGCTGAACCAGCGCATGGATGCGGTGGAAACCGCCCTGGCCGACATTGTGTACATTATGACGGGAGGTGCCGAAGCATGAGCATTTGGCTGCTTTTGTACCGCATGAAGAAGATCACTGCGGCACAGATCTGGTACCGCGTGGACAGCGGCGCAATCAGCGCCGAAGAGGCCGTAAAAATCTGCGGCCCCAGACCGTGAGTGAAGAAGCGGCCTTGCTGGCGGACGCTATGCTGATGGTATGGGACTACCGGGAGCTGTGCTGCAAGCAGGGCCTAACAGACGAAGCCAGAGCCATACAGGACCTGCTGGACAGGTACGAAGCCCTGGTGATGGATAACGACGAATAGAAAGGATGGCAAACCATGAGATTATCGAACGGTGAAGTGCTGCTGGCCTGGCCTTTGGCGCAGCACATTATTACCCAGGGCTGGCGCTACAACAACGGCAAAAGCCACAATGGCATCGACATGCGCACCCTGATCGGCAACACCAGCATGCGCCCGGTATACTCTGCCGAAGATGGCACGGTATCCGCTACGCAGGTTTGGGACGGCCACACCAGGGACGAACGCAGCATGCAGAGCTATGGCAACCGGGTGGACATCAGCCACGCCAGCTACAAGGGCAAAGCCCTGTTGACCCGCTATGCCCATCTGTCCAGCATCTGCGTCAAGGTGGGCCAGAAGGTCAAGGAAGGCCAGCTAATCGGCTACAGCGGCGCCACCGGCAACGTCTACGGCGCGCACCTCCACTTTGAAGTGCTGCTGGGCGGTAAGCGCACCAACCCGCTGACCTGGCTGGATGATGCCTACATCGTGGCCAGCAGCAACGTCTACACCTACGGCCCCGGCGAACACGCTGTGGAGCGCCCGGCAGATGCCCCGGCTGCTGTGAACGGGTTGCAGATCATCAAGGCCACCGGCCTGACCAATGCCCAGGCGTGGGAAGTGTACATGCTGGCCACCAAGCTGGACCTGCTGACCATGCAGCTGTATGTGGCAAAGTTCGCGGACGCGAACAACACCACCCAGGACGTGGAGGTTGGCCCCGTGACCCAGGGCGACGCAAAACAGGTGCTTGCTTTGCTGGACAAGCTGGGTGTGCAGGGCAAGGCCACCGTGGAAGCGGTGCAGGATGCCGCGTAAAGATACCAACGCACTGATGGAGGATTGACAGATGGATAACAGCAATATTTTTCTCGTACTTAAAGCCGCGCTTGTGGCCTTTGCCGGTGCATTCAGCGCAGCCTTCGGCTGGCTTGGCTGGCTGATTCTGGCCTGGGTGGGCTGCATGGTCCTGGATTGGATCAGCGGCAGCGCCGCGGCGGCGGCACAGGGCAACTGGTCCAGTGCCGTGGCCCGCGCCGGCATCTGGCATAAGGGCGGCATGATCGTGGTGGTTCTGGTGGCCGCTGTGGCCGACTGTGTTCTGGGCGGGGCAGTGGAGCATCTCCCCGCCCTGGGCATTGAATACACCGTGCTGGTGCTGCCGGTGATCCTCGTGTGGTACATTTTCACCGAGCTGGGTTCCATTGCCGAGAACGCGACCGACATGGGGGCCCCAGTCCCCGCCTGGCTCACCAAACTCCTGGCCGCCGGAAAGCAGATGGCCGAGCAGCAGCTCGACCTGCCCGACGCCCCTGACGACACCGACGATATTTTCAACCAATAACAGCAATCCCCCAGCTTGTAAGGAATCCTTACAGGTTGGGGGATTCTCTTTTTGTGTCGTAAAAAAGTCGCAGTATAGAACGTTAAAACGTGTTTTCGTCGCTTTCTCCGAGTTCAAATCTCTCTTACTCCGCCAAAAGCCTGCAAAGTAACGCTGGACGTTCTTTGCAGGCTTTCTTTTTGTATTCAATCATCCCATTCCGGCGCAGCAAAGACCCGCAGCCGACAGATATTGTCTGTCTGGCCGCGGGCCTTTCGATTGTTTATACTATTCTGTCAGCCGTAGCATTTTTTGCAGGGCGTATAATTGCGCGCTTCGGCTTCCGCCTGGGTCAGCGGTACCGGGTCATTCATATTGCTGCAATTGGGGTCACTGTGGTATTTCTTCCCCTTGCCGCTGCCTGCAATATACACAGTACCACTCTGTGGGGCGGTATAGGAGGAAGCTGCCGATGATTCGGACGCTGCAGCCGCGCCGGTATCCCCTGCCGCCTGTGTTTCAGAAGCGGCCGGTGCAGCGGCCGGTGCTTCGGTGGGGGCCGGAGTCGGGACCTCGGTCGGTACAGGCGTAGGTGTGGGGGTTGCTGTAGGCGTGGGAACCGGCGTTGGCGAAGGAGTCGGTGACGGCGTAGCGGTCGCTTCCGGTGTTACGGCAGGCGTTGCCGTCGTTTCCGTAACGATGCTTTCCGGGTTTGCACTTTCCATCGTTTTATCGGATGGTCCCGAAGCCGCTGCCAGAACCACCAAAAACGCTGCGGTCAAGACGGCCCCCTTGGCCCAACGGGGCGAATGCGAGGGCAGAATCTGGTTCCAGAGCAGTTGCACGGGGCGAACCGGCAACGCCAGAACCCCTACCATCAGGCCCAGAAATCCCGGCGCCGAAAAAAGCCCCCGCGTAAGCAGGATGCACAGGCAAACCAGCATCAGCACCCACCGGAGAATGGTTTTTACAATCCGCATATACAATTTCTCTTCCTGTAAAGTATTTTTATTCCTCCAGCGGTTCCTGTGCCGGGAGCAGAATATCGTTGGCAACCGGCGTCAAGAAGCGCGCCCGAAAGGCTGCCAGGTCCCGGCACTGGGGCAGCAGATGCATGGTCTTGGTAACCACAGATTCCAGCGTCATATCGTAGGCTTCAATGACGCCGTAGGTCTGCTTGATCTGGTGGCCGACCTGGTAAACACTCATATCGCTGCCTTCGTAGATCACCTGGGTCGTCATGATGACAACCTTGCCCGCTTCCACCCAGGCACCGACTTTCCGTGCAAAATCCGCCGTGGCATAGTAGGGCACTCCGCCGACGCCGAAGCCTTCCACGATCAGGGCATGGTAGGCAGGGCGCAGCAGCGTCAGCACATCCGGGCGAATGCCGGGAATCAGTTTCAGCACAAATACCGAGGGGTCCAGGTCCAGGCTGGCGTTGGGTTTGCCCAGTCCCTGGGGGACCGGCAGAACCGGGTAGACGCGCCGGTCACGGATACGGGCCACTTCCGGGTAGCCGATGCTGGAAAAGGCGTGGTAGCTTTTTGTGCGCAGCTTTTTGGCGCGGGTGCCCAGCATCACCTGACCGTCAAAAACAATGGTGACGCCCCACGCGCAGGCCGACGAGGCATAAAGAAAGGCGTCCAGCAGGTTGCGGCGGCCATCGGTTTCCCGCTCGCCGATGGAGTTCTGCGCGCCGGTCAGCACAATGGGTTTGCGGGAATCGGGCAGCATGTAGCTGAGGGCCGCCGCCGTATAGGCCATTGTATCGGTACCGTGGGTCACCACAAAACCATCAAAAGCATCATACTGTTCCAGAATCGCCTGTGCAATCTTCTTCCAGTGATCCGGGTGGATGTTGGTGCTGTCGAGCTGGAACAGCTGGCAGGCCTCTACCTGACAAATTTCACGAATTTCCGGAACGGTGCGCAGCAGTTCCTGCGAGGTCAACTGCGGAACTTTGCCCTCGTCGGTTTTCAGCGTCGCAATGGTGCCGCCGGTGGCCAGCATCAGAATTTTCTTCATGCAGGATTCTTCCTTCCGTAAACGGCTTATAAGCCGTACATTTCCAATCAAACGTTCCTATCTTACCACGAAACTTTTCTCTTGTACATACAAAACTCCCGCCCGGAGGATACCAGGCGGGAGTTTGCTTTATCAGTAGGTGGTGATGGTTGTGCCGGGATAGTAATGGAGCAGAATGTCCTGGTATCCCCAACCATTTTGCGCATAACCGATGGTGCCCCACTGGCTCATACCGCAGCCGTGGCCGTAGCCGTACACATCAAAGATGAAGCAATCGAGATTGCTGTCATAGCTGACGGTAAAGCACTGGCTGCGCAAGCTGCGTCCGTCAACGCTCTGGCGGGCCATCAGATTCTCACGGAACCAACGGCCGCTGACCGTCTCACTGTTGCCATCAGGGCCAATCTGGATCTTGGAAACCCAACCGTACTGGTTGGTGGAAATAATTTTGAACCAGTTGTTGGGATCAACACCCGAAAGGTCGATTCCCAGTTCCGACTTGATGCGGTCCTGTACCGTCTGGCGGGCAAAGCGCGCCGTGCCGCTGGTGTTGCCGTTGGTATTCCAGTTGGTTGCCACCGACTGGTCATACGGGCTGTCCACAGCCTGCAGCCAGGGGCGGTCATTGCCCCAGACATCGGCGGCCGAAGCCGTACCTGTGCTGGCCGAGGCAAAATACGGCGTAAAGCAGACCTGACCGTTATAAGTAACCAGCACGCGGGCCACTTCCTGCGCGGCAGCCAGCGCCGCCGCCCCCGGTGTGGTGCCGGATACCGCCGGATAACCGGACTGGCTGAGAATCCAGCAATGGGTCGCCACACACTGGGCCTTGTAGGCTTCGGCCGGCGCGTTGGAGCCAAGCTCGTTCTGCGCCACCATGGCCAGACACTGCACAAGATCCATCGTCTGCGCGGTACCGTTCATGGTCACGTTGATGGTCTCCCCTGTTGCACTGCCGTCGCTGTTTCCGGAATCACCGGAGCTGCCGGAATCGGTGGAGGAACTGCCATCCTCACTGCCGGAGGACGGCTCCTCGGTGGGGGCCGGGGTGGAGGTGATCTGATCCACCGTCACCGTCTGTTCGGGCAGGCCGCCCTCTGCGCCCTGGTTCAGGTCAGACTCGGTCTCATTGCCGGAGCCGGCAACATCGGTCAGACCGGCCAGCAGCTTATCGGTACTTGCCACAATGGCATCCGTCTGGGCCTGCATATCGGCAATCTGAGAACTCAGATCACTGCTGTCGCTTTCCTCCGATGCCTGGGCATTGTTGCGGTCTGCAGAACTGGCCGCACTTTGCTGGGCATAGCGTCCCACGCTGGCGCCAAGCAAGCTGCTGACGGTGGGCATGGGCTGATCTTTTTTCTGGTATTGCAGTGCCGTCAGCAGCGGTTCCTCCGCTGCCTGGATAGAGGCGCCGCTCAAGGCTGCGCTTTCCTCTTCCTCGATCAGGCGGCCGGTCACGCAGAGCAGCACGCCGTCTTCACTGGTGGTGCTGGTCAGCGTCAGGAACTGGGAGCGGTCCCCGATTTCCACGCCGGTATCCCACAGGCTGCGCGCCTGAATACCCGCCACAAAGGACAGATAATCATAATAGTTGGAAAGATCCGTGCTGCCATACAGGTCAAACGCCCCATCGCCCTGTTCCGTCGGGTCAAGATAGTACACCGATACCACCTTGAAGCGGTAGGTGCCATCCTGCATATAGAGCGTAAAGCCGCTGTTTTCTTTGATGACCTCTTCCTGCGCCAGCGAAGCATAGGTATCGGCAGTGCATTCCAGCACGGTGTTGCCCGGCGTTCCCTGCTTCAGGGCGTTGGCCGTGGCAAAACGAATGAGAGAGGACGAAGCCCCGTTTTCCCCGGTTTCCGGCAGCGTATCGACCGTATAGACCAGCGCGCCGTCCAGCCCCGGCCAGCCGAGATATCCGATGGCGCCGGGGCGTTTTTCCAGCGCATTTTCCAGGTAGGACTGCGCGGTATCATCGTAGGCGGTGGTGCCGTAGTTTTTGGCCGCAGGGCGCACGCCCAGGTCGTTGCGGAAGAACCACCAGATTGCCCCTACACCGGCCAGAACAAGAAGCACAAGAACCACCAGAATCATCGTGACGGTGCGGCGCTGGCGGCGCTCGCTGCGCTCGATGATGGCAAGGCTTCGGTTCTTGATGCTGGAAACCTCCGAAGATTGGTCCGGCACCCGCCGGGAAGCCGCTTCGTTTCTGGCACGACGGCTCGCTTTGGCCTGTGCCGCCGCCAGTTCGGCCTCGTCCTCCTCCGAGAAGAGGCGTGTTGCCGCCTGACTGAATTCCTTGGCACTGGTGGTACGGCCCGCAGCCGCATCGGCTTCATCAGCCGCCTGGGCGGCTGCAATGGCCTGGGGATCAATCTCTGCGGAAAAATCCGGGATATCCTGATCCAGAATCGAGGGGGCCGGTGCACCGCGGTTTGCCGCCGGCGTGCTGAAGTCGGTATTTTCCGTTTCGGGTACCGAAACACGGCGGCGCCGGGATGCCGTAGCAGCCTGGGGCCCTGCGGTTTCGATATTCAGCGGATCGGTATTGGGCGTTTCCTGGGTGCCGAGATCGGTTTCAAACTGAATCGTACCGGTGGGCGCCGTTCCCGCCGAAGTACCGGCATAAGAAGGACGGCGCGGCGCCGCAGACTGCGGCGGGGCTACCGGTTCAGCCGTATCAAAATCCATCATCGGCTCAAAGTCCGCCGTGTGGTCGCTTTCCTGGGTGGACGGTGTGCGGCGCCGCAGGGAAAAACGCACCGTGTTGCCCTTTTCTCTTCCCGCTTCCGAAACCAGCAGCAGCGGCCGGTCACGGCCGGGGCGGAAGGTAATGCAGGAATCCGTCAGACGCAGACCCTGCAGGCGGCGGCGCAGCAGATCGAGGATCTGGTTGCCAATGGCCGCATCGTTGAGTTCCGGCGGCAGGGCGCAGGCCGCTGCACCGCGGCGGTCGCAGATCAGCACAAAGGGGCCCTGTCCTACGGTGGCGGGCATGTAGGCAGCGGCAAAATCGGCGCCGGTTACCTGCAGCGCCGAAACGGCACGCCCTGCGGCAGCCTGTACCACATCCCCGGGAAATTTTTTCAGAAGTTGCTGGGGCACCTTGATCTGGCGCTCGCGCTGGGCATTGGCGTAGCTTTCGGTGCCAAAATCAAACACCGATTCACTGTGCGCCAGCGGCTGCAGCAGATTGCCCAGCAGGCGGCCGGTGGTTTCATCCACCGCCACCAGCAACTTGCGCTTTTGCAGCAGCAGGTCCAACGTAGCCTGGGCCAGGCTGGTCTCCCCCATTGCGAAAACATCATCGCCAAACTTGGCGTTGAGTTTTTGTACCCATTTGTCGCAGTACTGCTCTGCCATGGCACGGTTGGGTGCGCTGACTTGTACGCAGACGGCAAATTCGCCGTCCCGTTCCAGCAGACGCAGACCGGGGCAGCCGTCGGCACGGGCCTGCCGCAGCACGGCCGAAACTTCGGCGGCTGTGGGTCCAAAAACGCGCAGAATTTTGAGTTGTGTGTTGACCATGATGTGCCTTTCTTTAGGGTAGTTCAGATATTGCTCTGTTCCGGCGGGGTATCCGGCGTGACGGCCATACCGTCCGGTACCGGCAGCCCCAGCGCCATGCGGCGCAGCAGGTCCAGTGCATACAGGGCGGCACGGGCGCGAATGATTCCGCGCTCCTGATACCCGCCCAGGGTCAGACGCAGCAGCCAGCCGGTATGGGTGCGGGTATCCGCTCCGGCAAGATAGACAGTTCCCACCGGTTTACCGGGCAGCGCCCCGCCGGGCCCTGCAATGCCGGTGATACCCACGGCCAGTTCCGCCCCTGCGGCGTGCGCGGCACCAAAGGCCATCGCCACAGCCACCGGGCCGGAAACCACGTTGTATTGTTCAATCAGGGTGCCATCCACGCCAAGCAGCTTTTGTTTGGCAGCCTCTGCATAGGTGACAAAGCCGTAGCCGAATACCTCGCTGGAGCCCGGCACATTGGTCAGCCGCTCGGCGATCATGCCGCCGGTACAGCTTTCCGCCGTGGCGGCGTGCAGGCCTTTTTCCCGCAGTACCCGCACAACGGTATATTCCAGGGCAGGCACGTCCACATCGTAGGCCGCATCGCCGAGGATGTCGCGAAATTTTTGCAGGTAGGCATTGCAGGCGCGTTCCGCCGCTTCCTCGGTGGCTTCTCGCGCCGTGACACGGATCTCGCTCTCCCCCGTCTTGCAATAGATGGCTGCCGTGGGGTTGGTGCTTTCAAAGAGCGGCGCCACCTTGCTGGCGATGCTGCTCTCGCCCCCCAGCACCCGCAGCGTGCGGGAATGGATGGTGCAGTTCTGGCGTTTTTGCAGCGCCGGGCGGACCTGCTCGGTCCACATGGCCTTCATTTCCCGCGGGACACCAGGCATCAGCACGGCACAGTGGCCCTGGGCATCCTCAAACCAGGCGCCGGGGGCGGTGCCGTGGTCGTTGATGATCTTGTGGCCCCGCGTCGGAACCATGGCCTGTTTACGGTTATTGGGAGTCGGCTTGCGGTTGGTGCGTGCAAAAAATGCGAGGATTTTCTGCCATTCTTCTTCATCAAAATGCAAAGTATCGCCGAAAGCCCGGGCCACCGTTTCCTTGGTAAGGTCATCCTCCGTGGGGCCGAGCCCGCCGGAGAACACCAATAAATCGCTGCGGCGGCTGGCCTGGCAGACCAGCTCCTGCAGACGTTCCGGGTTATCACCGATCACATGCTGGTGCAATACACTGATGCCCAGTTCGGCCAGCTCGCGGCTCAGAAACTGGGCATTGGTGTTGACGATATCCCCCAGCAGCAGCTCGGTGCCGACACAAATGATTTCTGCTGTCACAGCAAATCATCCTCTCCCATACGAATGGCGATCTTCTCCACCTGCTCGGCAGCCTCGGTTTCCAAAGCTGTCAGGTCGGGCATAGCCTCCTCCGCCGCCAGAATTTCCGCCAGCGTCGGGTTGGTTTTGGGATGGGGCGGCGTAAAGATCGTGCAGCAATCCTCATAGGGTTCGATGGATGTATCAAAGGTGCCGATCTTGCGGGAGATGGAAATAATCTCGGTTTTGTCCATACCGATGCAGGGGCGCAGCACCGGCAGGTCCTGGGCCGCGTCGGTGCAGGCCAGGGCCGCCATCGTCTGGCTGGCCACCTGGGCCAGGCTTTCCCCGGTGATGAGGGCCTGCAGCTCCAGTTTATCGGCTACCTGCTTGGCGATGCGCAGCATGCTGCGGCGCATGAGTACCGTGAACAGCACATCGGGTGCATGGTCACGGATGTATTCCTGGGGTTTGGTATACGGCACCACGAACAGCGTGCAGTTGCCAGTGTATTCCACCAGTTCCTGGGCCAACTTCTGTACCTTGAGCTTGGCGCGCAGGCTGGTATACGGCGGGCTGGCAAAATGGATGTGATGCAGCGCCAGACCGCGGCGGGCCATGCACCAGGCCGCCACAGGGCTGTCGATGCCGCCCGAAAGCAGATTCAGTGCCCGTCCGCTGGTGCCCACCGGCAGGCCGCCTGCCGCTTCCACTTTGGGGCCATGCACATAAGCGGCGCGGTCGCGGATTTCTACCATGATCTCCAGCTGCGGTTTGTGCACATCCACCCGCAGATGATGGTGCTTGTCCAGCAGATAGGCGCCCAGTTCACGGCAGATTTCCGGGCTCTTCATGGGATAGGCCTTGTCGGCGCGCTTGGCCTCCACCTTGAAGGTGCGCAGGCCGCGCAGCGTCTGGCCCAGGTAGGCTTCGGCCGTCTCACAGATGGCGGAAAATTCCTTGCTACACTCCACGGCGCGGCTCATCTTGACGATGCCGAACACGCGGGAGACGCGGCGGAAAGCCTCATCCATATCCAGGCCATCCTCCAACGGTTCGATAAAAACCGTGCTCTGGGCCTGGTACACTTTAAACTTGCCCAGCGGTTCCAGCCGCCAGCGGATAATCTTGGCAAGACGGGCTTCGAACTTGCCGCGGTTAAGGCCTTTGAGGGTCATTTCGCCCTGGTAGGCCAGAATGATTTCTTTCATAGGGATTGCCTTTCGATTGTTCAGATATGCTGCAAGCTCTTGAGGCCGTTTGCCAGACCATCCAGCAGGGCGTCCACATCTTCCTCGGTATTGTCATCGCAGAAGCTCACGCGCAGCGCGGTGTGAATGGTGCGCTCATCGCAGCCCATCGCCTCCAGCGTGTGGCTGGGCTCGCCTTTGTCGCAGGCGCTGCCACCCGAAACCAGCACGCCCCGGGTATTGAGGTAGTTGATAAAGGTCTGGCTGTTGACGCTGCCCGTGGAGAAATTGACCACTTCGGGCACGGCATCCACCGGGGAATTGATGGTGATGCCGGGCAGTGCCGCAAGCCCCTGGCGCAGACGGTGATTGAGCGCCACAATATGCTGGTTGCGGTTGCGCATGGCCTGATACCCCTTGGCCGCCGCAAGGCCAAGGCCTACAATATAGGGCGTGTTCTCGGTACCGGGGCGCATGCCGCGCTCCTGATGGCCGCCGCAGTAGGGCGGGCGCAGGGTCTGGCGCTGGCTGTCCCGGATAAACAGCGCACCGATGCCTTTGGGGGCATGAATCTTATGGCCGGAAACCGACAGCGTGTCCACCCCGGCCCACTTCTGCAGGTCGATAGGAAGGCGCAGCCACGCCTGCACCGCATCCACATGGAAATGGGTGCGGCTGTTGCGTGCCTTGATGCCCGCTGCCAGCGCGGCGATATCCTGCACGGCGCCGGTCTCGTTGTTGACTGCCATGCAGGAAGCCAGCACGGTGTTCTTGTCCACCGCTGCCAGAAATTTATCCACATCCAGATGGCCGTCAGCTTCGGGCAGAATTTCCACCACGTTGAAACCTTCGTTTTTCAGCGCACGGGCCGCAAGCTGCACGCTGGGGTGTTCAAAGCCGGACACCACCACTTTGTTGCCCCAATGCCGCCGGGGCATTGCTGCCCCCCACACAGCCATATTGTTGCCCTCGGTGCCGCAGCCGGTAAAGTAAATTTCGTCGCTGCGGCAATGCAGCGTTTTGGCAATTCGGGCACGGGCGTTTTCGATGCCGTCCTGCGCAGCCACGGCCGGGTCATACAGGCTGCTGGGGTTGGCCCACAGTTCCACCAGCGCATCGTGGATGACCTCGGTCACCGCCGGGTCAATGCGGGTGGTTGCGGCATTATCCAGATAATGAAGCTGAGGGTCGGAAAGCATACTGATTCCTCACATTTTTGCACAAAATTATACAGGATAAATTATACACGCCGGGAGCCGGAAAAACAACACTCCCCACAAAATTTTTTCCGCTTTTTGCCACAAAAAAACACGGAGCGGTCTTTTGCCGCCCCGTGCGGGGATGTTTGGTTATTCGCCGAAGTCCTCGGCGGCCTTTTTCATCATGCTGCGAATGGGCAGATTGTAGGGGCAGCGGGTCTCGCAGGCACCGCACTGGATGCAGGCACCGGCCTTGACTTTCAGCGTGGCGTAGCGCTCACGGCCCCAGCCCTCCAGGCCGTACCGGTTGAGGTACCCCTGGAACAGGAACACGTTGGGGATAGAGATGCCCACCGTGCAGGGGGCGCAGTAGTTGCAGCGGCGGCAGAACTGGGTGCCCAGCTCGTCGCGCACCTTCTGGCAGGCAGCCTGCTCTTCCTCGGTGAGCGGGGCAATGTTCCCGGCCCCTTTGATGTTGCATTCCAGTTCCTCCACAGCCGCCATGCCGGGGATGGACACCGTCACGTTGGGGTTGGACAGAACATACCGCAGCGCCAGACGACCGTCCTCGATGGCGCCGCCCGCCAGCGGCTTCATGTCAATGAAGCCTTTGCCGGCCTTAGCGCAGCGCTCGATGAGCTCGGCGCCCTGCTGTTCCACAATGTTGTAAGGGAACATGATGGTTTCGATTTCCGGAACGTCCAGCGCCGCCTCAAACACCGCAGCCAGGTGCGCCGTCAGGCCGATATGACCCACAACGCCTTTGGCCTTGGCTTCCAGCAGTGCTTCCATCGAACCGCCGGGGGCAAGGATTTTCTGCAGATCCTCCATGCTGGGATTGTGGAACTGGTAGAGTTCAATATGGTCGGTGCGCAGATTTTTCAGGCTCTGGGCCAGTTCGGCCTCCATATCCGCCTTGGTCAAGGCGCGGCACTTGGTGGCCAGCACAAAGGCATCCCGCAGGCCCAGCTCCTCCAGCGACTGACCGATCCAGCTTTCGCTGACGGTGTAGGCGCGGGCGGTATCAATGTAATTCACGCCTGCTTCATGGGCTGCCTTGAGCAGCTCCCGGGTGCCGGGCTGGTCGATGCGCTGAATGGGAATGCCGCCGAAGCCCAGGCGGGAGATTTTCAGGCCGGTCTGGCCCAACTGTACATATTGCATAGGGTTCGCCTCTTTTTGCAGTATTTTGACTCTGTTTGTATTATAGCAAATTTCGGGGGAATTTCCAGTCCCCCGCCCCACCTTTTGATTGACAAAATGTTCCCGGTGCGCTACCATTACAAATATATATAAACTGATAGTATATGCCAAATGTAATGGAGGGTAACTACCATGAAATACGGTTTTATCGGCTGTGGCAATATGGGCGGCGCCGTCGCGCGGGCTGTCTGCAAGGGAGCCGGTGCCGGGGATGTGCTGCTTGCCAACCGCACCCCGGCCAAGGCGCAGGCCCTGGCCGAGGAACTGGGCTGTGCCTGCGGTACCAACGAGCAGGTAGCCGGAATCTGTGACTTTATCTTTTTGGGTGTGAAACCCCAGATGATGGAAGATATGCTGGACGAACTGGCCCCGGTACTGGAATCCCGTGCCGAGAGCCGTCCTTTTGTGCTGGTAACGATGGCCGCCGGGCTGACAATGCACCAGATCCGCCAGATGGCCGGCAGCGGCTACCCCATCATCCGCATGATGCCCAACACCCCGGTAGCTCTGGGCGCCGGCATGATCCAGTACTGCTACGACGATGTGGAACCTGAACAGCTGAGTGAGTGGCTCCGCGCCATGTCCCCCGCCGGGCAGCTGGACGAAGTGCCCGAAAGCCTCATCGATGCCGCCAGTGCGGTATCCGGCTGCGGCCCGGCCTGGGTGTATCAGTTCATCGAGGCGCTGGCCGACGGCGGCGTGGCAGCCGGTCTGCCCCGCGCCAAAGCGCAGGAATATGCAGCACAGACCGTATTGGGCAGCGCCCGCATGGTACTGGAAAGCGGCCAGCATCCCGGTGCGCTGAAAGACGCCGTCTGCAGCCCGGGCGGTTCCACCATTCAGGGGGTGCGCCTGCTGGAGCAGCGCGCCTTCCGCGGTGCCGTGACCGACGCCGTACTGGCTGCGTTTGAAAAAACAAAGGAATTGGGGAAGTAAATCATGCGAATCGTTGTTAAGGTCGGCACCAGCACCATCGCCCATCCGGGCGGGCGGCTGAATATCCGCCACACCGAAGACCTCGTCAAGGTATGGAGTGACATCAAAAATGCCGGCCACGAGCTGATCGTCGTCTCTTCGGCGGCCACCGGCCTGGGCGTGGGCAAGCTGCAGATCCAGAAGCCCAAAGATATCACCACCAAGCAGGCAGCGGCTGCGGTAGGTCAGTGTGAATTGATGTACACCTACGACCGGCTGTTCAGCCAGTACAACCACACGGTGGCTCAGATGCTGCTGACCTGGGAGGACTTCGACCACGAAAACCGGCTGCGCAACCTGTGCACCACTCTGGAGCGCCTGCTGCAGCTGGGGGCGATTCCCATCATCAACGAAAACGACCCCATTGCCATCGAGGAATATTCCCTGGGCGACAACGACACCCTGGCCGCTCTGGTAGCGCAGTGCATTCACGCAGACCTTGTGATCCTGCTGTCCGACATCGACGGCCTGTACACCGCCGATCCTCACACCCATCCCGATGCCAAGCTGATTCCCGTGGTGGAAGAAATCACCCCTGAGATCGAGCGTCTGGCCGGCGGGGCCGGTTCTTCGCTGGGTACCGGCGGCATGCTGACGAAGGTCGTGGCCGCCAAGCGTGCCACCCGCGCAGGCGTTGATATGATCATTACCAACGGTTCCCATGCCGATATCCTCTACGATATTCTCGAGGGCAAATCCGTTGGCACCCGGTTCATCGGCAAAAAGGAGGTCCCTCAATGACAACCCAGGAAATTTTGCAGCTGGCGCAAGGTGCCCGCCTGCCGCTGGCACTGGCGGATACCCACACCAAAAATGAAGCGTTGGAAGCGATGGCGGTTGCGCTGATTGCCGCCCAGGATGAAATTCTGGCTGCCAACAAGAAAGACCTGGATGCCGCCCGCGGCCGCGTCAGCGATGTAATGCTGGACCGCCTGGCCCTGACCCCCTGCCGCCTGACCGACATGGCCAAGGGCATGCGGGAGGTCGCCGCGCTGCCCGATCCGGTGGGCACTGTACTGCGCAAGATCGTGCGCCCCAACGGCCTGGTGATTGAAAAGACCGCTGTGCCCATGGGTGTGATTGCGATCATCTATGAGAGCCGTCCCAATGTCACCAGTGATGCGGCTGCCCTGGCCATCAAAGCGGGCAGCGCCTGCGTGCTGCGCTGCGGCCGGGATGCCTGGAGCAGCTGCCACGCCATCGTGGAGGCACTGCGGGCAGGGCTTCGCAAAGCTCATCTGCCGGAGTGTGCCATCAGCCTGATTGAAGACACCAGCCACGCTAGCGCCAATGAACTGATGACCGCCGACGGCCTGGTGGATCTGCTGATTCCCCGCGGCGGCGCCGGGCTGATCCGCGCCTGCGTGGAGAATGCTACTGTCCCCTGCATCCAGACCGGCACCGGCATCTGCCATGTGTACGTGGATGCGGCCGCCGATCTCGATATGGCGCTGCGCATTGTGGAGAATGCCAAAACCAGCCGCCCCAGCGTCTGCAACGCCGAAGAAGCGCTGCTGGTGCATCACGAGGTAGCCGAGAAATTCCTGCCAATGCTGAAAAAGTGCCTGGTGGATGACCGGGCAGCGGCGGGGCTGCCCCCCGTAGAGCTGCATCTGGACCCGGCCGCTGCCGCCATTATTGACGGCGTGCCCGCTGGTCCCGATGATTTTGACACCGAATATCTTGACTACAAGCTCAGCGTTGCGGTGGTCAATTCGCTGGAAGATGCCGTCACCCACATTGCCAAGCACTCCACCCATCACAGCGAGGCAATCGTCACAGCCGATATGACCGCAGCGGACCGCTTTACCACCTGTGTGGACAGTGCCGCTGTGTATGTCAATGCCAGCACCCGGTTCACCGATGGCGGCGAATTCGGGCTGGGCTGCGAAATGGGCATCAGCACCCAAAAACTGCATGCCCGCGGCCCCATGGGGCTGGCAGAACTGTGCACCTACAAGTACATCATCCGCGGCAACGGGCAGACCCGCGGCGGCGCAGCCTCCATGCTGCAGACGCCCTGCCACTGATTTTCTCAAAAAGCAACCGCCCGGCAGCCGCCGGGCGATTATTTTTTGCGTACATGGATGCAAAAACGGCGGCCCGGAAGTTTCCGGGCCGCCGCCTTTCTGTTTTACAATCAACCGATATTCATATCAACCGCCGTGGAAATACCATTGACGCGGCCGGAACCGGTGTACTGCCAGATGTTGTACTTGTAGTTGAAGCTGAGGGTATCGCGATACTGCGCGATCCAGATATTGTACTTGCTGATGTTTGCAAAATTCAGTGCGTTGTAGAACCAGCTTGCGTAGGAGTAAACACCCGCCTTGTATCCGGCGTTGCGGATGGTCTCGCAGAATGCCACCGCACAGGCCGTACGCTGGGTGGCACTGATGGCGTTGGCACGGCCACCGGCCACAGACTCGGTATCATAGTAGACGCCCAGCGGCAGCGAGTAACCGCTGACCAGGCTGAGGACCATGCTGGCCTCTTCCACCGCTTCGGCCTCGTTGATGGCCTGGCTGTAGAAGTAGACACCGACCTTCAGGCCCGCATTGATGGCGCCCTGAATGTTGCGGCGATAGGTAGAATCCTCTACCAGTGCGCCCGTGCCGTAACCACGGTAGCCGCAGCGGATGATGGCAAAGGTGATGCCGTCCGCCTTGACCGCGTTCCAGTCGATGGTGCCCTGGAACTTGGAAACGTCGATGCCGCGTGCCGTGCGGTTCAGTGCACCGTCGGCACCGAAGGTATACACATCGCCCTGGATGACCTGGTTACCGGTAACCGGCTCATGGGTGACGGGGTCGTAGTAATACGTGGCACCGTCAATTTCCTGCCAGCCGGTATAAATGTACTCGATCTTTTCCGTGCTGGTCACGTCAAAACCATAGCCCGCCAGCGCGCTTGCCTCGATCTCATTGGGCCAGCCTGCCGTGGGATCGTTCGGTGTTGCGGTAGGTGCCTGGGTCGGCGCAGGCGTCGGGGTAGCCGTGGGCTCCGGGGTCGGGGTGGCCGTCGGCGCGGGAGTCGGCGTCGGGGTAGCCGTCGGGCTGGGAGTGGGGGTAGGAGTCGCCGTCGGGGTCGGCTCCGGCGTCACTTCCGGGGTCGGCTCGGCCGAAGGCGTGACCTCGGGCGTCGGGCTTGCTTCGGTTTCCTCACCTTCTGCCAGCACCGCGGTGCCGTCATCCGTGCGGTGTGCCATGCTCATGGTGCGGCCGTTTTCGCCCAGCAGCACAATGGAATCCGCCGCACCGGGCATCCACACCGACATGGTGCTGTACCCTGTATAACCGCTGTCGCGCTTGGCACCGGTCAGCTCCTTGGTGCCATCCTTATAAATCGGCAGATACGGAGATTCGCTGCCGTTGGAAAGCAGCAGATGCCCGCTGCTGCTGAGCTTCGCCGTGTATGTAGTGACCCGCCCCTTTTCTTCCTTGGAGCTTTCCGCGTACTGAACGGTATCGGTCACTTCCTCTGCGATAGGTGCAGAACCGGCGGTATTCACCGCCGAGTCCTCAGCGCTCTCGTTCACCTGGCTGGATTGCAGGATCTTATCCTTCACGGCGTCAACGTCCGCCTTATAGACGACCTTTTCTTCCACCGTAACCGTGGCGCTTTCCGGCACCACATAGCCCTCAATGGGCTGCACGGTAACGGTATAGTCGCCGGGTTCCACATCTTCCGCCAGAGCTGTACCGGTCTCGGTATCCACCGCATAATCGGTCGCTTCGCCCTCCGCATCCGTCAGTGTTACGGTGGCTTCCACGCCGGTCAGCGGAATCTTCCCAGTCATATCCGTGTCTTCGCCATCCTCTTCCGGTGTCGGGGACGGTGTCTGTGCGCTTTCGGCAGTCTGGTCCTGCAGCGTATAGAGCTGCACGCCCACATCCTGCTGAATAACGCTGATATCCGCCAGCAGCTCGATATCCGGTTCCGGCGTCGGCTCGGGCGTTGCCGTCGGCGTCGCCACAGGCGCCGGCGTCGGGGTAGCCTCCGGCGCAGGACCCGGAACAAAGGAGGCCGCAAATACCCCCAGGCCGATGCTGGCCGTCAGCACGGTAGCGGAGCCGCCCGCCACCAGTTTGTACAGCGGCAGCCGCGCAAAGGCACTGCCGGAGAAATATTTCATGGGATTGCGCTTGTTGAACATCCTTACCTCACCATTCACTATACTAAACCCATAGAGTTTCACACTATATATAGAATCATAGCACAAACAGCATCCTCTCTGCAAGGGCCTGCGTGCGCCAAACGGGCCTTTTCAGTTGTAAAATTTTGCCAATTTTTTCTTGACTTTTTCATGTATAGCGGCCAAAAAATATTCTTTTCAACGCAGTTTTCCCTGCACACGGCAGCCCCCTTGCTGTCTGCATCTCACTTGCGGCAGCACGTGAAGCCTCGTTTTAAATTTTCCGTTGTTTTTCTTTGTCAAAATTCACCTTTTACCTTATTATGTAGGGGCCCGTTTTGCCAGGAAGAAACCTAGCCCTGATTTTAGATACTTTTCTTGACAAAACCGCAAGTTCGAGTATACTGTTATTGGACATAAAAACAGGGGCGCTGAGGGGCATCCTCGGCTGAGATCGAAGCAAACCGCAGCTTCGGGTCGCCTTGAACCTGATCCGGATAATGCCGGCGTAGGAAGTTTGACCCCATATTCGTCATACTGCGTTTGCGCCTGCATGTTTTGTTGCAGGCGCTTTTCTTGTTTTTATGTACCTTTTATCATTTGGGGAGGAGTATTTACCCATGACCAAAACCTATTCCAAAACGCGCACCCTGGTGGAGTGCGCCCTGATGATCGCCCTGGGCACCGTACTGGCGAACATCAAGATCTATGAGCTGGCGAACGGCGGTTCTGTTACGCTGTTCAGCATGCTGCCCTTCATCCTCATTTCCTTCCGCCACGGCGTGAAGTGGGGCCTGTTCACCGGCTTTGTGAACAGCCTGCTGCAGATGCTGCTGGGCTTTTACGCCCCGCCGGCCCCCGGTCTGCTGCCCCTTGTGGGCATGATTCTTTTGGACTACGTCCTGGCCTTTACCCTGCTGGGTCTGGCCGGCGCCATCGCCAAACCTTTTTCCAACCGTCTGGTCGGCGTGGCCGTCGGCACTGCGGCAGTCTGTGCGGTGCGGTTCCTGTGCAGCTTCCTGTCCGGCGTGCTCATCTGGGGCAACCTGAGCGACGGTTTGCCCGCCTGGATTTACAGCCTGACCTACAACGGCAGTTACATGCTGCCCGAGACGATCCTGACGACCGTTGCCGCCGTGCTGATCTGCAAAGCCGCGCCGCAGCTGTTCAATGCCCAGAATCAGTAACACATCCTATGCGCTCCGTTTGCCACGGGGCGCATTTTTTTATGGAAATTGACTCACTTTTTTCTTTTTCCAGTTTCCGTTATAAAAATAACTTTCATTTTCTTGTTTTGGTCTTTCAGCTTTTTGCGCAAAGCATCTAATTTTGTCCACATATTAACCAATTTTTAGGTGGCATTTTCGTTCTTTTGACAAATTGTATAAATTTGCTTTCTTTTTTATGAAGAATGTGTTAATATGAGTACAACAAGGTGTGCGGTTGAGAACCAGAACAACTCCACGCCCCGTTAGAGGAATCCATCTGAACTTTGGAGGAATGCTTTTATGATGAAGTATCTGCAAAAGCTCGGCAAGGCCTTGATGCTGCCTGTCGCCGCGCTTCCCGTCTGCGGCATTCTCATGGGTCTGGGCTACGCGCTGGCTCCGGCTGCCATGGGTGCTGAAGGTGCTACCACCGGCTTTGCTTACACGGCCGGTTTCATTCTGATCAAGGCCGGCGGCGCCCTGATCGACAACATGGCCTGGCTGTTCGCTGTCGGCGCTGCCGTGGGCCTGTCCGATGACCACGACGGCACCTCTGCTCTTGCCGGTCTGGTCAGCTACCTGATGATGACCCAGCTGCTCAGCACTGGCGTCGTGAGCGCTCTGCCGTTCATGAACCTGGTTGAGGGCACTTCTACCTACATTGCTTTCCAGAAGACTGCCGGCAACGCTTTCATCGGCATTCTGGCTGCCATCATCGGTTCCACCTGCTACAACAAGTTCAAGAGCACCCAGCTGCCTGACTGGCTGGCCTTCTTCAGCGGCAAGCGCTGCGTGGCCATCGTCACCGGCCTGGTCTCCATCGTTGTTTCCGTTATCCTGCTCTTCGTCTGGCCCATCATCTTCAATGCTCTGGTTCTGCTGGGCGACGGCATCGTCAGCCTGGGCGGCGTTGGCGCCGGTCTGTACGCCTTCTTCAACCGCCTGCTGATCCCCACCGGCCTGCATCACGCTCTGAACAACGTGTTCTGGTTCGATACCATCGGCCTGGGCGACCTGACCCACTACTGGGCCGGTGAAACCTCTGCCGACGTGGGCTGGAGCCTCGGCATGTACATGTCCGGCTTCTTCCCCTGCATGATGTTCGGTATCCCCGGTGCTGCTCTGGCCATGGTTCACACCGCCAAGAACAAGAAGGCTGCTATCGGCCTCGTGACCTCCGCTGCTATCTGCGCGTTCGTCTGCGGCGTTACCGAGCCCTTCGAGTTCGGCTTCATGTTCCTGTGCTTCCCCCTGTACGTTGTCTATGCTGTTCTGTACGGCATCTTCACCGTCATCACCTACTACGTTGGTTTCCGTGCCGGCTTCATGTTCTCCGCCGGTGCTACTGACCTGGTCTTCTCCGCTTCCCTGCCGGCTCATGCCAAGACCTGGATGATCATTCCTCTGGGTATCGCCGCTTTCGTCGTCTTCTACGTTGTCTTCCGTTTCGCCATCACCAAGTTCAACCTGGTGACCCCGGGCCGTGAAGATGAGGATGCCGAGGCTGCTGAAGCCAACATCACTCTGGCCAACAACGACTTTACCGCCATTGCCAGCGGCGTTCTGAGCGCCATCGGCGGCAAAGAGAACGTTGCCAACGTTGACTACTGCGCCACTCGTCTGCGCTTTGAGGTCAAGGACAGCTCCTCTGTGAACGAGAAGGCTGTTAAGGCTGCCGGTGCTGCCGGCGTCATTCGTCCCAGCAAGAACGCCTGCCAGGTCGTTATCGGCCCCAAGGTCCAGTTTGTCTACGACGAATTGAAGAAGATGCTGTAAGCTTGCTTACAGCGCCGTGATAAAGGTTCTGGTTCCCTTTATCCATTCCGCCGGGGGCGGGCGCAATGCCTGTCCCCGGCATTTATTTTAGAGCCTGCAGAAAATCCTGCTGCTTGTTGTCCGTATCCGTGTTATACTATTGATAAACACAGGGGGCTCTCCCCTGCCATTATCAGGAGGTTTTTCTCATGAAAATTATCCGTGCAAAAGATTACTATGATATGTCCCGCAAAGCGGCCAACATCATCTCTGCCCAGGTCATCATGAAACCCAACTGCGTGCTGGGCCTGGCCACCGGCGGTACCCCCGTGGGCACCTACAAGCAGCTGGTTGAATGGTACAACAAGGGCGACCTGGACTTCTCTGAAGTGACGACGGTCAACCTGGATGAGTACCGCGGCCTGCCCCGCGAGCATGCGGAAAGCTACTGGAGCTTCATGCACCGCAATCTGTTCGACCTGGTCAACATCAACCCCGAGTCCATCAATCTGCCGGACGGCACCAACATGGACGCCGAGGCTGAATGCGCCCGCTACGACTACGTGATCAAGCGCGTGGGCGGCATCGATCTGCAGCTGCTGGGCATCGGCCATGACGGCCACATCGGCTTCAACGAGCCGGGCGAAGCCTTTGAGCTGGGCACCCATTGCGTCGACCTGAAGCCGGAGACCATCGAGGCCAACAAGCGTTTCTTTGAGGGCAACGAGGATCTGGTTCCGAAGCAGGCTTACACCATGGGCATCAAGACCATTATGCAGGCGCGCAAGGTCCTGATGGTTGCCAACGGCAAAGACAAGGCAGAGATCGTCAAGAAGGCATTCTTCGGCCCCGTTACGCCGGAGGTTCCCGCCAGCATCCTGCAGATGCACCCCGACTTCATCCTCGTTGGCGATGAGGAAGCCCTGAGCCTGATCTGAGGCAGGAGGAGTCACTATGATTATCCGTAACGCTAAGGTTTATACCATAGACGGTCAATTCGTAGAAAAAGATCTCATCATCCGTGACGGGCGCATCGTATTCGGTGCCGCTCCGATGGAAGGCGAAGAGATCATCGATGCCCAGGGCGCCTACGCCCTGCCCGGCCTGGTAGATATCCATTTCCACGGTGCTGTGGGGCACGATTTCTGCGACGCCGATGAGGCCGGTCTGCAGGCGATTGCAGACTTTGAGGCCAGCAAAGGCGTTCTGGCCATCTGCCCTGCTACCATGACGTTCAGCGAGGAAATCCTCAACGGCATCATGGACGTAGCCGCCGCCCACAAGAACGAGCGCGGCGCCGATCTGGTAGGCATCAACATGGAGGGTCCCTACATCAGCCCCAACAAGGTTGGTGCCCAGAACCCCAAATACGTCATGGCTGCAGACGCCGGTATGTTCCGCCGGCTGCAGGCACGCAGCGGCGGGCTGATCCGTCTGGTGGATGTTGCCCCCGAAGAACCCGGCAACCTGGATTTCATCAAGGAATGCCACGATGAGGTGCGCATCTCCATCGCCCACACCTGCGCCGATTATGATACCGCCAAGACGGCTTTTGCAGCGGGTGCATCCCACATGACCCACCTGTACAACGCCATGCCCGGTATCACCCATCGTGCTCCCGGCCCCATCATTGCCGCTCTGGAGGACGGTGCCGAAGTGGAACTCATCACCGACGGCGTGCATATCCATCCGGCTATGGTGCGTTTCACCTTCAACACCTTCGGGGATGACCACGTCATCCTGATTGCCGACAGCATGATGGCCTGCGGCCTGCCTGACGGAGAGTATTCCCTGGGCGGCCAGGCCGTTACCGTGCGCGGACCGCGTGCTACCCTGACCGAGCAGCCCGGCACCATCGCCGGAAGCGCCACCTGCCTGTACGACTGCATGAAACATGCCGTGCTGGAGATGGGTGTACCGCTGGCCAGCGCCGTGCGCGCTGCCTCCCTGAACCCTGCACGCAGCATCGGCGTCGAAGCTGACTACGGCAGCCTGGAGCCGGGCCGCTGGGGCAATGTGATCCTGGCGGACGAAAAACTCAACATCCTGAAGGTCATCCGCAAGGGTGAAGTGCTGGCGTGAGTGACAGTATTCACAGTTTTGTATAAAAATTTGTGACAAGGCCATTGCAAATTGTATACATCTTTGTTATAATATAGGTATCAATACGCTGAGAAAGGGGAACTGGATATGCCGATCTCTGAGCCGACTGCCGTATTTTCCATTCGTGATGATCGCGATATGGAGATCAAACAGGCAGTTCTGCAAGTCTATCGAGCGCTGGAAGAGAAGGGCTACAACCCCATCAACCAGCTGGTAGGCTACATCCTTTCTGAGGATCCTACCTATATCACGACATACAAAAATGCCCGTGCGATTATTCGCCGCATTGACCGCGACGATTTGCTGCAGGCCTTGGTACGCGATTACGTCAAAGGGTAAAATCTTCCAATAAAAGCTCCCGTATGCTGAAAACGGCATACGGGAGCTTTTTATTGCTTGTATTTATGCAAAGAATGCATTCTGCACTGCGTTGAGGACGGCGGCACGGCCTGCGGTAAAGTTGACGCCTCCCTGCAGATAGCAGGTATACGGCGCACGCAGCGGACCGTCGCAGGATATCTCGATGGTGCTGCCCTCGGTAAAGCTGCCGGAAGCCATGACCACCTTATCGGTATAGCCGGGCTCATCGGCCGGTTCCGGTGAGGCAAAACTGTCCACCGGGCTGTTGTGCTGAATGCCCGCGCAGAACCCTGTCAACGCCGCGGCGCTGCCCGAATCAAAGCAGGTCACGATATCGTTGTGGTCCTCGGTATAGCGGGGCACCGGATGGACACCCGCCAGCTCCAACAGACACTGGGCGTAAATGGCCGTTTTGAGCGCCTCACATACAACACCGGGTGCGTAGTAAAAGCCCAGGAAAGTGTCCCGCAGGCTGTCCTGGGTGCATCCCAGGTCGGCGCCGATACCGGGGGCCGTAAAACGGTGGCTGCACTTTTCCACCAGGTCGGCGCGGCCCGCAATATAACCGCCGGTGGGCGTGATACCGCCGCCGGGGTTCTTGATGAAACTCCCCGCAATGATGTCGGCCCCCACTGCCAGCGGCTCCCGGGTCTGGGTAAATTCGCCGTAGCAGTTATCCACAAAAATCACCGCGTTGGGGTTGGCTTTGCGCGCCGTCTCGGCCACCTTGCGGATGTTTTCCAGATCAAAGGCATTGCGCTGGGTATAGCCGCGGCTGCGCTGGATATGCACCACCGTAGCGGTCTTGGCTTTCTCGGCAATCAGGTCATAGTCCGGGGTATGGTCCGGCAGCAACGGGCATTCATCGTAGTTCACACCGTATTCCCGCAGCGTACCGCAGCCCTTGCCTGCCTCCCCGATGCCGATCACACCTTCCAGCGTATCGTAGGGGCGGCCGGTAGCGGCCAGCAGCGTATCCCCCGTGCGCAGCAGACCAAACAGGGCCACCGTCAGCGTGTGAGTGCCGCTCATGAACTGGGGGCGCACCAGCGCGGCCTCCGCCCCCATGCAGCGGGCAAAGACTTCCTCCAGCTTGTTGCGACTGTCATCCCAGACGCCATACCCACTGGAACCCCAGAAATGCCGTGCTTCCACGCCGCAATCGGTGAAAGCTCGCAGCATCTTGAGCTGGTTGTAATCCCGGATTTCCTCCACATGGGCAAACTGCTCCCGGCAAAGTTCCAGAGCCTGCCGGTCCAATGCCAGCACTTGCGGTTTAAGTTCGTAAAACTGTTCGATCATACTGATTCCCATTTCCGTGTAGTTTGTTGTATCGTGTCCGCCTGTACGAATCCCAGATGGTGGTAAAAGCCCTGCAAAGCGGGTACGCTGGCAAAGCGCACCGTCCGTTCGGTGGCCAGTGCATTGGCCAGCCCGACGATCAGCCAGCCGGCCAATCCCCTGCCCCGCCATTCCGGTGCCGTGACTCCGGCCGCCATATAGGCTTCCCCATCGCTCTGCTCATAGCAGCCCACCGTGCAGACAGGCGTGCCATGGTCCAGCAATGCGCGGCAGCAGCCGACACCATGGGCGATGGAAGTACAAGCCAGTAAATAAAACTGTTCCTGCTCGGCTTCGCTATCCGGAAAAACCAGACGACTGACCGGCATCATGGACGGATGGTCGGTAAATACCAATTCCGCGTGGGGCGCGGGCGGAAGCGGAAGCTCTTTTCCCTTTGGTAATTCCCACAACAGCAGCGGTTCCGCCTGCTGCCACCCATCCAGGGCCTGCTGCTCACTCAACAGACGGTCCACCCGCAAAAAATGCAGGAACCCCTGCAATTCTTCCGCAGCTTCCTCCCCCGCTTCGCCCGCAGGCAGCTTTCCGCAGAGGGTTGCCGTGCCGCCGCGCAGCGCCAGCGCCCCGTTCCCGGGCAGCAGATAGAAACTCCATCCGCTGCCTGGATGGGCGCTGAACAGTGCACAGTGGGTACCCATCGTGGCTTCAAAATACGGTTTGCCCGCAATGCGGCGGGCAAACTCTGCGCGGTGTTCGGAGGTGGTAACGGCTTGAATCATAGGGATTCCTTAGGCTAGTTATTCATCAAGTTTATTGCAGGGCCATGACGATGCGCTTATAATCGCGGCCGCGTACCTCAAAGTTTGGGTACAGGTCGAAGGACGCAGAAGCCGGAGAAAGGCTGACCACATCCCCTGCCACCGCAACGGAGCGGGCCTTTTCCACGGCGTCCTGCATGCCGTCTGCATGCAGGATGTCCAGACCGCTGGCGGCAAAATCGGGATGTTCCCGGACTGCTTTCTCGATGCGGGGGCCGGTGGCGCCCATCAGGATCAGCGTCTTGACGTGGGCCAAGATCTCCGGTGCCAGCGGCTCATAGGGGATCTTCTTGTCATAGCCGCCTGCAATGAGGATGATCTTCCGGTCAAAACTGCGCAGGCCCGCAATGGTACGTGTGGGGCTGGAGGCAATGGAGTCGTTATAGTAGGTCACGCCATCCAGCGTGCGGACCGGCTCAATACGGTGTTCCACGCCGCAGAAGGTGGATGCCACCTGACGCATGGCTTCCACCGGCACGCGGCCCCAGACCGCGGCAATCGCCGCCAGCAGGTTTTCCACATTGTGCAAACCGCGCAGTTTCACATCTTTTCGGGGCACTACCGGCGTCACCGTGCCGTTTTCGGCGTAGCAGAGCGTGTCATCCTCTGCCCGCAGGAAGGCACCGTTGTCAGTCTCGTGCAGGCGGGTGAACCAGACCTGCTCGCCCTTGCAGTCGCTCTGCATGGACCGGCTGACCTCGTTCTCGTAGCCCAGTACCGCACGGCAGGGCGGCACCTGCCACAACAGGATGTTGCGCTTTGCGTCGATGTACTCCTGCATATCCTTGTGGTGGTCCAGGTGGTTGGGGGTCACGTTGGTGACAACCGCCACCTTGGGGCTGCGGCGCATGCTGATCAGCTGGAAGCTGGACAGTTCCACCACGGCCACAGCATCCGGCGTAACATCCGCCAGCTGCGGCAGCAATGCCGCGCCGATGTTGCCGCCCAGAAAGACCTTGCGGCCCGCGGCCTCCATCATCTTGGCAATCAGCGTTGTCGTGGTCGTCTTGCCGTCGGAACCCGTGACGGCGATAATCTCGCAGGGGCAGAACTCAAAGAACAGTTCCACCTCGCTGGTAACCATTGCACCGGCCTTGAGGGCTGCCTGCAGCTCCGGCTTATAGTATTCATAACCCGGCGTGCGCATAATGATATCCTGGCCGGCAAAACCGTCGGTATAGTGCTCGCCAAGGCTCAGGCAGACGTTCAGACGGCGCAGCGTCTCGGCATAATCGCCAAAGTCCTCCAGGCTCTTTTTCTGGTCACAAAGGGTGACCTGCGCCCCCAACTCCACAAACTGTTCAATGCAGCGCTTATGGCTGACGCCCGCGCCGATAAAGGCAACCTTCTTGCCGCAAATCAATTTCTTCAACTGTTCGATGGGCAGCATGATGCATCTCTCCCCTGCTGTTGATTTCTGTCTTTCTTATTATACTCAAGGAGCGGTTCCACTGCAACAAAATCGGCCCGCCTGCGCGAGCCGATAAAGAAATTTTGTGCTTAGTCCTGACCGCCCATGGGGATGCCGTGCTTTTCCAGCAGGGCGCGGATCTTGGTCATCGGATCGATGATGCTGGAAACGCTCTTATCATGGTTGATGGCGGCGATGAAGTAGGCGGTGTACTTGGAGACGTCAACATCGAAGTACCACGGACGGTCCAGCAACTCAGGCTTGCGGTAGGTCAGGTTGGTGCCCAGCACAGCCTTGAGGATGCCGTCGTTGTAGGCCTTGTCGAACTTCTCCAGACCGGCGGTGAACAGCGGGAAGGTTGCGCAGGTAAAGATGTTGCGGGCACCGCGCATCTTCAGTTCGTAGGCGATGTCCAGCATGGATTCACCGGAAGCGATGATGTCGTCGGCGATGAACACGTCCTTATCCTTGACGCTCTCACCCAGGTACTCGTGGGCAACGATGGGGTTGCGGCCATTGACCACACGGCTGTAGTCGCGGCGCTTGTAGAACATGCCCAGGTTGCAGCCCAGAACGCTGGAGTAGTACATGTTACGGTTCATGGCGCCCTCGTCGGGAGAGACGATCATGAAGTGATCCTTGTGGAAGCTGACATCGGGCACATGATGCAGCAGGCACTTGAGCACCTGATAGGTGGGCATGACGTTATCGAAGCTCATGGTAGGCACGGCGTTCATAACGCGGGGGTCATGGGCATCGAAGGTGATGATGTTCTTCACGCCCACAGAGCGGAGCTGCTGCAGGGAGAAAGCGCAGTCCAGGCTCTCACGGCTGACACGACGATGCTGACGACCGCCGTACAGGCTGGGCATAATCACGCTGATGCGATGGGCACGGCCGGAAACAGCCTGGATCAGACGCATCAGGTTCTGGAAGTGGTCGTCGGGCGAAAGGTGGTTTTCGTACCCGAACAGCTGGTAGGTAACGCTGTAGTTACCCGGATCGACGAAGATAAACAGGTCATCGCCACGGGTAGAGGCCTTGACGAGGCCCTTGGCGTCGCCGGACTGAAAACGCGGGCAATCCGAAGGGATAATGAACGAATCGACCTCCATGCCGACCTCACGCGCCCAGCGGACAAGGTGACCATCCACCAGTTTGCAGAGTTCTTCGGCACCGGGACAAGCGATCAAGCCCAGATCAGCAATTGCATCTTCTTTGGCAAAAAAATCGCGTGGGCCAAGATTTTGTTCAGCCATACGTGTTTGCTCCTTACTTCCATCACAAGATTGTTATTTTATCAAATGGGCACACAGCCCCATTTACTAGTATTGTAGCACAGCAGACCGATAAAATCAGCTCTATGACGCAAGTTTTTCGACATTTTTAGCATTTTCTGCATTTTAAATATGAATCGTCAGACACTTGTGAGAGAATTCTGTCGGATTTTACAAAAAATTTGCAATTCGGGAATTTTCGGGATTTTATCTCTGCTTTTCTTGGGGCAAGAATGCTGTACGGCACAAAAAAACAGCGTTTGCCGTTAAGCAAACGCTGTACAATTTGAATCCAGTCGATTAGACCAGCTCAATGATCGCCATCTCGGCAGCATCGCCGCGACGGGGGCCGATCTTGTAGATGCGGGTGTAGCCGCCGTTGCGGTCGGCGTACTTCGGGCCGTACTCATCGATGACCTTCTTGGCGATATCCTCCTTGGTGATGTAGGAGAAAATCTGGCGCTTTGCGTGCAGATCTTCCTGCTTGCCAAGGGTGACCATCTTCTCGGCCATGGAACGAACTTCCTTGGCGCGGGTAACGGTGGTCTCGATCTTGCCGTTCTCAAACAGATAGGTCACCATCGCACGCAGCATGGCGTTGCGGCTGTCGGTGGTACGACCGAGTTTTCTGGTACCGGGCATTCCGTTTCACTCCTTATACTTGGTATCCGCGTGTCGCGGGGGGTTAGTTTTCGTCGTCCTTGGTCAGAGAGAAACCAAGGCTGTCCAGCTTGGCCATGACTTCCTCCAGGCTCTTGCGGCCCAGATTGCGAACCTTCATCATTTCGTCTTCGCTCTTGTTGATGAGGTCGCCGACCGTGTTGATGCCGGCGCGCTTCAGGCAGTTGAAGGAACGGACGCTCAGATCCAGTTCTTCAATCGTCATTTCCAGCGCCTTCTCACGGCCCTGATCGTCGTTATCGACCATGATCTCCGTCTCGCCGGTCTCGTCGCAGAGGTTCACAAACAGGTTCAGATGCTCGGTCAGCACACGGGCCGCCAGGCTCAGGGCTTCCTGCGCATTGCAGGTGCCGTCGGTCCAGACCTCGATGATGAGCTTGTCATAGTCGGTGATCTGGCCTACACGGGTATGATCCACAGTGTAGTTGGCTTTGAGCACGGGGGTATAGATGCTGTCCACGGGCAGGGTGCTGATGTCGTTTTTCTCGATCAGCGCCAGCTTGTTACGCTCGGCAGGAACATAACCACGGCCTTTGTCGAAGGTCAGTTCCATGACCAGCTTGGCTCCCTCGCCCAGGGTGGCAATGTGCCACTCGGGGTTGAGGATCTCCAGGTCATCGCCGCCCTTGATGGAGCCGGCAATGAGTTCACAGGGGCCAACGGCCTCCACACGGACGGTCTTGGGGCTTTCGCCGTAGATCTTAGCGGCAATGCCCTTGAGGTTCAGGACGATCTCGGTCACGTCCTCACGCACGCCCTCAATGGTGGAAAACTCGTGCACCACGCCGTCGATCTTGACGCTGGTGACAGCCACACCGGGCAGAGAGGACAGAAGCACACGACGCAAGCTGTTGCCCAAGGTCGTGCCGAAACCGCGCTCCAGCGGCTCGACAACGAACTTACCGTAGCGACCATCCGGGGAAAGGCTGGCCGTTTCGATCTTGGGGCGTTCGATCTCCATCATAAAAACCCTCCTTGTTTCGCTGGCACCGGAACGTGCCAGTCAGGTTGGAAAAATCGTAGAATAAAGCTAAGAGGATTACTTGGAGTACAACTCGACGATGAGGTGCTCAGCGATGGGCACATCGATGTCCTCGCGCACGGGCATCTTCACAACGGTGCCCTTCAGAGCGTTCTTATCGCGCTCCAGCCAGGAGGGCAGCAGCACGACAGGAGCATCCTCGCCCAGCAGCTTGCTGAACTTGACGGAGGAACGGCTGGACTCGATGACTTCGATCACATCGCCCGGCTTAACCTGATAAGAGGGGATGTTGACACGCTTGCCATTGACAGTGAAATGGTTGTGAGAAACCAGCTGACGAGCGTCGCGGCGGGTCTTGGCAAAGCCCAGACGGTAAACGACGTTGTCGAGACGGCGCTCGACCAGAACCAGCAGGTTGACACCGGTCTGACCCGGCATACGGGTGGCCTTTTCGTAGTAGGTATGGAACTGGTTCTCCAGGATACCGTAGACGAACTTGACCTTCTGCTTCTCGTTGAGCTGGGTGGCGTACTCGCTCTTCTTCTTTCTCATCTGGCCGCCGGGGTTACGATTGGTGGTCTTCTTGCCGTAACCCATAACAGCAGGAGAAATGCCGAGAGCACGGCAACGCTTGGCGATCGGTTGGGTATTTTTAGCCATAACTCAAATTCTCCTTTCAATCAAACGCGGCGGCGTTTGGGCGGGCGGCAGCCATTGTGCGGAATGGGAGTCACATCACGGATCATGGTGACTTCCAGACCAGTTGCCTGCAGGGCGCGGATGGCGCTTTCACGGCCGGAACCGGGGCCCTTGACATAGACCTCAACGGTCTTCATGCCGTGCTCGATGGCGGCCTTGGCGGCAACCTCAGCAGCGCTCTGTGCAGCGTAAGGGGTGCTCTTGCGGGAGCCACGGAAGTTCAGCGCACCAGTGCTGCACCAGGAAACGGTGTTGCCCTGAGTGTCGGTGATGGTCACGATGGTGTTGTTGAACGTGCTCTGAATGTGAGCAGCACCGGCGCTGATATTCTTGCGCTCTCTTTTCTTAGTGCGGGTTTTTGCCGCAGTAGCTTTATTAGCAGCCATGTCTCAGTTCCTCCTTACTTCTTTTTGTTCGCGACAGTGCGCTTGGGACCTTTGCAGGTACGCGCATTGGTCTTGGTGCGCTGGCCGCGGCAGGGAAGGCCCTTGCGATGGCGCACACCACGGTAGCACTGGATCTCGGTCAGACGCTTGATGTCAAGCGCGACGTTGCGGCGCAGGTCGCCTTCTACCATGATGTTGTTTTTGTCGATGTAGTCACGGATCTTCGCTTCTTCGTCAGCGGACAGATCCTTGACGCGGGTATCAGGGTTAATTCCGGTTCCGGCGAGAATCTCGTCGGCGGTGGACTGACCAATACCGTAAACATAAGTCAGACCAACCTGGATCCGCTTCTCGCGAGGCAGATCAACACCAGCAATACGTGCCATAAAGCACCTCCATAAATAACATCCCATGTCCTAGTCGGGGCCTGCGCCGGGAATCTACGCACTTGGCCCCCAAGCGTTTTGGGTACGGTTTCCGCGGAATGCTCCGCGGACCTTTAGCCCTGACGCTGCTTATGCTTCGGATTGGCGCAGATGACCATCACGCGACCTTTGCGCTTGATGACCTTGCACTTCTCGCAAATGGGTTTCACGGAAGGTTTTACCTTCATGATGTTAACCTCCTTTTCAAAACACAAGGCGATTCAATTTTACTTGGAACGCCAGGTGATCCGGGCCTTGGTCAGGTCGTAGGGTGACATTTCCATCGTGACTTTGTCGCCGGGCAAAATACGGATGAAGTTCGTCCGCAGCTTACCGGAAATGTGAGCCAGCACCGTGTGGCCGTTGGGCTTGCCCTCTTTGTTGAGCAGCTCGACCTTGAACACCGTGTTGGGCATGGCCTCCCGTACGATACCTTCTACTTCAATGACATCTTCTTTAGACAAGCTGATTGCCTCCTTGAAGGGTTCCGTCAGTCTGCACAAGCCGCCTCGTAAGCGGCGATGGCATCACTGAGTGATTGATCGCTTTTCAGAAGCTCGTTCGCAAGAACAGTGGTCGTGGGAGCCACATGCTTGGCTTTTTTCCGCTTCGGGTCCCCTACTTTGCGCAGGTTTCCGTCCGCGAGCCAAAGCATAGGCCCGTCCACGGCCAAAACAGCCAGCGTGCGGGTCTTATCCCGCCCGGCCTTGGAGCGCACCAGCTGACCTCTTACAAAGTCCATCCGGGTTCCTCCCAGCCTTGGGTCAGGACCTCCGCACCGGCCGCTGTGATGGCGAGCGTATGCTCAAAGTGAGCTGCCAAACCACCGTCACAGGTTTTGACCGTCCAGCCGTCCTTTAACGTCTTTACCGCGTACTTGTACTGGCACACCATGGGTTCCACAGCGATGCACATGCCCGGCACCAGGCGCGGGCCGCGGCCGGGATTGCCGAAGTTGGGAACTTCCGGGTCTTCGTGCAGCTCTTTGCCGACACCGTGGCCGACAAAGCTGCGCACTACCGAGAAGCCGTTCTCTTCGACGTACTCCTGCACCGCATGGGCGATATCCCCGATCCGGTTGCCGCCCCGCGCCATAGCAATGCCGCGATGGAGGCTTTCCTTGGTCACATCCAGCAGGCGCTGGGCTTCCAGGTCAAGCTTGCCGCACCCGTAGGTGCAGGCATTGTCGCCGTTGAAGCCGTCGATCTTGCAGCCGGTGTCAATCGAAACGATGTCGCCGGGGCGGATCTGCTGCTGGCGGTTGGGTATGCCGTGAATGACCGTGTCATTCACACTGATGCACGCCGTGGCCGGGAAGCCATACAGGTGCAGGAAGTTGGGTCTTGCACCGTGGCGCACGATAAAGTCGTAGATGATTTTGTCGATCTCCGCCGTGGTGATACCAGGCTCAATCGCTTCGCCGCCGGCCTTCAATGCAGCCGCGCTGATGGCGCAGGCTTTCCGCATCTTTTCCAGTTCAGCGGCATTCTTGATTTGGATCATGGATAAATTAAGCCTCCAAAAGCTTGAGAAGGAACGCGGTAGTGGCCTCGATGGAACCCTGGTCGGGAACCTCGACGAGCTTGCCGCGCTGGCGGTAGAACTCTACCAGCGGTTCGGTCTGCTCGTGATAGGCTTTCAGCCGGTCCAGCACGGTGGCGGGCTCATCATCCTTGCGGATCACAAGCTCACCGCCGCAGCGGTCACACACGCCCTCTTTGGCGCTGGGTTTGTTGATGATATGATAGCTTGCACCGCACTTGGCGCAGACGCGGCGGCCAGACATACGCTGGATGATCGACTCATCGGCAACGATCAGGTTGATGACCTTGTCGATCTCCACGCCCATCTGCTCCAGGGCTTCGCCCTGTGCAATGGTGCGCGGCATGCCGTCGAGGATAAATCCGTTCGCGCAGTCGGGCTGCGCCAGGCGCTCTTTGACGATGCCGACGATGACATCGTCGGGCACCAGAGCACCTGCGTCCATAAAGCTCTTAGCCTTTTGGCCCATAGGCGTGCCCTCTTTGACAGCAGCACGCAGAATGTTACCGGTCGAGATGGTGGGGATACCCAGTTTATCGCAGAGGATCTCTGCCTGCGTACCCTTACCGGCGCCAGGGGCGCCCAAAAGGATCATTTTCATCGCACATTCCCTTTCTTATTCCAGGAACCCTTTGTGGTAACGGGCGGTCATATAACCTTCCAGCGCACGGCCGGTCTCCAGCGCAACGCCCACGACGATCAGCAGGCTGGTACCACCCAACTGGATGGAGGTGCCGGTGATGTTGCCGAGGATGATGGGCAGGCCCGCGACGATGGCCAGGAAGATGGCACCGATGAGGGTGATCTTGGACAGCGTCTTGGTGATGAAATCACTGGTGGGCTTGCCGGGACGGATACCGGGAATCGTACCGTTGTTTTTACGGAGCTGGTTGGCGATATCTACGGGATTGTACTGAATCGCTACATAGAAGTAGTTGAATGCAACGATCAGCAACACATAAACGATGAGGTACAGGGGGCTGTTGTAGTTGAACGCGCTGAAGAAGGCGTACAAGTACGGGTGAGCAGCAGCGTCCAGATTGATGAACCGGAAGATCAGGCCCGGCAAGCTGCACAGCGTCGAGGCGAAGATGATCGGCATAACACCGGTCATGTTGACCTTGATGGGGATGTAGCTGGCCTGGCCGCCGTACATCTTGCGGCCCACAACGCGCTTGGCATACTGCACGGGGATGCGGCGCTCTGCGTTGGTCAGGACGACCACGAAGATCACAGCAACCAGGGCCAGCACCAGCAGCGCGGGCAGGAAGATGTAGAACTGCGGTTCACCGTTCTGTGCACGGCCCACAATGTTGGTCACAGCACTGTAAACAGAGGACCAACGGGCCACGATGCCGGCAAAAATCAGCAGCGAGAGACCGTTGCCGATGCCCTTGGAATCAATCTGGTTGCCCAGCCAGGTGCAGAGCTGCGAACCTGCGGTGAAGGCCAGAATGATAACCACGGCACTGAAGATACCGGCAAAGCCGTCGGTATAGGAAAGCGCACCCATATTGCGGATGATGAAGTAGTAGCCGATGGACAGCATCAGACCGATGGCCGCGCCAACATAGTTGGTGATGCGGCGCATCTTGCGCTGACCTTCCTCCCCTTCTTTGGTGAGGTTTTCCAGATACGGAATGGCTACCGCCAGCAACTGCATAATGATGGAGGCGTTGATGGCAGGCTGTACACCGAGAGCGAAAATGGTGCATTCGCTCAGGGCGCCGCCGGACATCATGTTCAGGTACTCCAGCATGTCACCGGTACCACCGGCAAACATGGAGGACAGTGCGCTGGCCGTAATGTACGGCACAGGAATCGCACAGCCCAAACGGAACAGGACGAGGATCAGGAAGGTGAACAGGAGCCGTTTACGGAGATCGTCGATCTTCCAGGCATTCCGGAAGGTTTCAAACACCTTACATCACCTCAGCCTTCCCGCCTGCTTTCTCGATTTTTTCTTTGGCAGAGGCAGTGTAGGCAGCGACCTTGACGTTGACAGCCTTGGTCAGCTCGCCATTGCCCAGCACCTTGACGCCGTCCAGCGTCTTGGAGATGATGCCGGCCTTCAGCAGGGCCTCGGCATCGACGGTCGCACCAGCCTCGAACTTTTCGAGGTCAGATACCTTGATGGTAACATACTTGGTGGCGAAAATGTTGTTGAAGCCGCGCTTCGGCAGGCGACGCTGCAGAGGCATCTGGCCGCCTTCGAAGCCGGCCTTCTTGACGCCAGAACGGGCTTTCTGACCCTTGTGGCCGAAGCCAGCGGTCTTGCCGTTGCCGGAACCGGCACCGCGGCCCTTGCGGGTCACCGCCTTGCGGGCGCCAGCGGACGCTTTCAGTTCATGAAGTTTCATGCTTGCACCTCCTTGCATTACGCCTTGGTCACGACAACCAGGTGGGAGATCTTGGCGATCTTGCCCTGGGTAGCCGCGTTGTCAGGCTGCTCGGTAACCTCACCGGGACGGTTCAGGCCCAGAGAGTGCGCAACGGCGATCTGCTCTTTGCCGCGGCCGATCAGGCTCTTGGCGAGACGAATGGTAACTTTTTCCATTGTAGTACCCTCCTTAACCCAGGATCTCGGCAACAGTCTTGCCGCGCTTGGCCGCGACGCTCTCGGCGTCGGTCAGGCCGCACAGACCTGCGAAGGTGGCAGCAGTGACGTTGATGGGGTTGTTGGAGCGCAGGCTCTTGGCACGAATGTCCTTGATACCGGCGCACTCGAGCACCGCACGGACGGGACCGCCGGCCAGAACGCCGGTACCGGGAGCGGCGGGACGCATCAGAACGCGGCCTGCACCGAACTCGCCAACGATCTCGTGGGGAATGGTGGTGCCCTTCATGGCGATCTTGCGCATGTTCTTCTTGGCAGCGCCTTCGCCCTTACGGATGGCCTCGGGAACTTCGCCGGACTTGCCGACGCCGTAGCCGATGTTGCCCTTGCCGTCGCCGACGACGATCAGCGCGGCGAACTTCATGACGCGGCCACCCTTAACGGTCTTGGAAACGCGGTTGATGGAGACGACCTTGGTGATCATGCCGTCATCTTGTTCTCTTCTCTGCATGGCCATTGTATCTTCTCCCTCCTCTTACAGTTTCAGGCCGGCTTCGCGGGCGCCCTCAGCAAGCGCCTGAACGCGGCCCTGGTAGACGAAACCGCCGCGGTCGTAGACCACTTCGGTAATGCCCTTCTCGAGGCACTTCTTGGCGATGGCCTCGCCAACCTTCTTAGCGGCCTCAATGTTGCCGCCGTAAGCGTTGAAATCTTTGTCCATGCTGGACGCGCTGGCCAGGGTGACACCCTTGGTATCATCGATAACCTGGGCGTAGATGTGCTTGGCAGAGCGGAAAACATCCAGACGGGGACGCTCGGCGGTGCCGCTGATCTTGCCGCGGACGCGGCGGTGACGGCGAAGACGAGCTTCGTTCTTATCAGCCTTATTGACCATAATGTTTCTCCTCTCCTATTATTTACCCTTGCCGGCTTTGCCTTCCTTGCGGATGACATACTCGCCAACATAGCGGATACCCTTGCCCTTGTACGGCTCGGGCGGGCGTTTGCCGCGGACTTCGGCGGCATACTGGCCGACTTCCTGCTTGTCGATACCGACGATGCTGAAATGCAGAGCATCCTTCAGTTCGATCTTGATGGTGTCGGTCTCCTCGAACTCAACGGGGTGAGAGAAGCCCAGCGTCAGGACCAGCTTGTTGCCCTGCTTGGCAGCACGGTAGCCGACGCCCTGGATTTCCAGGTCCTTCTTGAAGCCTTCGGTAACACCAATGACCATGTTATGGATGAGGGTGCGGGTCAGGCCATGGAGGCTGCGGGCCTCCTTCTCGTCATTGGGGCGGGTAACCAAAATCTCATTGCCCTCGACGTTAACAGTCATGAGGGGATGGTATTTGGAATGCAGGGTACCCTTGGGGCCCTTCACGGTGATGGCGTGCTCGGCCGCGTCGACCTTGACTTCCACACCCGCGGGAATGACGATGGGTTTTCTTCCAATTCTCGACATTGTCTATTGCCCCTTTCTTACCACACAAAGGCGAGGACTTCACCGCCGACATGGGCAGCACGGGCAGCCTTGTCGGTCATGACGCCTTTCGAGGTGGAGATGATCGCGGTGCCCAGGCCCTTCATGACCTTGGGCATATCTTCGCAGTTGGTGTAAATACGCAGGCCTGGCTTGGAAACGCGCTTCAGGCCAGCGATAACCGGCGTACCATTTTCCTGGTACTTGAGGGTCAGGGTGATGGTCCCCTGCTTGTTGTCCTCGGTCACTTTCATACCCTTGATGTAACCCTCATCAACCAGGATCTGGCAGATCGCCTTCTTCAGGTTGGAAGCAGGGATATCCACGGAAGGGTGTTTGGCAGTGCTCGCGTTGCGGATGCGGGTAAGCAGGTCCGCGATGGGATCGGTGATTTGCATGCCACTAACCTCCTTAGGTTGTGTTTCTCAAAGTGTTGATTTTCGTTCAGACAGAAGCAATCAAGGGCTTACCAGGAAGCCTTCTTGACGCCGGGGATCTCGCCCTTGTAGGCCAGCTCACGGAAGCAGATACGGCAGATACCGTACTTGCGCAGGTAAGCATGGGGACGGCCGCAGATCTTGCAGCGGTTGTAAGCGCGGGTCGAGAACTTGGCGGGACGCTGCTGCTTGAGCTTCATAGAAGTTTTTGCCATTATGGTTCCCTCCCTTAGTTAGCGAACGGAGCGCCCAGAGCCTTCAGCAGCTCCTTGGCTTCCTCGTCGGTCTTGGCGGTGGTGACGAAGCAGATGTCCATGCCGCGGATCGCGTCGACCTTGTCGAAGTCGATTTCGGGGAAGATGATCTGCTCTTTCAGGCCGAAGGCGTAGTTGCCGCGGCCGTCGAAGGAGTTGCCGTTGATGCCGCGGAAGTCGCGAACACGGGGCAGCGCGACGTTGAACAGGCGATCGACGAACTCGTACATACGCTCACCACGCAGGGTGACCTTGGCGCCGATGGGCATGCCCTGGCGCAGCTTGAAGTTTGCAACGCTCTTCTTGGCCTTGCAGACAACAGCCTTCTGGCCGGTGATCTGGCCCAGGTCGGCGACGATGGCGTCAATGACCTTGGCGTTCTCTTTGGCTTCGCCGGCGGCAACATTGATGATGACCTTATCCAGCTTGGGGATCTGCATAACGCTCTTGTAGCCGAACTTCTTGTTCAGGGCCGGAGCGATCTCGTTGACATACTGTTCTTTCAAACGTGCCATTGTGTACTCCTCCCTTACAGTTCAGCGCCGCACTTGCGGCAGATGCGGACGTTCTTGCCGTCCTTGACGGAATGGGCAACGCGGGTGGGCTTGCCGCACTTGGGGCAGACAGGCTGCACCTTGCAGGCGTAGATAGCGCCCTCGGCCTTGACAATGCCGCCCTGCTCACCCTGACGGCGAGGCTTGACGTGCTTGGTGACCATGTTCAGGCCCTCGACGATGACCTTGCCCTCTTTCGGGGAAGTCTGCAGGACCTTGCCGGTCTTGCCCTTGTCCTTGCCGGAGATGATCATGACGTTGTCGCCGGTTTTAACATGAAGATTGTTCATTCTTATTAAAACCTCCTTACAGCGATTCGGGAGCCAGGCTCAGGATCTTGGTGAAGCCGGCGTCGCGCAGCTCACGCGCCACAGGTCCAAAGATACGAGTGCCCTTGGGGCTCTTGTCGGCCATAACGATAACGGCGGCGTTCTCATCGAAACGGATGTAGGAACCGTCGTCACGGCGCAGGCCGTGCTTGCTACGGACGATGACGGCCTTGACCACGTCGCCCTTCTTCACGGTACCACCGGGAGCAGCCTTCTTGACGCTGCAAACCACGATGTCACCGATGTTTGCGTATCTCTTGCGGGTACCGCCCAGTACACGGAAGCACATTAACTCCTTGGCACCGGTATTGTCGGCCACTTTGAGATAAGTTTGCATCTGAACCATCTTTCAGGTCCTCCTTTCAAAGTACCAGGCTGATTATTTTGCTTTCTCGATGATCTTGATCAGACGCCAGTTGACGTCCTTGGAAAGCTTGCGGGTCTCCATGATTTCAACGCGGTCACCGATGCCGGCTTCGTTGTTCTCGTCATGGGCCTTGAACTTCTTGGTGCGCTTCAAGATCTTCTTGTACAGAGGGTGCTGGACGCTGTCCTTGACGGCGACGACGATGGTCTTGTCCATCTTGTCGGAGACAACGATGCCCACACGGGTCTTTCTCAGATTACGTTCCATGTTTTACCCTCCCTCTTACGCGTTTTTCGCATTCTTCTCGGCCAGGACGGTCATCACACGGGCGATGTCCTTCTTCACGGTCTCGATACGAATGGGGTTGTCCAACTGGTTGATGGCGTGCTGAAAGCGCAGGTTGAAGAGTTCGGCCTTCAGGTCCTTGAGCTGCTTGTTCAGCTCGACATCGGTCATTTCGCGCAGTTCAGTGGCTTTCATTCAGCGTCACCCTCCTTTACAGTGTCAAGGTCTTCGCGCTTGACGAATTTGCAGCGGACCGGCAGCTTGTGGCTGGCCAGACGCAGGGCCTCGCGGGCGGTCTCCTCAGAGACATCGGCCAGCTCAAAGAGCACGCGGCCCGGCTTAACAACGGCTACCCAGTACTCCGGGCTGCCCTTACCGGAACCCATTCGGGTGCCGGCCGGCTTCTCGGTAACGGGCTTATCGGGGAAGATCTTGATCCAGACCTTGCCGCCACGCTTGATATAACGGGTCATGGCAACACGGGCCGCCTCGATCTGGTTGGAGGTGATCCAGGCCGGCTCCAGTGCGATCAGGCCGTAATCGCCCTGATTCACCTTGTTGCCGCGCATGGCCTTGCCGGTCATGCGGCCGCGCTGTACGCGGCGGTACTTAACACGTTTCGGCAGTAACATTACTGTTTGCCTCCTTCCTTCTTGGCGGGGGCTTTGGCGCCCTTCAGGATCTCGCCTTTGTAGATCCAAACCTTGACGCCAACCTTACCATAGGTGGTGTTGGCCTCGGCGAAGCCGTAGTCGATGTCGGCGCGCAGAGTCTGCAGGGGGATCGTGCCCTCATGGTAGCTCTCGGTGCGGGCGATATCGGCACCGGCCAGACGGCCGGAGCAGGTCACCTTGATACCCTTGGCCGGCGTAGCGCTGCGGTCACGGGGCTGCATGGCGTTGCGGATAGCCTGCTTCATAGCGCGGCGGAACGCGATGCGGCGCTCCAGCTGGGAAGCAACATCCTCAGCAACCAGCTGAGCATTGGTGGTGGTGCCCTTGACTTCGATGATGTTCAGGTTCACAGCCTTGCCGGTGAGCTTGGCAAGCTGCTTTTCGAGCTTGGCGCTCTCAGCGCCGCCCTTGCCGATGACGATGCCCGGCTTCGCGCAGAAGACGTTGACCTTCACGCGGGGAGCACCGGTCTGGCTGTCGACGGTACGCTCGATTTCGATCTTAGGAACGCCGGCAGCGTAGAGCTGCTTCTTCAGGGTCGTACGGATCTTGTGATCCTCGACCAGGGTGTCGCCGAATGCCTGCTTAGAGGTAAACCAGCGGCTGTCCCAATCTTTAATTACACCCACGCGCATGCCATGGGGATTGACTTTCTGGCCCATTTGTTTACCTCCTTACTCTTTCTCTTTCAGCACAACAGTCATGTGGCTGGTGCGCTTGAGGATGCGGTACGCACGGCCCTGAGCGCGCGGCATGATGCGCTTGAGCGTGGGGCCGGGGCAGACATAGCATTCTGCAACGTACAGGTTGTTGCGGTCCATGTTGAAGTTGTTTTCCGCGTTTGCGGCAGCAGAGTTCACCAGTTTGAGAAGGGGCTCGCAGGCGGCCTTCGGGGTGTACTGCAGGATAGCCAGCGCTTCGTCCAGAGGTTTGTTACGGATGAGGTCCATCACGATCGAAACCTTGCGGGGACTAATGCGGGCGTAACGGAGAATTGCCCGTGCTTCCATTCGATGTTCCTCCTCTCTTATTTGCCAGCGGTCTTGCCGCCGCCGTGGCCGGTGAACTTACGGGTGGGAGCAAACTCACCCAGCTTGTGACCGACCATGTCCTCGGTAACGTATACGGGCACATGCTTGCGGCCGTCATGAACGGCGAAAGTGTGACCAACGAACTCGGGGAAGATGGTGGAGGAACGGCTCCAGGTCTTCACGACGCTCTTCTTGCCGCTCTCGTTCATGGCCTCGACCTTTTTCATCAGGGAAGGCAGAACGTAAGGGCCCTTCTTGGTGCTTCTAGACATTGTTCAATTACCTCCCTTAGCCATTGGCGCGCTTGACGATGAACTTGTCGCTGCGTGCCTTGTGTTTGCGGGTCTTCAGGCCCAGAGCGGGCTTGCCCCACGGAGTACGCGGGCTGGAATGACCAACCGGAGCGCGGCCTTCGCCACCACCGTGCGGGTGATCGCAGGGGTTCATGACGGAACCACGGCTGCCGGGACGGACGCCCATGTGGCGCTTGCGGCCGGCCTTGCCCAGGTTGACGTTCTCGTGGTCGAGGTTGGAAACAACGCCGACGGTAGCGATGCAGTTCAGACGAACGTTGCGCATCTCACCAGAGGGCAGACGAACCAGCGCGTAACCATTCTCCTTGGCCATCAGCTGAGCCATAACGCCAGCGGAACGGACCAGCTGGCCGCCCTTGCCGGGGTAGAGCTCGATGTTGTGGATCATGGTACCAACGGGGATGTTCTCGAAGGGCAGAGCGTTGCCGGGCTTGATGTCGGCGTTGGGGCCAGCCATGACGGCGTCGCCCACCTTCAGGCCATCGGGAGCCAGGATGTAGCTCTTCACGCCGTCCTCGTACTCAACGAGGGCGATGAACGCGGAACGGTTCGGATCGTATTCCAGCGTCTTGACGGTGGCGGGGACATCAAACTTGTTGCGCTTGAAGTCGATGACACGGTACTTGACGCGGTTGCCGCCGCCGTGATGACGGACGGTGATCTTGCCGGTGTTGTTGCGGCCGGCATGCTTTTTCTTGGACTCGAGCAGGCTGCGCTCCGGCTCAACCTTGGACAGCACGCTGTAGTCGGTAACAGTCATGCCACGGCGGCCGGGGGTAGTCGGCTTGTACTTTTTAATAGCCATGATGTTCTCCTTATTGTTATCTTATGAATTTTTATCGGGGTCATATCCCCATAAGCGAACCCCTCGGCGGGGTTCTTGAGCGGCAGCGGATGCTGCCGGGGTCATCAGACCATGCTGTTGAAGAACTCGATCTCCTTGGAGTCGGGAGTCAGGGTTACGATCGCCTTCTTGCTCTTGGCGGTGTAACCGGCATGCATGCCCTGGCGGCGATAACGGCCGCGCACCGAAATGGTGTTGACCTTGGCGACCTTGACGCCGAAGAGCTCTTCCACCGCCTTGGCGATGTCGATCTTGGTGGCGTCGGTGGCAACCTTGAAGGTGTACTTCTTATCGGCCAGACCAGCCATGGAGTTCTCGGTGATGACGGGGGCGAGAACGATGTCCTGTGCGAATTTCATCACGCATATACCTCCTCAAGTTTCTTGGCGGCGTCCACGCTGAGGATCAGCTTGTCGGCGTTGACCACGTCGTAGGTGTTGACGCCGGTCGCGGCGGTCTTGACACCGGGGATGTTGGCGGCGCTCTTGACGAACTTGGCGTCCAGAGCATCGTTGACGATCAGGTTCTTCTTGCCGGCGCCCACAGCTGCCAGGAAGGCAACCACGGTCTTGGTCTTGTACTCATCGGCGGCGATCTTGTCGACGATGATCAGGTTGCCGTTGGCAGCCTTGTCAGACAGGGCGCTGAGCAGAGCCAGGCGCTTGACCTTCTTGTTGATGGTGTAGTAGTAGCTGCGGGGCTTGGGGCCGAGAGCAACACCACCGTGGGTCCACTGCGGAGCGCGGATAGAACCCTGGCGAGCGTGGCCGGTGCCCTTCTGGCGCCAAGGCTTCTTGCCGCCGCCGCGGACTTCCTTGCGGATCTTGGTGTTCTGGGTACCCTGGCGCTGGTTGGCCAGGAAGTTGACGACTGCCTCGTGGACAGCCTTCTCGTTCGGGGTGATACCGAACACGGCGTCGGAAAGCTCAACGGTGGAAACCTTCTTGCCGTTCATATCGACGACATCAAACTGTGCCATTGTGTTTTCCTCCTTTACGCTTTCACGCTGTCGTGGATGGTCACGACCGAGCCCTTCGGGCCGGGGATCGCACCCTTGATGGCGATGAGATTATTCTCAGCGTCAACCTTGACGACGCTGAGGTTCTGCACGGTGACACGCACAGCGCCCATGTGGCCGGGCAGACGCTTGCCCTTGAACACGCGGGACGGGGTGGAAGTGGAACCGTTAGAACCGGCATGACGTGCAACGGGGCCGGTGCCGTGGCTCTCACGCAGGCGATGCTGGCCGAAGCGCTTGATAACGCCCTGGTAGCCCTTGCCCTTGCTGGTGCCGACAACGTCAACCTTGTCGCCCTCAGCGAAGACGTCCGCCTTGAGGATGTCGCCAACGTTCAGGCTGGCGATGTCATCGAAACGGAACTCACGCAGGGTGCGCTTGGGGGCAACGTCGGCCTTGTCGAAGTGACCCTTGGCGGCCTTGTTGACCTTCTTGGCGCTCACTTCGCCGTAGCCCATCTGAACGGCCTGGTAACCGTCGGACTCGACGGTCTTCTTCTGCACGACGGTGCAGGGGCCGGCCTCAATGATGGTGACCGGAACGACCTTGCCGTTGGCGTCGAACAGCTGGGTCATGCCCAGCTTCTTGCCGATGATACCTTTTTGCATTGTTTTGTCCTCCTGTAAAGGTTATTGGTTGGTGGTTTCCCATCAACATGACCTCTCCGCTGTTTGTTCACAGCGAGATGGTTGCTTTCGATTCTCACATTGGGTGCCGGCGGTTCGCAGATCACGGCTGCGCGTACCGGCTATTATAATGTAAGAGGTTCGATCACAGCTTGATCTCGATGTCAACGCCCGCGGGGAGCTGCAGGCTCATGAGAGCCTCAACCGTCTTGTTGGACGGCTTCAGAATGTCGATCAGACGCTTGTGGGTGCGGGTCTCGAACTGCTCACGGCTGTCCTTGTACTTGTGGACAGCGCGCAGGATCGTGACGATCTCCTTGTCGGTGGGCAAGGGGATCGGGCCGGACACGCGAGCGCCGGTGCGCTTAGCGGTCTCCACGATCTTCTGTGCTGCAGCATCGATCAGGGATGCATCATAGCTCTTCAAACGAATTCTGATTTTCTCTTTGACTGCCATTGCTTTCGCCTCCTAATAAAATTTGTGCCTTAGGCGAGCCGATAAATCACACACGTTTCCGGGCGTTCAACTTTCTCGCATGACAAAATCCGGTGAACCGTTTTGCACAGTTCTCCCGGAAAGAATCATCACAAAGTAAGTCGAACATTGGTCCGTGCCGCAGAATGCAGCGCCGTACATATCCCTTTGTTTCCGTAATTCTTTCGCCCGGTTCTAAGATCGGACATACTCCGCGGAAAAACCCGTCTGCCTATCGGCGGACGGCAACCTCCCGCATCAACGCATATCGCGGCTTGCGCAGAACGCTTGTAGCATTCCGCCCAAGCCTTTCGCAGCCGAGAATGATTATAGCACACGTTTCCCGGTGTTGCAAGTGTTTTTTGGGCGATTTTCTAAATTTTTTTGAAAAAATTCTGCGTTTTGCCGAAAGAAGATGACCCCTGGCTCAGAACGGCGGATTTACCGTTTCCACCCGCCAGTCATCCTCCGTTTCCACCATCACAGTGGGCGCGTAGTAGAGCCTTCCCGCCCCTTCCGGCAGCGGATCGCCCAGGTCGTCGGTAACCACAATACAGATGCCTGCAAATTTCAGGCTGCCGTCAGGCTGTTCTACCGGTTCGGTGTGGGTGTAGCCCGATTGCGGAATGATATGGTCAAAAGGATATCCCTGAATAAGCAGGGTATCCCCCTCCCCTTCTGCATAATAGGCGGTGGGCATATCGCCGTTCCAGGGCAGCCGTTCCATCAGGGTATGGAGAGCATTTTCCGTATAGATTGTGGAGAAATAATCCTCCGCCTGGGAGAAGGTGGTAAAGCGGACGCCGTCCGTCGCCCGGCGATAGTCCTTCGTCTCAGAGGGTTCACAGGTGAAGCCCTGCCCCTCCGTTTCTATATTATAATAGGAAAGCGCCAATGCTGTGGCGGCACCGCGGGGCAGGGACGCCGGAACCTGATAACTGCGTTCCCGGTACGCTTCCGGCATGGAGTCCACCGTAACCGTAAGCAGGGCTTCCTCGGTCTGCGGGATGGCATAGGCATCCGACAGCAGGAGCTCCGGGGTATTGCCGGACAGTGTTCCGTCGGTCCCCTCGATGATATCAGGATTCAAAGTCCGAAGGTCAGCCTCCGCAAAACCGGTTTCCTCGGCCAGATCTGCCCAGGTTCTCCCCTGCCAGTTTCCTTTATAATAAAGAGGCAGCGTCTGCTGCGGGATGGGCGTACCGTCCCGCAGACAGGCTGTATATTCCCTCTCAATGCCGACATGCTCGGTCCAGCTGTCGTCGGCTTCCTCCGTCGTCGCCGACGAGGACACCGAAGTTTCCGGCGTTGTGTTGAAGGTTTCTTCCGGCACAGTGGATTCCGCCGGGGCGCAGGCCGCCAGCAGCAGGAGTGCCGGGAATCCAATCCACCAAGATTTTTTCATACATGCTCCTCTTTTTGACTCATATACAAATCGTATCATTTTATTCTTGCTGTACAAATCGTTAATTTGGCAAGGACAGGGCATCCACCCGCCAGCCGGTCTCGGTGGGTTCCAGCCGGACAATGGTGGCACTGGCTGTATCCGGGGTATAGGTGATTTCCTCTCCCCAGCCTACAAAGTCATCGCTTTCCACCGTCAGCGACAGCTGCCAGAATTCGACGCTGCCATCAGGCTGAACTTCCGGTTCGGTAAAGCTGGTACCACAGTATTGGATCATCGAGCCGCGGTCCCCGGATTTAAAGCAGATGGTATCGTTTTCTCCCTGATAATAAGGTTTTTCCGTAAGAGGCCCGGCATCCTCCGGCACCAGCCCACCCAGCAGCGCATCACAGAACCGCTGGGAATAGACATTTTCCAGATACTGCGTCAGGTCACTGTAGGTCGTGTAGAGTGCCCCGTCAGTGGCATACTCCCAGCCGGTTTCCTCCTCATAGACGGATGGATCAATCCCAATGTGCATGCCGTAGTGTTCGTACTGGAAATCATAGGCCGTAGCCATACAGACAGCCGCCTGGTCACTGAGGGCTGCCGGCACCATGTAGCTGTCGGTGCGTTCCGAGCTGTATTCCACCCAAGGCGTGGAAACTGTCACATACCGTACCGAGGGTTTCGGCACCGTATAGTTATCCTGCAGTTTCAGATTATAATAGGTTGTAAGGCCGTCGCGTTCCGATGTTTCCGGGTCTGGATTCAACACCTGCAGCGTTTCCAGCGATACGCCGTAGGCCTCTGCCGCTTCTTCCAGCGTACCTTTCCAGCTGGGAATTTCCAGCGTCACCGGCTGTTCCGGCCAGGCAACAAAGTCCTGTAACCGGAGGTCGCCTTCTTCAATGGTATATTCCGGGTTATTGTCCGGCATGGCGGCAGTCCACTCTTCCAGCGTGGTCGACGGCGTCGGGGCCATGGTAGGCGTCGGCGTAGGAGAGTTCTCCGGCTCCGTTGTCGGTTCCGGAGAAGGGGCAACTTCCATAGTTCCCTCTCCCGTGACCGGTGCCGGCGTTTGGGCTCCGGTGTGGATTTCCGGTTTGCTGCCGCAGGCCGTCGTTAGCAACAAGAGCGCCAGTGGGAAACAGATTTTCTTTTTCATGGGTCAACCTCCTCAGGCCGGAAGTTCGGTCTTGTGCCATCCCGTTTCATTCTTGATCCAAAGGATCGTGCCTTCCCAGGCAACGCCCTCTTCTTCACAGGGGACGACCTCGGTGCCGGTCGCATCCAGCAAACCCCAGCCATCACCCCGGCGAACCACGGCATACCCGTTGCGCAGATGAGCACCGTAAGCCGGTTCTTCTTCCGCCTCCCAAAAAGCGTCGCTGCAAACGGGGTCGTACACCGCCCCGGTAACCAGCTCCCCGTTACGGTCCAGGTAAGCCCACTTGCCCTCTATCTGCACCGGGGCCAGGGCTTCATCAAAGAACCAGCCCGCCAAATCCAGATTGGCCGGGTAGAGCGCCGAACCATCCCGGCAGATATACCACCACTTGACCGTCTGCCCATCACCACGCTGAGATGTCACCATAGCGTCGGGCCAGCCCATCTCGGCGCCGCCTTCCGGGTCTTCGTGCGCGGAGTAAACCGGCAGAATATCCCCGAAGCGTTCCCAGCACGCCTCCTCCACGGGTACTGCCCAGGCAGGCGTTCCTCCCTGCAAATACCGCAGCGCCGACAGATCCACCGCCGTCGTATCCCGCCCCGGGGAATCCAGATCATAGTAGAAACTATGTACCGCCCCGCCGTGTGCACCACAAAGGGCTCCATCCCCCGCTGCCGTCAAATCCCGGGATATTGCATCCAGCTCATCCCAGTTCTTGTAGACATCCCAATGCCACTGGCCGAGCGCACCGCAAACCGACACCGGGCTCAACGCTTCACAGGGCAGCACCTCGGTACCGTCGGCCCGCATGAGCCCCCAAAGCCCATCCCGGCTCATAGTATAGTAGCCTTCGTACAGTTCCGGCGGCTGGTCATTGTTCTCGCAGACGATCATGCGGATTTCATCGTACGCCAGGCCCGGCTCCGGCGCGGCCGTAGATTCCGGGATTGCCGTGGGCGCAGGTGTCTCCGCTGTAACCTGGGGTTCCTCGGAGGCAGCGGTGGACTGCAAGGTGCTTTGGGCCGGGGCGCAGCCCGCCAGCCAAAGAACAGCGATCAGGACAGGCATCATACGTTTCATGGATGTTCGCCTCCTTGCGGGAAATATTCTGTTTTTTCTTCAGTATACCATAAAAGCCACACACCGCACAGGCGGCATGTGGCTTTGTAATAAAATTTACATCTCAGCGTTTCTTCAGCTGCTCTTCCAGTCCCGGGCGCGGGGTAACGTACACAGTGGTGTACACGGTATACAGAACCATGCCGGGCTTGGCACCGTTGGCTTTCCAGATGTTTTTCACTTCGGTGGTATCCACCGCGACTTTCGCGCCACCGTTCTGGCTGGAATGAAGTACCGCCAGCTCGGCAGCCTCCTGCCTGGTGGTATCGGGGATATCTTCGCCCCGGCTCATGACCACGCAGTGGCTGCCCGGCGCTTTCTGCACATGGAACCACAGATCTTTGCCGCGGGCCGTATGCAGGGTAAGCTTATCGTTTTGCAGGTTGTTGCGGCCAACGAGAATCTCGAATCCATCGCTGGACAGATAGCGCAGGAAATCCGCCGGTTTCTGCTTGCGGTCCCGCTGCTTATAGTACTTGAGATAGCCCTGGCTCTTGAGTTCGGCGCGGATCTCGTTGAGGGCTGCCTCGCCGGGCGCGGACTCCACCTCATACAGAACAGTGCCCAGATACTCGATCTCAGCTTCCCCCTCCACCAGCAGCTTTTGCAGCATGGCGTGGGCCGTCTGCTTCTTTTTGTAATCCTTGAAGTATTTCTGCGCATTTTCATTGGGCCCCAGGCGCGGGTCCAGGCGGATGGTCACATCCTCGCCGGTGTAGTAGTTCTGCACCGTCACCTGGCGGTTCCCTTTATGGATGGCCCACAGATTGGCCTGCAGCAGCTCGCCGTACAGGCGCAGCGTATCCGCTTTGGCCGACTGGCTCAGTTCCTCCCGCCGGGCCGCCTGTTTGCGCACAGCGCGCTCGTGCATATTGTGCACAGCCTTGTAAAGCTCCCGGCTCTTCTGCCGCAGACGCTCCGCCCGGTCCTTGGTGGCATAATAGTCCTCCAGCATTTCGCTGTAGGTGGGATACTGGGTCAGGATGGCCTGCGTCCCATACTGCCGGGGTGCAAAGAAACTGAATTCCACCGGTTTCAGCGTTCCATCCGGCTGGGGCAGACGCACCGCCGTGGGCGTACCGCCCGCCGCATGCTCGTCTTTCAGCTCGTCCAGCGCTGCCGCCAATCGGCTGCGTTCTTCGCCGGTCAGCTCACAGGCCAGGGCCGGAGTTTCCCCCAGCGCACGGCAGACAGCCTCCCGCACCACAATGGGGCCGACGCCCGCCACCACTTTGCCGAGAGCCGAAGCCACCGGCAGGTCTTTCTCGCAGGCCGCAGCAACCATGGTGGCTGCGCTGGTGGCCAGAAAATCCGGACGGTTGGGCTTGGGCGGCAGCGTGTAGGCAAGGCCCGGCAACAGCTGGCGCACCTCGCTGTCCTCAAAATCCACACGTTTTAGGGCGTCGATGATGCGGCCATCCTGCACGAGAACCAGGTTGGAATAGCGACCCATGAGTTCCGCCGCCAGCGTGTTGGTGACAAGATCGCCCATCTCGTTGGTGCAGCGGAAATCGAAATAAACGATCCGGTCACCGGGTTCCCGGCGCAGATCGATCAGTCGACCACCCGTCAGGTGCTTGCGCAGCAGCATGCAGAAACCCGGCGGCGTCAGCGGATTTTCAAAAGATTCTTTCGTCAGGCAGACGCGGGCCGAACCGCTGCGGGCCGACAGCAGCAGACGATGAGTATCGGTGCGGGTGCGCAGCGTCACCAGCACTTCATCGCGGGTCGGCTCAAAGATCTTGTCGATCTTGGCGTCCAGCAGCGTCGCCTTCAGTTCGTCGGCGACCAGCGCCAGCGTTGCGGCATCCAAAGACATAGTGTCACTCCTTCCGGCTCAGGGGCCGGGCTCAAACATTCACATAGGTATACGGGTCGGTATCGGCCATGGCATGGCGCACTTCCAGCTGCGGGAAAGCCGTATGCAACCGGGCGGCCAGCACATCGGCGATACCCTGCTCGGTGCCCCAGTGGCCTGCCACCACCAGACCGACGCCTTTCTGCTTGGCAAGCAGTGCAATGTGGTGGGCGGCTTCGCCGGTGACCAGGCAGTCGGCACCCTCGTCGATGGCTTCCTGCAAGTAGCTGCCACCGCCACCGCTGACTTCCGCCAGGCAGCTGACCGGCTTGCCGCTTTCCACAAATTTCACGCCGCTGTGCAGCGTTTCAGCGCAAAACTTTGCAATGTCCGCCACCGTTGTGGTTTCGACTGTGCCGATGCGGCCGCAATTTTCGGCAAAATTGCGGCGGTTTTCCCGGGACATGCCCAGCAGGTCCGCCAGGGTATCGTTCACGCCGCCGGGCGCCGCATCGAGATTTGTGTGCATGCAGATGCCCGAGATACCGTTTTGCAGCAGCATGGCGGGGACATCCTCCGCCGTGATGTGTTTCATCGGGTCAAAAATCACCGGATGGTGGCTGACGATGAGCTGGCAGCCTGCGGCAGCAGCCTCCCGCACCACGTCGGCGGTGATATCCAGCGCCGTAAGTACTTTTTCCACCGGGCGGCCGGCATCCACCAGCAGCCCCACATTGTCCCAGCTGCAGGCAAGCCCGGGCGGGGCAAACGCCTTGAGCTCCTGCAAAATCTCCTGTACCGTTACAGACATGAGCGTTTCTCCAATTCTTGTATCAGGTCATCCACCGCATCAGCCTCGGGGCCGGGGGCCAGGCCGAGGCGGTACTTTTTCAGCTTCACATTCTGTTGGGCGCAATAAGCCCCAAAGCCCGGTTGGCCTTCAGTTTTACCGCACAGGCATTCCAGCCCGTCAGGTTCGTGTTCGGTCCCGGCATACTGTGCATCCATCACCGCATACCACCGCCCGGCCGCCTGGCAGAGAGTCTCCCCCACCAGCGCAAAGCCGCGGCGTGCCAGCCACCGGCGCAGGACGCTGTGTTTGGTGGCCGGCACCAGCACCAGATTGTACCGGGTATCGAATACCCAGGGGGCTGCTTCGAGAATTTCGATGATGGTCTCCGCCCCCATCCCGGCGATGATGATATCCTCCACCTCACCGGGTTGTACCACCGCCAGACCGCTGCCCAACCGGCATTGTACCTGTTCCCCGTAGGGTGCACAGCGACGGCGGGCTTTGTCCAGCGGGTCGGGACGGAGGTCGCAAGCCAAAACAAGCGGGCAGCGACCGCTGCCCGCCAGTGCGGCGCTTAATTTGCCATGGTCGCAGCCGATATCCGCTGCGGCATGCCCCGGCCTTACATAGGCAAAGGCTGCCGCCAGGCGGGCATCCAGCTGCGGGTAATTACTGGTGCGCAAAGTAATCGTTCAGCTGCGCAACCAGGGCGTCAGCGTCCACGCCGTGCACAGCGCAGGCCTGCTCCACGGTCTCACCGTGGGCAGCCATGCAACCCAGGCAGTGCATGCCGGTGGCCAGGAAGATGGGCACGCAGCCCTGAGCGGGATCGTTGTTGAGGATTTCGGCAATGATGGTATCTTTCGTAACAGTCATGGGAAAAGTTCCTTTCTGATGCAATAGTATTTTTTATGAAACCGGCTGCCAGGAGGCGTACAGGCCAAATCCCTGCAGCTGGGTCAACAAGGTGAGAATCGCCACCGAAAGCGCCGCCCCGTGGGCCGCGCTTTGATGCAGCGAAAGCCGGCGGCTGCGCTGCACAAGCAGCAGCGCCAGCGGAAGAACCGGCAGCAGGTACCGGCCCTGCATGCCGAAGAGGGTCTGGTAGTTGATGGGTGTCCAGTTGAGCGCTGCCGCAAAGACCGCCAGTACCACACAGGCCAGGATGCCCACCGTGCCCCACGCCGACCGGCGGGAGAGCAGCTGTTTCTGGTTCTGCACCGGCAGCGATGCCGCCAGCAGCGCCAGTACCAACCCAACGCCCAGCAGCCAGCTCACGTCAATGCGGTAGACAATGGGTTCGCCCAGGGTAGTGCCCAACAGCCCCTGCAGCCAGAGCGCGCCCTGTTCGGGCAGCGTGCGCAACAGCAGTTTGAGGGTGGCGGGCAGGTTGCGGCAGATATACCCGAAGGAGAAGGTCCAGACGGAATCTCCGTTGGGCTGTACTTCCATCAGCTGGTCCGGCGTCAGGCCGCCGCCCATATGGGAGAGGCCGTATACGCCGCCCACCACGGCAACCACAGCCACCGCTGCCAGGCCACGGTAAAACCACCGCAGGCCATGGGGCGTTTTGCGCAGACGCAGATACAAAACGCAGGCAAGCACCACTACCACCATCGCGGCCACGCCACCGGCCACCAGCAGTGCCATGTTCATATCCCGCGCGGCATAGGCCAGCGCCGACAGGTTAGCGATTGTCCACAGAACAGCTGCCGCCAGCAAAACCACAGCCTGCACCAGGCGGCCGGGCCGCAGCGAAAGGCCGTGCAGCGTAACCGTCGGGGATGCTGCACTGCGGCGCAGGTCGAGGTGCTCGGGCGGGATAGCCAGGCAAAGCAGAACCACGGGCAGATAAATTGCCTTGGCCGGTGCCACCGCCGCCCCCAGCACCACCAGCAGCACCAGCTGCCAGCGGGCAGCGCGGCGCTGACGCAGTGCCATGCACAATGCCGTGAACAGGAATACCGTGCCCAGCACTGTGGCATCGGGCGAAAGGCTGCCCGCCAGCTGCAGCGACATGGGCAGCAGCGATACACAGACAAACAGACCGCGCAGTGCAGCCGGTGCCAACGCCACCGCGGCAGTGGCCAGCACCAGATACAGCGCCAGATTGGCCAGGCGGCCGTATTCCAGCATGGTGTAGAAGTTTTTGCCCTGCAGGCGCGCCAGCCAGATGCCGAACGCCTGTGCCCAATAGCTGCCGGTGCCCTGCCCTGCCTTTGCCTCGCTGGCAACGGTCAGTTCATTGGGGCTGCCCGGTTCATTTGCCCGGGCCTGCGCCTGGGTTTTGTAGGCAAAAATGCCGATTTCTCCGGTTTTGGTGGAGAAGTAGGGCGCATCACAAGCACGAACCAACAGATTTCCGTTTTCGTCGGCAGTCTGCTGGCCGCTCCAGGTCCCGGCCAGCTCATAGGCCGCAGCCAGGTGGGTATATTCATCCGGTGCTACCAGCGCAGGCGTCACCCGGGTGAAGCTGAAGCCCAATGCCAGGCCCACCAACGCCACCAGCAATGCCAGCGGCGCATGAAGCACCGCCAGCAATACCGCGGCAAAGGCAGCCGCTGCCAACGGCAAGGCCAGCTGCTCCGCCAGGCGGGACGGCCACGGGCCGGAATAATCCGATACCAGCTGAACGGCCAGGGTGGCATTCAGTGCGTTTTCGGTTCCATCCCCGCTGTACAGCGGCATGTTGCTCACTTCGCCCTCGCTGGCCCAAAGTCCCAGCGGTCCATCCCAGGGTGTCACATTGTACAGGTGAACCGTCAGCGTTTCATCCTGTGCGGGGATGTAGGGATTTTCGATGGTGAACTCGGTGAAATTATCATCAAAAATATTCAGGAAATTCCCGGCCGCCTGGGCGATCTGGGTGCCGTCCTCGGTGAACACATCCACCATCAGCATACCCGATTTATACAGATGGCCGTGGGTACTGAATTTGAAACGTACTCCGTAGAAAGCCTGTCCTGCTTTCAGCGAGATTTTCTGGGTAAGGCCTTCCTCCGGCAGATCGATAATCTGGGTATAGTCATCGTTGAGGATTTCATAGACCGGCTGGTTGCCCAGACGTTCCTGCAGATCGTACCCCACCCAGCGGCAGAGAAGCCAGACGGCCGCAGCCGCCAGCAAGGCCGCCAGCAGGGCTTTCAGCCCCCGGCGTACGGAAGAAGCGTTCGGCATCCGGATCGCCGCCTTTCTTACAGGATTTGCGTAAACCGCTGTTATTATACCGCAACAACGGCAAAAGCGCAAATCGTTATTGGTGGCGGTAAAGGTACCAGGTCACGGTTCCTTCTCCGCCGTCGTAACTGCACTGGTCAATGCAGGTATACTGCGGAAAGCGCTGGCCCAGATCTTCCACCAGGGCCACCACATACGTCACCTGCCCCTGTTCCAGCAGGGCGTTCTGTTCCGTCCACTGGTCCTCCAGCGGCATGTTCGTCACACAGAAGTACCGGCAGGGCGGCAGCAGGCCGGACGCCGTATAAAAGCCCCCGTCCAGCGTACCGTAATTGAGCAGGCTGGCACCGGATTCGGCGGTGATAGTCTGTGCAAAACGCAGCTGGGGCAGGGTATCGGCGGAGCGGCCACGCAACGGCTTGTTGGGGCTGCCGAACCAGCAGACCACACAAGCGGCTGCAACACCCATCCAGGGAGCCGTCATCCGCAGCCCCGACGGCAGCGGGCGCTGCGCAAAGCATACGAGCGGCACCAGCCCCAGCGGCACAAAGACCGAGAGCACCAGCCCGTAATAGACAAGGTAACCGCCCATCAGGCTGGTAAGGCCAAGACCTGCCGCCAGCACGCAGACCGCACCGGCCGCTGCCCGGCGATGGGACACAACCGCCCAGAGCAGGAACAGAACCAGCAGCACCGCACCGGGGAATGCATCCCGCACGGCCCACCAGAAATGCTGCACAAGAGCCACTGCCCCGCCGCCATTGCCGGAATAGAGGAACAGATTATCGTAAAAATAGGCAGTAAACCAATCTGCCAGGGCGCCATGAAGGCCAAAATATACGACCCACGGCAGGGTGGCCAATGCCATACCGCCCAGGTAGGCGCCGCAGCTCTGGAGCAGTTTCCGCCGCAGCCTGCGGCGCAGATACACCGCCGCCAGCACCACCACCCACACCAGGTAATAGCCCAGCACGGTGTATTTGAGCCAGAGGGCGCACCCGGCCAGAAAGCCCTGCCCCACCACCGCGGGCAGCGGCATGGAGCGGTCTTCGCACACAGTTTTCAACAAACCATACAGCGCCGCCGCCAAAAAAGGCAGCAGGAATTCCTCGGCACTGCCGCCGTGAGAAAAAGCACGACCGGCAGCGATCGCTGCCGCCGGAAGCACCGCCCAGGCGGGATGCACCGGCTTTGCGGCGAGCAGCGACACAGTGCGCAGGCTGATGCCGAGAAAAACCGCAAAGGAGGCGACTTCCAGCAGACAAACGCCGGTAAACCCGGTATGGTCCAGCAGCCAGCCGATGCCGTAGATGAAATACAGCACCGGACCCTTGTGGTCGAAAACATCCCGGTAGAGCACCTTGCCGCTGAACATCGACTTGCCCATGGTAAAGAAGATGTTGGCATCCATCCAGTCGTTGAGTACAAACAGAGGAGAAGATTTGCTGCACAGCAGCAGCACGGCGGCGGCAATGGCCACGCACCACCCCGCCTGTTTCAGCCTGGCCGTGCGGACCATAGGCACACCTCCCAAAACAAACCGCGCCCCAGTCGGAACCGACCGGGGCGCGGAGTGGAAAATCAAACTCGTGTTACACGTTTACACGCGCAAATCAGCCGTTCTCTTTCATCTTCGCAAAGCACTCGCTGCAGTAGACCGGGCGGTCCTCACGCGGCTGGAAGGGAACTTTGCAGGCCTTGCCGCAGCTGGCGCAAACGGCATCGAACATCTGGCGCTCACCGCGGGTGGCGTTCTTGCGGGCATCGCGGCAGGGCTTGCAGCGCTGGGGCTGGTTTTCGAAACCACGGCTGGCGTAGAACTCCTGCTCGCCGGCGGTCCAGACGAACTCCTTGCCGCAATCCTTGCATACCAAAGTCTTGTCTTCGAACATAATGGGTATCTCCTCTGTTTGTATTTGCCCGCGGAAGAATCTAAACCAACGCATATGGAATGGACCAACGAACTGATTTTAGGCGCTACTGGGGGCAGGTTGATATATGACCAGGCAGATGCCTGAATCCAAATGTGGTTACTCGCCGCGGAGTTTGCGGCGGGCACGGGCCAGTGCATTGGCCACGGCTTTGGGGGTGGTGCCGAGGGCCTGTGCCGTCTGGGCGACAGGCTGCCCGTGCAGGTTGGCAACCAGAGCGCGGCGTTCCAGCACCGAAAGCTCCGTCTGCATGCGCTGCAGTGTATCGGCATAGCGTTCCCCGGCAATGGCCAGTTCCTCCGGCCCGGGCTGGGGAATTTCTTCCGCATCAGGCAGCGGCACGCTGAAATTCAGCGGTGCATGCTTTTTGCGCAGCGCGGCACGCTGGGCATCCTGTTGGGCATGGTGGATACAGGCGGCGGCATACGGTGCAAAAGGTGTACCGGCCGCGGGCTTATACCCGCGCACGGCCTGAAACAGGCCGATCAGTCCCTCCTGCACGGCATCCTCAAAATCGAGACCAGGCGCCCGGAATGCGGCAGCCCCCTTGCGGATGGCCGGCATCATACGGGCAATCAGCGCGGCCAAGGCCGCTTCGTCCCCCTGCTGCGCACGGGCAAGCAGGTCATCGTCAATTTTTTGCATGAAAAAATCTCCACCGAGCAGATGCGAACACCTTTATAATACCCGTAATGGCAGCGTTTGTCAACATTTTTTATGCAGCTTGCCGAAAGCTTCCGCGGCTGTTTTGTGCAATGCGAGGGCTTGTAATTCACAGGGCAAACTGCTATACTGAACAATACAGGTAAAAGGGAGTAAGCGGTACGGTTTTGCCACAGGCAGCCGTGCGTTTGACCTCGTCATCACGGGTGCCGTGAGCACTCCGGGGTCCTACCCAAGCACTGAGACTTTTGCCGCAAAGGAATCGCCTTTGCGGCAAAGGTCTTTTTTATTGCTCCCCACTATAATAAAGGAGGAATCCCCCGTATGAACGTTGTACAAACCTTTGCCGGGTTGTTTGCCAATTTCGGCAACCTGACCTGGCAGATGGTAGTGATGTGGGCCATTGGCGGCCTGCTGATCTACCTGAGCATCGTGAAGAAGATGGAACCGAGCCTGCTTTTGCCCATGGGCTTCGGTGCGATCCTCGTCAACCTGCCGCTTTCTGGCGCCATCACCCAGGGCGACACCGAAGGTCCCATCACCGCGTTGTTTGAAGCCGGTATGTCCAACGAGCTGTTCCCGCTGCTACTCTTTATCGGCATCGGCGCCATGATCGACTTCGGCCCCCTGCTGGAAAAACCGTGGCTGATGCTTTTCGGTGCGGCAGCCCAGTTTGGCATCTTCTTTACCCTGGCAGTGGCCGGTCTCTTCTTTGATCTGCCGGATGCCGCTTCCATCGCCATCATCGGTGCCGCCGACGGCCCCACCGCCATCTTTGTTGCCAACACCCTGGGCAGCAAATATCTGGGCGCCATCATGGTGGCAGCCTACAGCTACATGGCGCTGGTACCCATCGTGCAGCCGCCGGTCATCCGCCTGTGCACCACCAAAAAAGAGCGTCTGATCCGCATGCCCTACCGCAAGGGCAGCGTGACCAAGACCACCAAGATCCTCTTCCCCATCGTGGTGACGATTCTGGCCGGCCTGGTGGCCCCCGCCAGCGTGGCGCTGGTCGGTTTCCTGATGTTCGGCAACCTGATCCGTGAGTGCGGTGTGCTGAACTCCCTCTCCGAGACGGCACAGAATGTGCTGGCCAATCTGATCACCATTGTGCTGGGCCTGACGGTCGCCGGTCAGATGACGGCCGACAAGTTCGTCAAACCCGATACCCTGCTGATCCTGGCGCTGGGCCTGGTGGCCTTCGTTTTCGACACCGCGGGCGGCGTGTTCTTTGCCAAGTTCCTGAACTTCTTCCTGCCGGCAGACAAGAAGATCAACCCGATGATCGGCGCCGCCGGTATCTCGGCCTTCCCCATGAGCGGCCGCGTGGTCAACCAGATGGGCCTTGCCGAGGACAATCAGAACTTCCTGCTGATGTACTCCATCAGCGTCAACGTTTCGGGGCAGATCGCTTCGGTTATCGCCGGCGGCCTGATTCTGACCCTGATGGGTATGTAAGGAGGATTGCAGTATGAATCTTGCATCGCTTACCACCACGCTCCCCATGCTGCTTGTGGGGATGCTGGGCATCTTTCTGGTCATCGGCGTCCTGATTCTGGCGGTCTACCTATTAAATAAGGTGACCCACCACAGCGACGAACCGTAAAATAAAAACAAACCGGCCCCGCAGCCAATGCGGGGCCGGTTTTCTGTTGGTTGTATCAGACGGATTCCTTAGCCACAAAGACAATGCCCGTAGCGCGAGGCCCCACATGGGTACCGATGGTGGCACCGATCTGGCTGGTGCGCACCCCTTCCAGTTTCAGATTCTGGGTCAGATAGTGGTGTACGGGCGCCGCCATCTGCTTCTCATCACTGTAGAGCACCACGCAGGGATAATTGGTATCGATCCCGCCCATCTCGTCCAGCTGCTTGAACATGGACACCAGCGCGCCGGGGCGGCCGCGGCCCTTGCCCGCCAGTTTGACGGTGCTTTCGTACAGAGCAATCACCGGCTTGATGCCCAGCGCGCCGCCCACAATGGCCACCGCCGCCGAGACACGACCGCCCTTTTGCAGATGCTTGAGGCTGTCCACAACCGCCACGATGCGCACCCGCTTTTTGAAGCGTTCCAGCACATCCACGATCTGCTGGGCGGAAAGGCCCATATCCCGCAGGCGCAGCGCCTCCCGCAGGATGACCGCTTCGCCCTGGGTGGCGGTTTCGGAGTCCACCACGTAGACCGGCGTGTCCACATCGTTGGCGGCCATCACGGCGCACTGATAGGTGCCGGAAAGCTTCTGGCCGACGGTGATGACGATGACCTCATCCCCATCCAGTTCCGCGTCGGCATAGGCCTCAATAAAGGCCGCCGGGCTGGGCTGGCTGGTGCGGGGCAGTTTGCTGTCGGAGGCCAGCCGCTGGAAGAATTCGTCCTTGGTCATCTGACCGTTGTCCTCGATGGAGGAGCCATCCTCAAAGGTAATGGCCATCGGCACAACATACACGCCAGGATGCGCCAGGTCCTGCGCGGTAAGGTCCGCTGCGGAATCGGTAATAATGCGAATCATATTATTTTCCTCATTTCTCGCTGTATAGGGTTGACGGCAACCGCCGTATTACGGGTTGGAATCTTCCTGCAAGCCCAACAGCCCCGCCGCCGTTTCGGGGTCCAGCTGCTGGACAGCTTCCAGTTTGCGGGTAATGGCGCGGCTGCGCGGGCCGATCAGTTCCTCCAGGTCGGAACCGGTCTGGTTCAGATGACGCTGCATCTGCTGCAGCCCCGCACCGAACTTTTCAAATTCGGTCTTGACAGCGCCCAGCACCGTCCACACCTCACCGGAACGTTTCTGGATGGCCAGCGTGCGGAAGCCCATCTGCAAGGCATTGAGCAGCGCTGCCATGGTAGAGGGACCCGCCACGGTAATCTGATAGTCGCGCTGCAAGGTTTCGGTCACGCCGCTGGAAACCACCTCGGCATACAACCCTTCAAAGGGCAGGAACAGGATGCCGAAACTGGTGGTATACGGCACTTCGATGTACTTGTCGTGGATGTCCTTGGCCTCCTGCCGCAGTACGTTGAACAGGGCTTTGCGCATGGCGGCGGTGGCCGCCGCATCGCCGCGCTGCTGGGCAGCCTGGAGGTGGGCGTAGGTATCGCCGGGGAATTTGGCGTCGATGGGCAGCCAGACCGTCCCCCCCTGCCCCGGCAGTTTGACCGCAAATTCCACGCGGTTGCTGCTGCCCGGCACCGTAGCCACATTGGTTTCGTACTGACCTGGGGCAAGAATCTGTTCCAGAATGGCGCCAAGCTGTACTTCGCCCAAAATACCGCGGGTCTTGACGCCCGACAGCACCTGTTTGAGGCTGCCCACGTCGGCGGCCAGATTCTGCATCTCGCCCAGGCCCTTGTAGACCTGCTCCAGCTGGGCGCTGACAGTGCGGAAAGAATCGTTGATGCGTTTTTGCAGGGTATCCTGCAATTTTTCTTCCACCGTGCCGCGGATTTCATCCAGTTTTTTGTTGTTGTCGGCCCGTATGACGTTAAGGCCCTGCACCAGTGCACCGCGCACACCGTCCAGCCGGGTGGCGTTGGAATCTTCCAGGTTTTTCAACCGGTTTTCCAGCATGGTAAGCTGGGCCAGCAGCGCATCGTTGGCGGCTTTCTGGCGGGCCGCCCCGGCGCGGTCGATGGACTCCAGCCGGGCGGTGCTGGCCGAAGCATTCTGTCGCTGGTTCTCTGCCAGTACGGCGGAAAAATCCCGCAGCGTTGCCGTTGTGGTGCGGGCGCTTTCGCCCTGCATGGTGCGCAGTTGTTCCGCCAGCAGATCGGTTTCACTTTGCAGCACCGGGGTTACCGCACGCACAAAATCTTCTGCCGTATCCCCTTTGGGCTGTTTGCGGTTGCTGCGAACCAGCAAAACTGCCAACAATACATCACCCACCAGGGCCAGCACCAGCAGCACGTATAAAATCCATTCCATGTAGAAATCCTTCCGGCTGCCATGCGCCCAGTATAGCACATCCGGCAGCCTGATACCAAGTACAAGTGTTCAATCTTTTGGTCGATTGTTCGACGCTTTTCCCAACCGTTTTTCTTTATCGGATCAGCAGAAGCGCCACGCCGATGACCGCCATTCCCAGCGAAAGCAATTCGGTGCCGATGCTTTTGCGCTCCAGCAGCGGCCGCTGCGGGTTATACCACACCAGAACGGTTTTGCCTTTTTGGGTATCGTGGTTGGACCAGAAAGAATCGTTGGTTTCCAGTTCCAACCGCTGGCCATTGGCATAAACTTCCACAAGGTAGCGGTATCCGCCTGCCCCCGTCCGCGGATTGGTGCTTCCGGCTTTGCGGCAATCAAGAATGCGGCCGGGCAGCAGCGTGGCGCCACGCACCGTGCGGTATTTTTCCCACAGGGCAGCCACAGCAAGGGCCAGAAGCACGACGCCCAGCACCCGGTAGAAGATCATCAAAGGCATTGGCATGATGTACAGGTTCCTTTCTGCCGATCGTTTACAAAAGTATGGTACTATAATAGCGTGCTTTTGCCCAAGGTGCAAGTGCCCGGCAGACAAAGTCCCATAAAGCGGTCTATGAAAAGAGCTTCGGGTGCTTTCCCGCTGTAAAGTATTGACTAAATTGGGCACATTTGCTAGAATGATTTAAAAGCACTCCAAACTTAAAACAAAGAGGAGGCGCCTATGCGCCCGCAAACTCCGCAACAAAATGAACGTAACACCGCCTTGTATGAGGCAATTCTGCGCCTGAACAACCTGGATGAATGCATCCGCTTTTTTGACGACCTGTGCGCTGTGACCGAGCTGCGCACCCTGGAACAGCGTTATGCCGTGGCCGGGTGCCTGCTGCAGGGCAAGGTGTACAGCGAGATCCGGCGTGAGACCGGCGCTTCCAGCGCCACCGTCAGCCGGGTGAACCGCATGCTCAACTACGGCACCGGCAGCGTAGCCGCCAGTGTCCGTGAGGATCTCGCCCGGCAGAAACCGGACGATGACGAAGGCTAAGGAGGATATCCCATGTCCGTTTCCATCACCGAATTTGGCAAAACGACGAGCGGTGCTCCCGTCCAGCTTGCCGTGCTGAAAAATGAGCAGCTGGAAGTGCATCTGCTCACCTATGCCGCCCTGATTCACAAAATCCTTGTGCCCGACCGCAAGGGCACCCCCGTAGATGTGGTGCTGGGTTACGATACAGTGGCCGATTACGAGCTGAACACCGACAGCATGGGCGCTGCGGTAGGCCGTTTTGCCAACCGCATCGGCGGGGCGCAGTTCCCGCTGTACGAGGAAATCGTCCATGTTACCCCCAACGAGAACGGCAACTGTCTGCACAGCGGTCTGCACGGGTTCAGCCACACCGTTTTTGATGTGGAGGTTACCCCCGGCGAGAGCGACAGCGTGACGATGACCGCCCACAGCCCCGACGGCACCGACGGGTTCCCCGGCAATCTGGATCTGGAAATCCAGTACAAGCTGGTGAACAGAGGGCTGATGATCCGCTACACCGCCACCACCGACGCCCCCACCGTTTGCAGCATGACCAACCACAGCTATTTCAACATGAATGGCCATGCCAGCGGCACCGCGCTGGGACATCGCATCAGCGTCGACGCCGACGCCTATCTGGAAACGGACGACGCCAGCATTCCCACCGGCCGCAGGATTCCGGTAGCGGGTACCCCGATGGACTTTACCGAAGAAAAGACCCTGGGGCTGGACATCGAAGCCGATTACACGGCTTTGAAACAGGCCTCCGGCTATGACCATTGCTACATCATCCGCGAAAGCGGTTTGCGCCACGCAGCCTGGTTCACCGGCCCGCAGACCGGCATCCGTATGGAAGTGCTGACAACGCTGCCCGGCATGCACCTGTATTCGGCCAACCATCTGGAGCCGGTCACTGCCGGCAAGGAAGGCGCCCACTACCAGAAGCGGGATGCCGTCTGCTTTGAAACAGAGGAATTTCCCGACGCACCGAATCATCCCGATTTCCCGGATGCCACGCTGCTGCCGGATACCCCTTACAGCTCGACGACGATCTACCGTTTCGATCTCGCCCCGCAATAATCGCATAATAAAGCGCCTGCCCGATGTTTCGGGCAGGCGCTTTTTGTTTCCGTTTATTCTGCGGGGGTCAGGCGATAGAGTTTTCCACTGTAGGGGGGCATAGTGACCCGGAAAGGTTTCCCCTCTTTTACCGTGACAGAAGAACGGCGGTGCGGCATCTCGGTACTGCCGCCCCAGCACTGCCAGTCGGTATCCAGCAGCAGCGTCAGCTTACCGGCAGGCAGGTCCAGCTTATAGTGGGCTTGGGGCGTATCGCCGAAGTTGAACACCGCCAGCACAGCGCTTTCGCGGCCCTGCCGCAGGATGGCGCAGACGTTCCATTCCCCGTGCTCGCAATCCACCCAGCGGAACGCCGCCGGATCATATTCCCGTGACCAGAACGCTTCGTTTTGCAGATAGGCTTCGTTGAGCGCCGCACGGAAATGCCGGAACGCATCGTGGTTGGGATAGGACAGGATCATCCAGTCCTGTTCCCGGTTTTCATCCCATTCCCGCAGTTGAGCAAACTCGTTGCCCATAAAGTCCAGCTTTTTGCCGGGGTGAATGGCCATATACAGGTACAAGGCCCGGGCCTGGGGGAATTTGCCGTCATAGTCGCCGTACATTTTCTGCACGATGGTCGCCTTGCCGTGCACGTTTTCGTCATGGCTGAACGGAAGGATATAATGCTCGTTCCAGGCATACACCATGGAGAAGGTCAGGCGCCCCAGGTTTTCCTTGCGTTCATCGCTGGTCTTTTTGAAATAATCCAGCGTATCGTTCATCCAGCCCAGATCCCATTTGTAGTCAAAGCCCAGGCCACCGTATTCCACAGGGGCTGTCACCTTGGGATAGTTGCTGGAATCTTCGGCAATGAGCAAGGCCGTGGGATGCCGCTGCTGCAGGCCCTGGTTCATTCCTTTCAGGAATTCCAGCGTGGAGCCATTGACGCCCCGGGCAGGCTCGCCCTGCCAGTAGATCAGGCGGGAGACTGCGTCCATGCGCAGACCGTCCGCATGGAACACCCGCAGCCAGTAGTCGGCGCAGGATTGCAGGAAGCAGCGGATCTCGCCGCGGGAGTGCATGAAGTTGCAGCTGCCCCACTCGCTCTGCCCTACCGCTGCCGCCGGGTATTCGTACAGCGGCGTACCGTCAAACTCCTTGAGGCCGTACTCATCCACCGCAAAATGGACGGGCACAAAATCCAGAATCACGCCGATTCCCTGCAGGTGGCAGGCATTGATGAACTGCGCCAGCTCTGCCGGGGTGCCGTAACGGCTGGTGGGCGCATAAAAACCGGTAACCTGGTAGCCCCAGCTGCCGTCAAAGGGATGCTCGGCCAGCGGCATGAGCTCGATGTGGGTAAAGCCGTTCTCCTTGCAGTAGGCAGGCAGCTGCTCGGCCAGTTCTGCATAGGAATACCAGCTGCCGTCCGCTTTCCGTTTCCAGCTTCCGGCATGCACCTCGTAGATGTTCAGCGGCCGGTCAAAACATTTGCTGCGGGATGCCATCCACGCCTCATCGGTAAACCCCTGGGGCGGTTGTGCAATGATACTGCGTCCGTCGGGGCGCAGGGTCATGGCAAAACCGTAGGGGTCGCAGTGGGCAACGGTCTTGCCGTTGGCGCCCGTAACAAGGTACTGATAGGTCATGCCGGGGGCTGCCTGTGCAACATCTGTTTCCCAGACGGCGGAACGGGTCTGGGTCAAGTCCTGCGTGCCGAAGGGACCTTCCACCTGCACACGGCGGGCCGACGGAGCCCACACCGCAAAATGGGTACCGCCCGCAAAGGGGTGCGCCCCGAAAAAGGTATAGGCATCAAACGCATGGCCGGTATAAAAATCCTGCAGTTCCATGGCGAAATCCTCCTGTTACTTTATCATGAAAAAGACAGCTGTCAAGCAAAAAAATTGTACCATACCGTTGGGTATGGTACAAGTACAATTTTGAACACTGTGTTCAGTTTTTTCAGATTTTCAGGACCGCTTTGGCAACGTTGAAGTAGATCAGCAGCGTGGTGGTATCCACGATGGTGGTAATCAGCGGGGACGCCATAACCGCCGGGTCAATCTTGAGCTTTTCGGCCAAAACCGGCAGGATACCGCCGATCAGCTGGGACAGCAGCACCGTGCAGACCAGGGTCAGACAGACTACCAGCGCCACCGGCGCCGAGACACGGTCAAAGATCAGCAGCTTGGCAAAGTTGCACAGTGCCAGCGTCAGGCCGCAGAGCAGCGCCACGCGGCATTCGCGCCAAAGGATACGGGGCAGATCGTGGGGGGTAATGTCCCCCACCGCCATGCCGCGGATGATGGTGGAAGTACTCTGGCTGCCCGCATTGCCGCCGGCGTCGGTCAGCATGGGAATGTAGGCGGTGAGCACCGTAACGGCCGCCAACGCACTCTCGTACCCGCGGATGACCAGGCTGGAGAAGGTAGCGCTGATCATCAGGAACACCAGCCACGGGGCACGGCTTTTGTACAGGTCCCACATGGACTGCTTGAAGTACGGCTTGTCAGAGGGGCCGATGGCGTTCATCTTGGCGAAGTCTTCGCTGGCCTCGTCCTGCAGAATCGAGATAGCGTCGTCGATGGTGACGATACCCACCAGGCGCTTTTCGGCATCCACAACCGGGATGGCCAGGAAGCCGTACTTTTCAAACAGGTGCGATACATCCTCCTGGTCGGCGGTGGTGGAAACGCTGACCACATTGGCATCCATCATATCCTGGATCGGGCGCTTTTCGTCCTTTTCCAGCACCAGGGCCCGCAGCGAAACCACACCGATGAGGGTGCGGTCCTTGTCGGTCACATAGCAGTTGTTGATGGTTTCCTTGTCGATGCCATTGGCGCGGATGGAGTCCATCGCCTGCGTGACCGTCATATCGGGGCGCAGTTCCATGAACTCGGTAGTCATCACACCGCCGGCGGAATCTTCGGGATATTTGAGCAGTTCGTTGATCATGCGGCGGGTCGCGGGGTCGGCCTGGGCCAGAATCCGTTTGACGACGCTGGCGGGCATTTCCTCGACCAGATCCGTCGCATCGTCGACGAACAATTCATCCACCACGGCTTTGAGTTCCTTATCGGTCAGGCCGTCGATCAGATTCTGCTGGGTCTCGGGGGTAAGTTCGGCAAAAATTTCCGCGGCCAGATCCTTGGGGCACAGGCGGAACAGCACCGGCAGTTTCTCCGGCGGCAAGTCCTCAAATACGGCGGCAAGGTCAGGGGCGGGCAGGGTCTCCATTACATCGCGCAGGCTCTGGTACTTCTTTGCGTCGTCCAGGTTCGCCAGCATCGTTTTCAGCGTCATGATTGCAGTATCAGACATAAAAAAGCTGCCTCCTTTTTGGCGGCAGCTCATTCCATAATTATTTTGGGGCAATGCAAAGCACAGCCCAACCCTGCGCTATTTCTGCGCAAGGCAAGGCTTACCCCAACACAACAACGGGATGGCTGCCATATTGATACATCGGTACACAGGGCTGGGACTACTGGGCGTATCCATGACAACCACCTCTCTTTTCGCATTGTATTTTTTATGGGGCTAGATGCCCGACCATACTTTACCACCCGCAGGGCGGTTTCGTCAACCCCAAAAATGACATTTTTACATAAAATATGCCCCTGCCAAATGTTGGCAGGAGCAACTGTAAAACCGGAGTTTCCCAACGGGCGCAAATGCCCGGTTTACATAACCAGTTCCCGGAAATAGGTAGTGTTCACGCTCTTGTCCTGCTCAGCCAGTTTGGCAATGCAGGCATCCAGCGTATGGGCCACATCGTCCAGGCTGCGCCATTCCGCTGCCTGGGGCTTGACCTCCCGTTCCAGCCAGGGGGCAATCTCGGTGTGGGAGCAGGCACCCTCGATCAGGTAGGCACCGGCACGGGCCGGCTGGGTCTGGGGCACATACTGCTCGGCGCTGCCCAGCGTGGTAAGCACAAACTGACCCTTGCGGTTACGGCCGCCCACCAGCAGGCGAACCCCCACCGGCTGCACCCGCACCGACGGCGCCTTGCGGCAAAGAATCTTGACGATCTTTTCCAGCGTCAGATACTGGGTATTGTATTCATCCAGAGCATTGATGATCTGCACAGCAGCCAGGGTATCCCCTGCAAAGCCCACCAGAACATTGCGGTTGACTTTGCGCACTTTGGGCACATCCTCGCTGATGATTTTGGGCTTTTGATCGGTGATGGGCTCCTCCACCATACGGCCATCGCTGACCATAGCGCAGAAAGCTTCCCCACAGACGGCTAAAATCGCACTCATACGGCAACTTCCTTTTCCTTTAGGTTGGGCGCGGCCGCAGCCCGCCGCCTGCTATTGTACCATAAAAAGAGGGCGTACCGCAAGGTACGCCCTGAAAGATGCCTGATTACTTGCTGATCTTCATCAGATCGGCGCCCGGCTCCACAGCACCGGAAGCAACCACTTCCACATCCTTGAAATCATCGGTGTTGGTAACCACGGTGATGACAACCGCCGGATGGTTGGCTGCAGCGATCTTGGCAAGATCCATCTCCAGCAGCAGCTGGCCCTTCTTGATCTTGTCGCCTTCCTTGACTTTGGGGCTGAAGCCGTCGCCCTTCATCTCCACGGTATCCACGCCGACATGGATCAGCACTTCCACATCGCCCTCGCCCTGGATGCCCAGTGCATGCCCGCTGTCGGGCGCTTGGGTGATGGTGCCGTCCACGGGAGCGTAGACCTTGCCCTCAGACGGGTCGATACCGCAGCATTTGCCCAGAATGCCCTGTGCAAACACTTCGTCGGGGATCTGTTCCATCGGAACAACGGTGCCTTTGGCGTCAGCCGCCAGCATCATCGGAAACGCAGGAGCAGCCGGTGCAGCTTCCGGCTTCTTCTTCAAAAAATCAAAAAATCCCATGATGTACAACTCTCCTTTTATCAGACCCGCTGTGCGGGCATAAGTACCTACCTATTATAGCGCGGACATAGGCAGAAAGCAACGGTATTTTGGCTTCTTACAGAAGATCCTTCACCGCACGGATGGACTGCCAGGTGATGGCGGCCATCTCCGCCGGCGGAGGCTGATAGCCCTGTGTCTGCCAGGCGGCAATGCTGCCGAAGCACCCGTTGATGGCAAAGGCCAGCAGATACTGCTGACGCAGTGTACCACCGTCGGTGGTCAGCTGCCCCAGGCAGCGCTTGGCAATCATCTCTTTGGCACTGCGGGTAAACTCAGACTCCCAGCTTTTGCCGTACAGGGCGCGGCAGACGTCGGGGTTGTCATTCAGATAGGTAAACAGCGCCACCAGCGCAGGCGGCACGTCGTCCTGCGAAATGTTGGGAACCAGCGCATCCATCAGTTCGCACAAATGGTCCAGCTGGGCAGCCTCCATCTGCTCCATCAGGGCATAAATGTCGGCATAGTGGAAATAGAACGTTCCGCGGCTGATTCCGGCCAGTTCGGTCAATTCCCGAACTGTGATCTCCCGCAGGTCCTTCTGCTGCAGCAGGCTGATGAGTGCCTGGTACAACCGCTGTTTGGTCATGCGCACACTGCGGTTGGCGTCACCTTTGGCGTTCATCGCATGCACCACCTTTCAAAGGAACTTTCCGGCAGGTTATTTATACATAAAGAATAGCGTTTTTTGACATAAATGTCAAGTTTTTTCATCCAGCTCGTTCTTTTATGTGCATTTTGTCGGAAGTTTGCTGTATATTTTGCAGTTTGCCCAAATCGTGGTACAATGACAAAAAAGCCCGATTTCTATCATCGGCTGCGCTCGTTTTTCCTTGAAGGAGGTTATCTGCCATGACCCTGGACCGCTGCCGTGCCCGGCAGGCTTTTGCCGCCTATGCCGCCCACTATAATGCCGAGGACCCGAAAGTCAGACTGAAAATCGATCACACCTACCGCGTGGCCGCACTTTGCGAACGCATTGCCGCCAGCCTTGCTTTTTCCCAGGAAGAAAAAGACCTGGCCTGGCTGTGCGGTCTTTTGCACGACGTGGGCCGCTTTGAGCAGCTGCGGCAGTACGGCACCTTTAACGATGCCCAGTCCATTGACCATGCCGCCATGAGCGCCAAAGTCCTGTTTGACGAAGGACACATCCGGGAGTATCTGGACGATGCCGACCAGGATGACCTGCTGCGCACGGCGGTTGCCTGGCACAGCGCCTACCGCCTGCCTGAAGGCCTGGATGACCGCACCCTGCAATTCTGCCAGATTCTGCGGGACGCCGACAAGATCGATATTCTGCGCGTCAATGTGGAAGTGCCCATGGAGGAGATCTACAACGTCACCACCGAAGAACTGCGGCAAAGCCCCGTGACCCCGGCGGTGCTGCAGGCCTTTTACGAACACCACTGCGTGCTGCGCGCGTTGAAACAGTATCCCGCCGACAATGCCGTGGGCCACTCCTCGCTGATATTTGAGCTGTGCTACCCCGAAAGTCTGCGTGCGGTGGCGGAACAGGGCTGGCTGTGGAAGCTGCTGAACTTTCCCACCGACAATCCCGAGACAGCAGCCGCCTTTGCCTCCATGCGGGCAGAGATGCAGCGCTGGCTGCAGGAAAAACTGGCCTGACCATAAGTCATGACCCCCGGCTAAGCCGGGGGCTTGTGTAAGCCCTAGAAGGGCATCG
>UQZO01000002.1 GCA_900545545.1 uncultured Subdoligranulum sp. | reverse complement strand
CAGGGTGTCGCTAAAACTCCGGCGATGCAGGTGGGGCTTTAGTGCGTGAAAGTGGGGCTCAAATCGCGTGCAGATGGGGCTGGGGTGGCGATTTTTGCACTCAATTATAGGCTATCTGCAAATAAAAGTGCGAAAAATGTTGACACGCCCCCTACCTCGGATAAACACTAACACAGCGCCCTACACAAATAAAAAACAGCACCCACATATTACGGTAGGTGCTGTTGGTTCGGTAAAAGGATTTGATGGTTCAAGCTAGGCCTGAACTACATAGGGATACATCGGTTAAGGAAGAAAATCCTCAACCACATCTTCCAGTTGTTTCGGATCGAGCTGGCCTACAGTACATTGCCAAGACAAATGTTTGGCGGCTTTTCTGTCCTGTGTTACGTCGGGAATGAAAATGCAGGGAGTGTGCTGCATGGTGGGAAGTTCCCATGCAGCGATACCGTAGGATGTATAGTTTCCCAAGTCTTCCTGATACAACTGCTGTTTTACTGGCAGGTACAGAATCATTCTTCCCGAATCTCCTATTGATGATATTTATATTGATGATATTTAGTATAATATATGCGGATGCTGTTTTCTTTCACTATGTAGGCAGAATGATAAAGGCTGAACTGGAGTGGAGACGTCTTGCCAAAGAAGAATTTTCTGCAGAATCCACATATACAACATGTTTTAATCTTACCTATTTAATGGTGATTGCAGGAAAAATTAGTACGGTACATTAACAATATTACTATAAGCCTCAATTGTTTCTAGTGTGACACCATTCAGGGAACACTTAGCAACTACATGAATTCGATAAGATCCACCCGGCAAGTCTCGAGTTGCCTGTGTTGCGACAGTTGAGTAATCGGAATCAGTCCAGGTATAGCCGTCGACAGGATGATATTTACCGTCAGAACCGCAACCTTCCAAAGTCATTGTTAATTCAAGCCACTCTTCACTATCGTAGCAGCCTGCTCCGCCTTCCATATGGTAAAACCCATTGTCAGTTCTATACATTGTGGCAAAAATCATAGAAAAATGGTTGTAACGAGCTTCAATATAAGGTTCTTCTTTAGTGGATGTACTATTTTCTGCAAAAGCGCTGGTGGTTGCAAAGGTGCAAAGAAGAAGAGTACTCAAAACCAAAGACAATAATTTTTTCATTCTAATCATCCTTTCTTGATACGTGATTCCGATATTTACCGAACTCACTACCTTAGAGCGGACGAGTGGATGAAACGCTACACTAAAATGCTATATTTTTTGCAACTTTTATGACTTCATCTGCGGAAATATTGCCGCAGATCTGGATAGTGTAATTTTCCTTTATCCAAACCAACAAGCTGGAGTCATTGTCCACGGAAGTATAGATATCGGCGGGCAATCCTTCAATATCCTCCTGATAAAGCAATTTGAATCCCTCTGTGCTGATATAGGGATTGGCAATATTATCCCAGACATAAATAGAAAACGTATCTTTGCCCAATTCTGCACTGTATGTAAGAGACCAAAAGGAATCCATTGTTTTGGAGGATACTTGAGTAAACCTAGTTGGTACCCAGATGACATAAAAAGGACCTTCCCAATTGATGGGCAGAGCTGCGCCTTCATTTTTTATGGAAGCATCTGTTCGGACAATTGCATGGTCAGAAAACATCTCCATCATGAAATTGTTGATAGAAGCCCTTGTGGCATCCACCCTGAAATATGTTCCAGAAATTAGCAAACAACATACGATTGCGGCGCAGGCAGAAAGACGCTTCAAGTTCAGAAAAATTGTGCGGCGGCGTTCGCGCTTCTGCGTTTTACGCATGGTTTGTTGCAGATTGGCTTGCATCCGCTGCAAAACTTCAGGAGAAGGATCAGGCAAACTTTGTGCCTCCAAAAACTCCTCGTTTTGTTCCGATTCAATCTCCAGCGCAGCCAGTCGAAAGAATTCTTCCTCCGCTGCTTGTCTACGGAGATCGTCCGGTTTAATATTACTCATTTTTTACCTTCCCACGCATAGTGTGTGATTTTTCCATATGGATCGATTTGGTTATGGCTTAGACAACAGCTTGTAACAAAAGAGATAGGCGGTTAGCATCAACGGTTCTTCTGTGTCGGTGCAGTTGCCACAGTATTGGGCTTCTTGTCAAGAATATCCCTCGAATAAATCTGTTTGAGCTGCGCTCTGGCGCGGGTAAGTAGCGTACGGGCATTGCTTTCTTTCAATCCCATGAGGGAACAGATTTCCTCGTTAGAGCGATTTTCAAAATATTTCAGATACAGAATCATCCGATATCTTGGGGATAGTTTTTTAATACAAAGACGAATCTCTTCACGTGTTGCTTGGCGCTCCACAAAGTCGATAATAGGTTCGCTGTGATCCGGCTCGTTTTGCCCTACATTTTCCGTTGCGGCAAACGTATCCTGCTGTTTTGCGATGGCAGCGCATTGGTGTAGAAGAACCTTGCGCGCGTAAGCGAGAAAACGGTCATTGTCAAATGTACGGATGTGATCAAAATATTGGATCAGTTGGGTAAAGGTGGCTTGCACCGCATCTTCTGCCCAAGTAGGGGTGCCCAGCAATTTCAGGGCGTATTTGTACAGAGGGAGCGCTGCATAGCTGAAAAACTGTGTCATAAGTGCCTCATCCTGGTCCCTATCATGGAACGGCATATTCAACGCCATCCTTCTGGTTGCGCCGAATCATGACTTCCATCATAGCGCAAAGCAATTCTTTGTCGTTTGGAGTGAGTTGGGCAACCATCTGCCCTAACTCGGGATCTAAGTACTGGCTACTTCCCATGTTGATGCCCAGCAGCAACTCTGCTGCATCACATTCCAGAAGGTTGCTAAGTTCAAATAGGCGCTCCAGATTGCAGGACGCTTTACCATTCTCCAATTTACTGATGTAAGTAAGGGAACAACCCATACGATCTGCGATATCTTCCTGTGTTAACCCCAAGGCTTTACGATATTGCTGAATGCGTACGCCCAGGCGTTTTAATTCCATTTCGTGTTTGTTTTTCATTTGCAGCACCTCAAGAATAAGGTAGCAAAAATAGTGTGTGTAGTACCATAGATTTCAGTTCAACCTTGACCATATAAATGTGTTCCTGGAAAAATCGTCAACATTGACAAAATGACAGGCTTATGGAAGAAACACAAAGATCGTTAAAAACCCTAAAGCAAACAATTGAGGATTTCGAGTGATTTTTCACACCTTTTCTGATGCAGAAATGCGCAAAAAGATCGGATCCCTCAGGATACATACAGGAAAAAACAATTTATGATGACCAGCATTATAGTGCCAAGAGAGGAAAGCATCTGTTTGCGCTGTAGGTTATGAGCTGGTCCAACAAAAAAGCAGCAGCCCACAAAACTAGGAAAGAACACGATGCTGTTTTAAATCTATTCATTGAAAAAAACAGAAACTTTTCCGGGGTCGAAACAACACGGGTACACAAATTTAATTGCCAAGATTTTTACATATCTTGGCAATTTTTTATTGTATAAAATGTTACTTTCTGTTATACTACAATAAAGACTATTACCTAATACAGAAAGGGGCTCACCATGCCAAAGAACCAGGATGTTATTGCCATCTATTCCCGCAAATCCCGCTTTACCGGCAAGGGGGAGAGCATCGGCAACCAGGTGGAGCTGTGCCGGGCGTACATCCGCACCGCCTTCGGGGACGCCTACGCGGACGGGGCTGTGGTGTTTGAGGACGAGGGCTTTTCCGGCGGTAACCTGAACCGCCCCGATTTCAAGCGGATGATGAAAGCTGCCCGGGACCACCAGTTCAAGGCGGTGGTGGTCTACCGTCTGGACCGGATCAGCCGCAATATCAGCGACTTCTCCGCCCTCATCGAGGAACTGGGCCGTCTGGAAATCGACTTTGTCTCCATCCGGGAGAGCTTCGACACCTCCAGCCCCATGGGCCGGGCGATGATGTACATTGCCTCGGTGTTCAGCCAGTTGGAGCGGGAAACCATCGCCGAGCGCATCCGGGACAACATGCACGAGCTGGCCAAGACCGGCCGCTGGCTGGGCGGCACCACCCCCACCGGCTACACTTCGGAGGCCGTCAAGACCATCACCGTGGACGGCAAGAGCAAGCGGGCCTGCAAGCTGAAAGTCATTCCCGAGGAAGCCGACATCGTCCGTAAGATCTACGACCTCTACATCGAGACTGACTCTCTCACCATGACCGAGGCAGAGCTGCTGCGCCAGCACATCAAGACCAAGACCGGACGCAACTTCACCCGGTTTTCCATACGGGGCATTTTGCAGAACCCGGTCTACCTCATTGCCGACCAGGACGCCTACCAGTACTTTGTGGAGAAGCAGGCGGACCTCTTCTCGGCGCCGGAGGAGTTCGACGGTGTCCGGGGCATTCTGGCCTACAACCGCACCGACCAGGAGAAGGGCCGAGCCACCGTCTATCTGCCCACCAGCGAGTGGATTGTCTCAGTAGGGCAGCACCCGGGGCTCATCCCGGCGAAAACCTGGATCAAGGTGCAGGAATCCCTCGAACGGAACAAATCCAAGGGCTACCGCAAGCCCCGCAGCAACGAGGCCCTGCTCACCGGGCTGCTCTGGTGCCGCTGCGGCAACCGGATGTACCCGAAACTCTCCAAGCGGTTCACAGCCGATGGCAAGCCCATTTACACCTACGTTTGCAAGATGAAGGAGCGCAGCAAGCGCAGCCTCTGCAACCGGCGCAACGCCCACGGCAATCTACTGGATGCGGCCATCGTGGAGCAGGTCAAGAGTCTGGCCAGCAACGACAGCACCTTTTTGTGCCAGCTGGAAAAGAGCAAGCGGTTTTACACCGGCAACCGGGAGGAATACGACAAGCGGCTGGAGGACCTGCGGCAGCAGCAGGCGGAGACCCAGCGCAAGATCAACGCCCTGGTGGACTCGCTGGCCGACTTCGGCGACAGCACAGCAGCCATCCATGTACGAAAGCGTCTGGAGGAACTCCACGCCCAGGACGCCGAGCTGCAGGCCCGCATCACCGAGCTGGAAGGACTGACCGCCCAGCACGCTTTGAGCGGCATCGAGTTCGACCTCATGCGGCAGCTGCTCACGGTGTTCCGGGACGGCATCGACGAGATGACGGTGGAGCAGAAGCGGGCGGCTATCCGCACGGTGGTGCGCAAGGTCATCTGGGACGGTCAGTACGCCCATGTGGTGTTGTTCGGCGCGGTGGACGAGGACGTGGACTGGCGGGACGCCGCCGACGTGCTGCCCGCCTTGGACATCCGCAATCCGGATGGCAACGAGGAGGACACCGAAGATCTGGAACCCTTCGGGGATGTGGACTACGAGGACGAGGAAATCTCGCACGATATTCCAGCCGAGACCCCTTGGGGTGAGGATAGCAAATGAACTGCGGATGGAACTTCGGCGCAACCGGCGGGAGGGCGTTCAGATGTCCTTACAGGAGCCGCTGGAGGGAAGCGAGGGACAACTGACGCTGGCGGATACCCTGCCGGACCCGGCGGTGATGGAAGATGACTGCGAGCGCCGGGCGGATGCGGCGCGGCTGCGCCGCCTGGTGGAAAAACTGCCGCCGCGGGAACGGGAAGTGCTGACGCTGCGCTACGGTCTGAACGGAGGCCGGACGCAGACGCAGCAGGAGGTGGCGGCGCATCTGGGAATCAGCCGCAGCTATGTATAGCAACGCCACTAATGTAAACGAAGCCCGGAAAGCCTGTCTACATCAGGCTTTCCGGGCTTCATGCGTGACTTGGGTAGCTTCGCGCTTATTGTAAACGGAAAAATTTCAGAAAGATAAGCGGCTGTTCGTCAATGTTACCGAGATATTGGTGAGAAATATTTCTTTTTTATTAGCTCTCTTAGCTCCTCACTGTTTCTGATAAGTCCCAAAACACGATCTGGATAATTGTCAACAATTGTTTGTTTAGCAATGTACTTCGTAAGTTTCCCTTTAAAATCAACAATAGCTAAAGCTTCTTCATATTTTTTGCTTTTAATAATAGTTTCAATAGTTGCTAATCTTTCTGCATAAAGCTCATCAATTTCCTTTTCTGATGTGACTGAAAGTAACTCTGCCTTTAGATTACTAATATCGCGCTTTTCGTGAAGAAAGTTTTCCTTAAACTTATTGTTAATAATGTTATTAACATACCATACGGTTTGCTGAACTTTGTTGGCTTCAAATTCTTTCCAAAACAAATCAAGATAATTCTGGTTTGCCATATCTCCAGATATAAAAGTCTTAATAGCTGTTTCGATAATGACCGGATCACATAGTATATTTTCGATTTCATTAATTGGAAGTGTATAAATGTTCTGTTCTTTCCACTTAGCAATTTGCTCGGATTTATGGCAATCTCCATCAATAATTCCTATGGCCTTATTAGAGGGAACTGTGGATTTATTACACGCGTTTGTATAACTTATTACATCAAGATGTCCACCAACAGGAATAACCGTATACTCGGGAAAAACAATACTGTACAACTTATAGTCTAAACAAGACCTATCTTTTCCCTCACAGAAACATATTTTCTTTCGACTACCTAAAACCTCCATCAATAGTGTATCTGGTAATGTTTCGTCAGATTCGATGATTTGAAAATCCCATATGTCTGGAGGGGTAAACTTCTTATTCCAAATAAGTGTTGTATTATTTCTTGAAGCAGCAAAGTCAAGATTATGAGTTAAATAAATAAATTTACAATCAGTCCGGATTTGCTCAAGTTTGTCCCACAATTTATTGCAAATGGCCATGTGCAAGTGATTTTCTGGCTCATCTACAATAATATAAGAATTGGGCTCTACCAATAAAATATGCCCTACATAATAAAAAACAGCCTTTTCTCCATCACTAAGGCTATTAAAAGGGTATGGTGGCTGGCCTGGTATTTGAGCTGAAATAGAACCTCTCTCTAAGAGTAATTCCCGATGTTCAATTAATTCCTGCCATATCTCAATGGTCATTTCAAGAAAAGATTTTTTTCGATCTTCTCCAGCATAGTATTCTAAAGCTTTATCAGTGTGTTCGGCAATTAACGTAGTAATCAGTTTGTTCATATCATTGCCGATTAGAGCAGCAAAATTAGAGTCACTGCTCATTTTAGAATTTTTCTGAAAAGATCTTAGATCTGAAATTTCTCCCTTAGAGGCAGGAATATTATTTTGTTTATTGTATACAAGTAAATGTTGCGCAGATAAAATGGATACATTAGACGATATTTTACCATTTAGCTGCCGAGAAAATGTGCTTTTCCCAGACCCATTGGCTCCAATCATTACGATGTTATTGTGTATCCACTTGATTTTGTCAAAAATTATATAAGTTGAAATTTTTCGCTCGAATAAAGAGACATACTCGCTATATTTTTGAGGAAGGTCACAGAGCCAATTGATAGTGGAGGTATCTTGCTGATCAACCTTTATTTCATTCGCTGTCTGCTTTTCCAAAAAGTTTTTTATGTTACTAGTTACATACGGTTGAGTAAGGTGTAGATTTTTCCAATCAAATAGAACAAATTCTTTTTGAATGAATGTCTTAAAAACATTTGGTATGTTTTTTTCCGCAGTTTTTATTATAGATACATTCTCAATAAATTCATCAATCTTGCTTGTCAAATTAATGAAATCAGATATTTGATTTGATGCACTAACTTCGTCTATGGATTTTTGAGCAACAATTATTTCTTTTACCACGTTTCTCTTAGCAGAAGCGTCTGCAATCACGCTTTTCATACGATTGCATGTCTCAATTGCTACATCTATCGAAGCAGCTAATGCTTGCATTTCTTGATCTGTTAGCATTTGTATTTCCTCCAACAAAACGCCTTATTATACAATGAAAAACCATATACTTGACTTTTTTAGAATTTATACGCCCAATGTCCGCCTTCGCAGTATTTCCTCAATTTGCAGACTTCAACAAAGCTTGCTAATATGCGATTCGCCGTTGCTGCCGATACCCCACACAGTTCCCGCACATCAGCGTTCATGATATAGTCGTGGATTTTAAGATACTCCTCAATTTTCTTCCAACGGAGCGTAGCCTTATCCATCTTCCCATCGCTCATTTCATCACTCGTACGAATCGCATCCATGAGTGATGCTTTGATAGCTGATAGCATGAACTCGATAAATACCGTAGACTCTCCGGCATCATTGGAAGTATTGATGGCATCATAATACTCCTGCTGGCGGTCATAGATGATAGACTCCACCGGGAGCCAGGCAAACGCTGGATTCCATTTAGAAAGCAGTAGCGTATGCCACAGGCGGCCCACACGCCCGTTTCCATCGGCAAAGGGATGAATCAGTTCCAGTTCATAATGGAACACACAGCTGCGAATCAGCATGTGCACCTCACTGGTCTTTGCCCATTCCAGCAACTCCAAAACCAGATCAGGGACATACTGTGGAAGCGTACCGAGATGCAGGACATGTCCTTCGCTATCTACTACGCCTACAGGTCGTGTTCGGAACATGCCGGATTCTTCGACCAAGCCCCGAGTCATAATGCCATGGGCCGTCAGCAAGTCGTCCACCGAATAAGGATCAAGCTCATCCAGCCGCTCATAAATTTCATAGGCGTTTTTGACTTCGGCAATATACTTTGTCGGAGCCAAGACATGCTTCCCATTCAGTACGGCCGTTACCTGCTCCAAGGAAAGGGTGTTCTGCTCAATCGCCAACGACCCATGTATGGTGCGGATTCGATTGCTGCGGCGCAGAGTAGGGTTTGAAGAAAGCGCGTCTGTCACATTCAGTTTTCCGAGCAGTTCAGCGATTTCAGCTACATAGTCAATCATCTGGTTTGTGATTTCAAAAGGAGGCTTTTTGTTTCTCATTCCAATACCTCATAATCGAAATAGAATGATTTTATTATATCATGCATCGCTCATTTCATCAATCAAAAACAGTGCGTCGTTTGAGTGATGCACCCTTTGAAGAAACAAAACAAGACCGTGGATTTTTCCACGGTCTTGTCAGATGTAATGGATTTTGAGTCTGCTTCGTCTGCCACTGTGCCTAGTAGCCATTATAACATAAGATCACCAACATTAGGAAAGGCGGTTTTATGTATGGTTGCTGGACACTTGCGTGTGCAAAATGGATATTGGCAGATGATTTTATCTTACAAAGATAGCACAGGAAAGCGGCGAACAAAATCGGTGACGACCCACTTGAAAGAAAAAGGAAACAAACGGCGCGCAGAGGCGATGCTGCTGGATCTGCGAAGAGCCTTTACGAAAGAACGGCAACATGACCTACAAAATGGGCCCATGTTTTCCGACTTTATGCGAGATTGGCTGGCACAAATTTGCTCCACCATAGCACCTACAACATTTGCATCTTACTGTCGGGTTGTCGAACGATCCATTATCCCATACTTTGAAGAAAGACAGATTACACTTCGGGCTCTGACAACCGGAGACATCACAAGCTATTATGACTGGCTGCTTCACAAAGGACTTTCCCCAACCAGTGTTTTGCGCCATCATGCCAACATTCACTCTGCATTAGAAAAGGCAGTTGCTCTTGGCCTGATTGAAGCAAATCCAGCAAGGCAGGCGTCTAAACCTCGCAGGGCTGATTTTTTGCCGCAGACCTATTCCACCGAGGAAGCTTCCCAGCTTTTGAATCTACTCCATGGACAAACTCTGGAGCTTCCTGTGGCGTTGGCTCTTGTGTTCGGCCTGCGGCGCAGTGAGGTCCTGGGACTTCGCTGGGAAGCCCTGGATTTGGAACGCAAATTGCTTTCTGTCCGCTGTGCCGTCACGCAAACATCTTTGCATGGAAAAAGCAAAGTGCACAGCCGGGAAGTATTGAAGCGAAAGGCGAGTTATCGGACCTTGCCCATTCCGGAAAATATACTCCCCCTATTACGCCGGTATCAGCAGGAAAGCGGTTGGCTTTGCTTGGACGAGAGCGGTGTCCCTTTCCGTCCCGATCAGTTGAGCCGCCGCTTTCAGTCTTTTTTACAGAAAAATAATCTTCGGAAGATACGATTTCATGACCTGCGCCATAGTTGTGCCGGGATTTTGATTTCCTCTGGGGTCCCGTTACTGGAAGTACAGCAATGGCTGGGACACAGCACTTATCAAACCACTGCGGATTTGTATGTCCACCTTGATTTTTCAACCAAACTGAAAAGTTCCGAAACCATCAACACAATTCTTGAAAAGGAGTAAAAAACATGAAATTACCGGACATTCACGATTTCAGTACTACCGCCCTATACCAACAAGCAACACAAATCCTGCACAGCTCACAGACGTTCTCTATCGAGGAGGAAGCCCCAAACGAATTTGCGGCATTGTTTCAAACCGAAAAAGAACTTCTCCAAATCCGCTTGCAGCTGGATGATGACCTGACTATACAATCCATCCTCAGCAGCGTCAGCGACGAGTGGATTCGTCCTTTTGTATTCGCTGTTTTGATCGCAGCAGATGCTATGCGAGGATATGGTGTATCCGATTGGGATGCAGTCCGTGCAAGCACTTCCTTTATTTCATAAGCAATTCTCATCGCCACTGGAACGGGTGGCGATTTTTTTATGCCTTTTCCAATGGACAGGCAATGCATAGAGGATTTGCACATATTCTTTTCTATATCGTAAAGGAGGATGATACCATGCCGAAAAATGCCCCTGTTGTACGTTGTGTTTTTGAGTCAGCCGAGAGAACACTGCCGGAGCTTCTGGAAGAGTCCTTTCGGCTGTATCTTCACCGCATCCTTGTCGGATATGGAAAAGTCACGATACAATAATGTCGATGAATGGCCGCTTATCTCAGGAGGTATGGTATGTACTTAGAGATAAGCAACCCCATGGATTACCATGTGGCTTTATACATCAGACTATCAAAGGAGGATGAAAGCGAAGGACCATCCCAAAGTGTTCAGAACCAGGAATCTCTGTTGCGGGAGTTTGTTCAACAGCACCGGCTGTCCGTCTTCGACACTTATGTAGATGACGGATGGAGCGGCACCAGCTTTGACCGCCCCAGCTTCCAGCGGATGATTGGCGACATTGAGACAAAAAAGGTCAATATGGTCATTACTAAGGACCTTTCCCGTTTGGGCCGTGATTATATCATGACCGGCCACTATATGGAGCGGTACTTCCCGGAACACCGGGTGCGGTACATTTCTCTGCTGGACGGTATTGACACCGGCGTGGACTCTACCGCAAACGACATCACCCCATTCCGTGCCATCATGAACGACATGTACGCCAAGGACATCTCCAAGAAGATCAAGAGCGTCAAGCGGGATAAGCAACGGAAGGGGCAGTTCATCGGCGGCAAGCCCATGTATGGGTACAAGATGCACCCCACCGAGAAAAACAAGATCGTCATTGACGAGGACGTAGCTCCGATAGTACGGCGGATCTTTGCTCTGGCCCTTTCAGGTATGAGCTGCCGCAAAATTGCGACTACGCTCAACGAAGAAGGCATTCCCACACCGGCTACCTATTGTGGCTGGAAAGTTGGTAATCCAGGGCCGTACACCGGCCTATGGAGCAGCGAGCGGATCTCCGAAATGCTGAAAAACGAAACCTACATCGGTAATATGGTGCAGGGACGCATGGTGAAGATCAGCTACAAATCCAAGAAGTGTCTGAGGCAATCACCGGAAAACTGGGTGGTAGTGGAAGGAACGCATGAGCCGATCATTGACCTGGAGACTTTTCAGAAGGTACAGATGCTGGTAAACAGCCGCAAACACACCCGAAGCCGAACCTATGACTTCTTACTGAAAGGGTTGATCTTCTGCCATGAGTGCGGCTATCCCATGGCGGTACTCAACCGCAAGAATGCCGCTGGTGAAGATCGCCTGTTTTTTGTTTGCCGGACCTATCAGCGATTTACCAAGGCAGGTGTCTGCACCTGTCATTCCATTAAGGAAGAAACGGTGAATGAAGCCGTACTTGCCAAGGTGCGAGAGGTGTGCCAGGCCTATCTGAATCCTGACCGGCTGCGCCCGATTGCCAAAGAAGCTGTGGAGAACGCCAGCAAGGAGTCCAGCTGTGAAGCGGAGATGCAAACCGTGCAATCAAAAATCACTGCACTGACTACTAACCTGGATCAGATGTATATGGACCGGCTGAATGGCCTGCTCTCCGAAGAGGACTTCCAGCGCATCTACCAGAAGGTCAAGATGGACCGCACAATTCTGGAAGATCGGCTGAAGAGCCTACAGGAACAGGCAAAGCAACCGGTGAACACCGAAGAAAAAGCCAAGACGCTGGTGAAACAGTTTCTGGACTCAGCACTGACCAGTCGGGAACTGCTGGTCAGCCTCATTGAACGGGTGGAGCTGACCGAGGAAAAAGAGATCATCATCAAATTCCGCTTCCACGAGCTGGAGGCGATTTCTTAAAGGGCATCGTTTACAATAGGCGAGTCGCTATGTTTCCCGCATCGAAAAGCGGGCTTTGGAGGCTATTTCCCGGCACTGGAAAGGCGGAACTTGTACCTAGAGAAAGCATGAGCTGAAAATCCATACTGTTTTTTCTGTTGTTTGTGACAATATGTAGAAATGTAACAACCATAAAAGTGGTGAAAAATGAAGGAATGCGGCGCAGGAATCCCAAAAAAGAAGTGTATAAATATTCGTTATAGCGATAAAAGATAAAGATGTTATAAGCCCGTGTCAAAAATGTGAAGAAATATGAAAAAATTATTAAATAACAAAGTTCGACAATATTTTTTACGTAAAAAACATTGACATTTCAATCCAAAGCAGATACTATCTAAGTATCATATAACGAGGGAGAGTAGACTGTCGTGCATCTGACAAAAAGTGAACAGCAGATTATGGAAATTTTCTGGCAGGCAGATCACCCGATGGCTCAGACAGAGGTGGTTTCAACTTGTGTAGATCGTAAGTGGAAAGAACGTTCGATCTTCTCTATGCTGAATAGCCTGATGGAAAAGGGTGTCCTGAAAGAAGTGGGATTTGTACGCAGCGGCAAAACGTATGCGCGTACCTTTGAACCCGCCGTGTCCCATGCGGAGTATCTGGCCCAGGTGGTGGTAGAACAGCTGCCCGCCGAGTGCCTGCCAGAACTGCTTTCCGCCTTGCTCAAGCGGGTGGAAATTACGCCGACCATTCAAAAGGAACTGCGCGCCGCAGTGCGGGAAAGTTCCAATCCGCAGTGAAAAAGACCGAAAACAAGGTATAGGAACATTTCAAGAATCGACTTTCGGGAAAGTAGGAAAAACAGCCCGCCGTGGGGGAACGGCAGGCTGTTCTTTTTTGTATGAAATTGTTAAAAATCAGGAATCCTTACGGATCATGCCGCTGGCGGCGATGGCAGCCACGGCTTTTTCGATCTGTTCTACCGGCATGGTCAAGGCAAAACGGACGTATCCTTCGCCGCTGGGACCAAAGCTGGAACCCGGCGTGCAGATGACGTTGGCTTTGTCGATGAGTTCCAGGCAGAATTCCATGCTGCTCTCGTAGCCGGTAGGGATGGGTGCCCACACGAACATACTGCCGCGGCTGTCGGGTACATTCCAGCCGATGCTGCGCAAACCGCCGCACAGGGCATCCCGACGGCGCTGGTATTCGGCGCACTGGCGCTGGACGCCTTCCAGCGGGCCCGTCATGGCGGCGATGGCAGCCTTCTGAATGGGCAGGAACATGCCGAAATCGATCTGGGTGCGCAGCTTTTTGCAGGCGGCCACCACGTCGGGGCGGCCGACCAGGAAGCTGATGCGCGCGCCGGTCACGTTGAAGCTCTTGCTCAGGCTGAAGAACTCCACGGCACATTCTTCGGCACCGGGCGTGTTGAAGATGCTGCCGCCGTGGGCACCGTCGAAGATGATGTCGCTGTAGGCGTTGTCATGTACCAGCAAAATGTCGTATTTGCGGCAGAAAGCCACGATCTCTGCATACAGCTCCGGCGTGCCGATGCTGCCCACAGGGTTGGCGGGCAGGCTGACCAGCATGAGCTTGGCAGCACGGGCCACATCTTCCGGAATGGAGGAAACATCCGGCAGGAAGTGATTCTCCTTGGTCAGGCGGTAGTACCAGGGTTTTGCACCGCCCAGCATGCAGCCCGTCATAAAGACAGGGTAGCAGGGGTCGGGCAGAAGCACCACGTCCCCGTCGTTGCACAGCGCCAGGCCCAGATGGCCGATGCCGTCCTGGCTGCCGGAAAAGCTCATGACCTTGTCCGGGGTGATGGTGTCCACGCTGAAGCGGCGCTTGTAGTACTCGCAGACGGCGTTCAGCAGCTCGGGCAGATCGCGCAGGCTGTATTTCCAGTTTTCGTTATCCTGGGCAGCGTCGATCAGCGCCTGTTTGATGTGGGGCGCGGGGGCAAAGTCCGGCGTGCCCACGCTCAGATTGTACAGATGGCGGCCCTGGGCTTCCAGAGCTACTTTTTTGTCGTTGAGTGCGGCAAAGATCTCGGGTCCAAACAATTCCAAACGATGGGAAAATTCCATGCCAAAAACCTCGTTTCCAAAATGGGAATGAAATCTATTATACCCCCCCAGGGGCTGCCTTGCAAGCCCTGTCGGTTCGTGCTATGATTAGGAAAATCAACAAAATTTGCACAGGAGAATTACGATGGATAAACGGAATCGTCTGGCGTTGGCCTATCTTTTGATCGGCATTTCGGCAGCAGGGCGTGCCCTGCTGGCTGTGCCGGAAAATACCCAGTTGCAGGAACTTTCCCTCACGGTGCTGGCAGTGGTGGGGTATCTGCTCATCTGCCGCCGCACGGTGCTGCCGCTGGTCTGCGGTACGGTACAACTGGTGCTGGAACTGATTTTGTGCGGCAGCCAGAGCGGCGGCGTCTGGGTCTGGCTGATGCCGCTGCTGCGGGTGGCGGATCTCTGGATTTTGCTGCTGACGGCGGTGCTGATGCTGCGCCAGGCAGAACAGCCTGCCCGGGTCATGCCCGCTGTGGCGGCGGTGCCGCTGGCGGTGTATACCGTGACGCATTTTCTGCCAAAGGCTACGGCGGTGGCTGCTATCTCTTTTGTGATATTCAGTGTGATTTTACTGTGGTACGCCGTGCTTATGCTGCGGGCTTACAATGCGGCCCGCATCAAAGAATGAACGGCCGGGGATGCGGTTTAAATCTCGGCACAAGGTTGTAGAAATGCCTTGAATATGCTATACTATTTATAATTGTCGAATAACAGCCCAGGAAAGAAGGCTATATATGATTCCTTTTAATGTGCCTCCCTGCGTCGGGGATGAGATTACGTATGTAAAACAGGCCATCGATTCGCACAAGATCTGCGGCGACGGCGCCTTTACCAAAAAGTGCAACGCCTGGCTGGAAGAGCGTTTTCACGCCCAGAAGGTGCTGCTGACCACCAGCGGCACCACCGCCCTGGATATGGCCATGCTGCTGTGCGGCCTGCAGCCCGGGGATGAAGTCATCCTGCCCAGCTATACCTTCTCCAGCACGGCTACGTCGGCGGTGCTGGCCGGTGCCAAGCTGGTGTTCGTGGATATCCGTCCCGATACCATGAACATCGATGAGACCAAGATCGAGGCGGCTATCACCGACAAGACCAAGGTCATCATGGTCATGCATTATGCGGGCGTTGCCTGTGAGATGGACACCATCATGGACATCGCCCGCCGCCACAACCTGATGGTAGTGGAGGATGCCGCCCAGGGCGTCATGAGCACCTACAAGGGCAAGGCGCTGGGCACCATTGGTGATTTCGGCTGCTATTCCTTCCACGAGACCAAGAACTATTCCATGGGCGAGGGCGGTGCCCTGGTCATCAACAACCCTGCCTACAATGAGCGCGCCGAAATCCTGCGCGAAAAGGGCACCAACCGCGCCAAATTCTTCCGCGGCCAGGTGGACAAGTATACCTGGGTGGATTTCGGCGACAGCTACCTGCCCAGCGAGCTCAACGCCGCCTACCTGTGGGCGCAGCTGCTGCATGCGGATGAGATCAACGACAACCGCATGGCGACCTGGAATGCCTACCGTACCGCCTTCCAGCCGCTGGTAGATGCAGGCAAGGTGGAAGTGCAGACGATCCCGGTGGATTGTGTGCACAACGCCCATATGTTCTATCTCAAATGCAAGGACCTGGAGGAGCGCACGGCGCTGATCCAGTACCTGAAAGACCATGAAATTCTGTCGGTCTTCCATTACATTCCGCTGCATTCCGCCCCGGCGGGGCAGAAGTTCGGCCGTTTCGACGGCGAGGACCGCTACACGACCAAGGAGAGCGAACGCCTGGTGCGTCTGCCGCTCTACTACGGCCTGACCGAGGCAGACCGCAGCCTGGTGATCGAGCATGTTCTGGCGTTCTATGCGCAGTAAATCCGTCTGGCTGGGGGCAGCGGCAACGTTGGCGGCTGCCCTGGCCTTTTTGCTGCTGTATGAGTGGATCGTCTATAAGGTGCCGGTCAACCAGATTTATCTACCGGTCAGCTCCTGGAGCGATGAGGTCGTCTACAGCAAGCAGCTGTCGGCGGTGGTGGAGTACGGTGCCCCCCAGGGGTATTTCGGCTTCAATGAATCCCACGCCGACATCGGCACTTTTGCGGCCTGGGGCCCGGCCATCTTCTGGCTTTATGCCATTCCGGGCTTTTTCTTCCGGGGCGACAACGCCTTTATCTGGTGCAACCTGTTTTTTGCCGTGGCGGGCTGGTTTGTGTTTGCCCGTGCGGCTCGGCTCAAGGCCTGGCAGCAGGCGGCGTTTGCCGTGGTGCTTGCCTGCCTGAATGCACCCATCCGCTATATCTTTTCCGCCATGCAGGAACCGCTGCACTACGCGCTGGTGCTGGCCATTACCGGTACGGCGGTGCTGGTAAAACGCAGCGGCCGCAAACCGGCCTGGATTGCTCTTTGCGTGCTGTGTGCAGCGGCCACGCTGGCCCGCCCGTATAACGCGGTGCTGTGGCTCTACCCGCTGGTGCTGGCCTGGCCCCGCCGGCGGGCGCTGGCCGGGTGCCTGGCGGGGGCAGCGGCTTCGCTGGCGGGGACGCTGGTATTGATGTCCAAATTCTACGCCCCCTACTTTTTTACCAACGTGGATACCACCCCGCTGCAGATGCTGGCGCATCTGCAGGTGTTTTCCGCTGTTAAATATACGGCGGGCAAACTGGGTGCGGCCTTTGCCCAGGTAGGGGCTGAGATCGCCGGGGCGCTGACAGGGCAGGGGGGCGGATTTTATCTGACCTTCCTGTTGCTGCTGGCGGTTACGGTGGCTTGCCTTGTGTGGGACCGGCGGCATCACCGTCCGGTTTTCTGGAAAGGCTGCGCCCTGGCTGCGGCGGCGGTGATCTTTCTGGCCCTGATGCTGATGTACCGTACGGCGGAGGCTTCCCGTCATACGCTGGTGCTGGATGTGCTGCTGCTGGCGGCGCTGGTGCTGGAAAGCCCCCGTCCGGCAGTGGGCACGGCGGGCCTTGCGGTGGTGCTGGCAGCAGCCGGTATTTTGAATCTGACCGCTTCGGGCGGCTATGGCATGCCGGCCCGGCACGATGCGGTGGCGGAGGAACTGGCGGTTCTGCGCACGGAACTGGTCCAGAGCCAGCAGGCTGTTGACAGCGATGACCCGTGGGATCACACCATCGCCTATGCCTTTGGCGATAGCGCCCATGTAGGCATGCTGTATGCGGCCCCCGACGGTATGGGCCTGCAATTTGACGAAACCGCCTATCTGCTGGACCCGGAGCACGAGATCCGGTCCCGCTATATGATGACGGCCTCCGGCAGTGAGGTGGAGCAGCGGCTGCTGGCAGAAGGCTGGACGCTGCTGCACGAGGGGCACTATTGCACCGTTTATGAACGCGCATAAGAGAGGAATTGAAGGTATGGAACAGCTTCCGCGTATTACCGGTGAACAGGTTGTGCTGCGCCCGATTACGGATGCGGACACCGACCACATCGTGGCCTGGCGCAATACGCCTTCCGTGATGCAGAATTTTATCTTCCGCCAGAAATTCACGCCGGAAATGCACCGCAACTGGCTGGCCACCAAGGTGGCTACCGGCCAGGTGGTACAGTATATCATTGAGGAAAAGGCCACAGGCCGGCCTGTGGGTTCGGTCTATTACCGCGATGTGGACAGCGGTAACCACAGTGCGGAGTATGGCATTTTCATCGGGGAACCCGATGCACAGGGCAAGGGCTTCGGCACCGAAACTGCCCGCCTGTTTACCGAGTTCGGTTTCCAGCAGCTGGGGCTGCACCGTATCAGCCTGCGCCTGCTGGCGGAAAATCTGCCCGCGCGCCGCAGTTACGAAAAGGCAGGATTTGTGCTGGAGGGTACTTTCCGGGATATGGTCCTGCTGGACGGCCGGTACCGCGATGTGGTCTTTATGGCCAGGCTGGCACAGGGCCCGGAAAAACCTGCCCGTGGGGAGGAGTAAACCCGTGAACCGCTGCAAAAAAATCCTGCAAACCACCCCCAACGCGCTGCTCTGCGTTTTGGGGGCAATCGTGTTTTTGCTGGTGTTTTACACACTGGCCTACCGCACCCCTCTCACCGAGGTCTGGATGGCCCCCAATATCGATAACGACGAGGTCATCTACAACCGGCAGGTAGTCAGCATCATCACGCACGGCGGCCCGCAGGGGTATTTCGGTTACCAGGAAACTCATGCCGATATCGGTCGGTTCGGCACCTGGGGGCCGTTTTTGATCTGGATGTACGCACTGCCGGGGTTTGTGTTCGGCAGCAGCGCCAATACCGTGTTCTGGTGCAATATCTTTTTTGCTGTGGTGGGCCTGGCGCTCTTTGCCCGGGCAGCCCGGCTGAAAGTCTGGCAGCAGCTGGTCTTTGCGGCGTCGCTGGTCTGCCTGTGGATGCCCATTGATATGGTTTTCTGCGGCTCGTCAGAGGCATTGCACTACGCCATGGCGCTCACCATCGTGGGGGCGTCGGCCGCCTTGTACCGCCGCTTTTCCCGTGGGTGGTTCTGTGTGGCTTTCGTCGCCTGTGCGCTGGAAACGGTGTTCCGGCCCTATGCGCTGCTGTTCTGGGCCTTCCCGCTGGTTGCGGTCTGGGCAAGCGGAAAGCGCCACCGTATCGTCTGTGGTGTGGGTGCTGCCGGCAGCTTTGTGTTGGCCCTTTTTTCCATGACAAAATTGTCGGCGCCCTATTTCAGCGGCGGCGGTATGGATTTCACAGGCTTGCAGCAGCTGGCCCGGGGGGATGTGCTCGGCGCCGTGCAGTATGAGTTGGCGCGCGCCGCCAAGGAACTGCACACGGCCTGGGTGGGCGGCATTCAGCAGACCCTGCAGGGCGACCCCCAGTATACCGGCATTGGCTGTGTGGTGTTTGTGGTGCTGCTGGCGGTTACCATCGGCTGTCTGATCTATGATATCCGCCGTGGCCGACCCCGGCGTTTCAAGGTCTGTGCCCTGGTTTGTGTGGGCATCATCGCGCTGGTGCTGGTGTTCATGTATAACATTGCACCCCGCCATCTGATGCTGCTCTGCATGCTGATGCTGGGGGCCCTGGCAGTGGAAAACGCGCCGCAGGCCATCGTCTATCTGCCGGTGTTGATGATTTTGCTGCTGCCCATGAATGTGAAGCGCAGCAGCCTTTCCAGCTGGTTCCCCGAGATGGGCGACCAGATCACCGCGGTGGAAACCGCCCTGACCGAGCGGGTATCCGCCCGGGACAGCGATGATCCCTGGGATTATACGCTGGCCTATGCCTACGACGACGATGTGTACCACGGATATCTCTATGGCGTGCCGGCCGGTATGGGTATTGAGTTTGACTGGAACACCTACGTTGCGGACGAGACCCAGCCCATCCATTCGCGGTATGCCATGGTGAACCACGGCACCGAGGCCGAGGCCCGACTGCTGGCCGACGGCTGGCAGGAAGTGGTTTCCACCCAGGACCTTGTGGTGTATGAGCGCCCGTAAAAGAAAAAGAGGGAAAAAGATGTTGCAAACCTGCAAGTCTATATTGAAAAAGCATGGCTGGCTGCAATGGGTACTTTGCGCAGTTTGTGGGTTGTTGTTTTTTGGCGGAATGTATGTGATTGCATACCATAATGCAGAGTGGTGGCGGCCATGGCTGCCTACCAGCATCAATAACGATGAGGTTATGTATAACCGTCAGTTAGCAGGTGTCTTGACCAGTGGGCAGCCCCGTGGTTACTTTGGGTATAATGAGACCCACGCGCCCGTGGGGCATTTCGGCGCATGGGGGCCCATTGTGATTTACCTGTATGCAATTCCGGGCGTTCTGTTTGGAACCGGATGCAATACGATGTTGTGGTGTAATATTTCCTTTGCAGTCGTTGGCTGGATTGTTTTCGTGCGCGGTACACGTTTGTCGTGGAAAAAGCAGATTGCGTTTGCGCTGGGAATGGCTTGCCTGTGGCTGCCGCTGCGACTGATATTTTCCGGTATGTCAGAACCATCCCAGTATTTTCTTGTATTAATGATCCTGGGGGCTTCGGTGGCGTTACAGCGCCAATTTCGCGTCGGGTGGTTTGGAGTGCTGGCGGTTGCCTGCGCCCTTACCACAATTACGCGTGCCTATACGGTACTGCTGTGGATTTTTCCGATTGTGATCCTGTGGAAAAAACATCGGCGATGGGCAGTTACCAGTATCGGGTTGGGCGCAGCTTCACTTGCGGGTTATCTTTCGGTAACCAGTTTTCTGAATTCTCCTTATTTTTCCGGTGGTGATGTGGATTTTACCGCACTGGAAATGTTGCTCCAGGGCAACGCCGTTCAGTCGGTGCAATATGAAATACAGCACGTGGAGACCGAGCTGTCTACCCTGTGGCAGGAGTATTTGCGGCCAACTCTTACGGGAAATCCACAGGACCAGGGATGTGCTTTCCTGACGATGATGGTCCTGGTATTGTTAGTGCTGTTTTGTACCATCTACGATGCTGTGCATAAACGTCCGGTTGTTCTTAAAGTGTGTGCATTGCTGTGTACAGGAGTCTGCCTTGTGGCGCTGCTTGGGCTGTATACGGTGGGGACGCTTCATCGACATTGCAGTTTACTCAATGTATTGCTGTTGGCAGTGCTGGTTTATGAGAACGCGCACAGTATTCTGATGTGTTTGCCGTTGGTGCCGCTTTTAGTCATAAATACATACTCCCATACACTTCCGACCTACCGTGCGGACATCGATGCGCAGATTCAAACAGCACGGGCGGCCCTGACCGAAAGCTGGCAGGCACGGGCCAGTGAGGACCCCTGGGATTCCACACTGGCCTATGCTTACGCAGACGGTGTTTTTCACGGTTTTCTGTATGCGGTGCCGGATGGGATGGGCATCCAGTTTGACATGAATACCTACATTGCAGATGAAACCCAGCCGATCTATTCACGTTATGCCATGGTGAACCACGGTACCGATGCCGAGGCCCGGCTGCTGGCTGAGGGCTGGCAGCAGCTGGTTTCCACCGAAAAGCTGGTCGTCTATGAACGGCCGGACGCTGTGCAATAAAAAGGGAGACAGGAAAAGATGCAGAAAATTTCCTATGTGATTCCGTGCTATCGCTCGGAGCATACCATCGGAAATGTGGTGGCGGAGATCACCGCTACGATGAAGACGCTGCCCCAGTACGGGTATGAGATCGTTCTGGTCAACGATTCTTCCCCCGATGATACCATCGGGGCCATCCGCCGTCTGGTGGCAGCCGATGCCCATGTGCAGGGGGTGAACCTGGCCAAAAACTTCGGCCAGCACGCCGCACTCATGGCCGGGTTCCACCAGTGCAGCGGCGATGTCGTCGTTTGCCTGGACGATGACGGCCAGACCCCCGCCGACGAGGTGGGCAAGCTGCTGGAAAAAATCGAGGCGGGGTATGACGTGGTCTACGCCAGCTATGAGAACAAACAGCAGGCGGGCTGGCGCAATTTCGGCAGCTGGGTCAACAGCAAGATGACCGAAATCATGCTGGGCAAGCCGCCGGAGCTGGTGGTCAACAGCTATTTCGCCGCCCGCCGCTTTGTGGTGGATGAGATGCTGCGGTATGAGCACTGCTACCCCTATGTGATCGGCCTGGTGCTGCGCACCACCAAAAACATCTGCAATGTGCCGGTACACCACCGTGCCCGGGAGGAAGGCCGTTCCGGCTACACGCTGGGCAAGCTGCTGGGGCTGTGGATGAACGGCTTCACCTCCTTCTCGGTCAAGCCGCTGCGCATTGCCACCTACTTCGGCATCCTGTCGGCCATTGCAGGTTTTCTCTATCTGATTTATATCGTCATCAATCATTTCGTCAGCCATGCGGCGCCCCTGGGCTGGGCTTCCACCACGGCACTGCTGCTGTTGCTGGGCGGCGTGATCCTGGTTGTACTGGGCCTTATCGGCGAGTATGTGGGCCGCATCTATATGTGCGCCAACGCCGCGCCCCAGTATGTGGTGCGGGAATATCTGCACCATGACGAGGAGGCGCCCCAATGAAACAGGCCAAATGGTTTTTGCTGCTGCACGTCATACTGGGCATCTACGCCAGCAGCAGCGTCTGCAGCAAGCTGGCCGCCCAGCAGCCGTTTTTGAGTGGGGCGTTCATTCTGCTCTACGGCGCCATGCTGCTGGCTCTGGTCGTCTATGCTTTCGGCTGGCAGCAGGTCATCAAGCATCTGCCGCTGACCACCGCCTATGCCAACAAGGCGGTCACCGTGGTGTGGGGCATCCTGCTGGGCTTTTTGCTGTTTGACGAGCAGGTCACCCCGCGCCAGATCCTGGGTGCCGTCATCATCATTGCAGGCATCGTGCTGTTTGTGCGGGCCGACCACGAAGGGGAGGACCAGAAATGAACCAAGCACAACTGCCCTATGTGCTGCTCTATCTCAGCAGTACGTTTTTGGCATCGGTCTCCCAGGTGCTGCTGAAAAAGGCTGCCCTGCGGGAACACAAATCCCTGCTGGCCGAGTACACCGACTGGCGGGTGATTCTGGGCTACGGGCTGTTTGTGGGCTGCACCCTGCTGACGATGCTGGCCTACAAAGGTGTGCCGCTGAACGTGGGCCCCGTGCTGGAAGCGACCGGCTATATCTACGTCACTATTTTCGGCGTTACCATCTTTCATGAGAAGATGAACCCCAAAAAGATCGGGGCGCTGGCTCTGATTATTATTGGCATTCTTGTCTACGCCTTATAAAGTAAAAACCCCCGGGAAAGGTCCCGGGGGTTTTTCTTGTGATTAACGGTAATCAATGGGCAGGGTGGGCAGGCCGTTCAGGGTCCAGTCGGCCAGGTTGCCGTCCTGGTACTCATAGTACCCTTGCGCGGCGATCATGGCGCCGTTGTCGCCGCAGTATTTCAGCTCCGGCAGGTAGATCTTGGCCCCCAGCTTCTGGGCACCGTCGTTGACCAGCTGGCGCAGCCGTCCGTTGGCTGCCACGCCGCCCGCCAGGCAGATGGTCTGCGCGCCGGTATCGGCTGCCGCCGAAAGCAGTTTCTTCGCCAGAATCTGGTCGATGCGCTCCTGGAAGCTGGCCGCCATGTCGGAGACGTTGATCTCCTCGCCCTTTTGCTGGGCGTTGTGTACCTCGTTGATGACGGCGGTTTTCAGCCCGCTGAAACTCACATTGTACTTGCCTTCTACGTGAGGCACCGGCAGTTTGTAGGCATGGGGATCACCGCCCTTGGCAGCAGCCGCTACGCTGGGCCCGCCGGGGTAGGAGAGGCCCAGCGTGCGGGCTACCTTGTCGTAGGCTTCACCGGCGGCGTCATCCACCGTGCGGCCCAGCACCTTGTAGCGGCACCAGTCCTCCACCAGCACAATGTGGCTGTGGCCGCCGCTGGCCACCAGGCAGAGAAACGGCGGGTGCAACGCGGGGTGGGTGAGGTAGTTGGCGGCAATGTGCCCCCGCAGATGGTGCACCGGCACCAGCGGCTTGCCGGAAGCATACGCCAGCCCCTTGGCAAAGTTGACCCCCACCAGCACGGCGCCGATAAGCCCCGGCGCAAAGGTGACGGCCACGGCGCCTACGTCGGCAATGGTCATACCGGCGTCGGCCAGGGCCTTGTCCACCGTAGCGCTGATATATTCGGCGTGGCGGCGGCTGGCAATTTCCGGCACCACACCGCCGTAGAGCGCCTGTTCCTTGACGCTGGTGGAAATGACATTGGAAATCACCTTGCGGCCGTCCTCCACAATGGCGGCGGCGGTTTCATCGCAGGTGGATTCAATTCCTAAAACATACATGGGTAAACCAGTCCTCTCAATGGGCATCCAGCCAGGTTTTGCCGGTGCCCACGTCGGTGGTCAGCGGCACGCTGTACTGCACAACCTGTTCCATTTCCTCACGCAATACGCGCTTGACTTCCTCTACTTCGCTTTCCGGCGCTTCCACGATCAGTTCGTCGTGGACCTGCAGCAGCAGCCGGGCCTGCAGTTTTTCGTCCCGCAGCCGCTGCCATACATGGACCATGGCCAGCTTGATGATGTCGGCCGCGGTGCCCTGGATGGGGGTGTTGCGGGCCATCCGCTCGCCGCTGGCCCGCACCTGGAAGTTGGAACTGGCCAGTTCCGGCAGAGCGCGGCGTCGGCCGAACAGCGTCTCCACATAGCCTTTCTCCTTGGCGTGGGCGATGCAGTCCTGCATGTAGCCATCCACCTTGGGGAAGGTCGCCAGATAGGTTTTCAGGAAGGCGTCGGCTTCTTTCACTGAGACATCCAGGTCCTTGCTCAAGGAGAAGGCGCCTTTGCCGTACATGATGCCGAAGTTGATGGCCTTGCTGGCAGAACGCAGCTGGGGCGTGACTTCACTTTCCGGGATGTGGTAGATTTTGGCGGCGGTGGAGCGGTGAATGTCCGCCCCGTGCAAAAACGCCTGCTGCATGGCTTCGTCGCCGGTGATGTGGGCGAGGATGCGCAGCTCGATCTGGGAATAGTCGGCGTCCACCAGTTCCTTGCCCTCCCCGGCCACAAAGAAGCCCCGCAGGCGGCTGCCCAACTCGGTGCGGATGGGAATGTTCTGCAGGTTGGGCTCGGTGGAGGAGATGCGCCCGGTGCGGGCTTCGGTCTGGATGAAGGTGGAATGCACCCGGCCGTCGGCGGCCTGGGCAGCCAACAGCCCGTCCACATAGGTGGAGAGCAGCTTGGCGTAGGTGCGGTATTTCAGAATCTGGTCGATGACCGGGCTGTAGGGCCGCAGACTCTCCAGGGTGGCGGCGTCGGTGGAATACCCGCGGGTGGTCTTCTTCCGCGGCGGCAGGCCCAGTTTGTCAAAGAGGGCTTCACCCAGCTGTTTGGGGCTGTTCACATTGAACTCGTAGCCCACTTCCTCGTAGATGCTCTGCAAAATGCCGTCCAGCTCGCCCCGCAGGCTGTCGCCGAAAGCGCGGATACCCTCGGCATCCACCGCAAAGCCGATGCGTTCCATATCCGCCAGCACCCGGGCCAGGGGCAGCTCCATCTCATCGTGGAGCTTGCGCTGCCCGCTCTCTTCCAGGGCGGCGGCCAGCTTGTCCAGCAGGGCGGCCAGCACCCCGGCGTCGGGGGCTGCTTCGCAGGCGAAGGCGGCGGGTACCTCGTATTCTCCGGCCAGGTTCTTCACGGCATAGCCGCTGGCCGACGGATTCAACAGGTAAGCCGCCAGCTTGCCGTCAAAATGGATGGCCTTGCCGATACCGCCGTGGTCCAAAGCCAGGTGGTAGAGCGGCTTTGCATCAAAGACCCACAGCTCGGCGTCGCCGTCCAGCAGGGCGGCCAGCCGGTCGCTGTCGGGCAAAAAGACCTGCCCGTCCTGCACGGCATACCAGCTGCCGTCGGCGTTCTGGCCCAGGCACAAACGGCCCTCCACCAGCAGCGGCAGGGGAGAAGGCTCCACTGCTTCCAGCGGGGCAGCGGATTCCGCCACCGCAGGGGTGCTGCCGTTTTCCAGCTGCCAGCGGTCGATGAGCTTGTGCATCTCAAGACTTGCCAGTAGATGGACGGCGGCTGCTGCGTCGCCGGGACGGCGGACGTAGGCGGCGGGATCGGTGTCGATGGGGGCGTCCTTGCGGATGGTGCCCAGCATATAGGAGAGCTCGGCTTTGTCCCGGTTGGCACTGAGTTTGGTGCGCTGGCCGGGCTTGATGGCCGCATCGTCGATGTGGTCGTAGATGGCTTCCAGGCTGCCGAACTTCTGCACCAGGGCCAGGGCGGTCTTTTCGCCAATGCCCGGCACGCCGGGAATGTTGTCCGACGAATCACCCATCAGGCTCTTCACGTCGATGAGCTGGGCGGGGTCCACGCCGTATTTTTCCCGGATGGCGGCGGGGTCCATGGGGATGGTCTCCTTGTTCGTCGCCAGCAAAACGGTGGTGGCGTCATCCACCAGCTGCAGGCTGTCCCGGTCGCCGGTGGCCAGCAGGGTGGTGCCGCCCCGGGCTTCGCAGGCGGCGGCCAGGGTGCCTAAGATATCATCGGCTTCCCAGCCCTCCTTGCTCACCTGCACAAACCCCAGGTCGTTCAGCAGTTCCTTCAAAACAGGCATCTGCTGGGCCAGTTCCTCCGGCATACCGTGGCGGGTGGCCTTGTAGCCGTCGTAGGCCTTGTGGCGGAAGGTGGGGGCCCGTTCATCCCAGGCGATGGCCACCGCGTCGGGCTGGTGGGCGGAAAGCAGGTTCAAGAGGATGTTCTGGAACCCGAAGATCGCGTTGGTATAGCGGCCGTCTTTCGTCGTCAGCAGTTTGATGCCGAAAAAGGCCCGGTTGACCAGACTGTTGCCGTCCAGTACCATCAGTTTCATAGAAAAGCTCCTTTGGCGCAATTTGCATATGGAATAAGTATACCACAAACGGCGCAAATGTGGTAGAATGGAATGCGAAATTGGAAAACGAGGTATCTCATGCAACTGAAACATTTGCAGATTCCGGCGGGGGCGGTGTTTGCGCCCATGGCCGGTTTGACCGATGCCGCCTGCCGCCGCATGATGGCGGACCACGGGGCGGCCTGGACTGTCAGCGAGATGGCCAGCGCCAAGGCGCTGAACTTCGGCGACCGCAAATCCTTTGCGCTGCTCAAAGACACCGATCCCCACGGCATCTATGCCATCCAGCTTTTCGGCGCCGAGCCGGAAACGCTGGCCAAGGCCATTTTGCTGGTGCGGGAAAAGGGCATCCGCTTCGACATCCTGGATATCAATATGGGCTGTCCTGCGCCCAAAATCATCTCCAGCGGTGCGGGCAGTCATCTGCTGCTGGACCCGCCGCTGTGCGGGGCGATGGTCGCCGCCGCCCGCAAGGCACTGGGGGATGACATCCCCCTCACCGTCAAGATGCGCATCGGCTGGGACGCCGACCACATGACCGGCGTGGAGGTGGCCAAACAGTGCGAGGCCAACGGTGCCGACCTGCTGGCGGTGCATGGACGCACCCGGGAGCAGATGTATATCCCGCCCATCGATACCGGCGCCATCGCCGCCATCAAACAGGCGGTGAGCATCCCGGTGCTGGCCAACGGCGATGTGACCACCGCCGAGGGGGCGCTGGACCTGCTGGCAAAAACCGGCTGTGACGGCGTCATGATCGGCCGCGGGGCCCTGGGCGACCCCTGGCTTTTTGACCGGGTGCGGGCTGCCCTGCTGGGGGAGGAACCCCCGGCGGAACCCACTCTCAACCAGCGGATGGCCGCCTTGCGCCGCCAGATCTACGAGATGTGCGAGGAAAAAGGGGAATGGCTGGCCATGCCCCAGGCCCGCAACCAGGCCATGCACTATATGAAAGGGCTGCGGGGCGCAGCCTCCCTGCGGCGGTACTGCTCCATGCTCGAGCACTTTACCGATGTGGACAAGCTCATCGATGCCGTCTACCGCCTGCAGGATTAAAACCGGCCCCGGGTCAGCTCGTCCAGATTCTGGGCGTAGCAGGGCAGCATATGCTGGATGAAATACTCGGCCTCGGGGCAATCCATGGCGTGCAGGGCGTCCAGCTGCTGCTGCCGGGCGGCCTCAAATTCATGGTTGCCGCCCTGGCTCTCCTCAATACATTTGATGAGGGCCGAAAGGCGGTCGGCGGCTTTCAACACCTTGCGCTCGGCGTCGTTGAGAATTTCTCCCGTCAGATAGGCTTCGGTCTGGGCCCGCAGTTCGGCGGGCTGCAGACTGGCCATCACCCGGGCGCTCTCCCGCTCTACGGCTTTGTAGGCGGTGCGCAGGGCGTCGTTTTTGTATTTTACCGGCGTGGGCATGTCCCCGGTCAGGATCTCCGGCGCGTCATGGTAGAGCGCTGCCGTGGCCACCACCTCGGGGCGCAGCCCCGCCCCGGTGCCGGTGCAGTTCCGGGCAATCAGGCAAAGGGTGTGGGCCAGCAGCGCCGTGTCGGCGGTGTGTTCGCTCAAGGATTCGGGGCGGCCATTGCGCATCAGGCTCCAGCGGGTGATGTATTTCATGCGGCCCAGCAGGGCGCTCAGCGGGTAGGTTTTCATCTTCACGCAACCTTTCCTGTGTGATATACTTCAGTATAGCACGATTTTACCACAAACACAGTACGTTTATCGGGATGGAATCGGGGTTTTGGGTATGCATCTTACACTTCCGATACAGAAATCACGTTACTGGCGGGTGTTCGGCCTCTGCTTTTTGCTGGCGGCGGCGCTCTTCCTGCCCCACTGCATTGCGGACGCCCTTTTCGGCGGCGGGTATTTCCACTATGCCGGCGATTTCAACGACCAGCAGATCAACTTCTACCAGTACGCCAACGCCTTTGTCAAGCAGGGCGGCTCCTTCAGCTGGGCCACCGACCTGGGCAGCGGGTTCGTCAATTCCTATTCCTTTTATTTGTTGGGCAGCCCCTTTTTCTGGCTCAGCCTGTGGGTGCCCTCCCGGCTGATGCCCTGGATGATGGTGCCGCTGCTCTGCCTGAAAATGGCACTGGCCGGGGGCGGTGCCTACCTGTGGGCCCGCCGCTGGGTGCGCAACGAAGACTGGACCGTGGTGGCGGCCTGCCTGTATGCCTTCTCCGGCTTTACGGTGTACAACATCTTTTTCAACCATTTTCTCGATGTGGTGGCGCTGTTTCCCTATATGCTGGCCTCCCTGGACGATACGGTGTTGGACGGCAAACGGGGAACCTTCCCGTTCTGGGTGGCGCTGAACCTGGTGAATAATTATTTCTTCTTTGCCGGGCAGGCCGTTTTTCTGGTCATCTACTTTTTGGGCATGCTGGCGGGCCATATGTATAAGGTGGGGCCGCGCACTTTCCTGAAACTGGTCGGGGAAACCATCCTTGGCTGTGCCATGGGCTGCGTGCTGATTCTGCCTGCATGGCTTTCGCTGGTAAAAAATCCGCGCACCATCGACCCCTTCAGCGGTTACGGCTATCTGGTCTACAGTTATGCCCAGCAGTATCTGGCCATTTTCTACAGTGCCTTTATGGTGCCGGATGCCCCTTATTTCAAGGATATGTTCCAGGAGGGCATCCTCAAACACACCAGCATGACCGCCTATCTGCCGCTGGTGGGCATCGTGGGGGGCATTGCATTCTGCCGCGGGCGGCGCAACCACCCCTTCTCTTATATATTAAAGGTATGTATCGTCTGTGCCTTTGTGCCGGTGCTCAACAGCGCCTTTTATGCCCTCAATTCCAGCTACTATGCCCGGTGGTATTACATGCCGGTACTGGTGCTCTGCGCTGCCACCGCCTACGTGCTGTCCCGGCCCCATCTGGCCGAGCATCAGGTTCCCCAGGCCTGGCGGCTGGTGGCGCTGGTCACCGTCAGTTCGGCGGCTTTCGCCCTGGTGCCCAGTACCGATGAGGACGGCAATTTCCAGCTGGGCGTGGTGGATCTGCAGCCCCGGTTCTGGGGTATCTTCGCCGTCAGTGTGCTGGGGGTGCTGTTGTTCGGCATCCTGTGGCGGCTGTGCCGCAACCGGCGCGGCTGGGCGCAAACGATGCTGGTCGCGGTGCTGGCGTTCAGCTTCTTCTACGGCAGCGTGCATCTTTCGCTGACCAAATACCCCCAGTGGGAAACGGACTCCAACCTCATTGCCGAAACCTATGATTCCAGCGCCGAGATCGAAGCGGCCTTGCCCGGGGATTCCTTCTACCGGCTGGATGCCTACGGGGCACACAGCAATCTGGGACTGTGGTTTGACAAAAGCTGCCTGCAGTTCTTCAATTCCACGGTGGCGCCCAGCATCATGGAATTCTACCCCGAGGTGGGGGTCAAACGGGATGTGAACTCCAAACCCGATGCGCAGAACTATGCGCTGCGGGGGCTGCTCAGCGTGCGGTATACGCTGGTTGCCAAAGAGAGCGTTACCGACTGGGAAAAGGAAAATCTTCCGGGCTGGACGGCCTGCGGCGAAACCACGGCCTACCGGATTTACGAAAACGACAACTGGGTGCCCATGGGCTTTACCTATGACTACTATGTCACCGCCGACCAGCTGGAAGAAGTACGCGAGGAGGAGCGTGCCCAGATCCTGATGCGGGCGCTGCTGCTGGACGAGGACCAGATCGAAACCTACGCTGGACTGCTGGAACCCCTGCCGGAAGAGGAACTCACCGAGCGCACCGCCGAGCAGTATGCCCGGGACTGCGCCGACCGTAAGGCTTCGGCGGCGGTGGCGTTCACGGCCACCCGAACCGGCTTTACCGCCCACACCAACTACGCCGACCAGGAACTGGTCTTTTTCAGCGTGCCTTATGACGACGGCTTTACCGCCACCGTCAACGGGGTGCCTGCCGTCATCGAAAAGGTGGATAACGGCCTGATGGCGGTGCTGGTCCCGGCGGGGGACGCTGATATTGAATTTACCTACCACACACCGGGGCTGGCGCTCTCGGCCGGAATCAGTCTGGCCGGGCTGGCTGTCTACGGGGTGTATCTGTTGATTTTGTACCGTACAAGAAAGAGGAAACTGAATGCCGAATCATGCTGAACAACTGGCTGCCGAACTGAACCTGAGCGTCAAGAATGTGCAGGGCGCCATCGACCTGATCGACCAGGGCAACACCATCCCCTTCATTGCCCGCTACCGCAAGGAGGCCACCGGCTCGATGGACGACCAGGTGCTGCGCAATCTGGGCGACCGGCTGGAATACCTGCGGGGACTGGACAAGCGCAAGGAGGAGGTCACGGCCTCCATCACCGAGCAGGGCGCCATGACGCCCGAACTGACTGCCGCGCTGGAAAAAGCCAAGACGCTGGCCGAGGTGGAGGACCTCTACCGCCCCTACAAGCCCAAGCGCAAGACTCGTGCCAGCATTGCCAAGGCCCGGGGCCTGCAGCCGCTGGCAGATGCCATTTTCAAGCAGGATGCCGCCTTTGACCCCGAGGCTGCGGCCCGGGATTACCTCAACGACGAAGTACCCGACGGGGAAGCTGCCCTGGCCGGTGCCAAAGATATCATCGCCGAAATGGTTTCCGACGATGCGGCCTGCCGCGCCGAGCTGCGCCGGTATTACCGTGCTTTTGGCCGCATTGCCAGCACCAAGGCCAAGGATGAGGACAGCGTCTACGCCCAGTACTATGATTACGCCGAGCCGCTGAGCAAGATTCCCGGCCACCGTGTGCTGGCCCTGGACCGCGGCGAGCGGGAAGGTTATCTGAAAGTCAGCATCGAGGTGGACAGTGAGCGCGCCGGGGCCATTGCGGCCTGGATGTTCGCCCGCAAAAAGAGCGGCGGCGCCAGCGCCCTGCTGGTGGAAGCTGCCGCGCTGGATGCCTACAGCCGCCTGATTCACCCCAGCCTGGAAAATGAGCTGCGGAAGGAACTCTCCGATGCCGCCGCCGAGGGTGCCATCAAGGTCTTTGGCGACAATCTGCGCCAGCTGCTGCTCCAGCCGCCCATCCGCGGCAAAACGGTCATGGGGCTGGACCCCGGCTACCGCATGGGCTGCAAGGTGGCGGTGGTGGACCCCACCGGCAAGGTACTGGATACCAACGTGGTCTACCCGGTGCCGGAGTTCAAGCGGGTGGACCAGGCCAAGCGGATCATCAAGGAGATGGTCTGCAAAAACGGCGTGGAGGTCATGGCCATCGGCAATGGTACCGCCGGCCATGAAACCGAGGAATTCGCCGCCAATGTCATCCGGGAGCTGGCCGAGGAAAAGGGCCTGCATCTCCAGTATATGGTGGTCAGCGAGGCGGGTGCCTCGGTGTATTCCGCCAGCAAGCTGGCCGCCGAGGAATTCCCCCAGTTCGACGTTAATCTGCGCAGCGCGGTATCCATTGCCCGCCGCTTGCAGGACCCCCTGGCTGAGCTGGTCAAGATCGACCCCAAGGCGGTGGGCGTGGGGCAGTATCAGCACGATATGCCCCAGAAACGGCTGAATGAAACGCTGGACGGCGTGGTGGAGGACTGCGTCAACAGTGTGGGCGTGGACCTGAATACCGCCAGTGCGCCGCTGCTGCGCCGCGTAGCGGGTGTCAGTGCGGCCACCGCCAAAAATATCGTGGCCTGGCGTGAGGAGGAAGGCGCCTTTACCTCCCGCGCCCAGCTCAAGAAGGTCAAGGGTCTGGGCCCCAAGGCTTTTGAGCAGTGCGCAGGCTTCCTGCGGCTGCCCGAGGCGAAGAACCGCCTGGACGCTACCGCCGTCCACCCCGAAAGCTATGCAGCCGCCAAAGCGTTGCTGGAAGCCTGCGGCTATACTACCGCCGAGATCGGCACCGAGAAGCTGTCCGCCCTGCCGGCAGCCGTTAAGGCAAAAGGGGAGAAGACCCTCTGCGAGACCCTGGGCGTTGGTGCCCCCACGCTGCACGACATTGTCTCGGAACTGTGCAAGCCGGGCCGCGATGTGCGCGACAGCCTGCCCAAACCTCTGCTGCGCAGCGACGTGATGAGTCTGGAAGACCTCAAGCCCGGCATGGAACTCACCGGTACGGTGCGCAACGTCATCGACTTCGGCGCCTTCGTGGACCTGGGTGTGCATCAGGATGGGCTGGTGCATATTTCCCAGATCAGTGACCGCTTCATCAAGCATCCGCGGGAGGTACTCAAGGTGGGCGATATCGTCAAGGTGAAGGTACTTTCTGTGGATGTTGCCAAAAAGCGCATTGCCCTGACGATGAAAGGGCTGTAAGGAGCGTTTTGTCCCGGTAGAAGGGATAAAATATGTGCTTTTGTTGCAACGAGTCCTGAAAAATGCCTGGATTTCGCCTCAAAAAAAATCTGAAAACGGAAAAAATGGCTTAAAAACAATCTGAATACGAAAAAATGACTTCCAGAAAAATAAAATAATATGAACAAACACCTGTTATAAATCAAAAAACTGAGCAAACTCAACAAATCGCAAAAATGAAGATTTGGCTCTTTTGTGCAGGAAATGGAAAAAACGGGTTTTGTGCATGATATACAAACCAACCGGACATAATTATGCTATAATGCCCAATACAGGGACGGGAAAACAGGACATGGTGGTCCGGCCCGCCCTGGAAACGAATCGCACAGTGAGCATAGATTGAGCGTCGCTGCTGGGAAGCGGTTCGTTGAGGGAAATTGTCTGGAGGTCATTACAATGGTGAAACAAGTCAAGGTTTCCAACTTCACGGAGGTCAAGGGAATCGTGTCTGCTGCCGCCAAATGTTATAACGCGGTCGGCGTGCACGATATGAAGGGCAGCATTGCCGATGCCAAGAGCATCCTGGGCATGATGAGCCTGGATTACAGCCACCCCGTCAAGATCGTTTGCGAGGATGAGGGCGACCTGAGCCGCATCATCAGCGCGATCAAACAGTAATCGGAAACCAAAAACGTAAAGTTCCGGCCCGCTGTGCAGTATTGTCTGCCCGGCGGGCCGGGCTTTTTTCTCTGCGCGTGACATCGCAGAAAAAATGAAAAATGGGGTACGAGAAAACGAGAGAATTCAAGAGAAAACGAGAGAATTCAAGAGCTAGAAAGGAATATATTAAAATTTCTATCCAAAATCGTTGACTTGGGCGCCCCTTTCTGCTATAATCACACTTGCGCGAAAAAGCGCCGCAGGACGCAAAACGCCCGGCGCTGTATGATACCGTTTTTTGGAACGGACGTGTTACTATTTCAATGGAGGTCCCTACTATGAGCACGACTCTCGCTAAGCCCGCTGAAATGGCTGACCGCAAGTGGTATGTGATCGACGCCGCCGGCAAACCGCTCGGCCGCGTTGCCGCCAAGGCCGCTGTCATCCTGCGTGGCAAGAACAAGCCCACTTTCACCCCCAACGTTGACTGTGGCGACCATGTTATCATCATCAACTGCGATGAAGCTGTCCTGACCGGCAAGAAGCTGGAGAAGAAGTTCCATCGTACTCATTCCGGCTGGATCGGCGGCCTGAAGGAGACCCAGTACAAGACCTTGATGGCTGAGGCCAGCGACAAGGCTATGACCTACGCCGTCAAGGGCATGGTTCCCAGCAACACCCTGGGCACCAAGGCTATGACCCGCCTGCACTGCTACAAGGCTGCTGACCATGCTCATGCTGCTCAGAAGCCCGAAGCCGTTGAGATTTGAGTTAAGGAGGCAATAGAAGATGTACGAGACGAAACCTTATTTCTACGGCACCGGCCGTCGTAAGCATTCCGTTGCCCGCGTGCGTGTCTACAATGGCACCGGCAAGATGACCATCAACGGCCGCGATATCAACGATTACTTCGGCCTGGAGACCCTGAAGCTCCTGGTCAACAGCCCGCTGGTTCTCACCGAGACCGAAGGCAAGTTTGACGTTGTCGTCAACGTGGTTGGCGGCGGCTGCTCCGGCCAGGCTGGCGCCATCCGCCACGGCCTGTCCCGCGCCCTGCTGCAGTTCAACCCCGAGCTGCGCCCCGCCCTCAAGAAGGCTGGCTTCCTCACCCGCGATCCTCGTATGAAGGAACGTAAGAAGTACGGCCTCAAGGCTGCCCGTCGCGCTCCCCAGTTCAGCAAGCGCTGATTGTCCGCAATCTTCGCGAACTTTTCAGTACGCTTCATGGCTTTTTTGCACGATTGTGTGCAGAAAATCGGATGCGTCTGATGGGATGGAAGGCAGCAGACCTTCCCAAAGCAAATTGCGTGTCGCAGGAGACGTTTTCCGCAAGGAGAACGTCTCCTGCTTTTTCATTTTGGAAAGATATAGAAAGATCCACAAAGATATAGTATGATATAAAAAGAGTTGCTTCCGATATGTGTTTTGGCAAGGGCAGCAAGCGGCAAGGCTGCATATTGCGGCAGCATGGGGGACCGATTCTCTGCGTTCAAGCGGCGGAAAGGCTGCCTGGGGCAACGGGGAGGAATTTGATCTTTTTCCCCAGAACGGCGACTACGGTGAGACCAACTTCACCGCCGAAAAGGCATTGGCCCTGATGGACCGCAACGACGTGGAGCGGGCCGTGCTGATGCAGGGCAGCATGTACGGATTCCAGAACCGTTACCACAGCGAACTGATCCGGCGGTATCCCGACCGATTCTGCCCCACCTGCACGGTGGACCCCTACATGACCGATGCGGTGCAGACGATGGAATATTTCTTTGAAAAGCAGGGCTTCCGCGCCGCCAAGTTCGAGGTGAGCAGCGGCGGCGGCCTGATGGGCTGCCATGAACCCTTCGACCTGGGCGGCAGCCGGATGCGCCCGCTGTTTGACATCATCGAGGCCCACCACGCCCCGGTGGCGCTGGATGTGGGCGATCTGACGATGCCCAGCCACCAGCCCTGGAGCCTGGCCCGCATTGCGGAAGACCACCCCGGGCTGAAACTGGTGGTCTGCCATCTGCTGGCCCCCATCCCCGGCCGGGAAAAGGAACTGGCCCTGAGCCTGGAACTGTTGAAAAAGCCCAATGTCTGGTTTGACATAGCGGCGCTGCCCAAGATCGTGGCGCCGGGCACCTACCCCTATCCGGCGGTACACGAGGTACTCAAGCTGGCAAAATCCATTGTAGGGGCGGACCGCCTGCTGTGGGGTACCGACGCGCCTTTTGCCGCTACCCAGGACAGCTACGAACATCTGACCGATTACCTGACCAAGGGAGATGCCTTCACCGAAAAGGAGCTGGAGGACGTCTACTACAACAACGCCAAACGTGTGTACTTCGGCGCCTGAGTGCGGTCGCCGCCAAGCCATCCGGGAAAATTGTTCGATGTGGCGAAATCCTGCACCGGTTTCCGTGCATTCCGCACTCTTTTTCAGGGAGCCGGATATATTCTTTTCTGTGAAGGAGCGTGACTGCCCATGGAGGCAATGTTTCTGATCGCATTTGCATTGCTTGTACTGCTGTTGTATACGATTGTGCAGGCCATTCCGGCTATTTGGATGGTTGTTCAATGGATCATTTTTCTTGGATTTTGGTTTGGCGCACTGGGCTTCGAGACGGTTCTCCATCCAAAGCACCAGGACCACCCGGTTCGAAACGCCATCCGAGGCATTGTACTGGGAACCGGCATAGTGTTGCTTTCCCTGTTTGCCAAACAGGTGTTCGCGGAGCAATGGCAGGTGTATTTGGTTCTTTTGCTGGGCTTCGTGTTTGTGTATCTGTTGCTGCTGTTTACCGGGAAAATGAGGGTGCTTTATCTGCTGATTCCTCTATGCTTTGTGTGGCTGATCGGCTGCGATTTGAGCTATAATGTGAAACGGTTCGATGCCAATATCGCTTCGGTGGAATATGTGGGCAGGCGAAGCAGTGTCTATTCAGTGTCAAGATTGCCGGAAGAAAACGAGTGTTCTCTGCATGGCCATTATGTCTTTGATGCCGTCTATGAGAGCGAGTATGTGAACAAGTCGCATATTTTGGACAGCTACTCCGAAGGGGACCGGTATGTCGTGGCAGAAAACGCCGCGGAGGAAAGCAATGGCTGGCTGGCGGTTATCGTCGGTGATCAGAAGGGCTATATCCAAAACAGCGGACTGAAAAATCTCTACAACCGGACCTCGGAAGAGATCGACGCACGGCAGCAGGAACAGATTCAGTCTAGGTGGTACCGGGTGGTTCCGATGCCGGTATTGAAGGTGTGTGAGTTTGTATACGAACATTCCGGTCCGCTTTGCCGCATTTCTTTTGAATAATAGGCAAGCGGAAAAGAAGGCTCCTCCGTGGGATCGGCTGGAAATTCTCCAGCGCTGGAGGGCTACGTGGGGCAAAACAGCAATTTCTTCGCCCGGCGGAAGGTCAACACACAGCGGCCTCGGAACGGCAAGGAAAAGTTGGCCAAGACAAAATATGGACAAACTATGTCTAAAATGGTAAAATTGATTTCGTGATTTTTTCCCGCTCCCTTTCTTCCGGGGCAAGAAAAAATCACGGATTCAAAGAGGAGGAATTTCATGTTAGAAAAAGTTTTTAAACTGCGGGAAAATCATACCAACGTCAAAACTGAGATCATGGCAGGTATCACCACCTTCATGACCATGGCGTATATCCTTGCGGTCAACCCCAGCATCCTTTCGGCTACCGGCATGGACGCCAACGCGATCCTCATCGCTACCTCGTTGTCCGCCTTCATCGGCACGGCGCTGATGGCTTTGCTGGCCAACTATCCCTTTGCCCTGGCCCCCGGCATGGGCCTGAACGCCTACTTTGCCTACACGGTCGTCCTGAAAATGGGCTACTCCTGGCAGCTGGCACTGATGGCTGTCTTTGCGGAAGGCATCATCTTCATCGTGCTGTCCCTCACCAGCATCCGGGAAGCCATCTTCAACGCCATTCCGTCTACCCTCAAATCCGCTGTCAGCGTGGGTATCGGCCTGTTCATCGCCTTTGTGGGCCTGCAGAATGCCAAGCTCATCGTCAACAGCGATTCTACGCTGCTGACCTACCAGAGCTTCAAGGGCGAAACCTTCCACAGCGTGGGCATCGGCGCGATCCTGGCGCTGATCGGCGTGCTGATCATTGCGGTTATGCTTGTCAAAAAGGTCAAGGGCGCCATTCTGTACGGCATCCTGATCACCTGGGTCCTCGGCATCCTCTGCGAGCTGTGCGGCCTGTATATCCCCGATCCGGAAGCCGGTATGTATTCCGTCATTCCCACTTCTTTCATCAGCTTTGACTTCTCCGCTCTGGGCAAGACCTTCGGCCAGGTGTTCCAGGTGGATTTCTCCGGTCTGAATATCCTGGACTTCTTCGCCGTCATGTTTGCCTTCCTCTTCGTTGACCTGTTCGATACGCTGGGCACCCTGATCGGCGTTTCCTCCAAGGCCGATATGCTGGATGAGAACGGCCGCCTGCCTCGTATCAAGGGTGCGCTGCTGGCGGACGCCATCGCCACCAGCGTGGGCGCTGTGCTGGGTACCTCCACTACCACCACCTATGTCGAGAGTGCTTCCGGCGTCACCGAGGGCGGCCGTACCGGCCTTACTGCCATGACCACCGGCGTCCTCTTCCTGCTGGCGGTCATCTTCAGCCCGCTGTTCCTGACCATTCCTTCCTTCGCCACCGCTCCGGCGCTGATCGTTGTCGGCTTCTACATGCTGGGCGCTGTCGCGAAGATTGACTTTGATGATCTGTCCGATGCCATCCCGGCTTTCCTGACCATCATCGCCATGCCTCTGGCCTACAGCATCTCCGAGGGCATTGCCATCGGCGTCATCTCCTGGACTCTGCTGAACCTCATCACCGGCAAGGCCCGTGAAAAGAAGATCAGCCCGCTGATGTACGTGCTGACGGTGCTGTTCATCCTGAAGTACGTCCTGCTGTAAGCTACGCGGAAAAATGCCTGAACGCTTTTTGCGCCGCGTATAACAGTTCCAAAGCCCGGAACCTTTTGGCTCCGGGCTTTTTTCTGTCAGGCAGGGCGTGAAAAACTTCTTGCGGAACGTTCCTGAGGCCGCACAGTAAAATGGTGGAAAACAGATTTTGGCACCATTCTGCGCTGGCGTGGGCAAGAAGCACAAAAGAAGCAGGATACATTGTGGAATTTGGTTACAACTGCGGTTGTTTTGTCAAAAGACTTGCAAATTCTTCGATTTTGTGTTATTATTTCAAATCGCAAGAATCGAAATGTGAATCATACATTGGCCTGTGCCGTGAATCGCAGCAATCGCTGCCTTCGGTCAGGGTTTCATATTTACCCCAAAGCATCCTGTGGTGCCGGTCCTTCACGGGGCCGGCACTTTCTTTGTGAGGAGACATCCCTATGCCTTTATCCGTAAAAACCAAAGAGCATATCCGCCGCCGCCTGACGCTGGAAATCCCCAAGTGGGGGGCGTTGGCGGGCGGCGCGCTGGCGCTGGGCCTGTGCATTGCCTTTACGTCGCAGTCGCTGCACTTTGTGGTGGTCAGCGATACCCACGGCGGCAGCGTGCGTATCTTTACGGCGTCCAACAGTGTCGAGGATCTGCTGGAGCAGAGCAATACGCCGCCGCTGGGCGAAAATGACGAGGTGGTCTGGTCCCAGATCGCCGACGGCGAACTGATGGAAGTACGCCGTGCCTACACGGTGCAGGTGACAGCCGACGGTGAAACCCGCGACGTTATCACCACCGGTGCGACCTCGGAGGAACTTCTGGCGGAGCTGGGCATCAGCTACGATGAGGATGACCGGCTGACCCCGGCGGCGGATGAGGTGGTCACGGAAGGCGAGAGCCTGACCCTGCAGCGCGTGGAATATGTGGATTACACCGAAGACGTCGTGATTCCCGCGGAACGGCAGGAAATTCCCACCAGCCTGTTTTACCGGGACCAGGACGAAACGGTGGTTCTGCAGGAGGGCAGCGACGGCCTGGATACGGTGACCTGGCGGGATGTTTACATCGACGGCCAGTGGACGGAAAAGCAGGAACTGGAACGTGTGACCCAGGTGGGCATGGTACCCACCATCGTCAAGGTATACGGGGAACAGGCCCCCGTCTCGGAGTTTGTAGGCCCGGAGATCGTGGACGGTGTTCCCTCTGAGGGGGTGGCGGCTACTTATACCAGCCAGCGCTCCACAGGGTACTCGGCTTCCGCCACAGCCAAGGGCGCCAGCGGCCGCCGTCTGACCTACGGAACGGTGGCAGTGAATCCGTCGGTCATTCCCTATGGCACACTGCTGTACATCACCAGTGATGACGGCAAGTTTGTGTACGGCTACGCCTATGCGGCGGATACCGGCACCGCCATGATGGAGGGCCATGCCTTTGTGGACCTCTACTACGAAACCTACGACGAATCGGTGGAAAGCGCGGTCATTCCGGTGACGGTCTATGTCATCGATGATGCCGTGGCGGCCCAGTACAAAGACCAGAACGACGAGATTCTGGAAACGCTGCTGGCCGATACCGACGGTGCGCAAGAATAAAGAAAAAGCAGGAAAGGCATCAGCCTTTCCTGCTTTTTGTTTGTAGGCAGGGGAGAGGGTCCCTGCCGGGCCATCAATATTTCTTGGCTTCCTCTTCGCCGTTGACCACGCGCAGAGCGCCCTGGCACAGGGCCAGCAGCTCGTCCTCGCCGGGGTAAACCGTGATGGGAGCAATGAAGCCCAGGTGCTTCTCCAGGATCTCGCGGGTATGGGGGTTATAGGCGATGCCGCCGGTCAGAATGATCTGATCTACCTTGCCGCAGAGCACAGCTGCCATGGCGCCGGCGTCCTTGGCGATCTGGTAGTAGAAGGCATCCTGCACCAGCTTGGCCTCGGCGTTGCCTTCCTGAGCCATCTTCTCCACGATGCGGGCATCGTTGGTGTGCAGGTAGGCGTTGAAGCCGCCGTTGCCGCAGATCTTCTTGTAGATTTCCTGCTGGGTGTACTTGCCGCTGAAGCACATCTTCACCAGGTCGCCCACAGGCACGGTGCCGCTGCGCTCGGGGCTGAAGCAGCCTTCGCCGTCCAGGATGTTGTTGACATCCACGACCTTGCCGTGGTCATGGGCACCGACGGAAACACCGCCGCCCATGTGGATGACGATGAGGTTCAGATCCTCATAGCGCTTGCCGTTCTCCTTGGCGAAGCGGCGGGCCACGGCCTTCTGGTTCAGGGCGTGGAAGATGGAGCGGCGGGGCAGTTCCGGCATACCGGACAGGCGGGCCTTGTCGGTCAGCTCATCCACGACCACGGGGTCCACGATGTAGCTGGGAATGCCCAGGGCGTCACCGATCTCACGGGCCAGGATGCCGCCCAGGTTGGAGGCGTGCTGACCCTGGACACCGGCCTTCAGGTCGGCCAGCAGGGCCTCGCTGACGGCGTAGGTGCCGCCGGGAATGGGCTTCAGCAGACCGCCGCGGCCCACGATGACGTTCAAACTCTTGGGGTCGCAGTTCTTCTCTTTCAGGAAGTCCAGGATGATCTCCTTGCGGAAGTCTTTCTGGTCAATGACGCTGGCGTACTTGGCGATCTCCTCGGTGGGATGGCGCAGCGTTTCCTCGAACAGCAGGGTCTCATCCTCGAACACGCCAACCTTGGTGGAGGTGGAGCCGGGGTTAATGACCAACGTTTTGATCGACATGATATCGTCTCCTTTTTCTTCGCTTTTCTTATTCCGCTTTCAGGCCGGCAGCCACAACAGCGGCCAGCGCGATGGAGTACACCTTGGTCTGGAAGGAGTCGGAGCGGCTGGTCAGGATGGCGGGCACCTTGGTGCCGGTCAGGATGCAGCCGTTCTTGCACTCGGCGGTGTGGACCAGCGTCTTGTAGACGAGGTTGCCTGCCTGGATGTCGGGGAACAGCAGGATGTCCGCATGGCCGGCAGCCGGGCGGTCCTGGGCACCCTTGTGGGCGGCAGCTTCGGGATCGATGGCGATATCCATGGACAGGGGACCATCCACCACGCAGCCGGTGATCTTGCCTTCTTCGTTCATCTTGCGCAGCTCGTCAGCATCCACGGTGCAGGGCATCTTGGGGTTGACGACTTCGACGGCGGCCAGAGGCGCAACCTTCGGGCACTCGACACCGCAGGCATGGGCCACGGCGACGGTATTCTCGATGATGTGGACCTTGTCCTCCAGGGTGGGGTAGGTCATGAAAGCGACGTCGGTCAGGAACAGCAGCTGCTCAATGCCCTTGACCTCGAACACAGCCACGTGGGACAGCGTGTTGCCGGTGCGCAGGCCGACTTCCTTGTCCAGCACGCTCTTCAGGAAGGTCTTGGTGTCCAGCAGGCCCTTCATGTACATGTTGGCCACACCGTCGTGGGCCAGCTTGACGGCCTTCAGCGAAGCCTGGACCTTGTCCGGCTCGTTGATGATCTCGTAGTCGCTCAGGTCGATGTTCAGCTCTGCAGCGATCTTGCGGATGGCGGCCTCGTCGCCCACCAGGATGGCGTCGGCAATGCCCTGCTTGTGGGCAGCGTCAACGGCTTCCAGAACGGCGTCGTCCTCGGCGGCGGCCACGGCCAGCTTCTGCTTGCCACAGGTTTTTACTTTTGCAATCAGGTCCTCAAAATTCATGGTACAGCACCTCGTTTATTCTATCCTCACAGCAAAAACAGAGGGACACACCCTCACATGTTAAAATAATAACACGGTACAGCCTGCGGGTCAAGAGGCAAAACGTAGCTTCCTGTCAAGAACTGCGCACCGCGGCCTCTATAAAATAGGTAGGCAGCCCCCCGCGCCGGTCTGGAAGGGGGAGGCGAATTGTGCGGAATGATGAAAACAAACCTCCGATTTCAACAGAATTTTAACGGTAAAGTAATTGACAAAACCTTAACAAGATGGTAAAACTATAGTAGAGTTTCTGGAAATGCGCCAGAAGCCCTGCGGCACCAGCCGCCGCGCACCTGACCGAGATGGTTTCCATATGATCCCACGAGCCAGCCACGGCGCCGGTGCCTACATTTCTACCCATGGTTGTTTAATTTTTAACACTTTGGGTGGAACCGGAAAGGTTTTGTTCACCATGCCCATTGCCATGTACCCCGGCAGCTTTGATCCCGTTACCCGCGGGCATCTGGATATCATCAAGCGCTCCAGCCGTATGTTTGACAAGCTGATCGTTGCAGTGCTGGTCAACAGTGCCAAGACGCCGCTGTTTACGGTCGAGGAGCGCGTTGCCATGCTTCGGGAATGCTGCAAGGATATGCCCAATGTGGAGGTGGATTCCTTCAACGGGCTGACGGTCAGCTTTGCCAAGCAGAAAAACGCCACCGTGATGGTGCGCGGTCTGCGGGCGGTAACGGATTTTGAAAACGAGATCCAGCTGGCCCACACCAACTACGCCATGATGCCGGAGATCGAAACGGTCTTTCTGGCCACGGCCATCAAATGGAGCTATCTGTCCTCCACCATCGTGCGGGAGGCTGCCCACTACGGTCAGGATGTTTCGCGGTTCGTACCGCCCAACGTCGAGAAAGAACTGCTTGCCAAACGGCAGGCGGGGGAGCTCTGAACAACAGAATTCACACCGCTTCGGCGGTTTGAAGATACAACGGTTTACAAAGAAGTCTATCCACAAAAAATGTTTTCAGGAGGCTACTTATGAAGAAGATCGTCATTGCAAGCGCCTGCCGTACTGCCATCGGCAAGTTCGGCGGCACGCTGTCCAACGTCCCCGCTGCGGAACTGGGCTCCATTGTCATCAAGGAAGCCATCAACCGCGCCGGCATCAAGCCTGAGCAGGTTGACCATGTCTACATGGGCTGTGTCATCCAGGCAGGCCTGGGCCAGAACGTTGCCCGTCAGGCCAGCCTCAAGGCCGGTCTGCCCGTCACCACCCCGGCTGTCACCGTCAACGTGGTCTGCGGCTCCGGTCTGAACTGCGTCAACATGGCTGCTCAGATGATCGAGGCTGGCGATGCTGACATCGTCGTCGCCGGTGGTACTGAGAACATGGATATGGCTCCCTTTGCCATGATGAAGGGCCGTTACGGCTACCGCATGGGCTACCCCATGGGCAAGAGCGAACTGGTTGACACCATGGTCAACGACGCTCTGTGGGACGCTTTCAACAACTACCACATGGGCATCACCGCCGAGAACGTGGCTGAGCAGTGGGGTCTGACCCGTGAGGATCTGGACAACTTCGCTTACAGCAGCCAGGTCAAGGCCGACGCCGCCATCAAGTCCGGCGCCTTCAAGGATGAGATCGTTCCCGTTGTCATCAAGAACAAGAAGGGCGACATCGTCTTCGATACCGATGAAGGCCCCCGTCTCAGCGCTCCCGAAGTGCTGGCCAAGCTGAAGCCCGCCTTCAAGAAGGACGGCATCGTCACCGCCGGCAACTCCTCCGCCATCAACGACGGCGCTGCTGCTCTGGTCATCATGAGCGAGGACAAGGCCAAGGAACTGGGCATCACCCCCATGGCTACCTGGGTTGGCGGCGCTCTGGGCGGCGTTGATCCCTCCATCATGGGTGTCGGCCCCATTGCCGCCACCAACAAGGTCATGGAAAAGACCGGCCTGACCGTTGCCGATATGGACCTCATCGAGGCCAACGAGGCTTTCGCTGCGCAGAGCCTGGCTGTTGCTCATGACCTGAAGTTCGATATGGACAAGGTCAACGTCAACGGCGGTGCCATCGCTCTGGGCCATCCTGTCGGCGCTTCCGGTGCCCGTATCCTGGTCACCCTGCTCTACGCCATGAAGCATCGCGGCGCTCATAAGGGCCTGGCTACCCTGTGCATCGGCGGCGGCATGGGCTGCGCCACCATCGTTGAAATGTAATTGCGGAGGAAAACAGAATGTCCTTTGTCAAAACTGAAATCCAGGACGCCGTCGCCGTTGTTACGATCGACCGTCCCAAAGCACTGAACGCTCTGAACCCCGAAGTGCTGGCTGACCTGAAGGCCGCCTTCGAGGGCATCGACCAGAGCACCGTGCGCTGCGTCGTGCTGACCGGTGCCGGTGACAAGAGCTTCGTTGCCGGTGCCGATATCGGCTCCATGTCCACCATGACCAAGGCCGAAGGCGAGGCTTTCGGCAAGCTGGGCAACGACATCTTCCTGATGATCGAGCACTTCCCGCTGCCCGTCATCGCAGCCGTCAACGGTTTTGCCCTGGGCGGCGGCAACGAGCTGGCCATGAGCTGCGACATCCGCCTCTGCTCTGACAACGCCGTCTTCGGTCAGCCCGAAGTGGGCCTGGGCATCACCCCGGGCTTCGGCGGCACCCAGCGCCTGGCCCGTCTGGTGGGCATGGGCATGGCCAAACAGCTGGTCTACTCCGCTCTGAACATCAAGGCGGACGAAGCCCTGCGCATCGGCCTGGTCAACGCCGTTTACACCCAGGAAGAGCTGCTGCCCGCAGCCCTCAAGCTGGCCGGCAAGATCGCCAAGAACGCGCCCATCGCCGTTCGCAACTGCAAGAAGGCCATGAACGACGGCATCAGCCTGCCCATCGAGAAGGCGGTTGAAGTGGAAGAAAAGCTGTTCGGCGACTGCTTCGAGACCCACGACCAGGTGGAAGGCATGCAGTGCTTCCTCAGCCGTGAGAAGCCGAAACCCAAACCGGTTTTCACCAACAACTGATTTTAACATAACATTTTCAGGGAGGTTACTACTATGAAGGTAGGCGTTATTGGCGCTGGCACCATGGGCCAGGGCATTGCGAAGGCTTTTGCACAGGTTGAGGGTTACACCGTTGCGCTGTGCGACATCAAGCAGGAGTGGGCTGAGAACGGCAAGAACAAGATTGCCGCCGGTTACGCCAAGCTGGTTGCCAAGGGCAAGCTGGATCAGGCTGAAGTGGATCGCCGCGTGGCGGCCATCACCCCGGGCCTGAAGGAAGATCTCTGCGCTGATTGCGACCTCATCGTTGAGGCTGCTTTCGAGGACATGAAGGTCAAGCAGGACACCTTTGCTGCCCTGGACAAGATCTGCAAGCCGGAGTGCGTTTTCGCTTCCAACACTTCTTCTCTGTCCATCACCGAGATCGGCAAGGGCCTGTCCCGTCCGCTGGTCGGCATGCACTTCTTCAACCCCGCTGACCGCATGAAGCTCATCGAGGTCATCGCCGGTGTGAACACCCCCGCCGAGACCGTCGAGACCATCAAGAAGATCAGCGTTGAGATCGGCAAGAGCCCGGTCCAGGTCAACGAGGCCGCCGGCTTCGTCGTCAACCGCATCCTGATCCCCATGATCAACGAAGCTGCCTTCATCAAGATGGAAGGCGTTTCCGACATCGCCGGTATCGACACCGCCATGAAGCTGGGTGCCAACCATCCCATGGGACCCCTGGAGCTGGGCGACTTCGTCGGCCTGGACATCTGCCTGGCCATCATGGACGTCCTGTACAAGGAGACCGGCGACAGCAAGTATCGTGCTTGCCCGCTGATCCGCAAGATGGTCCGCGGCGGCAACCTGGGCTGCAAGACCGGCAAGGGCTTCTATGTCTACAATGCCGATCGCACCAAGACCCCGGTCGACGCCCTGTAATTCAGTAAAACTTTCGCGCCTGGCGCGGGCAATACCGCGCCGGGCTGCGTTTGTTTGAGTAATGGAGGTTTATCAAATGGATTTTACTCTGTCCAAACAGCAGCAAATGGTCCAGAAAATGTACAAGGAATTTGCTGAGAACGAAGTCAAGCCTCTCGCCAAAAAGGTCGATGCCGAGGAATATTTCCCCGTTGAGACCGTTCAGAAGATGGCGAAGCTGGGCATGATGGGCATCTACTTCCCGAAGGAAGTCGGAGGCGCCGGCGGCGATGTGCTGTCCTACGTCATGGCCGTTGAGGAGATGTCCAAAGTTTGCGGCACCACCGGTGTTATCATCTCCGCCCACACCTCTCTGTGCGCGGCTCCCATTTTTGAGAACGGCACTCCCGAGCAGAAGGCCAAGTACCTGCCCAAGCTGTGCAGCGGCGAGTGGATCGGCGCTTTCGGTCTGACCGAGCCCGGCGCCGGCACCGATGCTCAGGGCCAGCAGACCTTCGCCGTTGACGAGGGCGATCACTGGAAGCTGAACGGCTCCAAGATCTTCATCACCAACGCTGGTTACGCCAACGTCTTCATCATCATCGCCGTTACCGGCTTTGTGACCGACAAGCGCGGCCGCAAGCAGAAGGAAATCTCCGCCTTCATCGTCGAGCGCACCGATCCCGGCTTCAAGGTCGGCAAGCCCGAGGACAAGATGGGCATCCGTGGCTCCTCCACCTGCGAGCTGATCATGGAAGACTGCATCATCCCGAAGGACCGCCTGCTGGGCGTGAAGGGCAAGGGCTTCCAGCTGGCCATGGCTACCCTGGACGGCGGCCGTATCGGCATTGCTGCCCAGGCTCTGGGCATCGCCGAGGGCGCCCTGGACGAGACCGTTGCCTACGTCAAAGAGCGTAAGCAGTTCGGCCGCTCCATCGCTGCTTTCCAGAACACCCAGTTCGAGCTGGCCGAGATGAAGGCCCGCGTGGATGCCGCCAAGTTCCTGGTTTACCAGGCTGCTCTGAAGAAGCAGAGCGTGATGGACGGCGCCAAGGCCCGTTACAGCGTCGAGGCCGCCGAGGCCAAGCTGATCGCCGCCCGCACCGCCAGCGATGTGACCCGCCGCTGCCTGCAGCTGTTCGGCGGTTATGGCTACACCCGTGACTACCCCATCGAGCGCATGATGCGCGATGCCAAGATCACCGAGATCTACGAAGGCACCAGCGAAGTCCAGATGATGGTCATTTCCGGCGCGATGCTGAAGTAAGGAGGCAAGACGTACAATGAAAGCAATTGTTTGTGTCAAACAGGTTCCCGATACGCAGGGCAAGGTCGCTGTCAAGGCTGACGGCACCATGGACCGCGCAGCGATGGCAACCATTACCAACCCCGACGACCTGAACGCCGTCGAGGCCGCCCTGCAGCTCAAGGATGAGACCGGCTGCGAAGTCGTTGTTGTCACCATGGGCCCGCCGCCGGCCGAAGGCATGCTGCGTGAGCTGATCGCCCGTGGCGCTGACCGTGGCGTGCTGGTTTCCGGCCGTGAGTTCGGCGGTTCCGATACCTTCGCTACTTCTCAGATCCTGGCCGCTGCCGTCAACAAGATCGGCGTTGGCCCCGAGGACATCGTCTTCTGCGGCCGTCAGGCCATCGACGGCGATACCGCCCAGGTTGGTCCTCAGATCGCTGAGAAGCTGCACCTGCCCCAGGTCACCTATGTTACCGACATCAAGAAGGAAGGCAACGCTGTGGTTGTCAAGCGCCAGCTTGAGGACGGCTACATGGAGCTGAAGGTCAACACCCCCTGCCTGCTGACCTGCATCAAGGAACTGAACACCCCGCGTTACATGAGCGTGTCCGGCATCTTCGAGTGCTACGACAAGCCCATCGATGTGTTCGATTACAACACCCTGAAAGATGACCCGCTCATCGAGACCGACACCATCGGCCTCAAGGGCTCCCCGACGAATGTTTACAAGTCCTTTGCTCCTCCGGTCAAGGGCGCGGGCATGATGGTCGAGGATGCGGCCCAGCTGGTCGGCATCCTGAACGACAAGCACCTGATTTGAGGAAGGAGAAACGTACAATGGCTGAATTCAATGCAATGGACACCGCCGCCTTCAAGGGCGTGTGGGTTTTCTGCGAGCAGCGCGAAGGCCAGATCCAGACCATCAGCTATCAGCTGCTGAGCGAAGGCCGCAAGCTGGCCAACGACCTCGGCGTTGAGCTGTGCGGTGTCGTTATGGGCAGCGAGCTCAATGAAGATTACATCAAAGCGCTGGGCGGCTATGGCGCCGACCGCGTCTACTACATCGAGAGCCCCCTGCTGAAGGATTACACCACCGACGGCTATGCCAAGGCGCTGTGCGACCTCATCATGGACAAGAAGCCCGAGATCATGCTGATCGGCGCCACCAACCTGGGCCGTGACCTTGGTCCCCGTTGCGCCGCTCGTCTGCACACCGGCCTGACCGCCGACTGCACCCACCTGGATGTGGACGTGGAGAAGTACAAGGACTTCCTGCGCACCACCTCCAACATTGATGTGGACAACACCAAGTTCGAAGAGAACACCAACCTGAAGATGACCCGTCCGGCTTTCGGCGGCCACCTGATGGCCACCATCATCTGCCCGCGCTTCCGCCCGCAGATGTCCACCGTCCGTCCCGGCGTTATGCAGACCCAGGCCTTCGACGAGGCCGGCGCTGCCAAGGTCGTCATCGAGAAGGTTACTCCCGAACTGACCGCCGACGATATCCATGTGGAAATCCTCGACATCAAGAAGAGCGCCAAGAAGCTGGTTGACCTGATCGGTGCCGATGTGGTCGTTTCTGTCGGCCGTGGCATCAGCTCCGACGTGGACAAGGGCATCGCCCTGGCCGAGGAACTGGCCGGCGTTCTGGGCGGCGTTGTTGGCGCTTCCCGTGCCGTTACCGATGAAGGCTGGCTGTCCAGCGATCATCAGGTTGGCCAGACCGGTAAGACTGTTCATCCGCGTATCTACGTTGCTCTGGGCATCTCCGGTGCCATCCAGCACGTGGCCGGTATGCAGGACTCCGAGACCATCATCGCCATCAACAAGAACGAGAGCGCCCCGATCTTCGACGTTGCCTCCTACGGCATCGTTGGCGATTTGTTCAAGGTCGTTCCCGAGCTGATCAAGGAGATCCGCGCCGCCAAAGCCTGATTCCCCTGATCGGGTTGATCTGAAATAAAAGACGCCGCAGCGCAAGCTGCGGCGTCTTTTTGTGTAAAGGGCAATTATCGCGTAACACGGTGACGGCACATGCCGGTCTTGCCGCAGGCAGGGCAGGTAAGCCGCCGCCGGGTGAAGGTGTGGTACCCTTTCACATAGTCAACCATGGTGGGCACAAACAACTCGCCGCAGTAGGGGCATTCATAGTAACCGGCTTTTACTTCCAAACGAGCAGCCGCTCCGATGCCGGCCACGGCCGTCAGCACGGCAGCGATCAGCAAGAGGATACGGACCACAACGGGCAGTTCGATGTAAGAAGCAATGATCACAAGGGAACAGACGGCAATGATGGTGATGACCCCGCAGATGATGGAAAGGGTCATCCGTTCTTTGTTTTCAGCGTTTTCCTGCATCAGGTTCATCAGATTTTCCTCCGCTTTTTTCCGGTAGTTTTCCTCCGCCAACTTCTCACCGGATAAAAGATCGTTGACGCCAATCTGCAAAATTTCGCACAGGGGCAGCATCAGCGAAACTTCCGGCAATCCCTTGCCGCACTCCCATTTGGATACAGTCTTATCGCTGATGGCAAGTTTATCGGCCAGCTGCCGTTGGGTCAGATTTTGCGCCCGACGTGCTTCTGCAATGAATTTTCCGGTTTTGATTTGGTCCATCACAATCCCTCCTTTTGCCTTGAGTATACCAGAAGGCGGTTCGTTTCACCACCCACGGACCGTAGAGTTACGCTGAAACGATTGTTTTTGAAACTTCGTCGTGAAAAAAGCCGCTCCGACTGTATCGGAGCGGCTTTTGCTGTTGGAAAAATCAGATTTCGGCGTCTTTGCTGTTTTCGTAGTCAAAGGTCACGCCCAGGGCGTCGGGCACGGCGGCCATCAGGGCATCCGCATCGGCCAGTTCGCTGTTGCTCATCACAAACAGAACCTTGTCGCCAAAGGTGGCTACCCGGGCCTTGTCGGCCATGGTGCAGACCCACTTGTTCATCTGGACATTGTCCAGCACAGCATCGGCGATGGTCTGGGCGTCGGCCTCGTCCTTCACCCGCAGCAGCACCAGACTGTAGGCCTGGCTGCCGGTCATGGATTCAGAGAGGACACCTGCGTCCACCAGAGCACCCTGCTCGGCGGTCAGGCCGGTGTTGTAGGTGAGCCAGCTTTCGTCGCTCAGGTCCACGGCGCTGGTAGTCATCATCATCAGTTCAACCGGGTAGGCTTCGTAGATTTTATCCACCATGCCGCTGAGTTCCGCGTCGGCGGTCAGCTCAGCGCCGGTCTCGGGGGTCATCTCCATGTCGGAGTCCACTTCGCCGTCGCCATCCGGCGTGGCAGGCTGATTCATCACATCGTCGGGCAGCGGCGTGGGGGTGGCTTCGATGGAATCTTTCGCACCGCCGCAGGCGGTCAGGGCCATGGCGGCCAGCAGGCTCAGGCAAATCAATGCTTTCTTCATACAAGAATTCCTTTCTCGGTCAGAATTTGTTCAGGGGAAAAACGGATGTCCCAATCATCGGCGGGTACTTCGGGCAAAAGCAGAGCCGAAGGGCAGAGCAGCAGCCGCTTTCCTTTATAATGTGCCAAAAAGCGGTCATAATACCCGCCGCCGCGGCCCAGCCGTACACCGTTGGCACCGGCGGCCAGGCAGGGAATCAGTGCCAGTGTCCGGTCATCTTCCGGCGGGCAGACCGGCGGCATGCTGGCCGGTGGCTCGGCAATGCCATAGGCGCCGCGCTGCAAGAGTGGCAGGTCAGGGATTTCTACCCAGTCCATGGTGCCGTCTCCGGTGACCCGCGGCAGCAGCAGACGTTTGCCGTCGGCCAGGGCACGGCGCAGCATGGGGGTGGTATCCGGCTCATCGGGCAGGGAGGCAAAAGCCAGTACGGTGGGGGCTTGCTGCCAGCAGGGAAGCGCAAACAGCGCCCCGGCCATGGCGTACCCTGTTTTTTCCATATCCAGCGCCGCGCGCAGAGCTTTGGCACGGCTGCGAGTTTCGCCTTTGGTCATACCTGTCTCCCTTTCGCGGCTATCATACCACAGGCGGGGAATTCTGGCAAGTAACAAAATTCTACACTTTCAAAAGGGAAAAACCATGGCAAACCCGGTGGGCCATCTTGCCCCCACTGATAAAATGGAGTATAATATACCCTGTATCGTTGTGTACTGGAACCATAGAAACTGAAACATACAATTCAAAAATGTGTAGGAAGTAAAGGAGCCAACGTATCATGGGCAAGTTTAACTTTATCAAGACCGACATCCCCGAAGTGCAGATCATCGAACCGACGGTGTTTGGCGATGACCGCGGTTATTTCATGGAAACCTACCAGATCGACGACTTTGCCGCCGCCGGTATCGACAAGCCTTTTGTGCAGGACAACCAGAGCCGTTCCACCAAAGGCGTGCTGCGCGGCCTGCACTTCCAGAAAAACCACACCCAGGGTAAGCTGGTGCGTGTGACGCTGGGCGAGGTCTTTGATGTGGCCGTGGACTGTCGCCCCCACAGCGCCACCTTCGGCAAATGGGTGGGCGTGACCCTCTCTGCCGAGAACAAGAAGATGCTCTACATCCCCGAGGGTTTTGCCCATGGCTTTGTGGTGCTGTCCGATGTGGCGGAATTCTGCTACAAGTGCACCGATGTCTATGACCCCACTTCCGAGGGCGGCATCCCCTACGACGACCCCACCGTCAACGTCCAGTGGCCGGACTGCGGCTGCGAGCACAAGACCAGTGCCAAGGACAAGGAGCATACCCCCTTCGCCGAACAGAAGTTTGAATTCTTCGAGAAGTACTAAGGAGTCACCGTGCAAAGTCTCAAAAACAGTTTTGCCAGTTTCTGGAAGTACCGTTATCTTTTGCAGAATCTCATCACGCGGGACTTCAAACTCAAATACCGGCGCAGTGTGCTGGGTGTGGCCTGGAGCGTGCTCAATCCGCTGCTGACCTGCCTGGTCATGTTCATGGTGTTTGATTCCATCATGAAAGGTCTGCGCGGGGAAGGCATCCCCAACTTTGCGGGCTTTCTGATCATCGGCCAGCTGCTGTTCAACTTCTTCCGGGAGTCCACCAGCATGGCCATGGAGAGCGTGCTGAAAAATGCACCGCTGCTGCGCAAGGTCTATATCCCCAAATACATCTTCCCCATGGAAAAGTGCTGCTTTGCGCTGGTCAACTGTGCGTTCAGCTTTATTGCGCTGGTCATCGTCTTTGTGATCACCTGGACGCCGGTGAGCTGGTCCACTGCCTGGATGGCACTCTATCCGCTGATCATGCTGTTCTTCTTCAGCCTGGGCATCGGCCTGCTGCTGTCGGCCCTGTATGTCTTTGTGCGCGATATCATGCACATCTGGGAAGTGTTCTGCACCCTGCTGGTGTACGCCAGCGCTATTTTCTATGACCCCGAAACCCTCTCCGGCATTATGCAGCGCCTCATTCACATCAACCCCATGTACTGGTACATTACGGCGTTCCGCCGCTGCGTGCTGTGGGGCCAGGGGCTGGATGCCACCATGATCATCGTCTGCTTCCTCTGCGCGGCGGTCAGCATGGTGCTGGGCGTTGTGGTGTTCAAGAAAAACCAGGACAAGTTTGTCCTGTATATGTAAGGAGGCGCACCCATGGCAGCTGAACAGCCGATTATTTCCATTGAGCATGTCTCGATGCGCTTCAACCTCGCCAAGGAAAAGCATGAGAGCCTGAAGGAATACTTTGTGGCCCTGATGCACGGCGGCGTGCGCTTTGACGAGTTCTTCGCGTTGGATGATGTCAGCTTTGATATCATGCCCGGCGATTTCTACGGGCTCATCGGCCTCAACGGCAGCGGCAAGAGCACGCTGCTCAAGATCATCTCCGGTGTATACAAGCCCTCCGCCGGCAAGGTGACGGTGCGGGGCACCATCGCCCCCCTCATCGAGCTGGGCGCCGGTTTCGATATGGACCTCACCGCCCGGGAGAACATCTACCTCAACGGCACGGTGCTGGGCTATACCCCCAAGTACATCGATTCCAAATTCGACGACATCGTGGAATTCAGCGAATTGAAAGATTTCCTCGATGTGCCGCTGAAAAACTATTCCTCCGGCATGGTGGCCCGCCTGGCATTTGCCGTGGCGACGATGACCAAGCCGGATATCCTCATCGCGGACGAAATTCTGTCGGTGGGGGACTTCCTCTTCCAGGAAAAGTGCGAGCGCCGCATGGCGGAACTGCTCTCCGGCGGCACCACGGTCATTCTGGTCAGCCATTCCATCGACCAGATCGAGCGTATGTGCAACAAAGTGGCCTGGCTGGACCACGGCCATCTGCGCCGCAACGGCCTTACGTCTGAGATCACCCCGGAATACCGCAATTTCCAGAAAGAAGACGCCATGCCTGCCAAGCGGACGGAGGAATAACCACCCATGAAGCAACAACCCAACAACGAGCGCCCCGCCGACCTGGCCGTACAGGACAGCGTCGGCGGCATGGCCCGCCGTCTGCTGAACCCTGCCCACCTGAAAGACCTGGCCCGCCGTTCGGCGGCCACCCTGCGGGAGCAGGGGGCCGAACAACTCTGGCGGGATATCTCTTTCCGGGTGGGGCTGGCCTTCCATCACGATGACTGGCGCCACCGGGCCGACCTGCCCCTGCGCCGCACCCTGAAAGCCCAGCGCGCCGCCAATCTGCAGGGACCCTGCATCAGTGTGGTGGTGCCGGTGTTCAATACACCGCTGCACTTTTTCAACGAGATGGTGGAAAGTGTGCAGCGCCAGACCTATGCCAACTGGCAGCTGGTGCTGGTGGATGCCAGCGACGAGGCCCACGGGGAAGTTTCCCGGCGGGCCAAACAGTATGCTGCCAAAGACAGCCGCATTGTGTACCAGAAAATCGAGAATCAGGGCATTGCCGCCAACACCACGGCGGGCTTTGCCGCTGCCACCGGCGGCTATCTGGCCCTGCTGGACCACGACGACGTGCTGTATCCCAATGCCCTCTTTGAATGTGTGCAGACCATCCAAAAGGCCGAGGCTGATTTTGTCTACAGTGACGAGATCGTTCTCTCGGCGGATCTCAAGCAGCTGGGCGGTTACCACTTCAAACCGGATTTCGCGCCCGATTATCTGCGGGGTGTCAACTTCATTACCCATCTGGCGGTCTTCAGCCGCCCGCTGCTGGACGCGGCGGGTGCCTATGAATCCAGCGAGTTTGACGGCGCCCAGGACCACGACCTGATCCTGCGCCTGACCGAAAAAGCCAAGAAGATCGAGCACATCAAACAGGTGCTCTATATCTGGCGCGGCCACGCCGGGTCCACCGCTGCGGGCATGGAAGCAAAACCCTACGCCATCGCGGCCGGAGAGCGGGCCATCGACGCCCAGCTGCAGCGGCTGGGCCTGCCCGGCCGGGCCATGGCGGTGCCCGATGCCCCCGGTGCCTTCCAGGTACGGTACGAGCTGACGGGCCACCCCCTCATCAGCGTGCTGATCCCCAACAAGGACCACACCGATGATCTGGACCGCTGCCTCACCAACCTTTACAAAAACGCCGGGTATGATAACTTCGAGGTCCTCGTCATCGAGAACAACTCCACCGATCCGGCCACCGAAGCTTACTACCAGACGCTGCCCCAGCGGTTTGCACGCTGTAAGGTGGTGCGGTATGAGGGGCCCTTCAACTTCTCGGCCATCAACAACTTCGGCGCACAATTTGCCGAAGGGGAACACCTGCTGCTGCTGAACAATGATATCGAGATCCTGTCGGAAGATTTCCTGCGGGAACTGCTCAGCTACAGCCAGCGCCCCGATGTGGGCGCGGTGGGGGCCAAACTCTACTACCCCGACGATACCATCCAGCACGCGGGCGTGCTCATGGGCATCAACGGCAGTGCGGGCCACAGCCACAAAAGCTACCCCCGCACGGCGGTGGGCGATATGTACCGCCTGGTGACCACCCAGGATTATATGGCCGTTACCGGCGCCTGCCTGATGACCAAAACCGCGCTGTACAAGGCGGCGGGGGGGCTTGACGAAGAAAAGTTTGCCGTGGCCTACAACGATGTGGATTACTGCCTGAAACTCTGGATGCAGGGGCTGCTGAACGTCTATACTCCCCGGGCTGAAGCCTACCACTACGAGAGCAAGAGCCGGGGCCTGGATACCCTGTCGGAAAACGCCAAGCGTTACGAGCGGGAGAAAGCCAATTTCTACGCCAAATACCGGCAGTATATCGACAACTACGACCCCTACTACAACCCGCATTTCAACAATCTGTTTGAAAACTTCGGCCTGAAATAAGGAGGGCCAGCCATGAAAAACCGCTTTGATACCCAGCTTCTCATCGAGGGACACGACCTGGACGAGGATGTCATCCACGAAGGCATCCTGAACAGCGCCGAGGGTGACTGCCTGCTGGTGGTGGGGGACGAGGACCTGATCAAGGTCCACTACCACACCGACACGCCCTGGAAGGTGCTGGAATACGCCGCCACCCAGGGTGATATCCACACCATCATCATCGAAAATATGGAGCGTCAGGCCAACGGCCTGCACGGCTGATGCCCATGAGCCAGCAAACCAAACGGATCAAGGAACTGTTCGGCTATGCCCGCACCCTGACCAAAGAGCAGGGTGTCGGCGTCATGGCTACCCGGGCCGCGGGCTTTTTCAAGCGGCGGTTCTTCGGCAAGCGAGCACGGTATCTGCCCGCCAAAAAAACGCTGGAAGCCCAGCGCGCTGATGCGGCCCAACACGCCCAGGACTGGCCTGTCATCAGCATTCTGACACCGCTGTACAACACGCCGCCGCAGTTTTTGCAGCAGTTCCTGGACAGCGTGCAAAGTCAGACGGCGCCCAACTGGCAGCTGGTGCTGGTGGATGCCAGCGACGAGGCCCACGCGGATGTAGGCCAGACTGTGCAGCAGCGGGCTGCCCAGGACAAACGCATCGTCTATCAAAAGATCGAAAACGGCGGCATCGCGGCCAATACCAACGCGGCGGCGGCCCTGGCCACCGGCGACTATCTGGCCCTGGCAGACCACGACGATATGCTGGCCCCCCATGCCATCTACTGCATGAGCAAGGCACTGGCCGAGAGTAAGGCGGACTTTGTCTACAGCGACGAAGCCCTCTTTGAAAAGACGCCCCAGCGCCCGCGGGTGGGCCACTTCAAGCCGGATTATGCCCCGGAATATCTGATGGCTGTCAACTATATCTGCCATCTGGCGGTGTTCCGGCGGGAACTGTTTGAAGCGGTGGGCGGCGAGCGTTCGGAATGTGACGGCGCCCAGGACCACGACCTGTTCCTGCGCCTCATCGATGAGATGCAGCGCCGCGACCCGACGGCCAAACCGCTGCACGTTCCCCAGGTGCTCTACTACTGGCGGGTGCACGCGGCCTCCACCAGCGGCGGCACCGGGGCCAAACCCTATGTGGAAGCAGCCGCCCGCAAAGCGGTGGCCGACCATCTGGCCGCCACCGGCCGCCACGGCACCGTGGAGCCGGGCAAGTTCCCCGGCACCTGCCATGTGGTGTGGGACATTCCCGAACCGCAGCCGCTGGTGTCCATCCTGATCCCCAACAAGGACCACACCGACGACCTGGAAAAGTGCCTGCACAGCCTGTACGCCAAGACGACCTACGAAAATTTCGAGGTTATCGTCATCGAGAACAACTCCACCGACCCGGCCACCGAAGCCTATTACAAGCAGCTGCCCCAGCGGTATGACCGCGCCCGGGTGGTGCGGTACAAGGGTGGGTTCAACTTCAGCCGCATCAACAACTTCGGCCGCAAGTATGCCACCGGCAGCTATCTGTTGCTGCTCAACAACGATGTGGAAGTCATCAACGGCGACTGGCTGACCCAGATGGTGGGGGAGTGCCTCCAGCCCGGCGTGGGCATCTGCGGTGCCATGCTCTACTATCCCGATGATACCATCCAGCACGCCGGCATTATTACGGGGCTGGGCGGCTACGCAGGTCACAGCCACAAATACCACAAGCGCGGCGGCAGCGGCTATATGTTCCGGCTGGCCACTGTGCAGGATTTCTCCGCCGTGACGGCGGCCTGCCTGCTGGTGCGCACCGCGGTGTTTGATGCCGTCCACGGCCTGGACGAAAGCCTGACCGTGGCCTACAACGATGTGGACTTCTGCCTGCGGGTGCGGGATGCCGGTTGGCGTATTGTCTGGACCCCCTACGCCGAGCTCTACCACCACGAGAGCAAGTCCCGCGGTTCCGACGAGAAGGACCCTGTGAAAAAGGCCCGGTTCGACGCCGAGCACGACCGCCTGTATGAGGTACACGGCCGGGAGAACATTCTCCACGACCCCTACTACAATCCTTCCCTGTCTCTCGATTACGAGGACTTCCGGGAGAGCGGCGACCTGCGCCACCTGAAATAAGCAAAAACGCCCCGCACATCTTTGGATGTGCGGGGCGTTTGCTGTAAGTAGGGTTACTGCACGGTGGTCTGCAGCTGGGGGGCGCCGCCGGCCAGTTCCTCGGCGGTCAAAGCGGCCGGGGCTTCGGCAGGCAGGGTCAGCCGCTCGCGGGCAACCGCCAGCATCAGCTTGATGCGGTTTTCCTGGTTGACGCGGGTGGCGCTGGGGTCATAGTCCACGGGGGTGATGTTGGCTTCGGGATGCAGGGCACGGATCTTGTTGATCATGCCCTTGCCCACGATGTGGTTGGGCAGGCAGCCGAAGGGCTGGGCGCAGACAATGTTGCCGTAGCCGCCCTCCACCAGTTCCAGCATTTCGGCGGTGAGCAGCCAGCCTTCGCCCATCTTGGCGCCCAGCGAGATGATGCCCTCGGGCTTTTTCATCAGCTCCCGGAAGGAACCCGGCGCATAGAAGCCGTACTGGCGCATGGCGTCGTAGCTGGCCACACCGATGGAATCCAGCCAGCCCAGGAAGGCATCGGCACCACCGGCAAGCAGCTTGTTGCCGCCGTAAAGGTTGATGTCAATGCGGGTGTTGGCCACACAGTATTCCACAAAGCCCATCAGGCCGGGCAGATTGACCTCGCAGTCCTGGCTTTCCAGGAACTTTTCCAGGTCGTTGTTGCCCAGGGGCGAGTACTTGACGTAGATCTCGCCCACGACGCCCACCTTGACCTTGGGCACCCGGGTGACCGGGATGGTGGCATAGTCGGCGGCGATGGCAGGAAACTGCTTCTTCATCGCCGGGGCCGAGTAGTTGCGGTCGCTGCGGATCCATTCCTGGATGCGGGCGATCCACTTTTCGGTCATGGCGTCGGCGTCGCCCTTGTGGTTTTCGTAGGGGGCGGTCTGGCTGCGCAGCGCCACCAGCATATCGCCGTAGAAGATGGCTGCAATGACCTTGCGCAGCAGGGGAATGGTCAGCGGCAGGCCGCTGTCCTTTTCCAGGCCGGAGAAGTTCAGCGATGCCACCGGAATGTTGCCGTAACCGGCCTTGACCAGGGCCTTGCGCAGCAGCTTGATGTAGTTGGAAGCACGGCAGCCGCCACCCGTCTGGGTGATCAGCAGGGCCGTGTGCTCCAGGTCATACTTGCCGCTGTTCAGGGCATCCAGAAACTGGCCGATGACCAGCAGGGCAGGGTAGCAGGTGTCGTTGTGGACGTATTTCAGGCCCAGCTGTGCCACCTCGCTGCCGCAGTTGCCCAGTACCTCGGTCTGGTAGCCTTCGCTGGCCAGCGCTGCCTGCATCAGGCGGAACTGGACCACGGCCATGTTGGGGATCAGAATCTTATGGGTTTTTACCATGTCTTTGGTAAAATTGGGGGTAACATATTCCATATACTTTGCCTCTTTTTCAGGGAAAGCGCACGGCCCTTACGCCTGAGCGGCGGCTTCGCGGCGTTCTTCCAGCGCGGCGAACAGGCTGCGCAGACGGATGTTGACGGCACCCAGGTTGGTGATCTCGTCAATCTTCAGCTGGGTGTACAGTTTGTTCCCGGCCTGCAGGATCTCGCGGGTCTCGTCGGTGGTAATGGCGTCCAGGCCGCAGCCGAAGGAAACCAGCTGCACCAGGTCCATATCAGGCTGGGAGATGCAGTACTTGGCGGCGGCGTACAGGCGGCTGTGGTAGGTCCACTGGTTCAGCACCGAGGTCTTGAACTTCTCCTTGTGCCAGCTCACCGAGTCCTCGGTGACGACGGCCGCACCCTGACGGATGATCAGCTGGTCGATGCCGTGGTTGACCTCGGGGTCCACATGGTAGGGGCGCCCCGCCAGTACGATGATGTGTTTGCCCTCTTTGCGGGCTTCGGCAATGATCTCGGTGCCCTTGTCGCGCACCTGCTGCATGTGGCGGGCGTACTCGTCGTAGGCAGCGTCAATGGCGGCGTGCACGGCTTTCTTGTCCAGCCCGGGGAAGGTTTTGCTGATGGACTGGTAGAAATACTTGTAGAAATCCTTACGGCGTTCCAGATTGAAATAATCGTAGAGCAGCGGGATATCCGTCAGCTCGGGGCAGTTGCCCGCCAGCACTTCGGGATAGTAGGCCACCACCGGGCAGTTGTAGTGGTTGTCGCCCAGGTGTTCGTCCAGGTTGTAGCTCATGCAGGGGTAGAACACGGCGTCCACGCCCTGTTCGGCCAGCCAGTGGATGTGACCGTGGCTGAGCTTGGCAGGGAAGCAGGCGGTATCGCTGGGAATGGTGGCCTGTCCCGACTGGTAGAGTTTACGGCTGGAGAAGGGGCTGACCACCACCTGGAAGCCCAGCTTCGTAAACAAGGTATGCCAGAAGGGCAGCAGTTCATACATGTTCAGGCACAGCGGAATGCCGATTTTGGCCCGGGGGTGCTCCGGCGCCGGGGCGTTGCGGTAGTCCTCCAGCAGTTTGAGCTTGTAGGCGTAGAGGTTCAGCTCCTCGCTGTTGGCCTTGCCGGTCACCGGTTTGTCGCAGCGGTTGCCGGAAATAAAGCGCTTGCCGTCCGCAAAGGTATTGACGGTCAGCTGGCAGTGGTTGCCGCAGCCGTTGCACTGTACGGTCTTGACGGTCTGGCTGAAGTTTTCCAGCTCCTCCTGGGTCAGCACGCTGCTGCGGGCGTTTTTGCCTGCATGGCTCAATCCGTGCAGGGCAGCGCCGTAGGCGCCCATCAGACCGGCGATGTCGGGGCGGATGACATTCACGCCCATCTCTTTCTCAAAGGCACGCAGCACCGCTTCATTGTAGAAGGTGCCGCCCTGGACCACGATGTTGCGGCCCAGTTCCTCGGGGCTGGAAGCGCGGATGACCTTGTACAGGGCGTTCTTGACAACGGAGATGGAAAGACCGGCGCTGATGTTCTGGATGGAGGCGCCATCCTTCTGCGCCTGCTTTACCGAGGAGTTCATGAACACGGTGCAGCGGCTGCCCAGGTCCACGGGTTTGTCGGCAAACAGACCCAGGGCGGCAAACTCTTTCACATCGTAACCCAGCGCCTGGGCGAAGGTCTGCAAGAAGCTGCCGCAGCCGGAGGAGCACGCCTCGTTCAGGAAGATGTTGCTGATGGCGCCGTCCTCGATCTTGAAGCACTTCATGTCCTGGCCGCCGATGTCGATGATGAAATCCACGTCGGGCATAAAGTGTTTGGCGGCGGTAAAGTGCGCCACCGTTTCCACCAGACCGCGGTCACAGTGGAAAGCGTTCTTGATCAGTTCCTCGCCGTAACCGGTGGTGGTCACGCTGGCGATTTCCAGGCCGGGATGATCCTGGTAGAGTTTCAGCAGCGTTTCCCGCACCAGCGGTACCGGGTTACCCAGGTTGGGGCGGTAGCTCTCAAACAGGATGTTGGCGTTCTGGTCGATGACCACCAGCTTGATGGTGGTGGAACCGGAGTCGATGCCGATATGTACCGGCCCGCACTGGGCGCTGAAAGGCAGGCAGGGCACGGTGGCTTTCAGGTGCCGGGCGTGGAATTCCTCGTACTCCTGCTGGTTGGCGAACAGCGGCGGCAGGCTCACGTAGGTGGCGGTGGCGCTGTAGTCGTCCAGGCGGCGGGCCACCTCGTGCAGGTCGGACTCCTCGTCGGCGTAGAAGGAGGCGCCCATGGCCACGAACAGCAGGCTGTTTTCGGGGCAGAGGCCCTTCACGCCCAGGGTTTTGTCAAAGCTTTCCCGCAGCGTTTTGCTGAAGGTCAGCGGGCCACCCAGATAGACGATGTTGCCCTTGATGGGGCGGCCCTGGGCCAGGCCGGCGATAGTCTGGTTGACCACGGCCTGGTAGATGGAAGCAGCGATGTCACCGGCCTGGGCGCCCTGGTTGATCAGCGGCTGGATGTCGCTCTTGGCAAAGACGCCGCAGCGGCTGGCGATGGTGTAGGTACGGGTGGCGGTCTGGGCGGCCTTGTCCATCTCGTCGGCCCCCATCTTCAACAGGGTGGCCATCTGGTCAATGAAGGCACCGGTGCCGCCGGCGCAGCTACCGTTCATGCGCACCTCGGTGCCGCCGGTCAGAAAGAGGATCTTGGCATCCTCGCCGCCCAGCTCGATGATGCAGTCGGTGCCGGGCACCAGGCGGTTGGCAGCCACGCGGGTGGCAAACACTTCCTGTACAAAGGGCACTTTGCAGCTGTCGGCCAGGCCCATACCGGCGGAACCGGAGATGGCCAGGTAGGCGCGGCCGTCGGGCAGATATTCGGCCGCTACTTTTTCCAGCAGGGCCTTTCCTTTTTCCAAAATATGGCTGAAATGACGCTCATAGGTGGAAAATACGATTTCACCAGCATCGTTCAGCACCACACATTTAATGGTCGTGGAACCAATGTCCAAACCAACTCTCATAAGGGTGTAACCTCCTGCGGTAAACGGGAAATTGCGGGACAGGATATCGATGCACCGAAACTTTCCTCGATGCAGAGCAAGAAAAACGCCTACTCCTACCGATACCATATCATCTTATTCTACCTTTTTTTAACTGGTTTGGCAAGTCTGCAGGGCAGAAAAATGTCCGTTTACGGCGAAAAACGCCAAAGCGGCACGGGCTTTTGGCCTGTGCCGCTTTGGTGTCAAAAGAAAAGAGGAGTATGGATGAAAAAACTTGGGGTCCCTGCCTCAGGTCGGGTCCCTGCTCCCTTCCTGAGGACGCTTATAGTATATCGGCACTTTGTGACAAAGAGGTGAAAGAACTTTCAACAAATTGCAAAAGAAATTCGAAAAAACTTTAAATCGAAGAAAAACGCTGTGCTGCAAAAAAAGTGGCGACAAAATAACAGGAATCTGATGCAAAAGTGTGCCGTATATGCTATCATGGGAAAAGAAGACGTTCCCCGGCCGACGGGCCGGGCAGAAAGGAACAATCGAGGAACTGCTATGCCCAACCGCATCAATTATCAGCTTGCCATGGAAAAGGTCCTGCAGCAGCTGGACGCAGAAAAAGCCCGTCCCAGACTGTTGCTGCATGCCTGCTGTGCGCCCTGCTCCAGCGCCACGCTGGAACGGCTGGCCGATCATTTTGACCTTACCATTCTGTATTATAATCCCAATATCTATCCCCCGGCAGAGTATCACCGCCGGGAAGCGGAGCTGGAACGTTTTGTGCAGCAGGCCGGGTATCGTTTCCCGGTGGTGGAGCTGCCCTATGAACCCCAGGAGTTTTACGACGCCGTCAAGGGGCTGGAACAGGAACCCGAAAAAGGGGAGCGCTGCACCGTCTGTTACCGCCTGCGGCTGGAACAGACGGCCCGGTATGCTGCACAGCACGGCTTTGCCTGGTTCTGCACCACCCTTTCCATCTCGCCCATGAAAGACCCTGTGCGCATCAATGCGCTGGGCGAGGAACTGGGCCAAAAATATGGGGTACGTTTTTTGCCCAGTGAGTTCCGCAAAAAGGACGGCTACAAGCGCAGCCTGCAGCTCAGTACCGAGTACGGCCTTTACCGCCAGGACTACTGCGGCTGTGTCTTCAGCAAGCAGGAGCGGGGCGTATGACCCCTTTTTCAAGAATATAAAAGTAAGAGGAATCCTATGGAAAAACACATCCTTGTGGCGCTGCCGCTTTCCCAGGCGCAGCGCGAAACCATCCGGCAGGCAGCACCGCAGTTTGCCTATTGTTTTACTACCCAGGAAACCGTCACCCTGGAGGAAATTCTCTGGGCGGATGCCATTCTCGGCAATGTGCCGGTGGAACTCATCCGGCAGAATCAGCACCTCGCCTGGTTCCAGTCCAACTTTGCGGGGCCGGACCCCTATCTGGAACCCGGGGTGCTCCCGGCTGACTGTGTGGTAACCAACGCCACCGGCGCTTACGGCCTGGCCATCAGCGAGTGGATGCTGGGCATGTGGCTGGCCCTGGCCAAAGACCTGGTGCTCTACCGGGACCGCCAGCACCGCCATGAATGGAATGCCATCGAACGGCCGGTGCGCTCCATCGCCGGGGCGCGGGTGCTCTGCGTCGGCATGGGGGATATCGGCGCCAGCTTTGCCCGGCGGGCCCACCTGCTGGGGGCTGAAGTCGTGGGGGTGCGCCGTCATGCGGCCGATTGCCCCGACTACTGCCTGCGGGTGGTGGATACCGACCATCTGGACGAGGAACTGCCCCAGGCCGACCTGGTGGCGCTGAGCCTGCCCGGCACGCCGGAAACTTACCGGATGTTCGATGCCGCCCGCCTGGCCCGCTGCAAGCGCGGGGCGATTCTGATCAATGTGGGCCGGGGGACTACGGTGGATGCCGACGCTCTGGCCGAAGCGGTGCAGAGCGGCGCGCTGTACGGCGCGGCGCTGGATGTCACCGACCCCGAGCCGCTGCCGCCGGACCACCCGCTGTGGGGGCTGGACACCGTGCTCATCACCCCGCACATTTCGGGGCGGTTCAGCCTGCCCCGCACGCTGGAAAACATTGTGGAAATCTTTGCGCACAACCTGCGGCGGTTTGCCGCAGGGCAGACGCTGGATAACCAGATGAGCCGCACCACCCGTTATGTCAGCGAGGATACCCCCGGCCGCCGCTTGACCTGTGAATAAGAGGAGCTTTGTATGGGATTCTATCAGTTTATCTATCTGTTTTTTGCCTACTCCTTCTTGGGCTGGGTGGGCGAAGTGGTCACCACCGCCGTGCGCAAGCGGCGCTATCAGGACCGCGGTGTCCTCAACGGCCCGCTGTGCATCCTGTACGGCGTGGGCGGGCTGACCATCAGCTTTGCCCTGGGTGAACTGCAGCAAGGCTGGTTCTTCCTGTTTGTCCTCAGTATGGTGTATGCCACCGTGCTGGAATGGGGGGCCGGCCATATTCTGGAACGGGTCAGCGGTACCCGCTGGTGGGACTACAGCGACCGTAAGTTCAACCTGGACGGCTATATCTGCCTGGGGGCTTCGGTCCTGTGGGGCGCGCTCAGCGTCATCACCATCAAATGGGGCAACCCGCTGCTGCTGTTCCTGTTCAACCTCATTCCTGCCACCGTGCGCGTTGCGGTGCTGTGGGTGCTGCTGGTACTCTTTATCATCGATGCGGCCGGTACCTTCCTGACCATGCTGGGCCTGCGCTACCGCTGGCCCCCGGCCGAAGCGGTGGAAAACCGCCTGGCCAACCTTACGCTGCGCGCAGGGCTGTGGATTCTGGGCAGCGTGGAAAACCGTATGGCCAAGGCGCACCCCACCCTGACCTTCGAACACCCGAAAAAAGCCAAATCCACGGTATTTGCCGCCGGGTGCAGCCCCTACAAGATCGTGCTGCTCTTCTTTATAGGCGCTTTCCTGGGCGATGTGACCGAAACGATTTTTTGCCGTATCACGGCCGGTTACTGGATGAGCCGTTCCAGTGTGGTGTGGGGGCCCTTCTCCATCGTATGGGGCCTGGCCATTGCGCTGGTTACCTTGCTGCTCTACCGGTATAAGGATAAGTCCGCCAGCTGGCTGTTTGTGGCCGGTACGCTGCTGGGCGGCGCGTACGAATACCTGTGCAGCGTCTTTACCGAGGTGGTGTTCGGCGCGGTCTTCTGGGATTACAGCAAGATCCCCTTCAACCTGGGCGGACGCATCAACCTGCTGTACTGCTTCTTCTGGGGCTTTGCGGCGGTGGCCTGGTTCAAGGTGCTCTACCCGCCCATTTCCGATATGATCGAGTGCATTCCGCGCCGGGCCGGCAAGGTGATCACCTGGGCTTTGTGCATCTTCATGGCGGCGGATATGATTGTCAGCTCCATGGCCCTTATGCGCTACAATCAGCGCATCGAGGGGGTACCTGCGCAGAACAGTGTGCAGGTGTACCTGGATGAACACTATGACGATGCCCGTATGCAGGCCGTCTATCCCAAAGCGGTTCACACGGGGTAAAAGCGCCACAGATTTATTTTGTATCTTTCTGCGTGTTGTGCTATAATCATTTTGTATGAAGATGAAGTTCTAAATTTGTAGAATGTAACACAGGATTCGGAGGAGGATTCTGCCATGACCCGTGCGGAGGCATTGGAATATTATCTCAAAGCACAAAAACAGGGCCAGCGGGATTATCGTGAAAAGTCGGCGGCCGGGCAGTCCCCGTATCTGCCGGTGCTGGATGATATCCTGCAGAATGTGGAAATCGAAAACCAACTGCCCCTGGGCCTGATCGAGGTGCCGTTGGAGCTGCTGGTCGGTACCAAAACGGCGGGGCGCACGGCGGCCTTTGCCAGCAATTTTATGCCGCTGCTGGAACCCAAAACGGAGTTTGCCACCAAGTGGACCAGCCTGTGCATTGCGCATCTGGAAGAAGGCATCCGCGACCCGGTGCGCTGTTTTGAGTATATGGGCCGGTTCTATGTGCAGGAAGGCAACAAGCGGGTCAGTGTGCTGAAATATTTCGGCGCCAGCAGCATTTCCGCCAACGTTACCCGGGTGGTGCCGCGCTACAACGAAACACCCGAAGTGCGCCTGTACTATGAATTCATGCACTATTACCCCCTCATCAAGACCTATACCCTGCGCTTTACCAAGCTGGGCAGCTTTGCCCGCCTGCAGAAGCTGATGGGCAAAGGCCCCGAGGAAGCGTGGAGCAATGAGGACCGCGCCGATGTACTTTCGCTGTACAACTGGATCGGCAAGGCCTTCCAGGCGCACGGCGGCGATCAGCTGCGCTGCACCACCGGCGATGTGATGCTGTTGCTGCTGCGGCTGTATTCCCGCCAGCAGCTGGCCGACAGCACCCCCGCCGAGCTGAGCCAGAAACTGGACGCCCTGTGGGACGATGTCCTCGCCCTGCAGAACGAGGACCCGGTTACCGTGAGCGTCAAGCCGGCAGAACCGGCCAAAACCAAGGAAACGCTGATCGAGCGCATCCTGCCCGGCATCCGCCCGGCGGCGCCCACCCACCTGAAGGTGGCCTTTGTGCATGAGCGCACGGCGGAAACCAGCGCCTGGACCAGCCAGCATGAATTCGGCCGCTGCCAGCTGGATACCGTATTTGAGGGCAAGGTGGAAACGATCCCCTATTTCAATGCGGTCCCTGGTGAGAATGCCGATGCCCTGGTGGAGCAGGCCATTGCCGATGGCGCGGATATCGTATTCACCACCAGCCCAAAGCTGGTGGGCGCTTCGCTGCGCGCAGCGGTCAAGCATCCTTCGGTGCGTATCTTGAACTGCTCTATGGAGATGCCCTACGCCAGCATCCGAACCTACTATACCCGCGTGTATGAGGCCAAGTTCATCACCGGCGCCATCGCCGGTGCCATGGCTACCGGCGACCGCATCGGCTATGTGGCGGATTATCCAAGCTTCGGTGTGCCGGCCAATATCAATGCCTTTGCGCTGGGCGCGCGGATGGTCAATCCCCGCGTCAAGATTCAGCTGTTCTGGACCTGCCTGCCGGAACAGGAAGATCCTCTGGAATTTTTCACCCGGGACGGGATCACCGTGGTATCGGGCCGCGATGCGCCGGTACCGGGCCGTCCCCAACGGGAGTTCGGCACCTTCCTGATCCGTCCGGGCGGTGTGCTGCAGGACCTGGCCACGCCCTTCTGGCATTGGGGCCAGTTCTATGAAAACGTGGTGCGCAGCGTGCTGGACGGCGGCTGGAGCCGCGACAAATCCGGCACCGACGGCCGTGCCGTCAACTACTGGTGGGGCATGAACAGCGGCGTCATGGACGTGCTGCTCAGCCGGGAACTGCCGGTGGATGTGCAGCATCTGGCGCACATCCTGCGGGAGGGCGTGATTTCGGGCATGATCGATCCCTTTGCCTGCCGCATAACCGCCCAGGACGGCAGCATCAAAAACAGCGGCCACCGTGGTTTGGAGCTGGATCAGATCGTGCATATGGACTGGCTGTGTGACGCCGTCGACGGCCACGTGCCGGAGTATGACGAATTGGCCGAAGCTTCCCGTGCGATGTATCGCATGCAGGGCATCCACCGGGATCGCCTGCCGGTGGAAAAGGAGGCCGAACTATGAAATTGCTAGCCGTGGCGGATGAAGAGTGCAAGGGTTTGTGGGAATACTACAGCCCGGAAAAATTCCAGGATGTAGAGATGATTCTGGCCTGCGGGGATTTAAACCGCCATTATCTGGAATATCTGGCCACAATGGTGCCGGTGCCCGTGTTCTACGTGCACGGCAACCACGATGAGAGTTATGACGACCACCCGCCGGGAGGGGCCGTCTGCATTGATGATGATGTCATCGAATATCATGGCCTGCGTATTGCAGGGCTGGGCGGTGCCTGCCGGTACCGCACCGGTGCCTGGCAGTTTACCGAGGCTGAAATGAAGAAGCGCGTCAACCGCCTGCGCAGCAAGATCGAGCGCCATCGCGGGGTGGACGTGCTGGTTACCCATGCGCCGCTGCATGGTTACGGGGATATGAACGACCTGGCCCACCGCGGCTTCACGGTGTTCCGGGATATTCTGGACCGTTACCATCCGCAGCTGATGCTGCACGGCCATGTACATATGAATTACGGCACCAACATCCCCCGGGAGCATCAGTACGGTACCACCCGTATCGTCAACTGTTTCGAGCGGGTCTATCTGGATGTGGAACCGGCGCCGCCCAGACCACAGCACCGGCTGATGTCGCTTCTGTGGCAGAGATAATATTGGTTAAGGAGAACAGCTATGATCAGAATCGCAGTCTTCGGTGCGGGTACCTGGGGCATTGCCCTGGCGCGCCTGTTGGCGGTCAACGGACGGGATGTCACGGTGTGGAGTGCCATTCCCACCGAACTGAAATCTCTCAGCACCACCCACCGCCACCCCAACCTGCCCGGCATGGAGCTGCCGTCGTCGATGCATTACACCGCTGATATCGAAGAGGCGTGCGCCGGCAAGGATATTTTGCTGTTCGCGGTGCCGTCGCCCTTTGTGCGCACAACGGCCAAAAAGGCGGCGCCCTATATCACCAACGACCAGTTGATCGTGGATGTGGCCAAGGGCATTGAAGACAAGACCCTGATGACCATGAGCGAAATCATCGAGGACGAGCTTGCCAAACAGAAATGCAGCGCCCGTGTGGTGGCGCTGTCCGGCCCCACCCACGCCGAGGAAGTGGCCCGGGATATGCCTACGCTCATCGTGGCTGCCAGTGAGGACGAAGACGCTGCCAAGACCGTTCAGAAAGCCTTCTCCACCCCGACGTTCCGCGTGTATACCAACAACGACCGCCGCGGCACCGAGTTGGGCGGCGCGGTCAAGAACGTCATCGCCCTGGCGGTGGGCATCGCCCTGGGCCTGGGCTATGGCGATAACGCCAAGGCGGCCCTGATCACCCGCGGCAACGCCGAATTGTCCCGCCTGGGCACGGCCATGGGCTGCAAACCGGAGACCTTCTCGGGTCTGTCCGGCATGGGCGACCTGATCGTTACCTGTACCAGCATGCACAGCCGCAACCTGCACGCAGGTATGCTGCTGGGCCGCGGCAAAACGGCAGAGGAAGCCAAGTCCGAGGTGGGCCAGGTTGTGGAGGGCATCAACGCCCTGCCCGCCGCCTGCCGCCTGGCCAAAAAGTACAAGGTGGACATGCCCATCGTACAGAGCGTGGATGCGATTCTGGGCGGCCGCATGCCGGCCTGCAACGCGCTGGCCTCGCTGATGGGCCGCGACCTCAAGCGGGAGTGAGGTGCACTTCCCGTGAATCCGGAAATTCAAATTGTGTTTTTTGACATCGACGGCACACTGCTGCCGTCCGGCGCCGAAAAACTGCCCGATTCGACCCTGGATGCCCTGGCAGCCCTGCGCCGCCGCGGCATCAAAACCTTTATCGCTTCGGGGCGTCCTCCCATTCATCTGCCGTTGCTCCATGCGCTGGACGGCATCCCTTTTGACGGCTATGTTACGATGAACGGTCAGTACTGCTACCTGGCCGATGGTACGATGCTGTACGACCATCCTATCGACCCGGCAGCGCTGCGCATGCTGCTGCCCTATATCGAAAGGGAAAAACTTTCCACGGGGTTTATCGAAAAGGACCGTTCCACCTTTAACCTCATCAACGATCTCAGCGCCGAATTCTGCGAAAAGATGCAGCAGCCGGCGGGGGACGTGGCGGCCCGTATCGAAGCGGCGCCCATCTATCAGCTCAGCGCCTTTCTGCCGGCAGACAAGCAGGAAGGATTTTTACGCCACTGCCCTGGCTGTGTGGCGGTGCGCTGGAACGATGCCTTCGTGGATGTGCTGCCGGAAGGCGGCGGCAAGACCGAGGGAATCGCCCGTGTGCTGGAAGCGCTGGGGCTGACCCGGGAGCAATCCATCGCCTTCGGGGATGGCGGCAACGACGTGGAGATGCTGCAGTATGCGGGCATCGGTGTGGCCATGGGCAACGCCTGCCCCGAGGCCAAAGCCGCGGCCGATTATGTGACAGACGATATTCTGGCGGATGGTCTGGCCAACGGGCTGCGCCATTTCGGCCTGATCTGAACAGTATACCCGCATAGCGGGCTTGCCCCCTGCGTACACTATACGCGGGGGGATTTTTTATGTCGTCCTACGTGCAACGATTGCGGACGCGGCTGGCGTCCTGCCCGGCGCTGGATGTGCCGTTTCTGGCTATTTTGCTCATTCTGCTGTGTTTCGGGCTCATTATGCTGTTCTCGGCTGGGTATGCGGTGGCACTTTACCGCCGCGGCGATGCCTACACCTATATCCGCCCGCAGCTGCTGTTTGCCGCGCTGGGCGTGGTGGCTATGTACATTGCCAGCCTGGTGGATTACCACATCTGGCATAAACTGGCCTGGCCGCTGATGGGCCTTTCGCTGGTATTGCTCACGGTGGTGCTTTTCATGCCGGAGTATAACGGTTGTAAACGGTGGATTGTGCTGCCGGGGCTGGGCACCCTGCAGCCCAGCGAGATCGCCAAATTCTCGGTGGTGCTGGTGTTTTCCCACATCATTTCTCTCAACCATGATAGGATGAAAACCTTCTCCACCGGGGTACTGCCCTTTGGGCTGATCCTCGGCACTGTGGCGGTGCTCATGCTGCTGGAACCCCATCTTTCCGGCACCTTGCTGATCCTTTCCATCGGCGCGGTGCTGATGTTTGTGGGCGGCACCGGGCTCAAGTGGTTCGGCATCGCCGGGGGCCTGGGCGTGGGGGCCATTGCGGCGGCGGTCATCGCCCTGCCGGAGCTGGTGCCCTACGCCACCGATCGTCTGGTCTCCTGGCGGGACCCTTTTGCCGACCCGCTGGGGGAGGGCCACCAGACCATCCAGAGCCTGTATGCCATCGCCTCCGGCGGTGTTGCCGGGCTGGGCCTGGGCAACAGCCGCCAGAAATATCTCTATGTGCCGGAACCCCAGAACGACTTCATCTTTTCCATTTTGTGCGAGGAACTGGGCTTTATCGGCGCGGCGCTGGTGGTGCTACTGTTTCTTTTGCTGCTTTTGCGGGGCATTTCCATCGCGGTGCGCGCGCGGGATAAATTCGGCGCGCTGCTGGTGGTGGGATTTGTGGTACAGGTGGTGCTGCAGGCGGTGCTCAACATCGCGGTGGTCACCAATACCATCCCCAATACCGGCATCAGTCTGCCATTTTTCTCTTCCGGCGGCACCAGCCTGATGATGCTGCTGGGGGAGATGGGCATTGTACTTTCGGTCTCCCGGCAAGCAGATCTTGTCTAGGCCGACACCAAATTACGACAAAATTTCACAAGGCTACGGTTGAAACCCGTGGCCTTTTGCCGTATAATAAATCCGTATTTGTTTGAAAAAGGGGACGGGGCCATGCCGAAAACGCAAAACCGAAAACCGCCGTTTGCACTGCGCGCACTGGCGGTGTTCGGCGTTACCATAGGGCTGTTGTTCCTGTTGCTGCTGGGGGCCTACGCGCTGCCCGGCGGGCCGGTGCGCGCCCATCTGGAACCCTCGGCCCGGACCATCATACAGGAGGGGCTTTACCCATCCTATTTCGGCTTCAAGCTGTTCCAGATGGACAACTACACCGATACCCTGATGCTCATGGAGGCTGCCACGGCCGATGAAAACGACCCGCTGACCGCCATGATGACCAATACCGCCTACAATGTGGATAACTTCGAGACCCTGGGCGAGGATCTGGCCCGCTACCTGGAAGCCCGGGCTGCGGGAGAAAACGCCCCGGCGGATCTGGAGCCGTTCTCCTACGCGCGGTACTGGCACGGATACATGATCTGGCTGCGTCCGCTGCTCTGCCTGATGCCCTACAGCGGGGTGCGGGTGGTGCAGTATCTGGTGCTGTTTGCGCTGTTTGCCGCGGTGCTGGTGCTGCTGCGCCGCCGCTGCGGGCTGCGCGCCGCAGTCTGGTTTGCCGTCAGCCAGCTGTTGGTTACCTTCTTCTGGGTACCGCACCAGATTCAGTATTTCACCTGTTTTGCCATCGCCTACGCGGGATGTGCCTGGGTTCTGGCCCGGCCACGCCGCAGCGATGCACTCTGCCTGGGCCTGGTGGCCCTGGGCGTTGCAACTGCTTTCTGTGATCTGCTCGTCACCCCCATTCTCACATTGGGATTGCCGCTGGTTTGCTGGCTACTGGAACCCCAGCAGCGCTTGCGGGCCGGGGGACGCCAGTGCGCCCTGGCGTTCGGCGGCTGCCTGTGCTGGGGCACAGGGTACGGCGTGGCCTGGGCCCTGAAATGGGTGCTGGCCGGCCTTGTCACGGGGCAGAACATCATTGCCGATGCGGTGCACCAGATCGGTGTGCGCACCGCGGCCGATACCTGGCACGGCATGGAATTGACATGGGGTAATATTGTACAGTTTGTATATTCCACGCTGGCCGAGCGCGGTCTGTTCTGGCCGTTGGTGCTGCTTGCGGTGGTGCTGGTGGCGATGTTCTGCCTCAGTGTGCGCAGCCGCGCCGCGCTGGGGCGTGCTGCGCCGCTGGCCCTGGCCGCGGTTTTGCCGCTGGTGTGGTTTGCCGCGCTGCGTACCCACAGCATCCAGCACGGCTGGTTTACCTGGCGCGCTCTGGGGCTGACGCTGTTTGCAGGCATGGCATTTTTGTACTATGCCTGTGATCTGCGCACCATCGGGAAGCGCCTGAAACAAAAAAGGGAAAGTATATGAAAACAACGGAAGAAAAACCGAAAACCCAAGAAACCGAGGGCGGCGTCGCCACGGCGCAAAAACCCGCCCGCAAAAAGCTGCCGACCTGGGCCAAAATCCTCATCGGAATTTTGGTGGTACTTCTGGTATTGGCAGGTGCCGGGGTACTGTACGTCAACGGTAAGCTGGACCTGCTGAGTTATAACGACGGCAGTGTCAGCGAGATGGGAACCATCGATGCCAGCGAGGACCAGGACCTGGATGCAACCGGCCTTGTGCATAACGATGACGAGATGGAAATGCCCGAGGGCAGCCCTTTCGCCGACGAGAATGTCCTCAACATCCTGCTGATCGGCACCGATGAACGTACTGAGGCTGTCAACGATGCCGACGCCTTCACCCATCTGAACCAGCTGGACGGCACCGAGGATACCACCGAATTCAGCGCGGATGCCCGTGCCGATGCGATGATCCTTGTGTCGCTGAACATCAACGACCACACGATCCGCCTTGTCTCCATCGAGCGCGCCACCGGTGTGCCCATTCTGCTGGACGGGTATGAGGGCCAGTATGACTGGATTACCCACACTTTCCGCTATGGCGGCGCCAAGCTCACGATGGATACCGTGGAGGACTGCTTCAACGTCCAGGTGGATCACTACGTCCGTGTCAACTTCAACTCTTTTGTGCAGATCGTGGACGCCGTGGGCGGTGTGGATATCGAAATCACCGAACTGGAGGCGAAGGCCCTCAACTGGGAAGTGCCCTCCAACTCGATGCTGATCGTCAACAAGGTGGAGCCTGGCCTCAACCATTTCGACGGGTATACGGCGCTGCAGTATGCCCGTCTGCGCAAGATCGACAGCGACTGGAAGCGGATTGAACGCCAGCGCACCGTTATCGAAGCGGTGCTGGATCAGGTGCAGGATGCCAGCGTGACCGAGCTGGATAACCTGCTCAATACCGTGCTGCCGCTGGTGCAGACCAATTTTACCAAGTCTGAGATCGCGGCGCTGCTGGTACAGCTGCCGGCCTTCCTGGGGGCAGAAGTGGAGCAGATGTCCATGCCGCTGGAAGGCACCTACGGTGTGCGTACCGGCATGGATGACCGCCTGATGTACGACCCCGACTGGGCGGTGAACATCAAGGCCTTGCAGGACTTCCTCTACAATGGCAAGACGGCCGAGGAAGTCATTGCTGAGACCCCCGAAACGGCCGCGGCAGAAGCGGAAAAGGACGCCGAGGAAGCGGATTCGGAATCCGAAGCCACTTCCTCCTGGGACCGTGAACAGGACCCCACCGATGAATATATCCGCCAGAACCTGCATGCGGTGGATCTGGCCTACCCGCTCAGCGATTCGGACTTTGGCGACAGCGATTACCGCCTGTTTATGGCGGGGCTGGGCGGCAGCCGGGATATCGATGTGCAGAATACCCTGGTGGAATATCTGGCCGCCCAGGGCGCACGCGCGGTAGCGCTGCCCGATGGCCCGGCCGCCGGTATGCTGCTGGACAACTACCTCCAGACCGGCGATACCGCGGTGCTGAGCCAGTATCTGTCCACGCTGCCGGCAGACCAGCGTGTCGAGGCGTGGACGCTCTGGCAGGATACCTACAGGAAATACCCCGGTGCCCTGCATGTGGTGGGCCTTGGGACCGATAAGACCTCTGCGGCTGTGGGCGCGGCGGCAAAGCTGCTGGTGGAACAGGCCACGGGCGAGCTGGCGGAGGAGCTGGAAGATGCCGTGCAGGGCATGGCGGCCAGCAACACCCGCAATGCCGCCTACTGGTTCCGCAGCGCCATGGAGAACCAGCCCGAGGCGATGGAAGCCTATCTCGGCGAGGAAGGCTACGCCAAAGCCCAGCGGCTCTACAGCAGCCTGCAGGGCGAGCTGACCGCAGGGGCTGACCAGGCCGCCGAAGACCTGCAGCGCCTGCTGGAGACACACCCGGAGGATAAGGTACTGGCCTTTGTGGATGGCGACCAGGCCCTGCAGACCGGGGACAGCCTGGCTGTGCGGATGCAGGAAGTGCTGGACGAAAACGATGAGCGCGTCTGCTCCATCGGTGTGGCCTACGGCAAGTGGAAAAACAACCTGAGCTTCCAGCCCGACGAGGAAAACTCGGTCTGGGATGCGGAAGCCCTGAGCAGCTGGCTGGGCGATTACGTCACGCCCGGTTCCGACCTGATGCTGGCGCTGGACGGGGAGGATTGCCCCTTCGACGAGGGGGACGACGACCTGCTCAAGGACAGCGAAGCCAATGTGACCGATGTGGCCCAGAAACTGCTGATTCTGGATGCCAGCAACAAGGTCAGCACCGCCACGCCGGAAGAGGCCGACACAGCGGTGGAATAAACTTTTTTGCCAAAAAGCGTTGACAAACGCATGGGTTTGTGGTATAAATGCTTCAAACCAATGAAGCGAAAGTAAAGCTGTAAGCGCAGCCACAGAGAGTCCCCGGTTGCTGGAAAGGGGATGCAGAGCGGTACAGCACAATGGTTCGCGGAGGGCACGGGGAAAAGGCAGGGCCTGAGTATCCGCTGACGGGCGCTCCCGTTACAGAGCAGGGGAATGTTGGTTCCCTACAGAGTGGCTGTACCCCCAAAACGGTACGGCAAGCAAGGTGGCACCACAGATAATTTATCTGCCCTTGCACGGAAGGACTTCTTCTGTGCAAGGGCAGTTTTGTTTTTGCACACAACAGACTGGGGGAGCGAAGATCATGATTTTGCTGAAGGAACGATGGCGACTCTTTTCCGCATAAGTATAGAATCACCGGCAAGCCGTTACGGCCTGCCCCATTGCTGAAAAGGAGATTTACCATGAAAAAGTTTGTTGCTGTTCTGTCCGCCGCTGCTATGATGACCACCCTCGCCGCCTGCGGCGCTACTGCCGAACCCACGGCCAGCTCTTCCGCTTCCGCCACCGCCGAAGCAACCTCCGGCGAAGGCTACAAGATCGCCATTGTCCAGCAGATGGACCATTCCAGCCTGGATGAAATCCGCACCGCTATTGAGGCAGAGCTGGACGCCAAGGCGGCGGAAAAGGGCATCACCATTGAATACAAGGACTTCAACGGCCAGAACGATGCCACCACCCTGAACCAGATCGGCACCCAGGTGGTTTCCGATGGCTATGACGCCGTCATTCCCATCGCCACGCTGGCGGCCCAGTGCATGGCCACCGCCTGCGAAGCCACCCAGACCCCGGTGATCTACGCGGCCATCTCGGACCCGGCAGCCGCCGATCTTACCGGCATCGACTACGTTACCGGTACTTCCGATGCGCTGAACACCCAGTCCATCATTGATATGATGCTGGCGGTCCAGCCCGATATCAAGACCGTCGGCCTGCTCTACTCCAACTCGGAGGCCAACTCGGTGACCCCCATCGCCGAAGCCAAGGAATACCTGGATTCCAAGGGCATCGCCTATATCGAAAAGACCGGCAACACCAACGATGAGATCATGACCGCGGCAGCCAGCATGGTGGGCCAGGTGGACGCCGTCTTTACCCCCACCGATAACGTGGTTATGGCCGCGGCTGCGGCGGTTTCCGAAACGCTGACCGACGGCGGCATTCCGTTCTACACCGGCGCCGACAGCTTTGTCACGGCGGGTGCTTTTGCCACCTGCGGCGTCAACTACACCGACCTGGGCACCTACACCGCCGATATGGCGCTGGAGATTCTGGAAACCGGCACCGTGCCTGAGTTCCATGTGATGGACGGCGGCATCATCACCGTTAACACCGACACGGCCACGGCCCTGGGCATCGACTACAGCGCCTTCAACGATCTGGCCGGCAAGGTTGTGGAAGTTACCACCAGCGCCGAATAATCCGTATTCCGAAAGAGAAAGGGACGGCATCCCGTCCTTTTCTCTTTTATCTGCAAAACCATACAAAGGAGCGTCTGTCTCATGTTTACCGTTGCCACCGTGCTCAATGCACTGGAACTTGGCTTTATCTACGCCCTGGTTGCCATGGCACTGTTCCTCAGCTTCCGGGTTCTCAACATCGCTGATATGACCACCGACGGCGCCTTTACTCTGGGCTGTGCGGTCTCCGCCACCGCCGCCGTGGCCGGGCATCCCTTCCTGGGTCTGCCCCTGGCCATGCTGGCGGGTGCAGCCGCCGGGTTTATCACGGCTTTCCTGCAAACCCGGCTGGCGGTGCCGTCCATTCTGGCCGGTATCATCACCAATACCGGGCTGTATACCATCAACCTGGCGGTCATGGGCTTTTCCTCCAATGTGCCGATGCTCAAAACCGAGACGATTTTTACCGCCGCTCAGGCGCTGCTGGGAGATGCCGCTCCGTACAAACTTCTGGTGGCAGCCCTCATCACGGTGGTGGTCTGCGTGCTGCTGATCCTCTTCCTTGGTACGCGGCTGGGCCTTTCCATCCGCGCCACCGGCGATAACCCCGATATGGTGCGCGCCTCCTCCATCAATACCACCTTCACCATTACGGTGGGGCTTTGCATCGCCAACGCCATGACCTCGCTGTCCGGTGCGGTGCTGGCCCAGTACCAGAAATCCGCCGACATCAACCTGGGCACCGGCATGGTGGTCATCGGCCTTGCCTCGCTGATCATCGGCGAGACGCTCTTCGGCCGGGGCGGGCTGTGGACCAAGGCTGTGGCGGCGGTGGCAGGCAGCGTGATCTACCGTTTCATCATTGCCATTGCCCTGCGGGCCAATGTCCCTTCGGAATGCCTCAAACTCATTTCTGCCGTCATCGTGGCGCTGGCCATTGCAGCGCCCGCCCTGCAGGCTCGGGCAGCCTTCCGCCGCCGCCGTGCCCATGCTGAGAAAGAAGGTGCCAACCTTGCTTGATCTGAAACACGTGAGCAAGACCTTCAATCCCGGCACCGTCAACGAGAAAGTGGCCTTGCAGAAGATCGATCTTCATCTGGAGGAAGGAGATTTCGCCACCATCGTCGGTTCCAACGGCGCGGGCAAATCCACCCTCTTCAACGCTATTGCCGGTGAATTCATTGCCGATACCGGAACGATCACGCTGGACGGTCAGGACATCACGATGATGCCGGACTACCGCCGTTCCAAGGTCATTGGCCGGATGTTCCAGGACCCCTTAAGAGGGACCGCGCCCCATATGACTATTGAGGAAAATCTGGCGCTGGCGTTCCTGCGCGCTTCCAAACAAACTTCGCCCTTCTCCCGTATCTCCAAGTCCGACCGGGCCCTGTTTGCCGAAAAACTTTCGGCGCTGGGGCTGGGTCTGGAGGACCGGATGAAACAGCCGGTGGGGCTGCTTTCGGGCGGTCAGCGCCAGGCACTGACGCTGCTGATGGCAACTCTGGTCACCCCCAAATTGCTGTTGCTGGATGAACATACGGCAGCGCTGGACCCGGCCACCGCCGAAAAGGTGCTGGACCTGACCAAGAAGATCGTGGCAGAACACCACATCACCTGCCTGATGATCACCCACAACATGCACGATGCCCTGACCCTGGGCAACCGTACCCTGATGATGGACCACGGCCGCATCGTGCTGGATGTGGGCGGCGAGGAACGCACCCACATGACGGTGCCGGAACTGCTGGAACGTTTCGCCCAAAATGTGGGCCACCAGCTGGATAACGACCGCATCCTGCTCAGCCGGGACGAATAACAAAAGGACCACCCCGTGGGGTGGTCCTTTTTGTGTATCATTCGGCGGATAAACCGGTCCAGCCGTCGCTTTGGGTGGAACTGCCGTCGGGGTACATCCACAGGGCCTCGTATCCTTCGGCGCCGGCCAGCACCGTGCGGCCGGTGGATTCCGGCAGGCAGAACAGCGCGGTGGAAAGCGCATCTCCCAGCCCGCCGCCCCCGGCAGGCGCCAGAATGGCCACACTGCTGCAATATTCCGCCGGGAACCCGGTGGTCAGGTCGATGAGGTGGGAATACCGCTTCCCCTCGTACTCAAAGTAGCGCTGGTAGTCGCCGCTGACGATCAGGCTGTAGCCGGGGCGCAGCGTCAGGGTCTGGATGTAGGTGGGCTCGCTGCCCCAGGGGTTCTCCACGCCTACAGTCCACTGTCCCTCGCCGTTGGCTTTCTCTCCAATGGCCCGCAAATTGCCGCCGATATTCAAAAGGGCACTGTCCAGTCCGCGGGCTTTGGCCGCTTCGGCAGCCTGCTCCACGGCATACCCCTTGCCTACGGCGCCCACGTCCAGGCTCATGGCTTCGTCGGCAAAGGAAACCGAGCGGGTGGCGGTATCCAGTGTAAGGTTACTGATCTCGATATGCGCCAGCGCCTGCCGGAGCAGAGTGTCCTCAGGCGGGGCGGGGGTGTCGCTTTCCCGGGCATCGTGCCAGAGAGAAAGCACAGAACCGGCGGCGATGTTGGTGGCACCCTCCGTGGCGGGATAGACGGTGTTCACGCACCAGTCGAGAAAAGCGTACAGGTCATCGTCCACCGCTACAGGGGCGGCAGCCGCCTGGCCGTTTACGTCGTGGAGGTTCACCATGCCGTCGTAGTGGTTGTAGATGTCGAACAGCTGGTGATAGTGCAAAAGATCGGCGTGCAGGGCGTCCATCTGTTCATCCCATTCCGCCTGGCTGCGGGCATATCCTTTGACCACAGAAACCGTATCGAAGAGATCAAACCAGGTAGTGGTGTAAAGGGTGCGCCGGGTCAGCATGCTGTAGGCAAGAATGCCGCCCAATACGGCCACCGCCGCAATGCCCAGGCCAATGCGGGTGATGCGGTTTTTCATGCGTTGCCCTCGCTGACGGCGTCATGCTCCTGGTTCAATTCCATCAGCAGCTGGGCCAGCGTCCAGTTTTTGCTGGTGGGGGTCACCATGGCGCGCAGGGGCAGGTCGGCGCCGCTTTCCCGCACCAGGTCGATGAAGCGGCCCAGCTCGCCGGTCTGGTGGCTCAACCCGCTGACGATCAGCGCCGGGCGCTCCGGCACGGCAATCAGCGGGGCAAAGGCCGGGGCGGGCTTGCCCGCGCAAAGGTCGCCTACCAGGGCGCCCAGCTCCCCGTTGCCTACTGTGCGCAGTGTTACACCGCAGCTGCGGGCGGCACGCTCCAGGGCTTCGTAGCCGGTGCTGGCAGCATCAAAGCGCCACAGCAGGGCACAGCGGGGTTCCCGAACAATATGTGCTTTCATAACAATTACCTCATGTTACAAAAAGGTGCGCCGTCTTTCGGCGGCGCACACAGAAATGGTTGGATTACAGATCGGGGTGGTACTCTTTGCAGGTGCACTTTTTCCACTTCAGACCGCTGCCGCAGGGGCAGGGATCGTTGCGGCCGATCTTGGTCACCCGCACCGGCGCAGCACCCTTGGTGCCGGCCTTGGCGGGGGCGCCTTCGCCGGTGGGCTTGGCAATCTGCTCGCGCTTGGGCTGGGCGTTCTGCTGGCGAATTTCGATGGTCAGCAGCATGTGGACGGCATCCTCCCGGATGGAGGCGATCATCTCGTCGAACATGGCAAAGCCTTCGATGCGGTATTCCACCACCGGGTCATGCTGGCCGTAGCCGCGCAGGCCCATGCCCTGTTTGAGCTGGTCCATGTTGTCGATGTGCTCCATCCACTTGGAGTCGACGTTGCGCAGCAGGCAGATGCGCTCCAGTTCGCGCATGGTGGGGGCGCCGTACTTGGCCTCCTTGGCGGTCAGGATATCCATGCCGCGCTTGTACAGCTCGTCGGCAATGCCCTCGCGGGTCAGGTCGCTGAGCTGGGCCGTGGTGTAGTTGAAATCGGTGGGCAGGCACAGCCAGTTCATGAAGTGGCGGCGCAGCCCGGCGAAATCCCAGTCATCGGCAGTTTCACCGTTGAGATAGTTGGCGCAGGCATCGTCGATAGACTGGCGCATCATCTCGTGCAGCTTGTCGGAGATATCCTCACCGTTGAGCACCATCTGGCGCTGCTTGTAGATGATCTCGCGCTGCTGGTTCATGACGTCGTCGTACTGCAGCACCTGTTTACGGATGGCAAAGTTGGAAGCTTCCAGCTTTTTCTGGGCGCTCTCGATGGTGTTGGTGATGAGCTTGTTCTCGATGGGCACATCTTCCTCAAGGCCCAGGGTATCCATCAGGTTCTGCACACGCTCGCCGCCGAAAATGCGCATCAGGTCGTCTTCCAGGCTCAGGAAGAAGCGGGAAGCACCCGGGTCACCCTGACGACCGGCACGGCCGCGCAGCTGGTTGTCGATACGGCGGCTCTCGTGGCGCTCGGTGCCGATGATGAACAGGCCGCCCGCCTCGCGCACCGCTTCCGCTTCGCGCTTGATCTCGGGCTCAAACTCGGCGCACAGCTCGTCAAACCGCTTGCGGGCATTCAGAATCTCGGTGTCCTCGGTGTCGGCGTGGCCGTCGCACTCAGTGAGCAGGAATTCCAGCTTGGCGTCGATGTCCGCTTCCGGCGGGGTGGGCAGCTCGGTGCCGTTGGCCTTGGCGCGGGCCTTGGCGTGCTCGTACTCATCCTTGCGCTGGTCCAGGTCCTTGGTCAGCTCTTTGGCCAGTTCCTTTTTCAGGGCAGCTTTGGCCATGTAGGTCACGTTGCCGCCCAGCATGATATCGGTACCACGGCCGGCCATGTTGGTGGCGATGGTCACGGCGCCCTGCTTGCCGGCCTGGGCAACGATTTCAGCTTCGCGCTCATGCTGTTTGGCGTTCAGGACGTTGTGCTCGATGCCGCGCTTTTTCAGCAGCTTGGAGAGGGCCTCGCTCTTTTCCACGCTGACGGTACCCACCAGCACCGGCTGGCCCTTGGCGTGGCACTCGGCCACCTGCTCAATGACCGCGTTGTACTTGCCGTTGACGGTCTTGTACACGCTGTCGGGCAGGTCCTTGCGGGCACGGGGCTTGTTGGTGGGGATGCTTACGATCTGCAGACCGTAAATCTCGCTGAATTCGTCCGCTTCGGTGGAAGCTGTACCGGTCATACCGGCCAGCTTGTCGTACATACGGAAATAGTTCTGGAAGGTGACGGTGGCCAGCGTCTTGCTCTCGGCGGCAACGGTCACGCCTTCCTTGGCTTCGATGGCCTGGTGCAGACCCTCGTTGAAGCGGCGGCCGTACATCAGGCGGCCGGTAAATTCGTCGACGATGATGACCTCGCCGTCCTTGACGATGTAGTCGGTGTCGCGGTGCATGACGCCCCGGGCTTTGATGGCGCCGTCGATGTAGTGGCGCAGGGCCATGTTGTCGGCGTCGGCCAGGTTCTCCACGCCGAAGTAGGCTTCGGCCTTCTGCACACCGGACTCGGTCAGGGTAGCGGTCTTGCGCTTTTCGTCCACTACGTAGTCGCCGTCCACCTGTTCCTCGGCGGCAACTTTGTCGTCCAGTTCCACGATGACGCTCTTCTTCAGCGTCTTGGCAAAGTCGTCGGCGCGCTTGTACATGGCGCTGGAATCCTCGCCCTTGCCGCTGATGATCAACGGGGTACGGGCTTCGTCGATGAGGATGGAGTCCACCTCGTCCACGATGGCGTAGGCATGGCCGCGCTGGACCATGTTGTCCTTGTAGACCACCATGTTGTCGCGCAGGTAGTCAAAACCGAATTCGTTGTTGGTGCCGTAGGTGACATCCGCCGCATAGGCTTTCTTGCGGTCGGCAGGTTCCACGCTGTGGACCACCAGACCCACGGTCAGGCCCAGGAAGCGGTAGACCTTGCCCATCCACTCGCTGTCGCGGCGGGCCAGGTAATCGTTGACGGTGACCACGTGCACACCTTTGCCGGTGAGGGCGTTCAGGTAGACGGGCATGGTAGCCACCAGCGTTTTGCCTTCACCGGTCTGCATCTCAGCGATGCAGGCGCGATGCAGCACAATACCGCCGATGATCTGGACCGGGTAGGGCTTCAGGCCCAGCACACGCCAGTCCGCCTCACGGCAGACGGCGAAAGCTTCGGGCAGAAGGTCGTCCAGCGTTTCACCCTTGGCCAGGCGGTCTTTGAACTCGCCGGTCTTGGCCTGCAGCTGTTCATCGGTGAGCTTCTGCATGTCGGGCTCCAGTGCCAGCACTTTGTCTGCCAAAGGCTGGATGCGCTTGAGCTCTTTGTCCGAGAAGGAACCGAACAATTTTTCAAAAAAAGACATAGGAAAACCCCTGTATTTCCGCCGCTTTCAGGCGCGGCAAGTTAGTTTTACACACTCTAATATAATACACCCGCACAGGGGATGCTGTCAAACCTGTGCGGGTGTATTTCAAAATTAATTTACCGTTTTACGGGCTGTTTTGTGCGGGGCGGGCAGGCTCAGCAAAACCAGCATCACAAAGATGCAGGCAAAGCCCAGGGCATCCCAGGTGGTAAAGGGGGAACCCAGCACCAGAGTGCTGATGATGGCGGCGGTGACCGGCTCGGCAAAGCTGTAAAGGCTGGCCCGCTGGGGACCGATCAGCGGCACGCCGGACATGTACAGGCTGAACGCCAGCACGTTGCCCACAACGACCACCACGATGATGCCAAAGACGCCCATAGCGCTGGGCACATAGCCCACGGTCCAGGGGCGGAAGATCAGATGGAACAGGGCACCGCCCATCAGGAAGGCCCAGCCCTGCAGCATGGGGGTGGGGTACTGTTCCTGCAGCTTTTTGGGCCACATGGTGTAGATCACCACGGTGCCGGCACAGACGATGCCGGACACCAGGGCGGCCGGGTTGATGGCCAGGCTGGTAAAGCTGCCGTGGGTGGTGAGCAGGAAAACGCCCACCAGTGCCAGCACGATGGAACACAGTTCAAACAGCCGGGGGGCGCGGCGCTGCTGCAAACAGAGCACCAGCAGGATCAGTACAGGGGAGAGATCCTGCAAGATGGTGGCGATGCCCGCCGTGGAAAGCTGGATCGTCAAAAAGTAAAGGAACTGGCAGCAGCTGACACCGGCCAGGCCGTAGATCAGCAGATCAATGGCATTGCGGGGATTCTTTTTCACATTCCACGGGTCGAACAGCACCTTGCGATCCTTGAAAAAGTAGAACCCGCACAGCAGCAGCCCGGCCAGAAAAAGGCGGATGGGCACCAGCCAGGTGGAGTCCATATTTTCCCGCGTGAAAAGATATTGCCCCATACAGCCGGAAATACCCCAGCACGCTGCGCCGCCCATAGTCAGGCAGGCGCCTTTTACCCGGTCAGACATCGTTGTTTCCACTCCTCAAAATCATTTCTGCGGCTTCCCGCAATCCCGGCACCACAGGGGCACCGGTCTGGCGCAGCACTTCCGGCGGCTGATGACCGCCCGATTGCAGCACACAGTGCACGCCCAAAGCCTGGGCTACCTCAAAATCGTGGGTCGAATCGCCGATCATCACGGCGCGGTCCGGGTCAAACCCGGCCTCATGCAGATAGCGCAGCCCCAGTTCCACCTTGCTTTTGGCGTAGATGTCGCCAAGGCCCAGCAGGCGGTCAAAGTAGCGGGTCACGCCGCGCTCGGCCACCTGGCGTTCCAGTGTGGTGATGGGGCTGGCGGAAAGAATGACCTGGTGCAGCCCGGCTGCGCGGAAGGCGTCCAGCACTTCGCAGGCACCGTCCATCAGGGGGCAGGCTTCGCTGGCGGGGATGTAATCCTCCATAAAACTGACGGCCAGCTCATCAAAGCTGTGGCGGTTGAAATCAAAACCGGCCCGGGCGTAGTATTCCTGTACCGGAAAACCAAAAATCGCCCGGTACTGATCGTGGTTGTACCGCTGGGAATAGCCATACTGTGCCAGCAGACGGTTGAGCGCATCTATGCACAATTCCACATCATCCAGCAGGGTACCATTCCAATCCCACAAAATCAGTTCCGGGCGCATAAGGGTCTTACCTCAGATTATTTTTCGGTGAAAATCTGCTTCAAAGCAGTGTTGGATTCAATCAGTTTCACCAGGGCTACACCCAGGATGGTGCAGCTGATCAGCTCACCGATGCCCACGGTAATGCCGTTGGTCAGGCAGAGCAGCCAGACCGGGGCGCTCATGGCGGTGTAGTCGGTGAAGAAGATGGTGATCTCAATGCCAACGATCACGGCATTGAAGAAAACCGGCGGCAAAGACGCCGGGATTGCCAGGCCTTTGATGCGCACATTGCGCAGGCGGTAGGTGACCAGGCAGGCCAGAAGGGTGGCAATGGTGCCGAAGACGACGTCGATGATCGTGGAGCCGAACAGGTTGGCCAGAAAGCAGCCCAGCGTCACACCGATGATGTACTCGGCGCCAAAGACGGGCAGCAGGCAGAGTGCCTCGGCAATGCGCACCTGGATGGCGCCGTAGCTGAAGGGCGCCAGCACCAGGCAGAGCACCACATACACGGCGGCGATGACGGCACAGCGCACCAGGCGCTGGACCGACACATGGCCATCGGTGCGGGGCAGGGCCAGACGAACGGCCAGAAATGCCGCCACAATGGCGACGACGGACAAAATAGCAATATACATACAAACACTCCGGCGGATAGATTTTGACCGCATGCCAGACCGCCAGCCTGGCACCGGTTTGCGCCGCGAAAACCGCGGCGGAGCCTAAAATCCTAAGTTGCTCAACAAAAAGTTATTATAGCAAAGCGGAATATCGGTTGCAAGGGGGCTTGATGCAAAATTTGACGTAAAAAGGCAAACGGGCTTGACTTTCCCCGGCAAACAGTTTATAATTCAATAGTTACATGCCGGTGTGTTGGAATTGGCAGACGAGACGGACTCAAAATCCGTTGGTGGTGACACCGTGTGGGTTCGACCCCCACCACCGGCATACAAAAAGCGTCCTCAGGCGTATCCCGCCTGGGGACGCTTTTTTGTATAGCCGTGGTGAGGGGGCGAACAGGGCGGCGCGCCGCAGCGCGCAACCAACAGTCCAGCGGACTGTTGGTTAGCCCGCGGGAGACCCAACCGGCGGGGAAAGCGACGGGAAAAGGTCCGGGGGCCTCGCATAGCCGTGGTGAGGGGGCGAACAGGGCGCAATGAATAAATCCCTCCTTCGGGTGGCATACTGCTACCCAAAGGAGGGATTTTTCATGTCCATGTTCAAAAAATTATTGCTGCTGCTCGCCATTGTAGGCGGCATCAACTGGGGCATTTATGGCATCTGGGGCTTCAATGCGGTGGGGTGGCTCACCGGCGGCAGCCTGAACTGGCTGGCCCGCACGATCTTCATCGTCGTGGGTGTGGCGGCCATCTGCCTGGTTCCCAGCCTGTTCATGGATGACACACCTCGCGCACAACCCCATACCCATTGAGTTTAAGGCGGGCAGCAGCCCGCCTTACATAGTTTTACAGGATCGGTCCGGCATCCAGGCGGCTGCTGCGTGCGTGCAGCCCTACGCTGAGCACCAGCCCTACACACAGGTACATCATCACCACACTGGAACCGCCGGCGGAAAAGAAGGGCAGTGTCACACCGATAACCGGCAGCACCTGCAGGTTCATACCCAGGTTGATCACGCACTGTACAAACAGTGCCGCAAAGATGCCCACGCAGATATACCGGCCCAGGGCATCGCTGCTGCGCAGAGCGGTGCGCAGGGTACGCATGCACAGCGCAAACAGCAAAATCAACACAGCCGCCGCGCCCACAAAGCCCAGCACGTTGGCGAGATAAGCAAAAATAAAATCGTTCCAGGCGTTGGGCACAAAGATGTGATCCCCGCTGAATAACCCCTGCCCGGTCAGCCCGCCGGTGCCGATGGCCATGGCACCCTTGTTCTGCTGGTAGGTGATGTCGGCCAGCGCCGGGTCTTCCGGTGTCAGAATGGCCATGATGCGCTGGAACTGGTAGCCTTTGAGAAGATCCGGTTTCAGCATCAGCAAGGCGCCGCCGCCCACAATGCCCACGGTAAGCACGCCGCCCACCAGCCAGTGGGAAAGTCCGCCCGCGTAGAGCATTACCAGCCCGATGCCCAGAAAAACCAGCGCGGTACCGTCGTCACCCTGCAGATGGATCAGCATCGGCGGTACGATCACGTGAATCAACAGCAACAAAAGATTTTTCGGGCGGTTTACCTGCCCGCGCAGTTGGCTCAAATGCAGCGCCAGCGTCAGGATAAAGCTGATCTTGGCCAGCTCGGCAGGCTGAAAGGTCATGCCGCCCACGCGGTACCAGCTGTAGTTGGAGGTGCCGCCCGCATCATACCCGATGGTCAGCACGCCGGTGTTGACGTTGTGCAGAAACAGGGTGGGCAGCACCAGCCCCCAGGCAACTGTGGCGTGCAGCGGCCAGGCGCGGGCCAGGGCACGGTAATCCACGGTGGAAAACACAATGGCCAGCATGACGCCCAGCAGGCTGGCGATCACCTGTACCGAGGCTTTGTTGTTGGAGCCCAGCTGGCTGTACCCCAGCGAGACCAGCACCACGACGCTGAGTGCCGAGCACAGTACGCACAAGGCGAGATACAGCACGTCGACGCGGCGCAGATAACGGCGGATCAATGGGTACATAGACGAACTCCCTTCGGGTCAATTTTCCTTTATTATAGCGCAACAAGGACGGTTTGACCACGGATGTGAATTAAATTTTACAAATTGCAGATTGTGTACTATAATAAATACGACTACGCAGTAAGGAGTATGACTGCCATGCAGGAATATACCACACATTCCCGGGAAGAAACGGTGGCATTGGGGCGCACCTTTGCCAAAACGCTGCCCGCCGGCGCGCTGATCGCCTTTACGGGCGGACTGGGGGCAGGGAAAACCGCCTTCTGCCAGGGCCTGGCCGAAGGGCTGGGCTGCACCGATCCCGTCAGCAGCCCTACCTTTGCCATCGTCAACTATTACCGCGGCCCGCGGCCGCTGGCCCACTTTGATCTTTACCGCATCCATACCGAGAATGATCTTGCTTCCGCCGGATTTTATGATTATCTGGATATGGGGGCGGTGGTAGCCTGCGAGTGGAGCGAAAACTGTGCCGATCTGCTGGCCCAGGAAAACCCCATCCGCATTCACATCGAGCGCATCGATGATACGACCCGGAAAATCACGATAGAATAAACGAACTGGATAAAACGAAAGAAATAATACATATCGTACAGGTGATTCTATGAATTTGCTGGCAGTTGATACCGCAGGCAAAACCGCCGCTGTGGCGGTGCTGCGGGATGATACCCTGCTGTATGAAACCCAGTGCAACAACGGCCTGACCCACAGCGAGACCCTGCTGCCCATGATCGACACGGCGCTGCGTGCCTGCGGCCTGACGGTGAACGATCTGGACGTGCTGGGGGCCACCAACGGCCCCGGCAGCTTTACGGGGCTGCGCATCGGGCTGTCGGTCATCAAGGGCCTGGCGCTGCCGCGGCAGATTCCCTGCGCGCCGGTGTCCACCATGGCGGCCCTGGCCTACAGCATGGCCGGGCAGGGGACGGTGATCGGTGCCCAGGATGCCCGCCGCGGGCAGGTGTATTGGGCGGCCTTTGACCTGGAAACCCACACACGCCTGACGCCCGATGCCGCCGAACCGGTGACCGCGTTGGCAGATTTTATAAAGAACTGTAAAAAACCGCTGTTTTTTGTTGGCGACGGCGCGGCTTTGTGTTACAATACCTATGAGCAGGTGCCGGGTGTGGCTGCCTGCCCGCCCGCGCTGCGGGTGCTGCGTGGGGCCGGGGTGGCGTTGGCCGCCAAGGCTCTGTGGGAAAATGGCGGCTGTGTGCCGCCTGCCGAACTGCTGCCGGACTATCACCGGCTGAGCCAGGCCGAGCGGGAGCGCACCGAACGAGAAAAACAACGGGGGGAACCAAGCAATGCAATTTGACAAACCGATCGCACTGGCAGCCGACCACGGCGGCTATGAACTGAAAGAAGCCATCAAGGCCCATCTCCAGGAGCTGGGGATCGCCTACGAGGATTTCGGCACCGATTCTACCGCCAGCGTGGACTACCCGGATTATGCCGCTGCCGGCTGCAAGGCTGTGCAGGACGGCCGCTGCGCGCTGGTGATCCTGTGCTGCGGTACCGGTGTAGGCATGTCGATGTGCGCCAACAAGATGCAGGGCATCCGTGCCTGCTGCTGCAGCGATACCTTCAGTGCCGAGTATACCCGCCGCCATAACGATGCCAACGCCCTGTGCATGGGCGGCCGTGTGGTCGGTGCGGGCCTGGCCTGCCAGATCGTGGATGCTTTCCTGGGCGCTACCTTCGAGGGTGGCCGCCACCAGAAGCGCATCGACAAGATGATGGCCCTGCAGAACCAGTAATCTGTTCTTCCGGCCTGCCCGCGCAGGCTGCCGATAAAAATTGTTTGACAAGGAGATTGTACCATGAGCGTTGTCGAGATCGTAGATCATCCCCTGATTCAGCACAAAATCAGCCTGTTGCGCGACCGTAACACCGGCACCAAGGAGTTCCGTGACCTGGTAAGCGAAGTCGCCATGCTGCTCTGCTACGAAGCCACCCGTGACCTGCCCACCGAGGAAGTAGAAGTGGAAACCCCCATCGCCCTGGCCCGCACCAAGGTTCTGGCCGGCCGTAAGCTGGCGCTGGTTCCCATCCTGCGCGCCGGTCTGGGCATGGTGGACGGCATGCTGTCCCTGATTCCCGCGGCCAAGGTCGGCCACATCGGCCTGTACCGCAACGAGGATACGCTGAAGCCGGTGGAGTATTACTGCAAGCTGCCCAGCGATATCAATGAGCGCGAGGTCCTCGTTCTCGATCCCATGCTGGCCACCGGCGGCAGTGCTTCCGATGCCATCACCCAGATCAAGAAGCGCGGCGCCAAGCACATCAAGTTCATCGGCCTGATCGCGGCTCCCGAGGGCATGAAGGCTCTGCACGAGGCTCATCCCGATGTGGACATCTACGTGGGCACGCTGGATGAGCGCCTGAACGACCAGGGCTACATTGTACCCGGTCTGGGCGATGCGGGCGACCGTATCTTCGGCACCAAATAAGTTTGGGCTCTCCCTGAAAACATACGGGGCGCAGGCAGAAATGCCTGCGCCCCGTTTTGTTGTGTGGTTACAGTTCTTCCGGCGCGGTGTGCAGCTTTACGGTGCGCCGTCCCAGCGTCAGCAGCCCATCCCGCTGCATCTGGGAAAGGGTGCTGCTTAAGGCGCTGCGGTCCACCCCCAGAAAGTCCGCCAGCTGTTGCCGGTCAAAGGGCAGGGTGAACTGTAAACTGTCGTTTTTGATGGCCAGCGCCGAAAAGTAGGCCATAACCCGCCCGCGGATGGTCTTGGGGGCGGTGTACAGGTTGCGGCGCGCCAGCCCCAGATTCTTGCGGGCGGCAATCTGCAAAAGGTTCTGTGCCATCCGCTGCAGCCAGGGCTCTTCGCCGGGGTACAGCAGCCGTTCCGATGCCAGGAACAGGGCCTCGCCGTCGCTGGCCGCCACCACATTCACCAGCAGCGGCTCCTGGGGCAGGCAGGCGTAGGTCTCGGCGAACAGGTCCCCCTCACCGGCCTGGCCCAGCAAGGTTTTGCTGCCCCACACATCCAGATGTTCAATGTGCACCCGGCCCGTCAGTACCAGGCCCAGGTGGGTGATGCAGTGCCCGGCCTGCAGCAGTAGTTCGTCCTTGGCAAAGGGGCGGCGGCTGGCGTCCAGCGCCGTCAGGGCCTGCCGCACTTCCTCGGGCGTCAGCCCCCGGAAAAGCGGCGTGGCGGATAATTCACGGATTTCCATGGCTTTCCTCCTGTAATGTTGTAGTTACAACATACAATCTAAGGCTATTGTAGTAAACTGGCCCCAGAAAGTCAATACGGAGGCATATTCTTATGAAACGACGGATCATTCAGATTGACGAGCAAAAGTGCAACGGCTGCGGCGCCTGTGCGGCGGCCTGCCATGAGGGCGCCATCGAGATGGTGAACGGCAAAGCGCACCTGATGCGTGACGATTACTGTGACGGCTTGGGCGACTGCCTGCCCACCTGCCCCACGGGCGCCATTACCTTTGTGGAGCGGGAAGCCGCCTCCTACGATGAGGCTGCCGTGCTGGCGGCCAAAAAGAACAAGACCCCGGCGGGCGGTTGCCCCGGCAGCGCGGCCCATACCCTGCATGCCGGCTGCCCGGGCAGCCGGGCCCAGGTGCTTTCCGGCGGGGCAGAGGCTGCTGCCGTGCCTACGGCAGCGCCCAGCCGCTTGCGTCAGTGGCCGGTGCAGATCAAGCTGGTGCCCATCGAAGCACCGTTCTTTGACGGCGCCAAGCTGCTGATCGCGGCGGACTGCACCGCCTACGCCTATGCGGCTTTCCATGAGCGGTTCATCCGCGGGCATATCACGCTGGTGGGCTGTCCCAAACTGGACAGCGTGGACTACAGCGAAAAGCTGACGGAAATCCTGCGCCGCAACGATATCCGGGAAGTTACCGTGGTGCGCATGGAGGTGCCCTGCTGCGGCGGACTGGAAAACGCTGCCAAGCGGGCGCTGCAGGCCAGCGGCAAGTTCATCCCCTGGCAGGTGGTTACCATCTCCACCGACGGGCGCATTCTGGATTGATTTTGCAAAAACTCTTGACTTCAAGTGCACTTTAAGTGCTACCATAAACACAAAACCATGAAGTCAGGAGGTTTTACGATGGAAGATCGTATCGAACGTTGTGCGGAAAAATTCGGCATCCTGTTTGGCGCCGCCCCGGCGGGGGATGAGGGCACCGATCCCGAATTCATGAAGATTTTGCAGCGCTTTATTTTCGGGGAAGTCTGCTATGTGGGCGAACTCAGCGACGCCGACCGGGAACTGGTCACCGTCACGGTGCTGGCCGTCAACCAGACGCTGCCCCAGCTCAAAGCCCATGTGGGTGCGGCACTGAATGTGGGCTGTACGCCGGTGGAAATCCGGGAGGCCGTTTATCAGTGCGCGCCTTTCATCGGGTTCCCCAAGACGCTCAACGCCATTGCGGCCATGAACGAGGCGTTCACGGCGGCAGGCATCACGCTGCCGCTGCCCGCCCAGGGGACCGTGGAGGATGGAGAGCGTTACGAGGCGGGTCTGGCATTGCAGGCGCCGCTTTACGGTACCGAGATCGCCGACCGCTACAGCGACCTGCCGCCGGAATATGCCGAGGCGATTCCGCGGTTTTTGACCGAATTCTGCTTCGGGGATTTCGCCACCCGCACCGGTCTGGACGGCGCCCGTCGGGAACTGCTCGATGTAGTGACGCTGGCGGCGCTGGGCGGAGCTGAAGTCCAGGTCAAGGCCCATGTGCTGGGGGCAGAGAAGGCCGGCAACAGCCGTGACCGCATTCTGGCCGCGCTGCTGCACGCCATGCCGTATATGGGAATTCCCCGGCTGTTCAATGCGCTGAACGCGGCGCGGGCCGCCTGGGCGGAAGCCTGAAAAGAGAAAAAAGCCTTTCCCAACCGGGAAAGGCTTTTTTTGTGACAAATTCAGTTTTTCAGTGCCTGCATGGGGGCGGGAATACGGCCGCCGCGATGAATCATCACAGCCGGGCTGTATTTGCTGATGGGCATAATGGGGGCGTGACCCAGCAGTCCGCCGAAGTCCAGCACATCGCCGGCCTGATGACCGATGGCGGGGATCACGCGCACGGCGGTGGTCTTGCTGTTCACCATACCGATGGCGGCTTCGTCTGCAATCAGGGCGCTGATGACCTCGGCGGTGGTGTCACCGGGAATGACCACCATGTCGATGCCCACCGAGCAGACGGCGGTCATGGCTTCCAGTTTTTCCAGCGTCAGGCTGCCGCACTCGGCAGCTTTGATCATGCCGTCATCCTCGGAAACCGGGATAAAGGCGCCGGACAGGCCGCCTACGTGGTTGGAGGCCATCACGCCGCCCTTCTTGACGGCGTCGTTGAGCAGGGCCAGGCAGGCGGTGGTGCCGCAGCAGCCGCAGCTTTCCAGGCCCATTTCTTCCAGAATGTTGGCCACGCTGTCGCCGATGGCCGGGGTGGGGGCGAGGGAAAGGTCGATGATACCGGCCGGCACACCCAGGCGCTCGCTGGCCAGGTTGGCTACCAGCTGGCCCAGACGGGTGATCTTGAAGGCCGTGCGTTTGACCAGTTCGGCCACTTCGTCCATGGGGGCATCCTTGGGCAGCTTGGCCAGGGCGGCGCGCACAGCGCCGGGGCCGGAAACACCCACGTGGATCTCGCAGTCCGGTTCACCGGGGCCGTGGAAGGCACCGGCCATGAAGGGGTTGTCCTCCGGCGCGTTGCAGAATACCACCAGTTTGGCGTCGCCCATGCACATGTTGTCCTTGGTCAGCTCGGCAGTTTCTCGCACGACCTGGCCCATCAGGCGGACGGCATCCATGTTGATGCCGGATTTGGTGGAACCGACGTTCACACTGGAACAGACGATGTCGGTTTCGGCCAGGGCACGGGGGATGGCCTGGATCAGCCGCTTGTCACCGGCCGAGAATCCCTTGTGCACCAGAGCACCGAAACCGCCGATGAAGTTGACGCCCACAGCCTTGGCGGCGCGGTCCAGCGCCTTGGCATAAGCTACGGGGTCGGCATCCGGGGCAGCGCCCAGCAGCATGGCGATGGGGGTCACACTGATGCGCTTGTTCACGATGGGCACACCGTACTCGGCGCTGATGCCGTCCACGACGGGCACCAGATTGCCGGCCAGGCGTACAATCTTGTTGTAGATCTTCTCGCAGGCCTTGTCGCCGTCGGGGTCGATGCAGTCCAGCAGGCTGATGCCCATGGTGACGGTGCGTACGTCCAGATTTTCTGCGGTCAGCATCTCGATGGTTTCGAGAATGTCGCCGCTGTTCAGAATTCTCATCTCTGTTTTGCCTCCCCGTCAGATGGTGTGCATGGCGTCAAAGACTTCCTGGCGGGTCACGGTGACCTGCATCTTCATCTCTTCGCCCAGCGCGGCAAAACGATCGCGCACAGCAGTGGGGTCTACAGTGCAGTTATTCAGGCTGACCAGCATGATCATGCAGAACATTTCCTGCATGATGGACTGGGAAATATCCTCAATGTTGATGTTGAGTTCGGCGCAAACCGCGCTGACCTTGGCAACGACGCCCACGGTGTCGCGACCGATGACGGTGATAACAGCTTTCATAATACGATAATACCCCCTCTTTCAGAATGATTGTATTATAGCAGAGTTTTGGAGGGCGTGCAACCGGCGCACAAAACAAAACCGGGAGAAGCCGAAGCTTCTCCCGGTGAATTTCTTCGTGATTACGGCAGCTGGGGCGCGTAGGCTTCCAGATGACGGGGCTTGCCCTTGAAGGCAATGGCAATGGCGTCGGGGCCGGTGTTGGCACTGACGGCGGCACCCAGCTGGAAGGTGGTCAGCGGGGCATGGCCGAAGGTCTTTTTGCACAGCTTGACGAGCTCATCCCGCTTTTCTTTGCTGGAAGTGTAGCCGACGATGTAGGGCATATCCCGTACATTGTCCACACGGCTGGCCACCCACTTGACCATGGCAGGGGGGACGGCAGCGTCACCGCGGACTTTGGCCTCCACCTTGGAGACACCCTCGTTCAGGCTGATGATGGGGCGGATGCCCAGCAAATCACCCACGACGGCGGCAGCGGCGCTGACACGGCCGGATTTCTTCATCTGTTTCAGGCTGTAAGCGGCCAGGCAGACCTCTGCGCAGTCCAGATTGTACATCATTTCATCGATGCAGGTGGAAAGCTCACCGCCGTTGCGCACCTTGCGGGCGCACTCGCACAGATGCCAGCCGAAAACCATGGAATAGGTGTGGCTGTCCAGCACCTGGATGCGCAGTTTGTGGCCGGGGCGCTCTTCGGCCAGCATCTCCACCGCTTTCAGGGCGTTGTTGTAGGTGCTGGAACCGTTGCTGTTGATGCTCAGGTGGACCAGGTCGGTATAACCTTCGTCCACATAGCGCTCGTAGATCTCGCACCACTGCAGCTGGGTGATGGCGGCGGTGGTGGGCACACCCTGGGCGTCGCGCATGATCTGGTAGAACTGGTCGTTGGTAAAGTCTTTGCGTTCGATGTACTCGGTACCGTCCACGTTGATGGGGAACCCGATGAGTTCGATACCGTACTTTTCCGCAAGATCCTGCGGAATGTCGGCGGAAGAATCCGTCAGAAAGCCAATTTTGCTCATTTTACGTCCTCGCTCCATTCATAGCGGGTCAGTTGTCCGTGCGTTTCCAGGCCGGCAAAATCCCATTGCCGCAATACCTCATACACGCCAACCGCCACCGCGTTGGAAAGGTTTAAACAGCGTTCCCCGTGCCGCATGGGCATGCGTACACAGTCCGCCTCGTGCTGGACCAGCAGCTCTTCAGGCAGGCCGGCGTCCTCGCGGCCAAAGACCAAATATGCCCCGTCGGGGTACTGCACGTCCACATGGCGGTGCGGCCCCTTGGAGGTAAAATAAAAGAACGGCCCCTTGTTTTTACTAAAGAAATCCGCAAGGTCCTGGTAATATGTTATATCAAGCTGGTGCCAATAGTCAAGACCGGCACGCTTTAATTTTTTGTCGTCGATGGTAAATCCCATGGGGCCCACCATGTGCAGACGGGCTCCGGTTACCGCGCAGGTACGCGCAATATTGCCGGAGTTCTGGGGAATCTGCGGTTCCACCAGTACAATGTTTACGGTTGGCATACATTCACTTCCTGTTTTTTCCGGCAGCGGCCCGGCGGGGTCACTGCGTGATCAGCTTGGGCAGGGCGGCTTCCAGCCAGACACCCAGCCGCTCGTCGGCGCCTTCGGGGGTCAGGCGGATGCAGTCCGCCACAAAAGCGGCGGCGGCCTGTACGGCGGCCTGGGGCACGTTGCCCTGCAGGATACGCCCCACCAGCACGGCGCCGAAGATGTCGCCGGTGCCGTGGTACATCCGGGGGATCAGCGGCGTTTTGACAAAGTACCCCTGTCCGCCCCGGGCGGCACCCACACAGCCGATGGACCGGCCGTCGGCCACCCCGGTCACGACGACCTGGGGGGCAATACGGGTCAACTGGGCGGTTTGTTCGGCGGCCTGTTCGGCGCTGCCCACGCCGGGCAGCGGGTCCCCCAGCAGCAGGGCGGCTTCGGTCACGTTGGGGGTGATCAGATCGGCCTTGCTGCACAGATTGTACATGGCGGGTACCATCTCGGCGCCCAGGCCCTTGTACAGGCGGCCGCCGTCCCCCAGTACAGGGTCTACCACCTTGAGGGCATGGGGCCACAGTTCAAAGGCCTGCTCCACCAGTTTGGCCTGGGTGGGGTCGGATAAGTAGCCGGAATAGATGCAGTCAAAACGCAGCCCCAGGCGCTGGTAGTGGGCCAGGGCGGCGGGACCGTACCCGGGGTTGGACAGTTTGGCCGGGGTGCCCAGCCCGCCTGTGTGGGTGGACAGTACCGCGGTGGGCAGCGCCACCGCCTGCACGCCCAGGCAGGAGAGCACCGGCACAATGACCGATAACGCGGCCCGACCGAAACCGGGCAGGTCATGGATGGCTAATACAGTTTTGGGTGCATTGGACATAGACAAGGTTCCTTCTGTTCTGTGATTTCTTTACGATTCTATCACAAACCGGCCCACAAAAAAAGGCGTATCGGGGCGAAAGAAAACTTTTCCCCGCTTTTTTCGGGATGAATTTCGCATAAAACGGCGGCAGCGGCACATGATACCGTTGTACCTGAAATTGATAAAGGAGGGGCACGTTATGAATGTTTCCACAATGGCTACGGCGGCAGTCGGTATGGCGGTGGGCGCCGCGGTGATGGGCCTGGCTACCCAGGACAAACGCCAGATGCGCAAGACTGTGCACAAGCTGGCCAAGGGCGCCGAAAAGACGCTGGTCGACCTGGACAAGGCTGTGCAGCAGATGCACTGGTAAGGCAAAAAAAGCTCCCGGCCCAAAGCCGGGAGCTTTGCTGTTTATACATTACAAAATGCGCACACGGATGGCGGGCTCAATGCCGCTGAGTTCGGTGGCCAGGGTGTCGGTGATCTCGCCGGTCACATCCAGCAGGGTATAGGCGACATCCTTCTTGCTCTTGTTGACCATGTTTTCGATGTTAAGGTGGGCTGCGGTCAGGATGCCGGTGATGGCCGAGATGGCACCCGGCGTATTCTTGTGGATGATGCAGATGCGGCGGCCGCCTACCCGGGGCTGGCTCACATCCGGCAGGTTGACACTGTGGACGATGTTGCCGTTTTTCAGGTAGTCGCTCAGCTCGGCGGCAGCCATCACGGCGCAGTTGGTTTCGCTTTCGGGGGTGCTGGCGCCCAGGTGGGGCGTGCACTCCACGCCCTTGACGCCCAGCAGCTCCTCGCTGGGGAAATCGCAGAAATAATGGGCGACCTTGCCGCTGTCCAGTGCGTCCAGCAGGGCGGCGTTGTCCACCAGCTCACCGCGGGCAAAGTTCAGCACCCGCACGCCATCCTTGCACATGGCCAGGGTCTGGGCGTTGATGGTGTGCCGCGTGGTGGGCAGATAGGGAACATGGATGGTCAGATAATCGCAGCGGGGCAGCATATCGCCCAGCGTGACGCAGTGCTGTACGCTGCGGGACAAGCTCCAGGCGGCGTCGATGGAGATGTAGGGGTCATAGCCCAGCACCTCCATGCCCAGTGAGACGGCAGCGTTGGCCACACGGGCGCCGATGGCGCCCAGACCAATGACGCCCAGTGTCTTGCCGCGCAGTTCGGGGCCGACAAACTGCTTTTTGCCCTTTTCCACATCCTTGGCGATGGTGTCCCGACCTTTCAGACCCTGGGCCCACTGCACGGCGTCCACCATGTTGCGGCTGCCTGCCACCAGCGCGCCGATGACCAGCTCCGCCACGGCGTTGGCGTTGGCGCCCGGCGTGTTGAAAACTACTATACCGGCGCTGGTGCATTCCTCAATGGGGATGTTGTTGGTGCCGGCACCTGCCCGGGCAATGGCCAGCAGGCTTTCGGGCAGCGGCATGTCGTGCATGTCGGCGCTGCGCACCAGAATGCCCTGGGGGGCGGCGGCTTCGTTGTCGATCTCAAACTGGCTGGCAGGCAGTTTGGCCAGGCCCACCGGCGAAATGGCGTTCAGCGTTTTGATGGTATACATAAAAATCGTCCCTTTTCTGCTTTATTGATGCTCCTTGCGGAACTGCTCCATGAAGGCGACCAGTTTGTCGACGCCTTCGGCGGGCATGGCGTTGTAGATGGAAGCGCGCATACCGCCCACCAGGCGATGGCCTTTCAGGTTGACGAATCCGGCTTCGGTGGCGGCGGCGCAGAACGCTTTATCGGTGTCGGCGTCGGGGCTGGTGAAGGTCACGTTCATCAGGCTGCGGTATTCCTTCTGCACGGGATTGTGGTAGAAGTCCTGGCTGTCCAGATAATCGTACAGCACCTTGGCCTTGGCCTCGTTGCGTTTCTTCATCTCTTCCAGGCCGCCCACCTCATGCTCCAGATAGTCCATCACCAGGCCGGTCATGTAGATGCACCAGCAGGGCGGGGTGTTGTACATGCTGTCCTTTTCCAGCAGGGTGGTGTAGTTCATCATGGTGGGGATCTGCGCGGGGGTAATGCCCTTGGCGCTCTTGCCCAGCAGATCCTCCCGCACGATGGCAACTGCCATGCCGGCGGGGGCGATGTTCTTCTGCACACCGAAGTAGATGACACCGTACTTGCTCACATCCACCGGCTCGGAGCAGATCATGGAGCTCATGTCGGCTACCAGGGGAATGCCGTCCACCTGGGGCACCTCCACATACTTGGTGCCGAAGATGGTGTTGTTCTGGCAGATGTGGATGTAGCTGGCGTTGGGGTCGTACTCGATGGCCTTCACGTCGGGAATGTAGGTGAAGTTTTTGTCCTTGCTGCTGGCGGCGATGCGTGCCGTGCCGAACTTGGCGGCTTCCTCGGCAGCCTTCTTGCTGAAGTTGCCGGTGACCAGGTAGTCGGCCGTGCCGGTGGTCAGCAGGTTCAGGGGAACCATGGCGAATTGCTGGGTGGCACCGCCCTGGAAAAAGCCTACCTTATAATTGTCGGGGATGTTCAGTACCCGGCGCATGGCAGCCTCGGTATTGTGGATGATTTCATCAAACCATCTGCTGCGGTGGCTCATCTCCATCACGCTCATGCCGGAACCGTGATAATCCAGCAGCTCTGCCTGGGCGGTTTTCAGAACAGCTTCCGGCAGCATCGAAGGGCCGGCGCTGAAATTGTATACTCTTGCCATGGTTGATCTCCTCCGTTCAAACAATACAAAGGGCAGCTCGCTGTGCGGCTGCCTGGTGCCGCGCCGCTGCGGCTATGCATCTATTATACGGAGAGCACTTTAAAGCGGCAAGCAGGCAAAATCCCGAAAAAAACGGCCAAAATGCGAAGGTGTTTCTGTGAAATGGCAAAGTGTTTGCACTGGAAAAACACTATATACCACAAATGTAAAAGAAATCGGCTTTTCATGTAAAAATGAAAAGCCGGAATTTGTGCAACTTGCCAACTGGACAAAATAACTACTACAAATGTAAAATATAATCAGAAATATTACTACAAATGTAAAGGAGTGCGACGATGGAAACTTTATCGCGCAGTGAAGAACAGATCATGGTAGCTCTTTGGGATTGCGGCCGGGCCGCGACCCGGCGGGAGATCGCGGCCAAACTGCCGCCGGAATGCCGCTGGGCTGATACCACCTTGTTGAATTTTCTGCTGCGGCTGGAGAAAAAATCCTTTGTCCGCACCGAAAAGCAAGGCAACAAAAACCTGTATACACCGCTGGTACGCCGTCTGACCTATTGCGGGGCGGTCAGTGAAGCGCACTTGCAGACACTGTACGGCGGCGACCTGAGGGCCTTTGTGCGCGCCCTGGCCGATACCAACCGGATCGGCTATGCCGACATCGAACGCCTGTTGCGCTGGCTGGGCGAGTACCAGGCCGCCAACCCCGAGTATGATTACGAGTGAGCACTGCCTTCGGGAGCGGTCAGATCCGGCTGCATCTCACACATATCGGGCCAGAACCGTTTGAATACATGCCCCATCTGTAACCGCTCGTTGCGCCGTTCCTCAATGGTCAGTGCCTTGAAGAACCGCTTCCACAGGGATTGCCAGTTCAGTTCCGCTTCATCGGTGCAGGGGGTGTAGTGGTCCATGGCCAGGTACTGTACCCGTTGGTTCTGCCGCAGTAAGGCGGAACCATGGGTGGCATCGAAGATCAGAAAATCCTCGTCGGGCAGTCGGCTGCAAAAGTGCCCCCGCAGCAGCGGCAGCACATGGTGCTTAGGGTGAATGACGGTACCCAGCATGCCGTCCCGCTCCTCAAAGCGGATGAATTCAATATAGCGGTGTGCCTCCCCGGTAACGGCGCGCTCAATGGCGAAGGCCGCGGCGGCATCCTCGTCCCCCAACATCTGGGCAGCCCGGGGACCGTAGTCAAAACATAACCGGGCAAACCGCAGCAGTTTCAGGTCCTTGCCGGGTTCGGTGCACAAAAAACCGGTGGTGATGCGGTCGCGGACTACCGGGCCCAACCGTTCCAGCCCTGCCGCCACACGCTTGGCGCGGGAGGTGTCGGTAGGAATCTCCCGCACACCGAACAGGGTCATCTGGGCTTCCTCCGGCGGGCAGACGGCGGCTGGAACCTCGTGGCGGGAAAAACTCTCAAAAATGCAGCACAAAAAACCGGGAAAACTGCCGTCGTAGTGGTAGGCAGTGTCGGTTATATTCGCTTGGTAAGGCATGTCAGGGCCTCCTCCCGTACCAGGCGGGCGGCCTGGTCGGCGGCCATCCCGTGGGCGGCCAGTTCATGGACAGCGGGGGCAGCCGACGGCAAGGGCTTGGTGGTGAAATCGTCCAGACTCAGCTGCTGCACCCCCACACCGAAGGCTTTGGGGTCCAACAGTGCCCCGGCAATCTCGGCCCGGGTGCCGTGCCCCGGGGTGTGCCCGCTGCAGGTGATGAAATACTGAGCCCGCTTGAGCACCACCCCGATGCGCTTGAGCTCCGGCATCCCCAGCTTCTGCAAACGCCGTGCCTGCACAATGCGGGTGGCGCTTTTGGGGCCGATGCCCGGTACCCGCAGCAGTTCCGCCCGGCTGGCGGTGTTGACCTCCACGGGGAAGAATTCGGGGTGGCGTATGGCCCAGGTGCATTTGGGGTCCAGATAGGGGTCGAAGTTCGGTTCCTCCTCGCTGAGCAATTCCCCGGCAGAAAAGTGATAATACCGCAGCAGCCAGTCGGCCTGGTACAACCGGTGCTCCCGAAGCAGCGGCGGCCGGGTGGAAAGGGCCGGCAGGTGTTCGTCGGCTACAATGGGCAAATAGGCGGAGAAAAATACGCGCTTGAGCGCGTATTTTTTGTATAACCCCTCAGTCAGGTTCAGAATGTGGCGGTCACTTTCCGGCGTGGCGCCGATGATCATCTGGGTGCTTTGCCCGGCCGGGGCAAAGGCGGGGGCACGTTTGTAGACCGCCAGCTCCCGGCGGCTTTCGGCACTTTTCACGGCGATCTGCCCCATGGGACGCAGGATGGCGCTCTTTTTCTTGTCGGGGGCCAGCTGGTTCAGGCTGGTCTCGCTGGGCAGCTCAATGTTCACCGAAAGGCGGTCTGCCAGTAATCCGATGCGCTCCACCAGCAGCGGGTCGCAGCCGGGAATAGTCTTGGCATGAATATAGCCGTTGAAGTGATATTCCTGCCGCAGGATGCGCAGCGCTTCGATCATCAGTTCCATGGTGCGGTCGGGGGTACCCAGCACAGCGCTGGAAAGAAACAACCCTTCGATGTAGTTGCGGCGGTAGAAGCCGATGGTCAGGTCGGCCAGTTCCCGCGGGGTAAAGGTGGCCCGGGGCCGGTCGTTGGAGCGGCGGTTCACGCAGTAGCGGCAATCGTAGGCGCAGGCGTTGGAGTAGAGCACTTTGAGAAGAGACACGCAGCGCCCGTCCGGCGTAAAGGCGTGGCAGATGCCCGCCGCAGCGCAGCTGCCCAGGCTGCCGCGCTCTCCGGGACGGTCCACGCCGCTGGAGGTGCAGGCTACATCGTATTTGGCGCTGTCGGCCAGAATTTCCAGTTTTTCGCCCAGGTCCATCGCTTTGTTCTCCTGAAAAATGGGTATAAAAAATACAGCCCGCCGCATAAGCTTGTCTTGCAAGCCTGCCGCGGGCAGCATTTTTGGGGGATTTAAAAGTCCCGATTATGGGACAAATGTCTTGCTACAATATACCTGTCAGCCGGGCATTACCACTTAGCTTTGGTCTCCACAACCTTGCCGGCAATGTACAGGTGGTCCAGTTCTTCGCCTTTGATCACGAGCTCGTCATAGGCGGGGTTGAACGGATGCAGGATGACCGAGTTTCCGCGCTGGATGTACTTTTTCAAAGTGCCTTCTCCGTCGGCACCGTACACCAGAACCCCCAAATCACCGTTGTCCAGGGTGCTCTGGCGGTGGACAAGGGCCAGGTCGCCGTCCGAGATGCGCGGCTCCATACTGTCGCCTTTCACAACGAGGTAGAAGTAGTTCTGCGGGTCTTTTACGCTGGCGTATTCCTTGCCGTAGTCTTCCTCAAAAGCCAGGGAACCATAACCGGCGCGCACAGTACCCACCACGGGAATCAGGCATTCGGCATAGCGGCTGAAAGCGTTGCGACCCACGGCGGGGGCTTCGGCCGGGCTTTTCTGCAGACCCAGCAGGATGTCGGCGGTGGTATCCAGAATCTCGGCCAGGCGGGCAACGGTCTGGGGGTCCGGCGTGGAGCGGCCGGTCTCCCATTTGCCTACAGCCTGCTGGGTGACGCCCAGCATCCGGGAAATTTCAGCCTGGCTGTACTTTTTGGCCTTGCGGGCTTCTTTTAAACGATCTGCAAACATGGCGTGCTCCTTACATAAAGAGATGAGTGGAAGCGGGCACTGAAGTGTACATTTCCTGTTTGTTACGTTTATTATACAACTGCATGTGGTCTTTGTAAAGAGAAAATACCAAAATAAATCAAAATAAAGTTGTAAAATTCACTTGACAACAACTGAAAGTAGTATTATAGTAGAGGCAACAAACAACAAAGAGTTGTCTTTGGCGATTTGCGGCGGGCTTGCGGCCCTTTGGAATCACAGAAGGAGGAACTGGGATGAAACAGGCGTGGATCAAAGCATTGTTGGGGAAACTGGCGGCAACGGGCACGATGCTGCTGTTTTTGGTGCTGGTACCGGCCACTGCTGCGGGGGAACTGCCGGTATGGGCCGCTGTTGTACTGGGCGTGTTGGGCGTAGTGCTGCTGAACGCCGCCTGCGGTGTGTTGCTGCCTGCAGAAGAACAGGAAAAAACTGTCATGCATCAAACGGTTTCCCGGCATTCGGTACAACTGCGGGTTGTACGTGGTGGCCGCGCCGCCTGATTTTCGCGCAGCGTTGCTGTTTTTGCTTTGGAGCACATCACACAAGCCGCTGTAAGCGGAACCAGCTGACAAAAAGCGGGCAACAAACAGAGAAAATGCCCCCTGGCGTAGGGTTGCAACCCTACGCCAGGGGGCATTGTTATGAGCAAATGGAATGGCGTTGTACAGGAACGTCCCCGGAGCGTGAGCGCTTCCGGGGACGTTTTTCTATCACAGAAAGATGATTACTTCTTCTGCTGCAAAGCACCCTGCAGCATGATGTCGCCGAAGGACAGCGCGTTGAACAGACCCACGCGGTTGGCCTGGCGGACAATGCGCTCCGGCAGCGGCTTGGAATCGTCGGTGGAAAGCAGCACCAGATGAACTTTATCGGCCACCTCCACGCCGTTTTCCTTGCGGTTGCTCAGCACCTGCAAATAAACAACGTAGGGGTCTTTCATCGAACCATAGTAGATGTCATTGCCGCAGCGTACCAACGGGCGGCCTTTATAGGTCAGTTTGGGCGTATATGCCATGGCGTAAACCTTCTTTCGCTCTTTTTAATTAACAATTATACCACAGTTAGTCGCGTATTACAAATCTAATTTGTCGCGTTCCACTTTTTCCTGGTTCAGGGCGACTTGCTCGGTAAGCATGCGCACCTTGCTGTCCAGCTGGCTCAGGCGGATGGACATAAAGAACTGCTTGGCCAGCAACAGAAAGATGATTACGATATAAACAAAGTTGATGGGGCTCATGAAGCCCAGCAGATCGGCGGCCCAGTAGGCGATGCCGGGGAAAATGGCCAGGATCAGCAGTGCGGCGCTGAATGCCAGCCAGAAGATGGTGTCCTCGATCTGGACTTTGGCCATGCGCACACGCCGCAGAATAAAGCCGGCCGTGAACAGGCTGCCCACGATCAGGCAGATGCGGATGATCGTTTGATCGAACATGTCACAGGCTCCTTTCGGGGTAGGGGGTCTCGGTGTCGCGTTTGCGGAACCACTGAATCAACAGGATGGAAATGGACATCTTGACCATATATTGGACGCTGTTCCAGAAATTGAGATAGCTCTGCCCGGCAGTGCGTTCGCCCATCTCCACCTGAACTTCCTTGACGGTGGCGCCGTTTTTGATCAGGTAGCTGATGGTGTCGGGTTCCGGGCCGTAGTTCAGGTTCTGGGCAAATTCCTCCACCATGGCACGGTTGAACATCCGCATACCGCTGGTGGGGTCGCAGATCGCACGGCCGGTGGTCAGCCGGATGGACCAGCTGATGATGTAGCTGCCCAGCATCCGCAGGGTCTTGGGCTTTTTCACCGTGAGGAACCGGCTGCCGATGACGATGTCGTTGCCCTCTTCCAGGGCGGCCAACATGGCGCCGATGTATTCCGGTTTGTGCTGGCCGTCGGCATCCATCTGCATGGCGCAGTCATAGCCGTTGTCGGCTGCATAGCGCAGGCCGGTCTGGAATGCCCCTGCCAGCCCCAGATTGATGGGAAGGTCAATGAGGTGGTAGCCGTGGGCGCGGCAGATCGCCGCGGTTTTGTCGCGGCTGCCGTCGTTGACCACGATATAATCGTATTCAGGGTAGTGACTGGTCAGGTCCTCCACTACCTGCACGATGTTGTCTTCCTCGTTGTGCGCGGGGATTACAATGAGTAATTTCGACATCTTAACTCCTTTTAACGCTCCGCTTGGGCGTCCTGGGCCGTTTTCATCATTGTAGCAAAGACCGCCTGCCATGTAAAGTGGGCGGTCAGATTCTCAAAGGCACGGTCCGCCCGTCGGCGGGCAGCATCAGGATTCTTTAGCGCTGCACGCAGCGCCTCGGCCAGTGTTTCGGGGCGGGTGTCGTCCAGATACACGGCATAGCTTTCATCGGGCAGCAGTTCGCCGGTACCGGCGGTGTGGGTGCAGACGATGGGGCAGCGGCAGGCGGCGGCTTCCAGCAGGGTGGTGGGGAACCCCTCGGCATATTCGGTGGGCAGGCAGTAACAGTCGGCCTGGCTCAAAAGCTGAACGATCTGGGGGTGGGGCAGTGCGCCCAGTGCATGGACAGAGCCACCCAGTGCCCGCAGGGCTTCCTCCTCGGGGCCGGTACCGGCCACAGCCAGTACACAACCCGGCAGTTGCTGCACAGCCTTTGCCAGCCGCAAGGCGCCTTTTTCGGGAATCAGACGGCCCACAAAGGCGATGAGATGCCCGCCCTCGGGCACCTGCAGGGTCTGGCGCCAGTCGGTGCGGGGGTCAGCGGCAGCCAGAACAGCCAGCTCCCCGGGGTCCACGGCGTTGGGCAGGGTACCGGCGGCGGTGATGCCAAAGGTTTGCAGCCAGCGGCAGACATCGCCGGAAACACCATAGAAGGGGAACCCGCACCGGCGAATGACGCCGCAGGCAAAATGCTCATACCAGCGCCCCAGCACACCGCCCAGCCCGCCGTGCATCATATAGCCGGTGGAATGGTCGATGACCAGCGCGGGGATACCCCGTTTTTTGCACTGGCGCGCGGCCCAGATACATTGGGGGTACATCCTTGTCTGGATCACTGCAAAATCGATCTTTTGGGTCCACAGGTCGGCAGCGGGGGCAAGGGGACGCAGCACGGGGAACCGCCCGCCCATCACAGGAAAGGCCGGCAGCCGGTAAATTTCCAGCCCGTCACCGTCCCGTTCCCGCGCGGGCAAACCCGGCAGAGCACTGGTTACGATGAGGGCGCGGTGGCCCGCTGCAACGCAGCGGCGCGCCAGATTCCAGGTATAGCGCTCCACACCGCCCGGGGTGGGCAGGTACTGCGCGGTAAAAAAACAGAAGGTCATAACAATTCCTTTGCCGTTATCTTGCGATGACGGCCAGCATGCTATTCATCAGAACGCCGAACTGCACCAGGGCCATGGCCCCCATCAGTTGGGCGGTGGCGGTTTCCTCATCTGCCACATGGGCCACACGGCGGGGCAGGCAGACCAGCAACAGCATCGGCAGTACGGGCAGGAAGTAACGTCCCTGCAGGCCGTACAGGGTATCATAGTGGGTGGGGGTCCACAGCAGGCAGCCCGCTACCGCCAACAGGCAGCAGAGCACGGCGGCGGCTGCACACCAAAGGCGGCCGCTGCCGGTGGGCTGCAGTCTGGCACCCTGTACCGGCAGGGCGGCGAAGGCAAGCAGCAGATACAGCACCACAACCCAGCCCCAGGCCAGGTCCAGGGAGTAATAGCTCAGGCTGCCGCCTACCAGCGTGCGCAGATAGTGATCGCCGTTTTCCACAGCGGTGCGCACCAGCAACAGAACGGTGTCCACGGGATGAGTCAGGATATAGCCCGGCGTATAGGTTACGCTGTCGGCCTCGTCGGTCACACTCTGGGTAGCGCGGGTAGCCTGGGCGGCTTCCACTTCAGCAGCTACCGTATCCCGGTCCAGCGGCAGGCGGTCATCCATCACGCCGGTGTCAAGGCCCAGTTCCGCAAATCTTTCTTTGCAGGGGTCCAGGCTGTAGACGATTTTGTATACCAGCGCGGCGCCACCCTCGTCATAATAGGCAGCCAGGTCAGCGTTGCCGGTCTGGACCAGGTCCTCGCCCAGCAAGGCCAGCGATGCCTGGGAGAGAATGTCCTCGCCGCCGGTGTAACTGTTGATTTTTTCGGTGTTGAAGAGGAACGTCTGCCCCAGCACCACGGGGGAAACGTCGCCCTCTTTCAGCGCCTGGACCCAGAAGTCTACCTCGCTCTGGGTGGGGTTGCGGTTGTCCTCGGTATAATAGTAAAGGCGGCGCACGTAGTTTTCCAGCGTGTTGTCCCCGCAGATCAGCGCCTCGTAGGCTTCGTCCGGTTCAGCCGGGCGGGCCTTTTCGGCGCGCGCAGCGGTGGGCTCGGCGGAAGTTTCAACCGCCGTTGTCACCGTGTTGTCGTCGGAAGTCGCTGCCGTGGTGCCCGCCAGGGTGCCGGTGTTCAGCACCAGGGCCAGCGCAACGCAAACCGCCAGATAGGCTGCCTTTTTCGCCTTGGCATGGCGGCCCAGGCGCACCGCGGGCACCAGCAGCAACAGTGCTGCCAGCGGCAGATACACCAGCTTGCCGGGGGCCAGTAGCACCCCGGTGATGAGCAGTGCCGCCAGCCGTGCAGGTCGCAGGGGTTTGGCTTTGTCCGGGCCGAAAGCAGCGTCCAGCACCAGCGCCGTAAAGGCAAAGCAAAGTCCCAGCAGCGGGGCGTCCCGGCTGAAACTGGCGGCCAGATGCAGCGTCATGGGCAGCAGCGCTACCGCGGCAAAAATGCGCTTGCCGAAGGGTGCTACCCGTACCGCGCAGGCGGCCAGGGCGGCAAACAACAAAAGGTTCGCCAGCCGGCCCAGTGCCAGCGCCGGGGTAAAGCCCAGGTGCAGAAGATACGCCAGGAAAACCGCTGCCCCGCTGGCCAGATACAGCAGCGGGTTCTGGTCGGTCTGCAGCTCGGCGTATTCCTGGTGGCTGTCAAAGGAAGCATCAGTGGTGGTGAACAGGGTACCGGTGAACTCCTGCCAGGTAAACACCGTGGTGTTCTCGTCCTGCAGGGTGGCATCCACGTCGGTTTCCCGGCGGAAACTGGTGGTGGTGGGCACATGGCCCATCTGCCACTCGTCGTCCGAGAAGATATTCGCCCAGCGGCAGGCCAGGGTGAAGCTCTGGTTGATGTGGTATTTTTCGTCGGGGGCAGCGTAGGGCGGCAGTACGAAAGAGTACAGTACCCCCAGCCCCAGTACCAGCACAAACACCAGCCGCGGCAGTTTGACCTTATGGCTGGTAACGGCCCAGACGGTAAACGCCGCCAGCAGCGCAGCAAACCCGCAGATCAGCAGGAAAAACCGGGTCAGATATCCGCCGATGCGCTGCCAGGTCACCTGTACAGCCATGGTGCCGTCCACCGGGGCGCCGTCCAGCGTCATTTGCTCCTGCCAAAGGGCAACGCCGCTGCTGTGGCCGATGGCCAGCACGTCGCTGCCGGTATAGTGGGGCGTCAGCGAAAGCTGATACCGCCGCCCGGCCGCGCCCTGCACCACCCGGTCCAGACCCAGCACGGTGTACTGGTCGGGCACAATGTACTCCATCACGCCGGTGGAACGGGCCAGCTCCTCGCCAGTGTCGGCGTCAGTGAGCACCAGTTCCAGCTCGCCCTCGGGCTGGCCGCCCGGCAGGTAAAATTCCACCCCCACGGCCAGCAGGTTCTGGTCAAAGGTGAAAATCTGGCTGGCGGTCTGGCCGTCCTGTAAAATGGTGGAAGCACTGTAATCATCGCTGATGGATTCCGACCGGCCTTTGCCCAGCTGGGGGCGCACCAGGGCCAGCCATACCAGCATCGAGGCTGCCAGAAGCACCACCAGGGTACCCAGGGCATAAAGCAGCGGTTTATCCAGTTTTTTCAGTTTGGGTCTGCCCGGCATACAACCCCTCCGGTTCAATCCAGCGGCACGCCGAAGGTGGCAAACACGGCATCCTTCCAGCGCCCGTCGTCCTCAAGAATTTTCTGCACGGCACTGCGCACGGCACCGTGGCCTCCGCACTGGGGGCAGATGTAATCCGCCCGCGCCTGAATGATATCGGTGGCGTCGGCGGGGCAGGCCACAAAGCCGCACAGGTTCATGGCCGCCAGATCGTTGATATCGTCGCCGCAGTAGGCAACTTCCTCCCGCGTGTAGCCGTTTTTGGCCATGAATTCCCGCAGGAAATCCGATTTGCACCGCACATCCTGGTAGATGTCGGTGATTTTCAGGTCGGCGGCCCGGCGGCGTACCGCCTCGCACTCCCGCCCGGTGCAGATCATCACGCGGATACCGGCGGAGCGGGCAATCAGCAGCCCGGCGCCGTCTTTGGCGGCAAACTTTTTCAGCTCGTTGCCGGTGGAATCGTAGTAGATGCCATTGTCGGTCAGTGTGCCGTCCACATCCAGAACCAATAAACGAATCATGCGTTACGCCCTTTCGTATTCGCTGTGGGTGAGGAAACGCACCGGCAGCCCGGCAGCCCGGATGGCGCCGGCCATCTGGGCGTTGTAGGCATCGCCGCGGCCGGTGTGGGTGTGCAGCCCGGCATCGGCGTAGGCGGGGGCACCGGGACGGTAACCGTCGGCACCGGCCAGCAGCACTTCGGCGGCGCCGCACAGCCGCAGCAGACGCAGCAGCATCAGCACGCTGTTGCCGCCCTGGGCATCGGTGCCGGCAAGCCGGTCATAGTTCACCACGGTGGCCGAAGCATCAGCCCGCAGGTTGCTGGTCAGGATCAGCGGGCAGGGGTAGGCGGCTTCCTCGTCAAAGCGCTTGGCGTTGGTGAAGAAGGCGTACCCCGGCTGCACAAAGTCTGGCACAAAGTTGGCGGAAACCGTCACATCGGCCTGGGCGCTCTGCACGGCGGCGCGGCCCTCCTCGGTGGCCAGGGTGGCGCCGGGGGCCAGCACCAGCACCTTTTTGCCAGCAAAGTCCTTCCGCAGCGCGGCAAGGGCGGCCTCATCGTCAATGCGGCGGTTGCGGTACTCGGTGTAGAGCTTGTCGGCGTAGGCGGCGTCAAAAGCCGTTTTTTTGCCCGGGTCGATGGCCGCCAGGATGTGGTTGATATCCCGGACGGTCAGATCGCCCTTGTTCAGGTAATGCTCGGCATAGTTGCGGTGCAGGTTGAACCGGGCCGACAGGAAGTAGGCCGGGGTATAGCCCCACTGGCTTTCGCCCTTGATGGGGGCGATGTGGTCCTGGATGGCATCCATGATCTCGTCCAGGTCATAGTGGCAGTTGCCCGCCTCGTTGCGGTAATCCGCCACCAGTTCAATAGGCAGATTGCCGGGGGTACGGCCCATGCCCATCAGGCTGGCATCCACGGTCTTGTCCCGCAGCAGGGGCTTGTCCATGAATTCCTGGGCCAGGCAGAAGCTCAGGGCCATATTCTCGTGCAGGTGCAGGCCCAGCCGGATATCGGGGGCCAGGTTGTGGTCCGCCAGCGAGACAATGCGCTCCAGGTCCCGGCGGCGCATACTGCCGAAGGTATCCACGATGGAGAACTGCCAGGGGTGGATGGCGTTGACCTGATCAAAAATCCAGAGCAGGTCCTTGTCGGCATAGCCCATGATGTTGATGGGGTTGATGGAGAGCTTGTAGCCCCGGGCCTTGACCTCCCGGGCAAAGTCCATGCCGTCCCGGATATCGTAGTCATGGGCGGTGATGCGGATGACCTCAATGCCGTGGCCGTCGTAAGGGCTCAGCTTGTTGATGTCGTAGTTGGAGCGCATGGCCATGCCGGAGTAGATGGTGTGGCCGCGCTGGCCCTCGGCGGGCAGCAGCCGGTTGAGCTCCTCGATGGTGTTGCAGACCGTAACATCGGGGTTGTAGCCTTCCACGTTGCGCAGAAAGCCTACTTCCACAATGTCGGTACCGGCGCGGGTCAGCGACTGAATGATGCGCCGTGCAGAACCGAAGCCCCAGCGCCAGTCGTTGATGTAACCGCCGTCGCGCAGGGTGCAGTCCAGCAATTTGATATCAGGCATGATGTTTCTCCTTTAAAATCTCGTTGACAAGAGCCAGGTCCTTGGGGGTGTCCACACTGACGGTCTTGTACGGGCTTACGATGGCATGCACTTTGTGACCATTTTCAATAAAGCGCATCATGTCGTTTTCTTCCGCCTTTTCCAGGATGGATTTCGGCGTATCGTGATAGAAGGCCAGGGCCTGCTTGCTGTAAAGCTGGATGCCTGTGACCTTTTCGTATTCGAAATCCAGCGTGCCTTTGGGGTAGGGGATGGGGCTGCGGGAAATCAGCAGGATCTCCCGGGCGGCGTTGGTCACCACTTTCTGGTTGGAAAAGTCGATGACGTCGGCGGGGTGGTCCATCACGTTGGTCAGCACCGCCACATAGTAGGGGTCCTCGGGCAGGGCATCGGGCAGAATCAGGTCGAAAGCGGCCGGATTCACCAGCGGCTCGTCGCCCATCAGCTGCAGGTACAGGTCGGCATCCACCTTGGTGCTGACCTCCCAGATGCGCCCGGTGGGGGTGTCGTGGTCGGCACTGGTCATCAGGTACTGCATGTCGTACTTCCGGCAGGCGTCGGCGATGCGTTCGTCGTCGGTGGCAATGAGCACATCGTCCAGCTTGGGGCAGGCTTTGGCAGCCTGGTATACCCACCAAATCATCGGCTTGCCCAGCACATCGGCCAGGGGCTTGCCGGGCATGCGGGTACTGGCGTACCGCGCAGGGATTACAGCAATCGTTTTCATGGGAAAACCTCCTGTAACAGCATTTTATTGGGGAATCAGTGCCTGGGCCTCGTCCAGCGTCAGCAGGATCTTTTCCTCCGCTGCCGTAAAGCCGCGCAGCACAAAGCTCTGCACGGTCACGGCCCGGCGGAAGGTAAAGGGCAGGCAGAAGTTGAGCACTTCACTGGGCATGGTGCGCTCCAGAATCACCGCATCGGGGAAAAGCGCCCCGTAATCGGTGGTGTCCCGGGGGTGGGTCTTGATAAAGAGCGGCCCCACCGCATATTTGGCGGCCACCGCTTTGAACATGGCGTCCTGGCGTTCCTGGGTCATCAGCCCGTCCGCCACAAAGCTGCGGGGCAAAAGCAGGGTGGCGCCCTCGGCCTTTTCGGGCAGGGGCTGGGTCAGAAAGACACTGCGCACCATGGCTTTTTCGTCCTCGGTCAAAGACTGAAGCAGCGCCGCCTTGCTGTCGGTAACCATCTTGTCAGGACCGAACAGGGTGCACCGGGCGGCGTCCTCGCTTTCCACGGTCTTGCACCAGGGGCTGTCCCCCCAGTAGAGATACCCCTTGCCGGATTGCTGCTTTCGGGCAAAATCTGGGGCGGAACGCTGGTCGGTGACCAGATGCTGGTCGGACCCCAGGGTGCTGCCGAAGGTATCCTCACAGAGGATGTACCCGGCGCGGCAGTCCTGCAGATACCGCCCCAGCACGCTCCAGTCGTTGTGGATGTAAACATTCTCGTAGCGGGCACGGTCCAGCTTCCAGTCGCACAGTTTTTCAAAGGCGCGGCGGGCCCGCAGCGCGGCCAGCGGCCCTGTGACGGTGCCGGGCCAGCGGGTCTCGTCCACCACAAGGGGGCGTACCACGCCGGTTTTTTCCAGCCGGGCGGCCAGGGCTTCGGCGTCGGCCACCGCAGCGGAAAGCACCATGGTGTGGGGCTTTCCCCCGGCACGTCCGGCCCGCAGCAGGTCTACCAGCACCTGGTAGGCGGTGTGGCAGATATACAGGTTGGGCTTCATGCGTCCGCCTCCAGCAGTTTGACGGGCGGGAAGTGGATGCGGCCCCAGCCGGAAGCCCATTCGGGCATGGTCAGGTCACTGTTGGTGACCTCAAAGGCAAATTCCGTCACCGGCTTGTCCAGGCAGACGGCCTGGCGCAGTGCGCCGTCAAAAATGTCCAGATAGAAGTAGTACTGGCCCTCACCCAAAAGGCTGGGGTCAAATTCAAACACCGTGGTGTAAAGCTTGCCGGGCTCGGCAGCGCCCAGGTCCACGGGATGGGTGATGCCCACGGGTGTGGAATCCCGGGCGTGGAGGTTCATCTTCATGTGGATGCCCGCAAAGGGTTCCGCCACACGCCAGGTGATTTTCACCCGCATCTTTTCGGTATCTGCAAAAACGCTGGATTCCTTGTCCAAAAAGTCCAGTGTCTCCAGCCGGAACCGCTTGCCGGCGCTGCCGGTCATACGGGCTACGTTGGCCAGGTCGTAGTGCACCACGTTCACGTCGGTGGTGTCCATATAGATGGCGATGGCCTGTTCCACGTCGCCGTCAAAGATCACCTTGCCCTTGTCCAGCACAATGCAGCGGTTGCACAGCTGGCGGATGGTGCTCATGTTGTGGCTGACGTACAAAACGGTGCGGCCGTCCTGGTTGGCCACGTCGCTCATCTTGCCCAGGCATTTCTGCTGGAACTTCATGTCGCCCACGGCCAAAACTTCGTCCATGACCATGATCTCGCTGTCCAAATGGGCGGCCACGGCGAAAGCCAGCTTGACGAACATGCCGCTGGAATACCGCTTGACGGGGGTGTCGATGAAATCCCCGCACTCGGAAAATTCAATGATCTGGGGTAGTTTGGCGTCGATTTCCGCCCGTGTCATGCCCAGGATGGCGCCATTCATATAGATGTTTTCCCGGCCGGTCATCTCGTTGTTGAAACCGGTGCCCACCTCCAGCATGGAGGCTACCCGCCCCCGGATGCGGATCTCACCCTCGGCGGGAGCGGTGATGCGGGAAAGAAGTTTCAGCAAAGTGGATTTGCCCGCGCCGTTGCGGCCAATGATGCCCAGGGCTTCCCCCTGGTACACCGTCAGGTCCACGCCGTTCAGGGCCATAAAGGTCTGGCCGAACAGCCGCTGGTCGGTGCCGATAACGGTATTGGGGTCCTCTTTACCGCGCACCCGGGCCCACCAGCTCTGCAGGTCGTGGGTCAGTGTGCCGCCGCCGATCTGGCCCAGTTTGTATTGCTTTTTCAGTCCCGTGACCTGGATGACGGGGCGCTTTTCAGTTGTAGACATAGGGCCCCTCCTTACACGGTATCCATAAAGGTTTTTTCAATGCGGCTGAACAGCACCACGCCCAGTACCAGCGCCACCACGGTGAACGCCACACTGTAGAGGATGGCGCCCGCCGACACGCTGCCGGTGCCCAGGGTCGCAGCACGGAACACTTCGATGGGGGCGGTCATGGGGTTGAGTTCCACCAGCACTTTCAGGCGGGGGCTCTCATCCAGCATGGAGAGAGGATACACCACCGGGGAGGCGTACATCCACAGCTGCACGCCGAAGCCCACGGCGATGGCAAGGTCCCGGTATTTGGTGGTCAGGCTGGACACGATGATGCCCACGCCCAGGCCCAGCAGCATGACCTGCAGCATCACCAGCGGCACCGCCAGCGTCCACAGGGTAAAGCGGACTTCGGCGCCGGTGGCGAAGAAGTAGAGCCAGAACAGCAGGTACATGGCCCCCTGGATCAGGAAGTTGATCAGGCTGGTCAGCACCTGGCTCACCGGCATGGTCAGGCGGGGAAAATACACCTTGCCGAACACCTGGGAGTTGGTCACAAAGGTGTTGGCGGTGTTGTTGACGCAGTTGGCAAAGAAAGTCCAGACGGTGTTGCCGGCCATATAAAAAAGGAAACCCGGCACGCCGTCGGTGGGCATGCCCGCCATGTTGCCGAACACCACATTGAAGATCAGGGTGGTGATCAGCGGATTCAAAAGAATCCAGGCGGGGCCCAGGATCGTTTGCTTGTACAGCACCGTAAAGTTGCGCTTGACGAACATCAGGGTCAGGTCGCGGTACTGCCACAGTTCTTTCAGGTTGATGTCGAACCATCCGCTGCGGGGGCGGATGACTGTCGTCCAGCCGTCGTCGGCCGGGCGGGAAGCTTGCATGTTTTCAGCCATAGGGCACCTTTTCCTTTTAAAATTGCATACCAATAGATATTACATTTTACCACAATACGCCCGAAAATACAACAGAGCGTGCAGGCATTGCGCGGTGGCGGCCGTTATGCTATACTCAAGGCAAAAGAGGCTGTCCGCCGGAAAGGGGCGCGCTTATGAGCATTCCGTTCCTTTGGGGAATCAGTACGTTCTGGATTGTCTATGGAATTCTCGGGGTTCTGGGCATCCAGAAAATTCCCGAAAAATACAAATACAAAAGCTGGACCCCGGACTATATCCGGATGAACGGCATTGCGTACCTTCTTTTGGGAGGCTGTTGGTTCATTCTGGGGTTTGTGCTCCGGGCGCTTTCGCTGCCGCTGTTGCAGGAACTGGGGCTGGGGCTGCTTTTTGCGCTGCCTGCCGTCGGGTATGCGCTGTACGCCGACCGAAAAACAAAGGCGTGGCGCCGGCAGGCAAACGAGGAATGGAAACGGAAAAAACAGGAAAAGTAAAGCAAAACCCGGCGGGGAAATCCCCGCCGGGTTTTTGTTTGTATCAGGCAGCGGCCGCCTGACGCTGGCGCATCCGGGACCAGTTGATAAAACCGTAGATATCGTTGGCGAAAAACATCACGAAGCAGACCACCACCGAAAGGTAGGAGGGGTCCTCCAGCACGGCCAGACCCCACAGCACAATGAGCACCAGATCGTTGGCAGCGTAGGCCACCGCAAACAGAGGACTGCGCCGGGCGGTGAGATAGACGGCCAGGAAACTGGTGGTGACCGAGATGGTGCTGGGCAGCAGGTTGGCAGTGCTGAACGCTTTCAGGATAAAGTAGAATACTACCGTGACCACCGCGCTGAGCACCAGGGCAAGCAAGGCTTCCCGGCGGGAGATGCTGCCCACCTTCACCTCGGCCCGGCCTGCGCCGGAAGGATGGCGCAGCCAGCAGCCCAGCGCATACAGGGACATGGGGGCAGTCATACCCAGATAGGTGAGCATCTCCCCGTAATAGGAGAAGGTGTAGGAGATATACCCGTACAGCAGGCTGAAAGCGATGCCCAGTACCAGCCCCAGGGGATTACCCTTGGCGTTGAGGATCAGCGAGGTGGCGCCGATGAGCGATGCCGCCAAAGACAGATAGTCGGTCTGGTGGAACAGTACAAAGGTGCCCACAATGAGCAGTACCGAACTGATCCACAGCGTCCATTCGGCTTTGGAAAAATAGTTCAGTTTGGAAAGCATGGCAAAACCCCCGAAAAAAAGCATCCGTATGCACATCTTCCAAGACCTAACGATGTGCAGACGAATGCGTTATGCATTACACTACCCGGTGGCAGTTTGTTTCTATTCAATTGCGAGGCCATGATAGCATACGCTGCCCGCAAAGTCAAGCCCTGCCAAAAAAAGAGAAAGGCCTTTAAGGCCTTCCTCTTTTTTACAGGTTATAAAGGAATCAGACGTTGAACGTCTTGTTGGCGATCTCGTCCTTCACCTGGGCAATGAACTCGTCCAGGCTCATGGCGTTGGTCTCGCCCTTGCGGTTGCGCACGCTGATGTTGCCGGCTTCCACTTCCTTGGCACCCAGCACCAGCATATAGGGGGCACGGTCCTCCTGCTGAGCCTGGCGGATCTTGTAGCCGATCTTCTCGTTGGACTCATCCAGCACCACGCGGATACCGGCGGCCTTCAGCTTCTCGTACACCTCGCGGGAGTAGTCCAGCGTCTTTTCGCTGACGGGCAGAACCTTGACCTGGGTGGGAGCCAGCCAGGTGGGGAAGCGGCCCTTGGTCTCCTCGATGAGGTAGGCCATGAAGCGGTCCAGAGAGCCCAGGATGGCGCGGTGCAGCACCACAGGGGTCTTTTCGCTGCCGTCCTTGTCCACATAGGTCAGGTGGAACTTGGCGGGCAGGCAGAAGTCCAGCTGGCAGGTGGACAGGGTGTACTCGGCACCCACGGCGGGCTTGACGTTGACGTCCAGCTTCGGGCCGTAGAAGGCAGCCTCGCCGATCTCCTCGGTGAAGTTGATGCCCAGCTCGGTGAGCACTTCCCGCAGGGCCTGCTCCGCATGGTTCCACATGGCGTCGTCGTCATGGTACTTCTTCTTGTCGGCGGGGTCACGCAGAGAGAGCACACAGCGGTAGTCGGTGATGTGGAAATCCTTGTACACATCAAAGATCAGGGCGCAGACGGCAGCCACCTCATCCTTGATCTGCTCCGGCGTCACAAACAGGTGGGCGTCGTTCTGGCAGAAATGACGGCCGCGCTCGATGCCCTTCAGGGTGCCGCTGGACTCATAGCGGAAGTCGTGGGCGATCTCACCGATGCGGATGGGCAGCTGGCGGTAGCTGTGGGGCTGGTTGGCGTAGATCATCATGTGGTGCGGGCAGTTCATGGGACGCAGCACATAGCTCTCGCCCTCCATCTCCATGGCGGGGAACATGTTCTCCCGGTAGTGATCCCAGTGGCCGGAGGTGCGGTAGAGGTTCACGGTGCCGATGCAGGGGGTCATGACGTGCAGGTAGCCGCGGTCGCGCTCCTTCTGCTTGATATAATCCTCCAGCTGCTGCCACACGGTGTAGCCGTTGGGCAGGAACATGGGCAGGCCGCGGCCCACCAGGTCGTCGGTCATGAACAGGCGCATTTCCTTGCCGATCTTGCGGTGGTCGCGCTCACGGGCTTCCTGCTGCTGCTTCTCCCACTCTTCCAGCTCTTCCTGGTTGTGGAAGGCCACGCCGTTGATGCGGGTCAGCATCTTGTTTTCTTTGTCGTTCTTCCAGTAAGCGCCGCTCTGCTGGGTGATCTTGAAGGCCTTCAGCGCCTTGGTGTAGGTCAGGTGAGGTCCGATGCACATATCCACGTACTCACCCTGCTGGAAGAAGCTGAACTCGGTCTCGTCGGCCAGGTCGGCCATGTGCTCGATCTTGTAGTGCTCCTGGCGCTCCTGCATCAGCTTGAGAGCCTCATCGCGGGGCAGGATGAAGGGCTTGATGGGCAGGTTCTCCTTGCAGATCTTGCGCATCTCTTTTTCGATGGCGGCCAGATCTTCGTCGGTGAGCTTGGTGTCGCCCAGGTCTACGTCGTAGTAGAAGCCGTTCTCGGTAGCGGGGCCGAAGGCAAAGTCGGCCTCGGGGTACAGGCGCTTGATGGCCTGTGCCATAATGTGTGCGGCAGTGTGGCGCAGAACGTGCAGTTCCTGGTCCTGCGGGCATTCGCCTACGGTGCCGTCTTTGTAGATGATTTTCATGGTAAGCTGCCTCCCAAATAAAAAATGCTTCATCCCTTACTGTTCTCAGGGATGAAGCATTGCAATACTCCACGGTTCCACCCAACTTGCGCCCCTCTATAAGGTAAGCGCCACTCGCGGCGGCTGTAACGGGCCGTACCCGGCGGGGGTTCGCCCCCACACTCGGCGGTGGTAAAGGTGTGGTCTGCGTTTGGGCCGCTTGCAGCACGCGGCCACTGCCGCGGCGGCCTTCTCTGGAAAGCGCTGTGCCGCACCCCGTTTGTCCGCCTCACAGCTTTCAACAGGATGAAGTTATTTCTTTTATAGCACAACCCGGCGGGGAAGTCAAGCACAAAAATATTCCCGCTGTTTTGCACAAAAAAGGGCGCAGGCCCCGGGGTCCAGCCCGCAAAACGCCAAAATTTGATTTTATACATTGACTTTACATATTTATGCAATTATACTGAATGACATAGCCGGGTGAGGGTCCGGCTCTACTGAGTTTTAAAAATGATAACAGACAAGAGGGTATAACACATGAAAAAACTTACTGCACTGCTGCTGGGCACCGCTATGGTGCTGAGCCTGGCCGCCTGCGGCGCCACCGCTTCCACCAGCGAGTCCACCGCTTCTTCTGACGCTGCTTCTTCCGAAGCCGCTTCCACCGAAGCCAGCGCCGAGACCGCTTCCGCTGAGCTGACCACCGTCACCCCCGGCAAGCTGACCATGTCCACCAACGCCGCCTTCCCCCCGTACGAGATGACCGCCGATGACGGCAGCTTCGAGGGCATCGACGTGGAAGTCGCCGAGGCCATTGCCGACAAGCTGGGCCTGGAGCTCCAGATCGACGATATGGACTTTGACGCTGCCCTGCTGGCTGCCCAGAACGGCAAGAGCGATATGGTCATGGCCGGCGTCACCGTCACCGAAGAGCGCCAGACCGTTATGGACTTCAGCAACACCTACGCCACCGGCATTCAGGTGGTTATCGTGCCTGAAGATTCCGACATCACCTCCATCGACGACATGACCGGGAAGATGATCGGCGTGCAGCGCGGCACCACCGGTGACCTGTACTGCTCCGCTTCTGTCGAGGACGGCGGCTTCGGCGAAGAGAACGTTACCCCCTACGACAACGGTCTGACCGCTGTCCAGGCCCTGCAGAACGGCCAGGTCGACTGCGTCGTCATCGATAACGCTCCCGCCCAGGAGTTCGTCAAGGCCAATCCGGGTCTGAAGATCCTGGACACCGAGTACGCCAACGAGGACTACGCCATCGGCGTGGCCAAGGGCAACACCCAGCTGCTGGACGCCATCAACGGCGCTCTGGAGGAGCTGGAGGCTGACGGCACGCTGCAGAGCATCGTCGACAAGTACATCACCGCTGAATAAGCGGTTCTCCCCACAGGAGAAGGCACGCCGTATTCCCGGCGCGCCTTCTCTTTGTCCTACAGGAAAGGTTGTGTAGCGGATGGAAGCACAGTTTGAAGCGCTTTCGGCCCTGGCAAAAAGCGGCGAGACTCTGACCTTTGGCCAGGAATTCTTCGTCAAATTCTATCAGGCATTTTTGTACAACGATCGATGGCTGCAGTACATCGAGGGCGTTGGCACTACGCTGCTGGTTACGGCCATCGCGCTGGTGCTGGGCGTGGTACTGGGCTCCATCGTGGCGCTGGTGCGCGTGGGGCATGATCAGCAGAAGCCCCATCACCGCAACCCGGTGCTGGGCGTTGTCAATGTAATCTGCCAGATTTATGCCACGGTCATCCGCGGCACGCCTATGATGGTACAGCTGCTGATCATGAGCATGGTCATTTTCGCCAGCAGCCGCAACTTCACCATGGTCGGCGCGCTGGCGCTGGGCATCAACTCCGGCGCCTATGTGTCCGAGATCATCCGCGGCGGTCTGATGGCCGTGGACCCCGGCCAGATGGAAGCGGGCCGCAGTCTGGGCCTCAATTACATCACCACCATGGTGCTCATCATCATTCCCCAGGCCATCCGCTCCATTCTGCCGGCGCTGGGCAATGAGTTCATCATCCTGCTCAAGGATACCTCCCTCATCACCGTCATCGGCGGCAAGGAGCTGTTGTATGCGGCCCAGGGCGTCATGAACCGTACCTACGAGGCCATGTACCCGCTGCTGGGCGTGGCGGCCGTTTATCTGGTGCTGGTGCTGCTCTTCAGCGCCCTGCTGGGAAAACTGGAAAGGAGAATGGCGCAAAGTGATCGACGTTAAAAATCTGCAAAAGCATTTCGGTGGCCTGCAGGTGCTGCGCGGCGTGGACCTGACCATCAACAAGGGCGATTGCGTCGTGCTGGTGGGACCTTCCGGCTGCGGCAAGTCTACCTTTCTGCGCTGCCTCAACCGCCTGGAGGAACCCGACGGCGGCCAGATCATCTTCAACGGCGAGGAAGTCAACGATAAGGACATCGACCGTGTGCGCCAGAAGATGGGCATGGTGTTCCAGCACTTCAACCTGTTCCCCCATCTGACGGTGAAGAAGAATATCACGCTGGCTCCCGTTCGCCTGGGCCTGATGAAGCAGGAGGAAGCCGACGCCAAGGCCATGGAGCTGCTGCAGCGCATCGGCCTGGCCGATAAGGCCGACGCCTACCCCAACATGCTCTCCGGTGGCCAGAAACAGCGCATTGCCATTGTGCGGGCGCTGGCCATGAACCCCGACGTGCTGCTTTTTGATGAGCCGACCTCCGCCCTGGACCCCGAGATGGTGGGCGAGGTGCTGGAACTGATGAAGGAATTGGCCCGCGGCGGCATGACGATGGTTTGCGTTACCCACGAGATGGGCTTTGCCCGGGAAGTGGCCAACCGCATCATCTTTATCGATGAAGGTGTGGTCAAGGTGGACAAACCGCCCAAAGAGTTCTTCGACAACCCGGAGAACGAGCGCCTGAAAGCGTTCCTTTCCAAAGTTCTGTAACAAAAATAAAGCGGTCCCGCTTTGGCGGGACCGCATTTTTTATTGCCCGGCGGCGTGCAGCTTTGCAAGCTTCCGGTATTCCTGCTCGTTGGCGGCGATGAAAGCAGCCTGTTCGGGGCTGACCGGCCGTACCACCCGGCCGGGAACACCCATCACCAGGCTGCCGGCGGGAATCTGGGCGCGCTCGGGAATCAGCGCCCCGGCGGCGATCAGGCAGCCCGGCCCGATGACGGCGCCGTTGAGGACCGTGGCGTTCATGCCGATCATGCAACCATCGCCCACCATGCAGCCGTGTACGATGGCGCCATGGCCCACGGAGACCCCGCGGCCCAACACAACGTCCAGGCCAGGGCCGGTGTGCAGTACGGCGTTGTCCTGCACGTTGCTGCCCGCTCCCACCACGATGCGGCCGGTGTCGGCGCGCAGCACGGCACCGTACCAGACGCTGGAGTCTTCCTCCAGCCGGACGGAACCGGCCAGGGTTGCATTTTCGGCCACGAAGGCCGCACCGGAATCTACAGGAGCGTTGCCGCCCACGGAAACAAAAGCCATACGATTCACCTCTGCTGTAATAAATGATATCTTATCATACACCAATACGCGCAAAATTGCAAAATCTGAACAGAGTATGGTACAATACATCTATGAGCGGCGCAGGCCGCATGAATTTCTGAACAGGCGGGGGAAGTTATGTCTATCAAGATGATTTGCAGCGACCTGGACGGTACACTGCTGCAATACGGCCGTAAAACGCTGGAGCCGGAAGTTTTTACCCTGATTGAACAACTGGCTGACCGTGGGATTCTGTTTTGCCCGGCTTCGGGGCGGCAGTACACCAGCCAGAAAAAACTGTTTGCGCCGGTGGCGGACCGCTGCGCCTTTTTGTGCGAAAACGGCGGTGTGCTGTACAAAGAAGATGTTTGTATCGGTAAGACGCCGATGCCCCGTGCCCTGGCTGAGGAGATCGCCCGGGATCTGTGGGAGCGCAGCGACGGCCAGGGCGAGGTCATGCTCTCGGGGCAGAACTGCGCCTACCTGATGGAGCGCGGGCTGGGTATGCTGGACCGCATCCGCTTTATCGGCAACCAGTATAAAATTATCCGGAACCCGTCGGATGTGCCGGAAGAAATTGTGAAGGTATCGGTTTATTTGCACGAAGGTGTGGAAAAATATGCAGACCGGTTTGTGCCCCGCTGGCAGGAGGCCAACTGCGCCGTGGCAGGACCCTATTGGATCGACACCACGCTGGCCAACAAGGGCACCGGCGTGCAGAAGCTGTGCGAGGTGCTGGGCGTGGCCCCGGAAGAGGTGCTTGCCTTCGGCGATAATTATAATGATACCGCCATGCTGGACCTGGTGGGTACGCCGTATATCATGGACAGTGCTGCCGCCCCACTGCGGGAGCGGTATCCCCGCCATACTCCACGCCCGGAAGATGTGATGCGGGCGCTGCTGGACGGGCACACGGTTTGACCGGAGAGGGGAGGGGACACATTGGCACGGACATCCCGCGGCAAGCGGGACAATTGTCCAGAAAATGACCCCTTATATGGACGGACGATGCGTACGTATGAGGAAAAATTGACCGAAATCCACAAAAATCCTATGCATTTTTGAGCTGTTTTCCGTTGACGATGTACGCCGAGTATGTTATTATAATAACGACTTAATTTTATGTCTCGTGCGCGATATTGGGTGCACGACTATGGGAGGAAAAAGCAATGAAAGAGTTCACCTATACGATCAAGGAACCTGTGGGTATCCATGCTCGTCCGGCCGGCCTGCTGGTCAAGGAAGTCAAGGGCTATCAGAGCACCGTGACCATCATCAAGGGCGACAAGTCCGTCAACGCTGTCAAGCTGATGGCGCTCATGGGCATGGGCATCAAATGTGGTGACACCGTGACCGTCCAGGTCGAGGGTGCCGACGAGGAAACGGCTGCTCCCGCGCTGGAGAAGTTCTTCAACGAGCACCTGTAATCGCTGAAAACCAAAGGCCGCGGCGCTGTATGAAAATAGCGGCCGCGGCTTTTCCTGTTGAAATGTTAAAAAGGGAGGACCCCACATGATCACCATTCAGGGCAAGGGTGTTTCAGCTGGCGTCGGCATTGGCCCGTTGTATTTCTACCGCCGTGCCACCGCTGAAATCAAGCGTTATACCGTGGAAGATACCGAGGCCGAGTGGCATCGTTTCAAAGGTGCACAGACCGGCGCCATTGAGCAGCTGGGCAAGCTGGCCGAGCAGGCCCGCGCCGAGGCCGGCGACGAAGCGGCCATGCTGTTTGAAACCCACCAGATGATGGCAGAAGACCTGGACTATGAGGAGGCCATCGAAAACCTCATCAACGAAGAAAAGCTCAACGCCGAGGCAGCCGTCTCCGACGTGGCCGAGCAGTTCGCGGCCATGTTCGCTTCGATGGACGATGCTTATATGCAGGCCCGCGCCGCCGACGTCAAGGACGTCAGCCAGCGCATTCTGAGCATTCTGTGCGGTGTTGTGCAGGGCGGCATCGCCTCCGAGGTGCCGGTTCTGCTGGCTGCCGATGACCTGGCTCCGTCCGAGACCATCCAGCTGGATAAGAGCAAGATCCTGGGCTTTGTCACCGCGGGCGGTTCCGGCTCCAGCCATACCGCCATTCTGGCCCGCACCATGGGCATCCCCGCCATTGTGGGCCTGGGCGATGCGCTGAAACCCGAGTATGAGGGCCGCCAGGCCATCGCCGACGGCAGCACCGGTGCGCTGGTGATTGACCCTGACGATGATACCCGTGAGCGCCTGATGAAGAAGCGCGAGGAGCAGCTGCGCCTGCAGCGTCTGCTGGAAACCCTCAAGGGTCAGGACAACGTCACCAAGGACGGCAAGAGCATCCGCATCTACTGCAACATCGGTTCGCCCGAGGACGTGCACGCCGTGCAGGTCAACGACGGCGGCGGCATCGGCCTGTTCCGCAGCGAGTTCCTCTACCTGAACACCAGCGATTTCCCCACCGAAGACGAGCAGTTTGAGGCCTACAAGACCGTTCTGTCCGACATGGACGGTAAGGAGGTCATCATCCGCACGCTGGATATCGGTGCCGACAAGCAGATCGGTTACTTCAACCTGCCCAAGGAGGACAACCCCGCCATGGGTATGCGCGCACTGCGCATCTGCCTGACCCGCCCGGAAATCTTCCGCACCCAGCTGCGTGCTCTGTTCCGCGCTTCCGCTTTCGGCAAACTGGGCATCATGTTCCCCATGGTCACCAGTGTCTGGGAAGTCCGCGAAGCCAAGCGCATGTGCGAGGAGGTCAAGCGTGACCTGAAGAAGGAAGGCATCCCCTACAGCGAGGATGTGCAGATCGGCGTTATGATCGAGACGCCCGCTGCCGCCGTCTGCAGTGACCGCCTGGCCAAGGAAGTGGACTTCTTCAGCATCGGTACCAACGACCTGACCCAGTACACGCTGGCCTGTGACCGCCAGAACAATGATCTGGGCCGCTTCTACGACCCGCATCATCTGTCGGTGCTGCGCCTGATCCAGATGGTCACCGAGAATGCCCACAAGAACGGCATCTGGGTGGGTATCTGCGGCGAGCTGGGTGCAGACCTGGCCCTGACCGAGACCTTCCTGGCCATCGGTGTGGACGAGCTCTCCGTCACGCCTCGTTCGGTGCTGCCGCTGCGCAACGCTGTGCGCATGACCGATACCCGTGAAACGGCACCCCGTATCCTGGCTGACCTGGCCGAGGATTACACGGCGCGCTGAGTTTCCGCCTATAGAATGACAAAAGCGCAGAACCTTGCAAAAGGTTCTGCGCTTTTTGTGTTTTCAAAAATTCACTCAGTCCAGTTCAAAGTCGCCGGGCAGCAGCAGCTCCAGGCTGGCATTGGGGTCGGCAATCAGCCGTTTGGACTGGTTCAGAATGGCCTTTTCCAGCGCGTTGCGCGCCATACGCCCGTTGCCGTTGGTGGCGGCATCCTCCGCCTGCTTGCAGTCAAACCAGGCTGTCAGCGGTGCACGGCAGCTGTCGTCCAGGGCATAGCCCTTGCTTTTCGCCAGCGACAGCGTGATGCGGTAGAGCTCCGCGCCGGTGTAATCGGGAAATTCGATCTGGTTGGGGAAGCGGCTGGCCAGGCCGGAGTTGGCGCCCAGGAAAAGCTCCATCTCCTTGGTGTAACCCGCCAGGATCACCACCAGATCGTTGCGGTGATCTTCAATGCCCTTTACCAGAGTGTCGATGGCTTCCAGACCAAAGCTGTCCTCCCCGCCGCGGTAGAGGCTGTAGGCTTCATCGATGAACAAGACACCGCCCAGCGCACTCTGGATCACGGTATTGGTCAGCGGGGCGGTGTGGCCCACGTAGCGGCCCACCAGATCGGCCCGGGTGACTTCCACCAGCTGGCCGCCGCGCAGCGCGCCGATGGCTTTGAGATACTTGGAGAGAATGCGCGCGATGGTGGTTTTACCGGTGCCGGGGTTGCCGGTAAAGATCATGTGCATGTTGACATCGGCCACCTGCAGGCCCTGGGCCTTGCGGCGCTGCTGTGCCTGTACGTTTTTGGCAATGCCCCGCACGTAGTCCTTTACTTCGTCCAGGCCCACAATGGCGGAAAGTTCCGCCTCCACGGCATCCACGTCGCCGCGGTACTGCTGGGGCAGCAGCGCCAGCAGGTCCAGCGGTTCGCCGCCGTTTACCGTCATATACAGCCGGTTATCCCGCGCCGAAAGCAGGGCAGGGGTGCCGTCCGCCGGTACGCTGTCGGAATCCAGCACATACTCGGCAATGGCACGGTAGACGGTGTTGCCGTAATCGCGCATGGCCTGCATGCCGCTGGTCTTGCCGTACTGGGAGGCCAGCAGATCCCGCACATCGCTGCCCATGGTCAGGGCCAGGCCACACTGTTTGCGCACCCGCTGCGCCAGATAGTTGAGCTCCCGGGCGGCCACAGCGGCCAGCGCTTCGGGGGTGAAAGGCTGGGTGCGGCAGATATCCCCGGCGATGGCATCCACAAAGCGGGCGCCGAAAGTTTCCGCCAGGGCATCCTCGCCCTTGCGGGAGAAGAAGACGAAATATTTGCCGCCAGCCTGCAGCTCGCCCACGGCGCCGGGGGCTAGGGCAGTGCCTACATCCACCAGAATGCCCCGCTGCAATACATACCGGCTGGACAGTGCCAGATTGCCGTCGATGGCCAGCGTGGCCAGCATGTTCAGATAGTTGGCGGCACAGCCCTGGTAGTGGTCAAAGGCCAGTACCTCGGCGTCGGATTGCAGCGCCGCGTACAGGTCCTGCAAAAACAGTTTTTCCTGGGCCGGACCGGGATAGAGGGAAAGGTCCAGCGTTTCGATGGAAGCGCTGCGAAGAATGCCCCGGGCAGCCAGTTCCTCCACCACACAGCGCAGGGCATAGTGGCGGCCGGTGCCCTCCGGCCCGCACAGCAGCATCAGGTTTTTGGCGTGGTCGGTGTCGGCGGCGGTGCCCAGCACAAAGGGGCGGCGGAACGCTTTCACCACCGCAGTAACAAAGGCATCCTGACCCAGCACCTGGGTCTTTACCTTGTCGGCCACGCCGGAAAAATCCGCGCGGTCTGTGGCCGTCGGTTTCGGGGCGGGAGCTGCTACAGTGCCGCCCAGCAGGCCGTCCTGCTTCAGCGACTGTGTCAGTTCGCTGCTCATCTGGCGCACGTGTTCAGCGGTTTCCCGCCCGACTTTCTGTACAGCGTCCACAGCTGCGGCGGCGCTCTTCTGCCGTTTCTGGGCGGCAGTCAGGGCGTCCAGCTGGGCCTGCATCTCCTGCATGGCGTCGCTGGTGGCCTGGGCAGCCTGCGGGTTGGCAGCGTACCGGCTGCCGCCCATCAGGCCGCGGACCCAGGCATCGTATTGATCTTCAAGACTCATCGTCATTCTCCCTTTCCGGGCGCGGTAACTTTACGGTGTAAAAGTCTTTTACGCTGCATCCGGCACGGCCGCCGCCTGCACAGGCGCAGGCACAGGCACAGCTGGAAGCACAGGCACAGGCGCAGGTAAAGTGATGATCGTTGTCACCGCCACTGCGCCTGCCTACGCCGCCGCCGCGGCTGGTACCGCCGCCCGGCTGGAAGTTTTTGGGCGGATCGGTGCGGTGATACCCCGGCGGGGGCGGTGCGGTGCGTGCACGGCGGATGGTATGGATGCCGTTGGTGTACCAGAACCAGTCAGCCGGGTCGATGCCCACGCCGAAGCCGCCGCCCCAGGTGGGGGAGCGGGAGGCAATGACATAGAAACAGATGCCGAAGAAAGCCAGAATGAAAATCACGGTAAATATGCCGGAGGCTACATCATCAAAATCGGCACCGGTGGCACCATAATCCTCGGCGGTCATGGCCGCATCGGCGGCGTATCCCTCGGAGTAGGTGATGGGCACCGTCACATGGACTTTGGCAGCCTGGCCGTGGGTTAGCGGACCAAAGTCCCAAGTCAGGTAGTCGCCGTCCACACCAGTATTATCGGCCAAAAATCCCTCGCCATTCTTCCAGCGGATCTGCATGTTGCCCACGCTCAGGTCGTCAAACCAGCCGGGGGTAAAGGTAAAGTTGGCGGTGCCGTCGTCGTTGCGGGTGAACAGATGACTTTGATGGACCGAAAACGCAAAATGTACATTGCTCTCGCCGCCGTTCTGGGCAGCGATCTCGGGGGAGTAATAGCGCCGGGCAAACACGACTTTGGCATAGCTTCCGCCTTCGTCGGAGTATTGCAGGTCGGAGATGGTGTCGGTCAGCGGGGTGAGTTCATCCACATGGGAGTTGGCCAGCCCGATCTTGACCCAGGAAAGGTAATCGGTCAGGCCGCCGTCGATCACCTGCCAGTCGATGTCATAGGTGATATCGGCGGAACCGTCCTCCCGCAGGTCGACAGTTACCACATAATTCTGGATGTAATCCATGTCGCCGGCTTCGGCGTAGGGGGCCAGTTCACTGTCGGCGGCAAAGGCGGACAGTGCCGTCAGTACGCAGCACAGCACAGCCGCCAGCCCCATTGCCAGGCGGCGCATAAATCGTGTATGGTTCATTGACAGCCCTCCTGCAGGGGCGTTTCGCCCAGTTGGCAGCGGCGCTCCATGGCGGCGCTGGTGTTGCGGATGGTACTGCATGCGGTGCTGTGCCAGATGCGGTGCCAGGGCGTGTGCAGCAGGTTGCCCAGGCCCGGGCCGGACAGCCAGCTCTGGCAGGGCAGCACGGTGCCGTCGGGGGCTACCGCCATGTTGGACAGGCAGGCGCCGCAGCTGGGAATCTGGGTGAAGCCCAGCTCCCGCAATGTTTCCTCCGGCAGCCAGCCGGGGCTGGTAAAGTTGATCTCCAGCCCGTGGGCGGCAGCGTATTCCATGGCGGGGCGCAGCACAGCCACCAGATCTTTGGGGCTCAGCCGCTCGGCACGGCTGGCATCGGTGGTGGCGTTGCCGGCGGGAATCAGGCCGCTGCAGGTCAGGTACCGCACCCCCAGCTCCTCGGCCAGCTTTACGGTGGAAAGATAATCCCGGTTCAGGCTGCACAGCGGGGTATTCAGGCTGACATTCAGGCCGGCGGCTACGGCATTCCGGATGCCGCCCAGCGTGTCGGTATAGCCGTCCACGCCCACCAGTGCGTTGTGGATCTCTGCATCGGCAGAATAGAAGGTGATCTGCACCGCATCCAGGCTGGCGTTTTTCAAATCCTTGCACATGGCGCTGGTCAGCATGCGGCCGTTGGTGTTCAGCCGGGTCACAAACCATTGGGCGGCCTGCACCAGCTTGATCAGATCGTTGCGCAAGGTGGGTTCGCCGCCGGTGAAGGTCAGCTGGGGAATGCCCGCGCTGCGGCATTTTTCAATCACAGCCAGCCACTGGTCGGTATCCAGCTCAGGGGCGGAACCCAGCGGCTGGTTGGCGGCATAGCAATGCAGGCATTTCTGGTTGCAATGCCAGGCGCCGTCCTTCATCATGGAACTGATCATCAGGTCCATGCGGTGGGGGGCGTTCATCTTGGGGGCGTATTCCCCCAGATGGAGGGGCTGCACATGCAGCGGCGGGGTCTTGCCCTGGGCTACGGCGCACAGGCAGTCCAGCAGCAGCTGCAAATCGGATTCGATCTGCAACTCCGGCGTGCGGCGGTAAACCTTGTGGGTGGCAGCCACAGCCTGGGCCGTAATGGCAGACCAGTCGGCCTGGGTCAGTTCCTTGCCGCTTTGGGGATGCAGTGCCTCAATCAGGTTGGTCAGCAAAATCGCCCAACTGACGTTGAGCGGCAGAATATCCTGTCCGTTGAGAATGGCAACAAACGGCGTTTCACGGTCGGGCTTGTGGCAGGGGATCAGATGGATGCGCACCACACCGGGCCCGTCGGGGTCCAGGGTCACATGCCGTACACGGGAAAGATGCCCGTGCAGAAAGGCATGTTCCGCATAGGTCAAGTATTTCATCGGGGAAAATTCCTCCGCTCATTACAAAATGATAATTATAAAAAAGTATAGCATAAATGGCGCACAAATACAACCGCGGCCCGGCCGGGGAATGGGATTCCGGCAACGGAATTTTTGTTAATATATCACTGTGCATACAGCAAAAAAGCCGCCTGCCGTAACTTCCGGCGGGCGGCGGGGAATTCTGCCATCAGATCGAACGGAATCCCTTACCGACGATCTCGCTGCTGTTTACGATGGTGATGAAAGCATGGGGGTCATTGCGGCGCACAAAGCGGCGCAGATGCTGGGCCTGGCTGCGGGTAAGCACCGTCATCAGCACCCATTTTTCCTCGTGGGAGTAGGCACCCTCGGCCCGCTCCTCGGTAGCGGAACGGTTGAGTTCCTTGACGATAAAATCCCGCACCGGGCCGGGGTTGGAGGTCACCACTGTGCAGACCTTGCGAAGGTTGATGCTTTCGATGGCGCCGTCCACCACGGTGGTTTTCAGGATCATGCCCAGGATGCAGTACAGGCCGGTGGCCGGGCCGTACAGGTAGGCACCCACCACCACGATGGCCAGGTCGCTGATCAGCAGTGCACGGCCGATTTCCAGGCTGGTGTACTTGTGCAGGATCATGGCCACAATGTCGGTGCCGCCGGTGGAAGCGCCGATGTTGAAAACGATGGCGCTGCCCACGGCGGGCAGAATGACGGCGTAGCACAGCTCCAGAAAGACATCATGGGTCAGGGGAGCAGTCAGCGGCCAGATGCTTTCACAGAGGCTGACGTAGAACGAAAGCGCAAAGGATGAATAGATGGTCCAACCCATGGAGCGCACGCCCAGAAACGCAAAGCCCAGCAATACCAGGGCGGCGTTGACGATCCACATGAAGAAGCCCACGTTCCATTTGGGAAAGAGGGTGGACAGAATGATGGAAAGGCCCGAAGTACCGCCAAAGGCGAAATGGTTGGGCGTCTTGAACAGGGCGATGCCCACGGCGGTGGCAATCAGGCCGGCGTTCAGCAGCACAAAGAATTTAACATCCTCTACCAACTGTTCCTTGGTAAGGTGTTTTTGCATTAGATTCAGCATAGACGATTTGTTCTTCCTCACAAAACAGGCCGCAAGCCGTTAAAAGGTCAGGTTGCCGAACTCCGAAAGCCGCAGGCTCTCGTTATGCTGTTCGGCCCAGTTGATGCTCCAGGAGCTGCCGAACAGCAGCAGGTGGTTGCCCTTCAGGTCCTCGATGGGGCGGGTATCGCTGGTCAGGTCCAGGTGTTTGGGGTCCAGCTTGTCGGGATCGTTCTGAATCCAGCGCAGATATTCATAGGGCAGCTGCTGCATGCGGATCTCCACGTTGTACTCGTTTTTCAGGCGGTACTCCAGCACTTCCAGCTGCAGCACGCCCACAACGCCTACAATGACTTCCTCCATGCCGGAGCCCAGGTCACGGAAGATCTGGATCGCGCCTTCCTGGGCGATCTGCTCCATGCCCTTGACGAACTGTTTGCGCTTCATGGTATCCACTTGGGTCACCCGGGCAAAATGTTCCGGTGCGAAGGTGGGGATGCCCGCAAACTGCACATGGGGCTTGCCGGTGCACAGCGTATCGCCGATGGAGAAGATGCCCGGGTCAAACAGGCCGATGATATCGCCGGCGTAGGCTTCGCTGACGATGGCACGGTCGTCGGCCATCAGGCTGGTGCCGGTGGCAAGCTTGATGTTCTTGCCCTCCTGCACATGGTAGGCCTCCATGCCGCGCTCAAACTTGCCCGAGCAGATGCGCAGGAAGGCGATGCGGTCGCGGTGGTTCTTGTTCATGTTGGCCTGAATCTTGAAGATGAAGCCGGAGAAATTCTCGCTGCAGGGGTCCACAAGCTCGCCGGAGGCGGCGTCCTTGCGGGGCAGCGGGGTGGGGGTCAGCCGCAGGAACTCTTTCAGGAAGGGCTCTACACCGAAGTTGGTCAGCGCCGAACCGAAGAACACCGGCGACAGGGTACCGTGGTGCACGGCATCCAGATCGAATTCTTCGGCCGCACCGTCCAGCAACTCGATATCCTCGGCCAGTTTCTGGTGGTTTTCGGCACCGATAAGCTCGTCCAGCTTGGCGTCGCCCAGCTCGGCCTCGATCTCATCCACCATCTTCACGCCGTTGGCGCGGCCATCGCTCTCGAAAGCCAGCACCCGGCGGGCGTTACGGTCATACACACCCTTGAAACCCTTGCCGCAGCCGATGGGCCAGTTCATGGGGTAGGTCTTGATGCCGAGGATCTCCTCGATGTTCTCCATCAGCTCAAAGGGATCGCGGGCTTCGCGGTCCATTTTGTTGATGAAGGTGAAAATGGGGATACGGCGCAGCGTGCAGACCTTGAACAGCTTGATGGTCTGGGCCTCGACACCCTTGGCGGCGTCGATGACCATGACGGCGGAATCCGCCGCCATCAGGGTGCGGTAGGTGTCCTCACTGAAGTCCTGGTGGCCGGGGGTGTCCAGAATGTTGATGCACTTGCCCTGGTAGTTGAACTGCAGCACCGAAGAGGTAACGGAAATACCGCGCTGCTTTTCAATGTCCATCCAGTCCGAAACCGCGTGCTTGGCGCTCTGCTTGCCTTTGACCGAGCCGGCGGTCTGGATGGCGCCCCCGTACAGCAGCAGTTTTTCGGTCAGGGTGGTTTTACCGGCGTCGGGGTGCGAGATGATCGCAAAAGTGCGCCGGCTCTCAATTTGTTCGCGCAATGATGGCATGAAAAATGACTCCTTGTTTCTTTACATACATGTGACGGATGTTCCATAACGCAATGTCACATCGGGACACACTCCTCTATCATACTAACGTACCCTATCATACATGGTTTTTTGCGGAATTGCAACGGGAAATTTCGCGTGGTATAATCAAACCATCCTACAAAACCCTTGGGGAGGACCGCGTATGCAACCGTTGAAACTGGCTGTTTTGTCCACCAGCCGAATTGTGGATGAATTTTTGCAGCATCTGCCCGAAATGCCGGAAATTTCGGTGCAGGCGCTGTGCTGCCGCCCGCAAAGTGAAGAAAAGGCCCGGTCCTGGGCCGCGCAGTACGGCATTCCCGCCGTGTATACCGATGAAGATGCCTGCTATCAGGCCGGCGGGTTTGATGCCGTCTACATCGGCACCGCCAACCACCTGCACTATAGTGCCGCCAAACGGGCCTTGCAGGCAGGCTATCACGTCATCCTCGAAAAGCCCTTCACCGGCACAGCGGCCGAGGCCCGGGACCTGTACGCCCTGGCCGATGCGCAAGGCGTCATGCTGCTGGAAGCCATCACCGTCTATTATCTGCCGCAGTTTGCCTTTTTGCAGCAGGAACTGGCCAAGATCGGCCCGGTGCGCGGTGCCATGGCCAGCTTCTGCGCCCGCAGCCGCCGGTATGACGATTTCCTGCAGGGCATCTGGAATACCACCTTTGACCCGGCCTGCCAGGGCGGCGCCCTCAATGATATGAACGTCTATAACCTTCACCTGCTGGTGGGGCTGCTGGGCATGCCCCAGCGGGCGGAATACCGTGCCAGCCGGGCGGACAACGGTGTGGACACCGCCGGTTTGGCCCTGCTGGATTACGGCACCTTCACGGCGGCGGCCCTGGCGGCCAAGGACAGTGAGGGCATCAACGGTATGACGCTGCAGGGCCCCGACGGCCGCCTGGTGGTAGAGGGCGACAACAACGCGCTGCCCGTGGTGTACAGTGTGACGGGCGGCGTGCGCGGCGGCGGAACCCGCACCGACGGCCCGGCGGCAGACCGGTTCCGCATGGCTTATGAGTTTGCAGAGTTTGCCCGCATGATTCAGGAGCGGGATACCGCCGCCGAAACCCAGGCCCGCGCCCGGACGCTGGCGGTGATGGATCTGCTGGACACATTGCACGCAAAATAAATGTATAAATCTTTCCCCAACGTCCCACACTAGGGGCATACACAAATTTTGCCGTAAAGGACGGGGGAAGATGAACCATATCAAAACATTTTTCAAGGAGAAGGGCCTCTACCTGTTCTGTCTGGCGCTGGTGTTTGCCGCTACGGCGGCGGGCATTCTGGCGCTGCGCAGCGTCGTGAACAACATGTCGGAACTGACACAGCTCCGCAAAGATGCGTTGCAGGAGGACAGCACATGGACGCAGCCCGATACCACCGTAAACCAGCCGGCTACCGACGTGCCGGAACCCACTACAGCGCCCTCAGCCGCGCCGTCTGCTTCGTCCTCATCGTCTGGGGCGCAGTCGGAGTCTGCTGCTGCATCCGCCGGACCTGCCGCCACTGCCGCGCCGTCCGCGCAGCCTGCGGCCTCCTCGGCTTTCTGGCAGGCGAAGCCCATCGCTGAGTTCAGCGGTGCGGAACTGGTCTACAACGAAACCCTGGGCGACTGGCGCACCCACAACGGTGCCGACTATGCCGCCAAGGCAGGGGAGGAGGTCAGCCCGGTCTGCGGCGGCACCGTGACGGCGGTGACCGAAGATGCCCTGTGGGGCACCGTGGTGGAGATCACCGACGAAGATGAGGTGCTCTGGCGCTACTGCGGCTTGACCGATGCCTCGGTGCAACCCGGCGAGGGCGTCACCACCGCCACTACGTTGGGCAAGGTGGGCAGCATCCCGGCCGAAAGCAAAACGGCCGCCCATATCCATCTGGAATGCCTGAAGGACGATGCCTATCAGGACCCGGAAAGCATGAAATAAAAAAATCCCTCCGCTCAGCCGAGCGGGGGGATTTTGGTTTATTGGTAGGATTTTACGTTGAGCATCCGGGTGGCATTGAGCACTGCCAGCACCATCACGCCCACATCGGCAAAGACGGCCCACCACATGTTGGCCACGCCCACGGCGCTGAGGAGCAGGCAAAGGAACTTGACGCCCAGGGCAAACACAATGTTCTGGTAGACGATGGTCATGCACTTGCGGGCAATGCGCATGGCCAGGCCGATCTTGGCCGGGTCGTCGTCCATCAGCACCACGTCGGCGGCTTCGATGGCGGCGTCGCTGCCCAAGGCACCCATGGCGATGCCGATATCGGCCCGCATCAGCACCGGGGCATCGTTGATGCCATCGCCCGCAAACACCAGCATTTTGTCGGCGGGTTTGTGGGCCAACAGCGTTTCCACCTGCTGCACCTTGTCGGCGGGCAGCAGCCCGGCGTGCACCTCGTCAATGCCCAACTCGGCGGCAACCTTCTCAGCCACGGCGGGGGTGTCGCCGGTCAGCATGACGGTGCGCACACCCTGGCGGCGCAGATCCTTCATGGCCGCGGCGGCGGTGGGCTTTTCCTCGTCGGAGATCAGGATGGACCCCAGGAACTGACCGTCCCGGGCTACATAGACGATGCTGCCTGCGCCGTCATCGGCGGTGTAGACAATGCCGTTAGCTTCCATCAGGCGGGCGTTGCCGGCCAGCACCACCCGGCCATCCACCAGGGTGCGCACACCCTGCCCGGCGATCTCCTGGGCATCGGCGGCCCGGCGGGCGTCGGCGTCGGGGCAGGCTGCCCGCAGACTCTTGCTGATGGGATGGCTGGAAAACCGCTCGGCCAGGGCGGCAGCTTCCAGCAGTTCGGATTCGGTCACGCCTTCGGCGGGGGTCACCCGGGTAACTTCAAAGATGCCCTTGGTCAGGGTGCCGGTCTTGTCAAACGCGGCGATTCCGGCATGGGACAGCGCTTCCAGATAGTTGCCGCCCTTGACGAGGATGCCGCAGCGGGACGCGCCGCCGATGCCGCCGAAGAAGGTCAGCGGAATGGAGATGACCAGCGCACAGGGGCAGCTGATGACCAGGAAGGTCAGCGCACGCAGTACCCAGGTGGTCCAGCCGCCGCCCAGCACCAGCGGGGGGACAATGGCCAGTACCAGCGCTGCCAGGCAGACGGCGGGGGTGTACCAGTGGGCAAATTTGGTGATGAAGTTTTCCACTTTTGCCTTTTTCAGGCTGGAATTTTCCACCAGATCCAGAATTTTCGCCACGGTGGATTCATCGTAGGCTTTGGTGGTGGTAACGCGCAGCAGGCCATCCTCGTTGACACAGCCGCTGATGACCTCATCCCCGGGGCGCACGCTGCGGGGGCGGCTTTCCCCGGTGAGGGCGGCGGTGTTCAGCGTGCTCTCACCACTGAGAACGGTGCCGTCGATGGGGATTTTTTCCCCGGGGCGCACCACAATGACGGAACCCACGGCTACCTCGTCGGGGTCCACCACCGTCACGCTGCCGTCGGCCTGTTCCAGGTTGGCGCTGTCGGGCCGGATATCCATCAGATCGCTGATGCTGCGGCGGCTTTTGCCCACCGCGTAGCTCTGGAACAACTCACCCACCTGGTAGAACAGCATGACGGCCACGCCTTCGGCGTATTCGCCGCAGCCCATGGCGCCCACAGTGGCTACCGCCATCAGGAAGTTCTCGTCGAACACTTCGCCGCTTTTGATCCCCAGGATTGCCTTGCGCAGAATGTCGTAGCCGATCACCAGGTAGGGGATCAGCCAGACGATGAGCTGGCCGTACCAGGGCAGCGCAAGAAAATGCAGCGCCACGGCGGCGCACAAAGTCAGTGCCGCGGCCAGAAGGATGCGCCGCAGCATTTTTTTCTGCTTTTTGGTCATAAAAAGATGCCTCCGTTTGGCAGGAAAGCTCCCGTGTTACAGTTCGATCTCGAAGTCGGGCTCAATCTTTTTGGCGGTCCGCACAACCTGCTGCAAAATTTCGTCAAAGCGGGCGTCGTCGGCCACCAGCAGCATCTTCTGGGTCATAAAGCTGACGCTGGCATTCTCCACACCAGGCAGGGCCTTGACGGCGGTTTCGATTTTGGCGGCACAGTTGGCGCAATCCACTTCGATCCTGAATTTCTTCTGCATAGTAAAAAACCTCACTTTATAAAATGATTCGATTGGTAAAACTCCGCTTACTCTTCCACATGCTCCATGCCCAGGGCAATCATGGTGCGCACGTGGTCGTCATCCAGCGAATAGTAGATGGCTTTGCCTTCCCGCCGGAACTTGACCAGCTTGCTGGCTTTCAGCAGCCGCAGCTGGTGGCTGACGGCGCTCTGGGAAAGGCCCACCACCTGGGCAATGTCGTTGACGCACAGCTCGCTCTCGAACAGGGCGTACAGAATCTTGATGCGGGTGGTATCGCCGAACACCCGGAACAACTCAGCCAGATCGTAGAGGATTTCGTCGCCGGGCAGATCGTCCTGCAATTTCTGCAGGGTCTGTTCATCCAGCGGTTGGCCGTCCACAGACAGCGAGGGATCGCGTTGCACCATAGAGAACATCCTTTCATATGATTATTTGTTCATATGATACACCCGATGCGGTGCCCTGTCAAGACGGAAAATAAAAAAATCCCCGCATTTCTGCGGGGAAAGTGCGATGGGTTATTGGGGCGGCACAAAGCCGGGCTCGCCGGGCAGGATCACGCCGCTTGCCTGCAGCATCTGGCGGAACTCTGCATCCGGCATTTCAAAAATCACTTCTTTGATCATGGCCGGTTCATGGACCAGGATTTTCCAGGGGGCACCGTCGGGCTGCTGCAAAAACAGAATGCCCGAAACGCTGCCCAGCCCCTGGATGCCCTCATCGGCCCAGAAGGCGGGGGAAGGGGTCACATAGTAGTGATCCACCATCCGTCCGTCGGCAAAATCGTGCTCGATGGTGGCGGGCACTTCGCCTTCGGCCTGTTCCGATTTATATTGCAGATGCAGGTTGGTGAAATCCGCGGCGGTCATAGGCCGGCCCTCCTTGTTTCAGTGAAATCAGACGCGCAGGCTGGCGCCCTCGCCGTCGTTGGTGCCCTCGTCGAACTCATAGTCGTTGCCGGGCAGAATGGCGTTGAGCAGGATGCCCGCGATGGCGGCAATGGCCAGACCGGACAGGTTGATGGTCAGACCGGCAACCACGAAGGTGATGCCGCCCACCGAGTTGAAGCCCAGGGCACAGACCAGAATGACGGCGGCGATGATGAGGTTGCGGGAGTTGGTGAAGTCCACCTTGTTTTCCACAACGTTGCGCACGCCGATGGCGGAGATCATGCCGTAGAGCACAAAGCTGATGCCGCCCACGATGCCGGTGGGGATGGTGTTGATGATGGCCTCAAACTTGGGGCAGAAGCTCAGGATCAGGGCAAAGACGGCGGCAATGCGGATGACCAGGGGATCGTAGATCTTGGTCAGGGCCAGCACGCCGGTGTTTTCGCCGTAGGTGGTGTTGGCGGGGCCGCCCAGCAAACCGGCCATGGTGGTGGCCAGGCCGTCGCCCAGCAGGGTGCGGTTCAGGCCCGGGTCACGGATGTAGTTCTTGCCGGTGGTGGCGCTGATGGCTGCCACGTCGCCGATGTGTTCCATCATGGTAGCCAGGGCGATGGGCACGATGGTGAACAGCGCGCTGATGAAAGTCTCACTGCCGTCGATGGCGAACAGACCCATGGAGTCCTTATGCAGCGGAATGCCGAACCAGTCCGCCGAGAAAATGGCCGCAAAGTCCACGGCGCCGGTGACGAGAGCCACCGCATAGGAGACCAATACGCCGATGAGGATGGGCAGGATCTTGACCATGCCCTTGCCCCAGATGTTGCAGATGATGACGGTGGCCAGCGCTACAAAGGCCAGCAGCCAGTTGCTCTGGCAGTTGCTGATGGCGCTGGGAGCCAGGATCAGGCCGATGGCGATGATGATGGGACCCGTGACCACCGGCGGGAAGAACTTCATCATGCGGCGGATACCGAACGCCGAGATGAGGAAGCTGAACAGCACATACACCAGGCCGGAAAACGCCACGGCCGCACAGGCGTAGGGAAGGTTCTCGGGGTTGGCGCCGTTGTTGCTCACGATGGTAAAGCCGCCCAGATAGGCAAAGCTGGAACCCAGGAATGCGGGTACCTTGCCCTTGCACAAAAAGTGGAACAGCAGCGTGCCCAAACCGGCGCACAGCAGCGTGGTGCTGACGCTCAGCCCGGTCAGTAGCGGCACCAGCACGGTGGCGCCGAACATGGCAAACATGTGCTGCGCACCCAGAATCAGCAGCTTGGGTGTGCCCAGTTCGCGGGCATTGTAAATGCCCTTGGAATAATCGATCGTTTTTTCGCTCATGATCGTCCCCCTGTTTATTCAGTTGTCCTGCCGCAAAAAAGGAAGCCGACCCAACGGTCGCTTCCTCGCTTACGAACCCAGTATAGCGGGTTTGGCGGCAAAACGCAAGGCTGTGGGCGAAAAAGGCGGTATCTTGCAATCAGCGCCCCGGCCCGGTATAATACATTTTAAATGAAAAAACCGAAAAAGGGGATCATACAGATGTTGGAACCGGGAATCAAGGGGCACGCGGCGCTGCGTGTTACCACCGAAAATACCGCCAAGGCGCTGGGCAGCGGGGAACTGCCGGTGCTGGCCACCCCTGCGGTGGCGGCCCTGATTGAAAAGGCCTGCTGGAAGTCGGTTGCCGGGGAGCTGGACCTGGGTACCGGCACGGTGGGAACCAGCCTTTCGCTGGCCCATACGGCGCCCACGCCCATCGGCATGGTGGTTTATTGCGACTGTGAGCTCACGGCGGTGGCGGACCGCCGCCTGACCTTTACGGCGCGGGTGTACGACGATGTCAGCGAGGTGGCCCACGCCACCCACGAGCGGTACATCGTGGATAACGACCGCTTTACCCATAAGGCGTCTGCCAAGCTCAACGCCGACTGAACCGGAACAGCCCCGCATACACAGCGGGGCCGTTGTTGGCTTATTCTCAATAGGGGGCTTCCTCGCGCCAGCGGGCCAGCCGGTGCACGGTTTCATCACTTTCCACCCAGCCCTTGTCCGGGTCGGCCACGGCGTCGGGAGCGTAGTGCTGCATCACCCCGGGCACCTGGCCGTTCAGGTATTCTTTGGCCTGCTTCTGGCGGCTGGGAGCCGTGCGCTGCAAAAGGTCCTTTTTGCCTTCGGGATTCAGTGGTCTTTTCACAGAAAATCCCTCCTTTCAGGGCTAGCTTGCCCCGGTGCGGCGCTACCCAAACGCACCAAATTGTGGTATACTTATCTTTCAACTTTATTCCAAAGGAGCCTTGCCAACCATGGAAGTCAAGATCAATCAGGTCATTCTGCATCTGCTGGACCCCGGCGCCTCGGAACCGCTGCTTTCCGACCGGCCCATGGATCTGGATGCCGATCTGTTCGAATATTTTTCCGTCATTCTGGAAAAGGCCTTTGTCAGCGACGAGGTCAAGAACTGCCGTTTTCTGCCGGATTCCGCCTTTGCCCAGGAGATGGCCCAGAACCAGGACTTTGTGGATCTCTCCCGCCGTATTGCGGGGGTTATCTTTGAGCAGATGCTGCAGTACCCGGCCATCCCGGCGGGGGATCTGGCGGTGGTGGATTTCGCCGGGGACGGCGTGCCGTTCTACGGTGTGCTCAAACTCAACTACCGCCCCGGCTACACCCATCACACCGAGACGATGGGCAACGGCCGGTTCAGCAGCATGGTGCCCCAGCGCACTCTGCTGCCCGGCACCCCCAAGGCCGACGAGGCAGCCCTCATCGACCGTGCCAACGGCACCGTGCGCCTGATCGAGAAAAAGTTCAACCTGGATGAAAAGAAGGACTTCTACCTCTCCACCCGCGTCTTTGGCTGCACCGAGGCCATGCAGGAAAAGGCCAAGCTCAAAGCCGTCTGTGAAACGGCGGTGGCGGCGGTAAAGGAAGCCTACCCCGAACCGGAAGAACTGGACGATGTGCCGCCCTTCGACGGCGGCACTGAGACCGCCGTGGAACTGATGGTGCGCAACCAGGCGGTGGACAACACCATCTCGGTGGAAGATGTGCGCACCCGTATGCGGGAAAGCTATCCGCTGGCGGCGCCCAAGTTTGAGGCCGCCCTGGCCGAGACCGGCGTGCAGGAAAACGACCGTGTCACGGTCAGCCCGGCGCGCATCAAAAAGCTGGAAAGCCGCAGCTTCAAGACGGAATCCGGCATCGAGATCAAGATCCCGGCGGAACTCTGCAATTCCGATGATGCGGTGGAATTCATCCACTCGGCCACCGGCGGGCTCAGCCTGCTGATCAAGGACGTTCTGGTCTGAGAAAGTACCGCCCGCCCCTTCCCGGCGGGCGGTTTTGCCATACCGTGAAAGGAGCCAGCCTATGGAATGGAAAGACGGCCGCCCGCGCTGCCGCTGGGCCAACCCCGAAAATCCCCGCTACCTGCATTACCACGACTGTGAGTGGGGCGTGCCGGTGCACGATGACCGGCAGCTCTTTGAGATGCTCATTCTGGAAGGCTTCCAGGCAGGACTCTCCTGGGAGTGTGTGCTCAACAAGCGAGAGGCTTTCCGCCGTGCCTTTGATGATTTTGACTGGGAAAAGGTAGCGGCCTACGACGCGGACAAATGCGCGGCTCTGGCACAGGATGCGTCCATCATCCGCAACAAACGTAAGATTGCCGCGGCGGTGGAAAACGCCAGGGCCTTTGCGGCCATCCGGCGGGAATACGGCAGTTTTGACGCCTACCTCTGGCAGTGGACCGGCGGCAAAACGACCTGTGAGCGGGGCAAAGCCACCTCGCCACTGTCCGATGCGATCTCGGCCGATCTGCGCCGCCGCGGCATGAAGTTTGTGGGCTCCACCATCGTGTATGCCTACCTGCAGGCGGTGGGGGTGCTGTGGAGCCACGAGGAAGGCTGTTTTCTGCAGGAACCGCCCTGCCAAAACCAGTGAAACGAACGCTGGAAATGTTGGCGATTTTTCCGTCTTTCCGCACAGGCCTTTGTGTGGTACAATAACACTGTATCGAGAAGTACAACTACGGACCGACACAGAAGGGGAATGCCGAAATGTTTGAAAGTCATCTGTTTGCCCGCTGCACGGCGCACCATGCCGTGCTGTACTGGGATAAGCCTGCCGCTGCCGGCGCGCAGGCGGAATATACCGTTTACCTCAACAACGAACCGGCCGGTACCACCGACCGTACCCATTTTACCCTGGAAAATCTGGAACCCCAGACCGAATACCGGGTGGACGTGGTGTTTGAAAACCAGCCGGTGGGCGCCTGTATGCTGCGCACCGGCGCCGAACGCCAGCGCATCAACGTGACCGAAGCGCCCTATTGGGCCAAGGGCGACGGCGTGACCAAGAACACCGCCGCTTTGCAGCGGGCCATTGATGCCTGCGGCCCCGGGGGTTCTGTCTATCTGCCGGCGGGCACCTACCTGACCGGCGCGCTGCGCCTGCACAGCGATATGGAGCTCTATCTGGACGAGGGCGCCGTGCTGCAGGGTACTGCCGAGATCGTGGATTACCAGCCCCGCATCCCCAGCCGCTTTGAGGGTGCCGAGATGCGCTGCTATTCCAGCCTGCTCAACCTGGGCAAGATGGACCATGAGGAGGGCTACAACTGTTTCAATGTGGTCATCCGGGGCAAGGGCACCATCGCCAGCGGCGGCAAGGCCCTGGCCGACAAGATCATTGCCGATGAGCGGGAGCATCTCAAGGATTACCTTGCGGAAAACGCCGACCTCGTTGCCAGCTGCGATGATGAGGATACCATTCCCGGTCGGGTGCGCCCGCGGCTGATCAACATCAGCAACTGCCAGAATGTCTGGATCAGCGGCCTGACGCTGAAAGACAGCGCTTCCTGGACTGTGCACATGATCTATTCCGACAACATCGTCACCGATCACTGCACCTTCCACTCGGAAGCTGTGCGCAACGGCGACGGCTGGGACCCCGATTCCAGCACCAACTGCACGCTGTTTGCCAGCGAGTTCTTCACCGGCGACGATTCGGTGGCCATCAAGAGCGGCAAAAATGCCGAAGGCAGCGCCATTGCCCGGCCCAGCGCCCACATCTATGTATTTGACTGCCGCAGCGCCTGCGGTTATGGCATCTGCGTAGGCAGCGAGATGTCCGGTGGTGTGGAGGATGTGCAGATCTGGGACTGCGATCTGGAACATTCCTTCTCCGGCATCGAGATCAAGGGCACGGCCAAACGGGGCGGCTATGTGCGCGGCGTGACCGTGCGGGACTGCAAGGCACCGCGGGTGATGATCCACTCGGTGCCCTACAACGATGACGGCGAGGCCGCCGACACCCCGCCGGTGTTTGAGCATTTCACCTTTGCGGGCCTGACGCTCACCGGCCGTGCGCTGAACAGCAAGCGGGAGTGGAAGGATGTAGCCCCGGTGGAGCTGGCGGGCTTTGAAGGCCCGGCCTATGCCCTGCGGGATGTGAACTTTGACGGCCTGACCATTACCGCCAAGGCACCGCGCCTGCCGCTGCAGTATTGCAGCGATGTGACGCTGCGCGGTGTGACCTGCCTGCCGCAGGAGAACTGAACGGCGGTTCATCAAGTATTGTAAGGGGGTACAGAGATGGAACTTTCGGAACTGACTGCCCAGGCCCGCCAGGCCACAGAGGAACTGCTGGCGGCGGCACACCTGGAAAAAGGCGATATTTTTGTGGTAGGCTGCTCCAGCAGCGAGATTACCGGCGGCCGTATCGGCCACCACTCCAGTATGGAGGCCGCCGCCGCGGTTTTGGCGGGCGCTCTGCCGCCGCTGCAGGAGCGCGGCATCTATCTGGCCGCCCAGTGCTGTGAGCATCTCAACCGTGCCATTGTGCTGGAACGGGAGGCGGCCAAGGCCTACGGCTACCAGATCGTGGCGGCCATCCCGCAGCCCCATGCGGGCGGCAGCTGGGCCACCAACTGCTGGCATACTTTCAAAGACCCCGTTCTGGTGGAAGAAATCCGCGCAGCCGCGGGCATGGATATCGGCGGCACCCTCATCGGTATGCACCTGCGTCGGGTGGCGGTGCCGGTGCGCCTGAGCCTGGACCATATCGGGCAGGCCATCCTGCTCTGCGCGCGCACCCGCCCGCCGTTCATCGGCGGTGCCCGCGCTGTCTACAGTGAGGAGGAAACACGATGATTCCCGAAGCACAGAAACAGCAGATGGCCGAAGCGGTGGCCCAGATCCGGGAAACAATGGCCGCGGCAGCTCGCAGCGCCGGTCGTGACCCGGCGGAAATAAAGCTCTGCGCCGCCTGCAAGACCCGCACGGTGGAGGAGGTGCGCTACAGCGCCGACCTGCCCATCGATCTTTTCGGGGAAAACCATGTGCAGGAACTGGTGGAAAAGACCGATGCCGGGGCCTACAACGGCAAACCGGGGCATTTCATCGGTCATCTGCAGACCAACAAGGTCAACAAGGTGGTGGGCCGCGCGGCGCTGATCCAGAGTGTGGACAGCACCCGCCTGCTGGACAAGATCGACGCGGCGGCTGCCCGGCTGAATCTTACCCAGGAAATCCTCATCGAGATCAACATCGGTGCAGAGGAGAGCAAGAGCGGTGTGGGAGCCGACGACCTCTGGCCGCTGCTGGATGCCGCTGCCGCCAAGGAACACCTGAAAGTTCGCGGCCTGATGGCCATTCCCCCCGCCGACGACGACCAGACCCGCCGCTTTTTTGCCCAGATGCGGGAACTGTTGGCGGCGGCTGCAGCCCGTGGCTATGAGAACGCGCAGATGGATATTCTCTCCATGGGCATGAGCCATGACTACGCTATGGCCATTGCTGAGGGCGCGACCATCGTCCGGGTGGGCACGGCCATCTACGGCGCCCGGGATTACAGCAAAAAGTAATATACCCATGAAAAAACACGCCGGTGCGGAATTTTCCGCACCGGCGTGTTGCTTTTGCCATACTATGGGGTGAGTTTATTTGACGATAGCCCGCTGCATCCAGCGCAGGCTCAAGGCAGCCAACCCGGCAATAACCACAACCGCAGCGGCCGCCGGGGCCTGCCAGGGAACAGGGCGCAAGAAATCCACTGCCGCATCCAGCCACTGGCTGAGGCTGGTGGTGCCGATCATGAATACAGCGTAGGCACACCAGAACCCCTTGGCGCCAAAGCGCTGGAGCAGTCCGCCCAATAGCAGTCCGATCCATACCGGCAGCAGCAGCGCCAGCGGCCAGATCACCCAGGGAATCCATTCCCAGGGCAGGGGATAGCTGCCGGTCAGGGCGCGGCGCACCAGGGCGTCCGCTGTCCCCCACACCAGGGCAATGGCCGTCTGCAATACGCTGATCCGCAGCCCGTGGAGCAGGATTCCAGCGGTAAGCCCCCGCCGCGTGGCGGAAAAACTCAAAAACATGGTGAACTGGTTGGCCAGATACACGATGGACAGAATCATGCTGATGAGAAAGGAGAGGGCCAGCATCGTCCCCACTACCATTTTGCCGGCGTCTTCCGGCTCATCCAGCAGTGTTGCCGCCAGGCCCAGCCCTTCGCCGAACAGCCCCAGAATCAGCGTAACAACCAGGACCCATTTCAGGTCCTCTACGGTATAGTGCAGCACGGCACGTATCGTTCGATTCATACGGCTCCCTCCTTTATACCTGGGTAATGGCCAGGTTACGCATCCCGTGCAGGGCAAGCCCGGCAAACGGCAGGCTCAGCAGAATGAGTACCAGGCTGTACAGGCTCAGCGTGTGGGAAAGAAAGCTGCCCAGCAGCATAAATACAGCAATCTGTAGGTAAGCCACGCAAAGCACCACGATGACCAGTACCCGTTTCCAGATGGGCAGGGTGGCAAAATCCATCGTACCCATCCACAGCATGGTCCCGCAAAGAATCAGCTTGAGCCCCAGCCCCTGCAGGGGATATTGAGCAAGGCTTACAAAGATGGGGTTGACTTCTGCGTAAAACAGCCGGGCCGTAATGCTGTTGCAGAGATAATCCAGCACCAGGCAAAGCAGCGGCAGCAGTACAAAGAAGGCTGCCATCGCCCTGCGCAGCGAACGGCGGGTCACGCCGAAACTCAGCGCCAGCGGGGCATAGGCGCTGGCGGCCTGGGCGGCGCAGATGCCGATGATAATGTCAAACAGCATAAAAAATCCCTGCACATAGGTAAAGATAAAATTGTTCCAGCCGGTGACCAGGCAGAGCAGCACCAGCACGGGATAAAACAGTGTCAGCGTCCCCACCATCAGCAGGGCCGGTTTCAGCAGGAACCACAAGGCTTTTGCCATCTCAGATCCCCTCCCGTTCGTGGCCGCAAAGGGCTACAAACACCTTCTGCAGCGTCAGGGCCGTGCAGTCCACATCCAGTCCGCGGGCGGCAATGGTTTCCATCGGAGCGCGCACGGTGCAGCTTTTCTGGCGGCCCAGGGTTTCGGTGTGCAGCACCTCATAGCCCGTGCAGGCGGCATCCACCACATCGTCCCGGCCCGATACCTCACAGAACTGGGCCAGCAGTTCGTCGGTCTCGCAGTTTTCGATCAGGCGGCCTTCTTTTATGATGAGCACCCGCTCAAACACCGTGGCGGCCTCTTCCAGAATGTGGGTGGAGATCACAAAGGTGCGCCCGGTGGCGGTGTAATCTTCCAGCAGCAGTCGGTAAAAATCCTCCCGCGCCACAATGTCCAGCCCGGCTACCGGTTCATCCATCATCGTGATGGGCGCCCGGCTGGCCAGCGCCAGCACAATGGTCACCGCGCTCATCATGCCTTTGGAAAGGGCGTTGATCCGCTTTTTGGGGTCCAGCCCGAACTGTTTCACCAGGCGTTGGGCATAGTCCTCATCCCAGTGGGGGTAAAACATCTTTCCGGCCTTTAAGTACTCTTTCACCCGCAGGGCGTTGGCATTGGTGCCAAGCTTGCCGGAAAGTTCCCGGCTGAAACACAGGTCCGCCAGAGCCTTCTCGTTTTCCCACACCGGCTCATCGCCGTAGGTCACCCGGCCCTCATCCGGCGGCAGCTGGGCCGTCAGCGCTGCCAGCAGGGTGGTTTTGCCTGCGCCGTTGCGGCCAATCAACCCGTAGATGTGCCCGGGTTCCAGCGCCAGGTCCACATGATCCAGTGCCTTCACCTTGCCGTAGGTCTTGCACAGGCCCTGGGCCTGCAATCTCTTGCTATCCATGGTTACTCCTCCTGTTGGCAGGCCGCTGTTACCATCGCCTGCAGGTCTTCGGCTGTAATGCCCAGTTTGCGGGCTTCCGCAGCCAAAGGTTTGACGTATTGCTCCAAAAATTCCTTCCGACGTTTGGCCCGGATCTGTGCCGCGGCGCCTTCCGCCACAAACATGCCGATGCCGCGCCGCTTGTAGAGAATGCCTTCCTCCACCAGCAGGTTCAGCCCCTTGGCGCCGGTGGCCGGATTGATGCGCAGCGTCCGCGCCAGTTCGTTGGTGCTGGGCACCTGGGTCTCCTCGGGGTAGATGCCCCGCAGGATGCCATCCTCCAGCATGCGGGCAATCTGCAAATAGATCGAAGTATGGTCGTTCAATACCGAAGGCAAACGCTCACCGCCTTTCCTGGTTTGTCGGTTCATTACTTGTGTAACTAACTATAGCACCTGCACAGGGCGATGTCAACACTTTGGGCGAAAAAACCGTTTCCGGCTCTCTACTTGCAAAGTTTTTGTGGTACTGGTACAATAAAATCATGCTTTTTGTGTTTTCTCAAAGGGGAGATCAACCATGAATTGGCAGCAAGCCTGCGAACTGCCGTATTATGGCGGCGGGGACCTGGGGGCAACCTGGTCCCACACACAAACGGTTTTCAAGCTGTGGGCGCCTACAGCCGCTGCGGTGGAACTGCAGCTTTTCCATACCGGAACCGAAACAGAACCCGGCGCCGAAACACTGGCCGTGCATTCCATGCAGCAGGCAGGGGACGGGGTATGGTCGGTGACGGTACCGGGCGACCTGAACGGCGTGTATTATGTATATCAACTGCAGTTTCCCGATGGCCACAGCGCTACGGTGGTGGATCCCTATGCCCGCGCGGCGGGGGCCAACGGCAAGCGGGGCATGGTCCTGGACCTGGAAACCGCGGCGCCCGAAGGCTGGCAGCAGGACCGCCGCCCGGAGATCCCGGCCCATGCCCGCAGCGTATGGGAGGTGCATGTGGCGGACTTTTCCGCCGACGAGCACAGCGGCGTGCCCGAAGCCTGGCGGGGCAAGTATATGGGCTTTGTGCCCGAGGATACCACGCTGGACGGCGACGGGGAACATCCCACCTGCCTGAACTATCTCAAGCAGCTGGGGGTGACCTACGTACAGCTGCAGCCGATTTTTGACTACGCCACGGTGGATGAAACTCAGCCCGGCGGGTACAACTGGGGTTATGACCCACTGAACTACAATGTGCCGGAAGGCTCTTTTTCCACCGATGCCTTCCACGGGGAGGTCCGGGTGCGGGAATGCCGCGCCATGATCCAGGCGCTGCATAAAGCCGGGCTGGGCGTGGTGATGGATGTGGTCTACAACCACACCTACCATACCGACAGCTGGCTGGAGCGCACGGTGCCGGGGTACTGGAACCGGCGCTGGGCCAACGGCAACATGACCAACGGCTCCGGCTGCGGCGATGACCTGGCCAGCGAGCGCCCCATGGTGCGCAAGTATCTGGTGGATTCGGTGGTCTACTGGGCCAGGGAATACCACATCGACGGTTTCCGGTTCGACCTGATGGCGCTGGAGGATGTGGATACCATGAATGCCATCCGGGCGGCGCTGGATGAACTGCCGGGCGGGGAAAACATCCTGATGTACGGCGAACCCTGGACCGGCGGCGGTACCAATGTGGAGGGCGGTGCCCGGCAAAGCGACAAGCGGGCGCTGGATGCCCTCAGCGAGCGCATCGGATTTTTCTGCGATGATACGCGGGATGCCGTCAAAGGCAATGTCTTTGACGCCTCCAATGCCGGCTATGTGGACGGCGCGCCCCAGTGCGGCTACGATGTGCTGCATGCGGTGGGCGCCTGGCGCAGCGGGGCCCGGGGGTTCCGCCCCAAACAGGCCATGCAGGTGGTGCAGTATGTCTCCGCCCACGATAACTTTACCCTGTGGGATAAGCTGGTGGCGGTGGCCCGCCGCACCGACTATGATGCCGCCGACGGGGACCTGCTGGCCCAGAACCGCATGGCGGCTGCCATCTGCCTGACCTGCCAGGGCATGCCCTTCTTCCAGGCGGGCGAGGAATTCGGCCGCACCAAGTACGGCGACCCCAACAGCTATCAGGGGCCGATTTCCACCAACAGGCTGGACTGGCGCCGTGCCCATCGGCCGGAATTTGCCGCACTGACGGCTTTTTATCGCGGGATGCTGGCCATCCGCCGCACCTATCCGCTGCTGGCCGGTGCTTACGGGGAGCAGGAGCCCTTCCTGCTGGCATTGCCGGGGTGGCTCATCGGCTTTGTGCCGGAAACCGAGGGAAACGACCCCGTGGGGCAGCTGGTCGTCTACTATAACCCGGAACGCACCCGCCAGTGGGTTTCACTGCCGTCCGGTACCTGGCGCCGCCTGTGCAACGGCACCCATGCGGGGACCACCCCCTTTGGGCCGCTGTGCCGGGATGCGCTGGAACTGGAACCGCGCAGCGTGACCATTCTGGTGGCAGAATAAAACAAAAACAGCGTGCGCCGGGTGTGCACGCTGTTTTTTGGTGAGGGTGAAACTATGAAGGGAAAACCTGCCGTTACGGCGGATCAGGTACGGTGGTATCGGCTGGCGGTGCATCATCTGGATCGCCGGTATCCCGTAACGCAGCTTTTGGCGGCAGCCGGAGTCTGCGGGCTGCAAAATTCACCGCCCGGCGCCTGGGAAACCGCCCTGTTTGCCAGATTGCAGGGCGTTACCCTGCCGCTGCTGCAATCCGCGTTGGAACAGGAAAAAACCTTGCTGCAGGCATGGAGCTACCGCGGCGTGCCGGTGGTGTTTCCCACCGAAGAAAGTGCGGTGTTCCTGCAGGCACTGGCGGCCCACCCGGGGGAGGAACCCTGGATTTATACCCGGGGCGTTGGACTGGCGCTGGATTTTCTGGGCATCCGGTGGAAAGATGCCTTCCCCCTCGTGCAGCAGGCCACGGAATATCTGGATACGCATACGGTGCAGAGCAAAGAAGAACTGGACCGGGTTCTGGCGGCCCAGGCGGCAGCCCTGCTGCCGCCTGCCTTGCAGGAAAGGTGGAACGCCCCCTCCATGTACGGCCGTCCCGACCGGCAGAGCGTGGGCGGGGCCGTGGTATCCTTTGCCCTGCGTCCCTGTGCGTTTCTGGGGCAGGTGGTGTTCGGCGCGCGGCAGGGCATTCATCCCACGTTTACTTCTTATACCCGGTGGCTGGGTCACCCGCTGGCAGCAGACCCGCAGGCGGAAGCCCGGCTGGTGCGCAAATTTCTGCACGCATACGGTCCGGCTACGCAGGCAGACCTGGCGGCCTGGCTGGGCAGCAGCCCGCAGCAGACCCGCAGGCTGTGGCAGACGGTACAAAAAGAGCTGGTTGCGGTGGATAAGGATGGAAAAACCGCCTGTTTGCTGGCGGCGGACCTGCCGGCACTGACTGGTGCCCGCCCGCCCGAAGAACCGCTGGTGTTGGTTGGCGCACATGACCCCTATCTGGACGCGCGGGACCGCGGCCTGCTGCTGGCGGACATGACCCTGCAGCGGCAGGTCTGGCGCACGGTGGCAAACCCCAACGTGATTTTGTGGAACGGACAGGTGGCGGGCATCTGGAAAACCAGAATGGCACACAATCGGTTGACGGTGACGATGATTCCCTTTGTGCCGCTTCCGGATGGGGCAAAGCAGAAACTGCTGTGCCATGCCCAGGCCTATGCGGAATTCCGCAACCTGCCCTTGGAACACTGTGTGGTGGAAGAACAATAAAAAACCGCGGATGCATTGACATCCGCGGTTTTTGTTATACGATCAGGCCGCCCGTTTGATCAGTCGGCTGAGAGGGGAGGACACCGCCGTGAGAATGGCGGCCAATATAAAACTCAGAATCAGAAATACCGGGAACCAGACCGGCAGCGGCAGCCTGAATTGCCGGGCGGCAGGCAGAAGCACCAGCGTCAGCAGAACATGGTGAACGAGGTATACTCCGTAAGACCAGGCAGCCGGGCGGCGCAAGGCACCCCAGAACCGCTGGGGCAGCCGCTGCCCCAGGGTATAGACAATCCAGAACAGCGCCGCCGAAACCGCCAGCAGTACCGTCAGACGGGGAACGGCGGGCACCCACAGCAGCGGCAGGGTCACAAGCGCCCACAGGCAGCGGGGCAGGGGCGTGCGGTTTTCGGCCAGCAACGTGCCGAACCACACCCCCAGCGCGAAGGCGGGCAGGCGGCCCAGCACCGTGTGCCCGGCTTCCAGCTGAGCGGGGCAGACCATCGGCCATACCAGCTGCAAAACCAGCATCACGGCAAACAGAACGCGCCGCCGCGTGCGGCTGCCCATACACCACAGCAGCAGCGGAAACACCAGATACAACAGCAGAATGACGCCCAGAAACCATTCCCCGATTTTGTAAAAGGTCTGGGTTACGGGGGCCAGATATCCATCCAGCCCCAGAACGGAAAAGAGCACCCGCCAGCGCGGGATTTCGGCATTGTTGCCGTGCAGCACCTCGCCGTAGAGGAACAGAACGGCAAACCCCAGCCAGAAGGCCGGATACATGGCGGCGGCACGGCCAACCAGATAGGGCCGCCAGCGGAACCGTCCCCGCCATTGCAGGCAGAGCGCCGCGCCAGAAAGCAGAAAGAACCAGGCCAGTCCCACTTCGACCCAGTCGGCCATGCCGCGGCCGATCAGAAAAGAGGGGACCGCAAAGCCCACCCGTGCGGCTTCGATGCAGAAATGATAGCACAGCACCGGCAGCAGGGCAGCCAGCCGGATGGCGTCCAGCCCCGGGCGGTAATGGGCAGGTGTTTTGACCATGAGTTTCACGTCCTCTGCAAAGGATTATTTGCGCCTGCGGTACAGCGCCGCGTTCAGCGATGCCCCCAGAAACAGAAGATTGATGATGATGTCCAGCCACAGAATCATCAGGATGATGGCTGTCAGGGAACCGTAAATATAGGAAAGTTTCCAGAAGTGCACAATGTAAAAGGAGAAAATGCGGGAAAATACCACCCAGCCCACGGTGGTGAACACGGTGCCCGGCAGCTGGCGGCGCAGCGGGCGCTTGCCTCCCGGCACAAAGGTGTAGATCAGCAGAATCAGCACGAACAGTACTGGAATGGCGATCAGGTCGCTGAAACTGATCCAATGGCGGAAAAGCTCAATCACACCTCGCCAGCGGGAGGTGGCGGAGAGCAGCTGGCTCAGCGGGCGGAAGATGGAGCGCAGGCCCTGCAGCAACAGAACCACCAGCAGCAGGCCCTCAAAAACGATGGTGTACAAAATGGCCAACCCGCGGTCAAACAGAGTGAAGCGGGCACCGGGCGTCAGCCGCTGCAGCCCTTTCTGGATGGCAAACATCCCGCTGGAAGCGGAATACAGGGTGGTGATGGCCGCAAAGGAGGCCACGAAGGTGGTGGACTGCGCGCTCAGGTTGTTCAAAACCGCGAAGATGGTATCCTGAATTTCCGGCACCTGGGGCAGAAACTGATAGAGCAGGTCCGCTACATCGGTGACCGAGTACCCGGGCAGATGGTTGACAATGACCAGCGCCCAGATCAGCAGGGGAAAGGAGGCCGTCAACAGAAACAGGGTGGCGCATCCGGCAAAGATGGGCATATTCTGGCCCAGAAACGGGCCCAGGACCGCCAGCACCATCTCTTTGGCGCGCTGTATCGATTGCTTCATGCGGGGGTTCACCCTCCTTTCCGGCAGACAGTAGGTGCATCTGTTTTTTCCATTATAATATGCGGCAGCGTCGAAATCAACGCCGCAGTATCATACGCCGGACCCCGGCCTCTTGTCAAATGGTGAAAAACAGAATATAGTTACAGGTAGAAGATCGATAAGGGAGTTTTGAAATCTATGCAGACACAGCCAACCACCAAGCGCTATACCGTGCGCGGCGAACTGGCCCTCACGGTGGCGGTGATCATCAACAGCTTTGCCGTCGCCCTGACTGTGTATGCGGGGCTGGGCATCTCGCCGGTATCCAGCTTTCCGTACGCGCTTTCCCTTGTGTTCCCCTTCCTTACGCTGGGCACCTGGACCTATCTTTTTCAGGGGGCGTTGGTCATTACCCTGATGGTCCTGCGCCGGAAATTCGTGCCGTCCTATCTGTTCAGTTTCGTGGTGGGATTTTTCTTCGGCACCCTTCTGGATGTTTTCGGTGCCTGGCTGCCCTGCCTGCCCCGCGGCCTGGGCTGGCAAATTCTGTATTTTGCAGTCAGCTGCCCCATCATCGGGTTTGGCATTGCGCTGTCCAACCGCTGCAAGCTGCCCATTATTCCCACCGATCTGTTTGCCCGCGATCTCTCCGAGATCATCGGCAAGCCCTACCCCAAAGTCAAGACGACCTACGACCTCACCTGCGTGGCCCTGGCAGTGCTGCTCACGGGCGGCATCCTGCGCAATCTGCAGGGCATCGGCGTGGGCACCGTGGTGGGCGCCCTGACCTACGGCCGTCTGGCCGGCGTCTTCGGCAATCTGCTGGACCGGCGTTTTGACTTTGTTTCAGTCCTTTCGCACGAAAAATAAAGGAGTAAAAAACCTTTTTTTGGAATCTGGCGGTTAAAAAAATGTCAAAAACATCTTGCGCAAAAGATGGTTTGTGCGTATAATAGAGTCAGGCCATTGGGGCATCGTGCCCTGACAAAAACAATTGTAAAACATACCGAGAGGAGCTTTTACTATGGGTTTGGGTAAAAAGACCATTGATGATGAAAATTACGCCGGTAAGCGCGTTCTCGTTCGCTGCGATTTCAACGTCCCCATGAAGGACGGTGTCATCACCAACGACAACCGCATCAACGCGGCGCTGCCCACCATCAAGAAACTGATCAATGATGGCGCGAAGGTCATCCTGTGCAGCCACCTGGGCAAGCCGAAGAACGGCCCCGAGGCCAAGTTCAGCCTGGCTCCCGTTGCTGTGCGCCTGAGCGAGAAGCTCGGCCAGCCCGTCCAGTTCGCGGATGACGACGAAGTCGTCGGCGCGCAGGCCAAGGCTGCTGTCGCCACCATGAACAATGGCGACGTTGTGCTGCTGCAGAACACCCGCTTCCGCAAGGAAGAAACCAAGAACATGCCTGAGTTCAGCAAGGATCTGGCCAGCCTGGCCGATGCCTACGTGGACGATGCGTTCGGCTCCTGCCACCGCGCCCACTGCTCCACCGCCGGTGTGACTGAGTTCGTTCAGGATACCGCTGTCGGCTACCTGATGGAAAAGGAAATCAAGTACCTCGGCAATGCCGTCAACGATCCCGTCCGTCCCTTCACCGCCATCCTGGGCGGCGCCAAGGTTGCGGACAAGCTCAACGTTATCTCCAACCTGCTCGAGAAGGTCGACACGCTGATCATCGGCGGCGGCATGGCCTACACCTTCCTGAAGGCAGAAGGCTACGAGATCGGCAAGAGCCTGTGCGACGAAACCAAGATCGACTACTGCAAGGAAATGATGGCCAAGGCGAAGGAAAAGGGCGTCAAGCTGCTGCTGCCCGTTGACACCGCCTGCATCAAGGACTTCCCCGATCCCATCGATGCTCCGGTCGAGACCACGATCGTTCCCGTCAGCGGCATTCCCGCCGACATGGAAGGCTGCGACATCGGCCCCGAGACCATGAAGCTGTTTGCTGATGCCGTCAAAGCCAGCAAGACCGTGGTCTGGAACGGCCCCATGGGCGTCTTCGAGAACCCGACTCTGGCTGCCGGCACCCTGGCTGTTGCCAAGGCTATGGCTGAGAGCGAGGCTACCACGGTTATCGGCGGCGGCGACAGCGCTGCTGCTGTCCAGCAGATGGGCCTGGGCGACAAGATGACCCACATTTCCACTGGTGGCGGTGCTTCTCTTGAGTACCTCGAGGGCAAGGAACTGCCCGGCATTGCCGTTATCCAGAACGCGTAACAACCGCAGGGCGCGGCGGCAGAGCCGCCGCGCCCTTTTTTGGAACTTCCCCATTATAGAAAACAAATAAAAGGAGTTTTCATCATGGATAAGCAGAATCGTAAAGCCATTATCGCCGGCAACTGGAAAATGAACATGACCCCCACCGAGGCCGGCCATCTGATCGATGCCCTGGTCCCCGCCGTGCAGGGTGCCAACTGTGAAGTTGTCATCTGCGTTCCCTTCACCGACCTGTGCGTGGCCGTGGCCAAGTGCAGCGGCACCAACATCCATGTGGGTGCTGAGAACGTTCACTTCGAGAAGTCCGGTGCCTTCACCGGCGAGATCTCTGCCGATATGCTCACCGACCTGGGCGTTGAGTATGTTGTCATCGGCCACAGCGAGCGCCGTCAGTACTTCGCCGAGACCGACGAGACCGTCAACAAGCGTGCCCGTGCAGCCCTGGCCGGCGGCCTGAAGCCCATCATCTGCGTTGGCGAGAGCCTGGCTCAGCGTGAGCAGGGCGTCACCGAGGAGCTCGTCCGCATGCAGGTCAAGATCGCCCTCAACGGTGTCACCGCCGAAGAGCTGAAGAACGTGGTCATCGCCTACGAGCCCATCTGGGCCATCGGCACCGGCAAGACCGCTACCGCCGACCAGGCGCAGGAAGTCTGCGCTGCCATCCGCAAGGTGGTCGGCGAGCTGTATGGTGAGGACGCTGCCAAGGCTCTGACCGTTCAGTACGGCGGCAGCATGAACGCCAAGAACGCCGAGGAACTGCTCAGCAAGCCCGACGTGGACGGCGGCCTGATCGGCGGTGCTTCCCTGAAGGCTGACCAGTTTGCCATCATCGTGGATGCAGCCAGCAAGGGCTGATTCATTCCCCAACCGCTAAGGAGAGTTCCGGTGGCCCCTGTGGGCTGCCGGGCCCTCTTTTGTCATTTTAGAATCTAAGGAGATCGCACTCTTATGAGCAAAAAGCCTGTACTTCTTTGCATTATGGACGGTTTCGGCTGGACCCCCGACCAGACCTTCGGCAACGCCGTGACCACCGCCAAGAAACCCAACCTGGATAAAATCTTTGCCACCTATCCCATGACTACCATCGAGGCTTCCGGCATGGCCGTTGGTCTGCCCGATGGCCAGATGGGCAACTCCGAAGTCGGCCACACCAACATGGGCGCCGGCCGCATCGTCTACCAGCAGCTGACCCTCATCACCAAGTCCATCCGGGACGGCGAGATGGTCAAGAACCCTGTGCTGTACAACAACATGAAGAAGGCCATCGATGCCGGCAAGGCCATCCATCTGATGGGCCTGGTGGGCACCGGCGGCGTGCACAGCCATGCCGACCACTGGTTCGGCGTGCTGGATATGGCCAAGCAGATGGGTGCCGAGAAGGTCTACCTGCACTGCATCATGGACGGCCGTGACACCGACCCCCACAGCGGCAAGGGCTTCCTGGCTGATCTGCAGGCCAAGCTGGATGAGCTGGGCATCGGCAAGATCGCCACGGTTACCGGCCGTTACTACGCCATGGACCGTGACAACAACTGGGACCGTGAGGAAAAGGCCTACGCTGCCTTTGTTTACGGCGAGGGCAACCACGCCGCCAACGCCCAGGAGGCCATCGACGCCAGCTATGCTGCCGACGTGACCGATGAGTTCGTCGTGCCCGTGGTCACCTGCGAGGGTGGCCGTGTGGAGAGCGGCGACACCGTCATCTTCATGAACTTCCGCCCCGACCGTGCCCGCCAGATGACCCGCGTCTTCTGCGACGACGACTTCAAGGGCTTTGAGCGCCGCGGCGGCCGCCTGCACGTGAACTACGTCTGCATGGCCGAGTACGATGCCACCATGCCCAACTGCGAAGTGGCCTACCCGCCGGTAGAGCTGAAGAACGTGCTGGGCGAGTACCTGTCCAAGAACGGCAAGACCCAGCTGCGCATTGCCGAGACCGAGAAGTATGCCCACGTGACCTTCTTCTTCAACGGCGGCGTCGAGGCCCCCTACGAGGGCGAGGACCGCAAGGTCATCCCCAGCCCGAAGGTTGCCACCTACGACCTCAAGCCCGAGATGAGCGCCTATGAGGTTGCCGACGAGTGCAAGGCCCGCATCGAGAGCGGCAAGTACGACGTCATCATCCTGAACTTCGCCAACTGCGACATGGTCGGCCACACCGGCGTCTTTGATGCCGCTGTCAAGGCGGTGGAAGCTGTGGACAAGGCCGTCGGCGAGGTTGTGGATGCTGTGCTGGCCCAGGGCGGCGTCGTCTTCCTGACCGCCGACCACGGCAATGCCGAGAAGATGGAGAACCCCGACGGCAGCGCCTTCACCGCCCACACCACCAACGTGGTGCCCTTTGCGGTCATCGGCGCCGGTGACGTCAAGCTCCGCGAGGGCGGCTGCCTGGCTGATATCGCGCCCACTATGCTGCCCTATATCGGCCTGCCCGTTCCCGAGGAAATGACCGGCAAGAGCATCATCGTCGAGTAAAATGGTCCGGCCTGGCCGGAACTTCTCTCGGATAGAAAGATAAAACACCGCCCCGTTCCCATCTGCCGTTACGGCAGGGGAGCGGGGCGGTGTTTTGGTTTGCGGAAAATCTGGATTTTATTGCGCTGCCGGTACGTAATGGTAAATACGGCACCAGGTATTGTCCAGCAGGGCACCCCGCCAGCCGTCCATCTGGTATCCGGCCTGTTCCAGCACGGCGGCCCAGTCTCCGGTGGGGTCCTCCTCGGCGTAAATCAGGAAGAGGCTGCCGTTTCCTTCCGGAAGAGCGGCAGCGGGGTCGTTACCGGCTGCGGTGTTCTGCTGCGGGAAAAGGAAATCCAGCACCCGCTGGTCCACCAGGGAAACCGAGGAATAGATCCGGTCACCGGGCTGGTAACGGTCCTCTACATAGGCAATGGCCTGGGTGATCACCTCGTTGCATTCCCGCATCTCTCGCAGACTTTTCTGGGCGGGTTCTGCCATGGCAAAAAGTACCAGCGCAGCAAGCAGTACCCCGCCGCAGATTTCGGCAAGGCGGGGCAGATGATGCAGCAAAGCGGACGTTGCCACGGCCATAGCCAACCACAAGAGGCCTGCTGCCGGGAAGAAATACCGCGGCAGGTACATGGGGCGCAGCAGTATACTGGCGGCATAACCGGCCGCCGGCAGCCCAACGGCCACCAGCAATCCGGTGGCCACCAGCCACCGCCGTGCGGGTTGTTCGCCCCGGGGCCAGAACAGATACAAAAGGCAGGCTGCCACAAAGAGCGCCAGGACCAGCCAGCTGGAAAGCCGGTTGCCCACAACCAGTTCCAGGGTTTCGCTCAGTGCGGGCATTTCCTGCAGCCAGAAGGTGGATACCTGTTTTGTCAGGCGCCCGGCCGTCAGGATGACCCAGGGCAGGTAACATACCACCGAAAGCCCCACGGCAATGCCCCAGTTCCGCAGCAGGGGGCGGCGCTTGGCAATGCTGTAAATCAGTAAGGAAAGATAAATCAGCCCCACCGCCAGCAGCGCGTAGTAGTGCAGATATCCGGCAATCAGGCCGGTGAGGGTCAGTGTGATCCACCAGCGTCGCAAATGGGCGCTGCCTTCCACCAGCTTGTAGCCGGAAAAGCCGCACAGGAGCACAAAAAACAGTGCCCAACCGTACATTCGTACCTCGGTGAAATAGTGCAGGGAAGCGGCGTTCGGGCCCATCAGGCAGAGAAAGAAGAACGTGGCAAGCCGACCGAATGCAGGGCGGAACAAAACCAGGGCCATGCCCACCGTCAGCAGATAGGCAGCAAAAGAGGCGATGCGGTAGACGGCATGGGCGTTCCCGAACAGGGTGACAAAGACTTTCAGAATATAATAATACAGCGGTGGGTGAACGTCCCCGGCGGTAAAGTCGGGAATCTCTGCCCAGTCCAGTTCCACCAGATGAATGGAATAGTATTCATCCAGCCAAAAGTTCTGGTTGGCAATAAACTGGGCGGCAAACACCACCAGAAATGCCGCAAAGGCAACCAGCAGCAAGTCCGGCAGCCAACGGCAGACAGTGGCGAAGCGAGATTTTTTCATAGCAGGGAACAGTCCTTTCTGCATAGAGAAAGTGTACAACAGGGGACAGGGACCAGGGTACGCGTCAGGCGCCGGAAAGCGGCACAAACCAGGCAGCGGCTACATAGACAAGGTATAAGGCCAGACAAACAGCACCCTGCCAGCGATACAGGCGGCGCCGCAGCAGCGGGGGCAGCAAGAGCACCAGCGCCATCAGCGCGCACACAGGCAGGTCGTAGTGGCGGAACTGCGATCCAAAGGGCAACCGGCGGCGGTACATCAGGCTGGAGATAGGCAGTGCCAGCGTCAGGTTGAGGATGGCACTGTTCAAAAGCTGCATGGGCAGGGTGCTGGGCGGGTAGTAGCGGCACCGAACGGAGAATCGCTTCCACACCGAGCCGAAGGGGTGGTCCAGGGCATCCGCCAGCAGCGGCAGACAAAATCCAAAACTGATCAGCGTGGCGGCCCAAAGTGCCTGAATGGTGCCGGTCATGGAGGCGAGGCTGGCCGTACTGTATACCAGCGCCTGGGAACCCAAGGCCAGCAGGGCCAGCCCCACAAGAACGCCGCCCAGATTTTTCAGGGCGTTGGCAACGCTCATGACAGGGAAGGCCATTGTGTGGGCGGTATACCCATAGGTGGCACCGGCGGTGCGGGCCGCAATCTCTGCGGCGTCAGCCTGATCCGCCGTGGTTGCCAGCGAGGTGCCCTCGCCGTAAATATAGTGATGCTGGTAGACGATGCTGGTCATTACAAACACCACAAACAGGAACATCAAAAGTCCCGTGCCGGTATAGCTCAGGGTGCCGTCCCGCACAAAAATTGCCAGTACACCGCAGGCGGCCAGCAACAGCAGACATTTGCGGCAGAATTCATTGCGGTCCACCGTTACATGGTGGTGAGGATTCAGCAGGCAGACCGCCAGGGCCAGCCCCAGGTTGGCAACGGCGCCGGCCAGGGCGGTGCCCACCGCCAGCGAGGTGATGGACAGACCCGCTGCCAGAAAGGCCAGCATCAGCTGGGGCAGCGCCAGACAAAAGGGCGCCACCGTACCGCCGACCACCCACATGGGCAGCCCGCACAGGGCGCAGCACCAGGTTGTGCAGCGCCCCGACAGGCGGCTGCCGATGGCCGTGCACACCAGGCCGATGCCATAGACCAGTAATGTCAAAACCAGAACGGACATTCAATCACCTGAAAAGGGCAGCGCACAGCGCTGCCCTGAAAGTTTGTTTTAGTATGCGATGCCCCAGACGACCATCTTGGTGGCGGGCTTGCCGCAGACCGGGCAGACATCGCTCAGATGCTCCTGCGCAAACGGCATGCAGCGGCTGGACAGGCCGGCCTGTTCCTTCATGGCTTCCTCGCAGGCCAAATCGCCGCACCACATGGTCTTGATGAACCCGGTGGAATGGGCGGTCTTTTCCTTGATCTCGTCCATGGTGGTGGCACTCACGGTGCGGGCCTCGCGGTTCTTCAGCGCACGGTCGTACAGATCCTTTGCCAGGGCATCCAGCGCGGCAGGAATGGCGGTGGCCAGATCCTCGAACTTGACGAACTGCTTTTCGCGGTTGTCGCGGCGGACCAGTACGCACTGGCCCTGCTCGATATCCCGGGGACCGACTTCCAGACGGATGGGCACGCCCTTCATTTCCCACTGGGCGAACTTCCAGCCGGGCTGTTTGTCGCTGTCATCCAGCTTCACGCGGGCATACTTGCCGATCTCGGCGGCCAGCTCGCGGGTCTTTTCCAGAACGCCGGGCTTGTGCGCCGCCACGGGCACGATGACAACCTGCACGGGAGCAATGGCCGGCGGCAGAATCAGACCGTCGTCATCACCATGGGTCATGATGATGGCACCGATCAGGCGGCTGGAAGCACCCCAGCTGGTCTGGAAGGGGTACTGCAGCGTGTTGTCGCGGCCGGTGAAGGTCACGTCGTAGGCGCGGCTGAACTTGTCGCCAAAGTAGTGGCTGGTGCCGCTCTGCAGCGCCTTGCCGTCCTTCATCATGGCTTCGATGGTGTAGGTGGCTTCGGCACCGGCAAACTTTTCCTTGTCGGTCTTGCGGCCCTTGATAACGGGGATGCACAGATCGTTCTCGCAGAAATCGGCGTAGCAGTTCAGCTGCTGCTCTGTCTCGGCCTGGGCTTCCTCGGCGGTCTCATGGATGGTGTGGCCTTCCTGCCACCAGAACTCACGGGTACGCAGGAACGGGCGGGTGGATTTCTCCCAACGGACCACGCTGCACCACTGGTTGTACAGCATCGGCAGATCGCGGTAGCTGTGCAGTACATGGCTGAAGTGGTCACAGAACAGCGTTTCGCTGGTGGGGCGCACCGCAAGGCGCTCCTCCAGGGGCTCGCTGCCGCCCATCGTGACCCAGGCAACCTCAGGCGCGAAGCCGTTGACCAGTTCGCCTTCCTTCTTCAGCAGGCTTTCGGGCATCAGCATCGGCATGGCGACGTTTTCATGGCCGGTGGCCTTGAAACGTGCGTCCAGATTCTTCTGGATGTTCTCCCAGATTGCATAGCCGTAGGGGCGCAGCACCACAAAGCCTTTCACGCTGGAATACTCCACCAGCTCAGCCTTGGTGCAGATATCGGTGTACCACTGGGCAAAGTCAACCTCCTGTGCGGTGATTGCTTCGACCATTTTCTTCTTATCGCTTGCCATGTCTACTCCTTCACATCATACGGCGCAAAAATTACAGCCGCTCCTCCAGATAGTTGACCACATCGCCGACGGTGTGGAAGTTTTCGATATCCTCATCGGGGATCTCCACGCCGAACTCGTCGGACAGGGTGGTGATCATGTCGATAACGTCCAGGCTGTCAGCGCCAAAATCGTTGACGATGTCGCTCTCGGGGGTGATCTTTTCAGAGTCGACTTCCAGCTGATCGGCCAGGTAATCGCGAATACGCGCAAAAACTTCGGAATCCATAATTTAGCTCCTTCTGCAAACAAATATTCATTAAATATATAGCGTATCTGCCGAAGGATGTCAAGGGGGGCGGGGAAAAATGACCGCCCGGGCGCTGAGTGTTGAAAATCTTGCCTGCCGCATACCATGTTCGGGGGAGTGATGGTATGAAATTACAGTTTACCAAGATGCACGGTGCCGGCAACGATTATATTTATCTCGATTGCCGCCAGACCGGTTTGCCGTCGGATGCGGGGGCGCTGGCCGCGCGGCTTTCCAGGCGGCGGGTTTCGGTAGGGGCGGATGGCCTGATCTGCATTGCAGCGCCGCTGCTGGCCGATGCCGACGCCACCATGGTGATGTATAACGCCGATGGCCGCGAGGGGGTCATGTGCGGCAACGGGGTACGCTGCGTGGCGGAGTATCTGTACACCCACGGCACCCGGAAAGAACTGATAGAACTGGATACGCTGCACGCCGGGCGCAAAACGCTCTACCGCATGGGGGAACACCTGTGGCGCGCGGGAATGGGGCGCTTCTCGCTGCGTGCGGCAGACCTGCCGGTCGTGGGGCTGGGCAAAGGTCCCCTTCTGGATATGCCGCTGGTGGCAGCGGGGCGGTCGTGGCAGGTGTTCTGCGTCAGTATGGGCAACCCGCACTGTGTTGTGTTCTGTGAACAGTTGCCCGGCGCAGCGCAGCTGGCGGTGTGGGGGGAGGCCCTGGCACAGCATCCGGCGTTTCCGCAGGGGACCAACGTGGAATTTGTGCGGGTAGAAAACGCCGCCACACTGCAGGTGGTCGTCTGGGAACGTGGCAGCGGGGCAACCCTGGCCTGCGGCACCGGGGCCTGCGCGGCGGTGGTGATTTCCGTGGTACGGGGCCTGTGCCGGCGGGAGAAATCGGTGGAAGTGGTCCTGCCCGGAGGAACGCTGCAGGTCTGTGTGCTAAACGATGATACCGTCCTGCTGACGGGACCAGCCGAAACGGTGTATGAAGGAAAAATTGAGACGTAGCATCGCGCCTTTACACCCGGGGGACAGCCTGCTATAATGAGGGGTACCCGAAAGGAGGGAGTTCGTTTGATGCTGCAACAAAAAATACGCGCCGCCCTGGTTGTCCCCGGTGAAAGAAAAAGCACCCGCTTTTTCCGGTTGTTCCCGTGGGTCTGGCTGGCGGCAGCTTACGGTATTACCATGCTGGTGCTTTGCCTGCATGGACGCGCTTATCTGGACAGCGATATGGCCAGCGAGATGATCCTGGCGGATCTGCTGAACAAAGAGGGAGGCCTTTTGTCCACAAACTGGTGGTATTCCACCGAACTGCAGGTGTTTTGTCTGCAAATCTTTTACCGTGTGGGGCTGCTGCTGTTCCCGCATAACTGGTACGCCGCGCGGATGCTGGGGCAGGCCCTGTTTATGCTGGCGCTGATCGCCTCTTACCTGTATGTCGGGCGCGGCCTGGGGCTGCGCAACAGCGGTGTCTGGGGGGCGGCCGCTCTGGCCTGCCCGTTCGGGGTGTGGTACCTGTGGTACGGCCCCTACGGCGGCTTTTATCTGCCGTACATGATCCTGCTGTTGCTGGGATTCGGTGTTATGCTGCGCCTGCTGAAACCGGCAAGCAAGCGCCGCCGCATTGCGCAGTGGCTGTTTTTGCTGGCTACCAGCGCGGCGTCCGGCCTCAACGGCGTCAAGGGTCTTATGGGGTTCCTGGTGCCCATGGTTTTGGCGTCCCTTGTGGCACTGGCCTTGCAGTGGCATCTTCAGCCGCAGCGCTGCCCTCGCCGGGAAGTGCGCCTTGTGGGGGTGTCGGTGCTGGCGGCGGTGGTGGCCGGCGGCGCGTATCTGTTCAACAGTGTTTATCTTGCGGCCACCCACCAGTTTGCCGATTACAACGGGCGCCTGTGGGGAACGCTGGATTTCGGCACCCTTGCCAACAAGTGGATGGATTTCCTGTCACTCTTCGGTTATCCGGTGGATTCTTTTCTGGGCGGCAAAGTGGAACTGTTTTCCCTGATGGGGATTTTGTCGGCCTTCAGCATCCTGACCATAGGGGCCATCGTCTTTTCTCTGGTGCGGCTGCTGTTCCGTTGGCGGGAACTGGATCCTATTCAGCGGTTGGCACCGCTGCTGCTGGCGTCGGTCTGCCTGGTCCAGGGGCTGGTGTTTGCCTGTACCGGGGACACGGCGGCAGCCAATGCCTCCTACTGGCTGACTTCGATGCCGCTGGTTTTCCCGGTGCTGCAGCTGGAAGGGGAGACCGAGCATTTCCGTGTGCGCTGCACACGCCGTGTGGCGGCGCTGGCATTCTGCGCTTGCTTCGTGGCTACCAGCATTTCCTCCACGACACAGTATTTTGCCAATGGTTACCGCACCAATCCGCACCTGGAGGAAGTCTGTGACTGGCTGACAGACCAGGGTTATACCCAGGGCTATGCCACCTTCTGGAACGGCAATGTCCTCACGGAGTGGTCAGACAGGGAAATTGAGATGTGGGTCTGTAAAGATTTCAACACGCTGGCACCGTACCAGTGGCTGCAAAAAACCAGCCACGCCCAGCCGCCCGAGGGGCCGGTCTTCCTGCTCACCACATCGGAAGAACTGAAAGGAATGAATCTTTCCCGGCTGTACTGGTGGTCCAACGTGGTTTATGAGGACGGCGAAGAACAGACAGACCGCAACAAGCGCTATATTGTCATGGCCTATGACAGTGCCGATGCCATGATGAATGCCATCCGCGGTGCCCAGTCGGAGGCAGGGCAGACGGAATGATGCGTTGAAACTTCTCTTGCACCTTGTGCAAAATTGTGGTAAATTAGTTTTAATTGGATAAGTATACATAAGAGGGGGATTCTCATGCAACTCAATCCGCATTATGCAGAACTGAACGAGAGCTATCTGTTCAGCACCATTGCCCATAAAGTTGCCGAATACCAGAAAGCCCACCCGGAAGCGGACGTTATCCGCCTGGGCATCGGCGATGTGACGCTGCCGCTGGCCAAGCCGGTCATCGAAGCGCTGCACAAAGCGGTGGACGAGATGGGCCAGAAGGAAACCTTCCGCGGCTACGGTCCCGAGCAGGGGTATGATTTCCTGCGGGAAGCCATCCGCAAGTACTATGCAAGCCGCGGCGTTGAGCTGGAACTGGGCGAGATCTTTGTTTCGGATGGCGCCAAGAGCGATCTGGGCAACCTGCTGGATCTGTTCTCGGTGAACAACACGGTGCTGGTGCCGGACCCGGTCTACCCGGTCTATGTGGACGATAACGTCATGGCGGGCCGCACCATCCGCTACATGGCGGCCAATGCCGAGAACAACTTCCTGCCCATGCCGGATGACGCTACCGATGCCGACATCGTCTACCTGTGCAGCCCCAACAACCCCACCGGTGCGGCCTACACCACCGCACAGTTGGCCGAGTGGGTCAAGTGGGCCAAGGCACACCATGCGGTGATTCTGTATGACGCCGCCTATGAGTGCTTTGTCAGCGAGGAAGGCTGCGCCCGCAGCATCTATGAGGTGGAAGGCGCCAAGGAGGTTGCAGTAGAAGTCTGCAGCTTCTCCAAGATCGCCGGCTTCACCGGTACCCGCTGCGGTTACACCATTGTGCCCTTCGCCATCGAGTCCGAGGGCCAGAGCCTGAACAAGATGTGGCTGCGCCGCCAGACCACCAAGTTTAACGGCGTGCCCTACATCGTGCAGCGCGCCGCCGAGGCCGTCTTTACCGAAGAGGGCATGAAGGAGATCCAGCAGAATCTGGATTACTACCGCAAGAACGCCGCCGTCATCGCGGCGGCTATGGACGAAGCGGGCGTGTGGTATTGCGGCGGCAAGAACAGCCCCTACATCTGGCTGCGCTGCCCGGGCAATATGGGCAGCTGGGAGTTCTTTGACTGGCTGCTGGATACCGCTCACATTGTCGGTACTCCCGGCGAGGGCTTCGGCCCCTGCGGCAAGGGATATTTCCGCCTGACGGCCTTCGGCGATGCAGAGCGCACCAAAGAAGCGGCTGAGCGCCTGAAAACTGCACTGGCCAAACTGTAAATCCAAGAGGAGGGATTGTCATGAAACCGAATGAAGAGATTATGAATTTTCTGAAGGAGAATCCCACGTTCTACCTGGCCACCGTGGACGGCTATCTGCCCCGCGTGCGCCCGTTGGGATTTGCCATGTGGTACAATGGTCATCTGTGCATTGCCATCGGCAAGCACAAGGCTGCCTACAAGCAGCTGCTGGACAATACCAACCTGGAGATCTGCGCCGCCAATGACCGCGGCGAGTGGCTGCGTGTACAGGGCACTGCCAACTTTGACAATACCCCCGAAGCCCAGGAAGCGGCCTTCCAGGTGATGCCGCAGCTGGAGGACCTCTACAACGAGGAGACCGGCAACAAGCTTGGCATCGTGTATCTGGATCATCTGTCGGCCAAACTGTTCTCGATGTCCGGCACGGTGAAGGATATCATGAACTACTGATTGCTGTACATTGGGCGGGACCCTGCGGGGCCCCGCTTTTTTTGTGGAAAATCCTGTAACGTTTGGGCAGTTTCTGCGTCTTATGGGTACAACCGGTTGAAAAACAAGAAAGGAGGGCCAAAGGTGGACAAAGACAGCTTTGAACAGGTGTACATCCAATACCACAAGGTCGTCTATGCCTATCTGCTGTCGCTGTGTCGCAGCGAGGAACTGGCCGCCGACCTTGCCCAGGAGACCTTTTATAAGGCGCTGCGCGGGATAGACCGGTTCCAGGGCGAATGTGCACTGAATGTATGGCTGTGCAGCATTGCCAAACATGCGCTGATGGATTATTACCGCCGTCACCGCAGGGAAGCACCGGCGCCGGAGCAGGTGCCCGATTCCCCGGATGACGACCCGCTGCCGGGAGAAAAGCTGGAACAGCGGCAGGCGGCGCTGGTGCTGTACCAGGCGCTGCACACCTTGCCGGAACCCTACCGGGAAGTGTTCTGGCTGCGGGTGTACGGGGAACTGACTTTTGCGGAGATCGGGGCCCTGCATGGAAAAACAGAAAACTGGGCACGGGTGACCTACTACCGTGCCCGTACCAAACTGAAGGAGGCTTTGCCATGAAACTGCCCTGTTATCTGGTACGCGATCTGCTGCCGCTGTATAAAGACGAAGTATGTGAACCGGAGACGGCTGCCGATGTGAAGGAACATCTGGATGACTGCCCGGACTGCCGGCACCTGTGGGAAACCATGCAGGATACCGCCCCGCTGGAGGGGGAGGTGGTCCAGGCCCGGGAACAGGAACAGGCTGCCGCCCTGCGCCGGGTAAAAAGTACACAGCGAAAGAAACGGGTGCTGATCGCAGTGGCCGCGGCGCTGGCTACCCTGTGCGTGGTATGTTTGGGCTTGCGGTTGGTGTACGACTATGCCAGTAATACCTATCTGGATTATGATGTGGATAACATCCTGAAACTGGAATATGAAGAGCACCCGGAGGAAGGGGAAAATCCCTGGGCTGGGGACGGATTGTATATCACACTGGCCCCCGAAGCGTACAGTTCGCTGTCCTGGACTTGTGTTCTGGATACGGAGGAGGGAAATGTTCTGCTCTTTACCCTGGGATGTTCCCTGTGGCACCAGTGGCTGGGAACAACGTGGTATGGAGGCGAGGCGGATGCCTACGCAAGGGGAATCTGCACCACCGGGGGATACGGCCGCACCACAGTGGAAAACTTGACAGCCGCTTACTACCTGCCCTACAGCGAGTTTAAAATTTGGGTGGAGCAGGAAAAACAGGAACTGCCCGAGGATGCCGTTCTGGTTTGGCAGCGCGACGCCCAATAATACAAAACCGCCCCGCGCAGAGATGCGCGGGGCGGTTTGTCTATCTCGAATACGATCAGTGCTGCGGGTTGAGGATGGTGCGCCAGTCCAGGTCGCCGTGTTCCAGACCATGGATCAGCACTTCGGCGGTGGCAATGTTGGTAGCCACAGGAATGTTATGTACATCGCAGATGCGCAGCAAGTTCATCTCGTTGGGCTCGCTGGGTTTCGCACTGATGGGGTCGCGGAAAAACAGCAGCATGTCCACCTCATCGCAGGCGATGCGCGCCATGATCTGCTGATCGCCGCCGTGGCCGCCCGGCAAAAATTTCTGCACCGTCAGGCCGGTGTTTTCCTCCACCAGCCGCCCGGTCGTGCCTGTGGCAATCAATTGGTGCTGCGACAAAATATGGCTATAGGCGGTGCAAAATTGAACCATCAACTCCTTTTTGGAGTCATGTGCCACCAAGGCAATTATCATAACGCAACACCATCCTTCACAAACATTAAAAGGTAAGCGGAACACGTTGCCCGCAAAGACGTCTGGCCATAGCCTGCCCGGCGACAACAGCCGGGTCACTGGGGGGCGGTACGGTGCCCTGGGCACCGGCCAGCTGCAACACCCGGCTTTCGGGAATCACCGCCAGCAGCTGGGCTCCTACGGTATCAATACATTCATCCAGATCAAATACCGCTGCCCGTTTGCCAAAACTTTCCCGCGTTACGCGGTTCATCACCAAACGCACGGCACTCTGCGGTCGGCCGCCGCTCAATACGCGGTCAGCCACGATTTTTCCGTCCCGCAAAGCGACCGGATCGGGGGTCAGTACCAGCAGGGCTTTGTCAGCTACCGAAGCGGCCGCCGTAAAAGGCGCCCCCATACCGGCAGCGGTATCCAGCAACACAAAATCAAAATACGGACGTACGGCCATCAGCAGCCGCCCCAGAGGCGCAGCCTCTACATCGCCGCCTTCGTACGGGGCGCTGATGACCGAAAGTCCGGGATACAGCGGACTGGGAACGATAGCCTTACCGGCCTCGCACCGACCGCAGAGAACATCTTCAATATCATATACGGTACGGCCGTACACGCCCGCGATAATATCCACGCTGCGCAGGCCGGAATCCAGCTCCACCAGCAGCACCTTGCGGCCCAGGCGCGCCAGCCCGGCCCCCAGCAGGACCGAAACGGTACTTTTGCCGGTACCGCCTTTACCGGAGCAGATCATGATACATTGTGCGTTCAAGGGTGCGCGCCTCCTGTATTTGTTGGCCGCACAGTACCGCGACACTCTCTCATTGATATTCTAGCACACTTTTATCGCGGCGACAACTGACTTTTTGATTAAAAAAGGTCATACCTTTTTGAACGTTTTAACAACAAACTGTTTAGGGTAATGTGCAAATTATAGTAAAATGTTGCAAAAATTGCGGCCTTTCATCCGAAGCAGGCGTCCAGCACGGCGCGCATCACCGGCGTTGCGTTGGAACCGCCGCCGCCGTATTCCAGCACCACGGCCAGGGCAATCTGCGGGTCATCGGCGGGCGCGTAGCCAATCAGCACCGAGTTGACATAGTGGTTGCCGTTGCCCAGGGTCTGGGCCAGCTGCGGACTGCCGGTTTTGGCAGCGCATACTACGGGGGCCTCCCGCAAATAGCGGTTGGTCTGGGCCATCCGCTTCATTCCGTCGCGGATGGGGCCAAAGACGGTTTCTCCGCCCGGTACCGTGGTAAACTGCGGCTCATACTGCCAGACGGTTTCGCCGGTGGCGGGGTTCACGGCGTGGTCGCCAAAATGCAGGGTGGGGCGCTGCCCGTTGTTGGCCAGGGTGGCGGCATATACCGCCAGCTGGGCCGTGGTCACCGCGGTGTTGCCCTGGCCGATGGCGGCCATCAGCGTTAAACCGGCCTGGTAATTGTCGTCCGTGGACCAGGTCAGGCGGCCTTCCGCCTCGGTGATTCCCACGCCGGTGGGGCTGGCAAGGCCCAGCTGCCGGGCCATGGTGCTGAAGGTATCCACGCCCAGCCGACGACCTACGTCATAGAAGAAGATGTTGCAGCTTTGCTCCAGGGCGGTGCGCAGGTCCACCGGCCCGGAATGCCCGTATTGCAGGCAGCCGGGCTGATACCCGCTGTAGTAGAGATACCGCCCCGTACAGTTGACGGTGGCGTTGGGGTCAAACCCGTTGGTCAGGGCGGCTGCTGCTACCGCCGGTTTGAAGGCAGACCCCGGCGCATACAGCCCCTGGAACGCCCGGTCCAGCAGGGGGGCGGCAGCATCGGCGGACAGGGCGGCATAGTCAGTGCGGTAGTTGTTCAAATCATAACCCGGCCAGTTGGCCGCCGCCAGAATGCCGCCGGTTTTTACATCCACCACCACCGCGGCACCGGCGCAGGCTTCCCGTCCACCGCCCACGGCAGCGGTGATGTGCAGCGTCTCGATGCGTTCCCGCAGCGCCTGCTGCAGGGTGGCCTGCAACTCAGCATCCAGCGTCAGCACCAGGGTGGAACCCGGCGTGGCGGTGCTTTTCTGGATGGTGGCACGCACGGCGCCGTCGAACCCGGTGTTGATCAGCAGCCGTCCGTCCTGCCCGCGCAGCAGATCATCGTAGGCGGCTTCCAGGCCGCTCTGGCCGATGATGCTGTCCATAGCCAACCCTTTTTCCTGGGCGGCAGGCCACTGCTCGGCGGTGATGGGGCCTGTAAAGCCCAGCGCATGAGGCAGCAGGGTGCCGTCGGGCCAGGTGCGCTGGCCGCGGGCAGCCAGCCGCACCGCACCGCTTTGCACCAGCCCGGCACGGTAGAGTGCCGTCATGGCGGAACTGTCCAGGGATTCCAGCACCAGCAGTTCTCCCGCTGAAACGGCAGAACAAAAGGCGGCAAGTTGTGTTTCCACATCCTTGCCGCCTGTAATGGCCTGCACTGTTTGTACGGTTTCCTGTAAATTTGTGCCCGGGGGTGCCGGGATTCTCAGATATAAGTCGTATACGGTGGTATCCCGCGCCAGCACCGTGCCGTTGCGGTCGGTAATGGTGCCGCGCGCTGCGTGCTGTTCTACGGTGTAACTGGCGGAACTGGCCTCGGCAACCTTTTCGGCGTAGTGGTCGGCCATGGCAAACTGCATCCAGGCCAGCCGGGCAAAAAATGCCACGAATACAACGCAGCACAAGACCAGCAGCACCGCAACGCGGCCGCGCCCTTGTGTGCGGCCGTCTTTTTGCTTCGCCATCGCACAACACCTCCCGTTTGGCTATCCCTAGTATAGGCGATTTCTGTCGAAATGGCAATTCCGTCAGGAATTTTTTACAAAAAACACCGTGCTCCCCAGGTCTGCTGTGTCGGTCAGCGCCACGCAGGCGGTCAGCCCGTCGCCGTCCGTCTGGGGAACGCCCGCCACAACGCCCAGCCATTCGCCACCCGGCGTTGTCACCACCGCCCCCGCTGCCAGGCCGCAGTCGGCGGGCAGCCCGGTCAGCCACCAGCCGTCCCGCTGTTCCAGCAACCCGGCAGCAGCGCCGCTCAATCCGGCACAGGGGGCTGCTTTGCTCCCGGCAAAGGCAATCTCGCAGGTGTCGGTTCCACAGTCAACCACACATCCCACGTAGCGGCCCTGGGGGTCCACCACCGCAGCACCCTCGGCAGCGGTGCAGGCCAGCGTGGCACCTTGCGCCCGGCGGGCAACCACCCGGCCCGGCTGCCAGATGCCCTCGGTACGGGCACAACCTAGCAGGCTGCGCATCGCCTCATTTTCAGCCAGGGCATCCTCCGCCTGGGCCAACTGTGCGTGCAGGGCGGCATTCTGCTGTTGCAGTTCGGCGAGCCGGTCAGTGTACCGGGGCACAAGCCAGCTGCCCAGCGTGCTGTCCAGCCACGCCCACCCGGCGGGGGCAGCGGCCCACAGGCGCGGCACACCAAAAACCAGAAGTGCCGCAATCGTGATCCCAGCTACTGCTATTCTCAAGCCCTTGCGCCGCCGCGGACGCGCCAATTCCAAACCGCCGTGCATCTGCATCACCCCTGCTTAGAATATGCCTTGCGGGAGCATGGTAGACTTTGCTATAATACCCACGGGAGGGAAATTCTATGAAATACAAGCTTTTGCTTTTGGATATAGACGGAACACTGCGCCCCGACAGTTGTGAGCGCATCCCGCGGGAAAACGCCGATGCGGTGAACGCCGTGCAGCGCCTGGGCGTGAAAATTGCCATTGCCACCGGGCGGGGGCGTACCGGCGTGGGCAAAGGGCTGCTGCGTTCGGTGCGGCCAGATTACTGGGTGTGCGCAGGCGGCGCCCAGCTGGTGGACGGCAAGGGCAATGATATCGCTCTGCACCGGCTGACCAACGAGGAAATGTACGCCCTGGTGGATTTTTTTGAGGACTACGAACTGCCGCTGCGGTTCACCTTCCACGATGCCAACTATGCCTATATCGGCTATGAAGAGTTCGCCGCGCGGGAAAAAACCAAAAATCTGCACAATAATATTGTGGACGGCGAAGATCAGGATCACCATCTGGTGGAAATGCCCTTCGGCGCCTTCGGGTTCCTGCCGCGGGAGCGGGCCGAGCAGTTCCAGGAAAAATTCGGCTACCTGGGCCTGCAATTCATGTATTCCTATCCGGGCAGCGATGGCTGCGATATCTCCCGCACCGGGGTGGACAAAGGAAACGGCCTGTGCGAACTGGCGCAGCTGGCCGGGCTGACGCCGGAAGAATGTGTGGCGGTAGGGGACGGCGACAATGACGTGTCCATGCTGCGCGCCGCCGGGCTGGGTATTGCCATGGCCAACGGCAGCGAGGCAGCCAAAGCCGTCGCCGACCGGATCGGCCCCGACGCTGAACCCTTCGGCGTGGCGGACCTCTGCCGCAGCCTCTGGCCGGAGGCCTTCTGAGATGGCCGCAACCAAAGCCGCCTACACCCATGTAGGTCCCGGTCTGCCGCCGCTGCACGGTGCGCAGGCGGGGGCGCTGATCCTGGGCAGTTTTCCCAGCCCCAAAAGCCGGGAACAGGGCTTTTTCTACGGCCATCCCCAGAACCGGTTCTGGCCGCTGATGGCTTCCCTCACCGGGGAGCCGGTGCCCGCCTGGGCGGATATTGAGGCCAAAAAGGCCATCATCCTGCGCCACGGTCTGGCCGTATGGGATACCATCGGTGCCTGTGATATCCGCGGTGCGTCGGATGCTTCCATCCGCAATGTGGAACCCAACGATGTGGCCGCGCTGATCCGGCGCTTGGGTGTGCAGGCGGTGTTCTGCAACGGGGCGGCATCGGGGCGGGTCTATGCCCGCTATGCCCAGCCCATGACCGGTCTTGCCGCCACGGTACTGCCCAGCACCAGCCCGGCCAATGCGGCCTGGTCCATGGAAAAACTGCGCGATGCCTGGGGCACGGCATTGGCACCGTTTTTACAAATGGACGGTTGAAAGCAACCCTGTTTTGTTCTATAATAGGTCTATTATTCCAATGGGAGGAAACGTTCCATGAGCAAATGGGAGGAAAAACAGGTCCGCCCGGTTCTGCCGCTGTATCTGGCGGCGTTGACGTGGCCGGTGGCATCCCTGATCTTTCCGCCGTATACGCTGGGCAATCTGGCCATTGTGGCGGTGTGCAGCGCGGTGGTCTACGGGGTGGCACGCCGCTTTTGCCCCATGCGCGTGGTGCGCACGCTGGTGCCCTATGCCACCGGCAGTGAGGAAGTGGATACCATGCTCAACGGCATCACCGCCAATCTGGACGCCCTGCACGCGCTGAATGACGCCATCCCGGATACGCAGCTTTCCCACGCCATGGACCGGATGGAAAAGGCGGGCCGCAGCATCGTGGCGGTGGTGGAGGGCGCGCCCGACAAGGCCCGCCAGATCGACCGCTTCGCCCGCTACTATCTGCCGGAGGTGGTCAAGCTGATGAGCGCCTACGCCAACCTGGAGAAAAACGGTGTGCGGGGTGAAAATGCCGAGCAGATCGTCACCGAGCTGCGCCGCAACGCCGATACCACGGCCACAGCCTTTGAAAACCAGCTGGATGCGCTGTACAGCGCCGAAGCGATGGATATTTCCACCGATATTGAAGTACTTGACAGTATTTTGAAAAGCCAGAATCTGACAAAATAAATGATGCTATACAGGAAAGGAAGAACCTACTATGGCTGACCTGAACAAGGAACTGGACCTGAACGCGCCCGTCGCCCCGACCCTGACCTTTGATGCCGCCCCGGCACCCAGCCTGACGCTGGACCCTGCCGCCGATGAAAAGGTGGTGGAGGAAGCCAAAAAAGCGGCCCCCGTCAAGGTGGAAGATACGCCGCTGAGCCCCGAAGAACAGAAGATGGTGGACGATTTTGCCGAAAAGATCGACATCACCAACTCCCAGATGGTGCTGCAGTACGGTGCCGCCAGCCAGAAAAAACTCAGCGATTTCTCCGAAACCGCCCTTTCCCGCGTCAAGACCAAGGACATGGGGGAGACCGGGGAACTGATCACCGGCCTGATTGCCGAGCTGCAGGGCTTTGACGCCAATGCCGAGCAGCCCAAGGGCATCTTCGGCTTTTTCAAAAAGGCGGGCAATAACATTGAACAGCTCAAGACCCGTTACGAGAGCGCCGATAAAAACGTGGAGCGCATCCGTGCCCAGCTGGAGGATCACCAGGTTACCCTGATGAAGGATATCACCATGCTGGACAAGATGTACCAGCTGAACCTGGTGTACTTTAAAGAGCTGACCATGTATATCATGGCGGGCAAGAAAAAGCTCAACCAGGTGCGGGAAAATGACCTGAAGGCTGCCCAGGAAAAGGCCCAGCGCACCCAGCTGCCGGAGGATGCCCAGGCAGCCCGCGATCTGGCCGATCTCTGCGACCGCTTTGAAAAGAAACTCTACGATCTGGAACTGACCCGCAATGTCTCTATCCAGATGGGCCCCCAGATCCGCCTGATTCAGTCCAACGATACGATCATGGCCGAAAAGATCCAGACCACCATCGTCAACACCATCCCGTTGTGGAAAAACCAGATGGTGCTGGCCCTGGGCATTGCCCACAGCCAGGAGGCCATGAAGGCCGAGCGCGCCGTCACCGACGCTACCAACGAGCTGCTCAAGCGCAACGCCGCCACCCTCAAACAGGGCACCATTGATATTGCCAAGGAGTCTGAGCGCGGCATTGTGGATATCGAGACCCTGCAGCAGACCAACAAGCAGCTGATTGAAACGCTGAATGAGCTGAACAAGATCCGCGCCGACGGCAAGGCCAAGCGTGCCAACGCCGAGCAGGAGCTGGGCCGCATCGAGGGCGAGCTGCGCGCGAAACTGCTGGAAATCAACAACTGACCGCCTGAACGGCCGGCCGTTACAGAGGAACCGCCATGCAACTGGAACAACAGGAAACATTTGTGATACACGGCCCGCAGCTGGAAGTGTTTGGCGAACTGGAAACTAAACTTCCGGCACCCGCCAAAAAGCGCCCGGTGGCCGCACTGGCACTGGCTGCGCTGGCGCTGGTGTCGGTGTTCGGCATCGGCGGGGCGAGGCTCAAAGGGCTGCGCAGCAGTACCGCCCGTATCTACACCACCCAGCAGGATGAATACGGCCACAGCATCCAGGGGGATCTGGCCGCCCAGACCGATGCGGCAGCCAGTCTGATCCGGGTGGCGGGCAACGTGCTGGGGCAGGAGGATGCCGATGTGCAGAACGCCCAGGCGGCACTGGATGCCTGGAACGCCGAAGCCAGCGCCGACGCACCGGCTGTGCAGTACAAGCTGAATACCCAACTGACCGGCGCGGTGGATATCCTGTATACCGCCGCGGCGGACGAAGCCGACAGCAAGGCAAAAGGCCAGCTGGATGATCTGTACGACAGTTTCACCTCGGCCCAGGCCACCATTGAGCGCGCCGCCGCCGACTACAACGCCAAAGCCGAAGCCTACAACGAGAAGGTGACGGCCTTCCCGGCCAATGTGCTGGCCGGGCTGTGGGATGCGGGGGCTTTGCAGACCTTTGCCCCCAGTGATTTTGCAACAGGGTAAAACGTATGAAACAGGAATTTGAAAAATGGGTCCGCCGCACGGCAGCCGCGGCAGGTGTATTGTGCCTGCTGGCAGCGGTTGCGACCCCTGCGCTGGCTGCCCCCGAGCTGAACCCCAACACCGCCGTCAACGACTACGCCAATATTCTTTCTACTCCGACGGAGGAGTATATAGAAGATATTTCGGAGGCACTGCAGGATACCTGCGGCGCTCAGATCGGTGTGTATACCACCGAGTACATCGGCAATTCCACCATGGAAGGCTATGCCTACGATGTGCTCAATACCTGGGGGCTCGGCTCTGCCGATAAGGACAACGGCGTGCTGTTGCTGCTTGCCCCGGGCGAAGATGACTACTATTTGACCCGCGGCACCGGGCTGGAAACCCAGCTTACCATCAGCACGATGGGCACCATTCTTGATGAAGATATGGAGCCAAACTGGGTGAAAGGGGATTATAATACCGGCACCCAGCAGACGGTGCGGGCCATTGCCGAGGAACTGTGCACCATCTACGGCATTCCAGTCTCCACGCTGGACAATGCCGCCCAGGCCCCGGCACCCCAGGCGCAACGGGGCGGTATCAGCCTCGTTGCGGTAATCCTCATCGTCATTGGGGTGATTCTGGTCGCACTGCTGCTGGCCAGCTTTGTGGGTCCGCGCGGCCCCGGTCCGCGCCCGCCCCGCGGTGGCGGCGGCTTCTACAACGGCCTGTTCTGGTACAGCCTGGGCCGTGCCTCCCGTCCGCGCCGGCCCCGTCGCCCGCCTCCGCCGCCTCCCGGTTTTGGCCCCGGCCCCGGCGGCTTCGGGCCTGGTCCCGGTGGTTTCGGCGGTCCCCGTCCCGGTGGATTCGGTGGAGCGCCGCGTTCTCGCGGCGGCTTCGGCGGTGCCGGACGACCCGGCGGCGGTTTCCGTCCCGGTGGAGGTTCCAGCCGCGGCGGCGGTGTGGGACGCCGTCATTGATTTCATAACCATAACGGCCCGCGTGCAGCGGGCCGTTTTTGCATCAGGAGGAACTGTATATGCCTGCTTTTGCTGTGATTACCGGTGCCAGCGCCGGCATCGGTGCCGAATTTGCCCGTCAGCTTTCGGCACGCGGGTACAACCTTATGCTGGTGGCCCGGCGTGAGGAGCGTATGCGGGAACTGGCCGCCAAACTGCCCACGGAATGCGAAATTTTCCCGGCGGACCTTTCCCGCCCCGAGGAATGTGAGCGTCTGGTACAAGCGTTGCAGGGGCGCACCGTGGACCTGTTCATCAACAATGCGGGGTTCGGTGACGCGGGAAATTTCCTGGAAACCGATCTGGAAAAGGAGCTTTCCATGCTGGATGTCAACGTGCGGGCACTGCACATCCTGACCAAACGCATGGTGCAGAAGATGCAGCGGCAGGGCGGCGGGGCGCTGCTCAACGTAGGGTCCAGCGCGGGGCTGCTTCCCGCCGGGCCGCACATGGCCACCTACTATGCCACCAAATCCTATGTGGTCAGCTTGACCAGCGCCGTGGCGGCGGAATTGCAGGCGGCACACAGCCCGGTGTATGTGGGCTGCCTTTGCCCGGGGCCGGTGGATACCGAGTTCAACGCCGTGGCCAACGTGCGGTTTGCGCTGCCCGGCATCTCGGCCAAGGCCTGTGTGCAGGCGGCACTGAAAGGCGTGCAGCACCGCAGAACCATCATTGTGCCCGGGCCCGGCATGGCGGCTGCCATGGCGTTGAGCCACCTGGCACCGCGCCGGGCGCTGATTGCCGTGACCGCGCATCAGCAAAAGAAAAAACTGTCCCGCTGACAGGGAAAAGGCAACAGGCCGGGGGAAAGCCCGGTCTGTTTTGTGAAATTTTCTCTCATCCAGGACAGAATCATCCTAAGGCAACGGGCCGAAAGGCAAAATCTTACGTTTGCCCCTGTTTTTATCCAAGGGATTGTGCTATAATCAATACTGACTCTATGTAACTTTACCGCGGAGGAGGGAGGAACGCATATGCCGACCCCGCAGCGCCCCGATCGTCCCAGACGGTCCAGACCTCAAACCGAATACAACTGGCAGGAAGGATGGGCGCGTCCCGAACCTCCGCGCAGAAATTCACCCCAGCAGCCCTCACGGCGCCCGCCGCTGACACCGGAACAGCAGCGCGCCCTTGCCCGACGCGCGCGGGAACGCCGCCGCCGTCGCCGTCGTACCCTGATCGCGGGCACGGCAGGGGGCATTCTTCTGCTGTCCGGCATCATCACACTGCTGCTGCCCAAGAGCGTTGCGGGCGAGGCCACCCAGCCCGAATCGGCTTCCACCGGCAGCACCCAGCTGGTGGCGCCGCTGCCCTACGGTGGTGCAGACGGCAACTCTTCATCGGATACGGCGGCCCAGGCCATCAACTGGGGCACCGTGGGGCCCGCCCAGCAAACAGCGGAGAACGGCTACACTTATACGGCGGCACCCGCCGCTCCCACGGCATTGTCGGAATTCGGCCGTGTGGAAACCTCCTGGTTTGCGGATGCCGCCTTCCTCGGCGACTCGCTCACCGCCGGTTTCTGCGAAAATGAATACAACATCGATGTGGGCGGCGCGCTGATCTGCGGCTATGAAGGCGTCAGCCCCAACACCATCGTCAACCGTACCACAGCCAAGAACCCAGACCGCGGGGAGGAAGTGGCCCTGGATGTGCTGACCCAGGCGCAGCCCGCCAAGCTGTATATCCTCATCGGCACCAACGCGCTGGTATCCACCGGCAACGATGAAAGCTTCCTGAACTATTACGCCCGTATGCTGGACGAGCTCCGCACTGCGCTGCCCAACACAGCGCTGTATGTGCAGTCCATTCTGGCGGCTACCCAGGAAACGGTGGAGGACGATGCCCCGGGCCTGGCTCCGGACCGTCTGGCCAGCATCAACGCTTCCATCCAGAGCATGTGCGCCGAGCGCGGCTGTTATTTCCTGGACCTCAACGCCGAATTCAGCGATGAATCGGGCTACCTGCTGGCGGACTATGCCCAGCCCGACGGCATCCATCTGACGGTTTCGGGGTACAACAAGTGGGTCAGCTATCTGTGCACCCATGTGCCCTACAATAAAAACAATCCCTACCAGGCCGGCAGCACCTACTATCTCAGCGATGACGTCAAACAGCTGCTGGCGGATATTCCCTGAACAAAAGAGGAGAGACTATGCCAAATCAGGAGGAACAACCCCGCTATACCGACCCGGGGCATCCCTACAGCGGCAGCGGCAACCGATACCAGAACCGATACAGCCGGGAAGATGAGTACCACCGCGGCGACAGCCCGTTCCAGTTCCCGTGGTGGGCCATTGTGATTGCCTTTGTGGTGTGGTGGCCGCTGGGGTTCATCTTTATCTTCCTAAACAGTGCCATGCGCAAGGGCAAGCTGGGCGGCTTTGAACAGGCAGCCCGGCAGAAAACCCGCGGCATGGAAAGAGATTTTACGCCGGTTTATACCTGGGACGAAGCGGAACAGCCTGCGTATACACAGGAATCAAAAGCCGATACCAAGGAATCCGGCCGGAAGAAAAAGAAAAACACCCGGAAAAAACGGTCTGCTGCCAGCAGCAGCGGATCCGGTCTTGTCACCGGACTGGCCATCACAGGTGTTGCGCTGTTGGTCTGCAGTCTGCTGGCATTGCCCGATGCATTCTACTGGCTGCCGGATGCTTTGGCGGAAGGCGGAAGTTACTGGGCCTGGCTGCTGGAGGAATCCATCCCGGTGATGATGATGCTCACGGGCGGCGTCGGCTGCCTGTTCGGGGCCCATACGGTGCGCACCAACCGCCGTATGCGCAAAAAGATCGATAACATTGTGGGAGATTCCCAGTATATGTCCATCGCGGACATTGCCGCGGCCATTCCCTGCAGCTATGAAAAGTGCTGCAAACATCTGGAAAACTGCATCGATGATGGTGTCTTCGGCACTGAAGCCTATCTGGATATGCGCCGCCGCTATCTGGTGGTAAAGGGCAAAGCGCCCGAACCCCAGCCCGCACCGGCACCGGCGCCCGCCGCTCCGGCTGCTGAAAAGGACCAGTACCAGACGATCCTGGACGAGTTGCGCCGCGTCAATGACGCCATCCCCGATGAGGAGATGAGCGATAAGATCAGCCGCCTGGAGGCGGTCTCGGCCAAGATTTTTGAGCAGGCCAAATCCGACCCCGACAAGCTGCCGCGGATGCGCAAGTTCCTGGACTATTATCTGCCCACCTCCCTGAAGCTGCTGCAGACCTATGCCGAGCTGGAAGCCCAGGGGGTGGAAGGGGAAAACATCACCGAATCCAAGCGGCGCATTGAGCAGACGATGGATACCCTGGTGCACGCCTTTGAGACACAGCTGGACCAGCTGTTCCAGGAGGATGCGCTGGACGTCAGCGCCGACATCGACGTGATGGAAAATATGCTGCGTGCCGACGGCCTGGCCGGCGATACGCCGTTTAAATTGTAAAAACAGGGGAGAATAGAACCCATGCAACATCAACCCGAAGGCCAGCTGCGCACCAGCTGGGGCCACTTCAAAAAATACCGCCCGCTGATCCGGGAACTGGTTACCCGCGACCTCAAGGTCAAATACCGCCGCAGTTTCCTGGGCTATGTGTGGAGCATCCTCAATCCGCTTCTCATGATGCTGCTCCAGACGCTGGTCTTTTCCTACATGTTCCGTTTTGATATTCCCAACTACCCGCTGTATCTGATCTGCGGCAACACGCTGTTCAACTTCTTCAACGAGAGCACCAATATGGGCATGGGCAGCGTGCTGGGCAACTCCTCGCTGATCAAAAAGGTTTATGTGCCCAAGTTCATCTTCCCCATCAGCCGGGTGGTGTCCAGCTTTGTCAACCTGTTGTTCAGCCTGGCGGCCATCGTGCTGGTCATGCTCATCACCCGCTCGCCCATCTACCCCACGCTGTTGCTGGTATGGGCGCCCCTGGTTCTGCTGTTCCTGTTCTGCTGTGGCATGGCGCTGCTGCTGTCGGCGCTGGCGGTGTATTTCCGGGATCTGCAGTATCTTTACGGCATTGTGACCATGGCCTGGATGTACGCCACCCCGCTGTTCTACCCGCTGTCTCAGCTGCCCGGTTTTATGCAGCAGATCGTCAAACTCAACCCGCTGTATCATTATATCAACTGCCTGCGCTGCCTGGTCATGTACGGCTTTGTACCGGGGCCCAATACCTGGTTTGCCTGCATTGCCTGTGCCGTTGTCATGGTGGTGCTGGGGCTGGCGGCCTTCCGCAAGCTGCAGCGCAACTTTATTCTGTATCTGTAAGGAGCCGCCCGTTATGCCCATCATTCAGGTGCAAGATGTCTCGATGCGCTTCAACCTCGCGCAGGAAAAAACCGAGACACTTAAGGAGTACGCTGTCAAGCTGCTCAAACACCAGCTGTTTTTCAATGAATTCTACGCCCTGCAAAATGTTTCTTTCTCCATCGAGCAGGGGGAATCGGTTGCTCTCATCGGCCGCAACGGCAGCGGCAAGAGCACCATGCTCAAACTCATTGCGGGCGTTATGTATCCCACCCGCGGTACCGTGAGGGTCAACGGCGAGATCGCACCGCTGATCGAACTGGGCGCCGGCTTTGACCTGGAACTCACCGCACGGGAAAATGTTTTCCTCAACGGTGCGGTGCTGGGCCATGACCGGGAGTACATGGAAGAACACTTCAACAATATCATCGATTTTGCCGAACTGTGGGATTTTGTGGATGTGCCGGTGAAAAACTATTCCAGCGGTATGATCGCCCGCCTGGGCTTCTCCATCGCCACCGAAGTGGAGGCCGAGATCCTGGCCTGTGACGAGATCCTCTCGGTAGGCGACTTCATGTTCCAGCAAAAATGCCACGAACGGATGGAAAAGATGCTTTCCGGCGGCACGACGCTGCTGTTTGTCAGCCACGATATCAACCAGGTCAAGCAGCTGTGCAAGCGCGCCATCTGGATTGACCACGGCCATCTGCGGGGCGACGGCCCGGCAGAGGAAGTCTGCGATGCCTACGTGGCGGCCATGCAGCGCGGCGAATAAGGAGCCTTATGACACTGAACAAAAAGCAAAACCGTCTGCGGGAGTGCCTGACCGTGCTTCTGCTGATCGCTGCCGTGGCGGCGACCGAATATTTCTTCTTCCAGCTCTGGCGTCTGGACTGGCATGTGCCGATGCTCTACGGTGGCGACGGCATCTACTGGGTGGGCCAGGTGCAGCGCAGCTACGGCGAACTGACCGACTCTCTGGGCTGGCCTTTCTATCAGCCGCCCACCCCCTATGAGCCAAACTATGATCTGATCTACGATGCCTTTGTGGCCTTTGTGGGGCTTTTCACCAAGGATACCGGCATCGTATTCAACCTGTATGTGCTGGTCATTCCCTTTGCCAACGCGCTGGCCGGGTATGCGGTGTTCCGCATGGCGGGTATGCGCCGTTGGCTTTCCTTTGCCTTTGGGCTGACCTTTGGCCTGTGCCCCTATGTGCAGCAGCGCCTGGCCGGGCATATGATGCTGGCCGCGGTGGAGTTTGTGCCGTTCTCGGTGCTGCTGTGCCTCTGGTGTGCCGAGGACCCCAACTTCGGACGCCCCCGCAAGGGATTTTTCCGCAACCGCCGCAACTGGCTGGCCATCGCCTTTGCCTGGGGCATCGCCAACAACGGCGCTGCCTATTATCCCTATTTTACCTGCTTTTTCCTCTGCGTCACGGCGCTGTGTCTGATTTTGCGGGACCGTAAGCTTGCTTCGGGCATTCCCTGCTTTTTGACCATTGCCGAGATCGTGGCCTGGATGATTCCCGATTTCTTCCCCATGGTGCTGGGGAAACTGGCGGGGGTGGGCAGCACGCTGACCAACGGCGTCTACCGCAGCCCCATCGGCGCCGATATCTACAGCCTGCGCATCAGCAGTCTGCTGCTTTCGCCCAACGGCTATGGCTGGGACAAACTGGCCAATTGGATCAAGCAGTATTTCCGCTTGTTGGCCACCGACGAAGGGCCGATGTACAACGAAAATGGCTACGGCTACCTGGGCATCGTGGGCATTGTGGGCTTTTTGGCATTGCTGGTGCTTTTGTTCCGCAACCACAACTGGCGCGCCGGTAAAACTGACACGCCGCAGCTGGGGGACCGGCTGTGGCTGCTGGGCCGCCTGAATGTGGCGGCGCTGCTGCTGGCGTCCATCGCCAGTTTCGGCGGGCTCATCGGCATTCTGGTGCGCTATATCCGCGGGTATAACCGCATCAGCCCCTACATTGCTTTCTTTGCACTGCTGGCAGTGGGCCTTTGGGCCGAGCACTGGCTGCAAACCCATAAGGGGCGCAGCAAACAGGTTTTTGTTGTGGTGCTGGCGCTGGTGATGGCCTACGGTTACCGGGAGCAGCAGGGCCTTTTTGTGCCCAAGTATGAGGAAGTACAGACCATGTGGCAGGAGGACCGGGCCTTCATGGAACAGGTGAAAGCAGTGACGGAGGAAAACGACGTTATCTTCCAGCTGCCCTACATGAAAAACTTTGAAAACGGTTCCCTGAACAACATGTGGGACTATACCCAGCTGCGCGCACCGCTGCACAGTGACAAACTGCACTTCAGCTATGGTGCCGGCTACGGTACCGAAAACGATGTCTGGTACAAGGAAACCAGCGAACTGCCGCCGGAGGAGATGGTGGCCGAGCTGCGCGCACAGGATGTGGCGGGCATCTACCTGAATCTGGACGGCTATGCGGTGGAAGACCAGCAGGAAACGCTGGACTCCTTGATCGAGGCGGCAGGCTGTGACCCGGATGATGTGATCGAGCATGAGAGCGGGATGATCTATTACATTCCGCTGGCATAACCCCAAGGGGAGAAACGGATGAATTGGAAGACCTGGACAGAAAAACGCTGGTTCTGGCCTGCGGTGTGTCTGTTTTCGCTGGCGGCCGGGTGGTGGTATCTGAGCATTACCACCTGCGCCCAGCTGGGCGGCGATGATGAACTGATCAACCTGCAAAACTATTATTATGCCACCCATCATACTTTCTGGGAAGTACTGGCAGCCAACTGGAAGGAAATCCTGCCGCAATTCTTTTTGCAGGAAGGACGGTTCCGGCCTTTTTCCTCGCCGCCGTTTATCGGCTGGACCAGTTATTTCCTGGGGGATCTGGTAGGGTACCGGCTCTATATTCTGGCCTGGACCTATGCCGATATCGCCCTGGCAGCCTGGCTGGTGGGCAAGGCATCCCGCAACAAAAAGCTGGGTGTTTTGTGCTTCTGCCTGCTGCCCATGATGTTCTCTCTCTGGCAGGATTCCACCGGCAACAGCCTGTACTCCTACGGCGCCTTGGTGCAGAGCACCCTGCTGCCGGTACTGCTGGCGGGACTGTGTATTCTGCGCTGGCAGGATACCGGCCACAAGCGCTGGGCGGTGCTGGGGGCCTACTGTGCTTTTCACGCCTGCGCGACCTTTGAGATTGGCTTTGTGTACATTGTGCCGCTGTTCGGCATTGCCTGGCTTTATACCGGCAGGGTGAAACCGGCGCTCCGGCTGAGTATCCCCATTCTGGCCGGTGAGGGTGTGACCTTTGCCTTCAACATGGGGGCCCGTGTCGTCAATGCGCTGCGCGCTGCCGGAATTCTGGCAGGGGACGCGGCGGATCTGGGCGGCGTTTCCCCGAACTTTGATCTGGTTGCCATTCTGCGCACCTGGGTCATGCAGATGTCGGCGGGCTTCCCGCTTAACGCCATGCTGGCGGGCAAGGTGCGTCTGGGGCAGATCGAGCTTTCGGATGTGGTCTGCGGCGTCGTTCTGGCGGCAGCGGTAGTAGCGGTGCTGGCATCGCTGGACCGCCTGCCCACCCACAAACAAAATCTGCTGTTGTTCCTTACCGGTCTGGCGATGTTGTCGGCCCCGGCCCTGATGATTGCCGTTTCGCCCAAGTACCAGCAGGGCGGCAACGTGGACTGGCGCCACGGGTATATTCCCCAGACGGTGGAATCCTTCGGCGTCGGGCTGATGGCTGCGGCGGTGCTCGTTTTGCTGCTGCGCTGGGCGCGCGGCAAACGCTGGTGGCCGCGGTGGCGTGTTGTGGTCAGTGTGGTGCTGGCCGTGGGCATGGCCGGTTCGGTGGTGTGGCAGCGTGCGGCCACACGTTCCGCCTATGCAGGCGGTGGCCGGGAATACACCGTCTTTGGAGAAGCCGTGGCCGCCGGCATTGCCGAAGCCGCCGGGACAGAAGACCCGGTGGTGTGTGATTTCATGGTGTGGGGCGGCAACCTGACGGCGCAGAAGGCGTTCTTCCAGCGCTATGCCGACACCGATACCAATGCCCATGCCCTGCAGGTCTGGCGTACCGAGGAACATTCCGAGGATACCGTCTACCGCCTGGGCGTTGACCGCGGCGAAGATGCAACCCATGCGATTGCCTGGCTGGGCCTGGGCGCGGATGAAGCGCTGGAAACCGTCACCGAAGTGACCATCTATCTGCCCGCCCGCGCGGATACAACGGCCCAGGTTCAGTATACCACCCGTGCCGCTGATGGTACCGAAACGGAACATGCGGCAGCGGTTTCGGAATTGTACACCGGTCCGGCAGAGGACGGCGGTCAGTGGCTGCAAATCGCGGAACAAGACCCCGTGGTGGGGGACAGCATTCGCCTGGTCTGTACTTCATAAAACAAGAAAAAATCCGCCCCGGCCATTGGCCGGGACGGATTTTTTGTTTGTGTTTTATGTGCGTGTGGGCGTATCCCACTGGGCACGGGGCAGGGCGAATATTGCACCGCACAGCAGCAAAGCGGCGGGATCGCTGGTAATGTGCAACACCTGGGTTTCCATATAGCCGTACAGCAGCACTGCAATCAGGCAGGCTACCTCCTGCCAGCGGCCGCACCGGGCGTGGCCGTAGAGGGCGGCCATCAGAAGAATCACCACCAGCGCCAGCATGACCGGGCCGAACTGATACAGCAGATACACAAAGATGTTGTCCAGCACCGGCCAGTCCATCAGCATCTGCCCGGCAATTTTGATATCGTACATGCGGTAGGCTGCCCAGGAAAGGGAAATCCGGCAGGTCAGCAGATCGTCCAACCGTTTGAGCCAGGCGGGCCCGATCTCGTTGGCCCACGGTCCGATCTTGACAACGAACAGCGGCAGAATCAGGCTGACGCCCACTTCCAGCGGGACCAGCGCAGCAACCAGGGAGGCGCCCAGCTTACCCGCCGGGCGGGATTTTGCCAGCCTGGCACCGGCCAGCAGCACCGCCAGCAGCAGCGTACACAGCGCAGCCGAGCGGGAAGCAGGCCCGACCTGCAAAAAAACGCCCACCGCCGCGACGGCAGCAATCTCCCACCAGCAAAGTTTTGCCCGGCGCAGCAGCACCCACGCCAGCACCAGACCGAATACGATGCCGCCGAAGGTGTTGGGGTGCCCGTAGCCGAACATCAGGCGAAAACTGCCGTCCCGCTCGCTGGTGGCGCCCGGCGCAACGATGCCGGCAAAGTGCAGAATTTCCACCAGAGCCAGGGTGGGCACGCCGCAGCCGAGAAACGCCTTCATGGCCCGGCGCAGCGGCACATCCTTGGCGGCCAGCAAAACGACGGCCAGGCCAAGGAACCAGATGTTCTGGCCATTGAAGTAGACCCAGCGGGCAATGAAGTACAGTGCTCCGGCTACCCCCAGGCTGCGCCAGTTGTAGCGGGTGCCCAGCAGAATCTTGGCAAAAAAGGCCAGGTACATCACGGTGTCCAGCACCGGCGAAAGCTGTGCCTGCAGCCAGGGCCATTGTTCCCGCGCCATGCTGTTGCAGAACACCACGGTGAACTCGTACAAAACAAGGCCCAGGCAGAAGGCATACTGCCCAAAGCGCAGCCGCCGGGCTTCCCCCCAGCTGCCGAACAGCAGATGCTCCTCATGCCAGAGAAAGCGCAGTGCCGGTACCGGGCCGCCGCTGCGGCGCCAGGCCAAACCAAAATCGACCACCGCCGCCGCAAAAAGCGCCAACAGCAGGCCGTTCGCAAAACCAAACAAAAGCAGGTCCTCCGTATTCATCAGAACTGCCTTTATTATAAACGCAGGCACCGCCGTTTGACAAGCCTTTTGCGGGGTGCTATCCTTATACCATCCAGAGGAGGGAGAGCCGTTTATGACCGAACAACAATACCGCGCCGTGATTGCCTGGTTTCAGGAACGTCCGGCCGCGAAGGGCGCACTGTATCTGGCAAGCCGGGGGGCGGTTGCCGCCGTCTATGTGCTGTACGGGGTACTGCTGCTCTGGCTGGCTGCCTGGCGTCAGCCGCTGGTGATCCCGGCGGCGCTTGTTCCGGCGGCGGCCTTCTGGGTGGGCAGTGCGCTGCGGGCGCGCATCAACCGCCCCCGCCCGTATACGGCGCTGGGGTACCAGCCTCTGTTTCCCAAAAAGGAGGCAGGCCGCAGCATGCCCAGCCGCCACTGCTTTTCGGCGGCAGCTATCGCGGTAGTGGCCCTTCACTGCAGCCTGCCCCTGGGTGTGGTGCTGGCGGTGCTTGCCGTGCTCATTGCGGTTTCCCGTGTTATCACCGGGGTGCACTATATCAGCGATGTGCTGGCCGGTCTGGCCTTCGGCAGCGGATTCGCACTGGTGGGCTGGCAGGTTTATCTGCTGGCGGCCCGGGCCCTGCTGAGCTGAAAAAACAGGGCCCGGACACGATGTGTCCGGACCCTGTATTCGTCAGCGGATAAAGTTGGTGCGCTTGTCGGTTTCCGCCTGCGGTGCCTCAATGCCCGCGGCTTTGCCTGCCTCGATGCAGCGCAGCATCCACGCCATGTTGCGGCCCAGGTTGCGCATGATCTGGCAGCCTTCTTCGTCCAGCGCCGCCTGCTCCGCGTTACCGCCGTGTACCATCGGCCAGTAGGTGGAACTGATCAGCGGCATCTCAAAGAACTGGGGCACCTTTTCCATGGCTTCCAGGGCGGTGGTGGTACCGGCCCGGCGGGCACTGGTTACCACCGCGGCAGGTTTGTGGCGCAGATAGGCACCGCCGCTCATGGCCAGGCGATGCATAAAGCCCAGCATGCTGCCGGCGGCGGTGGCGTAATGCACCGGTGCACCGAACACGATGCCGTCGGCTTTCTCTACCAGCGGGAGCACGTCGGCTACCGGCCCGCCAAAGACGCATTTGCCGGCCTTGGCGCAGCCGCCGCAGCCCACGCAGCCGCCCACAGGCGCCGCGCCGATGTGGAAAATCGTGGTTTCGATGCCCGCGGCCTGCAAGGCGCCGGCCACTTCGTTCAGGGCGGTATAGGTGCAGCCGTTTTTGTGCGGGCTGCCGTTGATTAGTAATACATTCATGGTTTGCCTCCGTTTTCTTGTGTCCTACCACAATGTATGGCCCCATGCGGGGGCACATGCTCTGTTTCTATTGTAACACACCGCGCAAGTCCGGTGCAAAGGGAGAACTTTTATGACCAAAACCTGTGCCAATTTCAGCCAGAAATGCGGCGGTTGCCCGCTGCTGGCCACGTCTTACGCCGACCAGCTGGCCCAAAAACAGGCGCGTTTGCAAGCGCTGTTGGGAAAGTTCGCGCCGGTGGAGCCGGTGTGCGGTATGGCGGAACCCTGGCATTACCGCAACAAGGCCATTGCAACTTTTGCCACGCGCCAGGGCAAACTTGTCTGCGGTTTGTATGCCGAGGGCACCCACCGGGTACTGCCGGGCAGCGACTGTTTGTTACAGGGTGAAATTCTCAACCGCACACTGGAAGCGGTTCTTGCGGCGGCGCGCGGCTGCCGCTGGACTGCCTATGATGAGGACCGGGGAACGGGCCTTGTGCGCCATGTGGTGCTGCGCGGCACACGGGACGGACGGGTGCTGGTGACGCTGGTCACGCCGTCGCCGAACCTGCCGGGCAGCCGCAACTTCTGCGCGGCGCTGTGCAAGACTGCCCCCTGGGTGGCCAGTGTTGTGCAGAACATCAACCCCACCACCACCAGTGCCGTGCTGGGCAACCGGGAAAAGGTGCTGTACGGCCCCGGCCATGTGCTGGATACTTTGTGCGGGCTGCGGTTTGCCGTCTCGTCCCGCAGCTTTTACCAGGTCAATCCCACCCAGACTGAAGTACTGTATAGGACTGCGCTGGAACTGGCCGGGCTTTCCGGGCAGGAAACGGTGGTGGATGCCTACTGCGGCATCGGAACCATCGGTCTGTGCGCAGCGCCCCATGCCAGACGGGTGATCGGCATTGAGCGCAACCCCGCCGCTGTGCGGGATGCGGTGGCGAACGCCCGCCGCAACGGGCTGCGCAATGCGCAGTTCTTCTGCGCCGATGCCACCGAGTGGATGATGCAGGCGGCGAGGGAGAAGCTGCACCCGGATGTGGTCTTTCTTGACCCGCCCCGAGCCGGCAGCACACCGGAGTGCATCGGTGCCGTGGCCCGCATGGCCCCACGCCGGGTGGTGTATGTCAGCTGTGACCCCGAAACGCTGGCCCGGGACGTGGCTCTCTTTGCCAAGCAGGGGTACCGGGCACAGAAATTTGTACCCGTGGACCTTTTCCCCCATACACGCCATATCGAGACTGCCGCACTGTTGATAAAACAAGAAAAAAGAAACGTTCTCCACAAATAAGAAATGGTGGTGTGCCAATTCTGCGATGAAAAAAACGAGTGTTAGCTTATGAAAAGCAATTGATATAAGGCTTTTGGATCGTGAAATGAGAGGTACAACATGAATTTGCCGGAAGCATATCACGCAGTGAATGCGGTGCTGGATACACTCGATTTTAATGCCTTGTTTACCGGATTTCATAAATACAAATATGCCCTGTACACCAATTCCGAAATTTGTTTGGATGGAAAAATGATGCCCTACCAAGATGCATTTCGGGGAAATACCGCGATAGTGCATGATGGTGAGTACATAGCTATCTGGAATATGGAATTAGACCCCATTGATGATAGTGAAATATTTGCTTACTTGCTTGTACATGAAATGTTTCATTGCCATCAAAGGGCCAATGGGGAAAGGCGATATCCGTCTGATCTTATTCTTTTACATTATCCCAGTGATGTAGATAACTTTGAGAAAAAGTATCAGGAGAATCTTTATCTGGCCGAGGCATACGAAAAACACGATCAGAAAGCATTGCAAAAATTTGCACAAATCCGAAACATGCGGATGAAAGCATATCCCGATATGGTTCGACAGGAGTTGGAAGTCGAAACCATAGAGGGCATGGCAGAATATGTTGGTTTGAAAGCGCTGCAAAGGATAAATTTCAAAAAGTTTGCAGGCATTATAAACGATTATCTTTGCAAATTGCGTCAACAGGATAGCCTGCTGTTTGATGTGCGTCGAATCTGTTATTACAGCGGTGCGCTTTACGATCTCTGCCTCGAAAAGTACGGAATGGAAATTCATAATGATTTTGCTGACGAGCAGACGATCTACGAGCAGAATCCTATTGCTTTGGACGCAGGTCCCGTTGAAATCAAACACTGCGATTTTATTTCTTCCCGATTTGAGGAAATTATCGGGGAAAGAGAAAAGCAGATTCGCGAGTACATCGAAAATTGGGAATATACCGCTTGCAACGCATTTATATGTGGATATGACCCGATGAATATGTTTCGCGTTGGTGGTTTCATTTATTGTAAGCATTTTATCTGCCTGAATGTTGGCGGAACGATTCAGACGATTAACGCTTCGGTACTTCTGCGATTGGATGAAAATTCCGATCAAAAGATTGTTGGCTATTACTGCGCAAAACAACATGTGTAAGACGTACAATTAGCAAAAGACGCCCGGAAAAGAAGGGGGACAGCGCAGCACGCCGATTGGCTGAGGATGCCGCGTAGTGTCTTTGGAATCTGAGATAATGCTTAATGCGCACTGTTGACCAGATAACACAAACCCGGCGGAAAAGCCGGGCGGGAGGCAAAACCATGATCTACTCCACAAATCCCGGAAAGCAGCGCCGGTACGACCGTACCGACTATCGCCTGGAACCCTACTGGATCGAGCGGCGCCCGGTCCGGATACGGCGCACGGTGTTGGCTGTAGCGGTACCGCTGGTGCTGGGCGTATTGGCGTTTTTGTGGCAGGGGAGGAGGAACCGTTCCTCCGCAGTGCGTGGGTCATGATCGCGGCGCTGCTGCCCTGTATCGTGCTGTGGCCGATTGCGATTCTGACCTGGAAAAACGACCTGGCCAGCTGCCGCGGCCAGGCAATCTGCCGGTATGAGGACAAACTGGAGCTGCAGCCCAAACGCCTGCTCTACAGTTACCGCGACCGGCGGGATGGCCGCCGGGGCCCGCGATACGAATCCTCGGTGCCCTATTCGCTGCTGGACCGGATTCTCTATTTCCCGGAACGCAATCTGCTGATCCTTTGGTGCGGCGGTATAGATACGGTCTATGATTTCTCGGGCGCCGCTGTGCAGCACACCAACTACTGGACGGGGTTCGGCAAAATCATCCGCAGCAACCACCAGGTGCTCCTGCCCATGGTCTACGACGACAACGAGCAGGTTGTAAGCAGTCTGGAAAAATTATCCTGTACCCAGGTGGAACGCTACCCCGGCACTACCATGGAGCTGCCGCCGGATAAACGGATGACAGACCCGCCAATTGTGTAAAAAATGCGGCACAAGGTGTAAAATTTTCAAAAAATGCTTGCTGCGCAGGATGAAATCCGTTATAATGAGGCCGTTGGAGTGTGACGACAGAAAAAGGAGATGCCTATGTTCTGTAAACTGACCCCGGCGGAAGAAACACGGATGCGGCAGCTGCTACGGGGCGTGGCGGATGACCCGCATGCCATCGAGATGCAGCAGTTTATCCAGCACGGCACGGTCACGACCTATGAACATTGCCTGCGCGTTGCGCGGATTGCCTACTGGCTCAACTTGCGTTTTCATTGCCGTGCGCGGGAGGCAAGCCTTTTGCGCGGCGCTTTCCTGCACGACTTTTACCTCTACGACTGGCACGCCTGCCATAACATTACCCGCTGGCACGGGTTCAAACACCCGCTTATTGCGCGGTATAATGCAGAAACGGTGTTCCGGCTCAACGAAACCGAGAAAAACATCATCCAGAGCCACATGTGGCCGCTGACCCTGACCTGGGTGCCCCGCTGCCGGGAGGCGGTGCTTGTCTGCCTGGCGGACAAGATGTCCTCCACATGGGAGACGGTGATGGAACGCCGGGCTCCGCAGCCTGCCGTTCAGCACGAATAACAGAATGCGTTTGTCCCTTTTGGCATTGCCAAAAGGGATTTTTTGTATAACAAGATAATTTTATCGAAAAACGATAAAAAATACTTGCAAAACAATAACGCCTGTGCTATACTGCTGCTAACTTGAACAAGACGGGAGAGAGCAGTGATGAAATGTTGGCAATGGGATGACCACAAAAGCATTACCCTGACGCGCTACGTGGTAGCGCTGGCCATTCTGGGCAGCGTGATTATGACGGTCTGCGGGCCGTGGCTGGTGCGCTGGCTGGTGGATACCCATCCTTTGAATCATACCGGCCCGGCGGTGGAAGTGGCGTTGCTGATCCTGGGGTATCTGTGCGCGGCGCTGGCTTTCTGGATGCTGTATAACCTCTACCGCTTTTTGCGGCGGCTGGAGCAGGGGCAGGTCTTTGTACCCCAGACGGTGCAGGCGCTGCGCCGCATCAGCTGGTGCTGCACCTGGGCGGCGGTGCTCTGCCTGCCGGCGGGCATTGTGATCTATCTGCCCTTTGCCTTTCTGGCGGTGGCGGCAGGATTCATGGCCCTGATCGTGCGGGTGCTGAAAAATGCCTTTGAACAGGCCGTGCGCATGAAAGATGAACTGGACTATACCATTTGAAGGAGGTGCGCCGCAGTGCCCATTGTGGTCAATCTGGATGTGATGATGGCGCGCCGCCATAAAGGCGCAGGGGAGCTGGCCGAGGAGATCGGCATCACCCCGGCCAATCTGTCCATCCTGAAAAATAACAAAGCTAAGGCGGTGCGGTTTTCCACGCTGGAAGCTTTGTGCAAGGCGCTGGACTGCCAGCCCGCCGATCTTTTGGAGTATATTCCCGACGAGCCGTAACTCTCGCCGGTACAACAACTGAACAGGAGGTTCCCCATGTGTGAACAACCCAAAGAGGGCGCAGGGCGTCCCCTTTACGAAAGTGCGCCCAAAATTCAGCCGGAAATCCCCGCCAGACCCTATCTGTGGGCTGCGGCGGCCAGTTACCTGCTGGCGTGGCTGTATGTCAAAAAGCTGCTTCTGATCAATATGTTTACCGGCTTCTGGCTGCCGGTATTTGCGCTGCTGTTCCTGGCCGGGGTGGAGGCGATGGCCCGCGTGCTGCACCGCCGCGCCGCCCGGGAAACGCCCTTGTGGGCCGGGTGCTGGCTGGTACTGTCCTGCGCAATGCCGCTGTGGGGCTATCAGGATGCCCTGGGCGGCTGGCAGATGCTGGTCTGGCATCTGTTTGCGGTCTGGTTTGTGCTGGCGCGCTGCGGTATGCTGGCGCAGGGGTACACCGGAAGCCTCTGTTTCCTGGATGGTCTGGCCGGGCTGCTGGTGCTGCCTTTCGGCAACTTCTTCCGGCGCATCGGGACGGTCTTTTCCGGCTTGGTCGGGCTGGCCCGCCATCGCCTCAAGCTGCGGCAGACCGCCGTGGTGCTGGGCACGGCGCTCATCACGCTGCTGCTGTGCGGCACCGCATGGCAGCTGCTCTCTGCGGCTGACGCCCATTTTGCACAGATTGGCCGGCAGGTGGGGGATTGGCTGGCTAAGCTGCTGGATTCCCGCACTCTTGCGGAAAACTTCGCGGTCTTTGTGCTCTCGCTGCCGGTAGGGGCCTGGCTTTACGGTCTGGTGGCGGGTTCGCTGCGGCGGGAAACACCCCCCTGCACAGGGGACCGTTTCTTTGCCGCGCTGGAACCGCTGCGTGTGCTTCCGGCCGTGACGGCCAATGTGGCGGTGGGGGCGCTCTGCGGCATCTACGCCCTGTTTTTCGTGATGCAGGCGCTGGAATGGTTCGCCGCCGCCCCGCTGGGTCTTACGGCGCCTCAGGCATCCTCTTTCGCGGTGGATGGCTTCTGGGAATTGCTGCGGATTCTGTTGCTCAATTTCTGCGTGCTGGCTGCGGTACGTTTTCTGGGGGGCCGCCCGCTGCCCCGTGCGCTGGAAACGGTGTTCTGTCTGTTCGGGCTTGCCTTTGCGCTGCTGGCCGGTGCCAAGCTGGCCGTTTACATGCGGCTGTATGCCCTTACGCCGCGCCGCGTGGTAGCGGGGTGGTTCCTGTGCGTACTTGCCGTCTGGGCGGTGTTGCTGCTGGTGCGGGTGTTCCGGGTGATTCCGGCGGCACGCATCGGGCTGGCTGTGCTGGCAGTCGGTTTCGTACTGCTCTCCTGCGTGGACTTGAACGGACGGGTGGTACAGACCAATATTGCGCGCTATGCCGCGGGCGTTGACCGGGACCTGGACCTGGACGTGCTGCAAGACTGCGGTTTGAATCCCTGGTACCGGTACGACCAGAAAGCATGGTACAACGGCGATACCCGGGTGGCAAACTATACCCGCTGGCTGATCGACGCGGGCTGGTTCCGGGACCGTTCGGCGGAGGACATCGGCAAACTCTATGATATCGACGGGGAAACCTTCGGCTATGAACAGCAGGTAAAGTTCGGCGATGCCGGCACGCTGCGCCTGACCTTTGATGAAACCTACCACTGCCAGGCAGTTTCCTTGACGCAGCCGGAAAACGGGGTATAATAAAACCGGCGGGCCTGCAGCCCGACTGAAATATCCCGGAGGTACCCTATGCCAGACATTTACACCCGTACCCGTGCCCTGCTGGGCACCCCGGCCCTGGAGACCCTGCGCGCCGCCCATGTGGCCGTGTTCGGCATCGGCGGTGTGGGCGGTCAGGCCGTGGAAGTACTGGCCCGCAGCGGGGTAGGGGAACTGAGCCTTTTTGACAGTGACACGGTGGCAGAATCCAACCTCAACCGTCAGCTCATCGCCCTGCAGTCTACGCTGGGACAGTATAAGGTGGACGCCATGGCGGCCCGCATTGCCGATATCGACCCTACCACCGTGGTGCATGCCAACCGGCTGTTCTATAACGCCGATACCGCCGATGCCATCGACATGGCGCAGTTTGACTATGTGCTGGATTGCATTGATACCGTCTCGGCCAAGCTGCTGCTCATCGAAAAATGCAAGGCCGCCGGTACGCCGATCCTGTGCAGCATGGGGGCTGCCAACAAGCTGGACCCCACGGCGTTCCGTGTGGCGGATATCGAAAAAACCAGCGTGGACCCACTGGCCAAGGTCATCCGCATCCAATGCCGCAAACGGCGGCTGGGCAAGGTCAAGGTAGTCTTTTCCACCGAGGTCCCGCTGCCGCCGCTGACAGAGGAACTGGAGGAAAGCCCGGCCAACGGCCGCCGCACCGTACCCGCCAGCAATGCCTTCGTGCCCGCGGCCTGCGGCCTGGTTTGCGGCAGCGAAGTGATCAAGGATCTGCTGCGCAAGGCGGGCACCTTCCGCGCCGATCGTAACAGATAAACCATGCGTTCCCGGTTGGGAACGCATTTTTTTGTTGAATTTTACATTTTATCCCATAGGTTTTGCATTGTATTTTATTCGGCAAAATGTTACACTATTCTTACTTATATTGTTTGGATTTTGTTGCATATCCTGGGCAAGGAGAGGTTTATTACCGTGGCTGAAGATCGCAAAGTATATCGCGGCCCTGTGCGGGCCGCTCAAAATGGAACGGGAGCTGCCGTTCCGCCGTCCCCGGCCGGGCGTCCCCAGCCGCCGCGCGGCGGCAAACCCCGGCGCAAGCGCAGCCGCCGTCGGCGCAGCCGGATGGTGCTGGCGCTTTGTTTGCTGTGTCTGCTGATCGTGGTGGCAGTGTGCATCGTGCTGTCCCGGTGTTCTTCGGGCATTACCGGCCCGGCCAAGGCGGATTTCGGTACACCGGCCGCAGCCTGGCAGAAAAATGATCTGGGGTATTATTTCAACTCCAGCGGGGAGGCCATCCCGGCGGCAGTGCTCAAGGGTATGGACGTTTCCAAATTCCAGGGCGAAGTGGACTGGGAAAAGGCTAAGGCTGCCGGTATCGATTTCGCCATCATCCGCTGCGGTTACGGCGGCGAGTGGGATGGCCAGGAGGCCAACTGGGCCCAGGACGATGACCAGTGGCGCCGCAACGCCGATGAGTGCACCCGGCTGGGCATTCCCTTCGGTGTGTACCTGTATTCTTATGCGACGACGGTGGAGGAAGCACGCTCCGAGGCAGATCATGTGGCCCGTCTGCTGGGCCTTGTGGGCCCGCCCCAGGAAGGGCTGGAGGATTACACCGCCACGCCCTACCAGCTGTCCTACCCGGTTTACTACGATCTGGAGGACAAGAGCATCAGCGGTATCTTCCCCGAGGAGATGGCCGCCATCACCCAGGCGTTCTTTGACCGCCTGGTGGAACTGGGCTATACCGGGGAGCAGGGCATCTATGCCTCGCTGAACTGGGTGCGCGCCCGCTTCAGTGACCCGGCATTCGACCCCTGGCGCGACAATCTGTGGATCGCCCGTTTCTCGGATTCGCTGGGCTACACCGGCACCTACGATATGTGGCAGAGCACCTACATGGCCCCCGGTGAAGATTACGGTGTGCAGAGCGAGACGGTGGACCTGGACTTTGTCATGCGTCCCTTTACCATCACCGGAATCTCCGACGGTATCGGCAAGGCGGCAGACCCGGCCTTTGTGAACGATACCTATCAGCTGGAGCTGCATCTGGATGCCAAGGATGCCCGCGCCACCCTGACCACCAACCAGGCTTCGGAAGAGGACGGCGGGCAGAAAATCTACTGGCAGAGCAGCAACGAGGACGTGGCCACGGTGGATAAAAACGGCACCGTCCGCGCCCGGACCGACAGCGGCGAGTGCACCGTCACCGCCACCCTGGCCGACGGTACCGAGAGCGTCTCCTGCGTGGTGCGTGTGGGGGATATCACCATCCCCGTGTTTGCCACCGGGCAGCTGGCAGGCCAGCGCAATAACGATGCGGTCAGCCTTGCCGACGTGGCGGCGCTGAAAGCATCGTCGCCGGACGCCATTCTGCTGGATGCGGGCGGCAGCCTGCACGGCACCCTCAGCGCCAGCCTGACCGGCGGTATGGATATGCTCAGCAGCTTCTCGGCTGCCGGATACGATTTGCAGGCTTTTGGTGCCCAGGACCTCGCCTATGGCATCGAGCGTCTGCGCAGTGATGCCAACATGGCGGCCGGTCCTTCGCTGGCAGCCAACCTGCGGGATTCCGAGGGCTCGGCCATCTTCTACCGCTCCACCAGCTGGAACCGCAACCGCATCACCAACGGCATGAACTACGTGCTGGAACGCGCTGGGTACAAGATCGGGTTCTTCTCCCTGGCCGATACCGCTACGGTGACCGAAAAGGTCGGCCTTGTGAACGAGGAAACCCCCATTGCCAATGACCTGGCCCAGACTGCCAGCGAACAGGTGGCAGCGCTGCAGGCCGAGGGCGTGGACGCGATCCTCTGCGTGGTTACGCCGGGAGTAGATGTCAGCGCCCTGCAGGATACCCTGTCCAAACTGGGTGTGACCGCTGTGATCGACGGCGGCGCTACCGAAAACCAGACCGGCGCGGTGCCGGTGCTGGCGGCGGGCTATGGCCTGGAAGGTGTGGGCCGCCTGGACCTCGTCTTTACCCAGGGCGGCAGCTGCCGTGTGCAGCTGCAAGACTCGGTGACGGCCTCTGCGATGACCGCCAACCGGGATACCTGGAACCGCTATGCTTCGGATGCGGCGGCATTGGATGGCGACGCGGCTTCCGATGCGGCGGACCCCGGGAAAGATACGGCGGCGGATGCGGCCGACCCCAGCACCCCCACCGAGCGTGCCGAGGAAGCCGAAGCCAAGGGGGCGTCTGCCTACTTCAACGCCACCGCCGCACTGGCGGAACTGGATACCGACGATTCCAGCATTCTGAATACGCCGCTGTTTACCTACGGCCAGAACCCCGACGCCAGCAAGACCATCAGCTATGCCAACTATCTGGCTACCCTGTATGAAGAAATTGCCGAAAACGACCGCGACCATTGGCCGGAAGGCTGGGCGGAGTCCGAGGTGACCGGTGTGGCCGGCGGTGTGACCGAGCTGGAATACGGCGATATCACCCGCCAGGCGCTCATTGATTCGCTGCCCGCCACGGCACGGCTGGTACTGGTTTCCACCACCAGCGAAGCGGCCCAGACGCTGATTGACAGCGGCAATGTCACCCGCACCTACCAGGCAAGCCTGACGGCCTATGAACCGGAGGGGGATAACGTACTGCTGGTAGGCGATACCACCACGCTGGCGGCTTTGGGCGAAGGCAACTACACCATTCTGCGGGATTACGGCGACCTGTTCTGGGATGTCCGTATGAATATCAACGACAACACCAACAATTTCACCGAAAACTTTGTCCTGCCCGAGGCGCCCACCTACGGCGTGGGCCGCAACCCGTAAGGCAGACATTTGCAGGGAGGCGTACTGTATGAAACTCACCTTTTTGGGCGCGGACCGCGAAGTAACCGGCAGCTGCACCCAGCTGGAAGCGGCGGGCCACCGCCTGCTGGTAGACTGTGGCATGGAACAAGGCCGGGATGTTTACGAGAATGCCGACCTGCCCTATGCGCCGGGCACCTACGAAGCCCTGCTGCTGACCCATGCGCACATCGACCATTCGGGCCAGATTCCCTACCTCTACAAAAACGGGTATCGCGGCCCCATCTATTCCACCGACGCCACCATGGACCTTTGCGGCATCATGCTGCGGGACTCGGCGCACATCCAGGAACAGGAAGCTGAATGGAAAAACCGCAAAGCCCAGCGCAGCGGCGCCGCCATGGTGGAACCCGATTACACCGTGGAAGATGCCGAAAAGGTTATGAAACAGTTCGTGCCCTGCCCGTACGGTGCCTGGCAGACGCTGTTTGAGGATGAAGGCGGCAAAATCGAGGTGCTCTTTACCGATGTGGGCCATCTGCTGGGCAGTGCCTCCATCTCCATCCGGGTCACCGAACCGGACCGGGCGTCGGAGATCATCGTCTTTTCCGGCGATATCGGCAACACCCATCAACCCCTCATCAAGGACCCCGTCACGCCGCCCCACGCCGATTATCTGGTCATGGAATCCACCTACGGCGACCGCAGCCACGGTCCGCGGCCGGATTATCTCGGCGAGCTGACCGAGGTACTGCAAACCACCTTTGACCGCGGCGGCAACGTGGTCATCCCCAGTTTTGCGGTGGGCCGCACCCAGGAACTGCTCTACTTCATCCGTCAGATCAAAGCGGAAGGGCGCATCCACGGCCACGATAATTTCCCTGTCTTTGTGGACAGCCCGCTGGCCAGCAAATCCACCACCATTTTCCGCGAAAACTTCATGGAATGCTATGATAAGGAAGCCATGGCCCTTGTGCAGAAAGGGGAGAACCCCCTGTGGTTCCCGGGCCTCTGCATCAGCGAAACCAAGGAAGACTCCATGGCCATCAACAGTGACCCCGAACCCAAGGTCATTCTTTCGGCTTCGGGCATGTGCGATGCGGGCCGTATCCGCCACCACCTAAAATACAATCTCTGGCGGCCGGAATGCACCATTCTTTTCGTCGGTTTCCAAAGCCCGGGCACCCTGGGCAATGCGCTGCTGGGCGGCGCCCAGGAGGTCAAACTCTTCGGCGACGAAATCCAGGTCAAGGCGCGCATCCACCGGCTCAGCGGCTTGTCGGGCCACGCCGACCAGGACGGCCTGGCCAACTGGCTGCACGCTTTTGACGAGAAGCCCAAGTTCGTCTTTGTCAACCATGGCGAGGATGCGGTGGCCGACCACTGGGCCCACCGTTTGCAGGAGGAAGGCTACGAGGCCGAAGCACCTTACAACGGTTCCATCTGGATCGTGGGGGATGGCCGTGTGGCCTGCGCAGAGGTGGGCAACACCAGAAAAATTGTCAAGACGCCGGGCGTGGCCTCGGTGCGCAGCAGTGCCGCCTACGACCGGCTGGTCAATATGGGCAAGCGCCTGATGGCGGTCATTCAGCACAACCAGGGCGGCGCCAACAAGGACCTGGCCAAGTTCGCCAGCCAGATCGCCAGCCTTTGCGACAAGTGGGACCGCTGACCCCCGCATCCGATTCTATGCTTTGGTAAGGAGGCATGCCGATTTTGTGGCATCCCATCAAACACTATAAGACCATCCACCACCATAAGATGCTGGTGATGAAACACTGCTTCCGCTGCGGGCTGTACTGGCAGGGGCTCACCCACGATCTCAGCAAGCTGGCGCCGGTGGAATTTCTGGCCGGGGCAAAATACTGGCAGGGCACCTGCAGCCCCAACAATGCCCAGCGCAAAGCCGAAGGCTACAGCGCCGCCTGGCTGCACCATAAGGGGCGCAACAAACATCATCTGGAATACTGGATCGACTATGCCCCCGACGGCGACCATGCCATGGCCGGTATGCGGATGCCCGCCCGCTATGTGGCCGAGATGGTCTGCGACCGAATCGCCGCCAGCAAAAACTACAAGGGCGATGCCTACACCAACGCCAGCGCCTGGGAGTACTACGCGCACAGCAAGGACCACTACATCCTGCACCCCGAAACCCGCCGCGAACTGGAAACCTGCCTGCAGGTACTGCGGGACCAGGGCGAGGATGCCTGCTTTGCCTATATCCGCACCCGGCTGCTGGGCAAGAAAAAATAACATACCATTGCGGAGGACGCACCCACGTGCGTCCTCTTTTTTTGCCAAAATCAAAAATTGCTGTAAGGTTTTGGCGGTTTGTACCGTCTGGATAGACAAGAAGCGCTTCCAGAACACACAACAGGGAGGAATCCAAGTGAAAGACCGGGACCTGACCCGCCTGCTGCAAAACGACCCGGATGCGGGCCTGCAGGCAGCCATGCAGGCCTATGCATCGCAGGTCAAAGCTGTGCTGCTGCGTATCCTGCCGCGGGATCCGCAGGATGTAGAGGAATGTATGGCCGATACCTTTGTGGCCTTATGGCGCCATGCTGCCGAACTGGAACGGCAGGCGACGCCCCTGCGGCCCTGGCTGCTGGTGACGGCGCGCAACAAGGGGATCGACCGTTACCATACGCTGTGCCGCCATACCGCACTGTCGTTGGACGCAGAACTGGGGCAGACCATTGGGGAAGTGGCGGAATTTGACCGGGCTACCTCCGATGCCGCCGACTGGGTGGGCGCCCTGGTGGCGGCCATGGACCCGCCGGACCGGGAAATTTTCCTGCGCAAATACTACCTGCTGCAAACCAGCAAGGAGATTGCAGCGGCGCTGCATCTGTCCGAGGGAAACGTCAACACCCGCCTGAGCCGCGGCCGGGAACGGCTGCGCCGCCAGTTGCAACAGAAAGGAGTCGACTGCCATGCGTAAAAACGATTTTGATCCGTCTTTGCTTCACGATCTGGAAAATTTGGAATTGCCCGCCGCACCGATGGACGATGAAGAATGGAATCGGGTGCTTTCGGCGGCCCGGGGGCAGGTTCACACTGCCCGGCCCCGGCCGCGAAAAGCACGCCCCCGGCCCATCTGGCACTGGGTGCGGGGAACGGTGGCAGCTGCGGCGGCCTGCGTGCTGGTGCTGGGGGGCGTCAATGCAGCCAACCCGGCTTTTGCCGAAAGCCTGCCCCTGGTGGGCACCCTTTTCAGCCGCATCAACCGGGCGGAAGATACCCACCTGCGCAGTGAGCAGCTGAACCAGTACGCCCAGACGGTGGAACAGACCGCCGAAAGTGCCGCCGGTCCTTACACCGTCACGCTGGGCCAGATCTACCGGGACGAGGACTGGATGCGGCTGAGCCTGGTACTCACCGTCGAGGACGACAGCCTGGCCGGGTTTGATACCATCCGGGCTGATGCCGGCGGTTCCATGCCGCTGGATACTGCCGAGGCTTCCGGCGCTCTGGTTCTGGAAAACGGCGCGGCCATTCTGGAAGAGGGCTCGGGCTGGTTTACCCGGCAGGATGACCACACCTTCGTGATGGGGCTCAACTACCCGCTGTTCCTTTATGAGGAGGATGGTCCCCTGAGCGGAGAAACCGTCACGATGAACCTCTACGGGCTGGTGGCCTGCAATGTGGAAGTGTTGGAGGAAGAAACCCACCCGTGGGGCGGTTCCTATCAGCAGTTGGAATACCACGACGAAACCCCGCTGAAAGGGGACTACACCCTGACCTTTACCATCCCGGAACCCGGCACCGAGGGCATCCGCACCTTTACCGGCCCGGAAGAAGAGAACGGCGTTACGCTGCACAGCCTGACCGCTACGCCCGCTGCGGCCAAGCTGGACATCCAGGTGCCTGCGGAAGGCAGTATCCAGCCCAAGCTGACCACCGAGGACGGCACCCTGCTCAAACCGGAACGGGGAGAAGGCGTGCATGTGGACGAAAATGACAGCAACAGCGATTACCGCTGGACCTACTACTTTGACACGGTACCGGAGGACTGCCGTAACGTCACCGTAGCGGTGTACAACATTGTGGATTACGAAAGCCCCGACGGTTATGAAGTGCTGGCCGAATTTACCGTGCCGCTTTCCTGAAAAACCTTGCCCGCAGCTTTGCCGCTGCGGGCAAATTTTGTTGACAAAGTGCCCCGCGTGTGATTGAATAGTAACTACTACAACAGACGGATAAGCCTGTATTTATAGAAGGTGGAAATTATGGCAGAAGAAAAACGTAAACGGATTCTTTCGGGCATTCAGCCCACGGGTACCCCCACGCTGGGCAACTACATTGGCGCGGTGCGGAACTGGGCCCTGCTGCAGCCCGACTATGACTGCCTGTATATGGTTGCCGACCTGCACGCCCTCACCGTGCGTCAGGTCCCGGCGGAGCTGCGCCGCCGCACCCGTGAGCTGGCAGCTCTGCTGCTGGCGGTGGGCATCGACCCGGAAAATCACGTCCTCTTTGTGCAGAGCCATGTGCCCGCACACTGCGAACTGTCCTGGATTCTCGCCTGCAACACCCAGTTCGGCGAGCTTTCCCGCATGACCCAGTTCAAGGATAAGAGCGCCAAACATCCCGATAACGTCAACGGCGGCCTGTTCACCTACCCGGTGCTGATGGCAGCCGACATCCTGATCTACAACGCAGACCTCGTGCCCGTGGGACAGGACCAGACCCAGCATCTGGAGATCGCCCGTACCATTGCCAACCGCTTCAATGGTGTTTACGGCGATACCTTCACCCTGCCGGAAGGCTATGTCCCGGCATCCGGCGCCAAGATCATGTCCCTGTCCGAGCCCACCAAGAAGATGAGCAAGTCGGATTCCAACGTGAACTCCTTTGTTCTCATGACGGACGATAAGGACACCATCGTGCGCAAATTCAAGCGTGCGGTCACCGACTCCGACGGTGTGGTCCGCTTTGACCGGGAGAACAAGCCCGGCGTTTCCAACCTGATGGCGATTTACTCGACCTTCACCGGCAAGAGCAACGAGGAGATCGAGGCGGAGTTTGCCGGCAAGGGCTATGGCGACTTCAAGCTGGCGGTAGCCGAAGTGACCGCCGACGCGCTGACGCCGGTGCAGGCGGAGTACAACCGGATTCTGGCCGACAAGGCATATGTGGATGGCGTGCTGAAAAGCGGCGCCGAGCGTGCGGCCCGCATCGCCAACCGCACAGTCAGCAAAGTTTACCGCAAGGTGGGCCTGCTGCAGCTGGATAAATAACGCGCTCCCGCGCAAAAGCCTTGACAAATCGGCTTTGAGCCGATATAATATTTGAATTGGTGCGGCTCTTTTGCGGGCCGCACAACTTTTACTTTCGCGTAATGTTAGGAGAATCGAGCATGGCTAAAGAAGTCGTCGTTACCCGTGAGGGTTACCAGAAGCTGGAACAGGATCTGAACGAACTGCGCACCGTCAAACGTAAGGAAGTGGCGGATAAGATCAAGGTCGCGCGCGGCTACGGCGACCTGAGCGAAAATGCCGAGTATGATGCTGCCAAGGAGGAGCAGGCCATTGTGGAGGCCCGCATTGCCGACCTGGAAGCTACCCTGAAAGTGGCCCGCATCATCGATGACAGCGAGCTGTCCAACGACACCGTTTCCATCGGTATGCGCGTCAAGATCCTCGCCGAAGGCGATGATCCGGAAGATGCCGAAGAATACGACATCACCGGTTCCACCGAGGCCGATATGAACCTCAACCGCATCAGCGATGAAAGCCCTGTGGGCGCTGCGCTGATCGGCCACAAAGCCGGTGACGAAGTCGACGTTACCCTGCCCAACGGCAGCATCATTGTTTACAAGGTGCTGGCCGTTTCGCGCTCGAAGTAAAACAAGGCAGGGGCGGGGAATACCTGCCCCTGTTTGTATTAGGAAAAGAAAGGAAGATCTCCCATGGAGCAGAACAAGCCCCAGACCGAGCAGGATCTGACCCAGCAGGCGGCTGTCCGCCGCCAGAAGCTGGCCGACCTGCGTGCCGCCGGCCATGACCCCTTTGTCATCACCAAGTATCCTCAGGATGCTTACTCGGCCGACCTCAAAGCCGAGTTTGCCGATCTGCCTGCCGAAGCCGAAACCGGTAAGGTCGTCACGCTGGCGGGCCGTATGATGTCCAAGCGTGTTATGGGTAAGGCAAGCTTTGCCCATCTGCGCGATCAGAAGGGCGATATCCAGATTTTCGTCAAGCGCGATTTGCTGGGCGATGAGGCTTACGCCGCCTTCAAAAAACTGGACATCGGCGATATCATTGGCTGCAAGGGCGAAGTGTTCCGCACCAAGATGGGTGAGATCTCGGTCCGCGTCAATGAGCTGACGCTGCTCTCCAAGAGCCTGCTGCCCCTGCCCGAAAAGTTCCATGGCCTGACCGACCGCGAAGCCCGCTACCGTCAGCGCTATGTGGACCTTATCGTCAACCCCGACGTTAAGGAAACTTTCGTCAAGCGCAGCGCCATTCTGCGGGAGCTGCGCAGCTTCCTGGACGGCAAGGGCTTCCTGGAAGTGGAAACGCCCATCCTGACGCCGTTTGAGATCGGTGCTTCCGCCCGTCCCTTCCTGACCCACCACAATACGCTGGATATGGATATGGTCCTGCGCATTGAGACGGAGCTTTACCTTAAGCGTTTGATCGTGGGCGGCATGGACCGCGTCTACGAAGTGGGCCGTATCTTCCGCAATGAGGGCATGGACCCCAAGCACAACCCCGAGTTCACCACCATCGAACTGTACCAGGCCTACACCGACTACCACGGCATGATGGATCTCGTCGAAGAGATGATGAAGACCGTTGCCCAGAAGGTCTGCGGCACGTTGCAGATTCCCTACCAGGGCAAGGAAATCGACCTCTCCCACTGGGAGCGCATGACCATGGTGGAAGCGGTCAAGAAGTATTCCGGCGTGGACTTTGACACCGTCAAGACCGACGAGGAAGCCATTGCGCTGGCCAAGGAGCATCATGTGGAACTGCCCGAAATCCCCACCAAGGGGGCGATCGTGGCCGAGTTCTTCGATGCCTTCGTGGAAGAAAACCTGATCCAGCCTACTTTCATCTACGATTACCCCGTAGAGGTCAGCCCGCTGGCCAAGCGCAAGCCCAATGACCCCATGTTCACCGAGCGGTTTGAGTACTTCATCAATGCTACCGAGTTCGGCAACGCCTTCAGCGAGCTGAACGATCCCATCGACCAGAAGGGCCGCTTTGAGCGTCAGGTCGCCGAGCGCAAGCAGCTGGACCCCGCCAGCAAGGCCCAGGTGGACTACGACTACGTCACCGCCCTGGAGTACGGCCTGCCTCCCACAGGCGGTCTGGGCTTCGGCGTCGACCGTCTGGTCATGCTGCTCACCGACTCCGCGTCCATCCGTGACGTGCTGCTCTTCCCCACCATGAAGCCCATCGACTGAGGAAATTGAACCAAAGTTTTTTGGCCGCGTGATTGCCGATTTGACATCGGCCAGCACCATAGGACTTATCGGAAACGAGCCCATACATTTCGGAATGGAAGTGTATGGGCTCGTTTGTTGTATGCAATAAGAACATGGTGATGGAACCAAGGAAGATACCGTGTAAACAAAACCTATTGACGAAATACAATGTGTGAGGAAATATGATTCGACTGGTTGATGTGAATCCGGATAATTGGCGCGTGAGATTGAATGTGGCAAAAGCGCAGGAAAAATATGTGGCAAACAAAACTGTGATTTTGGCAAGAGCGTATGCCTACCGGAATCAGCGAAGCCGTGCTTTTTTCATCTATGATGGGGAAATTCCGATTGGTATGGGGCTGTATTATGATTGCCCGGAACGGGCAAGTTATGATGTGAGCCAAATGTTTATCGATGAACGGTACCAGGGACATGGCTACGGAAAGGCTGCAATGCAGTTGCTGCTGGATGAGATGAAGCAGGACGGTAAGTATAACAAAGTTATGCTGTGTTATATTGAGGAAAATGATATTGCTCAAAATATGTATAAGCAACTGGGTTTTGTGGAAATTGGTCACGATGAAGATGAGATTATCATGGAAATGGTGTTGCCGAACGCTTAATTTGAATCACGCCTGCGATTCGTGTTGCGAAAAAATATTGCATTGCGGGTAAATTATTGCTGGGAATCCTCAAAAACAATAAAGAAGAACCGACCCTACTTTTCCGTAGAGTCGGTTCTTCCTTTGTAAACGGATTCAAAAAATGGGTTATGCCACTACGGCGCCCAGAGCAGAGAAACCGGCCACGCTGAGTACACCCATGATGCAGCCTGCCAGCAGCACGCCGCCCATGCAGGCCAGTACGCTGGATTTGAAATCCATATCCAGCAGGCTGGCAGCCAGAGTGCCGGTCCAGGCGCCGGTACCCGGCAGCGGAATGCCGACGAAAAGCAGCAGTGCCCAGGGCAGGCCGCGACCAGCTTTTTCTTTCAGCTTTTCGCCGCCCTTGTGGCCCTTCTTCAGGCAGAAGGTGAAAAACTTGCCGATCACCGGTTTGTCGGCGCCCCACTCCAGCACCTTGCGGGCAAAGAAGAAGATGAAGGGAACCGGCAGCATATTGCCGATGATAGCAATGATGTAAACGCTCCACAGGGGCAGGCCCAGACCTACGCCGAACAGGATGGCACCGCGCAGCTCGATCAGCGGCACCATCGAGATAAAGAAAACGTACAGATAATTTGTCAGCATCGTGAAACCTCACAGTGTTACTTTTTATTATACACAACAGGCTCTATTATACAGGATAATGGCGCGTTTGGCAAGTAAAAAACAACGCTGCTGCATAGGTTGTTTTTGGTAGCCCTGCCCAAAAGCAGAGCACGGCCCTTGCGTTTTGCGTCGGGTATGGTATCATAATAGATACGGCTTTGCGCCGTGATCTCCATTGCAGGCGGTACGCTGCCGGAAAGGACGGCACCTTTTTTGTCTAAAACTTTCAAACAACGGGCCCTGTGGGCAGCGGCACTGCTGGCACTGGTCGTTTTTGCCGTGGCCATGGCCTGGCTGCATTACCAGCAGCTGTGCTCGCCCGGCGGGGGCAACGACCCCTATACTTCTGACCTGGGGCAGCATCTGGGTTTTGCTCAAAAGGGCATGATTTATTCCACCACCTCGCTGCTCATCGGTCCGGCCTATGCACTGGGCGGACGCTGGGGCATTGCTGTTCTGCTGGCGGTGTTTCATCTGGCGGCGGTGGCCGTATTTGCCCGCGGGCTGCGTCTGGCGGTGCCCCAATGGCCCTGCCCGGGGCGGCTCATGGTCAGCCTTGCCATCTACTTGGCCCAGGCGGTCTGGATTCCCCGGGGCGGTTACTGGTATCAGGGAACCATCATCGGTACCGTGTATCACAATACCACCTATATTATGCTGGCACCCTTTGCGCTGCTGGCGGTGCTGGCGTTTTACCGGGCGTGGCAGAGTATGTCCGGCAAGCTGGATGTACGTGCCTGGCTGATTTATACCGTCTGGCTGACCGTGGCGACCAGCTTTAAGGCGAGCCTTGTGTTTGCCTTTGCGCCGGCATTGCTGTTGCTGCTCATTGCCGATCTTGTGCAAACCCGTGGAAAGAACCTCTGCCAGGAAGTGATCATGGGCTGCAGCGTGCTGCCCAGCATCGCTCTCTGCCTGATCCAGGCCAACGTGCTGTTTGCCGATGCGGGCAGCGGCATGAAGCTTATCTTTACGGTAGACTTTGACCGCCATGCCATGCTGTGGGGGCCCTTCAATGAGGCGGGCGTCCTGGGGCTGCTGCGTTCCTTCGTGTTTGTGGCGGCCGTCGGGATTCTGCTGGGCCGCCGCGGGTGGGGCAGCTTCCGTTACCGGTTCAGCCTGTTGGTGTTCGGCGTGGCTATGGCCGAAGCCCTCTTTTTGGTGGAAAGCGGCGAGCGCCTGTACCATGCCAACCTCTGGTGGGGGCCGTTTATCTGCTATTGGGTTTTCCTTCTGGAATCGGTTGCGGTCTGGCTGCAGGCTTTGGTCGACTGGCGCCGCGGCAATAATGGGGGATATCTGGGCACGCGGGTCCTGGTGTGCGGGGCAGCGCTGCTCTGGCACATCATCAGCGGCATCTGCTTCCTGGTCTTGCTGATGCAGGGGCAGTCGTACAATATTCCCATCCAGACCTATCACTTTTTGTTCTTCTGAAAAATAGCGCGGTTGTTCTTTCCGGCAGGGAAGGGCAACCGCTTTTTGTTTGGATGCCGCTTGACAGAAAAGGGGAAATGTGGTATCGTTACAGCGAGGTTAGAGAAGACTAACCAAAGGGGGCGCTGCCATTGTCTGAAGGAAAAACTTGCAGAAAACTGTTGCTGAAACAACATACAATAGCATACTGCTTTGCTATAGTATAGCTGCAAAGTGCAAACACCGAAAATTGGCAATTGCCTCTTGCGTTTTTTTGCAGATATGGTAACATAGTATCTGCGCGAATACCACATATGGAATGTATACCATGAGAAGGAGTACGTTTATGACAGATTTCAAGCAGTGGGAAGGTTTCGAAGGCCGTATCTGGAAGGAAGAAGTCAATACCCGTGACTTCATCCAAAAGAACTACAAGCCTTACGACGGCGACGAGAGCTTCCTCGTCGGCCCGACGGAAGCTACCAACAAGCTGTGGGGCGCCCTGCAGGCCTTGCAGAAAGAGGAGCGTGCCAAGGGCGGCGTCCTCGATATGGAGACCGAGGTTGTCTCCGGCCTGACGGCTTACGGCCCCGGCTACATCGATCCTGCCCTCAAGGACCTGGAGCAGATCGTCGGTCTGCAGACTGATAAGCCCCTCAAGCGCGCTTTCATGCCGTACGGCGGCATCAAGATGGCGGAGCAGGCCTGCACTACCTACGGCTATACCCCCAGCGCCAAGCTGCACGAGATCTTTACCCAGTATACCCGCACCCACAACCAGGCTGTTTTTGATGCCTATACCCCTGAGATGAAGAAGGCCCGCCACAGCCACATCATCACCGGTTTGCCCGACACCTACGGCCGCGGCCGTATCGTCGGCGACTACCGCCGCGTGGCGCTGTACGGCATCGACTTCCTGATCAAGGAGAAGCAGAACGACTTCGCCAACTGCGGCGACGGCACCATGCTGGATGACGTGATCCGTCAGCGTGAGGAAATCACCCTGCAGATCAACGCTTTGAAGGGCATGAAGGAGATGGCCGCTGCCTACGGCTACGATATCTCCCAGCCCGCTGCCAACGCCAAGGAAGCCGTCCAGTGGCTGTACTTCGGCTATCTGGCTGCCATCAAGACCCAGAACGGCGCTGCCATGAGCGTGGGCCGCGTATCCACCTTCCTGGATATTTACATCCAGCGTGACCTGGAGCGCGGTCTGATCACCGAGGAGCAGGCCCAGGAGCTGATCGATCATATGGTCATGAAGTTCCGTATGGTCAAGTTCGCCCGTATCCCCAGCTACAACCAGCTGTTCAGCGGTGACCCCGTGTGGGCTACCCTGGAAGTGGGCGGCATCGGCATGGACGGCCGTTCCATGGTCACCAAGACCGACTTCCGCTTCCTGCACACGCTGGAGAACATGGGCCCCGCTCCGGAGCCCAACATGACGGTGCTCTATTCCTCCGCGCTGCCCAAGACCTTCAAGGATTACGCCGCCCGCATCTCCATCAAGACTTCCTCGGTCCAGTATGAGAACGACGATGTCATGAAGCCTGTCTGGGGCGACGACTACTCCATCTGCTGCTGCGTGTCTGCCACCCAGACCGGCAAGGAGATGCAGTTCTTCGGTGCCCGTGCCAACCTGGCCAAGTGCCTGCTGTACGCCATCAACGGCGGTGTGGACGAGAAGCTGGGCGAGCAGGTAGGCCCCGCCTACGCCCCCATCACCAGCGAATATCTGGACTACGATGAGGTTGTCAAGAAGTACGATGTGATGATGGACTGGCTGGCCGGTCTGTACGTAAACGTGCTGAACCTCATCCAGTACATGCACGACAAGTACTACTACGAAGCCGCCGAGATGGCCCTCATCGATACCGATGTGCGCCGTACCTTTGCTACCGGCATTGCGGGCTTCAGCCATGTGGTAGACTCCCTCAGCGCCATCAAGTACGCCAAGGTCAAGTGCATCCGCAATGAGCAGGGCCTGGTCACCGACTACGAGATCGAGGGTGACTTCCCGAAGTACGGCAACGACGATGACCGTGCCGACGATATCGCCGTCAACCTGCTGCGCAGCTTCCTGGAGAAGATCAAGCGCCGCCACACCTACCGCAACTCCGAGCCCACCACCTCTATCCTGACCATCACCTCCAACGTGGTGTACGGCAAGGCCACCGGTGCCATGCCCGACGGCCGCAAGGCTTACACCCCGTTTGCCCCCGGCGGCAACCCCAGCTACGGTGCCGAGACCCACGGCCTGCTGGCCAGCTTGAACTCGGTGGCCAAGCTGCCCTACCACTGGGCGCTGGACGGCATCTCCAACACCCAGACCATCAGCCCCGATGCCCTGGGCCACGGTGAGCAGGAGCGTGTGGAGAACCTGGTGCAGGTTATGGACGGCTACTTCGACCAGGGTGCCCACCACCTGAACGTCAACGTCTTCGGCAAAGAGAAGCTGATTGACGCCATGGAGCATCCCGAGAAGGAAGAGTACGCCAACTTCACCATCCGTGTTTCCGGCTACGCGGTCAAGTTCATCGATCTGACCCGTGAACAGCAGCTGGATGTCATCGCCCGTACCTGCCACAAGGTGATGTAATCAGCTGACCTGATTTTTCCCAAGATCCGCGGCTGCCTTTGTGGCCGCGGATCTTTTTGCGTATCACTCAAAAAAGGAGCTTATCCACTATGTCACAACAGGAAACCATGGGCTATGTCCATTCTGTCGAGACCTTCGGCCTTGTTGACGGGCCGGGCGTGCGGTATATCATCTTTTTGCAGGGCTGCGCCATGCGCTGCCAGTACTGCCATAACCCCGAGACCTGGGCCTTCAGCAAGGACAACGCCAAGACGCCCCAGCAGGCCTTTGACGCGGCCTGCCGCTACCGCAACTACTGGCGCAACAACGGCGGCCTGACCATCAGCGGCGGCGAACCGCTTTTGCAGATGGATTTCGTCAGCGAGGTGTTCCGCCTGGCCCATGCCAAGGGCATCCACACGGCGCTGGATACCAGCGGCCAGCCCTTTGCGCCGGACAATGCCGAATGGATGGCCCGCTTTGACGCCATGCTGGAAAATACCAGCCTGGTGATCCTGGACCTGAAAGAGATCGACGACGAAAAACACAAGGCGCTCACCGGCCACAGCAACCGGAACGTTCTGGCCATGGCGCAGTATGTGGCCCAGCGCGGCGTTCCGCTGTGGATTCGCCATGTGCTGGTACCGGGCCTGACCGATGACGCCAAGGGCCTGCGCCGCCTGGACGCTTTTATCCAGACGCTGCCCACGGTACGCCGGGTGGAGATTCTGCCCTATCACACCCTGGGCCTCTTCAAGTGGAAAAACCTCGGGATTCCGTACCCGCTGGACGGTGTGCGGGTGCCCACCGAAGAGGAAGTCAAGGCGGCGGAAGATCTTTTACATGTGCGGGATTATCCCGACGCGCCCAAAGAATAATCCGGCGAAAATTTTTGCGCCAGGGCGTTGACAACAGCGCCGGAATATGGTACAGTATACACGTAGTTAGTAATAGCTAACTACAACCAATCTGGAATCCGGCGGTATGCCTCTCCGGCCGGGATTCCTGCCTATGGCAGGCTGCGCCTCCGTTTCGGCGTTTTGCTCTGCGCCTTTTTCAGCGGTCTGCTATGGCCCCACCGTTTACTGCTCCGGACGGTGGGGCCACTTTTTGTATTGCATAGAAAAATCCCCCTGCCGTAAGGTTTCGGCAGGGGGATGATTGTTTTTAGACGGGGAAGAAAACTCAGTCCCGGCGCAGGCGACCACCCAGCAGGTAGTAACCGGCCCAGTCCAGTTTGCCGTACAGCGGCGAGCCGGTGCGTTTGGACTCCGCCATGGTGTATACCAGCCGGGTACTGCGCCACCGGCAGGGGAGGTAGTAGGCGCTGTAGCAGCGCTCACTGCGCATCTTGTCCAGCAGGGCACGCAGCCAGGGGGTACGCAGCGCGGCGGCCGCTTTGTCGCGGCGGATGCCGGAAAGCGGTGCCGGGTCCCGGCGCAGGATATCGGCCACACCCTCGGCAAATACCGTCAGTTCAGCGCGGTGCAGCTGGCGCAGGTCCTCGGCCGGGCACTGTACCGCCAGGCAGGCGGCGTTGAGCTTGGCAAAGTGCTGGGGCCAGATCTCGCAGTAGTTGGCGTGGTATTTGGTGGAAAGGGTGCCCGTGCGGCTGCAATCGTAGAAGGTCAGCGGACTTTGCAGTACGCGGTAGCAGAAATCGCCCTTTTCAGTGGCCAGCAGGGCAATATAATCCAATACAAATTGTAAATCTTCACCCAAAGTATACTGCGTGTTGAATTTTACGCGCTGGGCCAGGGCGGTGCGGTACAGCTTGTTCCACGGCATGGCCAGCAGGCAGTCCAGCCAGAGCTTGGCCAACCCTGTGCGGGCGCAGGAGGTCACGGAGGCATCCACGGGGGTGGAATCTTCCTCCCGGGTGGTGTAATGCCACAGCACAAAGTCGTTGGGGGCTGCACGCTGGGCATCCAGCGCAGCCTGCAACGCCCCGGGGCGCAGGGCGTCATCGGAATCCAGAAAAACCAGGTACTCGCTGTCGGCGGCGGCCATGCCCACGTTGCGGGCGCTGGACACACCGCAGTCGTCCTGGTGAATTACCTGTACGCGGTGATCCCGGGCGGCCCAGGCATCGCAGATGGCACCGCTGGTGTCGGGGCTGCCGTCATCCACCAGCACGCAGCAGACACCGCCCGCCACCTCCTGGGTCAGAATGCTCTGTACACAGCGATCCAGTGTGGCCTCGGCGCGGTAAACCGGCACGACAACGCAAATCGCAGCCTGGCTCATACAGCACCTCCATCCTGTAATACATCGTGTACGATGCGTACGAATTCGTTATAATAGCGCTCCACAGAAAAATCTTTGGCACGTTTGGCACCGGCGGCACCCATCTCGGCACACAGGGCAGGGTGCTCGTACAGCATGCGGATGCTCCACGCCAGCTGGTCGGCAATGTTCTCGCCGCGCTCTACCAGCACGGCCTGGCTGCCTTCCAGATATTCCGGCATGCCGCCGCTGCGGGTGGCCAGAACGGGACGGCCGCAGGCCATGGCTTCCACCGCTACCAGTCCTGCAGCTTCTTCCACCAGCGTGGGCACACAGACCAGATCGGCCAGGCGATAATAGTCGGGCAGATCCTCGTTGGGAATATAGCCGGTAAACTGTACACGGTTGCCCAAGGCGCGGGCCTGCTGTTCAAGCTTGCGCAGAAAACTGCTCTGCTGGGTACGGCCGAAGAACGGGCTGCCCACGATCAACAGTTTGATCTGGGGTACCGGCAGCAGAGACAACGCTTCCATCAGTTTGTGGATGCCCTTGTCAGGGTCCAGCCGTCCGCAGAACAGCACAACGAAATCCCGCGCGCCAAAGCCCAGCCGGGTGCGCAGCGCCAGCGGCGGCGGACCGGGGCAGAAGCGCCGGGTATCCACACAGTTGTACCAGATGTAGGCGTGCTTAGGGTCCAGCGTGCTGTTTTTCAGGTAATCGTCCCGGATGAACTCGCTCAGTGCCAGAATCCCGCCGTAGATGGTATCCATCATGGGGCTGCAGGTGGTCTGGCCGTGGAGGTGCGCCAGGCACCGGCGGCGGCCGAACATCCGGCTGATTGCGCTGCATTGGGTCAGGTTGCCGCCCTCCGCCACGATCAGGTCGGGACCGGGCGGTTCCAGTGCCAGCGAGAGCTGGACCTTCTGATACCACGGGTCGTAGGGGGCCGCAATGCCCAGGCAACGCTCCACAAACACCATCGGCCAATACCGGCGGTGCCCATGGGGACGTGCAATGTAAAGCATTTTGGTGTGCTGCAGCCCTTCGGCCGCCCGGCGGGCTGCTTCATCGGGCACACTGGCACACAACAGGTCCAGCTTGCCTTCGCGCTCGTTCTCCCGGATCAGATGGGTCAGCAGCGTTTCCACCGCGCCGCCCTGCACCGCCGGTACCGGCAGATCCGGCGGCGGCACCAGCAGAACGCGCGGGCGCTTTGTCTTTTCTTTCTCTTTGTCGGGTCTCAGGATGGCCAACGGTCGGCTCCTTCTACGATGGATTTGCCCGCCTGCCGGGCAGTTTTACTTCTTCAGGGGGCACAGGCTCTCGGCGCTCATCATGGACCAGCGCGCAGCCGAAAGTTTTTCCGTCATCTTCATGTGGCGGCAGTTGGGCAGATAGCTGATGAGCCCCTGCATCAGGAACTGCTCTTTGCTGATGGCCTTGACCAGCTGGGGGGTGGGGTTCTGGCGCACCTTGGCGCACAGGAACAGATACCGGCGCCAGCAGGCCGCATAGGCGGAATCAATCACCGAGCGGTCGGCGTTGTTTTCTACATAGAAGCGGTAGCGGTCCGCCAGACCATCCACCGCGTCGAAGGCTTCCGGCTTGATGGAGGAACGGCAGATGCTGCCGGTGCTCAGGCGGTAATGGTAGAGAATGGTATCCACACAAACCACCTTGTCGCAGCGCCAGAAGAGCCGGTGGGCCACAAAGTCGTCTTCATGCAGGCGGCCTTCGGGGTAATGGAGCAGCTTCCAGACCTCGGCACGGTAGAGCTTGTTCCATGCCACGGTGTAGACGGTGCCGTTGGGGGTATAGAACTCATTCAGCAGGTCCTTGCCGCAGAAAACTCCCTCCTGGGCAGGATGGGTGGAGTGGGGCGGCACACAGCTTTCGCCGTTCTCCTGCACGTCTTCCACGGCGCACAGGGCCATGTAGGCATCGTTCTCCTCGCAGGCGTTATAGAGGGTGCGCAGGTAGCCCGGCAGCACCACGTCATCGGAGTCCACAAAGGCATAGTAGCGTCCACGGGCGGCATCAATGCCGGTGTTGCGCGCTGCCGAGAGGCCCTGATTCTCCTGATGGAAGACCCGCACGCGGGCATCTTTGGCGGCATAGGCGTCACAGATCTCGCTGCAGCCGTCGGTTGATCCGTCATCGACCAGCAACACTTCGTAAGGAACCTGTACATCCTGGGCCAGAATGCTGTTCAGGCATTCTTCCAAAAACTTCTTTGTGTTGTAGATCGGCACGATCACGCTGATTGCAATACGTTCCATCAATCAATTCCCCTTCCTCGTTTTTGCGGCCAGACGCCCCCAGGCTGTCGCTGCGGAATACAGCGCACCGGGGTTGGCGCAAAATAAGACGGCACGCGCCTTTTCTCCGGCAGGCAGCAGCGGGCTGCGCACCAGATCGGGCAGTACGGCGTCCAGATGCTTTTTGTGGGCCATGAATTTGGGTTTCAGCTCGGCCAGATTCCCGGCTGCGCCGGATTGGCACCAGAACTGATAAAATACCCGCCAGTACCATACGGTGGCCCACCGACAGTATTCTTCGCGCCCGGGGCGGCTGGCAAAGTATTGCAGCCATTCCCAGTACATCCGCAGATCGTCCAGCTTGCGCGGCGAGAAGGTCGCGGTGCTGGTGATTTGCCCGGCGCGGGTTCGGTAATGATACAGGATATCGGGCAGGCAATTGCACTGCTCGCCCTCAAAGACCCGATGCAGTACGCTGGCATCGTCACCGAACAGCATCGTTTCATCATAATGGATACCCTTGTCTCGGAACAGCCGCAGATCGAACAACTTGTTCCAGCTTAAGGGGCCGTAATAGCTGCCGGTTTGAAAAGTTTCCAGCAGCAGCTCCTCGGCAGGGCGTATGCCATGTTCCCGGATGGCGACCTGGCGGCCTTCGATGCAGTTGCCCGCTTCATCGATACAGTCGCCGCTGCAGGCGGCCAGCCGCACGCCGGGCGCCTGAATGGCCCGGTAGAGGGTTTCGTACATGGTGGGTTCAATCACATCGTCGGAATCCACAAAGCCGATGTAGGTGCCTCGGGCGTTGTCCAGCCCCTTGTTGCGGGCGCTGGCCGGACCGCCGTTGGGCTGATGAAATACCCGGATGCGGGCATCCTCAGCAGCCAGGGCGTCGCACAGGCTGCCGGAATCATCCGAGCTGCCGTCGTCGACCAGCAACAGCTCGAAATCGGTAAAAGTCTGCGCCAGAATACTGCGCACAGCCTGTTCCAGAAACGGCTGTGTGTTGTACACGGTGGAGACGATGCTGATTTTCGGGGGACTACCCATGCGGTTCTCCTTGGTTACAGAAAACGTTGTTTGGCCAGTGTGTAGGCGGCCAGAAATCCCGGCCAGCGGCAGGTCACACCGATGCGGTAAGGCACTGCCAGCAGCCGGTTGGGGTCGCGGTGCAGCCGGTCCGTTAGTGCGGCGCGGGCATCCCGGTCAGCCAGGATGCGGGCAAACAGGGCCCGGCGCTGCCCAAAGGGCATGGCGCCGTGGCAGCCGGTAAGCAGGCCGTACTGATTCAAAGCGGCACGAACCCGGCTGGTATGCAGATAGGGGGCCGGGTCCAGGCCGTTTTGCCGCAGCAGCTGTTCCAGCGCCGGGCGGGTCACGGTCTCGGCGTCCAGCAGGTCCCCCCGCAGGGAACGGGACAAGCTGCCGTCGCCCACATCATTTTGTTTATAGTATACACCACGCAGGCAATAAATGGCAGTCGTTTTTTGTAAAAAAAGTATGTTAAACAGGACATCCTCATTGATTTTGAGGCTTTCCTCAAAACGCAGGGCGCCGATGGTGCTGCGGCGAAAGAGCTTGGGGTAGGGCGCTGCCAGAAGCCCTGAGTCAAAAAGCAGAAAAGGCAGGCTGTCTTGCAGGGCAGCCAACCCTTCGTAGCGCCCCTCAGCAACCGGGGCAACCACCTCGTGCTGCGGGTCACTGGCCCGCAGCAGTCCAAAAAGGATCAGATCTTCGTCAGTAGAGGGCAGAGCAGCCAGCGCCTGCCACAGCCCGGGCAGCAGCTCGTCGTCGGCATCCAGAAACAGTACCCAATCCCCCCGGGCAGCGTCCAGGCCGGTGTTGCGGGCAGCACCGGCGCCGCCGTTGGGGCGGTGCAGCGCCGTGATGCGGGCATCCCCGGCGGCCAGTTCGTCGCACAGGGCCCCGGTGGCATCGGGGCTGCCGTCGTCCACCAGCAGCAACTCCACATCGGCGGGAGCACCCTCCAGGGCGCTTTCCACAGCCCGGCGCAGGGTGGAAACAGCTTTATAACAGGGGATGATGATGCTGGTCTTACACGGATTCACGCGGTTCCTCCTGCAAAATCGTCTGGTAGATGCCGCACAGTGTTTCGGCATTGGCGGCGGGGGCGTGGGTCTGCAGGGCGCGGGCCCGGGCGGCCAGGCCCAGGGCGGCGCCGCCGTCGGGAGCGGACAACACGCGGGTGACAGCCGCCGCCAGCGCGTCGGCATCCAGTGCCTCGCCGTACAAAAGGCCTTCCTGCCCGTCGGCCATCATATCGGGAATGCCACCCGCCCGGCTGGCCACACAGGGCAGACCCAGCAGCATGGCTTCGCCCAGACTGTTGGGGCTGTTTTCACTCAGCGACGGCAAAATAAACACATCGGCATCCAGATAGGCCTGCCGCATGGCGGCAGCGTCCAGCGGGCCGGTATAGTGGAGATGCTCCGCAACGCCCAGCTCGTCAGCCAGTTTGCGGCAGTAGCGCTGGTAGGGGAACAGGCGGTCGATCAGCGGGCGGAACAGCGGCCCTTTGTCCAGCGGCGGCCAACCGGCGATGCGCAGTTCGGCATCGGGCCAGCGCTGTAAAATGGCGGGCAGGGCTTTCAGCACCGTGTGCAGGTTTTTTAAAGGGTAATTCCCCTGGGACAGCAGCAAAACCGGCGCGCGGCCAAAGTGACGGGCCTGCCATAAGGCACCTTCGTAAAAGAGGGGGCGCAGGGTTTCGTTGCAGGCAAAATACTGCGCGCCGGGGGCCAGCGCAGAAACCGCCCGGCGGTCAAACCCGGTGCGGCCGGTCACATAGCGGGCCTTGCCCAGCAGGGCGGCTTCGCTTTGCGCCAGTGCGTCAAAGTTGGACTGCAATTTGTCCAGCAAGGCACCGGGGATCACCCGGTCCAAGGCACGGTCCAGCGGTGTAGAGTGGAGATAGGTGGCCGGGACTCCATCACAGAGGTGGGCGGCACAATCCTGCATCACGCCCTGGATGCCCACCAGCGTGGGAATGTGCAGCGCCTCGGCAGTGTCCCGCATGGCGGCGGCTGCAGCGTATTCGGTGCCCCAGATGTGTACAAGGTCAGGCTGTATCGCCTGAAGAAGCGGCGCAAACTCCTGGGAATCCGGCAGGATGCGGTACGTCACACCTTCCCGTTCCCCGCAAAGGGCAGCCTTCTGCCGCCCGTCCACGCAGGCTACGGTGAGCTGCAAATCCTTGCGCTGCTGCAGCGCCGTCAGCTGGCCGGTGAGCCAGCCGCCGCTTACATCGCTGGCGGAACTCAGCCCGCAGGCCAGGGCGGCCTGGGGCAAAACCATGCTTACCAGCCAGAATACATGCATGGCGGAGCTCCTTTCCTGGTTAATGTTACAGCGCGGCCAGAAAATCCCTGGCCACCTGCTGCGGGGTGAATTCGGGGTAAAGGGCGGCTACCTGCTCGTAGGGCAGGCGCTGGCTCTGTACATGGGCCAGCCAGCCGCGCAGACGGTCCAGAACTTCCGGGGTGACGCCGTCCTTCTTTTGCAGTACCAGCCCCAGGGGATACCGTGCCAGATAGGGCAGGGTGGGGTCGGTTTCGCTTACGGCCAGATGCAGCACCGGCTTGCCGGTGCCAAAGTAACTGAACAGCTTGCTGGGCATCTGGTTGTCGTAGAAATTGCCCAGGCTTACCAGAACGTCGGCGCCGGTTTCCAGGGCTGCCGCTTCCGCAGGGGGCAACGGGCCGGGGCGCACAAAACGGTCCCCCAGCGCACCGGCGGCCTGCTCGGCCTGGGCGGCAAAGCGCTGCCAGCCGCCACCGGCCATCGTCAGGGTCAGGTCGGGGGCGTTCAGGCGGGCAAACAGTTCCAGAGCAAAGTCCGGTTCCCGCACCGTGGGGTACAAACTGCCGCAAAATACGCAGCGCATCCCGGCATGAGCGGGTGTTTCCGGCGCGGGCAGCAAAACCGGAAAGCCCAACACGTGCACCTTACTGCGCCAGGCACGTAAAGGGCCGCCCTCGTAGTCGGGCAGGGCCTGGGGGGTGATGAAGGCGGCATCCACGGCATCCAGCAGCTGCCCTTCCCGGGCAAAACCGCCCGGGGCGGTATAGTCCCGGTTGCTGGCATAGGGGTCCAATTGCCACAGCAGCTTTTTGCCGCCGATTTGCGCAGTTTCCAGGGCAAAGGCGGCCCGGTAGGGGGCACAGATGACGCAGACGGCATCGAAATGGAATTGAGCATCCAGCCGTTCCATCTCCCGGCGGCTGTCCACCGTGCGGCGGGGGGCATGCAGCACCAGCTGCCGGAAGGCCGCCGCCACCGCCGTGGGGTGTGCGGCCAGCCGCAGCAGCCGCAGCGGCACCGGCGTGCCGCCTTTGGCACCGTTTTCCAGGGCAGTGTTCATCAGGCGCTCATCGGCAAAGGCCAGCGTATGCTGCAGGGCACCCTCCGGCGGGGCGGGGGGCGTATGGGCGCCATCCCACAGTTCCAGCAGATGGACCTCGTTCCCCTGAGTCATCAGTTCGGCAGCCAGGCGGCACCCCAGCAGGGCGTTGGCACTGGCCGGGTTTTCCACCCGGTCAAGAATCAGTAAAAAACGCATGGGTTTATTGTCTGTCCTTCAAAAATTTACGGCAGATGCGCCGCCAGAGTTTGGGGGCGCGGACGGTAGCCCACGCCGCCACGCGGATGGCAAACGGCAGCTTGGGATTGCGGCCCAGCTGGGGATCCTTGAGCCCGGCGGTGATGCCGATGTTCAGCTCTCCCAAATGGACGCGGTAATCGTCGGCGTCGGCCCGGCGTAAGATCATGCTGGCCAGATAGACCAGTTTTTCGTAGTAGAACGCGTTGGCCGACTGCTGCAATTCCGGCCACTGTTCGGGCACGCTGCTGCGAATCAGCGTAGCGACCCGGCGCTGGTCATCAATGCTTTGGGGCGGCAGCGCACGATGGGTGGCGCTGGCAGCGTGTTGCCGGTAATGGTACCCGGCAAAATCGCAGAAGGCACAGCCCGGCGCCCGCAGAAAAGCCTGCCAGTTGGCAAATAAATCTTCGTTGTAGGCCAGGTCGTTGTCCAGCATGGCCTCGGTCAGCAGCCCGGCAGCGTAGAGTTTGTTCCAAAGGCCGTAGTCCACGGTATGGTCATGCAGCAGTGCTTCCAGATGTTCCGGGGCACGCAGCACGCGGTAGTCGCTGGGGGCGGGGGCTTCGGCGGGCAGGGTATCGGTAAAGGTATCGTAGCGGCAGCAGGCCAGCGGCAGGGCCGCTTCCTGGGCGGCAGCGTGCAGGGTACGCAGAAAATCCGGGTGGTAGCAGTCATCGGCATCGCAGAACGCCAGCCAGATGGCGCCTTCCTCCCGGGCTTTGCGCATACCGGCAATGCGGGCCGCGCTGACGCCGCTCTGTGCCTGGTGAATCACCAGAAACCGCCGGTCGTTGAGGGCGGCGTCATCACAAATGTCCGGCGAGGCATCGGTGGAACCGTCATTCACCAGAATGCAGCGAAAATCGTCAAACCGCTGGGCGGTCAGCGAATGCAGGCAGGCGGGCAGAAAGTCCGCCGCATTGTGTACCGGCACGATGACGGCAATTTCGCACCGTTTGGTTTCGGGGGTCATGGCGTCACCTCCGCATAGCGCCGCAGATAGAACTCCTGCAATACCCCGGCGCTGGTGTGGATGTCGTAACCGGCCTCCATGGCTTTGCGCCGGGCTTCAGGGTCACGGCGCAGGCTGGCGGCCGCAATGGCATTGGCCCAGGCGGTGGGATCGTTCAGCGGCAGGAATCGTACACGGTCGGTGAAAGCGGCGCCGCGGTCCACCGTGTCCGAGACAAAGCAGGGGAGCCCTGCGGTCTGGGCCTCCACCAGCACCACCGGCAGCCCTTCAAACAGGCTGGGCAGCAGGAAGGCGTCCATGGCATCGTAAAATCCCTGGATGTTGCTGCGCACCCCGGCAAAAATCACACTGTCACCCAGCTGCAATTCCCGGGCCAGGGCCTGCATCTGTTCTATGTAGGGGGCAGGCCCGCCGCCCAGCAGTACCAGCCGCGCCTTGGGCAGCCGCTGGCGGACCGCCGCAAAGATATGCAGCAGTCCGGCATGGTTTTTCTGGGCCGAAAAACGCCCCACGTGGCCAAACAGAATTTCCTGGTCGGTCACCCCCAGGTCACCGCGCAGCAGCGCCCGGCGCTGGGGGTCCCGGGCGGCAAACAGTGCCGTGTCGATGCCGTTGGGCAGCACCGTGAACGGGTCTTTGCCGAACAGCATCTCGCCCGCCAGCTGGCTGCAGGCAAAGCGATCGGTCAGCCCGGCGGAAAACCGGCTACTCATCAGCTTGTCCAGCGTGCCCACCAGATTGCGCTCATAGGCGGTATTGTGACTGTGGCCGACCCGCACCGGGATCCCGGCCCGGCGGGCCACAGTGTTGTAAAACATACCGAAGCCGCTGTAGTGGCCATGGATGATGCGCCATTCGGGGTGGTCGGCAAACAGTTCCCGCAGCTGGTGCAGATAGCGGGGCAGGTTGTTATCCTGCCGGACGGTCATTTTGTAGATGCGGCCGCCCAGCGCCTGGATCTCATCATCAAAAAAACAGGTTTTGTTGTAATGGTACAAAAAATCAAACTGTACCTGTTCGCGGTCGATGGTACGGTAGACGTTCATGACAAACGTTTCCATACCGCCCGCATCCATGGCGGGCATGACCTGCAATACGCGAATGGGAGCCATGGTTTTATTCCTCCGCTTCCAGCCTGGTGCGGCAATCTTTCAGTTCCGCCTTGGCGTCGGCGTTCAGTTTGGGGTATTCGTGGCAGCACTGGCGCAGCGTATCCACCACGATCTCACTGACGAGATACCGGGTATACCATTTCTGGTCCGCCGGGATGGCGTACCAGGGGCTTTCCGGGGTGGCGGTGGCGTCGATCACATCCTCGAAAACATCCATATACTCGTCAAAATGAGCCCGTTCTTTCACGTCACTCAGAGAAAACTTCCAGTTTTTGGTGGGGTTGTCGATGCGTTCCAGAAACCGCTTGCGCTGTTCCTCTTTGGATACGTGCAGAAAAATCTTGACCATACGGTAGCCGTTATCGTAGAGGTATTCCTCGTAGTGGCGAATCTGCCGGTAGCGCTTTTTGAAGAAGGCCTTTTTTCCGTCCTCCAGGGTGCGCGGCGGTATCTTGTAGGTCTTTTGCAGGTCGTGTACCTGCACTACCAGCACGTCCTCGTAGTAGCTGCGGTTGAAAATTGCAATGGAACCCCGCGGGGGCAGGGCCTTGTGAACGCGCCACAGATAATCGTGGCTCAGGTCTTCGCTGTTGGGCTGCTTGAAACTGGTCACCTGTACGCCCTGGGGGTTCAGCCCGCCCATCACATGCTTGACGGTGCTGTCCTTGCCGGCGGCGTCCAGCGCCTGCAGCACAAAAATCACCCCTTCGCGCCCGTCGGCGTACAGGGCATCCTGCAAGGCAGCCATCTCCTGCAGGTTGCGAGCGGTCTTGGCCAGGATCTCCTCTTTGTCCAGATCATCGCGCTTTCCGTCGCAGGGCAACGCGCGCAGATTACAGGGGCTTGTGCCGTCAAAACGGTACCGGTCGGCTTTCATGGCAAACCCTCCCACTTTCAAATATACATAAAAACAGTATACCCTTTTTAAGGCATTTGTGCAACTGAAAGGCATAAAAAAGCCCTCCCCACGGTGGGGGAGGGAACGGTTACGGTTTGGGTTCGTCTTTGGGTTTGGGCGTGGCGCACTTGTTGTGGCAGCTGGCACAGTTGCCGCCGCAGCCGCCCTGCCATCCGCCGTTCTGGCAGATAAAAAGAATCGCCAGCGCCAGCAGCACAAAGACTACGACCAGAACAATAATACTTCCAACATTCATAGGGGATACCTCCGCGGGACACATTGCGTCCCATGCAGTCAGTATAGCACAGCCAAAAGATTGGCGCAAGGCGGGAATGTATAAAATCCCGGCAGGGGGACCATACTACGGCTATAAGGAGGTGAGCCAAGATGGAGAATACCAACGTTACCTGTGATGTCTGCTCTTGCGCGTACAACCAGAACGGCTGCACGTGCAACCTGGATGCGATCAAGATCACGGAGCATTCCGACAATGCCAGCCAGGGTGTGGAGAACCCGCACTACTGCCAGAGCTATCGCCAGCGCTGAGCGCAGAGTCTATCGCACGAACAGGGCCGCAGGAATTTTCCTGCGGCCCTGTTTGTTGTGTTTGGGTAGGATCAGGAGCGGAATACCGAACCCAGATTGCCGAACAGACCGGCGATGGATTCCACCTGTGCCTGCAGCTTGTTCACGCTGTCCATCAGGGTGGGCAGGCCGTCCAATACCTGGTTGAGAGCATCCACATCAATGCGTTTAAGCTGCTCGGTGATTTCGGGCAGGTCCTGCATCATGGAATCCAGCGCTTCGGGGTCCACGGTACTCAGGCTGCTTTGCAGGGTTTCGGCCAGTTCGTTGACCTGGGCCGTGGCCTGCATGACCTGGTTGTATGCAATGCGGGAATAGTACCAGAATACACCCAGCGCTACCAGAAGCACCACGGTCATGGCGATGCTCAGAATCATGCGCAGGCGCTGGTTGCGCATGATATGGCGGTTTTGCTGGTCCTGCAGTTCCAGCTGTGCCTCAATGCGGTTGAGCTGGGCCTTCAGGTCGGCGGCGTCCAGTTTGCCGTCGCCGGTTTCGTCGTTGTGGGCGGTCAGGTCGGCCACCCGCTTTTGCAGTTGTTCATCCATTTCGCGGTTGAGCTTATCCATCGCGATTACCTCCAGCTTTTCAGGGATTCGGTGGGGTACGGGTATCACACATCTCAAACCAGAACGTGGAGCCCTGGCCGACGGCGCTGTTGACACCGAAGGCGAATCCGTGCTGCTGCAGGATTGCCTTGGTGATGGAAAGCCCCAGCCCGGTACCGGTCTTTCCGGCATCCTGGCGGGCACGGTAATAGCGGTCAAACAGGTGCGGCAGGTCTTCGGGCGGAATACCGGGACCGTGGTCTTCCACCTCCACGCGGCAGCCTTTCTCCTGCGGGATGACCCGCAATACTACAACGCCATCTTCGCCGATATGGTGGAAAGCGTTGCCCAAAAGGTTGTGCAGCACACGCTCCATCATGGCAGGGTCGGCGTGAACGGGGGCAGCTTTGTCCGCTTCCAGGCGCAGGGTCCAGTGGTTCTGGTCGCACAGGGCATCGTAGCGCCCGGCCACCTCAAAGCAAAGCTCGCTCATGTCATAGTCGATGGGGTTGGGTTTCTCGGAACCGTTCTGCACCTTGCTCAGCTCCATCACGCTGTTGACCAGCGCCGACAGGCGGTCGGTCTCATCCACAATGATGTTGCACTGTTCGGTGCGTTTGGCTTCATCGGTGCCGGTCAGATCCCGCACCGTTTCGGCGTAGCCTTTGATGAGGGTCAGCGGTGTGCGCAGATCGTGGCTGACATTGGCAAGGATATCCTTTTCCAACTGGGCGCTGCGCTTGACCTCGGAGGCCATGTGGTTGAAATCCTCCGCCAGACGGCCGATTTCATCCCGATGCACCACGGAGATCTGCACATCGTAGTTGCCGGCGGCAATCTCCTGGGCACCAGCGGAAAGCCGCTCGATGGGGCGGGTGAACCAGCGGCTGAACAGGATGGCAACCACTAGGTCCACCACCAGCAGAATGAGGGCCAGCGGTACCAGGATGGAGCGCAGAACCTCGGCAGCGGTGGAAATCTGGGCCAGACTGGCCGAGACAATGACGCCGTACTGCCCGTCGGCAGAAAGGTGCCCCACCAGCATCTGCTGGCTGGAGCTGGAATGCACGATCTCATACAGGCTGCCGTCCGTGAACAGTTTCTGCCTCATTTGTATGACGATGGCGGTGTTCACATTATACCCGAACTCTCCGCCGAAGGCACCGGTGCTCTTGTGCAACAGGCAGGGGTACATACTCTCGTATGCCTTCAGGCACCGCAGTGTGGAATCGCTGAAATCCACACAGCAGCCGTCCACATTGATGATTTTGTTGGCAAAAGCATTGTTGACCTCATCCCAGAAATCGTTGTTCAGCACCAGCGTGCCGAAATCCCGGTTGGAAATGGGATACTCACTCTGGTCGATCATCGCTACAATGGCGGCGGTTTTGCTTTCCAGCTTGCTGCGGATGATGCGGTTGTATTGCGGCACCAGCGCGTAGGTAATAAACCCCCATACCAGTGTCAGCGTCAACAGCGTCATGCCGGTAATGAAAAACATCAGCTGCCAGCGGATGCTCAGTACAAAACCGCGCTGTTTTTCGGGGGCATTTTGTTTCAAAACATCTGCACTCCTTTTTACAGGGTATCGGGGTCAAATTTGTAGCCGATGCCCCACACCGTCACAATATACTTGCGGCATGCCCCCAGATGGCTGCGCAGCATCTTGATGTGCGTGTCCACCGTGCGGTCCTCGCCGTAGTAATCGTAGTTCCATACCTTTTGCAGGATCTTTTCGCGGCTCAGGGCAATGCCTTTGTTGCTGACCAGAAATACCAGCAGATCAAATTCCTTGGGCGTCAGGGGCGCTTCCTGCCCGGCTACCTTCACGGTATGGCTGGCGGTATCAATGTTCAGGTCGCCGAACACGTAGCTGCCCTGGTTTTCCTCGGTTTTGGGCATCGTGCGGGCCAGCACGGCCTTCACGCGCGCCACCAGCTCCCGGGGAGAAAACGGCTTAACCACGTAGTCGTCGGCACCGCCTTCCAGCCCGGCAAGTTTGTCGTATTCCTCGCTGCGGGCCGTCAGCATGATCACCGGCGTCATGATCTTGCGGGTGCGCATCTCCCGCAGGCAGGTCATACCGTCCATAAACGGCATCATAATATCCAGGATTACCAGATCAATCCCGCCCTGTGTCAGGGTGCTCAGGGCGGCAGCGCCGTCGCTGGCCTCCTCACAGGTAAAACCGGCATATTGCAAATGCTCGCGAATCAGATCCCGAATCCGCGGTTCATCGTCCACGACCAAAATTTTTGCCATAAAGTCGGCCTCCTTTTTCACACTTTCTATTGTACCACAATAATCTTTTGGCGTGGAGAAATTGTGAAAACTTTTGAAAAAAACTATAAAATTTTTTCACATATTATCGCGGTGCCACCCGGATGATTGCATTTTCCCAAAGGGTAGGGTACAATAAAATAAAGAGGTGATGGTATGCTGTTGATCTTGCTGCTGCTGGCGGCAATTCCGGTGCTGTTTGTCGTATTGGTGTTGTTTTCGGTGTGGCCGGGCTCGCCCCGCCGCAGGCTGCGCCAGCCGTTTTGCGGGCGCAGCTATGCCCACCGCGGCCTGTTCGGCACCCAGCAGCGCCCGCCGGAAAACAGCCTGCCGGCCTTTGCGGCAGCGGCCCGCAACGGCTACGGCATTGAGTTGGATGTACAGTTTACCGAGGACCGCCAGCTGGTGGTTTTTCACGATGACACGCTGGACCGCATGACCCCTGCCAAAGGTGGCGTACATGAGACGCCGTGGGAGGTCGTTTCCACCCTGCCGCTGGCGGGCAGCGGGGAACACGCCCCGCTGTTTACCGATGTACTGCGCACGGTGGCGGCGGCGGACCCCTCCACGCCGCTGATCGTGGAGATCAAAAGCCGGTACGAATACCGCGGCCGTTATCTTTTGGAGCTTTGCCGTGCGGTGCTTGCGGCGCTGAAAACCTACCCCGGCCCCTACTGCATCGAGAGTTTTGACCCCCGTGTGGTACGGCTGGTGCGCATTCTGGCACCGGGGGTAGTGCGGGGGCAATTGGCCGACAGCTACCGCAACCATCGCAAGATCGGTACGCCCCGGGTGGCGGCGTATTTGTTGTCCCACTGCTTCGGCAACCTTCTGGCCCGGCCGGATTTTATCGCCTGGTGCCCGGATAAGCGGAACTGGGCCATCCGGCTCTGCTCGGCGCTGGGAGCCATGACGGTCATGTGGACGGCTATGCCGGATTGTGACATCGCCCGTGTGGAACAGGAAAACGACGCAGTGATCTTCCAGTGGTACGACGCCGAACCCAAATACAAATAAGCATACCAGGCGCAGCCCGCGCATATCTTTCGATGGAATGATAACAAGGGGGCTGCGCTTATGTTTTTATTTACGGTGACGAAACCCGGTCTGCGGCAGGCAGGTGCGCTTGCCCTGTGTGCGGTATGCCTGTGCGGTACCGTGGCGGCGGCGGTGCATTTTTCCGGCGACGCGGTGACGGCGGCTGCCGAGGCAACGCCGGGCATCGAGACAACGCAGGATATCGGCACCTACTTTACCGGCTATGGCTTTGAAACGGATCTTTCCACAGCGGCGGTGGATAAAGTGAAGATCCCCAAAAAGTGGGACGACAGTTTCACGGCGTTCAACCAGGTGGTGCAGGAGAGTGACCTGGATCTTTCGGACTACAAGGGCAAGACGGTGGAAAAATGGACCCTGCTCTGCCCGGAACTTTCTACCGGCGACCAGGATACCTACTGTGTGCTGCTGGTGTATAAGGCCAAGGCCATCGGCGCCTATCTGCTGCAGAAACCGTCGGGAGAGGTGACAGGGCTTGTCACGGCGGCCAAGGCCAGTGCCCAGGCGGCCGCCCAGCAGCAGGAGGAAACCCAGGCAGCCGCGGCGGAGACCGAAATCGAATATCCCACCGAATGATATTATCGAAAATGAAAACCGCCGGAAGCTCCATAAGGGGCTTCCGGCGGTTTTTTGTCAGGGTTTGCGGCGCTTGAGCGGAATACTGCAAACCAAAGCGATGCCCAGCGCCAGGGCCACCGCGATCTTCAGCGTTTCCACACCTTTGTTGGCAAACAGGGTGCGGTCATCGCGCAGGAAATAGTAAGCAGTATAGTAGATACCGGCGCCCGGTACCAGCGGGAAGATGCCGCACAGCAAAAACAGGGTGATGGGCGCTTTGTGGCGGATGGCAAAAAAGCGGGCACAGGCAGTCAGCGGCAGGGCCGCCACCAGGGTGGCGGTGGGGGCACTCATCAGCAGCAGGTTGGCGCAAAGCACATAGACCAGCCAGCCCACAGCGCCCGTGAATCCGCAGGCCAGGTAATGCCGTGGCGAAACACGGAAGGTCACCCCGAAACTGATGGTGGCGACGATGGCTACCAGAAACTGGGCCAGATAATGCAGCCAGAGCGGTGTTACCATACGATCGCCCCCAATCCGCGGGCGGCCAGCCAGGCAAGTACCACGCCGCAGGCGATGCTGCCGGCGATGAGTACCGCATCCAAAAGGCGGATGGCGCCCGAAAGGTAGTCCGCATTGATGATATCTCGGATGCCCATGGTCAGGGCAACGCCGGGGGTCAGCACCATCAGCGCGCCGATGGTGGCGGTGTTCACATCCAGCGCGGGCACGAAAAAGCTGACGGCCAATGCCCACAGGGTGCCCAGCCCTGCGGCAATGATATCGGTAAAGATGCGGTTGATGCGCCGTTTGCCGAACTGCTGGCAGATGATGGATTCCAGCAATCCCGCAACCGCGGCAACCAGAATTTCCGGCAGCACACCGCCAAACAGAAAGGCGAAGCAGGCACTTCCTACCACGCAGGCCAGCCGTTCAGCCCGGAGCGGTGTGGAACCGATGGCCCGGGCATCCTCCAGACGCTGCAAGGCCTGGGACAGGGTGAGCTGACCGTCGGCCAGCTCGCGGGAAAGCTCGTTGACGGCCTCCACGCGGCCCAGGTGGATGGACACCAGCGGCACATGGCGCACCATGCTGATGCTGGCACCGCCTTCCGGCCGGGCCGAAGCAAAGATGCCGTTGGCCAATACATAGACATGAAATTCCTGCACCCGGAGGCTGTGCGCCATGATCTCCATCGTCTGCTGGGCGCGAAACACCTCGCCGCCGTTTTCCAGCATGGTCTGCCCGGCGTCCAGAATCAGGTCCAGCGCCTGCTCATAGGTTTCACTCGCCACGGATGTTCTCCCGCACGGCGTTGAATTCGGGGTAATGGGCATACAGATGCTGGGCGATGGCCTCCATCAGCAGATAGTCATGCTCCGAGTCGATGTCGATGATGCCGGTATCCATCATGATGCTGACGCCGATCTTGCCGCGCCAGAGCATGCCGTCGGTGTTTTCGGCCAGGAAATCCCGGCGGAACACATAGATGGAGGCGTTGACGTCGTAGACGTCGGGGGCCTGCTGGCGGCCGGTGAATTCGCTGTGGATGACCTGTTCCACGTGATCATCCACGGTTTTCACCATGTTGAACCAGGGGTTGCGGCGGGCTTCACATACGCTGAACACCAGGTCCAGGTCCTCGCGGCTCTGCTTGAGGGCAAAGGCGTTTTCAATGTCGGCGGCGGTGCGCAGCGGGCTGGTGATGTCCAGGTCCATGTGCCAGTCGTAGGGGGCGCCGGTGCGCTCCTCCATACGGCGCAGGCTGTCCTGATAGACGGCCATCTTGGGCACCTTGTCGCCGCCCAGCTCAGCGCCGCGGGGCAGGTAGACGACCTCCGGGTACTGGGCAGCCACGAGGTTGGCCAGGTCCTCACTGTCGGTATTCAGCGCCAGATCCACATGGAGCTCGGGGTGGTTGCGGCAGAACAGTTCCGCCGCGCTGAGCGAATAGTAGACCAGCGGTTTGCCGCAGAAAACTTTCAGGTTCTTGTTTTTGAAGCCTTTGCTGCCTGCACGGCCGCAAATGGTGATGAGCAGACGGTTCATGTCATTTCTCTCCCAACGTCAGTTGTAATACCTGCAATGCCAGTTCCGGGGAATTGCAGCTGGCCGGGGCATCCCCCAGCGCATAGTCCACAAAATATTCCATCTCCCGCTCGTAGCGGCGGTTGACATCCTCCTCATAGTGCTGCACCGTACCGTCAGGCAGGGTCAGCGTCCCGGCGCCGAAGTCCGCCACCACGCTGCCGTCGTGGCAGAACAGCTCGATGGCGCGGCGGTAGCCCCGGCCAAAGTAGTCCAGATGCACCTCAGCCAGCAGGGAAGGATAACGGGCAATGTAGACCGACAGATCATCGGAGTCGATCTCCAGGTCGGAGTAGGTACCCTTGAAGTTGTACAGCTCCTCCGGCACGCCGAAGAGATCCACCAGATAGTCCCATTCATGGATCAGGTCGATGGTCACGCCGCCGCCCAGCGCCTTGTGGGCGCTGTACACCGTGCGGTAGTCCACGCCGGGGCGCCAGTCCGGCAGATAGCTGGAACAGATGACCCGTGCACAGTAGGGGCGGAGCGTGGGCAGCAGGTCTTTTAAGGCCAGCATGGTGCCGCACCACCGCATGGGGGCAGCCACGTAGGCTTTCTGCCCGGCGGGCAGGTAGTCTTTCAAATCCAGCCCCGTCTGCTCCGCCGAGAAGATGGGTTTCTCGATAAACAGCGCGCCGCCGCGGCCATATACCGTGCGCAGCGCCTCGGCATGCAGGCTGGTGGGGTTGGTAATAAAAATCAGGTCGTAGTGGGCGGGCAGCTGGGCGGCCTCGGTGTACTGGGCGTGGAGCTTTTCCGCCACGCCGGGGCGCAGGGGGCGGGTCAGGTCGCTGCGCAGGGCATCGGCCTCCAGCGTCCAGCCGCGGTCGGCGCACAGTGTGGCAAGATTGTTCAGATGGCGCGTTCCGATGGAGCCCAGCCCCACGAACAGCGCGGTCAACGTTTTCATAGCAAACATCTCCCTGTCAGGCATTCAGGTCACGGTCAAAGCCCAGGTAGCGGGTGCCCTGAAAATGCAGGATGCCGTGGTCCCCTTCGGCGATCATGCCGGCGTCGTGCCAGGGCAGGCGCAGTTCCAGCCGGTCGCCGCTCTCAAACTGGAAGGTGGCATAGTAGGTGGTGCTGCTGGTGTGGGTGCTGGCGTTGTGGTGGTGGGCACGGCGCTTGGTCACCACGGTGGCGGGCACACTCAGCCGGGGCGAGGCGTTGTTGCGGGACCATTCCCGCAGCCCGCGCACCAGAACGACCACGAAGAGCACGATGACGATCAGCGGAAAGATAGAAAACATCAGGGAAACCGGGTCAAAATACATGGCCGGGTCCTCCTTTGTAACAGGGTCAGGCACGTTCCACGGCGTCCATCAGGTCGATGGCCGCCAGGTCTTTCTCAAAACTCCAGCGCGGTTCTTCGGCGCCTTTCAGCACACCGAAGAAGTTGGCCAGCTCATCCACGTAGGCGTTCTCCACGATGTTGTCGCTGTAGCGGCTGTCGTGTTCAAAGCTGGTGTAGGTGTCCACAAACTGCTTGTCACCGTCCCGGAACTCGTACAGCGCCTTGGGGTTGCCTTCCCAGAAGAGATGCAGCCCGTCGCCGAAGCATTCAAAGTTGCGCACAGCCTTGCGGGAAACCACGTCCGCCGCCAGCACGCCCTGGGCACCGCTCTTGTGGCGCAGCAGCAGGGTGGCACAGTCGGGGTAGGGCAGGCCCAGATCACTGATGGAATCGGTCTGCACCGTCAGCTTTTCCACATCACCGAAGGCATCCAGCAGCCAAGGCAGGTCGATGCCGAAGATCTCCCGCACGCCGCCGGTGCGGGCGTTGCCCACAAAGAAATTCTTGTAGTTTTCCCAGGGATGCCAGTCGGGCAGATACTGCCCGATGTGGTAGATGTAGTGGACCGGCTTGCCGAAGTTCTGCACCGCCTGCTTGATGTACTGCGTCTCCCGCCGGTAAAGCATGGTGGAGGAGAGGAACAGCGGCAGATGTTTGGCCCTGGCTTTGGCCATGTTTTCTTCGTAGCCGTCCCGTACCAGGTTCAGTTCGGTGAAAACCGGCAGGTCATGGTCCAGCACTTCACTGATGATGGCCGCGTGGGAAAGCGGGGCAGTGCAGACCAGCGCTGCATCGGGGTGGGCGGACTTTACCGCCTCGTCAATACTTGCCCAGGCGTCCGTCACAAGGCCCAGCTCTTTGGCTTCGGCGCGGCGGGCTTCGGCGCTGTCCACACCCACGATCTCGAGGGCAGCATCCATGCCTTTGGCCAGCCGGGCACGGCGTTTGCCCATGCTGCCCAGACCTACGATGAGAAGTTTCATAGTGATACGCTCCTTTGCGGATCAAATTCCGGCACGGGGCCGTCGTAAAAGGTTTTCACGGGGGCAAAGTCGAAACGGCGCAGCACTTCGCATATTTTACCGCTGGTATCGCCGCCGTTGTAGGGGCTCCGGGCGGTGTGTGCCGTCTCGGCAAAAGCAGGGGAGAGAGCCTTGCGAAGGGCGTCTTCTATGGCTGCTGTTTCTGCCTGGCAACACAGTACGTTGGCGCAGATCAGCCGCCCGGCCTGCCGCTGGCCGATGTTCACGGTGGGCACGCCGAAGGTCGGCGTTTCCACCACACCGGAGGAGGAATTGCCCGCCACCAGCGCCGCGCACTGCATGGCCGAAAGATACCGCCGCAGCCCCAGACTCTGGATGAATCCGGCGCGGTCTGGATGCGCCGCGGCAAAAGCCTGCATTTTCTGGGTGCAGATCTGCCCGCCCGCATCGGCGTTGGAGCCGGTGATGAGCCAGAACACACCCGGTACCGCCTCCATGGCGGCACACAGGGCCTCCACCTGGTCGGCCGGGTCGGGGGCATCGGCGCTGGTCTCGGGGTGGTAGGTCACCAGGGCGAACGGCTGCATCAGCGGGAATCCTGTAGAGGTGCACAATTCATCCCGGCTCATTTTGGGCAAAGTGCGGATGTTTTCATCCCCCAGGCCGCCTACACAGAAGACACGGCCCGGTTCCTCGCCCATGCGCACCAGGCGCGCGGCACTGTCGGCACAGGAGGGGAAATGCAGCGCCGCCATCTTGGTGATGCAGTGGCGGTAATACTCGTCGGCGGCACCCAGGGTCACATCGCCGCCGGAAATGTGGGCGATGGGAATATGCCGGGCCGCAGCGGCGGTGGCCCCGGCAAAAATCTCAAATCGGTCCCCCAGCAGCAGCACGGCGTCGGGGCGGTGGGCGGCGAACCAGCCGTCAAAGACTTCCAGTGTCCGGGCGATGGTCTGGGCCACCGGTTCCTCGTTTTCTTGGAAAATCGGCAGCCGTGCTGCAATGGGCAGCCCGTCCGCCTCAATCTCCCGCACCGTTTCCCCCAGCCAGGGGCACAGGTGGGCACCGGTCACCACCAGCTGCAGCCGCAGCCCGTCATCCGCCGCCAGCTTTTGCACAACGGGACGCAAAAGGCCGTATTCCGCCCGGGTGGCCGTCACCACGCAGATGGTACGCATACAGGGTCCTTTCCGCACAGGGCGGCGGCAAAATTTGCCGCCGCTGTGTTACAGTTCGATTTTTTCGTCTTCTTCAAAGTCCCGCGGGGCCGTTTTGCCCAGCACGTCGTACCAGCGCATGGGGCTGATGCCGTCGCCGGGGCGTTTGGTGGTCAGGTTGTCGGCGGTGAACACTTCGCCGGCTTTGATGGGGCAAGCCGCCACGATGCTCTTGCGGGCCACCGCTTTGTTGGGGGTCTCGCTGGCGGTCAGGTGCTTGTGTCCGTCGCCCAGGGCGGCCTCCACGTTGCGCACGGCCTGTACCATGGCCTTGAATTCGGCGGAGTCCAGGCTGGCCTGCTGGTCGGGGCCGGGCAGCGTCTTGTCCAGCGTGAAATGTTTTTCAATGACAGAGGCGCCCAGCACGGCGGCAGCTACGTCGCATTCCCAGCCCGGCGTATGGTCCGAAAGACCCACCGGCAGGCCGAATTGGTCAAACAGTTCCAGCATGGCCGTCAGGTTGGCGTCGTCGTAAGGGGTGGGGTACTGGGTGTTGCAGTGCAGCACAGTGGCTTCGGGGCAGCCGCCGTCGTCCAGAATGCCTAGGGCATCGGTGATCTCGCCCAGATTGCTCATGCCGGTGGAAAGCAGTACCGGTGTATGCAGCTTGGCAACTTCCTCCAGATAGGGCAGGTTGGTGATTTCGCCGGAGGGAATCTTGATCAGCGGCAGGTTCAGCGTGCCCAGAAACCGCACACTGGGAATATCAAAAGGCGCCGACAGATACTGGATGCCGATGGAATCACAGTATTCTTTCAGTTCCCGATGCCCCTCAAAGGAAAAGTGCAGCTTGCGGATCATCTCCAGCTGGCTTTCGGCGGCATCGGTGGTTTCTTTCTGGTAGGCGGCCTTTTCGGCAAATTTGCTTACGACCAGCTCGGGCACGGCGGTCTGGTATTTCACAATATCGGCACCGCATTCTTTGGCCACCAGCGCCATGCGCTTGGCCATCTCCAGGTCACCGTTGTGGTTGACCCCGGCTTCGGCAATAATCGTAACGGGCATAGTTCTCTCCTTTTACGGTGCGTCAGGACTGGTTTTCCAGTTTCCGGCGCATTTTTTCCAATTCTTCCATCTGGCCCATGTCCATCCAGCTGCTCTCGGCAATGGGGTAGACGCCGACCTTCTCTCCGGCGGCACGGTACCGTTCAATCACATCGGGGAAGCCGATGACCTCGCCGTCCTTCATCTCCTCCACCACACGGGGCTCTACCACGTAGACGCCGGTGTTGGTCAGAAAATCCAGCTCGGGCTTTTCCCGCATGGCGGCGATGCCGCCGTCGGGACCCAGCTCCACCACGCCGTAGGGAACGGTGTAGTGCTTGAAAGCACAGATCATGGTGACCAGATTACCGTTTTTCTTGTGGTACTCATACACATCGCCGAAATCCACATCCAGCAGCGTGTCGCAGTTGGTGAAGAAGAACGGCGAATGGATTTTTCCTTTCAGCAGGCAAAGCCCGCCGCCGGTGCCCATGAATACATCCTCATCGGCAAAGTCCACGGTGTAGTCTTTTTCCAGTTCATTGAAATAGGACTTGATCATGCCGCGCTTGTAGTTGACGATTATCGTGAATTCCCGGCAGCCGAAATCCCGGAACCGGTCCATAATCAATTCGGCAATGGGCTGTTCGCCCACGGGAATCAGCGGTTTGGGCAGGATTTTGGTATAAGGGTACAGCCGTGTGCCCAGGCCGCCGGCCATCATCACCACCGGGATATCGGTGTGTTTGCGGTTATCCACATCCAGGCCATGGGCAAAAACGATGTCGGTGATGACACCGCGCTTGTCCAGAATGGGCAGGGCGTCGATGCGGTTTTTCTGCAGCACTTCCCGGGCACGGCCGCGCTCGGAAATGGGCAGACTCAGCGGGTGATAGTTGGCAGCCAGGCTGGCGGCCTGGTCCGGCGTGCCGCCCCGCAGGAAGAACTTGCGGATGTCGCCGTCGGTCAGGGCTGCTTCCAGCCTGCCCTGGGGGGCGATGAACAGAATGCGCTGGCCGGTCTCATCCAGCTTACGCAGCGCATCCAGCACGGTGGCGCCGGGGTCAAGAAACAATTCTTCTACTTGGATCAAAGAGTGATCCCCCTCTCGGTCGGTGGTGGGTTACAGGCTCAGAACCGCCTGGCAGACGCGCTCGCAATCTTCCAGCGACAGGTTGGTGGAGCAGGGCAGGTTGACGATGTATTTGCGGTAGTCCAGCGCCTTGTCCAGGCCGTAGGCCTCGTTGCGCGGATAGTCCGCCTGCTCATGAATCAGCGCCCAGACGGGACGGGTCTGGATCTTTTGCGCCTGCAGTTTTTCAATGACGGTGTCCCGGTCCAGGCCGGAATCTTTCAGATACAGGCTGAAGAACCAGTGGTTGGAGCGCACATCTTCGGTGCGGAAAGGCAGGATGCGCAGCCCTTTCACGCCGTCCAGTTTTTCCACATAGTGGTCGTACAGTTCTTTCTTGTGGTCGATGAAGCCTTCCAGCCGTTCCAGCTGGGCCAGGCCCAGGCAGGCCTGCACGTTGGTCATGCGGTAGTTGTAGCCCACCTCATCGTGCAAAAACTGCAGCATGTCGGCTTTGGCCTGGGTGGAAATATGCTTGGCGTGCTCGGCCCAGTCGGGATGATTGGACACCACGGCACCGCCGGCACCGGTGGTGATGATCTTGTTACCGTTGAAGCTGTAGCAGCCGATGTCGCCGATGGTACCGGCAAACTTGCCGGCAAAGGGACCCTCGGTGTAATGGGTGCCCAGGGCCTCGGTGGCGTCCTCAATCAGAATCAGGTGGTAGCGGCGGGCAATCTCGGTCAGGCGGACCATGTCGGCCATGTTGCCGAAGACATGCACGGCTTCCAGCGCCTTCACATGGGCGCCGGTGGTTTTGTTGTACAGCTTGCCGTCCCGCAGCTCACAATGAGTGCGGCAGAATTCCTCCACGGCGTCGGGGTCAATGCACAGCGAATCATCGCAGCCGATGAAGATGGGCTCGGCGCCCACATAGCGGGTCATGGGATTGACCGCCGCGATGAAGGTCAGCGTCGGGACGATGACTTCATCCCCGCGGGTGATTCCGGCGGCCATGGCGGCCAGATGCAGCGCGCTGGATCCGGCGTTGCAGGCAACGGCGCGGTCTATGCCCACATAGCGGGCCAGGGCTTCTTCAAATTCGGTGACTTTGCCGCCGCTGGTGGAAACCCACCCGGAGGTGATGGCTTCGCTGGCCAGTTCCGCCTCGCGGGGGCCAAAATTCGGAACCGAAAGGGGGATAAACTCAGACATACAGACTGCCTCCATTTATAGTAACCGTACCAAAACGGCCTATACTTACAAATATACATTGTCATTATACTGCGTTTGCCCTTTTACGGCAAGAGAAAACCTGATTTTTCGCCCCGAAAAGGAAAAGGACGCAGCCTGTGCAGCTGCGTCCTTCTTATAATACGGTAGGATTTTACAAGTAGCTGAGTTCTTCCTTGCGCTTGCCGGCCAGGTCCGGGTTATCCAGCACGGCACCTGCACCCAGGGCTACACAGTCCAGCGGGCTTTCGGCCACATGCACGGTGATGCCGGTCTCGTTCTGGATCAGGGTGTCCAGTCCCCGCAGCAGCGCGCCGCCGCCCGAAAGCATGATGCCCCGGTCGATGATGTCGCTGGAAAGTTCCGGCGGGGTGCGTTCCAGGGTATCCTTGATGGCATCCACAATGCGCAGCAGGCTCTCGCTCATGGCCTCCCGCACTTCCTCGGAGCGGATCAGAATATCCTTGGGCAGGCCGTCCACCAGGTTGCGGCCCTTGATCTCCATGCTGGTTTCAGGGTCCTGGGGGCAGGCGGAACCAATCTCGATCTTGATCTGCTCGGCGGTGCGTTCGCCCACCAGCAGGTTGTATTTGCGTTTGATGAAGGCGATGATGCTCTGGTCCAGGGTGTCACCGGCGCAGCGTACGCTGTGGCTGGCCACAATGCCCGAAAGGCTGATGACCGCCACTTCCGCCGTGCCGCCGCCGATATCCACGATCATGCTGCCCACGGCTTCGGTGGTGGGCAGCCCGGCGCCGATGGCGGCGGCCATGGGCTCCTCAATCACGGTGACCTGGCGGGCACCGGCCTTGGCGGCTGCCTGGCGCACGGCGCGGCGTTCCACTTCGGTAACGCCGGAAGGCACACAGATGACCACCCGCGGACGGGCAAAAATGCTGTTGCCGCAGGCCTGGCGGATAAAGCTTTGCAGCATGGCGGCGGTGATGTCAAAATCTGCAATGACGCCGTCTTTCAGCGGCCGCACGGCCACGATAGAACCCGGTGCCCGGCCGATGACGGCCTTGGCCTCGTGCCCCACGCTGCGTACCCGAAGTTCGTCGCTGCGGGGGGCCACCGCCACAACGCTGGGCTCCCGCATGATGATGCCGCGGCCTTTCATGTACACCAGCGTGTTCGCGGTGCCTAAATCAATGCCAATGTCTTTGGTAAACATAGCGCGTATTCTCCCGAATAAACCTTTGAAAAAATTTCCGATCCAGCTCATGCACAGCTCCCTCACTTGGGGGCTGCGCAGGGGTACTCCTCAGCGAAATTCGCGCAGCAACTGCGCCGCCCGGTGCACCGGCAGCCCCATGATATTGTAGTAGCACCCCGCAATACCCGCGCACCACAGCGCCGCATGGCCCTGGATGGCGTAGGCTCCGGCTTTGTCATAGGGTTCCGGCGTACGCACGTAAGCCAGCAAATCGTCTTCGTCGATGGTCGAAAACTGTACCCGCGTCGTTTCCACCGTGGCGGCGGCCCGTTTGCCGCGGCAGATGCACACGCCGGTATGTACCTTGTGGGTGCAGCCCGAAAGCGCGCGCAGCATCCGCAGGGCGTCGGCCTCGTCGCGGGGTTTGCCGAACACCTCGCCGTTGCATTCCACCACCGTGTCAAACCCGCATACGGTGTCTTCGGGGTGGGTGGCGGCCACAGCGCGGGCCTTGGCGGTGGCCAGGGCCTGGGCCAGGTGGGCGGGGGTATCGGCGGCGATCTTGCTTTCGTCCACGTCGCTGGTAATGACGGTATAATCCGGCGTGATCAGTGCCATCAGCTCGCGGCGCCGCGGGCTGCCGGATGCCAGGATCAAAGCCATAGCGGAGTCCTTTCGTGTTCGATTATAGTGGCGCACCGGCGTCGAAATCTGCCACACCGGCACGAGACTGGAAAATTTTGGAAACTGCTTGTCCTCAGACCGTCCCGGTGGAACCGAAACCGCCCGCACCGCGGTCGGTTTCGCTCAGCGTTTCCGCCTGCACAAAGGCGGCCTGCCACACCGGTGCAATGCAAAGCTGGGCAATGCGCTCCCCGGGCTGGATGGTGTAAGCCTCGGTGCCGAGGTTGATCATCGGCACCCGCAGCTCGCCGCGGTAGTCACTGTCGATGACGCCCACACCGTTGGCCATGCACAGGCCGTGTTTGATGGAAAGCCCGCTGCGGGCGTATACCAGCGCCACACATTCGGCACCCGACAGCTCAATGGCCAGGCCGGTGGGGACCAGTATACGCTGCATGGGCGCAACGGTCAGCGGTTCATCCACCAGGGCGCACAGGTCGGCGGCCGCGGCGCCTGGGGTGGCATACACGGGCAGCTTGGCACGGGGGTCCAGCTTTTTGCAGGAAACAGTCATTTGCATAAAGATAAAAACCTCTCAGTTGTTGGTATAGTATAGCCCACGGGTAAACTCGCTGTCAAACGGCTGACCGGCCGCCAGCGCTGCCAAAATCTGGGCCACGAGGGCGGGGGCCTCGGTGGTGAAGGCGGCTACCGCCACATCCACCGGCAGTTCGGTCAGGCGGTCGCCCATATACAGGGGCACAGGGTTGAACACCGTGCGGATGCCTGCCCCGCCGAGGGCCGAACAGGTCACGGTGAAATCCCGGCCCTTGCGGTCCCGCAGCGTGCCGCTGCCCGGGCATTGGGCACAGCTGTGCACGTTGCGCAGCGGGCAGGCCCGGGTCAGCATCAGCGGAATATGGCCGTAGCAGAGGGCAGCGGTGGGCAGGGCTTTGCCGTCCCGCATGGGGGCTACCGCCTGCATGGCGTTCACTGCCGTTTCGGGGTGTACCAGCATCCCCTCCAGTCCCAGTTCCGCATAGCGGTGGGCAGACAGGGGATTGGTGATGTTCAGCCCCAGACCGCCGTAGAGCGGCCACTCTTTGGCCAGCAGCAGATGGGCGGCGTTATTCGCCACCGCACCGGCAAAACCCGCATCCTGCAAAGCGTGCAGGCGCTCGGCGGTCTGGGCTTCCAGCTTGCCGAACATCACCCGCGGCAGTTCCAGCAGGGTTTTGCCACGCCAGTCGGCGGGTACTTTTTGGGCCTCGGCGATGGGGAAGACCAGCCACTGCAGCGAATCCGCAAACTCCGCCGGACACTGGTCCACAGTGGAAAACCGGGCGGCCAGCGCAGGTACGCTGCCCACAGGATGGGCGGCAAACCGGGGCGGCAGATAGGGCTGCACAGCGTGGGACGTTACGATGGAACGCTTTTCCAGCAGCGTTTCCAGGGCTTCCCGGCGCAGCTCGTTCCAGACGCTGCCTGGCAAAAAGCCCGGCGTACCCGTCATAGTAACTTTCTCGCAGAGGAACGGCGTGCCGCCGGTCTTGCCCAGGGCGCGCTCAATGGCAGGGGTTTGGTCTTTCTGGGCAGGCTGGGGCACTTCCTCGCTGTAAACCACGGCTTTGTGGCCGTCGTGGTCGGTCACGGCCAGCTTGACGCCCTCTTCCTCGCGGGTCACGGTAAATTCCACGGGAATGCGCTGCAATTCCCGCCGGAACAGTTCCCGGGCCTTGGGCGTGGCCGCCCGGGTGGCGGCGGCATCGGCCTCGGTGCGCACACCGAACATCTTGCCGTCGTTGCGCCCGGTCAGATAGCCGTCGGTAAAGCCGGAACGGGAGAAGATATCCCGCACCAGTGCTTCGTCGTAGGGCTGCCCCTCCCGCATGGCACGGCAGGCAGCCACACTGGCGGCGGCATACTCCGGCGTGCGCAGGCGGCCTTCGATCTTGACGCTGGCCACACCGGCGTCCATCAGTTCCCGCAGGTGGGGGATGTGGTCCATGTCTTTCAGGCTCAGGTGGCAGGCCTGGCCCGGCTTGCCCGGGGCAAGCCCCTCGGAAGCGTCAAAGGGCAGGCGGCAGGGGCCCGCACAGGCGCCGCGGTTGCCGCTGCGCCCGCCCAGGAACGCGCTCATCATGCACTGGCCGCTGACGCTCATGCAGAGGGCACCATGGATGAACACCTCGCACTCGATGGGGCTGGCAGCACAGATGGCCCGGATCTCTTCCAGCGAAAGTTCCCGCGCCAGAATGACCCGGTCATACCCCAGGGCTGCTAGTTCCTGGGCACCGGCAGGGGTGTGTACGCTCATCTGGGTGGAACCGTGCAGATGCAGCGTGGGGGCAATCTGTTTTACCAGCCGGGCGGTGGCCAGGTCATCGGCGATGACAGCATCGGCCCCGGCGTCCGCCACGGCACGCACGGCATCGGCCAGACCATCCAGTTCCCGGGCATAGACCAGGGTGTTGAGGGTTACATGCACCCGCACGCCCCGGGCATGGCAGAAAGAAACCGCCTCCCGCAGTTCGTCGGGTGTAAAGTTGCCCGCGCTGCGGCGGGCATTAAAGCCGGTAAGCCCCAGATAAACAGCATCAGCGCCGCTGAAAACAGCGGCGCCAAGCATTTCACGGTTTCCCGCCGGGGCCAGAATCTCCAGCGGGCGGCTCACGGCATCTCCTGACTGCTCTGGGAGCGGCGCAGACGGCGCTCCAGTTCATCGATGCGGCGCTTCAGCGTGGCGTTTTCGCGGCGCACTTCCTCGGCGGCCATCTTGGCGCTGGCAGCGTCTTCGAGGTAGTCTTTGATCTGGCGGCGCATGTTGTCGGCGCTGCCGCTGGCCTTTTCCAGCTCATCACGGTAGTTCAGGGCCGTCATAACGGCGGCGGTGGTGATGGAAACGGAATTGGAGGAAGCCATCAGTTCGTTCATATCCAGATTCAGCCGGTCGGCCAGGTTCTGCATATAGTCTTCACTCTCACTGGTATTGACCACATAGCTGGAACCGCAGATGTTCAGCCGCACTTTTGAGGTAGCCATTCCCATAAAATTTGTGCTCCTTCCTGCTGTATGTTCAAAATTTAACCCCGCTCCCGGGAGCAGGTGTGAAAAATCTTACCAATATTATAATACAAAACGTCAATCAGCAAAAGCCCTTTTTGTGGAAAAGTGTAAAAAACCTGTCAAAGAGGCAAAATTCTCTTGCGCAAACGTACAAATCTGGCTATAATCAATAATATGGCAATTTTGGATGCCGTTAAACTTTTATAAAAAATCAGTGATCCCAAAACAAAACAGTAAGGAGAGAACGATTTTGAAATACACGAAGCGTGAATTTGAGAAGATGCTCAAAGATACTCTGATGAGCGAATGCAATGTCACGTTGGACACTGCGTCCGCCGATCAGATCTACCGCTGCCTCGCTTCCATCACCCGCCAGATCATGTCTGACCGCCAGAAACGTTTCCAGTCCAAGGTTCTGGGCGAGGGCAAAAAGCAGGTGTACTACCTCTGCATGGAGTTCCTGATGGGCCGCAGCCTGCGCACCAGCCTGTTCAACCTGGGCCTCAATGAGGTGGCCGAGAGCGTGCTGGCCGATGCCGACATCAAGATCGACACCATCTATGACCAGGAACCCGATGCAGGCCTGGGCAATGGTGGTCTGGGCCGTCTGGCGGCCTGCTACCTGGACGGCATGGCCACCGACTGCATCCCCGGCACCGGTTACTCCATCCTCTACGAGTACGGCATCTTCAAGCAGAAGATCGTGGACGGCTGGCAGCAGGAAACGGCTGACAACTGGCTGCCCGGCGGTCAGGTGTGGATCAAGTCCCACCCCGACCAGGCCCAGGAGATCCGCTTCGACGGCCAGGCCATCGAGACCTGGGAGGGCGGCTTCCATCACGTCAAGTACGAAAACTACAACTCCGTCATCGCCGTGCCCAACGATATGTATGTGGCCGGTTACGGCAGCCAGGGCGTTTCCAAGCTGCGTCTGTGGCAGGCCAAGGCGCCCAGCTTCGATATGAGCAGCTTCAACGCCGGCAACTACAACACGGCCATCAGCCAGTCTGCTTCTGCGGAGCTGATCTCCAAGATCCTCTACCCCAACGATAACCACACCGAAGGCAAGATCCTGCGTCTGCGCCAGCAGTATTTCTTCTCTGCTGCGTCCATCGCCGACATCCTGCAGAACCACCTGAACCAGTACGGCACCCTGGATAACCTGCCGGATAAGGTTGCCATCCAGCTGAACGATACCCATCCCACCGTGGCCATCCCCGAAATGATGCGTATCCTGCTGGACGAGTGCAGCTACGACTGGGATACCGCCTTCGATATCTGCCGCAAGGTCTTTGCGTACACCAACCACACCGTCATGAGCGAGGCGCTGGAGAAGTGGAACGCCGACATCTTCCGCAGCACGCTGCCCCGTATCTGGCAGATCGTCTGCGAGCTGGACCGCCGCTGCCGCATTGAGCTGGAGAAGGCCTTCCCCGGTGACTACGGCAAGATCAACTACATGGCCATCCTGGGCGACAACCAGGTTCGCACCGCGAACATCTGCGCCTATGTCTGCCATGCCATCAACGGCGTTTCCAAGCTGCACAGCGAGATCATCAAGGACAGTGTCTTCCACGACTACTACCTGTTCAAGCCCAAGGCGTTCAAGAACGTCACCAACGGCATCGCTTACCGCCGCTGGCTGCTGGCGTCTAACCCCGGCCTGACCAACCTGCTGGAAGAGACCATCGGCGACGGCTTCAAGACCGATGCTTCCGAGCTGAAGAAGTTCGAGAAGTTCTCCGACGATGCCTCTGTGCTGGAAAAACTGGCCCAGGTCAAGCACGAGAACAAGGTCCTCTTTGCCAACTACCTGCAGAAGTCTACCGGCCAGGTCATCGATCCTAACTCCATCTTTGACTGCCAGGTCAAGCGTATGCACGAGTACAAGCGCCAGCACCTGAATGCGCTGAACATCGCTGCCGAGTACCTGTACCTGAAGAACAACCCCAACGCGGAGTTCACGCCCAAGACCTACATCTTCGGCGCCAAGGCTGCGCCCGGCTACTATATGGCCAAGCAGATGATCCGTATGATCTGCAAACTGGGCAAGCTGATCGACGAAGATCCCGCCGTGCGCGAGAAGCTGCGTGTTGTCTACCTGGAAGACTACTGCGTCACCCTGTCCGAGCGTCTGATGCCCGCCTCCGAAGTTTCTGAGCAGATTTCTCTGGCCGGCACCGAGGCTTCCGGCACCGGCAACATGAAGTTCATGCTCAACGGCGCCATCACCCTCGGCACGCTGGACGGCGCCAACGTCGAGATTGCCGACGCCGCCGGCCACGACAACGAGATCATCTTTGGTATGCTCACGCCCGAGGTCAACGCCCTCAAGGGCATGGGCTATCATCCCTCTGCCTTCATCTCGGGCGACAACACTGCGATGCAGGTCCTCGATATGCTCGAGAAGGGCTGGAATGGAGAGAACTTCAGCGAGGTCACCAACAACCTGCGCAACTCCGACCCGTATATGGTCATGGCAGACTTCAAGGATTATCGCCGTGCCCAGCATACGGTCCAGCAGCTGTACAAGGACAAGAAGAAGTGGAACCACATGAGCCTGATGAATATCGCCAACGCCGGTATCTTCAGCGCCGACCGTTCCATCATGGACTATGCGCGTGACATCTGGGGTGCCGCGCCGGTCAAATAATTTCCCTGTGTCATTTTGCTGCCGCGGCCGTAAGACCGCGGCAGTTTTTACTCTGAACACGGGGGGGCTGTCTATGCCGCATACCTATTACAACAGTTTTGACCCTGCCTGCAAGACGCCCTTCGGCGCCATTGTGGCCGGGCAGGAAGTAACCTTTCACCTGACGGTGCCCGAGCACCTGGGGTATGTGGATCCGCACCTGGTCCTGACCAAGGATAAGGAAGATCCGGTCCACTACCGCATGAATTTTGACGGGCAGACGCCGCAGGTCAACCATTTTACCTTTACCATCGCGCCCACCACACCGGGACTCTATTTTTACTACTTCGATCTCTACACCGATTTTCGCAAAATTTACCGCGGCAACGGCGGGGAAGGGGTTCTCAGCTGGACCGGTGGTGCCAGCTGGCAGCTGACGGCCTATGAGCCGGGCTTCACCACGCCGGACTGGTTCCGCAACGGTACCATGTACCAGATCTTCCCCGACCGCTTCTGTGAGGGTGTGCCCAACAAGCCCATGCCCTTTGCCGACCGCATCTACCGCGCCGACAAAACGGGGGAACCGTACTTCTGGCCTACCGAGCAGGACGACGGGTATCTGAATATGGATTACTACGGCGGTGACTTTGCGGGCATCCAGCAAAAACTGCCGTATCTGCGAGATCTCGGTGTGACCTGCATCTATCTCAACCCGATCTTCGAGGCCCATGCCAACCACCGCTACAACACGGCCAACTACCTGAAAGCGGACCCGCTGCTGGGCACCAATGAGGATTTCGCGGCCCTGTGCGCCGCCGCCAAAAAGGAAGGCATCCGCATCATTCTGGATGGCGTTTTCAGCCATACCGGTTCGGATTCCGTCTACTTCAACCGGGAAGGCCGCTACGGCCCCGGTGGCGCCTACCGTGACCGCCACTCGCCGTACCGCAGCTGGTACGATTTCGACTCCGGCTATCCCAGCGGCTACCGCTGCTGGTGGGGCTTTGAAACGCTGCCTGAAGTGCAGGAGGATTCCCCCTCCTACGAGGAGTTCGTCTGCGGCAAGGGCGGCGTCATCGACACCTGGCTGAACCTGGGCGCTTCCGGCTTCCGGCTGGATGTGGCCGACGAACTGCCGGATTCTTTCATTGAAAAGATTCGTCAGGCCGTCAAATCCCATGGCGAGGACAAGCTGCTCATCGGGGAAGTGTGGGAGGATGCCACCACCAAGGAGGCTTTCGGTGAGCGCCGCACCTACCTGCGGGGCAAGGGGCTGGACAGTGTCATGAACTATCCCTTCCGCAACGCCGTGCTGGACTATATCCGCGGTGCTGATGTTTCGGCGGTCAGTGAGCAGATCCTGAGCATCTGCGAAAACTATCCGGAACCGGCGCTGAACTGCCTGATGAACTTCCTTTCCACCCACGACACCGAGCGCGCTCTGACGGCCATCGCCGGGGAACCCGCCAATGGCCGGGACCGGTACTGGCAAAGCGGCCGCCGTATCCCAGCTTATAAGGTGGAGGAGGGGCTGCACAAGCTGCTGCTGGGTTATGCCATGATCTTTACGCTGCCCGGCGTGCCCTGTATCTACTATGGCGATGAGATCGGCATGCAGGGGTATCGTGACCCCTTCAACCGCGCGTTCTTCGATTGGAATTCCACCGAAGAACGGCTGCGCGGCCCCATGAAAAACCTGGCCCGGCTGCGCAAGACCTGCGATGCCTTTGACGGCGGCCGGCTGGAGATCATGCGGGCGGAGGGCGATGTGCTGCACTACCGCCGTATCGGCAAGACCCAGACGGCGGAGATCATCCTCAACCGCGGCCCGCATCTGCTGGCCGAAAACGCCTTCGGCAAATGTGCCGAGGTCAATCCCGGCGGATTCACCGTGCTGGTGGAGGATAATGCCCCGGAACACGTGGGCTACTTCTCCATTTATTGATCCACCAAACGCTTTTGCTGCAAATGCCTGCGGCAAAGGCGTTTTTGTTTTTTTGAACGGTGCTAAAGGCTGGTTTGCCTGAATACACTAGAATGTGTGCAGATTGCACAGAAAATACACGGTTTTTCCAGAATTTTACATCTAAAAATCTTGACAGCGTATGTTTAACATGTTAAAGTGTTGACAAAGCAGGCTTCTACGGAAGGAGGTTCCGTCTTATGTCGCCTGATACATTGTTGTGGCTGATTGCCGTAATTGCTTTTGTGGTGCTGGAAGCATCCACCACCGCCCTGGTTTCCATATGGTTTGCTGTCGGTGCGGCTGCTGCGCTGATCACCAGCTTTTTCACCCAATCCCTGTCGGTGGAAGCAGCGGTGTTTGCGGTAGTCTCGGCGATCACACTCATCATTATGGTTCCCACGCTGGCCAAACGCCGTAAAGAGCGCAAGGCACCGGTCACCAACGGCTCTCCGCTCACCATCGGTAAACAGGGCGTTGTGCTGGTGGATATCAAACCCGGGTACCTGGGCCGCGTGCGTGTGGATGGTCTGGACTGGCAGGCCCGCGCCGAATTGTCCATGCCGGAGGGCACCCCCTGCCGTGTCACCGACGTGGATGGTGCCATTCTGATTGTGTGCCCGGTGACTGCAGATACAGCCACCGCCTGATTGTTGAAAAAGAAAAAAGGAGGTTCTTTATGGGTTTACTGATTTTTGCCATCCTGTTGGTGGTCATCCTGATCATCCTGGTGCGGTGCATCGTCATCGTGCCCCAGTCCAACGCCTATGTCACTGAGTGGCTGGGTGTTTACAAGGATACCTGGGGTGCCGGTCTGCACATCCGCACGCCTTTTGTGGAGCGGGTGGCCCGCAAGGTTTCCCTCAAGGAGGAAGCTGCTGATTTCCCGCCCCAGCCCGTCATCACCCGTGATAACGTCACAATGATGATCGATACCGTCGTATTCTTCCAGGTGTTTGACGCCAAGCTCTATGCCTACGGCGTCAACCGCCCAATCCAGGCCATCGAGAACCTGTCTGCCACGACCCTGCGCGACATCATCGGTTCCATGACGCTGGATGAGACCCTCACCAGCCGGGATGCTATCAACACCCGCATCACGGCCAGCCTGGATGAGTCCACCGACCGCTGGGGTATCAAGGTCAACCGTGTGGAACTGAAAAACATCGAACCGCCGCTGGAAATCCGTCAGGCAATGGAGAAGCAGATGAAGGCGGACCGTGAAAAGCGCGCCTCCATCCTGCTGGCCGAAGGCGAAAAGCAGGCGGCCATTACCCGCGCCGAAGGCGAGAAGGAATCCGCCATTCTGCGGGCCGAAGCTGTAAAGCAGCAGCGCATCCGTGAGGCCGAAGGTGAAGCCCAGGCATTGCTCACCGTGCAGAAGGCCCAGGCCGATGCCATCCGCCTCATCAACGAAGCCAACCCCAACCACAACTTCCTGGCCCTGCGCAGCATGGAAGCCATGGAGAAGGTGGCCGACGGCAAGGCAACTAAGCTGATCGTGCCCAGCGATATGCAGAATCTGGCCGCCACGGTGGCTGCCATTCAGGAAATCTCCGGCGGAGCCGCTGCCAAGTAAAAACCACAGATAACCAAAGAGGGACGACGCAAGTCGTCCCTCTTTTTTGCGTTTTATCGAACCCAGGCGCGGGCCAGTGCCGCCGCCACAGCAGGAATGTCATCCTCTTTCAGAGCCGAGTAACCGGCCACTACCGTGTCGGGCGGGCAATGTTCCGGCCGTGCCAGATAGTACTCGCTCAATCCCCGCAACCGCACCCCTTCCCGTGCGGCGGCTGCCACCATGGCGGATTCGCCGCCAGCCCCGGGCAGCGTCAGCAGAAAATGCAGACCGCTGTGTACGCTGCCCAGCGTTACCCCCGGCAATTCCCTGCGCAGGGCGGCGGCAAAAGCCTCCATGCGGCGCTTGTAGACCAGGCGCATCCGTGCCAGATGCCGGGTAAAATAGCCGCCTGCCATAAAGGCTGCTAGGGTCTGCTGTTCAAAACGCCCCACGGTGTTGGCGTAGACGGCAAAATCCTGCCGGTACCGTGCCAGCAGTCCGCGGGGGAGCACCATGCAGGCGATGCGGATGCCGGGGGCAAGGCTTTTGGAAAAGGTGGTCAGGTAGACAACCGGCCCGTCGGGACCGGCCATGCCCTGCAAACTGGGCAGAGGGCGGGTATCAAAACGAAACTCCGAGTCGTAGTCATCCTCCAGAATATAGCGCCCCGGCCGGGCGGCTGCCCAGGCCAGAATCTGGGCGCGGCGGGGGGCGGGCATCGTCACACCGGTGGGGAAGTGGTGGCTGGGCGTCAGGTAGCACAGGTTGGCGCCGCTTGCTTCCAACGCTTCGGCGGAAAGGCCGTCCTCGTCGATGTCCACCAGTGTGCAGGGGATGGCGCTGTTCTGCAAGACTGCCCGCGTGCGGGAATAGCCCGGGTTTTCCACAGCGGCAGTTCCCCCCGCGAACAGATGGGCCAGACACCCCAGCAGATACTCACTGCCTGCGCCGACGACGATCTGTTCCGGCGTGCAGTCCACGCCGCGGTAGGCGGAAAGATATTTTGCAATCTGTATGCGCAGGGCTTCATCCCCCTGCATTTCGCCGCGCTGTAAAAGCTCGGGCCGCTGGTAGAGCAGTTCCCGCTGGATGCGGCCCCAGCTGCGTGCGGGGAACAGGGCTGTATCCACACTGCCGGTGGAAAGATCGTATCGGGGGCCTGTTTCGTCGGGGACGGGGGCAGCGGGGGCCTCGGCTTCCTTGCGCCGTGCCGCCCGGCTGTGCAGCATACCGTAGGTTTTTTGCACATAGAATCCGCTGCGCGGCCGCGCCTCGGCCAGGCCCTCGGCGGCCAGCATCTGGTAGGCGGCATCCACCGTGTTGATGCTTACCCCCAACTGGGCAGCCATGGTGCGGCGGCCGGGCAGGGCTGTGCCGGGGGCCCGCTGGCCGCTGCGAATTTCATCGGCCAGGGCGCTGTACAGCTGCTCATAAAGCGGCGACTTTTCGTCGGATTTTAATTCGATCATGGGCAATCCTTTCAACTGGCACCATAAAAAAATCAAAAACTGGGCATTTATTCGGAACCAGAAAACGCTATAATAGGAGCATACCCTGCAGGAAATGATTTGTCAACTGCCTGTTTTGCTGGGCAGTACAGGATAGTAAGGAGTGTTTTTGATGGAAACAGCAACGATGTGGCTGCTGCTGTTTGGGGCAGTAGCACTGGCGCTTCTTGTTGCGGCGCTGACCAGAACGCAGTTTACGGTACAGAAAATCAGCATTGTGGGTATCATGGCGGCGCTCAGCTTTGTGGCCTATGAATTTTTCCGTATTCCCTTTGCGGGCGGGTCTTCCTTCCACCTGGGCAATACCTTTACGGCGCTGACGGCCATGCTGCTGGATGGCGTTTCCGGCGGCCTGGCAGGTGCGATCGGCCTGGCGCTGGCTGATGTGATCGCCGGCGATCCGGGTTATGCCTTTACCACCTTTATCCTCAAGTTTATCATCGGCCTTGTCTGCGGTGCTACGGCCCACAAGCTGCTGCACCTGGGCAGCCGCAAGGCGGATGGCCATGCGAAGTACATCGCGGCGGTGACGGTCAGTGCATTCAGCGGTCTGTTCGTCAATGTCTTTACCGACCCGCTGGTGGGCTATTTCCGGGATCGCTTTATCTTCGGCCAGCCGGTGGAAGTGGCCACGGTCCTTATCAAGGTGACGGGCGGTGTCACGCTGGTCAATTCGCTGTTGTCCACGGTCTGCGCGGTGGCACTCTACCTGGTGTTGGAACCGGCTTTGCAGCGTGCCCATCTTCTGCCCAAAAAAGCTTGAATCCGTTTTTGCCCTTCGCCGGTGGCGAAGGGCATTTTTGCGTGCCGCACCGAAACTAAAATATGTAAAAATTGAGAAAAGGCTGGCGTTTGCGCGAAAAATAGTGTACAATAAACAACGTATGTATAGAAATAAAAGGTAAAGCATCTTTTTTGCGCGAAAGGAACCGCAATGGCAGGCAAAACAAAGAAAAAGGCGGCCGAAAAGAAGCCGCTGGATACCCGCAGTAAAATGTACATTGTCATGGGCTTGTGCAGTCTGATGCTGCTGGTCAGTGTGGCGATTTCCTTTGTCCTGGTGGGGGGCATGGACCTTTTCCGCGGTGATGCCGACAGCGAATCTGCATCGGAGAGCGAGTCTCTGGTTACTGAAAGCGGCTACGACAAGGACCAGAATACCATTGACCAGGCACAGTATTCTTCCACGATTCTGGAAGAAAGTGAAGATGCCGGGCAGGACTATGTGGATGAAACGCTCTTCCTGGGGGACAGCAATACGGCGCGTATGTACCGTATGTTTGACTATTGCTCCTACGACAATGCCATCGGCTCGGTGGGCATGAGCGCCAAATCCCTGGCAACCTACGCCTGTGTGCAGTTGCAGGGCTATTCCAACTACGTTACCATGGCCAAAGCGGTTTCGCTGATGCAGCCCCGGCGCGTGATCCTGACCTTCGGTACCAACGATCTGAGCCCGAACTATGCGGCGGAAGATTTTGTGGAAAATTACGAGGAAGGCATCAAGAGCATTGTGGAAGCCTACCCCAGCGTGGATATCATCGTCAACTCCATCCCGCCGCTGGGCCAGGTACATTCCAACCAGAACCTGACCCAGACCCAGGTGGACGCATACAACAAGGCGCTGGTGGAAATGTGCAAGGAGAACGACTGGAAGTTCCTGAACAGCGCAGAAGTCCTCAAAAATCCCTCCACCGGCTATGCCAAGAGCGGCTATGTGGAATCCAGCGATGGTATCCACCTGACCAAGGCCGCCATGGAGGAACTGTTTGAGTATATCCGTACCCACAGCTACATCACAGAGGACGACCGTCCCACGGTGAAGAATGTGGCCAAGCACATTGGGGACAAGGATGTGTCGGTTTCCACCGCATCCAATGTCACCACGACTTCCTCGGCCAGCTCGACGGCGCCCACCGAGGAACCGCAGTCGGAATCTGTTTCGGAGGAGGTTGTTGCAACTCCGGCCCCGACCGAGGCGCCCACGCCGGTACCCGCCACGCCGCAGCCGACACCGGAGCCCACGCCGGTGCCTACGCCGGAACCCACTCCGGAGCCTACGCCGGAGCCGACACCTACCGCAGCTCCTACGCAGGCTCCTGAACCTACGGAAGTGCCTCAATCTTCGTCCGCACCGGACGAGTCCGGTTCTGGTAATACTGGTAGTGAACAAGGCAATAGCGAAACAGGCGAGTCACAGTAAAATATCGTGACGATTACTAAGAACACCGCCCCCGCAATTCCCGAACCGGGAACCGCAGGGGCGGTGCTTTTTGTCTGTTATTCCGCAAGAGTACCGTTTTTCGCGCGCAGAGTTGCCAGCGTCACACCATCCACATACCGGTTGATCAGGTCATTGAGGCCGCACCAGAAGTCCAGCGTCTGGCATTGGCCCCGGCGGGGGCAATCCATATTGGCACCCAGGCAGGGAATGGCCGTCAGCTCACCCTCCACCGCGCGCAGAATCTCCCCGGCGGTGATTTCGGTTTCGGGGCGGGCCAGGCGGTAGCCGCCCTGGGCACCGCGCACGCTGACCACCAGCCCGGCCTTTGCCAGCGGCGTGATGATCTGTTCCAGATATTTCAAACTGATCTGCTGGGTGTCGCTGATTTCTTTCAGCGGTACCAGAGTGTCGCCGTGGTTGGCCAGCTCCACCATCAGGCGCAGGGCATAGCGATCGCGGGTCGAAAATTTCATGCGGAGTTCCTCTTTCTGTGTAGTGGGTTTCTATTACCATACCATATTTGTAGGAAATTGGCAACCCCTTTGCGGATTTTTGCCTTCGTTTGTATAAAATTCTGAAAAATGCGGCATTTTATGCAAAAAGTGTTGACAGATGCGCCCAGGGGGACTATACTCATACCCAGAGAAGCCGATGGGCTTACCCAAGTTTGTGAGGAAAGGGGTACACGGACTATGAACCGCAGCAGCCGCTTTGGCATGATGATGTGCATGTGCAGTTTGCTTCGGCAGCCTGTGCCTGCTTTCTCATGCGCAAATTTGGACGCGTAAGAAAGAAACACAGCGGGGTGTCGAAGCTGCTTCGACACCCCGCTTTTCTTTTCATATAAGAACCACAAGCTATGCTTGTGGGCGAATATAGCACGAGCGTTGATA
>UQZO01000001.1 GCA_900545545.1 uncultured Subdoligranulum sp. | reverse complement strand
TACGATGCCCTTCTAGGGCTTACACAAGCCCCCGGCTTAGCCGGGGGTCATGACTGTGCATGTAAAAAATCACCTCAAAAGCAGGGGAAACATCGGCTTCTGCCTTGCATCTTGGCTATAAAAATAGTACAATATACAATATATGTTTTTGTGCGACAGGAACAAAAAACACAGTCTTGAGGTGTAGGATATGGTTTTAAGCATGACAGGCTATGGCCGTGCGGGTGCTTTGCTGCATGGGCGGGATATCAAGGTAGAGTTGCGCAGCGTGAATGCGCGCTTTTTTGAGTATTCTTCCCGCTTGCCGCGCTCCTGCGCTTTTCTGGAGGACAAACTCAAAAAGCTGGTGGCATCCAAGGTCAGCCGCGGCAAGGTGGAATTGAATCTTTCCATTCAGACCGTAACCGCAGCCGATACGGTGGTCACCGTAAACTGGCAGTTGGCCCAGGGATATCGCGTAGCACTCAACGCGATGTCGGAGCGGATGGATTTGAAGAACGATGTCACCGCGGGGATGCTGGCGCGTTTTCCGGATGTGCTGACGCAGACCGCTGCCCCGACGGACGAAGAGGAGCTCTGGAAGGACGTGCAGTCTGTGGCCGAACAGGCCATTGAAGCCTTTGTGGCGATGCGTGCCACAGAAGGCGAAAAGCTCAAGGAAGATGTGGCAAGCCGTCTCAACACGGTGGAATCCCTGGTTGCACAGATCGAGCAGAACAGCGCCGGCCGTGTTCAGGCATACAGTGACAAACTGTACGCACGTTTGCAGGAATTGCTGGGAGACCGCAACATCGATGAAGCTCGCCTGGTGACGGAGGCCGCCATCTTTGCAGATAAGACTGCAATTGATGAAGAAACTGTACGCCTGCACAGCCATGTGGCGCAGTATCGTGAGATTCTGGAACTCAATGAGCCGATCGGTCGTAAGCTGGATTTCCTGACACAAGAGCTGAATCGTGAGTCCAATACGATCGGTTCCAAATGCCAGGACGTTGCCATTACGCGCCTTGTGGTTGAACTTAAATCCGAGATTGAAAAAATCCGTGAACAGATTCAGAACATCGAGTAAGAGGGTACTATGAAGCTGATCAATATCGGATTCGGTAATATGGTAAACGGCGACCGTGTGATTGCCATTGTCAGCCCGGACTCGGCACCCATCAAGCGGTTGGTACAGGATGCCCGGGAAAAAGGGGCCTTGATTGACGCTTCTTATGGGCGGCGGACACAGGCGGTGCTGATTATGGATTCTGATCATGTGATTCTTTCCGGCATTGCGCTGGATAGCGTCACCGGACGCTTTGCACAAGAGGAAAAGGAAGAATAAAAGGGGTAGGGAAATATGAAAGGTGAAAAATATCTGTTTGTGGTGTCTGGTCCGTCCGGTACCGGCAAGGACACTGTGGTGGCCAGTCTTTTGAAGAAACACCCGGAAATTCAGCACACGGTCTCTGCGACGACGCGTGCACCGCGTGAGGGGGAGAAAGACGGCATCAACTACCATTTCATGACGGTGGCGGATTTCGAGGATCACCTCGCACACGACCAGATCGTTGAGCATACGCAGTATTGCGGCAACTATTACGGTACGCTGCGCAGCGAAATCGAAACCCGTATGGAGCGCGGCATCGCGGTGATTCTGGTCATCGAGGTCGAGGGTGCAGGAAACATCAAAAAGATGTACCCGGGCGCGACCACGATTTTCGTACTCCCGCCGGATATGGAAGAACTGGAGCGCCGGCTGCGGAATCGCGGTACCGAGGATGAAGAGACGATTCAGCGCCGCCTGACGCGTGCCAAGACGGAAATTGCAAACTCCGTCGATTACGATGAGCACGTTGTCAATGTGCAGGTAGATACCTGCGCGGAGAGCCTCTACTCCATCATTCAGTTCCGGCTGCAGCACGGAAAGGACGAATGACACTGGATATTGCTCAGGTTGCGGTCGACAATGCAACGATTCACTTTGACAAGCTGTATTCTTACCGGATACCCGATTCCCTGACAGGGTGTGTGTGGCCCGGCAGTATGGTGTTGGTACCGTTTGGACGGGGGGATAAACCGCGGATGGCGGTTGTGCTCAAAGTGGAGCAGGTAGATGCGGAAACTGCGCCCAAACGTCTGAAAACGCTGCATGATGCTGCGCCTGAGCAAGCAAAGCTGACGCCCGATCTGCTGGAACTGGTTCGCTTTCTGAAAGAGCGGACCTTCTGCACCTGGTTTGAAGCGGTAAAAGCGGTTATTCCCTACGGTGCACAATACCGTGCAGCCGTGGTGGATGGCAAACCTGTCATGCAAAGCAGGCTTAGCCGTTCGACAGAGCGTGTGTATACGCTGGTAGGGGAGCTGCCGCAAAAGCCCAAGCCGGGACCTCGGCAGCTGGCAGCGGTACAGGCCCTGCAATCAGGACCACTGACTGCCCACCAGCTGGACGAGGTGGGCATTTCCAAGCCGACGCTGGATACGCTGTGTGAAAAGGGTGTTCTTGCCGTTGCCCAGCAGGATAAAGCACTGGATCTTTTCGGCGACATTCCCTTTGACCCTCAGCCGATTACCCTGGCAGAAGAACAGCAGCGCGCCTACGATGCGTTGCTTCCGGATCTGGAAGATGGCAACCCCCATGCGGCGCTGCTTCACGGGGTGACCGGCAGCGGTAAAACGGTTGTGTTTCTGAAGCTGATCGAGCGCACCCTGGAACTGGGGCGTACAGCGCTGGTCCTCGTGCCGGAAATCAGCTTGACGCCGCAGATGATCCGGCGGCTGAAATCGACGTTTGGCAGCCGGTTGGCGGTACAGCATTCGGCGCTTAATAATACCGAGCGGCTGCTGCAATGGCGCATGATCCAGCAGGGAAATGCGGATATTGTGGTCGGTACCCGAAGCGCGATTTTTTCGCCGCTGCAAAATATCGGTCTGATCATTATCGATGAAGAGCAGGAACATACCTACCAGAGCGAATCTGCACCGCGGTATGATGCGCACGATGTTGCCAAAAAGCGTGCGGCTATGGAAAATTCGCTGCTGGTTTTTGCATCGGCTACGCCGTTGACCGAAACCTATTATGCGGCGGAAAGCGGCAAGTACAAATTGCTGACACTCACCAAGCGCTACGGCGGACGTCCGCTGCCTCATGTGGATTTTATCGATATGCGGGCCGAGATGGCCGCCGGAAATGCACGGGAAGTGAGCGCCCGGATGGTCCGGGAACTGCAGGAAAACCTGGATAACGGGGAGCAGAGCATTCTTTTGCTCAATCGCCGCGGCTATCATACGGTAGGTATGTGTGCAACCTGCGGCCATGTGCTGAAGTGTCCGAACTGCAGCGTGCCGCTTGTTTATCATAAACCGCAACAGGCGTTGATGTGTCATCACTGCGGTCATACAGTACGTCCGCTTCCGCAGAATTGTCCTGAATGCGGCGGCAAAATCAACTACAGCGGTTTCGGTACCCAGCGCGTTGAGGAAGAACTGGCAGAGCTTCTGCCCAATGCCCGGATCTTGCGCATGGATCAGGATTCTACGGGCCAGAAAAACGCTCATGAAACCATGCTTGCGCAATTTGGCAGGCAGGAATACGACATCCTGCTCGGCACCCAGATGGTTGCCAAAGGACTTGACTTTGAAAAGGTCACACTGGTCGGGGTGCTGGGAATCGACTCCCTTCTGTTTGGGCAGGGGTTCCGTGCTTATGAAAACGTGTTCAGCCTCGTTACCCAGGTAATTGGCCGTGGCGGGCGAGCTGCGCTGCCCGGCAGAGCCCTCATACAGACAACGGTGCCGGAACACCCCGTTTTACAGTTGGCGGCTGAGCAGGATTACGAATCTTTTTACCGCGAAGAGATTGCTTTTCGCAAGTTCGGTCTGTATCCGCCGTTTTGCTCGTTCTGCATTGTTGGTTTTGTGGGCGCGCAGGAAGGCGCCGTTGCGTTGGCGGCGCACCGCTTTGGCACATTGCTGGCGGAGCGCGCAGCCGAGCATCCCACAATGCCGCTTCGGTTGCTTGGCCCCGCGCCGATGAGCATCACGATGCTCAACGGAAAATATCGATACAAACTCACGCTTAAATGTCGCAACGATGCGGCGTTCCGAGCGATTTTACGGGAAACACTGGAAGCATACGCGAAGGAAAAACTGCCGCAGAAAGCTTCCGTGATCCTGGATTTCAACTCCGACGGAGATTTATAACATTATTGGAGGTAATTTCCTTATGGCACTTCGTACCATCGTTCAGGACGGCGATCCGATCCTGAAAAAAGTTTGCCGCCCCGTAACCAAATTTGATGATCGTCTGGGTGTTTTGCTGGACGATATGAAAGAAACGCTGCTGGATGCCAATGGCCTGGGCCTGGCCGGTCCGCAGGTCGGCATGATGCGCCGCCTGTTTATCTGCCTGGATGACCGGGATATGCCCGAAGAGGTTCCCGAAAATTACGAATACAAGTTTATCGAGTTCATCAATCCTGAGATTCTGGAACTCAGCGATGAAAAGGTGGAGCTTTATGAAGGCTGCCTTTCTTTCCCGGGACATAATGGCGCCATTTCCCGTGCCAAGCATGTCAAGGTGAAGGCCCAGGATCGTCACGGCGAATGGTTTGAAATGGAAGCCGATGACATGCTCGCGCGCTGCATCCAGCATGAGAACAACCATCTGGACGGCGTTACGATTATGGACCTGGCCACCCATTTTTATGAAGACGATTACCCCGAAGAAAACGAGGACTAATGCATGAAAATCCTGTTCATGGGCACCCCTGATATTGCGGCTGAAAGTCTTGAGGCCCTTATCGAAGCGGGACACGAGATCTGCGCAGTTTTTACCCGCCGGGATAAACCTGTAGGCCGTAAGCAGATTTTGACGGCGCCGCCGGTCAAGCAGTTGGCGGAGCAGCACGGCATACCGGTTTATCAGCCGCGTACCCTGCGTGACGGTTCCTCCGATGATGTGATTAGGGAACTGGCGCCGGATATTATTGTGGTGGTGGCGTATGGCTGCATTATTCCGCCGCAGCTTCTGCACGTTGCCCCCTATGGCTGTATCAATCTGCATGTTTCGCTGCTGCCGAAATACCGCGGTTCCGCACCGATTCAGTGGGCAGTACTCAACGGCGACGAACGCACAGGCGTGTCTATCATGCAGTTGGATGAGGGACTGGATACCGGCGATGTTCTGATGGTGGAACCGGTGCAGATTGACCCGGAAGAAACCAGCGGCCAGCTGTTCGACCGAGTCAGCGCACTGGGGGCCAAAACACTGGTGACGGCACTGGAAAAACTCCAGGCCGGTCAGCTGACCCCTGTGCCGCAGCAGCATGAGCTGGCATCGCTGGCACCGCCGCTAAACAAAGATATGGCGCGGTTTGATTTCACCCAGGATGCCGGGCATATCCACAACTGGGTGCGCGGCATGAACCCCTGGCCGGTTGCCTGGTTTGAACAGGACGGAAAGCGGATCAAGGTTTTGGAATGCCGCATTGCCAAAGAAACGCATAGTGCTGCCCCCGGAACGGTCTTGGCACTTAAACCGTTGACCATTGCGGCAGAAAATGGCGCAGTGGAGCTGCTGACGGTAACGCCGGAAGGCGGGAAGCCTATGGCCGGTACGGCCTGGGCAGCCGGGCGCCGCCTGAAAGTGGGGGACAGCCTGTGACGCCGCGCCGTCTGGCCGTCAAGGCGTTGATGCACCAGGAACAGGCCGGGTATGCCAATCTGGTACTGGATGCAGAACTGAAAAAATGTACGTCTCCTTTGGAAACGCGCGATGCTGCGTTTGCGGCGCGGATTTTTTACACGGTACTGGAATACCAGCCGCTGCTGGATTATTTGCTGAATCATTTCTGCAAGAAACCGGTAGCCAAACTGGATGCGCCGGTACGTGCCATTCTTCGTGCGGGACTGGCCCAGGCGCGGTATATGGATGTGCCGCTTCCGGCGGCTGTCAATGAATCGGTCAAACTTACCAAAGCCATGGGCAAGACCAGCGCTTCGGGGATGGTCAATGCGGTGTTGCGCCGCGCGGCGCAGCTGCCGGTGCAGGAGGATTCATTTACTGATCCGATGGAACGGTTGCAGACCTACTATTGCCTTTCTTCTGCGGTAGCACAGCTGTTCTATGAACAGTATGCCGAGGATGCCTTTGCCATGGCGGCGGCATTCCGCAACCGTCCCAAGTCTGTGATCCGTGTCAACACATTGAAAACTACGGATGAAGCCTTAACGAAAGCATTGCAGCAGGAAGGCCATGCCGTGGAGCAAGGGCCTTGGCCCCATGCGCTTTTGGTGGATTTCCAGGGGTCGCCGGCTGCCGGCGAGTCTTTTGCCAAAGGGGCCTATCATGTGCAGGGACTGGCAAGCCAGTTCGCTGCGCTGTGCGTACAGGCACACCCCGGGCAAAGAGTGCTGGATTTCTGTGCGGCACCGGGCGGCAAAAGCCTGACACTGGCACAGGAAATGCAGAATACGGGTGAGTTGGTCAGCGGGGAGGCGGTCTCTTCGCGGGTACCGCTCATAGACAAAGCGTTCCATCGCTGCGGCATTACCTGTGCCAAGGCCATCCAGAATGATGCCACGATTCCGAATCCTGCGCTGGGCAAGTTCGATCGGGTGTTATGTGATGTGCCTTGTTCCGGGCTGGGGGTCATTGCCAAAAAGCCGGACATCCGTTATAAAGATTTGGACGGTATGGAGAATTTGTGCGCCATCCAGCAAAAAATCATGCAAAATGGAGCGGATTCTCTTGCCGAAAACGGCCGTTTGGTGTATTCTACCTGTACAGTCAATTTTCAGGAGAACCAGGCGCAAATCGAGCTTTTCCTGAAAAACAACCCGGAATTTCACGTAGTCAAGCCGGAAATTCTTTTGCCCGGTATGCATGTGGAAGCCTGCGGAACGCTGTTTCTGCCGCAAAAAACGGGGACAGACGGCTTTTTTGTAGCCATTTTGGAAAAACTTTCGACATAATTTTGTTTTATACTATAGAATGGGAAAGGGGGAGCTCACGTGAACGATACACAAAAAATCTGTCTGTCGGATCTTACGTTGGATGCTCTGACAGCCTATATCGTGGGGCTGGGGCAGCCGAAGTTTCGTGCAAAACAGATTTTTAAGTGGTTGCACCAGAAACTGGTGACGGAGTTCACCCAGATGACAGACCAGCCCAAAACCCTTTTGGCGGTTCTGGAAGAACAGTGCACCATTGCGGTGCCTACCATTCGGCGTCGCCAGCAATCTAAGGATGGTACCGTCAAGTACCTTCTGCAACTGGCAGACGGGAACTGTATTGAAACGGTTCTGATGCGGTATAAATATGGAAACACCGTTTGTGTTTCCACGCAGGTGGGCTGTGCCATGGGATGCCGTTTCTGTGCATCCACCCAGGCAGGGCGTGTGCGGGACCTGACCCCCGGAGAGATTGCCGGTGAAATTTATACAGCACAAAAAGATTCCGGGGAGCGCGTTTCTCACATTGTGCTGATGGGAATTGGGGAACCCTTGCATAACTTTAAAAATGTGATGGATTTCCTTGAAATCATTTCCTGCCCCGAGGGTGTCAACATCGGCATGCGCAACATCAGCCTTTCCACCTGCGGGTTGGTGCCGAAAATCGACGAGCTGGCCAAGCGGCATCTGCAACTGACGCTTTCTGTCTCGCTGCATGCACCGGATAACGCAACGCGTTCGAGTATGATGCCGGTCAACGATGCGTACCCGCTGGAAGAATTGATCCCGGCCTGCCGCCGTTATCAGAAAGAGACGGGGCGCCGCATCAGCTTTGAGTATTCCATGGTGCGCGGCGTAAATGACAGTTCGGAGATGGCCCATAAGCTGGCCCACCTGATTCAGGGAATGGGGGCGCATGTCAATCTGATCCCCATCAATCCGGTGGACGGCAGCCCGTATTCGGCGACCGATGAAGCCAATGTGCGCCGTTTCCAGCAGGAGCTGGAGCATCTTGGCGTCAACGCTACGGTACGGCGCCGGTTGGGTACGGATATCAGTGCGGCTTGTGGCCAGCTGCGGCGCGAGGACGCGCAGGCTGCCACCTGACAGCACACGGCAGAAACAATCCTGCACTACTTCAAAGAGTAAACCACGGAAAGGAACATCCTGAATGAAGATCGCCGCAATCACCGACATCGGTAGTTGTCGCCAGGAAAACCAGGATAATTACTGTGCGCAGCAACTGGCGGGCGGTACCGCTTGGGGCATTGTATGTGATGGTATGGGTGGCGTAAACGGGGGACGCATTGCGGCCCGCATTGCCACCGATACGATGCAGCAATACTTTGCCCGCCAGATGCGTGCGCTGCAGCCGGGCGGAGAAAAAAGCTTTATCATGCGCGGGTTCGATGTGACCAATCGCGCGGTGTATGACAAAGCGACCTCTGATCCCGAGATGCTGGGGATGGGAACCACCGGCGTTTGTGCCTATGCGGGCAACGGATGCGCGCATATCGTCCACGCCGGAGACTCCCGAGCCTACCTGTACCATGAGGGCAATCTTCGCCAGATTACACGAGATCACTCCATGGTGCAGCAGCTGGTCGACAGCGGGCAGATCACCCGGGAACAGGCATCTCTGCACCCGCAGAAAAACCTGATCACCCGGGCCTTGGGCGTGGCAGCCAACATTGTTCCGGAATACAATCGCTGTGAAATCGAAGCGGGGGACATTCTTCTGCTCTGCACAGACGGTTTAACCAATATGATCCCGGACAGTGAGATCGCACGGATCCTGAAAGAGGTTCCGTTCTTTGATGCAACCAGTATTCTGGTAGACCGCGCACTGCAGGCGGGCGGTCAGGACAATATTACGGTTTTGCTTATGGGCGTGGAAACAACGGAGGTCAACAATGGATAATCTGATTGGGAGACGACTGGATGGCCGGTATTTGATTCAAAGCCTGGTCGGCGTTGGCGGTATGGCCAACGTGTACCGTGGTGTTGACGAAAAAACAGGCAATGCCATAGCCGTAAAAGTACTGAAAGAAGAATTCCTGGATAATGAGGAACTCGTCCGCCGGTTCAAAAATGAATCCAAAGCGATTTCGATTCTGGATCATCCGAACATCGTCAAGGTGTACGATGTTTCGGTTACGGATAAACTCCAGTATATCGTGATGGAATATGTGGATGGCATCACCCTGAAAGAGTATTTGAAGCAGCGTGGCGGTGCTTTGACCTGGAAAGAAACCGTGCACTTTGCCACACAGGTTCTGGGTGCCTTGCAGCATGCGCATTCCAAAGGCATCATTCACCGCGATGTGAAGCCGCAGAACATCATGTTGCTGGCAGATGGTTCCATCAAGATGATGGACTTTGGTATTGCACGCTTCTCCCGCGCGCAAAGCCAGACCGTCAGCGATAAGGCCATCGGCTCGGTACACTATATCAGCCCCGAGCAGGCCAAGGGCGACAAAACGGATGCTCGCACCGATATTTATTCGGTAGGCGTCATGCTGTATGAGATGCTTTCCGGCAAGCTGCCGTTTGACGGCGACGGGGCTGTATCCATTGCGATCATGCAGATTTCCGATAAAGCCAAACCCCTGGCGCAGGTTGCACCCAACGTGCCCGAAGGACTGCGCCAGATCACCGAGAAGGCGATGGAAAAAGACCCCGCCAAACGGTATCAGAGCGCCCAGGAAATGCTGGATGCGATCGAAGAATTTAAGCGTAACCCTTCGGCACGCTTTGAGTATGAGTACAGAAATATGCAGGACAATCCGCAAAAGAACATCAATCGCGTTGTCAACAGCACCAAACCCGGCGCTAAAGGCAGCAATATTCGTACCGGTGATGCGCGCCGTGCCGGTACCAACAACCCCGGACGCAGCAAATCCAGCAAAAAGGCCAGTAAGGGCAAAAAGCCTTTTTCTGTCCTGCCCATTTTCTTCGGCATGGCAGTGGCCTTTGTCATTGGTGCTGCCATCCTGATTTATCTGATTTTCACCAACTCCAGCAACCTGTTGTTCTCCAATCGCGATGATGTAACCATCATCAATTTTGTGGGCATGACGCTGGATGAATACCGTGCATCGGACTACAATACGCTGCTGAAACTGCAGGAAGCCGAGGAGTATAACTCCACCTATCCAGCGGGAACGATCATCCGCCAGAGCCCCAAGGCGGGGCGTACTGTGAAAGAGGGGCAGAAAATCACGCTGACGGTCAGTCTGGGCACACAGTATGTTACCATCCCCGAGACCAAGAATATGGTGGCGGCAGATGCCGAACAGACGTTGAAGGATATGGGACTGAATGTTCTGCAAAAGCCTATGCAGGACAATACCGTCGCCAACGGCGCCGTTATTTACACCAGCCCCGCTGCCGGTGAAACGGTAGAGGGCAATTCTACCGTCATTCTCTACGTCAGCCGCGCCGTCAAGAGCACAACCAACCCTGTGCCCAGTGTGACCGGCAAGACTTTGGATGATGCCAAGAACGATCTGAAAGTTCTGAACTTCTCGGTTCGTGTGATCGAACAGGCCAGCAGTGAGCCTGCCGGCACGGTGCTGAGCCAGACGCCGCAGGCCGGTTCGGAGGCACGAATCAGCTCTATTATCACGCTGGTGGTTTCTACCGGTGTGCCGGAAACGCCCGTGGAAACGCCGGCACCGAGTACGGGTGATGGTGGCATTCAGGAGAGCTGGTGGTGGAGCAGTGACGGCAAACACCAGATTCATCAGCTTTCCGATGGAACCATGTGGAATGAAAACGGCGAGCTTTGCGATGCGGAAGGCAATCCTAAGTAATGATGCATGAAACAATGAACTATATCACCAAAGGCATTGGCGGTTTTTATTACGTCCGTACCGAAGAAGGCATCGTCGAATGTAAGGCCCGCGGCATCTTCCGCAAGCGTGGAATCTCACCGGTGGCGGGGGATAACGTGGTACTCTCGCCGGATAAAACCATGATCGATGAGATTTTGCCGCGCAAGAACGTCTTTATCCGTCCTCCGGTGGCAAACCTCGATGTGCTGTTTATCGTTGCAAGCACAACACAGCCGGTTCCCAGTACGCTGGTGCTGGATGAATTGGCGGCCGCCGCCATCTATAAAGATGTACAGCCGGTACTGGTGGTGACCAAGGCAGACCTGGCAGCAGCAGACATGCTGTCCCACGCCTATGCTACCAGTGGCATTCCGCTGATTCAGCTGAATTATGAAACCGGAGAAGGGCTGGAAACCATCCGCGGTTATATTCAGGGGCACCTGTGTGCTTTCTGCGGAAACTCCGGTGTAGGGAAATCTACGCTGCTGAATACGCTGGCACCGGAACTCAAGCGCGAGACCGGTCAGATCAGCCAAAAACTTGGCCGTGGCCGGCATACCACGCGCGAGGTAGAAATTTTCGAGGTCTGTGGCGGACGTCTGGCGGATACGCCGGGTTTTGCCAGCCTGGAGGCACAGAAGCTTTGCCGAATTCCCAAAGAGGATTTGCAGCATACCTTCCCGGAATTTGAACCGTATTTCGGACAATGCCGCTTTACGGGATGTTCCCATCGCAGCGAAACGGGCTGTGCAGTCCGTGAGGCTGTAGACGAGGGGAAGATCAGCAAAACCCGGTATGCCAGTTATCTGGCTATGTATGAAGAAGCCAGTGCCCGGAAAGAGTGGGAACGATGAACAAACGAGCTGTGGTATTTTCGGCGGTACCGGTTGAACCGGAAATGTCCGTGTATCTTCAGCCGGGCGATTTTATCGTTGCCTGTGATGCAGGGTATCGTAATGCCGCAAAACTCGGCGTCCGGCCTGATCTTATCGTAGGAGATTTCGATTCTGCTCCACAGCCGCAGACGGATCGTCAGACCATCGTATTGCCCCACGTAAAAGATGATACCGATACCCAGTTTGCAGCCAAATGGCTGGTAGAAAATGGGTATAAGGAAGTCGTTCTGTTGGGGGCCTTGGGCGGCGCCCGTATTGAACATATGTTTGCGAACGTGTCCACCGGCCTGTATCTGGCAATGCATGGCGTAAAGGTTATCCTTGCAGATGCCAAGAGCGAGATGCACTATCTTTTGCCTGAACAGCCGCTGCATCTGGAACGCAAAGACTGGATGTATCTGTCCGTCTTTGCCCTGGGGGCGCCGATGACCGGCGTTACCATGGAGGGCGTTTATTATCCGCTCCGGGACGCAACTCTGTCGGAACTCGATTATCCGCTGGGTACAAGCAACGAGTTTACAGCGCCGGTAGCGCATATGCAATGCCGTGCCGGGCATGGTCTTGTGGTATTGACGCGCGCAGATGGGTAACACATATAAGCAGTTGCTGCATAGTATGGCATACATCACACAGCTGGAAAGCGAGGTGTATGCTATGCATGTGGTTGTTGTCCGTTGCCCGCGCGCATTGCGCTGGCTGCTTCGTGCAGCATTCAAGGTCTGAAAATACTTCTTTTAAATCCCTGCCGAAAGGCAGGGATTATTTTTTTGCCCCACCGCATATACATGCACCAGACAGTCAACCAAGCGATACATGGAAAGGGGCAATCAAACATGGAACTCAAGGTGTTCAAAGACACCATAGCAACGTATGGAGGCCGGTGGGAGACACGGCAGGAATTGCCGGTGGAAACCGAGATTCTGATTCCGGATTATCTGCCGGCGGTATTCAAGATCGTCAAATGCCTGATTGAGCCGGTAGTGCTGCAAAACCGTGTGACGGGCAGCCGTTGGCAAATCGAAGGTTATCTGCGCTGTACTGTTTACTACCAAAGCGACGAACCGGGATGCCGCCTTTATCGTACCGAGCAAAAATTCGCTTTTGAAAAGTCGGTCGAGCTTCCTACCGGCAGCTACGCCGAAGGTCCTGCTCAGATCTGGGGAGAGCCTGAGTACTGCAACTGCCGCGCAGTCAGCGAACATCGCATCGATCTGCGTGGCGCGTACATTTTATGTGGTGCGGTACTGGCAACCAAAGACTGTGAACTGTTGACTTCGCTGGCCGACTGCGGCATTGAGCAGAGAACCCGGGAACTGAGCGGTCTGCAACGGATTGCGGCAGAAGAAAAAACACTTACTGCCGAGACAGCGATTTCCTTGCCCGAGGTGGGAGAGTCGGTACTCGACATCGGCGGCACCTTTGTGTTGGGCAGCGTTGCGCTGCAAACTGGTCAGGCCAGTGTACAAGGCACGCTGCAGCTGCAGGTGTGTTACCAGCCACCGGAATCAGAGGAACTGGTAGTACGGCAAAAAGAGGTCACGGTTCAGCAAACGGTGGAAATGCCAGGTGCATCGGAGGAAGATCTCTGCATTGCCTGGGGAAAGGTGCTGGCTTGCACACTGACCGAATCAGAAGGGCGCGGCGAGGCTGATCTCAATATCACCTGGAAACTCCATCTTGAGGTATGGCATACAGCGACCCGCACGGTGGTGGCCGATGCCTACTCCACCATTTGCCAGACCCAAACTGTCCAGACGGCCTGCAAGCTTCTCAATCAAACGGCTGACCTGGCAGGACATGTCAATGTGGCACTGGAAGACGATCTGCCGGACCCGGAAGTGACGGTAAAAGGCTGCTTTGTCACACTGGGCGCAGCCGTTCCCACAGCTGTAGAAGATCATGAGGGGAAAGAGCAAATTCGCCTGTGCGGCAAGGGGACGGCCCATGTATTTTGTGCCGATGCCCGCGGTGAACTGACCTGTTACGATAAAGCCTTTGTATGGCAGCCGGAGGGCAGCTGGCCGGGTATTCCCGCAGATGCCTGTGCATGTGCGGAGGCTTCCGTCACAAGAGTTTCCAGCGGAAAAAATGGCGCACAGCTTCGCGTTGAACTGGAAATCGAAGTGAACGGTCTTTTGCTGCAGGCGGCCGCCGGTGAGGCGCTGTGCGAGGTGGAATTGGGCGAAGAATACGCCGAAGAAAATGACGGCCCGGCCCTCTACCTGTATTATGCACAGGAGGGAGAGCGGGTTTTCGATATCGCAAAGCGATACCACGCCCGCTCCAAGGATCTCGTGGCAGCCAATCACATAGAGAGCGATGGGAAAGTGCCGCAGGAGCTTACGACGGAAACGGCGTGCTTGCTGATTCCGGCGGCGCTGTAAAGGAGGAACGACCGTGACCCAGGAACAAATTTACCAGAACATTGCGCGGCGCACGGGAGGGGACATCTACCTCGGTGTGGTGGGGCCTGTCCGCAGTGGCAAAAGCACTTTCATCAAACGTTTCTCAGAGTTGCTGCTCTTGCCGCACATTCAAAACGAGGCGCAGCGTGCACGCGCCAACGATGAGCTGCCGCAATCGGCTGCAGGCCGGACCATCATGACGACCGAGCCCAAGTTTATTCCGGAAAAGGCCGTGAACATTGAACTGTCCGGCGGCGGCAGTTTTCGGGCGCGTCTGATTGATTGTGTCGGCTATATGGTGGAGGGCGCTCTCGGCCATGAGGAAAATGATGCGCCGCGGCTTGTCAAAAGCCCCTGGTTTGACCACGAAGTTCCGTTTGATCTTGCCGCAGAAACCGGTACCCGACGTGTCATCCGGGAGCATGCAACAGTGGGAGTGGTGGTTACCACCGACGGCTCGGTAGCGGATCTGCCGCGGGAAGGCTACTGTGATGCGGAGCATCGGATCATTGAGGAGCTGGATGCCATCGGTAAACCCTATATCATTCTGCTCAACTGTGCCGAGCCGGAATCCGACGCCGCCCAACAGTTGGCTGCCCAGATGGCAGAGCTCTATCATCATGCCGTGTTTCCCATCAACTGCGTGACCATGACGGCTGAAACGGTAGATCGCTTGCTGCAGACGCTGTTGTATGAATTTCCTGTTCAGGAAATTGCCGTGTATATGCCCAGCTGGGTGACGATGCTGGAATCCGGGCATTGGCTGCAAAATGCCGTGTATACGGCGATGCTGGAATATGCCGGGACCATCCGCAAGATGGCAGATGTGGCCGGCAAACGCCCGCAGTTGGATTGCGAGTATATCGTCAGCACGTCTTTGACCGGAATGGACCTGGCCACGGGAACCGTGCGGATCACCGCCAACATCGCGCAGAACATCTTCTATAAGATCCTGGGGGAGCAAACGGGGCTTGATATCGTGGATGAAGCCAGCCTGCTGCCCTGTGTTGTCAGTCTGGCGCGGGCCAAGCGCGCCTATGATAAGATCAAATCCGCGCTGGATCAGGTCGAGGCAACCGGGTACGGCATTGTGATGCCCGGCATCGAAGAGTTGACCCTGGAGGAGCCTGAAATCGTGCGCCAGGGTGGTCAGTATGGTGTTCGCCTTTCGGCCAGTGCGCCGAGCCTGCATATCATGCGGGCCAATATCCATACCGAGTTGTCGCCTACGGTGGGCAGCGAACAGCAGGGCGAGGAACTGATCAAGAGCCTTTTGGCTGATTTTGAAACAGATCCCGGTAAGCTGTGGAGCACCAACATTTTCGGCAAAAGTCTCAATGAGCTTGTCAGCGAAGGTGTTCAGGCGAAACTTCTGCACATGCCGCAGGAAGCCCGCAACCGTTTACAGCTGACTCTGGAACGCATCATCAACGAAGGCTGCGATGGATTGATCTGTATTTTGCTGTGAGATGGGGGAGAAGCCTGTGTTTAAGCGAATGACTCGCCAGGAAAAAGAGCGCCGCGCCGTACAGGCAGAATTGAAAAGTGCCATGCAGGCGCTGCACGCCAATGAGGTGGCCTTTGAAGAGGCACAGGACCCATTCTATATCGAGCAATTGACCTATCAGCACGCGGCACTTATGTGCCGCTGTCGGGCGCTGCTGCGCACGCTGCGTTCAGGAGGTGCAGATCCATGACAAACTGGTGGCTTCTGGGGGCGGCGGGGATTTGTCTGCTGGTGGTCGGGCGCTGTGCTGCACATCAACGGCATCCGATTCGCTCCCTTCTGGCGGGAGCCCTGTGCGGGCTTGGCACGCTGGCGGTACTGGCGCTTCTTGCACCCGTTACCGGGATCTCACTGCCGCTTAATCGCTTCACCGGGTTTGTTGCGGTGGTGCTGGGTCTGCCGGGGGTGACCACCCTTCTGATTTTGCAGCTACTGCTGTAGCCACTTGCCAAAGGTGCGAATTTATGCTATACTAAGCCGAAAACGAGTGGAACATACGGCGGCGGGACGGTTCGCAAGAACCGCCTGAGGAAAGTCCGGGCTTCACAGAGGCATGGCAACTGCTAACAGCAGCCGGGGGTGACCCCAGGGATAGTGCAACAGAAAGAAACCGCCGCACTTCGGTGCGGTAAGGATGGAAAGGCGAGGTAAGAGCTCACCAGCGCACTGGCGACTTTGCGGCTATGTAAACCCTGCTTGAAGCAACATCCGTATGGGACATTATGCGGAGCCTCGCGCGTCCCGGTGATGGCGTGAGCCTTGCGGCGACGCAAGGCCAAGATAGATCGTCGTTTGATACAGAACCCGGCTTACGGTCCAGTCGTTTTTCTTGAACGTTCCGGCACACCCGCAGCGTCTTAACGCAGGGTGTGCCGTTTTTTGTCCGGTGTGCCAAACATTGGGTTTGCATCACACAAGGCTTTGTGTTATAATATCAACATATGGGTGTAAAAGGAGGAGCACGACGCCATGGAATTGTGCTATACCGTGCCCCTCGAAGCCGAAGGCCAGCGCCTGGGGCTTTTTTTACGCACCTGCGGCGTTACGGCGGGTCTGATCAAATCTGTCAAGCATGAGGGAAACGGTTTCTTTGCAGACGGTATCCCGCTGCATACAAATCAGCCGGTTCATGCAGGGCAACGCATTACGTTTGCTCTGCCTCCGGAACAGCCTACCAGTGTGGCGCCGCAACCTATCCCGATTTCCATTGCCTATGAAGATGAATTTGCCGTTTTGCTGGACAAGCCTGCAGGACTGGCGGTTCATCCAACGTTGAATTATCCAGATCATACCTTGGCAAACGGCTGGATTTATTATCTGCAAAGCCAGGGGAAAAGCGGCGTGTTTCGTCCGGTAAACCGAATCGATAAAAACACCAGCGGCCTTGTACTGTGTGCGCAGAATGCTTTTGCGGCGCCGCTTCTTGCGGCAAACGCACAAAAGTGTTATCTCGCCATTGTGCAAGGGTCCCTGCCGCTGGGAAACGGTCGGATCGAGGCACCCATTGGCAGACGCGGCGACTCGATCATTGGGCGCTGTGTAACGCAGCAGGGCAAGTATAGCCTTACGGAATATACTGTACTGGCGGCTGGCTCTCAGCACAGCCTGCTTGCCTGCGTGCCGCGCACAGGACGCACACATCAAATCCGGGTGCATATGTCGTATATCGGTCATCCGTTGGCGGGTGATACGCTCTACGGTGGGTCTGATGAGATCATGTCCCGCCATGCCCTGCACTGTAGTGTACTGCGGTTTGTGCACCCGCTCACCCGAAATACGATCCGGGTCAGCAGCCCGCTGCCGCCTGATATGCAGGCCCTTGCAGAAAGGGAGCATCTGCAGGATGGATGGCAACTGGCTCAACTTTGATTCTTGTGCCCCGGAGCTGCCGTTCCACTGTCTTTGCCACGTTGATACGCGGAAAGGAGACCCCGTACTTTGAATTCCACGCAAACTGATAAACAGCCTAACAAGAAAAAACGCAGCAGTCTGTCGCAACGGTTGGACGACTGGCGTTGTAAACGAACAGTCCGCGCCTGGCATCGGAAGAAAAAGCGTGCCAGACGGCATCGCCATGTGGCAGGACTGTTTGATAAAATCCCCTATAGCTATGTGATCGGCAACTTCCTGTATCTGGTCGGCTTTTGGGTCGAGTATGCAGGGGTTTGTGCCTGGCGCAAATTGCACGGCGTGGTTCATGCCGTTGCGGCCACGGTAGGCAATTTGATCCTGATGATTGTGCGTCCCTTTGTTTTGGGGATTCTCACACTTGTGGAGGATTTGACAAGTCCCTTCACGCGGATGGCATCCGGCATCCGGCATATCCGCCAGCTGTCTGAGGAACTGGAAGAAGAGGACGCCGGGCAGATTCGTGCTGCAAAAGTACAGTATTTCCGCAGCGGCGTCAAAAAATATTATCCCATCGTATGGAATGCCATCACCTACTTTTTGCCGGCCCTGGCTGCGGCAGCGTTGGTTGTAATTGTACGCAACGGCTTGGAGCTGCGCTTTGTCCTGAACGTTCAGGTGAACGGGGAAAGCGTCGGATACGTGGCAAACGAGCAGGTATTCGAGAATGCCCGTGACGATGTGCAGTCGCGTATCAATACGGCAAAAAGCATGCTCGTGGAGAGCGGTGCGACCGTGCCGGATACGCAATGGGATGTTTCCCCGACGTATACATTGGCAGTTTCCGGCCAGACCATGACCGAAAGCGAAATTGCGAACGCCATTCTTCGTACAGCCAGCGATGAAATCATCGATGCAACGGCGGTGTACATTGATGGCGAACTGCGTTTTGTTACGACAGAAGGCGACCATCTGCGTACATACCTGGAAAGCGTCAAGGCTCCCTACGAAGATACGGCGGATCCGTCTGTCTACACAGCGTTTGCCCATGAAATTCGCCTGCTGGATGGTGTGTATCTGAATGAATCCATCAGCTCCTACAGCGATATCATCAACGAATTGAATGCTGGCGCCGGCATCCAGACCTACACGGCTGTGGAAGGAGATACCGTCCAGAGCATTGTGGATACAACCGGTGTTGCCTTTGACTCCCTGGCACAGATGAACCCTGAATTGCTGACCCTTGACCAGGAAGTTGACGCCGGAACCGAGATTGTCACCGGTGCTGCGTCTGCTGAACTGCTCAAAGTCAAGGTTGTTCGCCAGGAAACCGAAACAGTTCCGATTCCGTTTGATACACAGAACTCGGAGTCCTCTGAATATGACTTCGGTAAGGTGATAACATTGCAAGAGGGCGAGGACGGCTCTGAAGATATAACCTACGAGGTCACCATGATCGACGGTGTGGTTACTGACCGCCAGGCGATTTCCTATACCGTGACCAAACCGTCTGTGCCCGAGATCACCGTGACCGGTACCCGCCTGAAGAGCGGCATGGTTGCGCAGATTGGTTCCGGCAGCTTTATCTGGCCGGTACCGAACTACACTTACGTCAGCCGTTGGATGAGCAGCGGCCATCGCGGTGCGGATATTTGCGCGCCGTACGGCACAACAATCATCGCTTCGGATTCCGGTACAGTCATTGCGGCTGGCTGGCATTACTCCTACGGCAACTATGTCGAAATTGATCACGGCAACGGATATAAGACATTGTATGCGCATATGTCGGCAATTGCCGTGACACAAGGCCAGGCTGTCGCGCAAGGGGATAAGATCGGCGAAGTTGGTTCGACCGGCAACTCGACCGGTAACCATTGCCACTTCGAAATGTTCTACAACGGCAGTCTGTTCAGCGCCCAGACCTTGTTCCCCAATATGTAAGCCCGCTTAAAAAAGTGGCAGTACACCGTCAAACTCTGGTGCTTTTTCACAAAGTTTTTGCATTTATGATGCGGAATACTTTTCAAACACAGCGGAATGGTGTATAATTAAGCAAAGTGCGCAAAGATATACCGGTACGGGAAGAATGTTTCCGCTGGGTATCGCGCAAAGGAGAGCTACATTTGGAAAAATTTGTGATCCGCGGGGGAGCCCCGCTGCATGGCGATGTGAACATTGGCGGCGCCAAAAACGCAGCTGTGGCCATTTTGCCTGCCACGATTTTAGCTGCTGATAAATGTCTGATTGAAAATCTGCCCTGCATCAGCGATGTTATGGCTTCGCTCCAGATTCTCAGTGAACTGGGAGCCAGCATCCGCATGGTCAGCCGCAGCACCTACGAAATCGATACTACGCATATTGATTGCACCGAAGTATCCAACGAACTTTCACGCCAGATGCGTGCCAGTTACTATTTCCTGGGGGCGCTTCTGGGGCGTTTTGGAGCCGGTAAGGTTGCCATGCCCGGTGGCTGCAATTTGGGACCTCGCCCGATCGACCAGCATCTGAAAGCGTTCACTGCTTTTGGGGCGGAAGATTCGGTAGAGTATGGCCAGATTCATGTCAAAGCGGAGCAACTGGTAGGCGCCCATGTGTTCTTTGATACAGTTTCGGTCGGCGCAACCATGAATGCCATGCTGGCAGCCGTTTTGGCCGAGGGCACTACTGTTCTGGAAAATGTCGCCCGTGAACCGCACATTGTGGATCTCGCCAATTTCCTCAACATGATGGGCGCCGATGTGCATGGCGCAGGCACCGATGTGATCAAGATCCACGGCGTTAAAACGCTGCACGGATGCAATTACACCATCATTCCTGACCAGATCGAGGCAGGCAGTTATATGGTGGCGGCTGCCATCACCAAGGGTGATGTGACGCTGCACAATGTCATTCCGAAGCATCTTGAACCGATTACCGCCAAACTTCGCGCAGCCGGTTGCACGATCCAGGAATATGATGATGCGCTGCGCATTACACGCACAGGTGCTCTGAAGCCCCTGAAGGTCAAAACCATGCCGCATCCCGGTTTCCCGACCGACATGCAGCCGTTGATGACGGCGCTGCTGACGCTGGCGGATGGCACATCCATCGTGACCGAGGGAATTTGGGAAAACCGTTTCCGTTATGTGGATGAGCTGATCCACATGGGTGCAAACATTCAGGTGGACGGCCAGGTGGCGGTTATTGAGGGCGTGAAAGAGCTCCGCCCTGCACCGCTGCGTGCCACGGATCTTCGGGCCGGTGCCGCCATGGTGGTTGCCGCGTTGGCAGCCAACGGCGTAAGCGAGATCGATGAGACGATTCATATTGAGCGCGGCTACGAAAATATCGTAGAAAAGTTGCAGTTGCTGGGAGCGGATATCCGCCGCGTGGAAATTCCGGCAAATGCCATTACCCGTGCGATTTAAAAGGCAAACTTAACGGGCCGCCCAACGGCGGCCTGTTTTTTGTGGGATTTTCTAACAAAGAGGATTGTTTTATGGCATTATTTACCACCCTGTATTCGGGGTCGTCCGGCAACTGTGGGCTTATCCTGCAGGACAAACAATATCTGCTTGTGGATATGGGCAAAAGCTGCCGTACAACGCTTTCGGCACTGCGCAAGCTGGATCTTGCCATCAGCGATTGTGCCGGCATCCTGATCACCCATGAACACTCCGATCATGTGGCGGGGCTGGATACCTTTCTGAAAAAATACCCGGTTCCGGTATATGCACGGGCAGATACACTGGATACGCTGGATTCCCGCGGTACACTGCCTCCGGCTGTGGAAGCGGTGGCCGTGGATGGGGAACAAACGCTGGATGTCGGACCTTTCCGGGTAAAGGCTTTTCCCACCAGCCACGACGTTCCCTGTTGTGGTTATCGCGTTATCACCCCGGATGAGCACCGAATGGCAATTGCAACTGACCTGGGTGTCCTGACACCGGTGGTGGAAGATAATCTGATGGGATGTGACCTTGTGGCGCTGGAGGCCAACTACGATGCTTTCAGCCTGCATGGAGGTCCGTATCCTTACTACCTCAAAAAGCGAATCGCCAGTGATCGCGGCCATCTGGACAATAAGGCGTGTGCAGCTGCAATCCTGGATCTTATCCAGGAAGGATGCAAGAAATTCGCTTTGTGCCACCTGAGCCAGACTAACAACTCGCCGGAGCTGGCGCTGACCACAGTCTACAATGTTTTGCTGGCCGCCGGAATTCAGCCCGGGCGTGACGTGATCGTTCAGGCGCAGACCCGGAACGACATCAGCCCGTTTTTGGAATTTTGAGGCAGGAAGAGCATGCAGAATATAGATTTGATTTGTGTAGGCAAGCTGAATGCCAGCTATTTTGCCGCCGGTGTAGCGGAGTATCAGAAGCGTTTGGGCGGCTTTTGCAATTTCCGTATTATAGAGCTGCCCGAGGCATCGATCGCCGATAAAAGTGCGAGCGACAAGCAGATAGAAAAAGCCTTGCAAAAAGAAGGCGAAGCCATTCTGCACGCGGTAAGAAAAGGCGCGTATCTTGTGGCTCTTTGCGTGGAAGGCAAACAAATTTCCAGTGAAGATCTGGCCGCATTGCTGGCACAGCGGGCGGGAAGCGGCGCGGGGGATATTGCCTTTGTAATAGGTTCCTCCCACGGATTGGATGACAGCATCAAGCGTGCTGCACAGGCACGCATCAGCCTGGGACGAATCACTTTGCCGCACCAACTGGCTCGTCTTGTTCTGACGGAGCAGTTGTACCGGGCCTGCACAATTAATGCCGGAATGAAATATCATAAATAAAAAACTCCCTGCACAAAATCTGTGCGGGGAGTTTTTTATCGGGAATTAGTACTTGAGCAAGCTGATGGAATCCTTGTACGGAGTTTCCGTCGCGTTCTTCATCTTGGCTTCGTTCTTGTACTTGTTCAGCATGGCAGCGCTCTTGGCAGGATCAGCCAGGGTGCCGGCACCGGCGATGCAGCCACCGGGGCAGGCCATGCCTTCCAGCAGATAGCCGTTATACTTGCCAGCTTTGGCCATCATCATCATCTTGCGGCAGTCGGCCAGGCCCTGCGCGCTCATAACCTTGACCTCACGGTCAGGATCAATCTTCTTGATGGCATTAACGACCGCCTGGGCAACACCACCGGAAGCGGCAAAGCCACGGGCGTCTGCACTGGCGCTGTTGAAGGCGTCTTCCGGGCTGTCGGGCAGAGAGCTGAAATCAACTTCCTTCGCTTCAAACAGGCCCATCAGTTCCTCGAAGGTCAGAACAAAGTCGACTTCACTGCGGACCGAACGACGGCTGGCTTCCAGCTTCTTGGCAGAGCAGGGACCAACAAAGCAGATACGGGAATCCGGATGCTCTTTCTTGATCAGGCGAGCGGTCAGAACCATGGGAGTCATGGTCATGCTGATGCAGTCAGCATACTCGGGGAAGAGTTTCTTGGCCATAACACTCCAGGCCGGGCAGCAGGAAGTGCCCATGAACGGGTGCTTGGAGGGGACTTCTTCCATGAAGTCTTTGGCTTCGTCGATGGTGCACAAGTCGGCGCCGATGGCAACCTCTTCGACATCCGAGAAGCCCAGCATCCGCATGCCTTCCTTCAGCTTGGAAGGCGTCATGCCGGGGAACTGGTTGATGAACGCGGGGGCAACGATGGCGATGACCTTGTCGCCGCGCTTGATGGACTGAACCAGCTGGAAGATCTGGCCTTTATCGACGATGGCACCGAAGGGGCAGTTGACAAGGCACATACCGCAGGAAACGCACTTGTCGTAATCGATGTCGGCACGGCCGTACTGGTCAGAATGGATGGCGCCCATACCGCAGGCAGCAGCACAGGGACGCTCGGTCTTGACGATGGCGCTGTACGGGCAGCTGTTCACGCAGCGGCCGCACTTGACGCACAGGCTCTGGTCAATGTGGCTCTTGCCGTTGCGGAAGCTGATGGCGTGCTTGGGGCAGACTTCCTGGCAAGGATGTGCCAGACAGCCCTGGCACATAGCCGTAACCTTGATGATCTTCTCCGGGCAGCGGTTGCAGGCAAACTTGATAACGTTGATCAGCGGCGGCTCATAGTACTTGTCCGCGATGACGCTGTGCTCCAGGCCTTCGCTGGCAGGAACGCTCTCGTCCAGGGGACGCAGCGACAGGCCCATGGCCAGACGGATGCGCTCCGAGATGATCGCTCTCTCCAGGAAGATGCTGCTGCGCAGGGAACCTTCCTCGCCAGGGATGATCTTGTAGGGCAGTTCACGCATAAGATTGGCATAGTCAGACATTTCATTGACTTCGTACGCCATGCGCGCAACTTCGGTGAACACCTTGCGACGGATATCCGTAACGGGGGTGTAAATACCTCTCATTGTGATTGCTCCTTCTTTTGTTGCTCCGATTTCTCCAAAAATACACGTTGAGCGGAGGTACAACCGCTCCTGTTAAAATTTTACCAAAAAGACTTTGGTTTGGCAAGAGGGCAGGCAACAAAAAACAGGGAAAATAAAAATTATTTTCCCTGTTTCTATCCGCTTTTTTGTATGGCGCCTGCAGAAAAAATTATTCTGCCAACTCGGCGCGGCTGCGTTTTCCGTCCCATGCACCCAAGGTGACTTTTACGATGTCACCGGTTTGGCAGCCGGGCGCAGTGACCAGCACCGGAAGGTACTGCTTGGTGTAGCCGGTAAACAGCGTTGCGGAAAGCGGCGTTTCCAGCAGAACATCTGCCGCGCGGCCCTGCATCCGGGCGGCTTCTTCGGCACGGACGGCTTCTACGGCAGCGGTCATACGCCGGCTGCGATCTTCCTTCTCGTGCTCCGGCACCTGTTCGGGATAATCGTAGGCCGGGGTCCCTTCACGGCGGGAGTAGGGGAAAACATGCACCTTCAGGAACCGCTGCCCCGTGACAAAAGCCATGCTGGCCTCGAAATCCACCTCGGTCTCCCCGGGGAAGCCGACAATCACATCGGTGGTAAAGCTGACGCGATCCGCTCCAAAAGCACTGCGCAATTTCTCGGCAATCTCGGCAAATTGTGCGGTGGTATACGGGCGCCGCATCGCGCGCAGGGTCTTGTCGCAACCGCTCTGTAAGCTCAAATGGAACTGCGGGCAGAGTTTCTCAACGCGTGAAAGACGGAAAATGTCATCGTCATGCAGCATATCAGGGTCAAGGCTGCCCAGGCGCAACCGCTCGACCCCCGGCACAGCGGCCGCTTTCTCGACAAGATCCACCAGGCTTGTGCCGGTATCGGTACCATAGCTCGGCAGGCTGATGGCGGTCAAAACGATCTCTTTGTAGCCGGATTCCGTCAGACGGTGCAGCTCCTGCAGGATGCTGGCTTCGTCGCGGCTGCGCACCGGGCCGCGGGCACGGGGGATGACGCAGTAGGCACACTGCCGGTTGCAGCCGTCTTCCACTTTGACAAAGGCGCGGGTGTGTTCTGCGAATTTATCCATCGGCAGTTCTTCAAAACGCTCGCCTTTTTCGTGGGGGCGAATATCCACTACACGCTCCGCCTCGCCGTCGAGCACTTTCTGCACGTCCTGCAGAATTGCCCGGCGATTTCCCGAACCTGTTACCACGTCGGCTTCCATGATGCCGGCGGCCTCCTCAGGAAATGCCTGAGGATAGCATCCGGTCAATACGGTGACGGCGCCGGGATTTTCCCGCTTGGCACGGCGCAGCCATTTGCGGCTTTTCTGATCTCCGAAGTTTGTCACGGTACAGCTGTTGACTACATACACATCGGCATCTTCTTCGTTGGGGACAACGGTATAACCGCTCTCCTCAAACAACTGTGCCAGTGCACCAGTTTCGTTTTGATTGACCTTGCATCCTAAGGTGTAAAATGTTACCCGCATGGTTTAAATCCCTTTACATAAAAACAGTGTTGTATAGCGTTCTTTATTATAATGGAAACCGTAACAAAGCGCAATACTAAAACCCGTACACGCCGCATAGGCTTAACCAAAGTTGATTTTACAGCGGGGGTGTTGTTGCGATGAAAAAACGTGGCGTGACAATTGTGTTGTGCCTGGCGCTGGTGTTGTTCTCGATCTTGCGCGCCTATGCCGAAGTCGAGGTGCCCGCGGCCGCTACGGCAGAGACGGCGGAATCTGTGCAGAGCCAAATCGTGCCGGCTGGAGTCGAAGAGTTTGATGTGCCCTGCGCGGCTGCGATCCTGATAGATGAGGACTCCGGTACGGTACTATATGAAAAAAACGCCGATGAGCAGCGTCCCATTGCGTCCATCACTAAAGTGATGACACTGCTGCTGACGTTTCAGGCGTTGGAAAGCGGAAAGATTTCGGAGGATGATTTCGTCCCCATCAGTGAACACGCTTACAGCATGGGCGGCAGCCAGATCTGGCTGGAGCCAGGAGAGCAGATGACGCTGGGCGATATGCTGAAAGCGATCTGTGTGTCCAGCGCCAACGATGCAGCGGTAGCGGTGGCTGAGTATGTGGGCGGCAGCGAGCCGGCTTTCGTCCAGATGATGAATGAAATGGCCGAACAGCTTGGCATGACCAACACGCATTTTGAGAATGCCTGCGGCCTGGATCAGGAAGGGCATCTTTCCAGCGCACGGGATGTGGCCACCATGAGCCGGGAAATGCTGCTGCACCACACGGAGGTCCGCGATTATTGCTCGATTTGGACCGACACCTTGCGCGACGGGGCTACCCAGCTGGTGAACACGAACAAGTTGCTGAAAAGCTACAGCGGCATCACCGGGCTAAAAACGGGCACCACGAGCAAGGCTGGCGTCTGTATCTCGGCCAGCGCCGAACGCGATGGACTTCGCCTTATTGCCGTGGTGCTGGGGTCGGCTTCCGGCAAGGAACGCTTTGAAGCGGCTACCACGCTGCTGGATTACGGGTTTGCCAATTATGAGAACATTACCGCAGAACTGCCGTCTGATGCACCGCAGTCACTCCCTGTGGTGCGCGGCACAAGCGACCTAGTTTCTCTGCAGTATGATGCCCCGCAAAAGTGCCTGATGCCCAAGGGCCAGGTGGAAACGCTGGATGTAACGGTGGAACTGCCTGAAAAGCTTGAAGCTCCTGTTGCAGCGGGCACACAGGTCGGTACAGTGCACCTTAAAAATGGCGATACTGAATTGCAGACGTTTTCGATTATGGCTGCAGAAGATGTAAGTGCGCTGAGTTTTGGCTATTGCTTCGGGCGGTTGCTGCACAGTTTGGCACTTTGTAGCGTGTAATTTGTGCAAAGTTCATGAAAAAGTCGAAAAAAATCGCGGACATTTGCTTGACAATACCGACACAAAACGGTATCATGAAGACAATCAAAACATAAAAGGAGGAGCGAAATATGGCTGTTAAATTTAACGGCAAGCATCTTGCAAAATTCATCCGTCCTGAAGAATATGAGGCGATCTATCCGCAGGTCGAGTTGGCCCATAAGCAGTTGGAAACCAAGACCGGTTTCGGCAATGATTTCCTGGGCTGGCTTGACCTGCCTGTTACTTATGACAAGGAAGAATTCGCCCGCATCAAAGAAGCGGCTCAGAAAATCCGTTCGGATTCCGATGTGCTGCTCGTCGCTGGTATCGGCGGTTCTTACCTGGGCGCACGCGCAGTGGTGGAGGCTGTTCGCGGCCTGTATCACAACGAGCTGGATGACGGCCTGAAGATTTACTTCTGCGGCAACACCATTTCTCCGACCGCGCTCAACGACATCATCAAGCTGACGAAGGGCAAACGTTTTTCCATCAACGTCATTTCCAAGTCTGGTACTACCACCGAGACGGCGCTTGCCTTCCGTGTGCTGCGCAAGCTGTTGGAAGATTCTGTTGGCCCCGAAGAAGCCAACAAGCGTATTTACGCTACTACCGACCGTGCCAAAGGCACCCTCAAACAGCTGGCTAACGAGCAGGGCTGGCCGACCTTCGTCGTACCCGATGATGTAGGTGGCCGCTACTCTGTGCTGACCGCCGTGGGCCTGTTGCCTATCGCCTGCGCTGGCATCGACATTGATGAGCTCATGCAGGGCGCAGCTGACGGCCGCGAGAAATTCGGCAAATGCAGCATGGACAACGATGCCTATCGTTACGCCATGACCCGCAACATCCTGTACCGCAAGGGCAAGAGTGTTGAAACGCTGGCATGCTTTGAGCCTGATTTTACCATGATGAACGAGTGGTATAAGCAGCTCTTCGGCGAGAGCGAGGGCAAGGACCAGAAGGGCCTGATGCCGACTTCCTGCATCTTCTCCACCGACCTGCATTCCATGGGCCAGTTTCTGCAGGACGGCAGCCGTGTGATGTTTGAAACCTATGTGGATATCAAGAACACCCGCGAGGACTTCTATATCGAACCGCTGGAAGGCAACTTCGATGGTCTGAACTTCCTGGCAGAACAGAACATGAGCATTGTCAACCGCAAGGCGATGGAAGGTACGATTCTCGCACACACCGACGGTGGTGTTCCGCTGGGAGTCATCGAGGTGGACAACCTCAATGCCCATGACGTTGGCGAGTTGATCTACTTCTTCTGGAAGGCATGTGCAGTGTCCGGCTATCTGCTGTCCGTTAACCCGTTCGATCAGCCCGGTGTCGAGAGCTACAAGAAGAATATGTTTGCTCTGCTCGGCAAACCCGGCTACGAGGACCGCAAGGCAGAACTGGAAGCCAAGCTGCAGGACTGACGGAAACTCGCGCCCGCAAGGCGCCTACGAATAAAGGAGGTACCCCCTTATGCTGAAACTGATTGTTGGAACCAAAGGCTCTGGCAAGACCAAGACCATGATTGACATGATCGACAAGGCGACCAAGACCACTTCCGGCAATATCGTTGTCATTGAGAAGTGCATGAAGCTCACCACCGAAATCAACCATGCCGCCCGTCTGGTAGATGTGGACGAGTACGGTGTTGTCGGTGCGGATATGCTGTACGGCTTTGTTGCTGGCGTGCTGGCCGGTAACTACGATATTACCGAGCTCTTTATCGACGGTATTCTGCGTATCATCGATCATGACCTGGAGGCTGCCGAGAAGGTTCTGAAGGCCATCGATAAGATTACCAGCAATATCGAGGTCGTGGTTACAGTTTCTGCGAACGCGGAGGAGCTGCCTGCCGATCTGAAAAAATACGTGATCTGAGCACAGATAACGATCCGATGAACACAGCAGGGCGGGGAAGATGCTTTCCCGCCCTGCTTTTTGCGAAAAAACCGAAAAAAATCGCATTTTTTTGCGTTTTTCTTGTTGACAAGCCCTTATCACTTGTGTATACTATTTAAGCAACCTTTTGAGGTGTACTATGCAATTTGATCTGCAATCCTTTCTGGAAAACGCCAGAGTACCTTATAAGGTACATTTTCTGGCGGATCTTTCGCAGGCAGACTTTGGCGGCTTTACGTTGGCCGCCCCGGCAGAGTGTGACTTTTCGGCAACGCCCACCACTGATGGCGCGGCGTTGCTCTTGTGTGTAAAGGCAAAAGTCGATGCTGAGTGTGCACGGTGCCTGGAACCGATCCACAACGAATATAATTTCGAGCGGGAATATCTGGTTCGGCAGCGTGATGTGGAAGATCCTGATTTTGAATTGCCCTGCCATGAAAAAGGCTGTCTCGATCTCAACGAACTGGTGTTCCAGGAATTGATTTTCGAGGTTCCACCGGTACTGCTTTGCAGCGCCGATTGCCAAGGCCTATGCCCCATCTGCGGCAAGAAGAAGGCGGCAGGATGTTCCTGCCAGCCGGCAGACAATGCTGCCCCTGTAGATGCTCGGCTTAGCATATTAAAACAACTGCTTAGTTGAATTTCACCAAGGAGGTGTCCGATTATGGCTATCGTACCCAAGAGAAAGCATTCTCAAGCCCGCCGCGACAAACGTCGCTCTAATGTCTGGAAACTGGAGGCGCCGACGCTGGTGAAGTGCCCGCAGTGTGGCGAACTGAAGGTTCCCCATAAGGTTTGCGGCAAGTGTGGCTACTACAAAGGCCAGGAAGTCATCAAGAAGGAAGCGTAAGTTTCTTGCTAGGGGAGGGCAATGCCTTCCCCATTTTTGTTACCGTCTGTTTTTAAGGAAGGAGGGCCGGAACCATGGCCTTGCATGTCACCTCGGTCGATGCGGAGTCACCGGCCCAGAAACTTGGCATTACAGAAGGCTGCACGTTGCTGGCCATCGATGGGCATGCGCTTGCCGATACGCTGGACTATCAGTTTTATACAACGCCATCCCGCTTTTCTTTGGAAGTATGCAAAAACGGGGCGCGTTGCACACTGACGGTAGAAAAGGGTGAGTATGAACCCTTTGGCTGCAATTTCAAAACCTACCTGGGCGATGACAAACACAGCTGCGCCAACCATTGTATGTTCTGCTTTATCGACCAGCTGCCGCCCGGTATGCGGGAACCGCTCTATTTTAAGGATGATGACGAGCGGCTTTCCTTCCTGTTTGGCAATTACATCACCCTGACCAATCTGAGCGAGCGAGAAATCGACCGTATTATCGAGATGCATATCAGCCCGATTTTCGTCTCGGTACATACCACAAACCCGGAACTGCGCATCCGGATGCTCGCCAACAAACGCGGCGGAGAGGTACTGCAATATCTGCCCAAACTGGCGGCGGGTGGTATCGATCTGAACTGTCAGCTGGTTCTGTGCCGAGGAATCAATGACGGGGATGAACTGCGCCGCACGCTGAATGATCTGCTGGCACTGCGCCCGCAGGTAGGCAGCATCGCGGTGGTCCCGGCCGGTGTGACAGACTACCGCAAGGGACTGTACAAATTGCAGCCGTATGATAAGGAGTCTGCGGCCAAAACACTGGCGATTCTGGAAGAATACAGCAATCGCTGCCGCGAGGAGTATGGGCGCAGCATCGTGTATCCCAGCGACGAATGGTATCTGACTTCCGGGCGGGAGCTTCCTCCGGCAGAATTCTATGATGAATTTGCCCAGCTGGAGGATGGCGTCGGCATGTGGAGGCTCTACCACGATACGTTCCTGGAAGAATTGGAGAACTACCGCGGTATTGTACTGCCCCATAAAATGGACGTTGTTACCGGCACACTGGCCGGACCTCTCATTGAGCAGTCGGCCCAGGCATTGATGCGGAAATACCCGCAGGTCAAAATCACGGTACACCAGATCCGAAACGATTATTTTGGTGGCAACGTCAGTGTGGCGGGTTTAGTGACCGGCACCGATATCATCAAGCAGTGCAAGGGCCGTCTGCAAAGCGACCTGTTGGCGGTGCCCGAAGTTATGCTGCGGGACGAAAAGGACCGTTTCCTGGATGATATCACACTGCCTCAGCTTTCCGAAGCGCTGGGATGCCGCACCGTGGTAATTCCCACCGATGGCGGTGGCTGCTGCAAAGCCTGCCTGAGCGCCCATAAACGCATCCTGAGAATCAAAAAGGAACCCAACTAAAAGGAGGAATGGACATGGCAAAACCGATCGTTGCCATCGTAGGCCGTCCCAACGTGGGCAAGTCTACGATCTTCAATAAACTGACCGGCCAGCGCCTTGCCATCGTGGAGGACACGCCGGGCGTCACCCGCGACCGCATTTTTTGCGATTGTGAATGGTGCGGCAATAAGTTCCTGCTGGTCGATACCGGCGGTATTGAACCGCGCATTGACGATGGTCTTTTGGCCCATATGCGGGAACAGGCACAGATTGCCATCGACTCTGCCGATTGCATCATTATGGTCACTGAACTGACCAATGGTGTTACGCCGCAGGACCAGGATATTGCCGGTATGCTGATGCGCAGCGGCAAGCCTGTGGTACTGGCCGTCAATAAGTGCGATAAAATCGGTGAACCGCCGATGGAATTGTATGATTTCTATTCGCTGGGGCTGGGTGAGATCATTCCCGCTTCCGGTGTGCACGGCCACGGTACCGGTGATCTGCTGGATGCTGTTTGCGCCCACCTTGACTTTGCACAAGAGGACGAGGACAGCGACGACCGCATCACAGTAGCTGTGATTGGTCGCCCCAATGTGGGTAAGTCCAGCCTGATCAACCATATTCTGGGCGAAAACCGCCTGATTGTAGCCAATGAAGCCGGCACCACGCGGGATGCCATTGACACCCTGGTAGAGAACAAATATGGTAAGTTTGTCTTTACCGATACGGCCGGTTTGCGTAAAAAAGGTAAGGTCGAGAGCGGTGTCGAGCGCTACAGCGTGCTGCGCAGCCTTGCGGCGGTGGAACGCAGCCGCGTGTGCGTTATCATGATTGATGCGACAGTGGGTTTCACGGAGCAGGATTCCAAGGTGGCCGGCTACGCGCATGAGCAGGGGAAGGCTTGCATCATTGCGGTCAACAAGTGGGATGCTGTAGAAAAAGACAGCTACACGATGGACACGATGCGCAAGCAGCTGGAGGAAGATTTCAGCTTCATGTCCTATGCGCCCATTGTCTTTATCAGCGCTAAAACCGGTCAGCGCGTGGACAAGCTGTTTGAAACGATTCATTTTGTGGATATCCAGAACGGTACGCGAATCCCCACCGGTGCACTCAACGAGATGCTGGCCCGTGCAACAGCCAAGGTCCAGCCGCCTTCTGATAAAGGCAAGCGCCTGAAAGTATTTTACGTTACGCAGACGTCCACCCGTCCGCCGACATTTGTCTGTTTTGTCAACCAGAAAGCGCTGTTCCATTTCTCTTATCAGCGTTATCTGGAAAATCAGATCCGCGAAACATTCGGTCTGACGGGTACACCGATCCGAATGATTACGCGGGAACATGGCGACGGTTCGGTAAAGGCAGGAAAGGTGTAAGGAATCATGGTACTTCATGTAATTGCGGCTTGTGTTCTGACGGCTTTGGCTGGATATCTGCTGGGCAGTATTCTGTTCGGCGTGCTTGTCTCCAAAACCATGTTCAATGAAGATGTGCGTACCCACGGAAGCGGTAACGCGGGTATGACCAACGTCCTTCGCACTTACGGCAAATTGCCTGCGGTGCTTACCATCATCGGTGACGTAGGTAAGAGCGTGGCGGCGGCCAACCTGGGGCGGATACTGTTTGCCACTCTGATTGGCACCGATGCGCTGCTGGCTCCTATATGCGGCGCCTATCTCGCGGCAATCTTTTGCATGATTGGCCACAGCCGCCCCCTGTATTTCGGTTTTAAAGGCGGCAAATGTGTGCTGGTTGGCGCCGGTGCGGCGCTTTCCATCAGTCCGGTCGTCTGCGGAATTCTGCTGCTGGTGTTCTTGATCCAATTCGCATTTTCGCATATTGTATCGCTGGGAAGCATCATCGTGGCAGCGCTGTTCCCGGTGGTGACCTTGATTTACTGGATTGTTCTCGGCGCCAACATCCCCACCATTCTTTTTAACACACTTTGCTGTGTGGTTATGGCAACGATGGTGATCTGGCTGCATCGCGCCAATATTGAACGCCTGAAAAACGGAACCGAATATCGATTTGGGTCCAAAAAGTAAATGACATAGTAAAAGAGCGGTATGGCTTGTGTGCCATGTCGCTCTTTTTTGCTTGTGACAGAAAAATTCAAAAAAATCCATATATTGGAAAAATATCCATCAGCCACTAACAATGCGCTTTTATTTTTGACTTTTTTACTAGGGATTTCTTGCAGATACTGTACATTAATTCGTACAATATTGATGTTCCAAAAAAGCGAGCAGTTTTTATACAAAATGATCAATTTGAATCGAAATCAACAAAAACTTTAGAACACAGGCCAAAGAAACTGTTAAAAAAATACGTCCTCTGGTGTATACTATAGCAATTAAGCGTCTTTTTGTGCATGTGGGGGAGCCATGAAGGATTTGTATGAGATCACCCGTCATCTAGTTTGGGTGACGCAATTTGGTCTTTCCATCTGTGTGCCGCTTGTTTTGTCCATTGCCGCATCTGTTTGGCTGCAAAAAACATTTTCTTTGGACGGATGGGTTGTCGCTGTCGGTGTGATTTTGGGCATACTGATAGCGGTGAACAGTTTGCGCTACAATCTCAGGGCCATTGAACGGCAGGGAAAGGGCTCCTCAAAAAAGTCTCCACCCCCGATTTCTTTCAATCAACACGGTTAACGAAAGGAAGTTTCCTCCCGATGCAAAAGCACAGAGAAATTCTGCACCAGGTTGGTCGTCTCACGGCAGCCTTGGCTGTTTGTGTGGCGGTAATGCTGGTAATTTATGCGCTGCTGGGAGCCTTCACGTCTTCGGTCCTGCTGGGTGCCATCATCGGCATGGTTCTGGCTATTGGAAATTTTGTATCCTTAAGTATTACTGTTTCCAACGCCGTGGATCGCGCTGCCCGAGACAACGATCCCCAACGGGCGCAGCTTTCCATCCAGGCTTCCGGCGTGATCCGGCTGCTGGTGTTGGCGGTGATTTATATTCTGCTGTTTCGGGCCAAAGTGTGTGATCCGGTAGCGGCACTGCTGCCGTTGCTCATGGCGCAGGCAGTATTGAAACTGGTGGAGTTTTTCCGTAAAGATGATAAAGGCGGTGATGCAACCGTATGAATGGTCCCAAAATCTACTTTACCATTCCTCTGTTTGGCGGGATTCCCATTACCCAGACCATTGTTTCTTCTTTTGTGGTAATGGTGTTTCTGTGTATAGCAGGAATCTTGCTGGGCCGCAATCTGCAAAAGCGGCCCTCCCGACGACAGGTTTTGGTGGAGAAAGGCGTATCCATGCTGTACGGCATGGTAGAAGACACCATGGGTAAGCACAACGCTTACTGGACGCCCTATATCGGAGCACTGTTTCTCTCTTCAATTTGTGGCTCCTACATCGGCATGACCGGTATCTTCCGCTCGTCCACCGCGGATCTTTCTACTACGGTAACATGGGCGTTGATGACCAGCTTTCTGTGCTGGGGATGTTCCATCAAGGCAAACGGCTTTTTAGGATGGCTCAAAGGTTTCACCGAACCGATTGTTGTGATGACTCCCATGAATCTGGTATCGGAGATTGCCCAGCCCATTTCGATGGCATTTCGTCACTTCGGCAATATCGCCGGTGGCAGTGTATTGACCAGCCTTGTCTACTCGGCCCTGGCAACAGTTTCCGCTGCTTTGCTGGGACTGGTAGGGAAGAGCGTGATTGTTTCTGCGCTTATTCTCGTGATCGGTGCAGCATTGCTGGCAAGCGGTCTGCGTGCCAAAAAAATGGCGCGCAAGATTTTCGGCATTGTCTTTATTGCCACCGGCGTTTTGGCGCTGTTGGGGCTGAGCGGCGTGCCGTATCTGGAAGTCGGTATTCCCGGCATCCTAAGTTTGTATTTCGATGTTTTTTCCGGCGGGGTTCAAGCCCTCGTCTTTAGTTTGCTGACGATGGTTTATGTGGGCAATGCCTGCCCGCCGCCGGAAGAAGCCTGATTATTGTATTTTATTATAGGAGGAAACCCTATGGAAGCAGCAATCGTAAAAGCCGCCTGCGCGATCGGCGCTGGCATCGCGATCGGATTTGGCGCTATCGGCCCGGCTATCGGTGAAGGTAACGCTGTCGGCAAGGCATTGGAGGGCATGTCCCGCCAGCCCGAAATGACCAACGTCCTGCGTACCAACATGATTTTGGGCTGTGCCATTACCGAGTCCACCGGTATTTACTCTCTGGTTATCGCTCTCCTTCTTCTCTTCGTTTTCTGATTGGATGCGAAGAACATGAAAGGAGGGATGACTTATGACGGGATTTGAAAGCTTCGTCGGCGTCAACCCGTGGACTGCGCTTTTCACTTTCTGCAATATGCTCATCACCTTTGCGGTGCTGCGCTATTTCCTGTTCAAACCGGTCAAGAAAATGATTGATGACCGTCAGCAGGAGATTGATAATATGTATGCCGATGCGGCACAGGCCAAGCAAAAGGCCGCCGAATTGGAAGAAGAGTATCAGCAGCACCTGAAAGAGATCAAGGCAGAACAGGACTCCATGCTGCGGGAGGCAACGGTCCGCGCGCAAAAGCGTGAAGAAGAGATCGTCAATGCAGCTCGCATAGAGGCGCAGGCACTGCGTACAGCGGCGGAAGCCGAAATGGCGCAGGAGCGCAAAAAGGCAGTCAACGATTTGAAAAATGAGATCGGCGGTATTGCGGTAGAGATTGCCAGCAAGGTAGTCGAACGCGAGATCAACAAAGCCGATCATCAGGCTTTGATCGATGAATTTATCCGGAATGTGGGGGATGCCTCATGACCGAACTTGCCAAGCGTTATGGCGGCAGCTTATATGAACTGGCGGCCGAGGAATCGCTGACAGAACCCATTCTTCAGGAATTGACATTGGCAGAATCCAGCTGCAAACAGGAACCGCAGTATTTGCGCCTGTTGCAAACTCCCAGCATCCCTAAAAAGGAACGCTGTGGGCTGCTGGACAAGGCTTTTGAAGGAATGCATCCCTATGTGGTGAACTTTCTCAAAATTTTGTGCGAGGAAGATCTGCTGGGGGAGCTTTCGGGTTGCCTGGAAGCCTACCGGGAAAGGTATAATGCCGATCACGGTATTATGGAAGCTACCGTCACATCGGCCGTGCCGTTGTCGGCGGAAGAACGTGAAAAGCTGCTGAACAAGCTGCAGGCGAAAACAGGCAAACTCATCCGCCTGACGGAAAAGACAGATCCTTCCGTATTGGGCGGATTGCGTCTGGATTTGGCAGGCGAACGTTTGGACGGTACCGTGCAGCGCCGTTTGGAATTGCTGCGCGACGATATTGCCAACGTGGTATTATAACAAATAACACCCCATTTTATAGATTGAGTGGTGAAACAAACCGTGCAATTGAAACCCGAACAGATTTCCCGCATCATTCGTTCGCAGATCAAATATTATCAGAACGCCGTCGAGCAGTCCGAAACCGGTACTGTCACGATGGTTGGCGATGGTATCGCCCGTGCTTCCGGACTTGATAATTGCATGGCCGGTGAATTGGTGCAGTTTGATAGCGGCACCTACGGTATGGCGCAAAACCTGGAAGAAAACAGTGTTTCCATTGTTCTGCTGGGCGATGACAGCGGTATTAAAGAGGGCAGCGGCATTCGCCGTACCGGCAAAGTGGTCTCCGTCCCGGTGGGCGAGGGCATGATCGGTCGTGTTGTGAATGCCCTGGGCCAGCCTATTGACGGCAAAGGCCCCATTGAGGCATCCGATTATCGTGCCATTGAATCTCCTGCCCCCGGTATCATTGACCGTCAACCTGTCAAGCAACCGTTGCAGACCGGCATCAAGGCCATTGACTCGATGATTCCCATCGGCCGCGGCCAGCGTGAGTTGATTATCGGCGACCGTCAGACTGGCAAGACGGTCATCGCTACCGATACCATCATCAACCAGAAGGGAAAAGACGTTCTTTGCATCTATGTTGCCATCGGTCAAAAACGTTCTACCGTGGCTTCCCTTGTAGAGAATCTGGAAAAGAACGGCGCGATGGCCTATACCACCGTGGTCTGCGCCACGGCCTCGGAATTGTCTCCGCTGCAGTATATTGCTCCCTATGCCGGTTGCGCTATGGGCGAGTATTTCATGCAGCAGGGCAAACATGTGCTGATCGTCTATGATGACCTGTCCAAGCATGCAGTGGCCTATCGTGCGCTTTCTCTGCTGATCCGCCGTCCTCCCGGACGTGAAGCATATCCCGGCGACGTATTCTATCTCCACAGTCGTTTGCTGGAACGTGCTGCCAAACTCAGTGATGAGAAAGGCGGCGGCTCTTTGACGGCACTGCCGATCATCGAGACCCAGGCCGGTGACGTAGCTGCGTATATCCCGACCAACGTCATTTCCATTACCGATGGCCAGATTTTCCTGGAAACCGAGCTGTTCCATGCAGGTATCCGTCCTGCTGTAAACCCCGGTATTTCGGTTTCCCGTGTCGGCGGCAATGCTCAGATCAAGGCCATGAAAAAGGTGGCCGGTACGCTGAAACTGGTTTACTCCCAGTACCGTGAATTGCAGGGCTTTGCGCAGTTCGGTTCCGATTTGGATGCCGATACCAAAGCGCGTCTGGCTCAGGGCGAACGTATTGTGGAAGTTCTCAAACAGGATCGCAATAGTCCGGTTCCGGTCGAAAAGCAGGTGGCCATTCTTTATGCTACCGTACACGGCTATCTCAAAGATATTGAGATTTCTGCCATTGCTTCTTACGAACGGGAACTGTACCAGTGTTTGGATGACAATGCGGATGCAGCGGATGTTATGGAACAGATCCGTACAACGGGAGATCTGAGAGCGGAAACAGAAGAAAAGCTGAAAGCTGTTTTGGAAGCTTTTACTGCGAAATTCCAGAAAGAAAACTAAGCCGTAAAGGGGGTGCCATTGGTGGCTGGCTCGATGAAAGAAATCAAACTGCGTATTAAAAGCGTAGAGAGCACTATGCAGATCACCAAGGCCATGGAACTGGTGGCGTCCAGCAAATTGCGACGCGCCAAGGAACGGGTGGAGCGTAGCCGCCCGTATTTTGAAACACTCTATGCGACTTTGTTTGATATTGCGGCGGCAGATACGCATTTTGACAGTCCGTACCTTGCAAAGCGCAGCACCCATCGTCGACTGTATATTGTAATTGCGGGTGACCGTGGTTTGGCTGGCGGATATAATGCCAATATTCTGAAAGCCGTACAGGCTGATGCGGAAGGGCAGGACTATACCGTACTTCCCATCGGCAAAAAGGCCGTAGAATATTTTACTCGTCACCATGTACCGATTGTTACACAGGCCTTTGCTGAAGCAGGGGATTTGTCAGTCAGCGACAGCTTTGAAATTTCCAGAATCGTTTGCCAGAAATTTCTGGCAGGGGATTTTGATGAGATTCGCCTTTGCTTTACCCAGTTTGTGTCCATGCTGACACAAACGGCAACCGTCTTGCCAATTTTGCCTTTCCAAGCGCCGAAGAACGGCAAAAAACGGCAAAACCTCATGCTCTATGAGCCAGATGCCACTACGGTGTTTGACAACATCATCCCGGAGTATCTGGCAGGTGTTGTCTATGGTGCCCTGTGCGAGAGCGTTGCCAGTGAGCAAGGTGCCCGCCGTACGGCGATGGACGCCGCAACCAAAAATGCCGGTGAAATGATCGAGCATTTGAATTTGTATTATAACCGCGCCCGTCAGGCAGCAATTACCCAGGAAATCACTGAAATTGTTGCCGGCGCCGACGCAGAATCTTAAAAGCCCACAAAGGAGTGTGTGCTATGCCAGAAAAACACATCGGTAAGGTTGTGCAGGTTACCGGCCCTGTGCTTGACATTCGTTTTGCCGACGGCGAACTGCCTGCCTTGCTGAATGCGGTGGAACTGCAAAACCACGGCAAAACGCTTGTGGTAGAAGTTGCACAGCATATTGGCGACAATGTAGCCCGCTGCATTGCTATGGCCGCTACCGACGGCCTGGTGCGCGGCACCGAAGCGGTGGACACAGGCGGACCAATTACGGTTCCGGTTGGTGATGAGTGTCTGGGACGGGTTTTCAATCTTCTGGGTGAGCCTGTGGATGAACAGCCTGCGCCGGAAAATATGGAACGCTGGCCAATTCATCGCCCGGCGCCCACTTTTGATGAGCAGGAATCTTCTACGGAAATTCTGGAAACCGGCATTAAAGTTGTCGACTTGATCTGTCCCTATGCCAAGGGTGGTAAAATCGGTCTGTTCGGCGGCGCCGGTGTCGGCAAAACCGTTCTGATTCAGGAACTGATCTATAATATTGCTACGGCGCATAACGGCTACTCGGTCTTTACCGGTGTTGGTGAGCGCACCCGTGAGGGCAATGACCTCTACGGAGAAATGCGCGAAAGCGGCGTTTTGAACAAAACGGCGTTGGTCTATGGCCAGATGAACGAGCCGCCGGGAGCCCGTATACGTGTGGCGCTGTCTGGTCTGACGATGGCGGAATATTTCCGCGATGTCAAACATCAGGACGTGCTTCTCTTTATCGATAACATCTTCCGCTTCACTCAGGCTGGATCTGAGGTTTCAGCGCTGTTGGGCCGTATGCCTTCCGCTGTTGGCTATCAGCCTACGCTGGCTACCGAAATGGGTGCACTGCAGGAACGTATTACGTCAACTCGTAAAGGCTCTATCACCTCCGTACAGGCCGTCTACGTGCCTGCGGACGACTTGACGGACCCGGCCCCCGCCACCACCTTTACCCATCTGGATGCGACAACGGTTCTGAGCCGTGATATCGCTTCGCAGGGCATCTACCCGGCTGTAGACCCGTTGGATTCCACCTCTCGGATTCTCTCGCCGGAAGTGGTCGGCCAGGAGCATTACCAGACGGCCCGTGCCGTGCAGCAGGTCTTGCAGCGCTACAAAGATCTGCAGGATATCATTGCCATTATGGGTATGGATGAATTGTCGGAAGATGACAAGATCACTGTGAATCGCGCCCGTAAGGTGCAGCGCTTCCTGTCTCAGTCTTTCCATGTGGCAGAACAGTTTACCGGCATGCCCGGTCAGTATGTGCCGCTGAAAGAGACACTGCGTGGCTTCAACATGATCCTGAACGGCGAATGTGATTCTATTCCGGAAAGTGCATTCCTCTTTGCCGGCACCATAGATGATGTGCTGGCCAAAGCCGGGAAACAGTAAGGAGGCGAGCCAATGGCAAGTTTCCCGCTAAAAATTGTGACGCCGGATGGTGTTGCTTTTGATGGTGAGGTAAAATCGGTCTCCTGCCGCACGATCTGCGGTCAGGTAGAACTTATGGCGCGCCATATCGATTATTGTACTGCGCTTGGTATGGGCGAGGCTCATATCACGATGGAGGACGGAACTCTTCGTCGTGCAGCCTGTATGGGCGGTATGCTCAGCATGATTGGCGGCAAATGCCGTTTGCTGGCCACAACCTTCGAATGGGCCGATGCCATCGATAAAGAACGTGCGGCGCGTAGCAAGGCGCGCGCCGAGGCTGTTCTTTCTCGGAAGGGGATTGATGCCCACGAGATTGAACTGGCTGAGGCAAGACTCAAGCGAGCTCTGGTTCGCAGCAGCGTAGCAAGCCGCCAAAACCTGTGATTATACTCCCGAAAAAAGTTTAAAAAAATGCAAAAAAGGTGTTGACATTTTTTGCAAAAGGGAATATAATAAAAAAGCTGAATCGAGACAGCCCAGTTCCGACCGGGTGTAGCGCAGTTTGGTAGCGCGCTTGAATGGGGTTCAAGAGGCCGTGAGTTCGACTCTCGCCACTCGGACCAAACAAAGGCCGTCAAGGTCAGCAAAAAAAGAACCGTGAAACGAAAGTTTCACGGTTCTTTTTTGCGTCTGTATCATAAAACGGACTTCTATATTTTCGGCATGGAACGATTTTTCGGCTCTCGTATTGAATGCGTATTGAATAGCGCAAAATACCCCGCTTTTGAAAGGGCTGTTTCTGCATCAATGGTACATGGTTTTCGCTTTTTCTTCCTTGATTTTGGTTTGGCAAAACAGAAAATTTGTGGAACAGCTATTGTGTATCATGCACAATACTTTTACGGACAGGTTTTTCAAACCCTTTTTATCGGTATTTTGTAAGTAACTCAATTTAAGAGATTTGAGGAGCGATTTGTTCATGTAAGGGGCGTATTGAATAGAACCCGTATAATTCTATGTTATTTTCTCGACCGAAATGGATATTGTTTGCTTTGAATTGCCAATAGACCGTCTCTGGCCAGAAATTCCGGGGAGCTTGATCTGGCAGGTAACGATTCTTGGTAACGCACTGCTGATTTCAAATTATTGCTTGCTACAAGAATTTGATTTTGGGGCTCGGTATCCTGGATGGTGATTTCGTAGGTGCCATTCGGAGGCAATGAAAGTTCAACGGCACAGGCCGGAACTTCGGTATGGGTATATTTGCTGCCGGCGTTATACCGTAAATGATGGGCAGGACTAAATACCGTAGACCGTACGTACTTCTGCAAGCACATGGCATAGAGTTCAGAGGACGTTTTTCCTCGATTCATAGAATGCCTATCTATGGTTTTCATGGCATGACCCATCTGCTGGTAGAGCTCCTGCGTGGAAACGCCCCGACAGTACAGCCATGTACAGAAGTTCCTTCGCAGGGAGTGACAGGTTACCATTGACCACAAAGACTGCTCTTGTTTTTTTGAGGCAAATGTGTAGGCGCGTTCATTTGATATAAGCGCAAAATTCTTTTCTTCGCGAAGAACTCCTGAAATGAACTTGCTGGTATAGTCTTGGAAGGCGGCAGGGCCGTTAGTGGATTCTGAGATTCCACCCAATTGATTGCACATCAGAGATAAGAGAATATTGTTATCTTTTGCATTCGTGCCGATGGCGCAGATAAGCTGACGGCCTAAATCAACAGATACCGGAATGGTTCTATAGGATGGATTGGTTTTCGGAAATTCAGTCCTTCTGCCGTTTAGAGTATCGAACTGACTGGTGACGCTGATATAGTAGAGTTGGCCCTGAGAGCCCTGGATGCAGTGGAGAGAGCCGTATAAGAGGCCTGTGCATTCACTGATGCGCAAACCTGTATCAATGAGCCAATGCTAAAGCAAGTGCGGTTGCCCGTGAAAGCCAGGCTTCTACACGGCATAAAAAAGGGTTACCAAATTTCATAAAATCTCCTTTATCACGGATCCGATCGTACTGGCTATAGTATACGCACGAAACAACGCAAAACCCGGCGAATTTTAGCATAAGAATGGAGACACTAAAGATGATGTTTTGCTCAGACACTTGCGCAGGAAGCAGGTAACCGTGTAAACTACAATCATAAGTGAGAAGTTTCGTCTATCATGGAAGAAGATCCCCGCCGTTTATCTACCGCGTTCTGAAATCTGAAAGCTATAGGAAAGTATATATGTCTCAGTTTTGCCTAAAAATAATCGCGTTGATCGCGATGACGATCGACCACGTAGGGTTGGTTTTCGGCATGGAAGGATGGAACTTGCTGCCGTTGGATTCTTCCGTTTTGCGTGCGATCGGTCGGATTGCCTTTCCACTCTTTGCTTTTTGCCTGGCACAGGGATGGCACAAAACGCACGATCGAAAACAGTATTTTCAAAATCTCGCTTTCGGCGCATTGACTTCGCAGATTCCGTTCTGCATGGCCTTTGATTCGCAGAATCTGACCACGGCGCATTCCGCGGAATCCCTCTTCGTTTTTTCATGGCCATATCTTTTCTGCGCGACGGTGGCCGCATGGGCATACTGGCGCTTTGTACTGCACAAACACTATGAGCACAGCCTTATCCTCGTGGTGATAGCAGCGCTTGTGCCGGGATTCCAATGGGAAATCAAAGGATATTGGATATTGAGCGAAAATCTCAATGTTTTTTATACGTTTCTTATGGCATTCTTTTGCCTGTATATCCTGGCACATCGTTTTGAGTTTGAAAAAGAGGAACGGCTGGGCATCTTGATTGCCACCCCTGTGCTGTTGGTAGCATACGGTTTGCCAGCCGATTATGGCACCGGTTTACTGGGAATTGTTCTGATTGCAGCATTTTGCATACTGGAGAAAAAGCAACAGCAAATTCTGTTTTTGCTACTTTGGAGCTTCTTTTACTACGGCCTTCTCGTGGGAAACCCGATAAGTGTGCTGTCCTGTGCCGCTGCCTGCATTTTTATTTTGTTGTATAACCCGGAGGTTCGAGGTAGATTCCGGGCAAAAAAGCTGTTTTACGGATACTATCCGATTCATCTTTTGATTCTGGGGCTAATCAATGCAGGGCTCCAGTGCCGAGTTCTATTCTAAGGATAGGACGCAGAAAATTTCCTTGACGGCAAGGCGAGCGGCGGCTATACTTACTACAAAACCGAGAAAGGAATGATTGTAATGCTGGAAGTTGGCACCAAAGCACCTGATTTTACTTTGTTGGACAAAGACGGCAAAACGGTAAGCCTTGCTGATTTTGCGGGCAAACGTGTCGTCCTGTATTTCTACCCAAGAGATAATACGCCCGGCTGTACCCGTCAGGCTTGTGCCTTTGCACAGAACTTCGAAGACTTTCGCCGCCAGGATATTGTAGTGATCGGCATCAGTAAGGACTCTGTGGCATCTCATTTGAAGTTCGCTCAGAAATATGATCTTCCGTTCATCCTTCTTTCCGACCCTGAATTGCAGGCAATTCAGGCTTACGGAGTCTGGCAGGAGAAAAAGCTCTACGGTAAAGTCAGTATGGGCGTTGTTCGTTCTACCTATATTATTGACCCTCAGGGCCTCATTGAAAAAGTAATGCCTAAGGTCAAGCCCGATACCAACGCCGCCGAGATTCTGGCATATCTGGCGGAGAAGCAGTAAGTTCCCGGACCATTACAGCGGAGAAAAGCAATATGAAAATCATTGTGTCACCGGCCAAGAAAATGAAAGCAGACCCTGACAGTCTGCCTTGGGAGGAATTGCCGCAGTTTCTGGAAAAAACGGAACAGCTGTATCAGACTATGCATGCAATGTCCTTTGATGCACTTAAAAAGATTTGGAAGTGCAACGACCAGCTGGCACAACTGAATACGGAACGTCTGCAAAAGATGAATCTGCGCCAAAATCTTACCCCGGCGATTCTCAGTTATGAGGGAATCCAGTATCGGTATATGGCGCCGGATGTTTTCAGTAGGGAAGAACTGGCTTACGTACAAAACCATCTGCGGATTCTCTCCGGCTTTTATGGCATCCTGCGTCCTTTTGACGGCGTAACACCGTATCGTCTGGAAATGCAGGCAAAACTGCCGGTAGCGGAAACTAGAGATCTCTATTCCTTCTGGGGGGACACCCTTGCCGCGGCATTGTTTGCCGAAACGGATTGCATTGTCAATTTGGCCTCCAAAGAATACAGCGTCTGCATTTCGCGTTATCTGCCAGAGTCGATGCGTTTTATCACCTGTGTTTTTGGTGAGTCAAAAGAAGGCAAAGTGGCAGAAAAGGCAACGATGTGCAAAATGGCACGCGGTGAAATGGTGCGCTATATGGCAGAACATGACGTAACAAACCCGGAAGAAATTCAGAAGTTTGACCGCTTGCGATTTGCTTTTTCCCCGGAACATTCCAACGAAAACACCTACGTATTTTTGCGCGGCGTTTCCTCGTAATCCGAACAAAAGAAAAACAGAGCACCTTTCCAACAATGAACAGGTCCGTAAAAAGTAGACAATAGACAAAAAGCCTCCCCGTGTAGGATAATAGAACTACACGAGGAGGTTTTGCTATGCCCAGAAAATACACGAAAATAAATCAATATGAGAAAGAAATTCTGCAATGGAAAAGCGAGGGTATTGCCAACCGAGAAATCGCCCGGAGACTAGGCATGGAATACTCGCAGGTTCATAATTAGGTATCACGGTATAATGAACGACAGCGCAAACTCAAGGCGGGAATTGTTCCGCGGAAAAAAGGCAGGCCACGCAAAGACTCTGAGCCGAGAGATATTGTAGCAGAACAGACATATATCATCCAGCGACTGAGAATGGAGAATGAGCTGCTGCGGGATTTTATGCGATCCATGGGGAGGAGGTGAAGCCAGGATTTAAATATGCTGTTATCCACCGTCATTGTATGAAGTATCCAATAGTACAGATGTGCAGGATGCTAAAGGTTTCCCGAAGCGGCTATTACAAGTATGTCAAACAGATGCAGCACCCTGCAAAAGATCTGCAACTTGCAGAAAAGATTCGGGCGAAGCAGGAATCCAGCAGAAGAACATATGGGTACCGAAGGATAAAACTCTGGCTGGACAGCGAAGGAATCGTCAAAAATCCCAAGACGATTTTAAGAATCATGCACAAATACGATCTTTTGAGCGAGATACGACGCAGAAGAAAGTGGGTTCAGATGGGCTGGCAGGTCCACAAATACCAAAACCTTCTGAATCGTGAATTTAATGCTGCACATCCAAACCAAAAGTGGGTCACAGACATTTCTTACATTCATACCAAGGAAGGTGTTCTCTATCTGTCCATGATCCGTGATCTGTATGACAGAAGTATTATCGCTTATAAGACCGGTACCAGCCAGACAGTCAATCTTGTATTGGATACCATCCATCTTGCGATGAAGTCTGTAAAAACAGAAAGTCGCCGGGAGTTGCAGCTCCACAGCGACCAAGGGTTCCAATACACCTCGCAAGCATATTTCGACCTGACTAAAGAATACGGCATTACACCGTCTATGTCAAGGCGGGGAAATTGCTATGACAATGCGTTGGCTGAAAATTTCTTTGGCATCCTGAAAACCGAGTGCATCTATAGACACAAGCCGGAGACTTTTGAACAGGCCAATAAAATGATTGACGATTACATCTACTTCTACAACCATGAGCGCATTCAACTGAAAACAGGACTGGCTCCGCTTACGCTTCGCCAGTCCTGTTAAGGTCCCCACTACACGAGGGTCTTTTTATTCATGTCTACTAATTCTGGGGCAGTTCAGCTCTGTTTTTTGTTCAGTTACTGCGAAAATGCAGCTTTCAGACGATCCAGGAATATCTCGGCTGCAGGGGAGAATACCTGATATTTTTTCCAGACCACATTCAATCCGGATTCAAGGCGCGGAAACAACGGACGGAAGCATAAATCACTTGCAGCCGATGTGTTGGCCAGGTTGTCCAGCGTCACCGCATAGCCGACGCCTTCCTCCACCATAACAGCGGCGTTATAAATCAGGTTGTAGGTCGAAACAATATTCAGTTTATCAAAATCTGCGCCAAACCAGGCAGCAAACGCATTGCCGTGCCGCTGTGAGAGAACCGCCTGGCGAGAGCAAAGCAGCGGTACGGTGCACAGGTCTTCCTTACATATACACTCCTTCGCTGCCAACGGGCTGTCTTTTCGCATAACAACGCCCCAGACATCTTTCGCAGGCAACTCCAATGAATCATATTTTGCAATATCGGCCGGCTGGATCAGGATGCCAAAATCCAGAAGACCATTGTCCAGTCGGTCGGTAATATCCGGCGCATTGCCGCTGTGCATGTGATAGTGGATTTCCGGGTAATCCTTCTGCAGCTGGCGAATGATTTTTGCAATTTTACGAATTGCCTGTGTTTCTCCGCTTCCGATATATACGTCGCCGCTTACCGTGGTTTCCATGGAGCGAAACTCCGATTCGGTTTTGTCCACCATGGTCAGAATCTCCTCGGCGCGCTTGCGCAGAAGCATTCCTTCGGGCGTCAGAACCACACGGTGGCTTTTTCGAACCAGAAGCTGCTGCCCCAGCTCCTCTTCCAGATCATGAATCTGCCTCGAGAGCGTTGGCTGCGTAAGATGCAGAAAATTGGCGGCAGCTGTAATGCTTTCCTCTCGTGCAACCGCCAAAAAATAGCGCAGTACCCGAATTTCCATTCTATACGCCTCCTTGAACTGCCTTAATTATACATTGGAATGATATGCTTTACAAGCATATCATGAGGCAGAAACTAAGTATTTGCTCTTTTTCCGCCGAAGGACTAAAATAAAAGCAAGAGAAGGAGGGCTGCTGCGTGAAAGAAATCAGCGAAGAGCAGGCTTTCCGCATCCGTAGAAATCTGCAGGATGCCGGATGCAGCACATCGCAAGTGATCCAATTTTTGGACTTGCAGCAAAGGCACTGCCGCCGAGAACAATACCGACTGCTGTCCTGCCAGAAAGCAGCATTGCTGCAAAGGCTACACCGCATTCAATATAAAATTGACTGCCTGGATCATCTGGTCTATACCATGCAACAGGAAGACGAAATGGAGCGGCGAAAGGAGCTGCGCAAAAAGCAACCATAGAAACCTAAAACCGGGATAAGACCATTCGAGGGGAGATAGATAAAAATGACCGTTTTTGAAAACCAATCTTTTGATGAAGAAAGAGCTCTGTACGGAAGCGATGGGATTTTGGTGCGGAACTGCCGGTTCGATGGGCCTACAGACGGGGAGAGCGCTCTCAAAGAAAGCCGTAATGTGCAGATAGAGCAATGCTTCATGAACCTGCGCTATCCTTTCTGGCATGACGAGCATTTGACCATTCGTGACAGTGAACTGACGTCGCTTTGCCGCGCAGCGCTCTGGTATTCCCATCACATCGAAATTTCCGACACGAAGCTTCATGGCATTAAAGCGGTGCGGGAGTGCAAAGACGTTTCCATCTCCCGCTGTGATATCGATTCTCCGGAATTCGGCTGGTCCGCAGATGGAATCCACATGCAGGATTGTACGGCGAAGAGTGAGTACTTCCTGCTGCGGGCAACCAATATCGAATTTTCCCATGTAAATTTCCAGGGGAAATACTCTTTCCAGTATATTGAAAACGCCACCTTTACCGACTGCCACTTCGACACAAAAGATGCCTTCTGGCACGGAAAGAACATCACGGTCCGCAACAGTGTAATGAAGGGCGAATATCTAGCCTGGTATTCTGACGGTCTTACACTGGAACATTGTAAAATTATTGGTACGCAACCCTTCTGCTACTGTAAAAATCTTACGCTGATCGATTGCGAAATGATGGACACTGACCTTTGCTTCGAAAAGTCCGAAGTGGAGGCGGAAATCACGACGCCGGTTTTAAGTGTAAAAAATCCCTTGGCCGGGCATATTTATCTGCCGTCGGTAGGTGAGATTATCCGGGATGATTCCCAGGCACTGGGAAAAATTCTCATTGGCAACCGTACAAATTCAATTATTGCGCAAGAAAAGGAGAAACCAAAACATGCCTAAAAACGTTTTGATTGTGACCGCCAGTCTGCGAGCAGGCAGCAATTCCGATACCTTGGCCAAGGCTTTTGCAAAAGGTGCCCGTGAGGCAGGGCACACCGTGGAAATTGTAAGCCTTAAGGGGAAAGCAATTTCTTTCTGCCAGGGTTGTCTTGCCTGCCAGAAAACACAGAAATGTGTACTTGCAGATGATGCTGTAAGCATCGCTGAGAAAATCGGTCATGCCGATGTAGTTGCCTTTGCAGGCCCTGTTTACTATTATGGCCTTGCCGGCCAGTTAAAGACGTTGCTTGATCGCTGCAATCCGCTGTATTCAAGCGATTACGCTTTCCGCTCCATTTACCTGCTGGCAACAGCCGCAGAAGCGGAGGAAACTGCCGTGGAAGGAAGTGTCAAAGGCATTCAGGGATGGGTCGATTGCTTCGAAAAAGCCGAATTGAGCGATACCATCTTTGCAGGAGGTGTAACAGATGCCGGAGAGATGGAAGGCCATCCGGCGTTGGAGAAAGCGTATCAGGCAGGAAAATCCATTCGGTAAGTTCGCCAAACTATGCTTTCTGGCCATGGGTGTTCTCTTTCTAACGTGCTGCGATAACCGGCAGCTAAGACCCGCTGCAGTACCTGGCGAGGAAGCATCATCTTCTTCCACCTCATTCACACAAACAACTGAGCAAGGTCTAGAGGAGGAACCCATCATGCAAAAAATCGAGATTCTTGTCTCTGGCAAAACATTTACCGTTGAACTGCTCGATACAGAAGCTGCCCAGGCCTTGGCTGATTGCCTGCCGATGGAAGTGACAATGGAGGAACTCAACGGTAATGAAAAATATGTTTATCTGACTACTGCTTTGCCGGTGGTAGAAGAAAAGCCGAAATGCATTCACGCAGGGGATCTGATGCTGTTTGGTTCCAATTGTCTGGTTTTGTTCTACCAAGATTTTACTACATCATACGGGTATACGCCTTTAGGCCGTGTGACAGACACGCAACAGCTTGCCGACTCCCTCGGAAACAGAGATATTTCTGTCACTTTTCGGTCGCTTTCGCAGCAAATGGAAGATAGGTTTTCGTAATATTCGCAGCCCTTCTAAAGCTCTATTGTCAGAATTTCGTTGGCTTCGGGAGATTGCAACCGTATTTTGTCGGGAGTATCTAACCAATTTTTTGTCGACGCCCCCTGAGCCTACAGAATAAACAAAAAGAGTGCCAACACCTCAGCACTCGTAAATTAGTTATTCTTTTGCAGCTGCCCGCTCAACCGCAGGTATCTTGCCGGTTTGCAAAGAAACGGACTCCAGTTTCTTTCCCCGGAAACTTTCACCACGCAGCTTAAACACAGTAGCATCGTCAAAGATGCGGTCCAGCGTACACAGCAAGGTAGCGTCTTCCTCAAAATCCTCACGCCAGAGAGCTGGGGTCTTGTTGCTGGTGAAGATCATATTGAAACTGCCTTCTTTGTTGTATCGCCTGTCAATCAGGTCAAAGAACAGCCGGGTATTCTCCTTGTCAAAGGTACAGTGGCCAATCTTGTCAATAATCAGACAAGAGGGGCGCACAAGACCGTTGAGACAGGAGTCAGTCTTTCCAGAACGCCTGGCTGCTGTGAAACGGTCCCGGAGTTCAGATGCCTTAATGAAATAGGTTTTTAACCCGCGCTGGTAGCAGGCATATCCGAAAGCCTGTGCCAGATGCGTTTTGCCTGTGCCTGCCGGGCCAATAAAGGCCAGGTTTCGGTGGGAGTAGATGGCATTCAAGAGCACCAGAACCTTCAGACGTTCCACATCTTTTCCCTTGAGCAGTGAGAAGTCAAAGTTCACAAAGGTTTTGGGAACCTTTGTGGGAAGACGAGTCAGTTTCAATAAAGTCTGGATAGTGTTCTGCTGTTTCTTTTCACTGAGATAGAAAAAAACAATTGTACAGCTTCTGATCTAGTTTCTGAGAATTCCTAGTCTTCTTCGAACAGAGCGAATTCCTCGGCGGAAAAATCTAGCTTTAAAACAGAGGCAGCGGCTGCCACCTGCTCAAAGATTGTTCCCTTCATACCGATTCCTCCCTGTCAAAATCGAATTTGGAAACGGAGAGATCCTGCGAGGGCTTTGGACGCTGCAAAAACCATGTTTGCACAGGTGCTGTGGGAAACTCTTCAGGCTGTAACAAGGATTCGTACTTTCCGTTGCAGAAACTGTTCGTGCGGCTCCAGGTAACAGCATGGGTTGCCAGCAGCGCTTTCAGATCAACAGAATAGATGCGCAATAAGCCACCCTAGCTATTGCGCCAGGATAGCTGTAAGGCACTCCGAAACGCCGCCCCTCGTAATTTACAAGGCCGTCAAAGGATATTTTCCCTCCCGAACAGCGATAAAATCAGACGGCATTCTCCATAACTATATGCAACTGTTATCCACATACAGTTTCGTGAATCTTTTGATACGCACCTTCCACAGTGTGGCGGTAGGTCCCGTTCTGTTTGTTACACCATCCCAGCGCCTGCCAGTTGAGGTCTGTAAGTTTTGAAAGCCATTTCTCTTGAGTCTGCGCAGTCTGCTACGAGATACGCCGGTTCGTCGTTCTAACTCGGTCAAGGTGATGTGTCCTAGAGAAAAGGAGTCTCCCTAAAACGCTTTCATATTCTTCTATGGCTTTGCAATACTTTGTGCAAAGCCCTTATCATTTTGCGCTTTCATCGCTATTCCTTTCCACTGGGTTGTTGGAACTTTCTAGTGTACAGGATTTAAAAGAGCGGCGGTAGTGACTTTATCTTTTCTGACTAAATTTGATTGCGAAAATCCGACAATTTAAGGCTGGTTTCTCCCAACTCGAATAACTTTAAAGAGGTTAATTTTTTGTCTTAATCTTGCACTTTATCAAAATGCAGCAACAAGTACCATCCGCACTGCCGCTGCATTGTTTTATACCGTTTCGTTCAAATAAACAAAAAATCCGAACCCCATTCCCATTAAGAAAAGGTTCGGATTTTTTAATTTGGTGGAGATGAGGGGGATCGAACCCCTTACCTCCTGCATGCCATGCAGGCGCTCTCCCAGGTGAGCTACACCCCCAAGGATTGTCCGTAGAGATCTTTCTCTCGACGATATTTATTATTATAGCAAATCATTCTATGGTTGTCAACTGCTTTTTGAAATTCTTTGCAAACAATACATGGGAACACTTTATAAAATCAGGACATAGTATGGCAGGACCGCGTTGAAGAAAGAGGGGATGATAGCATATGCGTCGTGTATGCAAGAAAAGAAGAACACATTGCATTCGTTATCTCCGCCTCAAATTACTGATTGCAGGAATACTGTGCGCAGCAATTTTATTTAACGCCTATGTGGACAGTGTCATCCGCCCCACTTTAATGCAGTTGGCAGAATATGAAGCTCGCTCACAGGCGTTGCAGGTAATTCACACAGCTGTGGATACCGCCATGCAAACCCGGCCAGATTTATGTTTATCTTTATATTGCATCACGCAAGACAGTGTACAGATGGATGCCGCGCAGGCGAACGTTGTGCGCAATTATCTGATTCGAGCCGTAGAAAGCCAACTGGAAAGCCTGCCTGAAAAAGAATGCTCCATACCTTTCGGAAGTTTAACAGGAAATTCAATTCTGAGCGGGCACGGCCCAGGCTGGAAAGTTCAACTGCAGCCGGAGGGGTATGTGCAAGCGGAGTGGCGGGAAAACAGTGAATCCCTCTCCATCAACACAACTCGCTATCAGGCGGACCTTGAGATTTCAGTTACAATGAATATGATTCTGGACGGTCGAACGGAAACACTGACCGTAACCGATCCGATTCCCCTGGCCAGTATCCTGTTACGCGGAGATACACCTTCTGTATACGCGATGACCTCTGATTGAAGCCAAAAGCCGGATGTGGTATAATAACCGCATACCAAAAATGGAGTGAAATGTTTATGGAACTGGAACAAGCCCGTAAGCGCGCAGAAGAACTGCGTATTGTTATTGAAAAAAACAATCGCCTATACTATGATCAGGACGCCCCTGAATTGGAGGACTTTGAATACGACGCTTTAACACGGGAATTAAAAGACATAGAAGCAGAATATCCCCAGTTGGTTACAGCAGAATCCCCGACACAGCACGTTGGCGGAACCGTCAGCAGCAAGTTCAGCAAGGTAACCCACGCCGTCAAAATGGAGAGTTTGCAGGACGCTTTTTCCTTTGACGAGCTGCGGGATTTTGACGCGCGGGTCCGGGATGCAGGAATTCAGCCGCAGTATGTGGTAGAAGCCAAAATTGATGGTCTCTCCGTTAGTTTGGAATATCGTGATGGGCATCTTGTGCGCGGTTCAACCCGGGGAGACGGCATAGTAGGGGAGGACGTGACCGAAAACCTGGCCACCATCCGGGATATTCCCCACGAATTTCCCGATGCACCTGCCTATCTGGAAGTTCGCGGCGAAGTTTATATGCCGCATGAAGCATTCTTCAAATTGAAAGAGCAGCAGGAACTCGAAGACAAAACGCCTTTCAAGAATCCGCGCAACGCTGCCGCCGGTTCTTTACGCCAGAAAAATGCCAAAATCACGGCAGAGCGGGGCCTTTCTATCTTTGTATTTAATTTGCAACAGTGCGTAGGACGGGACTTTGCCACCCACCATGAGACCCTGGACTATATCAAGTCGCTGGGCTTTCCCGTATCACCGCGCTACAGCGTTTTTGACAATATCGAAGATGCCATCCGAGAAATCCAGACGATTGGGGAGCTGCGCGGCACTTTGGAATATGACATCGACGGTGCCGTGATCAAGGTCAACGACCTGGCATCCCGCCGCGTCTTGGGAAGCACCAACAAATTTCCGCGTTGGGCCATCGCCTTTAAGTACCCGCCTGAGGTCAAAGAAAGCGTTGTCCGGGATATCGAGGTGACCGTGGGCCGCACCGGCGTACTGACCCCTACAGCCGTATTTGATCCGGTTTTCTTGGCAGGCACAAGCGTTTCCCGAGCCAGCCTTCATAACGGCGACATCATCAGCAGCTTGGGCGTCGGTATCGGGGATACCATTCAGGTGCGCAAGGCCGGCGATATTATCCCCGAAGTAATCGCCGTATCGGCACACGGACCGCACAGCCAACCTTTTACTATGCCGACGGTTTGCCCCAGCTGCGGCGCGCCCGTGGTGCATTTACAGGACGAAACCGCTCTGCGTTGTGTCAATCCGGAATGCCCCGCGCAAAGCTTGCGCAACCTCATTCATTTTGCGTCCCGTGACGCCATGGCAATTGATGGCCTGGGTGAGGCAGTAGCTGTACAGCTGACGGAAAAAGGGTATGTGCACACAGTGGCCGACCTCTACACGCTAACAGAGGAGCAACTCCTCACCCTCGACAAATTCAAAAAGAAGAGTGCGCAAAATCTTTTGGCCGCCATTGAAGCATCCAAAAGCAACAATTTGGATAAGCTGTTGTTTGGTTTGGGAATTCGCAACATCGGCGACAAGGCTGCCGCACTGCTGGCGGAGCATTTCGGCAGCATGGCTGCGTTGCGCGACGCCACCGTGGAACAGATGTGCGAGATCGATGGTTTTGGCGCCGTCATGGCCCAGAGCGTTCGGGAGTTTTTTGCCAAGGAAGGCACCACCGACCTGCTTCGGCGTTTGACCGAAGCAGGGGTCAATATGCAGTGGACAGGAGCCAAGAAAGGCACCGCCCTGGCAGGCAAGACTCTAGTCGTAACAGGCACACTGCCCACCCTCTCCCGTCAGGAAGCCGAAGCCTTGATTGTGCAAAACGGTGGTAAGGCTGCCGGTTCCGTCTCGAAAAAGACAAGCTATGTGGTTGCCGGTACCGCAGCCGGTTCCAAACTGACAAAAGCCCAAACTCTTGGAATCCCCGTAATTGATGAAGCAGGTTTGTATGCGCTGATCCAGGAGCAGACGCAGGCACAATCTTAAATGATATTATAAATCCTATTTATTAAGGTAGCACCCTCATCGAGGGTGCTTTTTTTGTTGGTTCTAATTCGATAAGTCTGCACATACAGTGGCAGTGTGAGGTGAAGACAATCATGGACGAGTATTACCGTGTTGCAAAAGCACTGCCGGAACCTCTTGCCGAGGAGCTTGCACAGCTTTCCCCCTGTTACGCGCCGAGTATCCAGGAAATTCGTTTGCGTGTAGGACAACCCGTACAATTTACCATCCAGGGAAGGCTTACGCCATGCAGCAAATATCTTCCAAACATTCTTCATGCCGTATGTATAACGGCACAGTGCATGCAGACATGTTTTTTACATCTGTGCCGACACTCCGTTTATGCCCACGAAGAAGAACTTCGCCAAGGATTCTTTACGATCTCCGGCGGAAGTCGCATCGGCGTGGCAGGCAATTGGAGTCAGGGGACTTTTTCTTCAGTGACTTCTTTAAATTTACGGATTGCACGTTGGATAACCTGTAAGCTGCCACAACCCGTGCAAGACTATCTGTCCGCTGGGGCTGGTGGTTTATTGGTATCAGGTGCGCCCGGAAGCGGAAAAACCACCTTTTTGCGCACCTTGGTGCAATTCCTCAGTCAAAAAGATCATATTGTCTGTGTTGTGGACGAGCGCGGCGAACTGATGGCCGGAGAACGCAATGGCCTGCCGGATCATGCTCAACTGTCCTGTGATGTGTATACCCGCTGCAACAAGGCCGAAGGGATCCACATGGCGCTGCGCTGCATGAATCCTCAGTACATCGTTTGCGACGAATTGGGCACCACAGCAGACATCGCTGCGGTAGAACAGGGAATTGCATCCGGCGCCCGCTTCCTGGCATCCGTACATTGTGAAAGCCTTGCGGCTTTGCGAAAGAAACCGCAGCTGCACCAGCTATTACAGACAGGGGCTTTCCCGCAGGCCGTCTTTCTGGGTAGTCGGGAAAAGCCCGGAGCAATCACCCAATGGGAGCATATTGCATGAGTATACTACCGCGTGTGACAGGTGCCGTACTCTTGATTCTTGCCGGAGCAGGCGGTGGATTTTCCTTCTGCAGCCATCAGACGGCATGCTGGCGGCAGCTACATACCTTCGCGCGACTTCTCAGCTATCTGCAGGGAGCGCTCTCCTATCAGGCGCTGACAGGCGATGAGCTTCTGCAGCGCGCCGCGTATTATCCTGAGTTCGCCCAATTAGGGTTGACAAAATGCCGCACGTTGGAAGAACTTCCGTTCCCGGGCGCGCTATCCGAATCGCTCAAGCAGGAAATCCGCAGCGGCCTTGCTCAGCTGGCACTGGAGCCCCGCACAAATGCCTGCACCACGCTGCAAAGGCTGGCCGACCTAACGGAAGAGGAAGCGCAAAACAGAAAGGAAATTGCTCGTTCAGCGCGCCGTTTGTACCCCCGCCTTGGTGCCTGTGCCGGCATATTGACCGCAATTCTTTTATGGTAAGGGAGCAGTAAGATGGACATTGATCTGGTTTTTAAAATTGCGGCAACCGGCATTATTGTAGCGGTTTTGAATCAGCTTTTAATTCGTTCCGGCCGAGAGGATCAGGCGATGATGACCACGCTGGCCGGGCTGATTGTGGTGCTGAGCATGCTGGTGCGGCAAATCAGCGACCTGTTCGTGTTGATCAAAGCACTATTTGAACTGTGATGAGGAACAATGTTGCTATGCAAGTTGGCTGCCCTGACTTTTGTTGCGGCGGTATTGAGTTTGGCCCTCAAAAAAGAACAACCCGCCTACGCTTTTCTGGTTTCCGTCTGTGCGGCCGCCGGGGCAATGGCCGTAGTGGTACAGCAAATCGAACCTGTCATGGACTGGCTTCGCACACTGAATGGCATCTTTCCCGGGCAGGGGATTTCCTGCTTGCTTCGTGTTTTGGGAATTGCAATCATCGCCCAGCTGGCAAGCGATATATGCCGGGAAGCTGGCCTGACCGCAGCAGCTACCGCGGTCGAACTCGGTGGGCGCGTCCTTGCGCTGCTGCAAGCACTGCCGCTTTTGCAGGAGCTGCTCGCTTCCTATGCGGGTTACTTGCAGTAATGCTCTTTCTTGCAATATCCTCCACAACGGTCTGCGCAGAAGAGTTGCCGCCCGCGGTAGAAGAAATTTTGAATGACAGCTCCGTTTCTGTACAACAGGTTTCCGACTGGAATCTCTCAGATTTATGGGATTGGTTAGGGGATCTACCAGGGCAAGAACTCCAAAAACCTTTTCAGTTTGCCCTGCAGGCAATCAGTTATTTGGTCTTGTCAGGCGTTTTGGGACTAATTGCGGGGAGCGAACCCTGGCGGCGAAGTCTGGATGCCGTAGCGGTCTTAGGTTTTGGCGCCTTAAGCCTGAACGCTATGATGGATTTGGCCGACACAGTGGTCGTAACCGCACAGGATTGCCAGAATTATCTCGTTGCTTTTGTACCGGTTTTCAGCGGTGTGGCGGCTATGGGCGGGCAAAACGCCAGCGCACTGGTTTATAGCGGTATGTTTTTTACTATGTCCGGCTTTCTGTCAGAAGCCATCGAAAATATTCTTCTGCCGGTTATGCAGATATATTTTTGCATCACAGCCTGCGCCTGCATCTGGGGCAACGCCGGAATTGAGGAAGCCGCCTCGCTATTTGCCAAGTGCTTGCACTGGCTGTTAAAACTCTGCGGCATTCTTTTCAGTCTGGTTCTTGGCTTGCAGAATGTACTGGCGGGCAGCGTGGACACAGCCGCTTTAAAAACCGGCAAAAGTGTCTTGCAGGGTTTTATCCCGGTTGTGGGAGATGCTGCAGCCGCCGCCCTTTCGGGAGCCGCTTCCGCCGTTCACCTGCTTAAAGGGTCTCTCGCCCTGGCTGCACTGCTCGTCTTGGCCGCCGCGTTTGTTCCCGCCTTTGTACATTGCCTTTTATATGGCGTTGCCTTTGCCGGGGCCGGTATTGTGGCTTCCGCCGGGGGGCAAAAGCAATGCGGGCAGCTGTGCCATCTGTATTTCGAAGGTGCCAAGCTGTGCGCTTCGGTTCTGATTCTTTACTTTTTTATGGCTTTTCTGTCGACTGCTTTACTCTTGATTTCCGGAAATGGGGGATAGTTCTCCATGGATGCACTCCGCCACATGGCGTTAGGCTGTTGTGTTATTTCAACGGTAGCCGGAATGATCCGGGTATTCTGGCCGGAAAACAGTTTTGCTCCCGTCATAAATGCTGTTTTGGCGCTGTATATTATAACGGCAGGGCTGCAAATGATCCAGGGGACCGACTGGCAGGACCTGGCCACAGAAGTGTATCAGCTGTCCTCCGGTGCCGGTCAGACTACCGAAGATTTTTCCGACTACAGTCGCGAATTGGGTCTTTCCGCTTCGGCGGAAGCGATCCGAAACGTTTTGCAGCAGGCGGGAATCCAGGCGGTTGTGCAGCTGCAAAACGAAACCTGCCAGGTGACACTGATTCACGCAAGCGACCTCTCACAGGCACAAGCCATCCTGGAAACCAGCTGCGGGACACTTCCCTATGAAATTATAGCGGGAGGTGAAAACCCTTGAAACAGCTTGAAGAACTATGTCGCCTACGCTTCGAACAGTTCAAAGCCCTGCTCAGCGATGAAAAGCGGCGAGTGAATCTTTTGGTTGCCATTGGGGCGCTGGGACTTTTGCTGCTGGCGTTTTCAGAATGGATTCCGGAAAGTACCACCTCGGAGCACACCGAGCCGCAACCCATTACAGAAACCACGCAGCAAGACTACGCCAGCCAATTGGAAAGCCGTTTGCAATCTTTGATAGCACAGGTGGATGGTGCCGGTGCCGTGGAGGTGATGGTAACGCTGGAAAACGGGGAGGAGAGTATCTATGCCACAGATGAGCAAACCTCTGCCGATGGCAGCACTTCCGTCAGCCATGTTATCGTAAGCGATGAAGGTTTGATTGAAACCACCCAAACGCCGCAAGTCCTCGGGGTGGCTGTTGTATGCGAAGGCGGCGACATCGCCGCAGTCCAGAATCGCATCAGTACGCTGGTGGAGGTGCTGACCGGCGTAGGTGCCAACCATGTTACCGTCGCCAAGATGGCGGCAAGCAAATGAAAGGGGAACAGCCATGAAACACACCGCGAACAAACCGACCAAAAGCCGCCAGGCAACCGCTGCCGTGATGGTGCTTGCACTCGGGGCTGCCGTCTATCTCAACTGGTCTTTTGCACGGCAAGCGCCTCAGGACCTTACAGTTACCGCGGAGAACAGTACCGCCGTGGAAACCGCCGCAGCCGCTGAAACCTCCGCGGTGATTGATCCCTTTGAAGATGTGACGGAGACTGCAGGTTCTTCGGATGCCGTGCAGGAAGGAGAAGCGGTCAACAAAAACTACGGCGAAGCCCAGATGGTCAGCGTAAGCCAGGATTCCGGCACGGAATTCTTTGAAGAGGCCCGTCTTTCCCGCAGCAAAGCCCGCGATGAAGCGCTGGAGGCCCTCAACAAAGCTCTGAAAGACACCTCCGTCAATGAGGAAGAAAAGAAAGCACTGACCGACAAGCTCAGCACTCAGGTCAACAACATCACACTGGAAACCAAACTGGAAACGCTGATCAAATCCAAGGGCTTTGCCGATTGCGTCGTGAATCTGGAGGGCGAGAAAGCCAATGTAACAGTCATGACAGAGAACGATGCCTTGACCTCTGAAGAGGTAGCGCGTATCCGTGATGCGCTGATCAGCCAGTGTACAGGGCTGGATGCGCAGGACATCACCATAGTGGAAGTAAAATAACCCGACCAATCAGTTGCAAACGGTATTGTTTTGTGGTAAACTAAACTATACTATAAGAAATAGTGGCCTCTTGAAAGGCTACATGCAACGGGAGGGTACACAACATGGATGTGCAGAATACCATCGGGGGCAGCTTGCAGATTTCGACTGATGTTTTGGCCAAGATTGCGCGTTTGGCCGCGTTGGAAGTAGACGGCGTCGCCGAAGTGACCACCGGAAACAGCCAGAACGTACGCAGCCTGCTGGGCCGCACCGGCCTGCAGAAGCCGGTTGCCGTTTCGCTGGAAGACGGTGTTGCAACCGTCACGGTACACTTGACTGCCAACTATGGCCAGAAGATCATGCCGTTGTGTGAAAAAGTGCAGGAAAACGTCAAGCAGACGATTCAGAACATGACCGGCATCACGGTTTCCCGCGTGGATGTGCTGGTCGTTGGTTTGGCGCACCCCGAAGCACAGGATTGAAGAAGAGAAGGACAGGAAACCAAGTATGGGAAAAAAGCTGACCCGCCGCGAATCCCGCGAGGCGGCCTTTTTGACGGCATTTGCCGCCACATTTGAGCCGGAAACGCCAAGTCTGCCGGCAGACACTGAGCAGGTGGAAACCGATATTTTTGCCCGCCAGTTGTTGGCCGCCATGAACAACCACGCCGAAGATCTGGATGCCATTATCGAAAAGCACCTCAAAGGCTGGACGCTGAGCCGTGTACCACGGGTAAGCCTGGTAGCGCTCCGCCTTGCACTGGCCGAGATGCTTTATGGTGAGGAACAGAAACCCGGCGTCGCCATCAATGAGGCCGTGGAACTGGTCAAAAAATATGGTGCCGACAACGACTATCAGTTCGTCAATGGTCTGCTCGGCACGGTAGCCCGTGAACGGGAAGAAAGTGCTGAACAATGCTGACGCTTGGCATTGATGCAAGCAATTATGCAACCTCTCTGGCCGTGTTTGACACAAACGCCGGAGAGGTTGTTTGTGATTGCAAAAAGTTTTTGCCGGTAAAACCCGGTCAGATGGGTCTGCGGCAAAGCGACGCATTGTTCCACCATACGGCCGCCCTGCCGCAGTTGTTGAGAGAGATTTCTGAAAAGGCAGATTTCTCTGCCATCGGAGCCGTTGGTGTATCCGCCAGGCCGCGCCCTGTAGAAGGCTCCTACATGCCTTGCTTTTTGGCTGGTTTGAATGCAGCCACCTCCTTTGCGTTGGCCCGCGGGATTTCTCTGGTAGAGACAACCCATCAACAGGGACATATTGCCGCCGCGCTCTTTGCAACAGGGGAAAGCAAGCTATTTGAAACGCAAACGCTGGTTTTTCATGTTTCGGGCGGGACGACCGACCTGCTTCTGTGTGACGGTGTAGAGAAGATTACGCCTCTTGGCACCAGCAGCGATCTGTACGCCGGGCAGGCAGTGGACCGCCTGGGTGTGAAGCTGGGATTTCCTTTCCCGGCCGGTGCTTATGTAAGCGAACAAGCCGCCCTATGCAGCGAGAAAGTCCGTCCCAAAGTCAGTGTACGGGGGATGGAATGCAGTCTTTCGGGGCTGGAAAATCAGTGCGCCAAATTGTTGAGTGAGGGAAAAGATACCGCTTACGTCTGCAAGTATTGCCTGCTGTGCATTGCAGAAACCCTCGTCCGTATGGCCAATGCCGCTTTGCAGCAGCATCCAGGGCTTCCTGTTGTTTTCGCCGGTGGCGTCATGAGCAGCGATCTCATACGCACCTATGTGACACACCGCGTCCCCTGTGCGTATTTCGTGCCGGGCAAGTTTGCCAGCGATAACGCCATCGGCATTTCGGTACTGGCTGCCAAGGAGAATCATGCATGGCCGACTTCATCAACGTAACCACGCTCAATCGTCTAGCCAAGGATGTGCTGGCCCAGTGCGAGCCCCTCAGCAATCTGATTGTCTGCGGAGAAATTTCCGGTTTTACCCGCCATTATAAAAGCGGGCACCTGTATTTCACGCTGAAAGATGAATCTTCCAGTGTCAAGGGGGTCATGTTCCGTAGCCAGGCCCGTCTTTTGAATTTTGAGCCGCAAAATGGTATGCTGGTTTTGGCATACGGGCATGCTACCATCTACGAACGGGATGGCGCGTTCCAGCTGTATGTGGATTATATGCGTCCCTTTGGCGCCGGTGCCGCTCAGATGGCATTCGATGCACTGTACAAAAAACTAGAGGCCGAGGGACTTTTCGCCCCTGAGCGAAAGCGCGCCCTACCGGCAGTACCGCACTGTATTGGAGTGGTCACCAGCAAAACCGGTGCCGCATGGCAGGACGTTCAGAATGTAATCGGACGCCGGTGGCCGATGGTCCGTTTGCTGTTGGCGCCCGTCACCGTGCAGGGTTTGGAGGCCGAACGCAGTATCGTGGATGGAATCCGGGCACTTGACCGCGATTCGCGGCCGGATTTGATTCTGATCACACGCGGCGGCGGCAGCAAGGAAGATCTCTGGATCTTCAACAGCGAGCGAATCGCACGGGCCGCGGCGGCTTGCCGCAAGCCGGTCGTTTCTGCAGTGGGTCACGAGATCGACACGACGCTTCTCGATTATGTGGCCGATTTGCGCGCCCCCACGCCTTCTGCAGCAGCGGAACTTTGCGTCCCGGACCGCAGCGAAGTTATGCAAAAATTATCCGTTTTACAGGATAATATTCAAAAAAATATACAGAATCGTATTCAAGTATGCTATAATAAATTCAGAATGGCCTCCGGGCAGCAAAGTGCACAGCGCCAGCATCAGGCAATGGAACGGCGCCAGCAGGAATTGCTGCACATGCAAGAAATGCTTGCCCGTGCCCAGCAGCATAAAACCCAACAGGCTGAGCGGGAACTGCAATCAGCGGCAGCCCTGGCGCAGTCTTTGAACCCCTACGGCGTACTGGCGCGGGGATACACCATCGCCACCTGCGGCGAAGAAGTACAGCCGGTCGAGGCAATGCAGCCAGGCCAGGCTTTTACACTGCGCGGCGCCACCGCCGAGGCCGATTGCACAGTACAGTCGGTACGCAAAATCACACAACAAGGGAGCAACGGCCGATGAAGCAGCCGAAATCGTTTGAAGAAGCCATGCAGCGCCTGCAGGAGCTGCTGGCTGTTCTGCAGGATGATACCACACCGTTGGCACAGTCCGTGAAGGTATATGCGGAGGCTGCCAACCTGATCAGCTATTGTAAACAGACTTTGGATGACGCCAAACTTCGCATTGAAGAGATTGATGCGGAACTGGCGCAAAAAACAGGAGAGAGCGTATGACTCACGAAGAATATCGCGCCCTCTTTTCGGATTGGGCGCAAATGACAGAAGACCGGCTTGCACAGCTCTGTGACGCTTATCTTCCGGCCACTGCGGAAATCGGCCAGGCAGCGCGTTACAGTCTGCTGGGCGGGGGAAAGCGCATCCGCGCCGTACTGACATTGGCCGCTTGCCAATTAAGCGGTGCACCGGCAGAAAAGGCATTGGATTACGCTTGTGCGCTGGAAATGCTGCACTGTTATTCTCTCATTCACGATGATATGCCCTGCATGGACAATGATGATTTCCGCCGGGGGCGTCCCAGCTGTCACAAACAATACGGGGAAGCGACGGCTCTGTTGGCGGCCGATGCACTGGTAACGGCTGCCTTTGAAGTGATTGCCCACGCGGACCTGCCTGCCGAAAGCCGCGTATCTGCCGCAGCCATTCTTGCTAAAGGCGGCGGTGCCCGTGGCATGCTGTACGGTCAGGAGCTGGATAAACGCTATGAAACCCAGGCAGCCACAGAAGAGGAGCTCCGCGAACTGCACGCCCATAAAACCGGAGCCTTGATCATTGCCGCCACCCAATTGGGCTGTTCGGCTGCCGGAGCCGGGCAAACCACGCAGCAGGCTTTGGCCGCGTATGCTGCCGAGGTAGGACTCGTCTTCCAGATTGTAGACGACATCCTGGACGTCACCTCTACCACAGAGGAGCTTGGCAAGCCGGTAGGCAGCGATGCGGACAATGATAAAACCACTTTTGTAACCTTATACGGTCTGGACGGCGCCCGCGAATTGGCCGAGCGCCATAATGAAAAAGCCTTGTGCGCTTTGCAGGATCTTGGCCCGTCGGCGGATTTCCTGCGTATGCTGGCCGCAGAGCTTTTACAACGGAAAAAATGAGGACGTGACCTATGACATTGCTGCATGCTGCTTTGAGCTGGAATTTTGTACTGGTAACGGCGCTGTGCGCCTCGCTTTTGGCCCAGCTCATTAAGGTGTTGCTGAATCTGTTTATCTTCCACCGCTTTATAGCCGAGAGAATGTGGGGTGCAGGCGGCATGCCGAGTTCCCACTCTGCCACGGTTTGCGCCATGGTGGTAGCAACAGGCCGATACTGTGGCATAAGTTCCTCCCAGTTTGCCATAGCCGCAGTTTTGTCCATTATTGTGATGTACGACGCCATGGGCGTTCGCTATGAAACGGGTGAACAGGCAAAACTGCTGAACCGCATGTTCAGTGAGTGGATGGACCAGGGCGCGGCATCCTTCCCGTTTCTGGGCGGCAGAAAACTTAAGGAAATGGTCGGCCATACGCCGATTGAAGTCTTGACCGGTGCGGTATTGGGCATTGCGCTGGGGTTTGCCATGCCGATGGTATGATTGTGTAAAAACTACTGCGAGGTGCTGAAAAATGACCTATCCGCTTTTGGAGCGTATTCAGGCGCCGGGCGATGTAAAATTATTGGCGGAGAACGATCTGCCGCAGCTGTGCGAGGAAATTCGCCAGTTTTTGATTCAAAGTGTTTCCTCTACGGGCGGGCATCTGTCGTCCAACCTGGGTGTGGTGGAATTGACCGTTGCTTTGCACCGCACACTGGATTTACCGCAGGATAAAATTCTTTTTGACGTGGGGCACCAGTGTTATACCCACAAACTGCTGACCGGCCGACGGGAAGGCTTTGCCGCCTTGCGCCAGAAAGACGGCATTTCGGGATTTCCCAATCCCAAAGAAAGTAATTGCGATACCTTTGTAGCCGGACACGGCAGTGCTGCCTTGTCCACGGCCATTGGCATTGCACGTGCCAAAAAGATCAAAAACGAGCCGGGAAAGGTTGTTGTCATCGTGGGTGACGGCGCTTTCACCGGCGGTATGGTCTACGAAGGCATGAACAACGTCAGCAAGCTGAACAACCTGATCGTCATTCTGAACGACAACAAAATGTCGATTTCCAAGAACGTCGGCCAGATGGCGAACTATCTCACCAAACTGCGTACCGACCCCAAATATTTCCATGCCAAGGCGCAGATGGAAACCATGCTGGACAGCATTCCGTTGATCGGTGATGCTCTGGTGCGAGCACTGCAGGGCGGAAAACAGCTTGTGCGGCGGGGAATCTATCACTCCACGATGTTTGAGGAGATGGGATTCCAGTATATCGGTCCGGTAGACGGGCACGACGTTATCATGTTGGAACAAATGCTGAACAATCTGCGTGAACAGTTTGCGCCCATCTTCCTGCATGTGGTCACTCAGAAAGGCAAGGGCCTCAAGCAGGCAGAGGAAAACCCCGGTGAGTTCCATGCCGTTTCTTCCATCGATCTGAATCACCTGACCGATCCGGAACTCTCGCCGAAGGACTCTTTCTCGACTACTTTCGGATCAACATTGGCAGAGCTGGGCAATGAGGAACCGCGTCTTTGCGCCATAACAGCCGCCATGAAATACGGCACCGGCCTCAACTTCTTCAAGCACGCCCACACAGATCGCTTCTTTGATGTGGGCATGGCAGAGGAACATGCCGTCAGCTTTGCGGCCGGTTTGGCCAGCCAGGGACTGCTGCCGGTGGTGGCCATCTACTCCACCTTTTTCCAGCGGGCTTATGATCAGATCATCCACGATGTCAATCTGATGAAGCTGGATGTGCTGTTTGCTGTAGACCGTGCGGGACTTGTCCCCGGGGACGGCGAAACCCATCAGGGCATCTATGATACGGCCTTTTTCAGTCATGTCGGTATTCCCGTATATGCCCCGGCCAACTACGAGGAACTGAGATATTGGCTAACCTATCTCGTCCGTGAAGCCCGTGGCCCCCGTGCGATTCGCTATGCACGCGGCGATCAGAAACCGGCACTGCAAGCATTGGGCTGTACCGGCAATACCTTTGACCTCATTGAAACGCATCCCGGTGCCCGGATTGCGCTGGTCAGCTACGGCGCAGAAGCCGAAGAAATCATCGCCGCCTGCGATCTGCTCCAGCAGAATCATGTTGCGGCAGACTGTTATAAACTTGTACGCCTTTATCCTTTGCCCGACGGCCTTTGCAAGGCTCTGCAATCTTATGATCTGATCCTTTTTGCCGAAGATTCGATCCGCACCGGCAGCATCGGCCAGCAGCTGTGCTTTGCTTTGCAGCAATCCGGTTGGCGGGGCAAGTTCCTGCTTCACGCCGTGGATAACACACACCTTCTGCACGCAAACGTTCCGCAGCTGCGCCGCGACCAGCAACTGGATGCCGCCGCATTGACGGCTGATGTGCTGGCCCATTGTAAGGAGAAACAGCTATGAGTAAAATCCGTTTGGATCAATATTTGTGCCAAAACGGTTTGGTGCAGAGCCGAGAACGCGCCAAGGCTCTCATTATGTCTGGTATTGTGTTCGTCAATGAGCAGAAAGTAGATAAGGCCGGTGAGATGATCTCTCCGGATGCCAAGGTGGAAGTGCGCGGGCACGATATCGGCTATGTAAGCCGCGGCGGCTTGAAGCTGGAAAAAGCCATGCAGGTTTTTCCCATGCGGCCGGACGGCAAAGTATGCATGGATATCGGGGCTTCCACAGGTGGATTTACCGACTGCATGCTGCAAAACGGCGCTGTTAAAGTGTACGCGGTGGATGTAGGTTACGGCCAGCTCGCCTGGAGTCTGCGTACCGATCCCCGCGTTGTAAACATGGAACGCACCAACATCCGCAATGTAAAGCTGGAAGACCTTACAGAGCAGGTCGCGTTTTTCAGCGTGGACGTTTCGTTCATCTCCTTGAAGCATATTTTCCCGGTGGCGGACCAGATCTGCACGCCGGATGCTGTCGGTGTCTGTCTTGTAAAGCCTCAGTTTGAAGCCGGAAGAGAGAAAGTCGGCAAAAAGGGCGTTGTGCGTGATCCCGCCACCCATCGCGAGGTGCTGGAGATGGCACAGGGCTATGCAATGGCCAATCACTTTACGCCTGCCGGCCTGGACTTTTCCCCAATCAAGGGGCCGGAAGGTAACATCGAATTTCTGATGTACGTGCAGCATTGCGAAACCCCGCAGCCGCTGCCGGAAGGGCGCATTGACCAGGTAGTACAGGCAGCGCACGAAGCGCTGGATAAAGCGCCAAACTTACACTGACAGAAAGGAAGACACGCATGGCGGTCTTGCTGATTCCCAACGCACTCAAAGACCAGGGGCTTACGGTAACCCGGCGCGCGGCAGAATTGCTGCAGCAGTTTGGTGTGCCGGTTCTGATGACTGACACTGACGCCAATGTCCGGGAAATCCCCCATGCCACCGTTCTGCCGGAAGCGGAAGCGTACCGGCAAGCGGATCAGGTATTGACGATTGGCGGGGATGGAACCCTATTGCGTACCGGTCACGCCTGCATCCGTTACGGCAAGCCGGTCTTGGGGGTCAACCTGGGCCGCACCGGTTTTCTAGCCACCTGCGAAGTGGAGGAAATGCCGGATAAATTGCATCGCCTGGCAGCAGGGGAGTATACCCTCGTGGAACGCGGTCTGCTCGTTGCCAGCGCTGTCGATGCAGACTGGCAAACCGAAGCCATCAATGACATTGTCATCTTCGGCAACACCCGTATGCATCCGATGGACTACAGCGTCTATTGCGACGGTTCCTTTGTCAGCAGCTACCGAAGCGATGGACTGATTCTGGCAACCCCCACAGGCTCCACGGCATACTCTTTTTCTGCCGGCGGGCCGGTTCTGGATGGTGCGGCCGATGTTATGGTGCTGACCCCCGTATGTGCCCATAATGTACATACCGCCCCCTTGGTGTTTGCGGCCAAGCGAACCCTGGAGATCGTTGCCGATGCAGAAAACCGTGAAACCTGCTATGCCAGTGCAGACAGCGGCCCCCAGCATACCTTGCAACCCGGCCAACGTATGCGTGTCACCGCCGCGCCGCGTAAACTGCAGTTGATTACATTTCAAGATTCCGAACAATTTTGTGCTATAGAAAATAAGCTTATGAGGAGATGATTCCGTTGAAAAGTGCGCGCCATCAGGCGATTTTGGATTTGATTGAAAAGCATCCCATTGATCGGCAGGAGGACCTTCTTGCCCATCTGCGTGAAGCCGGATTTGATGTGACCCAGGCGACGGTTTCCCGCGATATTCGGGATTTGCAGTTGGTAAAAGTAGCAGACTCCGACGGTCGCTATCGCTATATGCCGGCAGCCGCCTCCGGCAAGGTAACACATTCGCCCAGCCGTTTTGAGATGATTTTCCGGGAATCTGTCCTCAAGGTGGATTATGCAGGTCACATGGTGCTGGTGAAATGCTTTTCCGGCATGGCCAACGCTGCCTGCGAAGTGTTTGACGCAAAACAGTGGAACAATGTAGTCGGAACTCTTTCCGGCGATGATACCTTTTTCATCCTCATGCGTACAGAGGAAGACGCCGCAGAAATCTGCCAGGCTTTACAGCAGTACGCACGCCGCGGCTGACCGCAGCTATAGCAAAACAGGGAAGGAGCTGGCCTATGCTGGCAAACCTGAAAATTGAAAATGTTGCCGTAATTGAAAAGGCGGAAGTGAACTTCACTTCCGGGTTCAATGTACTGACAGGCGAAACCGGCGCCGGCAAGTCCATCCTGATTGACTCCATCAATGCGATTCTGGGCAACCGTACTTCCCGAGATCTCGTCCGAAGCGGTGCACAGAAGGCCTGCATTTGGGCCACCTTTGAGTCGATTCCGGATTCCGTGAAGGCAAAACTGGAAAAGTGCGGCTACGAAGCCTCCGATGATCTTCTCTTATACCGGGAAATCAACGCAGAGGGCAAGGGAAGCTGCCGGATCAACGGTATGCCTGCCACTGCCAGTGTAGTCCGTGATATCTCAGCCGGGCTCCTTTCCATCCATGGTCAGCACGACAGCCAGGGGCTCACCAACCCTGCGCTCCATCTGGGACTGCTGGATCAATACGCTCAAAATCGGGACCTGTTCGCCCAATACTATCAGTGCTACCGTGAGCTGGTCGCCGTCAAGCGTCAGCTGGACGCCCTCAATGCCAACGAAGCGGACAAGCAGCGGCGTATGGAAGCCCTGACCGCAGAGATCGATGCTATCGATGCCGCCGCTTTACAGCCCGGAGAAGAAAAGACGCTGCAGGAGCGAAAAAACGTAATCATCCATGCTCAGAGCATTTTGCAAGGCATTACTGCTGCTCATATTGCATTGGCTGGTGACGAGGAAGGGGAACAGTCAGGCGCCGCAGATCTTTTAGGCGGTGCCGTAGAGGGCCTCCAAAATGGTGCCCGTCTGGATGAAACGCTCTCCCCGCTGGCCGAGCGGCTGCAGGATCTTTATTATTCTGCCCGTGAACTGGCCACTGATCTGGCCGATCGCCTGGATGCCTACGATTTTGACGCCGGCGAATTGGATCAGATCGAGAGTCGCTTGGATACCATCTATCGCATCAAACAGAAGTTCGGCATGGAAGTGGAAGAGTTGCTGGCGCGCCGGGAAGAGGCTGCTGCAGAATTGGAGAACTTCCAATCTTCCGGGCAGAAAATTGCTGAGCTCAAGGCAGAGATGCAGACCCTGTATGCCAAGGCCAAAAACGCCGCAGAGGCATTAACCCAGAGCCGCCTGAAAGGCTTTGCCGCCATGAACAAGCAGATGAAGGCCGCGCTGGAGTTTTTGAATATGCCGGGCATCCGTTTTGCCTTGCGCCATGCCCGTGGGCCGCTGTCTTCTCATGGGCAGGATACCGTAGAATTTCTGATTTCTACCAACCCCGGCGAGGAGCCGAAACCGTTGGCAAAGATTGCCTCCGGCGGCGAACTTTCCCGCATTATGCTGGCATTCAAGAGCGCCTTGGCAGACCGCGATGCGCTTCCCACCGTTATCTACGATGAGATCGATACCGGCGTTTCCGGCCTGGCAGCGGGACGAATCGGGCAGCTGCTCCATCAGACAGCCAAAGGGAGACAGGTGTTGTGCATCACCCACACACCGCAGGTGGCAGCCTTTGCCGACAATCAGCTGCTGATTCAAAAGAATGTACGCGGAGATCGTACGTATACCGAGATTCACACGCTGGATCTGGATGGTCGCGTTCAGGTGTTGGCACGGATGATTTCCGGCGATAAGGTAACCGGTCTCAGCCTTGCCAACGCACGGGAGCTCATCGAAAAATCCCGTTAAGCGAACACCGGATTGCTTGACTTTCCAAGGCGAGTATGATACAGTTATGGATAAGAAATGCGTTGATGGGAACAAGTACCCGCAGCGTTACTGTCACAGAGAGGTTCCGGTTGGTGCAAGGAACCGACAGCACGTTGCATGGGGAATACAGCCCGGAGCAGCAGGCTGAACGCGTAAAGCAAGTAGGCTGTGCCGTGTGCGCACGTTACAGCGTTTGGGTGTCGTGTCTCCCTTTGGCCACCGCACCCGCGAAGGCCCGCCGCCGCGAGGCACGGGCAAACAGAGGTGGTACCGCGAAATTTCGCCCTCTGCCAAATTCACATTTGGCAGGGGCTTTTTTATTTGCCCTTGCCGCATCATCAGGAGGAAATGTATAATGACAATCTACGACGAACTGAAAGCACGCGGCCTGATCGCACAGGTGACTGACGAAGAAGAGATCAAAGAGCTCATCAACAACGGCAAGGCCACCTTTTACATCGGCTTTGACTGCACCGCCGACAGTCTGACGGCTGGCCACTTTATGGCTCTTACGCTGATGAAGCGTCTGCAGATGGCCGGCAACCGTCCCATTGCTCTGATCGGCGGCGGTACCACGATGATCGGTGACCCCTCCGGCCGTACCGATATGCGCAAAATGCTGACAAAAGAAGATATCGCCCACAATGCTGAGTGCTTCAAGCGCCAGATGGAACGCTTTATCGAATTCGGAGATGGCAAAGCCCTGATGCTGAACAACGCCGAGTGGCTGCTTAACCTGAACTACGTGGAACTGCTGCGTGAGGTTGGTGCCTGCTTCAGCGTCAACAATATGCTGCGCGCCGAGTGCTACAAACAGCGCATGGAAAAGGGCCTCTCCTTCCTGGAGTTCAACTACATGATCATGCAGAGCTACGATTTCTACCACATGTTCCAGCACTACGGCTGCAACATGCAGTTTGGCGGCGATGATCAGTGGAGCAACATGCTGGGCGGCACCGAGCTGATTCGCCGCAAGCTGGGCAAGGATGCCTATGCCATGACCATCACGCTGCTGACGGATTCCCAGGGCAAGAAGATGGGCAAAACCGCCGGCAATGCAGTCTGGCTTGATCCCAACAAGACCAGCCCCTTCGAGTTCTACCAGTACTGGCGCAATGTCGGCGACGCAGATGTTCTCAAGTGCGTCCGCATGCTGACCTTCCTGCCGCTGGAGCAGATCGACGAGATGGATCACTGGCAGGGTGAGCAGCTGAACCAGGCCAAGGAAATTCTTGCGTACGAGCTGACCAAGATGGTCCACGGCGAAGAGGAAGCCGAAAAAGCACAGGCTACGGCCCGCGGTTTGTTCGGCGGCGCTGCCGATCACGAGAATATGCCCAGCACCGTTCTGGATGCATCTCTCGTCAAAGACGGCTCTGTCGGTTTGCTGGCCGCCATGGTAGCTGCCGGGCTGTGCGCCTCCAACCGTGAGGCTCGTCAGCTGGTCCAGCAGGGTGGCGTCCTTGTCGACGGCGAAAAGGTCACCGACCCCAAGACTGCGCTGAGCGAGGAAGCCCTGCGCGCAGGTGTTGTGATCAAGAAGGGCAAGAAAGTCTACCACAAGGTTTCTCTGTAAACAAACTTTTCAGGGTGTATCTGCCGCTTTGCAGATGCGCCCTGTTTTTATAGCCACTGGCAAGAAAAGATTTCCAACTTCCAGGCGGTTTGCCTTGCCCACAATGGCAAATTGGGATATAATAGAAACAGTCTATGAGTCGAGGAGGCAGCCATGCCCAAAGACAAATTGAAAACCATCTATGTCTGCACACAATGCGGTGAAACAAGCCCTCGCTGGCTGGGACGCTGCCCTTCGTGCGGCGCATGGAACACCATGACCGAGGATGTAGTGGCAGAACCCGCTAAGCCTGCCAGCGGCCGCGCCAGTGCTGCAGCCCGTGTTCCCGGGCAAACCACACTGACCCCTCACAAGCTAAAAGACATCAGCACCACAGAAGAGAAAAGCCGCATTGTTACCGGCATCAGCGAGCTGGACCGGGTGCTGGGCGGCGGCATTGTCATCGGCAGCGTAACGCTGATCGGCGGTGAGCCCGGCATCGGCAAATCCACCATTCTTCTACAGCTCTGCGGCGAAGTGAGCAAAACCAAAAATGTCCTTTACGTCACCGGCGAAGAATCGGTCCGGCAGATCAAACTGCGTGCCGTCCGCCTGGATGTGCCGCAGGAGAATATCTCCCTGGTTGCAGAAAGCGACGTGGATGAAATCTGCGGTCTGATTGAGTCCATGAAACCGGATTTGGTCGTCATCGACTCTATCCAGACCATGCGATGCACCGATATTGCTTCCTCCTCCGGCACGGTCAGCCAGGTCAAAGAAAGCACCGCCCGTTTTTTGAATGTCGCCAAAACGCTGGAGATTCCTACCTTCATCGTTGGTCACGTCAACAAAGACGGTGCCATCGCCGGTCCTAAAGTAATGGAACACATTGTAGATACCGTATTGTATTTTGAGGGCGACAAAACACTGCCGTATCGCGTGCTGCGCGCCGTCAAAAACCGCTACGGTTCCACCAATGAAATCGGCATGTTCGATATGACGGGCCGCGGTCTGGCGCAGATTGAGAACCCCTCTCAGGTCATGCTGGAAGGCCGCCCCTTGGGCATCAGCGGCACCTGTGTCACCTGCGTCATGGAGGGTACCCGTCCGGTGTTGAGCGAGATCCAGGCCCTGGTTACCAAAACAAGTTTTCCCAGCCCGCGGCGCACCGCAAGCGGCTTTGATTACAACCGCATGTATCTGCTGCTGGCCGTGCTGGAAAAACGTGCCGGATATAACTTCTCCAATCAGGATGTCTATATCAACATTGTAGGCGGGCTGAAATTGGATGAAACCGCCTGTGATCTGTCGGTCTGCATCGCCATGGCTTCCAGTCTGCTGGATCTTCCTGTCGGCGAAAAGACCTTTGCGGTAGGGGAAGTCGGTCTTGGCGGCGAGATTCGAAGTGTCCCGCATCTGGAAACACGTCTGCGGGAGGCGCAGCGCGTAGGGTTCGATACAGCTATCGTCCCCAAACATAATTTGAAATTGATTGACCCGGCGCAGTTCCCCGGCTTAAAGCTTGTTGGTGTATCTTATCTGCGCGAAGCTATCAATACGATTAAACTGAAATGAGGAGAAATCATGCCTGAACGCAACGAAGTGAAAGCCCCGGTTTTTAATCCGGAACTGAAAAAATCCATTGCGGTTTTCCGGGACGACAACAGCCCCAAGAACCTGAACGCCATTATCAATGAACTGGTCAAATCGCCGTTGTTGGCACCCGCCGTTTTTGATTTGAACGGGGCGCCCGCCCCGAAGCCCGGCCCTGACGGCCGCGTACAGCTGCCCAAGAACACCAAAATCAGCCTTGTGATGATCAACAGCAAAGAAGGCAAGCACTATTATCTGGCTTTCAGTGACTGGGATGCCGTACATGAATGGCAGAAAACTGCCACCAACCAGGGACGCCAGATCATGATGCTGCGCTTTGACGATTTTGCCAATATGCTGCAAAAGAATCAGGAGGCTTCCGGATTGGTGCTGAACCCTGGCGAGAACAGCCTGCGTCTGGAAGCACCGCTTATCGCTTCGGTCAAAAAGCAGAAAGATGCCATGGCCCAGATGCGGAAAGCGCAGGAGGCCGCCCAGATTCATCCCGGTGATAAAGTAACCATCGTTGAGCCCACGGTGCTTGCCGATGAGCTGGTCGATCCCATCTGCGCTGTACTGGCGGAGGCTCCCGGCGTAGGTTCCGCCTACCTGCAGATCATGATCGTCAACGAGACCCGCAAGTGTTACCTGCTGGTTCTGGATGGACCGAAAGACGATAAACTGTTTTCCGCTGTGGCGCAGGCGGCTCGTCCCTACCTGATGAGCCGCGAGCAGAAAATGGATCTGACGATCACCACTTCCATTTCCCCGTTGGGCCAGCAGGGAATGCGCGGCAGCGAACCGTTCTACCGCAAAGGCGTTGGTCGTGTACTTGAAGAGGATGACGACGAATGAGTGTCAAACGACTGCTGGACTGCACACCGAGCGAATTGTCCCGCTACGGCAAGAAAGATCTGCTGGCATCAATTGCCGGTTGTGAGGGGCGTGTATTGGCATGCGAAACCATCGGTCTGACGCCACCCTTGCTGATGGATGTAACCAATGCCGAGTATGCAGCCTCACTAAGTGCCGACATCTTGCTTCTCAATATGTTTGATGTACAGCATCCGGTTATCCAGGCGTTGCCGCCGGTGCCGGAGTCCGAGACTGTGCGCGAAATAAAACGCCTTACCGGGCGTGCAATCGGCATCAATCTGGAGCCCACAGATCTGGAACGCTCTCAAAGCAATGAAGGAACGCTCTGGCAGATGAAAAACGGCCGCTTGGCAACCGCAGATAACGCCCGGCTGGCGGCTGATATGGGCGTTGATCTTATTGTATTAACGGGCAACCCCGGCAACGGCGTCAGCAATGAAGCAATTGAAAAAGCACTTCGGGAAATTTCTGCCATCGTTGGCGACTGTGTCATTCTGGCCGCTGGCAAGATGCATGCGTCCGGAGTTGCAGGAGAGGGCGGCGAAAACATCATGACCGTCCAGGACGCCGAGGCCTTTATAGCAGCGGGCGCCGATGTCATTTTGCTTCCCGCTCCCGGCACGGTTCCCGGCATTACGCAAGAATACGCGCATCGCCTGATCGAGGCAATCCATGCAAAAGGGAAGTTGGCGTTGACCGCCATTGGCACATCACAGGAAGGCGCTGATGTGGCCACCATTCGCCAGATCGCTTTGATGTGTAAAATGGCCGGCGCCGACATCCATCATATTGGTGACACCGGTGTGCCCGGTATGGCGCTGCCGCAAAACATCCTGGCGTATTCCATCGCTATCCGCGGGGAGCGCCACACTTACCACAGAATGGCACAATCGGTAAATCGTTAAGATTCAAAAAAGCAGGGAAGACCTTTCGGTTTTTCCCTGCTTTGCTTTTACGTGCAAAAAAATCCCACCGCCAAGTACAAAACCCAGCGGTGGGATTTTTCGGGATTTAACTCGAGATGGAGAAGAATTACTTCTTCTGGACGTACTTCAAGCAGTCGAGCATAACGGCGACCAGGATGATGATGCCGGAGAACACGAACTGCAGGTTGGTATCGATACCAAGGGTCGTCAGGGAGTAAGTCAGGGCAGTGAAGATGAAGACACCGACAACAACGCCGGAAATCTTACCAATACCGCCGGTGAAGGAAACACCGCCGACGACGCAGGCCGCGATGGCGTCCATTTCCCAGCCCTGGCCGTAAGCAGCAGAACCGGAACCGACCATGCGGATGCATTCCAGCCAGGAACCGAAGCCATACAGGATACCGGCCAGGATGAAGGCGCCAACAGTAACACGGAAGACCGAGATACCGGAAACAGCAGCCGCTTCAGGGTTGCCGCCAACAGCAAACAGGTTCTTGCCGAAGGTGGTCTTGTTCCAGATGAACCAGACGATAACAACCGCTGCGATGGCCCACAGGATGATGGTGGGGAAGCCGCCGATCTTGGGGATGATCATGTTGGGAATGGTGGTTTCAATGGCACCGAAGGAAACGCCCTTGGTGGAGTAAGTAACCAGACCGAAGATTACCAGCATGTTGGCCATCGTGGAAATGAAGGGGTGCATCTTGAACTTGGCCGTGAAGAAACCGGCAATGGTGGTAAAAATCGTGCACAGAACGATGCAGACAATCAGCGCGAGGAAAACACGGACGATAACCGGCAGACCGGTGAAGTCAAAAACATGACCGAAAACGGAACCGGTGTTAACGCCCTGGTGCATGACGATGGTAGCTGCGGTCATGCCCATACCGACCATACGACCAATGGAAAGGTCAGTACCGGCAAGCAGGATCAGGCCTGCAACGCCAAGGGCCAGGAACATACGCGGCGAAGCCTGCTGCAGAATGTTCAGAATATTGTTCACAGTCAGCAACTGCACGTTCTTGACGATCGGGGTGATGATGCAGAGCGCAATGAAAATCACGATGATCGCCAGGTACAGACCGTTCCGGAGCAGGAAGTCACGCCGGTTGAAGGTGTACTTGTAGTTCTCCCAGCGCTGAGCCAGGGACTCGGCAAAGGTGAACTTGGACATACGAAGCATATCTATCAGGTGATATTTGTGATCGAAAGCGGCATGCTGACGGTCCTTGATGGCCTGCAGATCCTTGTCGCGGCCCATCTTGGCGTCAAACAGACGGTTCTTGTGGACATATTTCTCGTCCTTGATTTCATGCTGGTCCGTCAGTTTGGCAACGGCTGCCTGATGCTCTTTTTCCAGCTTGGCAACGGCTTCCTGATATTTCTGCTGAGCAGCAACCTTTTCCAGCTTGCAGCTGGCCACTATGTGCTGATAGTATTCAGAATCATAGTGGGCTTTCAGATAGGCTTCCGCATCCGCGATGAGCTTGGAAACCTGATCCTTGTTCTTGGCTTCAACCGCCTTGGCTTTTTCCAGTTCGGCCGTGATGAGCTTTTCGCGCTCAGCCTTTTCCTCAGCGGTATAAATACGATCACGTTTCAGATTGTCGAGATCGTTGGTCAGGTTAACGACCTTATCGGTACCGTCAGCGCGCAGCTGATCAATCTGGGCCTGAATTTTGCCGACGTAATCATCAATCGGCTTGCGAAGCTCAAGTTCACGCTCCGCAGAAAGAATTGTACTATTAGCCATTTATTTATCCCTCACTCACAGGTATTTCGCACTCAGTCTCAAAAGCTCTTCCTGGTTTGTTTCCTTCGTGTTAACAATACCGGAAAGATGCCCGTTAGACATGACACCGATGCGGTTGGTGATGCCAAGGATTTCCGGCATTTCAGAGGAAACGACGATCACTGTCTTGCCTTGCTTGGCCATCTGAATAATCAGCTCATAGATCTCGTACTTTGCGCCAACGTCGATACCACGCGTGGGCTCGTCCATCATAAAGACTTGCGGCTCACGCTCCAACCATTTGCCAAAGATAACTTTCTGCTGGTTACCACCGGACAAGCTCGAAATCATATCATCGGGGCCCATACACTTGGTGTGCATGATTTTGATTTCCTTGTTGGTAGCCTTGACCATCTTGGGATTGGAAAGTGCTACGCCGGACTTGTACTGGTTAAGGTTGGCAATCGTCGTGTTGAAGGTTAGGTCACACTTCAGGAACAAACCGTTGGCTTTGCGTTCCTCTGTGATCAGGGCGAAACCATGCTCGATGGCTTCATGTGCATTGTTAAAGTTCATCAGCCGGTTGCGGAAATAGACACGGCCCGCAGCACGGGTACGGACACCAAAGATGGTTTCCAGCAATTCGGTACGTCCGGCACCAACCAGACCATACAGACCGAAGATTTCACCCTCGCGTACATCAAAGGTGATATCCTCCAGGTGCGGTGCATACTTGGTGGAGAGGTGCTGGATGGAGAGAATCGGTTCTCCCGGGGTATTGTCCACAGGAGGGAAGCGGCTTTCCAGGGAACGGCCGACCATTGCTGCAATCAGCTCGTTCATGTTGGTTTCTTTGGTGCTCTTGGTCATGACCAGATTACCGTCACGCAGTACAGAAACCTCATCGCAGATCTCGAAGATCTCATCCATCTTGTGGGAAATGTAAATCAGCGCGATGCCTTGCTCTTTAAGCATGCGCATCATTTCAAACAACTTATCAACTTCCTGAACCGTCAGGGAGGAAGTGGGTTCGTCCAGAACGATTACCTGTGCATTGTAGGAAATTGCCTTTGCAATTTCGCACATCTGCCGCTGCGAAACAGACATGTTACGCATCGGCTGGGTCAGGTTTACGGTCATGCCGAGTTTGCGGAACAACTCGGACGCCTTGCGTTTCATTTGTCCTTCGTCAACAACGCCCATAGAATTAACCGGATAGCGGCCCAGGAACAGGTTATCGATAACACTGCGTTCCAGGCACTGGTTCAACTCCTGGTGGACCATGGCGATACCATTTTCCAGAGCGTCCTTCGGGCCGGAAAAGCTGATTTCCTTGCCGTTCAGGAAAATTTTGCCCTCGTCTTTCTGATAGGTACCAAAAAGACATTTCATCATCGTCGACTTACCGGCGCCGTTTTCACCCATAAGTCCCATGACAGTACCGCGTTTTACGTCCAGATTGATATGATCAAGCACTCGGTTGCGACCGAACGACTTGCACATACCGCGAATTGACAAGACGATATCATCTTTCGCTTCTGCCATTCTCGTTACTCCCGTTTTGCAAATTGACAGCTGAACTGATGCCAGTTGGCTGCCTGTTTTCATAAAAAAGCGCTATTAGGGAGAACTCCTTCTCCCAAATGGAGAATTCCTTCTCCCTAATAGCGGTTGTGTTACTTAGTGCTTACAGAATCCAAGGTAAAATGGATTGAAAGATTACTGGCTGAGCAGAGCAGTGTAGGAAGCCGCGTTGTCGGTCTTAACCATGTTGATGGCGAAGGCGTCGTACTGGCTGGGGTTGCTCAGACGGTTGGTGATGTTGGCCTCGGTCTGGCCGTCGCCGCCGATGTACTCAACGTTCAGGTTCAGCAAATCGTCGTAGTTCTGCAGCAGGGGCTGATAAGTAGCGCTCAGGAAGTTGTCGGCGGCATTGTAGATGTCGAGCCAGACACTCTTGGTGGGATGAGCGGTAGCGTCGAGCTGAGTAGAAACGGGCTCATAGACCTTGGTGGAGTCGGTGAAGTCCTGGTAGTTCTCAGCGGTGACAGCAACGTTCAGAGCGTAGTAGGAGCGCTCATCAGCGTTGTAAACGTAAACATCATCGCTCAGGACGTTGCCGACGTCATCGGGGGTACCGATACCGGTATCGATGTCAACACCGTCGAGGGCATTGCGGATCACACGGAGAGTCAGGTAGGCCTGAACATCAGCGTGCTGGCTGATGGTGCCGCCGTAACCTTCTGCGATAGCAGCAACAGCGTCAGCGTTGGCGTCGTAACCGAAGGTGGGAACCTCATTGGCCTTGGACCAGGCGTTGAACATGGACATGCCCATGCCGTCGTTGTTGGAAACAACAACATCAATGGAATCGCCGAAAGAAGCGGACCAGGTGCCGATCGCGTTACCAGCGGTAGCAGCGTCCCAAGTAGCGCCTGCGGAGTTCTTCATTTCCTGAGAAGCCAGCTCACGGACAACGTAGGTCTTGCCGTTGACTTCAATGGAACCATCCTGAACGGCCGTAGCAGAACCATCGGTGTTGGTGCCGACAGGCTCGCTGTTGATGGCGCCGTCAACCTCAACGCCGGTGCCCAGAGCAGCGCGAACGCCACGAGTACGGGCAATAGAGTCGTTGTGGCCGATATCGCCGATGGCCAGAACATAACCGATGATGCCGTCGCCGTTACGGTCGATGGTATCGATGTTCTTCTCGATGTATTCCTTGACCATCTGGCCCTGCAGCTCAGCACCCTGGTTGGCGTCGAAACCAACGTAGTAGGTGTTCTCGTTGAAGTTCAGGGCGGTCATGTCCAGCTCACCAGTGGAGCTGTTGGAGGGCTGACGGTTAAACCAAACGAGGGGCTTATCCTTGTTGGCAACTTCGCCGCCTTCGGTAGAGGCTTCAGCGGCTTCGGAAGTGCCGGTAGAGGTGCTCTCAGTCGTAGAGGTAGAGCTGGAAGAGCCACCGCAGGCAGCCAGGCTCAAGGCCATTGCAGCTGCCATGCTCAATGCAAGTGCTTTTCTCATAGTGTTTTTCTCCTTTTGTTTTTGTTTGACGAAGCCTTCGTAACTAGCTCCGCCTGACACTATCTATGTTAAAAGAAAATGCCTATAAAAACAAGGGGAAATTTCACCGAAAGAGGGGTGAAAAAATTATCCAAAAAGATCAATGTGCAAAAACAAAGGCTTGTTATTTTGTATACAATGCACAATTTTAGTATCAAAATAAAACAAAAGGGTAGTGTGGCAGTTTCAAAAAAGGGTCTTTTTTTCAATTTTATAAATAGAATCTTCTCCAAAATTCCGGCCCAACCGGAGTAGTCGGAACCTCTCAGAGTATCTGTGTGCCTGTAAACATAGCGCCATCCTTTAATCAGAGGGAAAACATCAACGGATAGTTGCGTGCACGCAGCATTATAATCTGTAGCAATCGAATAGTCGTACGCTCGCCGTCTTTATAATCAGTAAATCCCGGTCTGCTGCAACCGGGGATAGCGGAATTTCCGAGATATGCTATTTCGCTAAATGTAAATTTAGCGAAATACAGGGAGGATGTTTTTCCTGCTCACGCCAGGAAATCCTCCTCCGAAGATCTCATTGAACGTTCGGTTGACTATATATGCACCTATATGCATTCTGTGTACGATTTGTAATATGCAGTTGCGTTTGCATTTACTAAAAACGTGTGAAATTGACGATCATTGTCCTTGCATGATACAATATATTTAAAGAAAATAGCGCTGCCGGAGATTGATTGCTTTCTCCATGACAGCGCTTGGCAAGCTCTTATGAGGTGTTTTGTTTTGAGCAGCTATATCAATACCGTAAATCCTGAACGCCACGCTCCATATCTGGACATTCCCGATGACGTGATCGAGTACCTTCATTATCTGGATTTTGTCAAATTGCGTTCTCCGAGAACTGTAAACGGCTATTACCTGGATCTGCGCGGTTTTTTTCGGTTTATGATGGTTCAATGGAACCGTGCCAATCCTAATACACCGCCGGAAAAAATCGACCTGACCCAGATCACATCCAATGACATTGCCGGCATTTCCAAACGAGACATCTTTTCTTATCTGGAATACGTCCGTAATGCAAACAACGGCGCCAAAGCCCGCGCAAGAAAGCTCAGCGCCTTAAAAGGCTTTTTCGGGTACATGTGCACACAGGTCAATAAAATCGCGCAGAATCCCACAGAAAACGTCACTTTGGGCGCACCAAAAAAAGCACTGCCGAAATACCTCACGGAAAACGAAAGTTTAAATTTGTTAAATAATATACAAAGCGACTTTTATGAACGGGACTTTTGCATCATAACGTTATTTCTAAATTGTGGCATGCGTCTTGCCGAACTGGTAAGCATCAATCTGAGTGACTTCCGGGACGACACCATACGCATTACCGGCAAAGGCAGCAAAGAACGGCTTGTATACCTGAACGACGCCTGCCTGCAAGCATTGGCACACTATCGCAAGGCCCGAAACGCTCTGCCCAACCTAACAGACAAAAACGCGCTTTTTGTATCCAAGCGCACCGGCAAGCGCCTCACTGCACGGCGCGTTGAACAGATCGTAGCACGGTGCCTGCAAAGTGCCGGATTAAGCGGTCGCGGCTTTTCGCCGCATAAGCTACGCCACACCGCCGCCACGCTCATGTATCAGGGCGGCGTAGACATGCTGGCCCTGAAAGAAATTCTCGGGCACGAAAGCGTATCCACCACACAGATTTATACGCACATCAATCAGCAACAGCTTCGGGACGCGGTGCAGGCCTCTCCCCTTTCCAGCCAAAAATTCATCGAGAAGAAGATCTCAGGCGAAAGTCCGGATCAAAAGGACGGAGAGTCCGCTGCAAAGCGCATTAAAGATTCCTGACGCAAAAAACGCAACACAGCAGCGAATCCCCATACGACGCGCCGCTGCTTCCAGTTGTCCACGCGGTGCACCACCCAAAAAAACGCTCTGGAACAGCCTGTGGCTTAATTGCGAGGCAAACCCCGCAAGCCAAAGCGCCAAGAATAGCAGCGAAAGATTTGGCAAACAAGAATTCACCCAATAAGCAGCAAGCGCGCCTCCACCGCCGGCAGCCACCACATTGGCCGCGCAAAAGCCCATAAAGATGCCTTTGGCCCCAAAGAATGTAATGAGAAGCCCGGTCCCGAGCACAGACAACCCGCACAACGCCACTAAAAACAACTGCACAAACGAGGACGCCATCTGATTAAAAAAGGAAGTTCCCCACACTGAAAAGCGTTCGGATTCCATATAATAGTTGGCCAACTGCTGGCCCAACACCGTTTGGCCCCCGCGCCCCGCAAAAATTCCCGGAAGGTAACCCAGCAAAAAGGCCGCTGCGCATAAGAGTACCGGCCCCATCCGCTGTATTCTTTCCGAATCCGCTGCCGGCCGCAGTCGATTTATGGTTTTCTTCTGCCAAACCGGCAATCTTGCGCGCGGAGGTGTTTGGGCGGCGCGCATCAGCGCACCGCCCAAACTGCAGCCAGCGCGCCGCCCAAAATTCCCCCGAGAAGCAGCGCAATTGGCAGCATCAGATTCCCTCCCTGCAGAAGATCCTGGCCGCTCATCGCAATTGCCGCAACCGATTGGCACGCCGCCCAAAAAACACCGCTCCCAAGGCCACACAAAAGCATCTGTTTTTTCAGCTTCCGCGCCAGCAAAAAGCCCGAAAGCGCTGCCCCTGCAGATGCCGCCGCACAGGCCAGTGGCCGCACAAGCGTCAGCGGGAGTGGCGTGTTGGCCAAAAGCGCAGCAAACAACGCCAGCAGTGCCGTACAGAGAATCACCCCGCCGAAAAAGGCAAGCAGCGCAGCTTTCGTGATTGTCTCACTGACACCGACCGCCGCAGCGCTCCGGCTCCCGGAACGATTCATACCTGGTGAACGGTTATTCTTTTTCATAAACATAACAAACGCCCCCTTGCACAGTAAAAACTATGCAAGGGGGCATCCTAGTATGTTTCTCTTTTATTTCTTAGCGGGAGTGCTGTTCTTGGTATCTCCGCCCACATCCAGCTTTTCTACGCCGGAAATCGCAGAGCGACGGAAGCGAATCTTGGTACGGTCGCTGCCGGTCTCCACAACCAGCGTGTCATCCTTTTCGCTGATGGCAAACACAATGCCGACAATGCCGCCGATCGTGGTGACCTTATCACCGATTTCGATGGAGTTGCGCATAGCAGTGTCTTTCTTGTCCTGACGCTTCTGCGGGATATAGATAATCAGGAACATAAAGACGAGAATCAAAATCATCGGCAGCAGGCTGATGATCATTTCGCCGGTCGTAGCAGGCTCCGTGGACAAAAACTGGATCATAGCAGATAGTCTCCTTAAAATTAACGATTTCTCTTATTATATCGGATTTATCAGCCCAGTGCAAGGGCCTGTGCCAAATTCCGCAGGCAGAAAACAAGGCAAAATCAAATTCGTGTATCCAGACGATGGACATACGTGTCGTGGAACTGCTGGAAAGTACCATTATCCAGCGCCTCGCGGATGCGCTCCATCAGGTGATTATAGAAATAGAGGTTATGCATAACAGCCAGCCGCATGCCCAGCATCTCGTCCGCCTTCTGGAGATGGCGGATGTACGCGCGCGAGAAATTGCGGCAAACCGGGCAATCACAATGCGGATCAATCGGCGATTCGTCACGCTCATATTTGAGATTTTTGATATTGATAATGCCGTCCCAGGTAAACAGATGACCATGCCGTGCGTTGCGGCTGGGCATCACGCAGTCAAACAAGTCTACGCCGCGGTACACCCCCTCAATGATGTTTCCGGGCGTTCCAACGCCCATCAGATACCGAATCTTATCCTTGGGTGCAAAGGGTTCCACCGCAGAAATGATATCATACATCACTTCCGCAGGTTCCCCCACCGCCAGACCGCCGATCGCATAGCCGTCCAGGTCATATTCTGCGATCTGCTTCATGTGCTCCACACGCAGATCCGCAAACGTGCATCCCTGATTGATACCAAACAGAAGCTGGTCCGGGTTGACCGCTTTGCCTTCATGCTTCAAGCGCGCCATCTCATCCTTGCAGCGCAGCAGCCAGCGTGCCGTGCGGGCGCAGCTGTTTTTGGCATATTCATAGGTCGCCGGATTCTCCACGCACTCATCAAACGCCATGGCAATGGTGGATCCAAGATTGGCCTGGATCTGCATACTCTGCTCGGGTCCCATAAAAATACGGTGACCATCCAGATGCGAGTTAAAGGTAACGCCCTCCTCGGTGATCTGGCGCAGTTTGGCCAGACTGAACACCTGGAATCCACCGCTGTCCGTGAGAATCGGTCCATCCCAACGGGTAAATTTATGCAGACCGCCCATATCTGCCACGACCTTATCGCCGGGACGCAGATGCAGGTGGTAGGTATTGCACAGCATCACCTGTGCGCGGATGTCTTTCAGGTCCAGCGCCGAAAGCCCGCCTTTAATAGCGGCGGCAGTGGCAACGTTCTGGAAAGCAGGCGTCTGTACTGTGCCGTGTACAGTGACAAATTCACCGCGGCGGGCGGCGCCTTCCTGTTTGATAAGGCGGTAAGGCATGAATCGTTCTCTCCGTATCGATCGTGTGATTTTTTCAAAAAACAGACGGTGCAAGGGGCAATCCCCGCACCGCCTTTACTTGCCATATTATAGAGGAAGAAAGCCGGGAAGTCAACACAAGAAGGTAAGATTACAGGATCAGCATTGCGTCGCCAAAGCTGAAAAAGCGATACTTTTCCTCCACGGCCACTTTATAGGCAGCCATCGTCTTCTCATATCCGTAGAAAGCCGAAATCAGCATGATCAGGGTACTCTCCGGCAGATGGAAATTGGTGATCATACCGTCGATGGCATGCAGATCGATGCCGGGATAAATAAAGATATCGGTATTGCCGCTGCACGGGACAATTTTACCGTATTTTGCCCAGACAGCTTCCAGCGTACGGCAACTCGTGGTGCCCACGGCAATCACCCGGTGCCCGGCTTCCCGTGTTGCATTGATGGCCGCAGCGGTTTCCTCGCTGACCGAATACCACTCGCTGTGCATCTGATGGTCTTCAATTTCATCCTCATTGACGGGGCGGAACGTGCCCAATCCCACATGCAGCGTGACCTCTGCAATGTTCACGCCATTGGCACGGATGGTATCCATCAGCTCCGGCGTAAAGTGCAAACCAGCTGTCGGGGCGGCAGCACTGCCCAGTTCCTTGGCATAGACGGTCTGGTACTGGCTCTGATCTTCCAGCTGCTTGGTGATATACGGCGGCAGCGGCATTTTGCCAAACTCGTCCAGCTTTTCATACAGCGTTTCGGTATCGTAGGTGAAGGTCACAAACTTGTTGCCATCGGGCATAGTTTCGTCCACAACCGCCGACAGACTCCCATCGCCGAACACCACCCTGGTACCGGCCTGCATGCGCTTGCCCGGGCGGGCCAGGCATTCCCAGGTATCCCCTTTGACCTGGCGCAGCAGAAGCAATTCGCATACGGCGCCGGTCGGCACCTTTGTGCCAAGAAGACGTGCCGGGAGTACCTTGGAGTTGTTGACCACCAGCAGATCTCCCTTTTCGAGATAGCGCGGCAAATCGTGGAAGATTGCGTGCTCAATGGTATCATTCTTACGGTTCAGCACCATCAGGCGAGCGGCGTCACGAGGCTCTGCCGGCTCCTGAGCAATCAGTTCCTTGGGCAGATCGTACCAAAAATCTTTTTTCAGCATGGTTTTCTTCCTTTTTACGTTGACAATCCAATATCAGAATACTATAATAAACAAAAACACAGAGGCGCGAAGTTCATCAGTAGCTTGCTCTGCAAGCCCTGCCAGGGCATGGAGCGGTGAAAGGGTACTTCGCCGAAGGCGGTACGCGGCACGTATCGACCTGGGCTCGTTGCCGAACAGGAGCGGGACTGTCACATCCACAGGATGTGTTGCGCTGTGTATATGCAATATGATATTATATTGCATTTTGTGCCGGTTTTCAAGCCGGTTTTTTTGTTATCTGTGCAAATTATTCACACGGGTGGATGTTGTTGCATAGAAATAGGAAGGGTTCAGCGAAAGGAAGGTCTTGGTAACTATGAAACAGTACAATGTGGGCGTCATCGGTGCCACCGGCATGGTCGGCCAGCGTTTTGTAACGCTGCTGGAAAATCACCCCTGGTTTCACCTGACGACCGTCGCCGCCAGCGCACGCAGCGCAGGCAAAACTTACGAGGAAGCCGTCGGCAATCGGTGGCTTATGCAGACCCCGATGCCGGAATGTGCCAAAAAGCTGGTCGTTCTGGACGCCTCCCATGTGGAAGAAGTTGCTTCGCAGGTCGATTTCGTTTTCTGCGCCGTCAACATGAAGAAAGAGGAGATCAAGGCGCTGGAAGAAGCTTACGCCAAGGCCGAATGCCCGGTCGTGTCCAACAACAGCGCTCATCGCTTTACCCCCGACGTCCCCATGGTCGTGCCCGAAATCAACGCCGACCACATCGAGATCATTCCTGCGCAGCGCAAGCGCCTGGGCACCAAGCGCGGCTTTATTGCCGTCAAGTCCAACTGCAGCCTGCAAAGCTATGTGCCTGCACTGCACCCGCTGCGCAGCTACGGCATCACCGATGTACTGGTCTGCACCTACCAGGCGATTTCCGGCGCCGGCAAAACGTTTGAAACCTTCCCGGATATCCTCGACAACGTGATCCCCTATATCGGCGGTGAGGAAGAAAAGAGTGAGCAGGAGCCGCTGAAGCTGTGGGGTAAGATCGAAGGTGACCAGATCGTTTCGGCAGATTCGCCCCGGTTCACGGCACAGTGCCTGCGCGTACCGGTTTCTGACGGTCACATGGGCGCCGTGTTTGTACGTTTCGAGATCAAACCCACCCAGGAAGAAATTCTGAAAGCCTGGAAGGAATTCCACGGCCCGGCACAGGACCTCAATCTGCCCAGCGCCCCGAAACAGTTCCTGCATTACTTTGAGGAAAATGACCGCCCGCAGCCCAAGCTGGACCGCATGCTGGAAAACGGCATGGCTGTCAGCATCGGCCGTTTGCGCCCGGACAATCAGTACGACTACAAGTTTGTATGCCTGTCTCACAACACACTGCGCGGTGCAGCCGGCGGCGGTGTTCTGCTGGCCGAATTGCTGGCCGCCAAGGGTTACTTTGACTGATTTATAAGGAGCGAATCCCATGAAAAAGCCCGTTTTTACCGGAGCAGCCGTAGCCATCATCACCCCTATGCATGCCGACGGCAGCGTAAACTATGAAGAGCTGGGCCGCGTGATCGAAGATCAGATTGCCAATCACACCGATGCCATCGTGATCTGCGGCACCACCGGCGAATCGCCTGCGCTGGACCACGAAGAGCACACCGAGTGCATTCGTTACACGGTGCAGAAAGTTGCAGGCCGCGTACCGGTCATTGCCGGAACGGGCTCCAACGACACTCGCTATGCCATCCAGCTTTCTCAGCAGGCAGAAGCTGACGGTGCCGATGCGCTGTTGCTCGTCACACCGTATTATAACAAAACCAGCCAGGCCGGCCTGATTGCGCATTATACGGCGATTGCCAATGCAGTAAACCTGCCGTGCATCCTGTACAATGTACCCAGCCGCACCGGATGCAATCTGCTGCCTTCCACCCTGGCTGAACTGGCAAAGCTGCCTAACATCAACGCTGTCAAGGAAGCCAGCGGCAACATCTCCCAGGTAGCGGAAATTGCCGAACTCTGTGGCGACAACCTGAACATTTACTCCGGCAACGATGACCAGATCGTCCCGCTTCTGGCACTGGGCGGCAAGGGCGTCATCAGTGTGCTTTCCAATGTAGCGCCGCAGTATACCCATGATCTGTGCGCGAAATGGATGGACGGCGATACCGCAGGCAGCCTTGCCATGCAGCTGAAAGCTTTGCCGCTGTGCAAAGCCCTGTTCGCCGATGTAAACCCGATTCCCGTAAAATGGGCCATGAATCGTCTGGGCTGGCAGGCCGGTTCCTGCCGTCTGCCGCTGGTGGAGCCTTCCACCGCTGTGCAGGAGCGCCTGGAAACAGCAATGCGGGACTTTGGATTGCTGAAATAATCGCAACCGGCCCGCAGTCCAGCGCTGCAGGCCGGTTTTGTTTTTGAGAAAGGATAGAAAACCTATGACGGATATCATCATCCAAGGCATCTACGGCCGCATGGGCCGCACACTGGTGGAGAAAATTTCCACCCGGGAGGATTGCCGCGTGGTTGCAGGTGTTGACCGGGAGTCCGGCCATGTCGGCGACATTTCGGTATACAATGAGTTTGCGCAGCTTCCCTGCAAAGGCGTGATTATCGATTTTTCTTCCCCAGCCGGCGCGGTGGCTGCCGCCACCTACGGTGCCGAGCATGGCCTGCCCTGTGTAATTTGCTCCACCGGTCTTTCCAAAGAGGATGAGGCCGCGCTGGAAACCGCCAGCGCCAAGATTCCCGTCTTCCGCAGCGCCAATATGTCGCTGGGCGTCAATGTGCTGATCGAACTGGCACGCCAGGCAACGCGCGTGCTGGGTGGCGAATTCGACATCGAAATCGTGGAAAAGCACCATCGCAACAAGCTGGACGCTCCCAGTGGCACAGCGCTCATGATTGCCGACGCCATCAATGCAGAGGCCGGCGGCAAATACGAATACGTCTATGACCGCTCTCAGGTCCGCCAGAAACGCGGCGCACAGGAATTGGGCATCAGTGCTGTTCGCGGCGGCGGTATCGTCGGTGAACACGAAGTTCTCTTCTGTGGCCCTGAGGAAGTTGTCACGCTGCATCACAGCGCAGGAAGCCGTGGTGTTTTTGCAGACGGCGCCATTCAGGCCGCTTTGTATGTAGCAAACCAGCAACCCGGTTATTACACGATGACGGATCTGCTGCGTGGTAAATTGCCATGCGTCTGAGAAAGAACGAAATCGCAGCCTGTATTGTAATTGCAGTGGGTGTAGGCGGTGTTTTGCTGGGTTCTTGGTTTCAGGATTCTCTGCAGGCCAGTGTAGCGGCTGCTGCCGCCGCCGTTTTACCCGTACCGACGGCCACCCCGGTGCCTACCCCAGCCCCCACTCCCGCGCCGACGCCGGAACCCACACCAACTGTGGAAACGGTGCGTTTCTCTGCAACAGGCGACAATCTTATTCATGATGGAATCTTTTTGCAGGCTCGCAAACGCGGCGAGAACGGCTCCTATGATTTCAGCGAAGCCTATGAACCGATGCGGGACTTTTACAAAGATTTTGATGTAAACTGGCTCAACCAGGAGACACTCGTCAACGATGCCTTTGAGCCAAGCGGTTACCCGCTGTTTTCCACCCCCGGCGATATTACGGACGCCTTATATGATCTCGGTTTCCGGGTGTTCAGTATGTCCAACAATCACAGTTACGACAAAGGCGCCGAGGGAATCGTCTCCTCGCTGGAGCATTGGGCCGCCATGCCGGACGATGTAGCTTACATGGGATTCTATAATCTGGATACCTATGACGACTATGTCTACCAGACTGTAAACGGAATCACCTTCGGTTATCTTTCCTATACTGAATATACAAACGGTCTGCCAACGCCCAGCGATTCCAACTATGGTGTTGTTTATCTGGATGACCGCGATACCATTGCAAAGCAGATTGCCGATATGCGCCCCCATTGCGACGTTCTGGTAGTCAGCTGCCACTGGGGTGTCGAAGGCAGCCACGATACAACCGAATTCCAGACCGAAACAGCGCAATGGCTGGCTGACCAAGGTGTGGATTTGGTCATCGGTACCCATCCCCACGTAACGCAAACAGCGCAGTGGCTGACCGGTGCCAATGGAAACCAGACCTTTGTCGCATACAGCCTGGGCAATTTCATCAACGCGCAGTCCCAGCCGGACAACATGATCGGCGCCATTTTGGATATCACATTCCAGAAAACCACACAGCCCGATGGTTCAACCTCCATCGAGATGCTGGACCCGAAACTTCATGGCGTGGTAACGCAGTACGAAGACGGATACCAGAACATCCGGGTATATCCGTATCGTGATTATACCGATGAACTCGGTGCCGCCCATGGCCTTTTCACGTTGACCCGTGCGCAGATTGAAGAAACGCTGCGCAATTCCATTGACGAGCAGTTTCTTACATTAGACTGATTCAAAAAGAAAGGGTGTCTTATTATGTATGGCGTCAGCAAGATTCGCAGCGAACAGAATATCCTGCTCACCACCTTTCCCGGTGCGCAATACAGCGCACAAAGCCTGGCTGAACATCTTGATGTTTTTGCCAAAGCCGGGATTGTCGTGGATATGATCTGCCAGAGTGCCCCGCGCGGTACAGCAGTAGATTTCAGCTTTACCACCAGTTATGATAACTTTGCCGCTGTAATGAAGACTCTGCCCGCTGCCGCCAAGGAACACCCGCCGCTGGTATCCGGCGGTTACTGCAAAATCAATCTGTTTGGCGAAGAGATGGTCACCAGCTGCGGCGTGGCTGCGCGGGCCTTGTCCGCTTTGGCTTGTGCCGGTGTGGAGATCGTTCTGATCACTACCAGTGATCTGGATATCTCGCTTTTGATCCATCAGCAGGATGAAGATGCGGCACTGGAAGCATTGCGCACCGCATTTGAGCTGTAATTTTTCTAAAAAGCGAAAGCCGCCCGGGCATGCCCGGGCGGCTTTCTTCTTTATTTCAGTTTTCTTTTTCTTCCGCAAAAGGCTTTCCGGCCAGAAAAGGCAGAAACAGAACGCCGTACATCACAGCGCTTACAAGGATATCGCCCCATGTATATACCTGATTGCTGATATCTGCCGTTCCGGACCAAACCAGAATCATATTATTATTCAGATAATGCAACAAAACCGGCACCCAGACATTTTGTCCGCACATCTCATAGCTGAACGTGAAGAAAATGCCCATCGTAACGCAGACGATGATCTGTGCGATAAGACTCTGCAGGGAAGTCTCCGGACTGTAGAAGAAAAGATTCAGCGGCAGATGCCACAGCCCCCACAGCACACCCAGAATCACAACACCCCGGCGGCGTCCGAATTTATTCTGCAAAAACGGCGTAAGAAAATATCGCCAACCGTACTCCTCACCAAAAAACGGCAGGAAGCAAAGGAAAAAGTTCGGGATCAGAATCAACGCATTGATCCAGGGCACATACGTTTGCCAATAGGCAAGGTAATCGCTCCAGGATTGCCCGCCCTGCAAAAAGGCGGAAAGAAATACCATCGCCGTCTTGAGCACCAGGAACAGCGCGCAGAGCCCCAAAGCCATTGTCACCTTTCCATGCCAGCGCAAACCGTAAGCTTCCCGTTTATCTTTCTTATCGGTCAGCAGCAGAATCCACGCTAAAATCGAGGCAGCGATCAGCACAAGGTTCAGATAGACAAGCCACTGCTGTCCCGGAACAATCACAGACAGCACACTGCAAGCCATGCAGAGAATGGTTGTAACGATATGCAGCACATAAAAGCGCACCGGAAGCGCCGGACGTTTTGCCATCAGATAAGCCAGCATTACACCGGCCGCGGGATAAAACATCTGCGCATTGGCAAAACAGCTTGTGTCATTGCCCGCCCGTTGGCTGATGGCCAGCGGAATCCCCATCAGATACGGTACGGCAAAGGCCACCACAAAAAAGATGGTCAACTCGCGTTTATTGGTTCGTATCGGTGTGTTCATCTTCATCCTCCTCCAGATTTTCCAATTGATCGTGACGCTTTTTATACAGCAACACCGTAAACTGCAGGGCAAAAAAACACAGAACCGCTGTAAATCCGCCGGCCAGTAAAGCCCCCGGCCAATAACCTGTCTGCATAAGTGTAGAAAGGAATACCACAGCCCCAGCCACAAGGGCCCCCATCACATTAGCCCCGGCGGTGGGTTTGATATGCCGGTCCCAAATTCCGTTGCGGATACATTCCACCAACATGTACAGGCATGCCGCCAAAAACAACAGTCCTTCGGCTGCCAGGTCCTCTGCACTCTTTCCCATGAGCCGCTGAAAGATGATGACCGCCAGCAGCCCCCACCATAGCAACCTGAAGCACCTGCTTTCCAATTTACAGAGAGTTTGCTCCTGGCGCTCATCCAAAATGTTTTTCTTGGAAAAAATATCGAGTTTCATCCGCTCATTCCTCCCAGAACAGATCATCCAACGTTTTGCCCAGCACTTTACAGATTGCCCGGCACAGGTTGATGGTTAGGTTATACTCCCCTTTTTCAATTGCGTTGATCGTCTGCCGTGATACACCGACCGCTTCGGCCAAAGCGCCTTGGGTCATATCTTTCTCGGCTCGCGCAGCTTTCAGCTTGAGATTTTTTGCCATGTGCGCCTCCTTGGTTTCGGGTGTCGACTCCCTGTATGGCCAGTATAACACGCGCCTTACATTATGTCAAGTATATATTACATTTTGTCAATTTACTTGCGGCACGATGCCTACTGTGTTATGATACCCTTAGAATCTAAGGAAAAGGAAGTTGCGCCATGAAATACAGCTTTCCCGCATTTGAAAACGGGTTTATTCGCGCCGCGGCCATCAGCCCATCCCTGCGCGTGGCAGACTGTGCCTACAACGCAGAACAGATCATTGATGCCATGCAGGCCTTTGCGGCAGAAAACGTTCATCTTCTCTGCCTTCCGGAATTGTGCCTGACCGGATACACCTGCAGCGATCTCTTTTTCCAAGAGACGCTGCTTCACGGAGCAGAAAAAGCTTTAGCCTCAATCCTGCAGGCCAGCAAAGGGTTAAACCTGGTTACACTGGTGGGCGTTCCGGTACGCCACAACGGCAAACTGTACAATTGTGCCGCCGTTGTATGCAGCGGCGAATTGCTGGGGCTGGTACCCAAGACCTATTTACCGAACTATGGCGAGTTTTATGAAAAGCGGCATTTTGTCACCGGCATGCAGTCTCCCGAGTGCATCGAGTATGCCGGTCAGGAAACGCTGATCGGAACACAGCTGCTGTTTGCCTGTAAGCAGATGCCCAGTTTTGTGCTGGGCGTAGAGGTGTGCGAAGACCTGTGGGCCCCTGTGCCGCCCAGCTGTGCCCACGCATTGGCCGGTGCCACGGTGATCGCCAATCTTTCCGCCAGCGATGAAACCATCGGGAAGGCTTCCTACCGACGGGAGCTCGTCAGCGGGCAAAGTGCTCGTCTTCTGTGCGCCTATCTGTATGCCGATGCAGGCCACGGAGAAAGCACAACCGATATGACTTTTGCCGGGCACAATTTGATTGCCGAAAACGGTACGGTTCTGGCACAGACAGTTCCCTTCGCCAACGAAGAAGCCATCACCGAATTGGATCTTGGCCGTATGGTGCAGGAACGTCAGCACAACACCTCGTTCATGCCGCAGCCGGAAGGTTACACCACCGTGGAATTCGAGTTGATGCCCTCTGAGCTGTGGCTGACGCGGGAAATTCCTCAAACACCGTTTGTGCCGCAGGACGCCGCCACCCGCGCAGAGCGCTGCGAATTGATTTTGCGCATTCAGGCCGAAGGTTTGGCCAAGCGTATGGAACACACACACGCCAAATGCGCTGTGCTGGGCATCTCCGGCGGTCTGGACAGCTGTCTGGCATTGCTTGTGGCAGTACGTGCCTGCAAAGTGCTGGATCGCGACCCAAGAGATATCGTAGCATTAACGATGCCTTGCTTCGGAACCACCAAGCGCACGCGCTCCAATGCAGAGATTTTGTGTGAGGCGCTCGGCGTCAGCTTTGCCGAGATCAATATCACCAACACCGTAAACAGCCATTTTGCCGATATCGGCCAGGATGCCTCCAATTACGATGTCACCTTTGAAAATTGTCAGGCCCGCGTCCGCACGCTGGAGCTGATGGACTACGCAAACAAGAACGGTGGCTTTGTCATCGGCACGGGCGACTTGAGCGAGCTGGCGCTGGGCTGGGCCACTTACAACGGCGACCATATGAGCATGTACGGCGTAAACGCCGGCGTTCCCAAAACGCTCGTTCGCCACATTGTACAGTATGTAGCCGACACCTGTAACGATGAAACGCTGAATCAGGTCCTGCTTGACATTCTGGACACCCCGGTCAGCCCCGAGCTGTTGCCCACTGCAGAGGATGGCACAATCGCACAGCAGACCGAAAAGCTGGTCGGTCCCTACGAGCTGCACGATTTTTATCTCTACTATGTGCTGCGTTTTGGGTTTGGCCCCGCCAAAATCTATCATCTGGCGCGCACCGCTTTTGCCGGCAAATACGATCCTGAGGTATTGCTGCACTGGCTGAAAAATTTCTATCGCCGCTTCTTTGCGCTGCAATTCAAACGCAGCTGCCTGCCGGACGGTCCCAAGGTCGGTTCTGTAACCCTTTCTCCTCGCGGCGACTGGCGTATGCCCAGTGACGCCTGCAACACCCTGTGGATGACCGAACTGGAGCAGATCGCGCTGTAAAATCATCTTATCATCCACAGCATTTATACAAGTCATGACCCCCGGCTAAGCCGGGGGCTTGTGTAAGCCCTAGAAGGGCATCGTACCGGCAAGCCTCTCAAGAGGCACTGAAAAAGTCGCCACTTGCATCACTTGCCCCACAGCCCGTAAACGGGCGCTATTATCTAAGATCAATTTCCTGACAATAGTAAAGTTGTTGATCTCTTCTCGCTTCGCTCGGTGCTTGAAGCTAAAGCTTTTTTACTCTCCCCAGCAGAGCTGGGGGTTCTCATTTTGCTAAAGCATACAATGAAAAAAGAGGCCATACCGTGTTTGGTATGGCCTCTTTTCTGTAGAAATGTTCCAAGAAACAGCTTAATACTCAATTCCCTCTCTTGCAGATACGCCCTTCGTGTAAGGGTGCTTACAGGCCCGCATTTCGGTCGAATAATCCGCAGCGTCTTGCATCCAGCCTGCAGGATTTCTGCCCGTCAGAACCACCTCAGATTGCGTCTGAGCGCGTGCCACAGTTTCGCGCAGCAGATCCCGGTCTACCAGATCATTTTGCCAGGCAGCGCACGCCTCATCCAGGATCAACAAATCCCATGGTTGCGTTAGCGCTGTACGCAGCGCCGCTGTGGCGTTCTCGCGCGCCCGGGCGCGCTCTGCATCATTCATAAGCCAGGTAAACTTGGCATTCGGGCAGGCATATACAGCGGCTCCCAGGTGGCGCAGAGGCTCTATCTCGCCGCTGGAACCGTCTTTCAGAAACTGAACTATAACCACCTTGCGCCCATGTCCCAGCGCACGCAATGCCAGCCCCATCGCGGCTGTCGTCTTGCCCTTGCCATCGCCCCAATACAAGTGTACCATCTTTCCTCCCCTGTTTTCACACAAAGTCATGACCCCCGGCTAAGCCGGGGGCTTGTGTAAGCCCTAGAAGGGCATCGTACCGGCAAGCCTCTCAAGAGGCACTGAAAAATCTGTCACTCGCATCACTTGCTCCACAGCCCGTAAACGGGCGCTGTTTATCTAAGATCAACTTTCTTGACAATAGTAAAGTTGTTGATCTCTTCTCGCTTCGCTCGATACTTGAAGCTAAAGCTTTTTTACTCTCCCCAGCAGAGCTGGGGGTTCTCATTTTGCTAAAGCATACAAAAGAAACGCGCCACACTATGTGACGCGTTTTTGGAGGTGACGACCAGATTTGAACTGGTGAATGAGGGTTTTGCAGACCCTTGCCTTACCACTTGGCCACGTCACCATAATGAGTGAAAAACCGGCTTTTGGAGCCGGTTTCCACTGTTTGTTGGAGCGGCCGACGAGGCTCGAACTCGCTACCTCCACCTTGGCAAGGTGGCGCTCTACCAGATGAGCTACGGCTGCATAATGTACATTCTTAAGGAAAGAATGTACAAGAACCTTGGTGCCTCCGATCGGAATCGAACCAATGACACGGGGATTTTCAGTCCCCTGCTCTACCGACTGAGCTACAGAGGCAAATGGCGACCCGAATCAGGCTCGAACTGACGACCTCTAGCGTGACAGGCTAGCGTTCTAACCAACTGAACTACCGGGCCACATGGTGGAAGTTAACGGGCTCGAACCGCTGACCCTCTGCTTGTAAGGCAGATGCTCTCCCAGCTGAGCTAAACTTCCGCATTGGAGCGGCCGACGAGGCTCGAACTCGCTACCTCCACCTTGGCAAGGTGGCGCTCTACCAGATGAGCTACGGCCGCATGTATCGGAGAGTTTTGCTCAGCCGCTCTCTCCGGGCGACGGGTATTATTATATACAACCCCGGCGCATTTGTCAACTACTTTTTCGAATTTTTTTGAGATTTTTTTCAAGTTTTTTCTTACCGCTCTTTTTCATCGTTGGAAAGCCATTTTTCGAGCAGTTCGTTGAGGTCTACACGGTAAATTTTGTCGCAGAACTGGCAATTCACTTCTGCAATCGGATCTTCATCGCGTAATTTTTCTACTTCTTTTTTTCCCAAACTGTGCAGCATCCCCTCTACCCGGGTCAGGCTGCAGTCGCAATGATAAGTCACATGATAGCTGTCCAGAATATCCGGCTGGAATCCTTCCAGCGCCATCTCCAGCATATCCTGCACCGTCTTGCCTTCTTCCAGCATAGAGGTAACGCTGGGCATAGCTTTAATGTTTTTCTCCAGATGATCAATCTCCTGCTCGGTAGCGCCCGGCAGCAGCTGCACAATAAAGCCACCCGCACAGCGCACACTCAGATCGGTATCCACCAGGACACCGAGAACGCACACTGTAGGCACCTGTTCACTGATGGCAAAATAGGAAGTGATATCCTCAGCAATTTCGCCGGTCGTCAGCGGCACCTGACCGATGTAAGGTTCACGCATTCCCAGATCCCGGATCACATCCAGGGTGCCGTCACGCCCTACAGCAGCGCCAACGTTCAGGTGCCCATCCTCACGCGGAGGCAATTCTACAATAGGATGCTCCACATACCCTTTGACATTGCCTGTGCCGTCAGAAACGGCCAGCAGACGCCCTGCAGGGCCGCCGCCCTTGATCTGTACCGTGACAGAGTCCTGGGTGCTCTTCAGCATAATGCCCATCATAGACGTGGCTGTCAGCAGGCGTCCCAGCGCCGCGGTAGTTACGGCACTGGTCTTGTGCAGGCGTTCCATCTCCCGCACCATTTCCGTAGAATCCACACCGTAAAATACAATGCCGCCGTTTTCCGAAATACCACGCAGCATATTATGATTCTGTTCCATTTAGGCTTTTTCCTCCTGGGTGTATTGCTTAACCGCTGTAATAATCCAGCGGGGGCTGTCAGGGCGCACAGGACCAAAATCCTCTCCATCCGCCACACGGGCCACCGCAAATCCATACCGCTGCAAAAGCGTTTCCACTGTCTCCAGCGGGTAACTGTACTCGCAAAAAGATTCGTGGAACTGCTCTGCGGTATCGTGATATGTAATGTCAATGGAAATATCGACGCGGCCGGTAGCCTCGTCATATTGGTTGGTCCAGTGGCAAAGCGCGTCCTCCGCCTCAATATCAAAAGTTTGCCCCGCCAGAATGTGCTGGTGCTTGTAAGGCGTGTTCAGATCAAAAATGAACACACCATCCTTTTCCATAAAATAGGCCGCCTTGCGGATTGCCTGTTCAAAGCGATCCAGCGGGCCAATGTGGCTATAGGTATCAAAGGTGGATACGGCCGCCCGAATCGTCCCGTACAGGTCCAATTCCAGCAGATCCTGCCGAAGCAGCAACAACCGACCCGTCAGGCCCAGTTCGTCTGCTTTTTCCCGCAGAACGCTGAGCATCTCTTCAGAGCGGTCAATGCCGATAACATCATAGCCCGCCTGAGTCAGCATCAGCGTGAGATCGCCTGTGCCGCACCCAAGATCCGCCAGAATTCCCTCCGTAACGCCGTGAGCTCTCAGCTCATTTTGAATATAGGCAAACAGAGCGTCGTAATCTGCGGCGCCATTGAATTCATCGTAAAAATAGGCAAACTCATTATACGCCATCGCCAATGTCTCCGTTCAGGCGCTCTTCCAGACAGGCGCGCAGAGCGTCCATTCCGTAGCCGTTTTCAGCACTGGTCAGGAATACCCCCTGGCAGCCGTACGGCGCACACAGGCCTTCAAATTCGGTCTGGCAGGCTGCCAGCTGCGATTTTTTCAGTTTGTCTGCTTTTGTCAGCGCAACCACAAAGGGAATGCCGTGATAATGCAGATATTCCAGCATCTGCACGTCATCCGCGCTGGGCGCATGGCGGCAATCCAGCAGCTGCACCAAAAGGCATACCGCCCGGTCCGCCTCGAAATAGCTGTTGATCAGTTCATCCCAGCGGGCACGGTCCGCGTTGGATACCTTGGCATAGCCATATCCGGGCAGATCCACAAAGTAGGCAGTATCCGCCTTATAAAAATTGATGGTAGCCGTTTTGCCGGGCGTTGAACTGACGCGGGCCAGATTTTTCCGGTTACACAATTTATTGATCAGGCTGGATTTTCCGACATTGGACCGTCCCGAAAAGACGATCTCCGGACGGTCACTTTCCGGCAGCTGACGAGAAAGGCCATAGGAGGCCAAAAATTCGCAGTTATTGTAGTTCATGAAATTCCTTTCACATTACCGTGGCAGGCTCTTTAACAGGCTTTTCATTGGCAATCAGACTGGTAGCCTGGGGTACTGCATGTGTCCCGCGGGAAGATGTACGCCCCGGAATCAGCAGTGCCTGCTTGAGGACCTGCGAAAGATGATCCACCGGAATAAAGTGAATTTTCTGCTTCACTTCCGCGTCCACTTCAAACAGGTCACTCTCATTGTCCTTGGGGATCAAAACAGTAGAGATCCCCTCCCGGAAAGCCGCCATGCTCTTTTCCTTCAATCCGCCGATGGGCAGCACATTGCCATGCAGCGTAATTTCGCCCGTCATCGCCAGATCATGACGCACCGGAATACCCGACAGCGCAGAAATCAGCGCAGTTGTCAGGGTCACACCTGCCGACGGGCCGTCCTTCGGCACGGCGCCTTCCGGAGCATGGATATGAATATCTACGTTTTTGAGTTTTTCCGCCTTGATGCCATATTCTTCCCCGTGCACGCGGGCATAGCTGATGGCCAGTTTGGCGCTCTCTTTCATGACATCGCCCAGGCTGCCGGTGATCTCGATCTTGCCGGAGCCATCGGGAATGACGGCCACCTCCACAGGCAGCATCTCACCGCCGACACTGGTCCATGCCAGTCCATTGGCAATGCCCACCGCGTCCTTGCGGGAAATAAAGGTAGGCTTTACCTTTTCAGGGCCCAGCAGCGCCTTGACCGTGGAACCCGAAACGCTGATTTTCTCCTTTTCTCCGGCGGCAATCCGCTGGGCGCACTTGCGCAGCACAGCGGTAATCGTACGTTCCAGTGTACGCACACCGGCCTCACGCGTATATCCGTCAATGATCTCGTACAGCGCGCTGGACGTCAGCGAAACACGGCCTTCCAGACCGTTGTTTTTCAGCTGTTTGGGCAGCAGGTGCTTTTTGGCAATGTTGAACTTTTCGGTACGGGTATAGCTGGGCAGCTCAATCACATCCATACGGTCGTACAGCGGGCCGGGAATCGTCGAGGCATCATTGGCTGTCGTGATAAACAGCACTTCGCTGAGATCGAACGGAATATCGAGATAGTTGTCCTTGAACGTGCAGTTCTGTTCCGGGTCCAGCACCTCCAGCAGGGCGCTGGAAGGATCGCCCTTGTAGTCTCCTGCCAGTTTGTCAATCTCATCCAGCAGAATCACAGGATTCGAAGATTTTGCCGTGGTAATGGCACTGATGATCCGGCCCGGCATGGCGCCGATATACGTGCGCCGGTGGCCGCGGATTTCAGCCTCATCATGTACGCCGCCCAGGCTCATGCGGGCAAACTTGCGATCCATGCACTCTGCAATGGAATGCGCAATGCTGGTCTTGCCAACGCCCGGAGGGCCGACAAGACAGACAATCTGCCCCTTCACATCGGTGTTGAGCTTGCGGACGGCAAGCAGTTCCAAAATACGTTCCTTGACTTTCTGCAGGCCGTAGTGCTCACGGTCCAGCACTTTGCGGGCATGGGCCTGATCCAGATTATCCTCGGTGGTAACATGCCAGGGAAGCGCCAGGCAGGCGTCCAGATAGCTGCGGATCACACCGCTTTCTGCAGAGTTGGCCTGCATACGGGACAAACGGTCACACTCTTTCAGCAGCTTCTCTGTGGACTCACTGTCCAGTTTCAGCGCCTCGATCTTCTTGCGGTATTCTTCTGCCTCGGCGCGGGTATCCTCTGCATCGCCCAGCTCCTCGCTGATGATGTGCATCTGCTCTCGCAGATAGTACTCCCGCTGGCCTTTGTCCATCTGGGCATTGACCTTGTCATCCAGGTCACGCTCAATTTCCAGCACCTGGCACTCCTGGCGCAGCAGGGTAAGCAGCTTCTCCAGGCGCCCAAGCAAAGTGGATTCATTGAGAATTGCCTGCTTATCTTCATATTTCAGAAGCAGATTGGCAGGCATATACTCGCTGAGATACAGCGGGCTGGTGGAGGTAACAATATTGTAGACGACATCCTTGGAAATCTGCGGGCTGTAGGAGAGATAATTCTCAAAGCACTCTTTCAGGCTGCGCACCAAGGCTTCCGTCTGGGTGCGCTTATCTGCACCAATGCCGCGCACCGGCACAGGGCGTACCGTCGCCTGCAGGCACTTTTCCCCTTCGTCCAATTCAATCAGACGCGCACGGGTCTTGCCTTCTACCAAAACCTTGACCAGTTCATCGGAAACGCGCAGAACCTGCTTGATCTCTGCAATTACGCCGTAGGCATACAAATCCCGCTGTGCAGGCTCCTCCACATCCATCTCGCGCTGGGCAACCAGAAAAACACTGCTGTTGGCGTGCATAGCCATCTCGATGGCTGCAATGGATTTGGAACGTCCCACCTCGAAATGGACGACATTATTCGGAAACACCACCAGCCCACGCAGAGCGATGGCGGGCAGATGGATCACGTTGCGTGCAATTTTCACTTTGACTTTTTCAGACATGCTTACTCTCCCATAGCCTGCAATACAGGCGCGTTTTGTGCGAGCTTTGGCGGCAAAAGGATCTGAACGCTGCGACGCGCCACCTCTGCGTGCAGATTCATCTGGGGCGAGCATTCGCCATCCAGTGTCGTAATCAACGGTTTCTTGTCCAACACCCGGATATCAATCCAGCTTGTACGTAAAAAGGTCATATACGGCCGAAACGGCTTTGTGACCTCGCCATCTGCCGTCAGATGCTTTCCTTCCCGGTAGGCTTTCAGCAGCCCGGCCAGCCGAAGACGCGGCACCGGTTTCAGCAGCACCACATCCAGCAAGCCATCATCCATGCTTGCATACGGGGCAGCGCAATACCCGCCGCCATACATCTGTGCATTGCAGATGGCCAGCATCATATAGGTTCCTTCCAGCTCCCCTTGTTCGGTAGAAATATGTAGGTTATGCCGGAAGGTACTGCACACCGCCTCCACAATAGAAAGAGTATACGCGGTGGTTCCGCCGCACAGCGGAAATCGCCGCCATTTTGGGATGCCATTGGCCACCTGGGCATCAATCCCGGCGGCATAAATATCAATGCCATACCCTTGCGGTGTACGGATCAGATCCACCGGATAAGACCTTGCCGCAAATTGGGCATCCAAATCCAGAAAATCAGACTGTGTCCCAAAATTGCGCACATAGTCATTTCCGCTTCCACAGGGAATGCATCCCACCGAAAGGTTTTCATGCCCGGCGGCTGCCTGCAGAACTTCATTCATGGTTCCGTCGCCGCCGCAGGCATAAATGTGCACTTTTTCTCCGCTTTGCGCATACCCGGCGGTCACTTCTCTGGCATGCCCGGCATGCTGTGTCACAAGGATGGAAGGTTCTATTCCAGCCCGGTCAGCAGCCGCACGGATACGCGGCAGCAGCGCTGCGCTGGCATCTGCCTTTCCCGCAGTGGGGTTAATGACAAACAAATATCGAATCGTCACCGCCCCCCTTCCACTGAATATATACAGGTAGTATTCATTGTAACTTTTTCTTATCAAAAGTGCAAGAGGGTGGGATAAACTGTTAGCCTTATGCCCAAAATAAATGACAGGGGAGGCTGAACTATGCAGCAAATATTTGCAGAAGTCGGGCAGGTCGCTTTGACCAGTATTCTTTCTTTGGTCATGATGTTCATCATTACACGTTGGGGCGGCAAGCGCCAGATTGCCCAGATGAGCCCATTTGACTATTTGAACGCCGTCACGGTCGGCTCCATAGCCGCCGAAATGGCAACCAATCTGGAAGCCTGGTATCGTCCCTTTACGGCACTGCTGGTGTATGGTGTCATCACATGGCTCGTCGAAGTTTCCGCCTGCAAAAGCATTGCCCTTCGCACCTTCTGGAGCGGTCGTTCCGTTATCTTGATGAACAATGGCGTTATTCTCAAAGAGAATCTGCGCCGCGCCACCATCGACCTGAATGAATTTTTGGGACAGGCGCGCATTGCCGGCTATTTTGACCCCAACGAAATTGAAACAGCCATTCTGGAAAACAATGGTCAAATCAGTTTTCTGCCCAAAAGCAGCAATCGCCCTGCCACGCCGGAAGATCTCGCCCTGACACCCGAACCGACCAGTGCCTGGTACGATTTGATTCTGGACGGCCGCCTGATGGAAGATAATCTGAAAGCTGCCGGCCGGGACGAAACCTGGCTGAATTCCCAGCTGCACCAGGCAGGAATCGGTCAGAGAGCAGAAACTTTTTATGCTGCATGTGATAAGCAAGGACGTTTCTTTGCCTGCCGCGGCAAATAAAGGATAACAAAGGGGCCGGAGCTAACGCTCCGGCCCAATTTACGCCTTTTGGAGTAAATTATTTGAAGTAGCGGTCCAGCAGGCCCTGCATGCCACGGCCATGGCGAGCCTCGTCCTTCGCCATCTCATGAACGGTATCATGGATTGCATCCAGGCCCAGCTCCTTGGCCTTCTTGGCAATGTCCATCTTGCCAGCGCAAGCGCCGCACTCAGCGTCCACGCGCATCTGCAGGTTCTTCTTGGTGCTGTCGGTCAGCACTTCGCCCAGCAGCTCAGCAAACTTGGAAGCATGCTCGGCCTCCTCGAAAGCGTAACGCTTCCAGGCTTCGGCGATCTCGGGGTAACCCTCGCGGTCAGCCACACGGCTCATGGCCAGGTACATGCCGACTTCGCTGCACTCGCCGTTGAAGTTCTCGCGCAGGCCCTGGATGATGTCTTCCGGAGCATCCTTCGCGATACCGACCACGTGCTCGGTCACGTAAGTGTTATCCTTCTTCTCGATGAACTTGGAAGCCGGCGCCTTGCAGACGGGGCAGAACTCGGGGATAGAACCTTCAGCGATATAACCGCAGACAGTGCAAACATATTTCGTCATAATGAATAGCCTCCTGTTATAAATTTTAGCTCCTAAGACGCATTCCTGTGTCTTTGGTACTATTATAGCGTTTTATCCCTACAATGTCAATAGAGTTTTTGCTAATTTTAAGAAAAATTCTTATTTTTTGAACGGGTTCATTTTTCTTGTCGACGTTCGAAGATTTCTTGGCAAAGCCGCAAAAAGTGCCTGCGTAAGCACACAGCTGATTGCACCCACAACGATCCCTGCGATCAACAGAACCGGCGCATACGCCAGTGCCATAGCGCTGGACAAGACGACCGAAGCCGCTACCAGTTGCCCCAGGTTATGTGCCAGCGCTCCGCAGACACAAAACACATAGCTGCTGATCGGAATCCGCAGGTATAAAAGTCCCACCAACACCAGTAAAGAAAGCGCCCCGCCGCATCCGGATAGAATTCCGGCCGTGGCGCCTCGCGTTAAAAAAGCGAACAGTGCTTTCAGTCCCACCAGCATCCAGGCGGTTCGTGTGCGCAGAAACAGCAGCGCATACATCACCACAACATTCGAAAGCCCCAATTTCATGGCCGGCATCAAGCCGAGCAGCGGCGTTATACAGGATTCCATCCAGGAAAGCGCTATAGCCAACGCAAACAACATACCTGTAAGCGCAACGTCTTTCGCTTTAGTATTCCGCATTCTGCGCTTTCCCCTTTCACAACCTTCTTATTTGGGAGTGTACGGCAAACCACAACCTTTTGTCAAGCGCACAAAAAATTTACAATCATTGCCGTCTTTTCCGCTCCATATTCGACCAAAACGGGTTGAAAAAGAGGCCTGAATAGTGTATTCTAATAAAGTATCCTATAGCCAATTTCCGAAACCAGCAGGGAAATGTTCCTGCAAAACCGATACAAAACAAAGGAGATCTGTTTCCATGAAAAAGTTACTTCCGTTTATTCTTTGCGCCGCCATTCTGCTGGCCGGCTGCAGCAATGCCGCCTCTTCCGAATCTTCTTCCACCACCAGCGAATCCTCTTCCGTCGCTTCTGAAACCGTAAGTTCCGAAGAGACTTCGGAGCCCGCTTCCGACAGCGCGGAAAGCGAATCCACCGAGGAGGCCCAGACCGCAAATCTCGAGAGCGCTGTTGCAGCACTGGAAGAAGTCAACCCCATTGCCAACCCCCGTGCGCTGGATGACTTCTCCGTCGAGAATGAGCTGATGCTCACGATGGACAACCTCGTAGCCTACAAGGGCGATGTCACCAACGATCAGGCAGACTGCGGCCTCGTTTTTGTGGCCCAGGCCAAGGACGGCAAGGCCGCCGACGTTGAGGCTGAGCTGCAGGCTTACAAGGACAGCCTGACCGCCAATGATATGTATGCCGAGTTCGCCGACAAGATTGCTCAGGCCAAAGAAGCCCGCATTGTGTCCAACGGCAACTACGTTGCTATTGTGATCGCCAGCATCGGCGGTGATTACGCAGCAATCGATACCGCACTGGAAACGGCATTGAATTTCTGATTTTCCCTGTGCAATGAATTTCAGCAGGCCGTTACAATCTGTGTAACGGCCTGTTTATTTTTGTAAAAGAGGAGTACACGCATGGTCTTTAACAGTGTGGTGTTTCTGTTCTGCTTCCTGCCCCTGGCCCTGCTTTTGTATTACATAACCCCCGGCCGCGCAAAGAACGCGGTGCTGCTGATTGAAAGCCTGGTTTTCTATTGCTGGACCGGCATCACTTTCCTGCCGTTGATTCTCTGCCTGATTGTCTTCAACTACCTGTGGGGCATCCTGACAGCGGTTGCAAAGGCACAGTTGCGCGGGGTCCTTCCCCTGGTCGCAGTACTTGTCAATCTGGGAGTTCTGGTATACTTCAAATATGCCAACTTCCTGATCGACACGATCAATCAGATTGGCAACTTCGGCTTATCCTCTCTGGATATCGGCGATCTGCTTCCGCTGGGCATCAGCTACTACATCTTCAAAATCATCAGCTACGAAGTAGATGTATATACCGGCAAAGTGGAGGCCGAATTCAATCCCCTTACTTTTGCCTGCTATGTGCTGTTCTTCCCGCAGTTGATTGTCGGCCCTATCGTCAAATATCGCGATATGGCCCCCCAGCTGCACAAAACCGCCGGCCGCTGCTCCCTGCCGCAAATCGAACACGGTATCGAACTGTTTGTTTTTGGCTTGGCCAAAAAGGTGATTCTTGCAGATTCCATCGGTGCCTTGTGGACCGATATTATTGATGCCAACGGTGTCGGACTGGCCAATGTTTCCACCGCGCTGGCGTGGTTGGGCATTCTCGCCTATTCGCTGCAGCTGTATTTTGATTTTGCCGGTTACAGCGAGATGAGCAACGGCCTAGCCGCCATGCTGGGCTTCGATTGCCCCATCAACTTCGATCTGCCCTATATTTCCAACAGCATCACCGAGTTCTGGCGGCGCTGGCACATCTCGCTGTCCAGCTGGTTCCGGGATTATATTTACATTCCGTTGGGCGGCAATCGCAAGGGCAAAGGCCGGCAGCTGTTCAATATGCTTCTGGTCTGGGCCGCAACCGGTATCTGGCATGGTGCCAGCTGGAACTTTATCTGCTGGGGGCTGTATTATTTTGTTCTGCTTACCATTGAGAAATTGTTCCTTCTGAAGTACCTGAAAAAGGGCCGCGTCTGGCCGCACATTTACACCCTGTTCCTGGTAGTGTTGGGCTGGGGTATCTTTACAGCCAACCAGCCCGGTGCACCGCTTGCCCTGTTGATGCAAAAACTCTTTATCCCCCAGGGCGGCATTTCTCCCGTCTATTATCTGCGCAATTACGGCATCCTGCTGGTCTTGGGCTGCCTCTGCTCCTCGGCGCTGCCGCGGTTGCTGTGGCAAAAAATCAGCCGCTGCGTGCCGCTGAAGCTGATCGCCTTTGCCGTTGTCACATTGCTGTGCATTGCATATGTTGTAGCGGCCACCAATGCTACAGCTTTGTACGCCAATTTCTGAGAGGAGGGTTTCCCGCATGTCAAAAGTGGTATATCGCAAAGCCGGGCGTCGGGCAATCTATCCCCTTGTGATTTTCGGCGCCGTTCTATTGTTTGGTGGCACGCTTCTCAACCTTTTCTGGCCAAAGCGCACACAAATCGAACTGGAAAACCGCAAAGCAGCCCAGTTCCCCGCTTTCAGCATCGAAGGCCTGCTGGATGGCAGCTGGCAGAGCTCCTTTGCAACCTGGATGCAGGACCAGTTTGTTCTTCGCGATCAATGGATCAATGCACAGCGGGCCACCGACGAAATTGTATTTCAGAAAGTGGAAGAAGGCGGCATCCTGATCGGCAAAGATCAATGGATGTTTACCAAACTGTTCACTGTGGATGATTCCACCCAAAAACAGCTGGATAAGAATGTACAGGCTGTTTCTGATTTTGCCGCCAAATATCCAGGTAAGGTCACCTTTTTGTTGGCGCCCTCGGCCAGCGTAATTTATTCCGAAGACCTGCCTGCCGGGGCACCTATGGTAGACGAAAATGCCATGCTGGATGAAATTTTCTCCGAAATCGGGCAAAATGCCGATGTTCTTGATTTGCGTGACGTTTTCACCGCCAATAAAGACCAGTACCTCTACTTCAAGACGGACCACCACTGGACTCCTCTTGGCGCCTATCTCGCCTACCAGCAGTTCTGTACACGAAAGAGGTTGGCTCCTTTCGACTGCGCCACCCGCGAATCTGCCACGGTGGAAGATTTCCAGGGCACCCATTATTCGGCTACACGCCTTTGGAATGTCGAGAATGATTCCATCACCTATTACCCCCTGGAAAATCCGATGACCATCTTCCGCATTACCGGCGAAGCGCAATACGAACCTGAAACCACCGAGAATCTCATCAACACCGAAAAATTCAGCACTCGGGACAAATACGCCGCTTTCCTGGACGGCAACAACGGATATTCGGTGATTGAAGGCAACGGTACCGGCAGCATCCTTGTGGTAAAAGACAGCTATGCCAACAGCTTCATCCCCTATCTGACCGAAAATTACGCCAAAATCGGCGTAGTAGATTTCCGAAATTTCAAGTATGGTCTGGACTCAACCATTGCGCAGGAAGGATATGATCAGATTCTGATTTTGTATAATTTTCAGACCTTCATCGCTGATACCAATCTGATTTATATTTCCCGCCCCAGCACAATACAAACAGGCTCCTGAGCCGAAAAAAATCCGTGGCAGAGAATTCAATCTGCCACGGATTTTTTATTCAAGCAAAAGTTCCAGCTCCGGTTTTTCCATAACACTTCCCGGCCCGTAAGTGCAAGCCTGCCAGAAGTTCAGGTGAAAGGGGTCCGCCCCGGATTTTTGCATGGTTTCGTACAGGGCATAAAATCGGTCCTGCAGTTCATTCTTCAACGCACTTTCTAACCTCTCCGGCGCCAAGGAACTCAACGCCGAAAGACTGGCATCCCGCAGATGCAGTTGAACTTTGTTTCCCTCCACGGTCACTTGTGCCCTTGCTTCACAGGTAGCCGCTCCATCGGCAAAGGTTCCTTGCAGGCGATCCGCCTGACCGCACAAAACCGCCGCAAGCTGTGCTTCTGCCAGACCATGGCAGCGTATCTGCTCACCATATTGCAGCAAAAGCACAAAATCATAGCCGCCTCCCGCTGTATAGGCCGGAATCGCACAAACCTCTCGCTGCGCAAACAACTGCTGCAAACCACAGTGGACCTGGTAGGTATCTTCTACCGCCTTCATGTTTTTATATAGTGTTGCCCCCTGCTTTGCCCAGCTCGCAATGGGTTCGTCATCCAGCACAAACACGGATAGCTCCGGGGCCGGCTGTGCGTTTTCATATAAAATCTCCCCCATTTCGCACGCTGTAGCCCAATCCACATCTGCAGGAAGTGCTGCCAGATCCAGCAAACCATAGTATACATCTCCATACAAAGCCTGCTCTGCGCGCGCCAGCGCCTGCGCCGGTGTCGTCCCCTGTGCGGCAGAAACCTTGTTACTTTCAGGTTGTGCGCCTTCAGCATTTTGATCCGCCAATACCAGGCACACCGAATAGCTCTCCGCCTGTTTGGTGAACAGCACCCCACGCACAATCTCCCGTTCGGATAACGATTGGCCACCGCATCCGCTTAATATCAAACTCATGCACAAACACCCTTTTATGAGCAGCGTCTTATTTTTCTGCACATCCATGCCGCAACACCTCCCATCCCGACCAGCAGGGCAAAGCCCCAGGTCAAAACGCTTCGCATCTGCATTGCTTCCTGTACGTCAATCCTGCGAAGCAAGGCGCACAGCATCCAAATCCCCGCAAAATAGAGCGGGAAATGTTCCAGGCGGACCGATGTTCCGCGGGTCCCCTCCCGGTCCAGCAACAGGCAGATCGCATAGAGGTACAATGCCAATTTCAGGGTAATGGCCATCACCCACAGAATCAGCTGCAGACTCTCAAGCCGGTTGAATACCGACAGTGCACCGCACCGTGCCACCGCATGAACCGGGTCAATGCGCGTCGGCATGGCCGCACCGTAAAACAATTCCAACAGAAAATGGACACCCACGTCGAAACCGATTGCCAGGGACGCCAGCCTGAGCAAGGGATGGCGTGGCTTTTTCTCTTTTTGTGGCCACAGAGCCGGCAAAAGATATTCAGGATACAACGTCAGCTGTTCTTTTGCGGCCGCGGTAAAATCAGAAATCTGCAGCGGCACATTCTGTAAATTGGTAAGCTGCAACCGTGGCAAAACGGTAAGCAACATAAATACGGTTGCCAATCCCAACAAGCACAGTACAACGTGTGCTGTTTGGGAGATTGCGGAAACGCGGCGCAGATAAATCACCGGCAGCAGAGTCATCAGGCAGACAGCCGTCATAGACAACGTCCCTGGATAAAGCCTCTGTGCCAGATTCCAAAAGTGCAGCAACTCCAGCGCCGAAGTGTAGAACAACAGCACCGCAAACAGCAGCCGGAGCAAAGGGCTTTGTCCCTGCTTCCAGGCATGCGTAAACAAGAACCCGGCAGCTGCCAATGCCGGTACGCATACCAGTGCGGTGGCCACACCCGCACGCGGCCAATATGCGCTCTGGCTTCGCAGCAGCACGTTGACCAACACGCCAACCGTCAGAGCAGCCAGCAGGCTGGGGGAATCATGCTTCATGCTCGCCAATCACCTCCCCCGGTTTGGCCAATTTGGACCATATGCTGCGCACAAATCCATCTTTCCAGCTGACAGGCGTGAGAGGCATAAGTGGATAGAGATAATCATATCCAAACGGCTCGCTTCCGCAAGCCATCGCCAAAATAACCAGTGCAGAACAAGCCACTCCCAGAACCCCAAACGTTCCGGCCAGAAGAATCACTGCAAAACGGAACAAAATAGACTGTTCGTACAAGGAAGGAACAGCCAGCGTTGCAATTGTTGCTGCTGCCGCCATGGTAAGAACCGGTACACTGACAATACCGGCGGAAACTGCCGTTTCTCCGATAATCAACGCCCCCACCAGGCTGACTGTATGGCTGATGGACTGCGGTGCCCGCAGTCCTGCCTCCCGCACGATTTCCAGAAGCAAAGTTACCCCCAGCATCTCTAGCATGGGTGGAAGCGGTGTACTGACTTCCGCCTGTGCCAGCTTAGTCAGAAGCTGTATCGGGATAATTTCCGGTGCATAGGAAACTGCCATCACATAAAAGCCCGGTCCAAACACAGACAAAAGAAACGCAAGATATTTCAAAAGGCGAATGAGCCCTGAGAAAACCGCCCCCGAAGCATAGTCATCCAGGCACTCAAAATGCTCTGCAAAGAAACTTGGTACAATGAGTGCATACGGGCAGCCCGAAACCAGTACAACCGCCTTTCCCTCACAAAGGCGCGCGCAGGCAGTGGCCGGTCGTTCGGTGTAGGCTGCCGCCGGAAACAGGTTCATCTTATCCTGTTTCAAAAACGAAGCAAAATATGCGCTGTCCAAAAGTACCGGCAGCTCAATTTCAGCAAGTCGTTTACGCAAAGCATCCACGGTTTCTTTGGGCGCCAGCTTGCTGTCATAGCACAGGCAATATTCTGTTTTGGCGCGTGTTTTGGCGGTAGCAATTTCCGCCACCAACGTGCCGGAACGGAACTGTCGGCGCAGCAGAGAAACATTGTTGCGTAGCAATTCTGTAAATGCTTCCTGGGACCCCCGCATATTTCCTTCTCCGGTAGGGGTACTGACAGAGCGCTGAGGCATTTCCTGTGTGGAGAACACTACCGCCCGGCTGCATCCGTCGATCAGCAAGAGTGTCATACCATTGCTGATCATTTCAATAAAAGTGTCCCAATCTTCTACGGGATTGGCTTCGGCGGGGACCCGGCTTTGCTTGAGAAGATACTCGCACAGTCCTTCGCTGCCTCCCAGCATTACCGGGTCACGGTCCAGCATCTCCAAAGCGAGATGACACAGCTTTTCTGGAGAGGAAAGCCCTGTAAACATGACAATAGCGCAGGGAATGCCACTGATTGCCATCTCTTTTGTATAGAAATCCCCCGACGCGCCAAAAATATCCCGCAGAATCTGCAGGTTTTTCTCTAACGAATAGCTTAATTTATTTTGCTGCATAGGCCTTCCCCCTCGTCAGGCATTAGTGTTGCCCAAAGTCTTTGAAATTATGAGGAGGCGCTTTCATGCTCTCGGCAATATTTCGCACAGTCGTCGTTTACATCACCGTAGTAGCTGCCCTTCGCTTGATGGGCAAACGGCAGTTGGGGGAATTACAGCCTTCCGAGCTGGTAACCACATTGCTTGTGTCCAATGTAGCCTCCATCTGTATCGACGAGCCGGATCTACCGTTGCTGTCCAGCATTATATTGATCTTTCTATTGACCGCGTTGGAAATATTCAGCTCTACGCTTGCCTATTTGAATCCGGCCTACGCAAGGCTTCTGTTCGGGAAACCCGTCACTGTAATTCGCAACGGGGAGATTGTCCAGTCCGCACTGCCGCGCTTGCGCATTACCGCCGGAGACTTAAGTGAAGCACTGCGTGGAAAGGATATCTTTTCTCCCACAGATGTATTATGGGGCGTCGTGGAACCCAACGGGCACATCAGCACTGCCTTGAAACCAAAAGACCACGCCCCAGCTCCCATGCTGCCACTGCTGGTAGACGATGCACTTTATGCTGAAAATCTGGCAGCCTGGGGGCTGGATGAAAACTGGCTGGATCAGACACTTGCCGCAAAGCATCTGACAAGAAAGCAGGTATTGTTGTTTTTATATAACGGGGAAGACTTTTTATTGGTACAAAAAAAGACCACCCGAAACGGGTGGTCTGGAAAGGGTGCAACGTGAGACGAAACTGGTATGCAGCTGCCCTGTTACTGATACTTGCGTGTGTACTGTGCAGCGCCGGAAAGTATGTAACCGACAGCACCCGGCAATTGGATGCTGAACTCCGCAAAGCGTACGCCTATGCAGAACTCGGACAATTTTCTGAGGCCCGGGAGGCCTATACCGCTGCCGCTCATCAGTCAAAGCTAAAAAGCGAAATCTGGTACCTTCTGATTCGAAGAAGCCTGGTTGACCAACTCAATCAGACATTGGCAACCATCCCATCCTATGTTTCAGAAGACAATCTCGCCGACCTCGCTGTAGAAACAGCCAGAGCACGGGAACAAGTATGCCAAATCAGCCAATCATTTTTCAGCTGGTTTTGAGCGGGTGTCCAGCATGTCTTTGAGCTCTTCCATGAAGGTGTTCACATCGCTGAACTGGCGATACACAGATGCAAACCGCACGTACGCAACGTCATCCATCTTTTTGAGTTCCTGCATTGCAAGATCGCCAATGTGAATGGAGGTAACTTCCCGATCATAGGAATTTAGCAGCATCTGTTCAATGCGGCTAACCGCCTCATCCAATTGCTGATAGCTGACAGGGCGTTTCTCACAGGCACGCAACATACCATTCAGCAGCTTCTGACGGTCGAAAACCTCACGCGAATGGTCTTTCTTGACAACCATGAGCGGAACGGTTTCTACAATCTCGTAGGTGGTAAACCGCTTTTTGCAGTTCAGGCACTCCCGGCGGCGACGAATCTTTTCGCCATCCTCCGTAGGACGAGAGTCGATGACCTTGGAGTCAACTTCGCCGCAGTAAGGGCACTTCATGGCAGATACCTCCTCTTGTCAAAAATCAAGCCTTTTTCTTGGCAGGAGCTTTTTTGCGGAGCTTCCAATCAAACCAAAGCGGCGTGGCAATGCAGATTGTGCTGTAAACACCACTGATCATACCGAACAGAAGCGGGAATGCGAAGGTATAGATGCTGTCCAGGCGATAGATGACCGAAACAACACAGATCACACCCAGTGCCAGGCAGGTCGTGATGGAAGTCATCAGAGAGCGGGAGAAGCTCTGGTTCACCGAGAGGTTGACCAGTTCTTTGAGGCTCATCTGCTTTTTGCTGAACAGTGCACTGTTTTCGCGGATACGGTCGTAAATAACAACGGTATCGTTGATGGAATAGCCCAAAATCGTCAGCATTGCAGCAATGAAGTTACCGTTCAGAGGAATCCGCAGTAGAACAAACACGCCGAAGATGATGAACATATCATGCAGCAGTGCCACAACGGCGGTTGCACCGGCTTTGAAGCCGCCGATACGACGGAACCGGTAAGCCACATAGAGCAGGATCAGCACACATGCAGCTACAAGGGCAACCACGCTCTTGAGCAGGAACTCGTTACCGATAGTTGCATCAACGTTGCTGACTTCGCTCTGAACAAAGTTGTTCTCCGGGTACTGCTCATTCAAGGTGGTGAGCAGACCATCCAGCTGATCGGTGGTCAGCGTCTCGCTGCCCGGCAGAGTGATGGTCAGCGTTTCACTGCCGGAAATATCGGCACCTGTCTGCAGGGTCAGATTGCTCTGGCCGAGCTCTTCACCGATGGTGCTCTTCAAAGCATTCAGATCTGCCTCGCCATCATAGGACAAGGTAATCATAGAACCGCCCTTGAACTCAACGTCCATGCTGACGCCAAAGACCGCGCTGAAGACCAGAACGATGGCAATGACACAGCAAGAGAAGGTATAGAACTTCTTGCGGTTGCCCACGAAGTTGATGGCAGGCGTTTTGTATTCTGCGCCGCCCTCTTTCTTGCCGCCGTACAGCCAGGGATTGTGCAGAGCCTTGCAATGAATGGCGCCGCGAATCATCACGCGGGTCGCCCAGACGCCAAACACAAAGTTGAGCAGCACACTGGTCAGCAAGGTGAAACCGAAAGAGTAGATGGTACCGGCCGTGGAAGGTCCGAACCAGAAGAAGATTGGGTTGAACACCTTGGCCCAGAATCCATCGGTGGGGCCAAAGGCGCCCATCAGGATCGCCGCCACAATAACGATGGTCACGTTACCATCGATGATGGGCGTCAGGCCCATCTTGAAGCCGCTCTTTACAGCGCCATCCAGCGTCTTGTTCTTGGACAGTTCTTCTTTAATGCGTTCCGCCGTAATAACGTTGGCGTCAACACCCATACCGATACCGAGGATGATACCTGCAATACCGGGCAGCGTCAAAGTGGAGCCCGGGAACACGCTGAAATAGCCGGAAACCACCGCCAGCGTGGCGCAGACCTGGCCCAGCAAAGAGATGGTTGCGATGGTGCCGGGCAGGCGGTAGCGCAGAATCATGAGTACCGCCACCAGCACAAAGGCTACGATGCCGGCCAGCACCATGACTTCAAGACTGCGGGCACCCAGGGTCGGGCTGATGGTGGAGTAGCTTTCGGCAGACAGAGCAAACGGCAAAGCACCGGAATTGATCTGGTTTGCCAGCGTTGCTGCGCTTTCCTGATCAAAGTTACCCTTGATGATCGCTTCGCCGCCGGTGATTGCCTCATCCACAGAAGCCGTGGAGATGTTTTCATCATCCAGCCAGATCGAGATCGGATCGCCGCTGCCTGCCAGTTCCGTGGTCGCATCGGCGAAGGCCTGCGCGCCTTCACTGCTGAATTTCAGCTGTACGACCCATCCATCGGTCTCACTGTAAGCCGCATTGGCAGAGGTTACATCATCGCCGCTGAGGATTTCTTCTCCGTCCACCGTCGAGCCCTTGCGGAAAACCATCTTTGCCGTGGTGCCGATTTCATCAATTGCAGTCTGCGGATTGAAGTCCGACTCACCGGTTTTCCAGGGAAAACGAACGATGATTCGATCCTTATTGCTATCCACATAGCTTTCATAGTCGGTGATGCCCAGGCCAACAAGACGGTCTTCGATAACCGTCTTTGCTGCCGTCATCTGTTCGGGTGTTGCATCGAAATCGCCTTCCGGCATAAAGGTAACATCCACGCCACCGCGGATATCAATGCCAAAACGGATGTCCGAAGCGCCCTTCACATAGACGTTTTTGGTATCACCGTACTGATAGCTTACGCCAAAGATTGCCGTCAGGGAAAACACAACGATCAAAATCGCCACGACGAACAACGGCCATGACTTCCCTCTCTTGTTCATAGAAACCTCCAACATTTTGCCTACGCCTGCGGGCGGGATACTTTTATTACTGCTGGTCGGCCAGCAGCTTTTCTACCACAGCCAGGCGCACGCAGACGCACAGCAGGGCGGATGCAGTTTCAACCTCGTCCAGGCTCGGATAGGTGGGCGCAATGCGCAGATGCGAGTCATCGGGGTCTTTGTGGTAAGGATAGGCCGAACCTGCGCCTGTCAGCGTCAGGCCGCATTCCTTGCAAAGCTGGGCCACACGCTTGGCACAGCCAGGCATTACATACAGGCTGATGAAGTAGCCGCCTTTGGGATTGGTCCAGTGGGCAATATCGCCGCAGGGGGTAAGTTCTTCCGCAAAGGTCGTCTTAACAGCATCAAAGCAAGGCACCAGACGGCGGCGATGCTTGGCCATGTGAGCCAGCACACCTTCCTTGTTCTTCAGGAAGCGAACGTGGCGCAGCTGGTTCATCTTGTCGTAGCTGATGATCATCGCCGAAAAACGCTTGCAGATATACTTCATCGAGTTTTCACTGCAGGCGATGGCAGAAACGCCCGCACCCGGGAAGGTGATTTTGCTCGTAGAAGTGAACATGAAGACGCGGTCTTCGTTGCCGTACTTCTTGCACTCATTGAGCAGCACAGGCGTTTCGATGATTTCTTCCGTCAGGTGATGCACGATATATGCCTCGTCCCAGAAGATTTTGAAATCCGGAGCTGCCGTTTTCATGGAAGCAAAACGGCGGATCGTTTCATCGCTGTAGGTATAACCGTCAGGGTTGGAATACTGCGGCACACACCAGATACCCTTGATGGTATCGTCTTCCGCAACCAGCTTCTCCACCATATCCATATCGGGGCCGTCTTCGGTCATGGGGATGTTGATCATCTCAAAGCCCATTTCCTCCGTAACAGCAAAATGGCGGTCATAACCGGGAACCGGGCACAGGAACTTGCGCTTTTCCACCTGGGACCACGGGCACGGAGACTCCGGGTAGCCAAACATATAGCCAATGGCTACCAGGTTATACATCAGCTGCAGGCTGGAGTTGCCGCCCACAAAGACCTCTTCCGGCTTGACACCCATCACGTCGGCGAAAAGCTCACGTGCCTCGTACAGACCCTCAAGGTTGCCGTAGTTGCGCGCATCAAATCCGTCATCGGTGGTATAGTCGTCCATTTTCAGCAGATCCATCGCCAGGTCCATCTGATGAGGGCCCGGCTTGCCGCGCGCCATATTGAGTTTCAGACCCATCGCCTGAAATTTCTTGTACTCAGCTTCCAACTGAGCCTTCTCGGTGGTCAGTGCGGCACGGTCCATTGCGAAATAGTCTGCCATTTCATTTCCCCCTATAAGATAGTTTCCTGCGGCATCCCCTCTATTTTGACGCAATCGCAGGCATACACTACATTATATACGATTGGCTCAAAAGAAACAAGCGTTTTCTACTGCATTTTGCTATAAAAACATAAAAAAATGAAAAAGTATGCAAGTTCCATCTCTATTCTACAGACGGTCTCACCGAAAAAAGTCCCGCAGCAACCACAAAAGATTGCTGCAGGACTTTCAGTGCCGCCGACCGGGATCGAACCGGTACGGTATCGCTACCGAGGGATTTTAAGTCCCTTGCGTCTGCCAGTTCCGCCACGGCGGCACATTGTATGTATTTTACCGCAGGCGCAGCAAAATGTCAATCTACATTGAAGAAACACCCCGGGTATGGTATACTGATACATATTTTATAAGTGGGATTGAATCACTATGCATATGCCAAAAACAGAGAAACAAAAGCTGCTCCTGTTTGGGTGTGGAGCCATATTGGGCATTATAGCCTTTTTGTTGATTTATGGGTTTTCCCCCCTGGATGTCACCAACGATGCGTTTTGCCGCGGCGGTTTTCTGGAAAAGGATATCCAGCAGCATTATGCAGGTTGGCTCTTCTACCGTCAAAGCGCACTGTCGTTCCCCCTTTGCATCACCCAGTCCATTAACACGCCACAAGGAATCAGCATTGCTTATACCGATTCCATTCCTTTAGTGGCTGCGCTGCTTCGTCCCTTGGCCAACTGGCTGGGCGGCACCTTCCAATATTTTGGTTGGTTTACCCTCATATGTTTTGCATTGCAAGGCGGTTTCGGAGCGTTGCTTTGCAGTCTTTTTGCTTCCGGTCCTCTGTCCTCCTTGCTGGGCAGTCTATTGTTTGTATCCAGCCCCATCCTCTATGAACGAGCCTTTCGCCACTCTTCGTTAGGCGCGCAGTGGCTGGTTCTGGCCGCATTGTATTTTTACTTCACTTTGCGTCGGGAGGGACGGTACCGTCCCAAAGCGCTTTTTTTGATCAATATTCTCGCCATCGGAATTCACCCCTATTTTTTGCCGATGACATATGCCATTACGCTGGCCCTTTTGCTGGAATACGGAATCCAGAAGCACCAGTGGAAAGGCCCTGCCTTGTATCTTGTTTCGGATCTTGTTTGCACCCTCGGCCTGGGGTGGCTTCTCGGCTTTTTCTACGGTACGGCTACCAGCGGCGGACAAGCTTTATACGGCTATTTTTCCATGAACCTCAATGCACTATGGAATCCCGTTGGCGTGAACGGAACACTGTACAGCCGTATTCTCCCCGCGCAGAACCAAATCAACGGCAACTACGACGCTTTCGCCTATCTGGGGCTCGGTGTCCTGATCGCGCTGCCCATCGTTTTTTTCCTTGCATTACCGCGTGCCCGGCAATGTCTGCGCCGCCATTGGGCCTTGGGGATCGTCAGTGTAATTCTTACCCTTTTCGCCATCAGTAATGTCATTACCGCCAACGGTGCCACGTTGGTTACCATTCCCCTGCCGGGTCAGCTTATTCAGTTATGTTCGGTATTTCGTTCCGGCGGGCGGTTGTTCTGGCCCGTATATGATCTGCTCGTATTGGCCGCTTTCGCCGGATTGTGCCGTTTGCCAAAAGCCACCTGTTGGATCACGCTGCTGGTGGCCGTTCAGATCTGGGATGTCAGCCCCGGGCTTTGGCAGCGCCATCTGGATATGCTTTCTGCAAACCAGACGCAGGCTTATCCCACCGCCTTGCAAAGCGATTTCTGGCAGACGGCTTCCGAGCGGTACGACCACATAGAATCCGTGCAGGGTTTGCAGGATGACGCACTTCACCTCGCCTTGCTGGCTGCCGATAACGGCATGACGACCAACGATCCTTTTGCCGCCCGCTATGACGCCAACGCTTTGGAAACTGAGCGTCAGGCCATTTTGCAAGAACTTGCCGACGGACAGTTGCGCGAGGATACCCTGTATCTATTTCAGGATGAAGGATCGTTTTTGCAGGCAGTCGAACCGGTCAAAGACAAAGCCTGGTGCGGTCATATCACCAGCAAGGATGGAACTTCTAACTGGTATGTAATCGCGCCCGGATTACAGGAGCAAACCTTTGACGCCTTATGTATACGATATGGCGACCAGTATCCCCTTCGCCTGGCCGATTATACAGACGCCTTGTGGAACCGCGGTGTTCTGGATTCCACCAAGCAAACCGTCTGCTTTGCGGATTCCCCCTTTGCGCGCAGCAAATTGACAGAAGCCACGTTCTTGTGTGCAAACGGAAAAGACTATCCCATCCTGTCGGTGGATGACAGCGACCCGGGCTGGCTGATTGTCACCCTGGATATTGAAGACGCCACCATACTGTGGGATCAGGAGTTGACAACAAAATGAAAGAATTGCATGTAAAAAGCCTGCTGCCTGTACGGCTGGACAAATACCTGATGGAACAGTTCCCCGCCCTGAATCTGAGCCGCCTGAACAAAGCGCTGCGGGAGAACAAGATCAAACTCAACGGCAAAAAACAGCCGCTTTCTACCCGAGTGCAAAACGGCGATATCATCCGCCTGTTCCTGCGTGATGACCAGCTGGAAAATCGGCCCCTTCCTCTTGCCGTATTTGTCTACGAAGACGATGATATGGTTGTAGCCAACAAACCTGCCGGCATCGAGGTGGACGGCCCCTCTGCCGATACGCTGCTCAAACGTGTACAGGCAAAGCTGGCTTCCGAAGGGAAAGCCCCCCACGCCGTTCTGTGCCATCGGCTGGACACCGGCACCAGCGGCCTGATCCTGCTGGCCAAAAACAGCCGTGCAGAACAGTTTTTGACCAGTGCCATCAAGGCACGTTCCATTGAAAAGCGCTACCTTTGTGTGACCTTCGGCCGCCCCCAGCCGCCTGCGGCACTGATGCACGACTATCTTCTGAAAGATGCCGACCGCGGCATCGTAAAAATCGTGAATTCACCGGCAGGCGGAGCCAAAGAGGTTATTACCGGCTATGAGACACTGGCTGTCAGCGGCCGCTTGGCACTGCTGGAAGTGGAGCTTGTCACGGGACGCACACACCAGATCCGGGCTCATCTGGCGCATATCGGCTGCCCGATTCTGGGTGATTCCAAATACGGCAACAACGCTGCCAATCGCGAACTGCATTTCAAATATCAGGCTCTGTGTGCCTGGGAGTTACGCTTTCCGGCACAGATTGACGATGAACAGTTTGTACATCTAGCCGGGCGGGTATTCCATGCCGAAAAGCCCTGGTATTGCCGCCAGCTGACCGACGGAACTTTACAGTAACCATTGCAAATTGCAAAAAGAGACTTGCTTCGTACCATGAAGCAAGTCTCTTTTTTTAATCTCATTTTTCAGGAAGCATTTCCAACTGAAGAGCCAGCGCATCCCGCGTATACAAAGTCGAAAGCACCTGTAACAGTTCTTTTTTGCTCAGACGCGGCGGCAAGCCCAACTGCCGGAGCAGGCAAAGGCGGCGTTCCGCACTGTTGGCCGTGCCCGAAATACCCCATTCGTACAAATCCGTATAAGTAATCGGCTGTTCGTCTTTTTGATGCATTCCTTCTGTTGCGGGCGCAGACTTCAGTGCATCTTGCAACGCCTGCAAAATCAAAACATCCGGAACGCCTTCCACGCCAAGGAGACCTTCCTTGCCGGGAATCTCCTTTCGTGCTTCCTTTCCGGGAATGGCCGGCACATACGCCTGCAGCACATGCGCTGCCCCAACCAATCCTGTAACAAAATGCCGGATCTTGAACCCCGCCGCATCGGAATCCGTTAAAATAATCAAACCTTGCTTCTTTGCCAATTGTTTGAGAAGTTCCTGCAAAGCCCGATCTTTCATGACCCGGAAACCATCGGTTGTCAGGATGGTCCCCTCCACCAGATTGCTCAGCCGGGCGGCGTCATATTTTCCTTCCACCAGCAAAGCCTGTTGCACTTTCAGCATGCAGACCTCCCCGCCAGCGCCAACTCGCACAGCGCTTTCTGCATCAACAAGTCTGCATCCAATTTGCTGCTTTTCAAGTCCAGATCCAATTTTTGCAGAATAGCAAGACATTGTTCCAGCTGATGCCGCTTAAATCGGGAGGCCGTCTTTTCCGTCTTACCCAAACGATAACTCCACTTGCCGCCGTACCCAAAATCCTTTGCCACATCCGCCAGACCACGGCGGCTGCGTTTTCCCTGCATTACACGATACAAATCAATGTAATTGCCAATCAGGGCACCAGTAATCATAATGGGGTCATTCTGCAGTTCCAGCAGCGTTTTCAAACGCTTTTGTGCCTGGTCCGTACGGCCGGATACCACAAGTTCCACCATCTCAAAGGTATCTGCATCCAGTGTCACGGTGCCCAGCTGCTGTACCATTTCCCGGGTAATGGTACCGTAATTGGCGAGTGCCGCCAATTTGGCTACCTCATTTTGCAGAAGGAACTGGTCCTCACCGCAGCGTTCCAAAAGCTCTGCCTCTGCACCTGACGAAAAAGCGGCACCGGCCTCCTCCACCCAACTGCGCGCCAACGCCTGCAGCTCTGCACGCCCCGGCTTGTTGATCTGCACACAATACCCGATCTTCTCACAGGCAGCGATCAACTTCTGTTCGCGCTTTCCGGGACGCAGTTTTCCGAATTTTTCTTCCATCACACTGGTCATCACGAAAATGGCATTTTCCGTGTCGGCCAGTGTATCGCACAATTCCTGAAGGTCCTTGTCCGAGTAGGTAGACGGACGGAGCAAAGGCACCAGGACCAGACGTTTTCCGCCAAAGAAAGAAATGGTACCTGCGGCCAGAACGATTTCTTCCACCGAAGGGGTAGGTCCATCCAGAACCGTTGTTTCTGGATCTTCCTGGTTCAAGGCTTGCAACGCCTTCCCCGCTGCCGAACGGACCAACGCTTCGTCGGAGGCATAAAAGTAATAGAGCGCGCACCCGGCCTGCAGTCGTTTTTTCAGTTCTTTTTCACTGTAGAGCAAGCGGCTTCACCTCCTCAAAAATCATGGAAATATCCGGCCGAATTGTGATTACCGGTTCTTCTGCTCCAAACAATATTGTTTCCCCTTGCGTCTTTCCTTGCCATGCAGGTACCGCCGTGCAGGTCAGAATTGTATCTGCCTGAACAGACTCCGACAATGCCCCTGCTGCGCAAAGTACATCCACTGCAATCGGGTGGGATAACTCGATATTCCCTGCCATAACCGCAATGTGACGATCCCCCACACCGATAACGGCCAGGTTTCCGCTTCCATTATGATACAGGTCAAGCACCAGATCGTCAAGCACCGGGCTGGAACTGTAAGCGGCGCAGTCCTCCGCCTTCACAACAGCCACTTCGCCAAAATCCAGCTCCGATGGATTCTGACGCAAATCAACCAGCATCGTGATTTCCGGCAATGCATGTTCTTCCAGATACGTTTGTACAGCCGACCAGTTACTTTGTCCGCCACGGAAGAGTACAATCGCCCGGCCATTTTGAATGCACACGGTGCTTGGGTTGTTTACCGCCCCCACCATGGACACCCGCACAACATCCCGCTGCGCCCAGGCTCCCAACACAACTGCCATAACGGTGCAGACCGCAGCAGCAGGCAGATACCACACAAGCTTTTGTAACCGCCAGAAAAACAGTGCCAAAACCGCCATAACACACAGCACCAGCAGAGTATATCGCACCGGCAAATCCACCCGCGCCATCGGCAGCCCGGCGCACCAAGTAACGATGGCAATCATCAGGCGCAGCCATACTGTCAAAAGAAGGGCCACCATATGCAGGACTGGCGTGAGCATCGGCAATGCGGACAGTGCAAGCATTGCCACGCCGAACTGCAATGCCGGTTGGAGCATCCATACCACCAGCAGGTTTGTCACCACGCTGACGCCGCTGGTCGTCATACCGCGCGCAAGAAGAACCGGTAAAGTTGCAATACTTGCAAAAAATGCCACCTGAACCGATTCGGCGCCCCACCAAAACAGTGTAAAAGCCTTTGCCTTTACACCCTCCGATTCTTTAGCCGGAATCTTCTCTTTTTCCCAGTGGACCAGCGCCCCCGCACCTTGTACACCAACAACCGCGCAGAATGACAGCTGAAATCCCAGGTCACAGGGCGCATACGCATTTTGTATTCCCAACAGAACGGCGGCCGCTCCGGTGGACGTCAACAAATCCACCGGTTGCCAGAAAAAGCTTCCCGCCAGGGCAATCAAATACACCGTGCCCGCACGCAGTACAGAAACCGGAAGTCCCGTCAGGAACATATAAAAGACCACCAGCACGCCACGCAGCAAAATCAGTGGGCGCAGAAAACGGCGTTTGCGTCCGAAAGAAAACATTCCGCATAAGAGCGTCACATGCAGGCCGGATACTGCAAGCAGATGAGAAACACCTGCCGTACGAAAGGCGTCCTGAATAGAATCACGCAGTCCGTCTTTTTCTCCCAGCAGCATAGCGACCTCTAATTCGCTTTCTTCTTCCGGCATCCACCGTTGGAAAATGCGAACCAGATTTTGGCGGACCTCATACAGTCTGAAGCGAAAAGCGTTACTGTCAGGTTGCGCGCTATACCCGCCCTGATACTCTGCCCGAAGATACACACCCTGGCTTTGATATGACATGCGATACGCGTCCTCTTCCAGGGGCATCAGGTTCCATTCAGCCGAGAAGCATTCTCCCGGTTTTGTACCGGGAAAGGAATCACAGACCACCAGAAAGTCTGTTTTCTTTCCGTTGCATGCAACCACCCGAAGGGTACCGCGCAGATATCCTTCCTGATAGGCCGCCTGTACATCGGTGTCCACTTCCACCGTGCACTGTACCGTTTGCCCTGCCAGCTTTTGTACAGGAAAGACGATCACCAGACTGTATGCCGCGAAAAAGAGAAGCCCCAGCACCGCCCCCAGAAGCGGAATTCGAATCTCGCCCCGCCAATACAGAAAGAGCAGCAAACCAAAAAGTGCCGCCGCAGGCACAAGAACCAGCGGCGGCATCATAGCCGCAAACAACTCAGCCAAGGCAAAGGCAAGGCCAAACCAAGCAAGTTTGCGTTTCATTGGTTAATGGATAAACAGCGGCAGCGGCTCCAGGAAGAAGATATCGGTGCGCTTGGCAGCGTCGCCTTCGGCGAGCGCAGCGCAGCAGCCCACAACCTTACCGGTGCTCTTGGAGGCCAGCGTTTCGAGTGCATGCAGCGAGCCACCTGTCGAAATGACATCATCCACAATCAGGATGCGCTTGCCGTTCATGTACTCAATATCCTTCTGGTCGATAACCAGAACCTGCTTGCCCGCCGTTGTGATGGACTCATCCTCAATCACAACAGGGTTGCGCATATAAAGTTTCGGGCCTTTGCGGGCAGGAATCCAGTACTTGCCGCTCTGCCGTGCCATTTCATAGGCCAGCGGAATGCCCTTGGCCTCTGCGGTCAGGATCACGTCAAACTCCGGCGCTTTTTTCAGCAGCGCCGCCGCGCAAGCCTCCGTCAGTTCCACATCGCTGAACATAATGAAGGCAGCAATGTCCATATGGTCATTGACTTTACAGATGGGCAGCTCACGCGTGAGCCCGGCGATGTGAAGTGTATAGGTATCTGCCATGATTGGAACCTCTTTCTACGTTGAAAAATGGGACAAAAGGCGCGGGCATCAGCCCGGAGGCCATGCCAGACTGCGGCCTGCCAGCACATGGAAATGCAGATGCTTGACGCTTTGACCGCCGTCCTCGCCAACATTGGTGACAACACGGTAGCCGTTTTCAGCAACACCGAGCTTGCGGCACTGTTCTGCGATCACCGCGTAAATATGGCCCAAAAGTGCCGCATCATCTTCCGTGAGTGCCGCAGCCGAAGCAATGTGCTTCTTGGGAATCACGAGAAAATGCACCGGAGCCTGCGGATCGATGTCATAAAACGCCAGCAGGGTATCATCTTCGTACAGTTTGTTGGAAGGAATTTCCCCGGCTGCAATTTTACAAAACAGGCAATCTTCCATCTCTTGTCCCTCCTTTATTTTGGTATAGAGAAAATTTGTGGGAAACCTTACTGGTTCAGTTCAGCCTTGACGATTTCCGGCACAACATTCAGCGCTTCATCAATCTTGCTGAGATCGCGGATACCGGCCATGGCGAAGTCAGGCTTGCCACCGCCATTACCGCCGGCAATAGCAGCAATCTTCTTGACCAGGACACCAGCCTTGAGGCCACGCGCCTTTGCATTGACAGAAACGCCAACCGCCATCATCGTCTTGTTGCCATCGCTGCCAACCAGCACCGTCACCGCGTTGGGGGCTTTGTCGCGAACCTTGTCGACCATTTCGCGGAGCGTATCAGCACCGGTACCGGTCAGGTAAGCAGAAATGATACGCACGCCATCAATATCGGCAGCATTCTCGAACAGACCATCCACCTTGGCAGCAGCCATCTCAGCCTTCAAGGTGTCCAGCTGCTTGTTGGTATCCTTCAGCTCCGCCGTCATCGCCTCGGCACGGGCGGCAACAGCCTTCAGGTTGTTGGCCTTCAGCACAGCGGCAGTCTTGGTCAGGGTCTCGGTGCGCTCATCCAGCAGACGGAGTACGCCGAAGCCCGTGGTCGCTTCGATACGGCGAATACCGGCCGCGACGCTGGACTCGCTAAGGATCTTGAAGCAGCCAATCTGGGCCGTGTTCTGTACATGGGTACCGCCGCAGAACTCGGTGCTCCAGCCGCCGGCATCAACCACGCGGACCACGCTGCCATACTTCTCGCCAAACAGCGCCATCGCGCCCATCTTCTTGGCTTCTTCGATGGGCAGGTTCTGGATGACAACGGGCAGAGAGGCAAAGATCTTTTCGTTGACCTTATGCTCCACTTCGGCCAGTTCCTCCGGCGTCACAGCGCTGAAATGGGTAAAGTCAAAGTGGGTAACCTTTTCATCCTGATAGCTGCCCGCCTGGTGAACATGCTCTCCCAGAACCTCACGCAGCGCCTTCTGCAGCAGGTGCGTCGCGGTGTGGTTACGGCAGATGGCCATACGGCGCGCTTCATCCACCGATGCGGTAACCTCATCGCCCACCTTGACCGTGCCGTCAAGCAGCTCACAGGTATGCACAAAGTAGCCCTTCGGCGTCTTCTTCACCTGGGTAACTTTCAGCTTGGCGTCGCCGGAAGTGATGTAGCCGTAGTCGGCCACCTGACCGCCCATCTCGGCATAGAACGGCGTGCGGTCCAGGACCACCAGAACGCCCTCTTTGGACTCGCCTGCCTCATCGGTGGCGATGGCATCCGCCAGTTCCTCACCGTCAGAAAGAGCGAGAACCGTAGCGGACTCACGCAGCGTTTCGTAGCCATCAAACTGAGTGGGCTCGGCAGTCAGCTCGCCGAACAGGTCTGCGCTCCAACCGGAAATGTCCTTGGCAAGACGCTCGGCACGTGCTCGCTCACGCTGTTTGGTCATCTCGGCGTGGAAAGCTTCCTCATCCACGGTGAAGCCCGCCTCAGCGGCAATTTCCTTGGTCAGATCAAGGGGGAATCCGAAGGTATCGTTGAGCTTGAAGACCTCTGCGCCGGACAAGACCGTCTCGCCGGCAGCCTTACGCTCTTCGATCATGTTGTTCAGGATGTTCAGGCCCGCATCAATGGTACGGCCGAAGCGCTCTTCCTCAGTGCCCACCACCTTTTTAATGTAGGATTCATGCTCACGCAGTTCGGGGTAACCGGCTTCGCTGGACTCAATCACGGTATCGATAAGCTCCGTCAGGAACGGGCGGTCGATGCCCAGCATACGGCCATGACGGGCCGCACGGCGCAGCAGACGACGCAGCACATAGCCGCGGCCTTCATTGGAGGGCAGAATGCCGTCGGAGACCATAAATACCGTAGAACGGATATGGTCCGTGATAACACGGATGGAGATATCATCCTTCTCGTTGTCGCCATAGTGCTTGCCGGAAATACGTTCCACATGATGCAGCACCGAGGCAACGGTATCCACCTCGAACAGGTTGCCGACATCCTGCATTACGCAGGCCAGACGCTCCAGACCCATGCCGGTATCAATGTTGGGGCGAGGCAGACGCTCATAGTGGCCCTTGCCGTCGGAATCGAACTGGCTGAACACCAGGTTCCAGATTTCCATATAACGGTCGCAGTCGCAACCGACTTTGCAGGTAGGCTTGCCGCAGCCATGTTCGGGTCCACGATCATAATAGATCTCAGAGCAGGGGCCGCAGGGACCGGAACCGTGCTCCCAGAAGTTGTCTTCCTTGCCGAAGCGGACCATATGATCCTCGGGGATACCAACCTTCTTGGTCCAGATATCATATGCCTCATCGTCATCCAGATAAACCGAAATGTACAGCTTATCGGCCGGAATCTCCAGATCTTTGGTCAGGAATTCCCAGGCCCAGGGAATGACTTCTTCTTTGAAATAGTCCTGGAAGCTGAAGTTGCCCAGCATTTCAAAGAAGGTACCGTGGCGGGCCGTAATGCCCACGCGCTCGATATCCGGCGTACGGATGCACTTCTGGCAGGTAGTAACGCGATGACGGGGCGGCTCCTCCTGGCCGAGGAACCACTTCTTCATCGGCGCCATGCCGCTGTTGATCAGCAGCAGGCTGGGGTCGTCTTTCGGCACCAGCGGGAAGCTGCCAAGGCGAAGATGGCCTTTGGTTTCAAAAAAATGCAAGTACTTTTCGCGCAGTTCATTCAATCCGGTCCATTGCATACGATACGTTCTCCCATCCATTGGTTCATTTGTACGAAAAAGGTCCATGAAAAAAATATAGCCCACGCCCCTATACAGGGACGAAGGCTGAACGCTTCCGTGGTACCACCCGGTTTGCGGTCTTGCGACCGCCGCTTTACTTGCGTTAACGCCGCAAATACGTTTGGCTCCGCGCCAAAAGCTCCGGGGTGGCTTCGCCGAACATCAGCCGAGTACCTTGCACCATTCCGGCACTCTCTCTGCAGACTGAAAAAGCCGACATTAGCCCCTTCAACGCCATTTTCCTTTTTACAAAGTAATTATATGCCGCTTTTTCCGCCTTGTCAACTGGTTTTTGCTGCGCTTTCCGGCGTTTGCGGAGATTCTGCCCTATCCATCACATGCAGCCCGTTGGCCACGCGCGCAAAAATCGCTGCGCTGGAATATTCCGGCTCCAGTACACCGTCCTGCAGCACCGTGATGGTATAGCGGGGCGTATCGGCAGGATAAAACCCGCTGAACCAGTAATTCAAAAGCTCCTCCCGCCGCTCTGTATATTGCCCTGTCTGTGCCGTGCCGGTTTTACCCCCGGCTGCCTGTTCTTGCGGCGCAGCATCTCCACCGATTCCCTCCTCCACCACCGATTGCAACATGCTGCGCAAAATCCGGGCAGTATCTGTATCCAGAACGGATTCCGGTTCCGGAATCTGCAAGGGCGTAACAATTTGCAGTGTATCATCTGTTATGCCGCGCACAAAGCGTGGTGTATAATACGTTCCTCCATCTGCAACCGTATTCATCATTGCCGTAATCTGCAAAGGGGTCGCGGTCAGTCCACCCTGCCCAAAGCTGAACAACGCCAGCTGCCCCACATTTTCGAGAGATTCCGCAGTCGGCAGAACGCCCGCATTGCTTTTCAGCCCCGGTGCCACGGCACAAGCCTGGCCAAAACCGAATTTTTCCGCCTCCAGTAATATTCTGCTGCCGCCCAACACCTGCCCCAATTCTACAAAATAGCAGTTGCAGCTCTGTTCCAGCGCCTCGCGCAGATTGACAGTTCCATGGGCGCGCCCCTGGGCGCAGCGGTAGGTTTGCCCTGCCACTTCCACGCTGCCTGTGCATGTGTGGGTAAACCAGTCAAGCCCGTTTTCATAGGCCGCTGCCGCCAGTACCACCTTGAATACAGATCCCGCGCTGAACGGGCTCAATGTCCGATTGATCAAAGAAGTATCGTCAGCCTGAATACTTTTTGCCACATTGCGGGGGTCATATTCCGGCATACTTACGCTGGCAAGGATTTCACCGGTCTGCGTGTCCATCACCACAATGCAGCCCCGCTCCATTGTCAAGGCCGCAACACCTTCGCAAAGGCGCTGTATATCCGCATCCAGTGTCAGCTGCACTCCCTGTTGTGTTCCGGGTGTTTCAATCTGCACATCCGGCTTGCTGCCGCTCAGCAGTCTTCCTTGTGCAGTGGTCACGCAGGAAACCACCGCCTCTTCCCCCGCCCTGGCCAGAACATCATCATAAGCATATTCCAGACCGGAAACCCCGCTTCCTTCCCCGTCCAGATACCCCAGAAGATGTACGGCAATGGGCACCGGCAGGTAACGTTCAAAGGTTTCGAATGTCGGCACGCCCTCCGCGGTCAGGTCCCGATCCACGCGAACAAGAAAAGGCTTTGTGACATTGCGTTTTTCGTAAAGTTCCACCTGTTCCGAATAGGATACGTACGGAAACAGCGTTGCGTAGCTGACATCTCCCGGAATACACAACGCATACCACTCCTCGGTATAGCCTGTCAAACGTTTCCCGTTTCTGTCATAGAAATTGCCGCGTTGCCGGGGCAATTCCGTGCTCTGTGCCGTTTGTGCTCCTGCATTGGCCGCATATTGTGTATCTGTGCCCACCCATAACGTACGGCACAACACAATCCCTGCCAGTAAAATCAGCATGGCCACCAAAACACTCAACCTGCGCAACGACATAAACAGCCCTCCTGCTTGCTATTTCAGTATGGACCGGGAACGGCACGCGCAAACAAAAAAGCAGCCACCGGAAAATACCGGTGACTGCTTATTATATGTGCTTTAACGCAAAACGATTAGTGCTTCATTGCAGCAGCAACTTCAGCAGCAAAGTCCTCGTTGCGCTTCTCCAGGCCCTCGCCCTTGACGAAGTGGGTGTAGGCAACGATCTGGATGTCGCCGCCCAGAGCCTTGGCGGTGTCAGCAACATACTTCTTGACGTCCATGTTGCCGTCCTTGATGAAGGCCTGATCGACCAGGCAGTTCTCCTTGTAGAACTTGCCCAGCTTGCCGATGGCCATCTTTTCCTTGATGGCGTCAGGCTTGTTAGCGGTCTTGGGATCGTTAGCCATCTGAGCGAGGATAATTTCCTTCTCCTTGGCGATGGTCTCAGCAGGAACAGCAGCCTCGTTCAGGTAGCTGGGGTTCGCAGCAGCGATCTGCATAGCAATGTCCTTGCCGAAAGCAGCGAACTCAGCCTTGGCAGCCACGTCGTCGCTGGTCTCGAACTTGACGATGACACCATGGGTGCCGCCGCCATGGACATAAGCAGCGCAATGACCATCATAACGGGCAAAGCGGCGAACCTTGATGTTCTCCTTGATAACCAGAATCAAAGCCTTCAGAGCATCGTCAACGGTGCCTTCACCCATCTTGCAGCCCATCAGAGCCTCCACGTCGGCGGGGTTCTGCTCAGCCACAACCTTGGCCAGGTCCTTGGTAAACTCAACGAACTTGTCGTTCTTGGCAACGAAGTCAGTCTCAGCGTTGACCTCGACAACAACAGCGCAGTTGTCGAAAGAAACAGCGTAGACCATGCCCTCGGCAGCGATACGGCCAGCCTTCTTGTTGGCGGTAGCCAGACCCTGCTCACGCAGGATCTCGATAGCCTTCTCGAAGTCGCCCTCAGCCTGGGTCAGAGCCTTCTTGCATTCCATCATGCCGCAGTCAGTCTGGCGGCGCAGTTCCATAACGTCTTTTGCAGAAATAGCCATACTCTTTTTGTCCTTTCTGTCTTACGCTCTTGTTACAATCAAGCCTCGGTGCTTTCAGCAGCCTCAGCAGCGGGAGCTTCCTGAACGCCCTGCTTGCCTTCCAGCACGGCGTTAGCCATAGCGCCGGAGATCAGCTTGACGGCACGGATAGCGTCGTCGTTGCCGGGGATCACGTAATCGATCTCATCGGGATCGCAGTTGGTATCGACGATGGCCACGATGGGGATGTTCAGCTTGCGAGCTTCAGAAACGGCAATGCGCTCTTTGTGCGGGTCAACGATGAACATGGCCTTGGGCAGGCTCTTCATGTTCTTCACACCGCCCAGGTACTTGTCCAGCTTCTCCATCTCGAGCTCGAGCTTGACAACTTCCTTCTTGGGCAGCAGATCGAAGGTACCGTCAGCCTGCATGTTCTTCAGCTGCTCCATACGGTCGATGCGCTTACGGATGGTGCGGAAGTTGGTCATCATGCCGCCCAGCCAACGAGCATTGACATAGTGCATGCCGCAGCGGGTAGCCTCGTCGCGGATGGACTCCTGAGCCTGCTTCTTGGTGCCGACGAACAGGATCTCGCCGCCCTCAGCCGCAGTGTCACGAACGAAGTTGTAAGCCTCGTCCAGTTTCTTCACGGTCTTCTGCAGGTCGATGATGTAGATGCCGTTGCGCTCGGTGAAGATGTACTTCGCCATCTTGGGGTTCCAACGACGGGTCTGATGACCGAAGTGAACGCCGGCCTCCAGGAGCTGTTTCATAGATACGACTGCCATAATTTGTTTCCTCCAATAAATTTAGTTTTACCCTCCGCATTGCGTTTTATGTTTTCTAACCCCTTTTCTCGGAAAAAAGGCACAAAAAAACAACGCAATGCGTGTGTATTGCCGTAGTATAATACCACACCCCTTTGCAAATTGCAAGGGGTGTGGTGGAAAAAATTACAAAATACGGTCCTTATGCAAAGTCTTTGCCGTCTTTTGTGTACAGGTGGGTGCGCAGAATCTGGCATTGCCAGGAGGGTGCACCGCCATGCTCATGCAGATAGTCCATTAACAGGGACGGATTCAAATTCAGTGCTTCCCCAGAGCCACACGGCAGAAGGATGGCGAACCGCAGCTCGTTCCCTTCATTTTTATAGTCGATGTGCGGCAGGTATTCTTTTAGGTCCAGCGTTTTCTGGCCGCGTTTGGTTTTCTTGGTCACCTCGGCCGTCTGTGCCGCATTGTAGCTTTCCAGTGAAGGAGCAGAGTCCACAGGCATGGCAATGCAATATTCCGCCGAGGCAATCTGCGCCACCTTCTCGACAGCCGGGGCCACCTTGGTAATTTTGATACCCCGGGGCATCAAAGGCTGCAAAGCAGCCTGCCATGCGGCGCCATCGATCTGCTCCTGTTCCGTCTTTACTTCGCAGCTCTCGCAGAGGCTTTCCTGCTCCAGAGACAGCGGGCAGGAAAAGGACAGATAAATATGCGGATTAAAGCCTTGCGTATACCAGACCGGCAAACCGCTGATTTTAAGCAGACGGTGAAACACGCGCTGCAGGTCCAGCAAGGAAATATAAGCGGCCTCCCCGCGTTTTTCAAAGAAGATTCTTACTGTAGTCAAAGCACGGTCCTCCCAGCAGTTTGTTGGCACCGCAAGCACTGCACTGGCGATTACAGGGCTGCGTGGTTTCCGCATTCAGCGCTTTCTGATATTCCCGCACCAGATGTGCATGACTGACGCCCACATCCAGATGACTCCAGGGAGTCACCTCATCCAGGCCCAGCGCGCGGTAGTTGTAGAAATCCGGGTCAATGCCGCAGGCCTCAAAAGCAGCCATCCAACGGTCATAATCGAAGTATTCCTCCCAGGTATCGAAGAAGGCGCCATTTTCGAAAGCCGTCTCAATGACCTTTCCAAGCCGCCGGTCGCCTTTTGCAAAAACGCCTTCCAGTACACTGGTAGCACTGTCGTGATAGTTGACCTTGATTTTGCGGGAGTGCACACAACTGAGCAGATACTTCTGCTTTTCACGCAGCGTTTCGCGGCGGTCCTGGGCACAGAACTGGAACGGGGTATCCGGCTTCGGGACGAAACAGGCCACGCTGATGGTAACCTGCACGCCCTTTCCTTTGGGCCGGTCCGGAATCTGATAGAAGAGGTCCACCACCTTTTGTGCAGTGTCGGCAATGCCTTTGATATCCTCCATCGTTTCCGTGGGCAGGCCCATCATAAAATACAGCTTGACCGAAGTATAACCTTCGGAAAAAGCAATGCGGCAGCCGCGCTCGATCTGCTCCCATGTGACGTTCTTGTTGATTACGTCCCGCAGGCGCTGGGTGCCCGCTTCCGCCGCAAAAGTCAGACCGCTCTTGCGTACTTTGGTTGTCTTCTCTACCAAAGACTGAGAGAAGTTGTCCACACGCAGCGAGGGCAGCGAAAGGCTCACATGATCAGCCTCCGCCCAGGAATTCAGTTCGTCGAGAATCTCTTCCAGACGGGAATGGTCGGAAGTGGAAAGGCTTGTAAGGCTGAGCTCATCATAGCCTGTGTTGCGGCAAAGTTCCCGGGCACAGTCACTGATCATCTTGGGCGAGCGTTCCCGGAAGGGACGGTAAATCTGACCGGCCTGGCAGAAACGGCAGCCACGCACACAACCGCGCAGAACTTCCACACACGCGCGGTCCTGGACGGCGCCAACCAGCGGCACCACAAAGTTTTTCGGCGGTTCATAATCGTTCATATTTTTGACGATTGCCTTGGTAACACGCGCCGGAACACCGGGGCGATTGGGGGTGATAGCTTCAATCCGTCCATCCGGCAGATAGGTCACATCGTAGAACGACGGCACATATACGCCGGGGACCTTGGCAAGTTCCAGAAGAAGTTCTTCTTTTTTCCAGCCTTGCTTTTTGCCCTGCTCCACCGTTGCACAGATATCCTGCAGCATCTGTTCGCCTTCGCCAAGCTGCATCACATCAAAGAAATCTGCCATCGGTTCCGCATTGCAAACGCAGGGGCCGCCTGCAATCACAAGAGGCCACTTTTCATCGCGGTCCTCTGCACGCAGAGGAATGCCGGCCAGGCGCAGCATCGCCAGGATATTGGTATAGCACAGCTCGTATTCCAACGAGAAACCCACAATATCAAACGCCGTCAGCGGCTCCTTGCTTTCCAGGCAGTAAAGCGGAATTTCCAGCCGCTCCATCTGCTTTTTCATATCGGTCCAGGGCATGAAAGCGCGCTCACACCACCAGTTATCATGCCGGTTCAAAAGATCATACAAAATTTTCTCGCCGAGGAACGACATACCGATTTCATAGGTATCCGGGAAGCAGAATGCCATACGGACATCTACTGCCTCTTTGTCCTTGTATACGCTGCCCGGTTCGCCGCCCGTATAACGGCCCGGCTTCTGTACAAGACTCAGTGCCTCTTTGAATTTTGGGGAAAATTCCGCCATAATGGTGATCCATCCTTGTCATTTGTTTCGTTTATTGTACCCCATGCGCGGCGGAATTGCAACCGTTTACCGCCAATGCGTCAGAGAGTGCAGAATTCTTTCCCCGTCCAGCCCCGGCAGCGGCAAAAGGTTGATGCCGCCCACCAACAGATTGGTACTGGCGAACCAGTATCCCATGTAACTATAGTGCCCCGACAGCTGCATCCACGCAAGAACCGCACTGCACCCCACCAGATTGACCGCCGGTCCGGCAGCTGACAGCAAAAGTTCCTGCTGCGGATTCAGATTGGTTCCCCGCAGCATCAAACAGATCCCAAAGGGCGAAAATTGCAGATCCGGCCAATGCCCCCACTGCAAACGATACAAGAAGATATGTCCGCTTTCATGAAGCGCCGCGCACAAAAGGCCTACGCGCAGAATCCCTGTAGAATCCAGTGCCAGCGCAAAGCACAGCCCGAAAAGCAGCGCAAGGGGTGCCCGCAGATGAATCCGTGCGCTACGCCGCTGTTTGTAATGCTTCGGACGGATCATAGCGAATCCCCTTGTGCAACAGTTCAAAATGAAGGTGCGGTCCTGTGGCATTCCCTGTTTCCCCTACCGTACCCAGGCAGGCCCCCGCCGAAATCGTTTGCCCGGTATGCACAAAAAGATATTGCAGGTGAGCATACAGTGTTTCGTCCCCGTTTGCATGCAGAACCCGCACATAGTTCCCATAGCTGCTGTGTTTGCCTGCAAAACGCACCACGCCGTCCGCCGCTGCCAGCACCGCCGTCCCCTGCGCCGCTGCCAGATCGTTGCCCAGATGGAAATCCGAGCCGGAACCTCCCATGGGGTCAGTCCGCCAACCATAACCGGAAGTTTCGGTACAGCTATGCCCTGCCAGCGGGAAAGTGAGAGAGAATCCGGGCAGATACGCTTCATCCCGCGCGCCAGATGGTACGGCTTCAGCCTTTCCATGCGCGGTACGCGCTGCTGTTTCCGCTGTTGCTGTATTTCCTGCCCGGTTCAACAGCGCACCGACTCTTTCTGCAACCGCCTCGGCGGTTTGCTCGGTAAACTTTGCCAGATTTCTGTTTTCCGTTAGAAAGATCTCCTGTTCCGGCTGCATAACTTTTTCCCATGTGACCCGCAGCATTGGCAAAAACGGCCAGTTCATCAAACGGGCCAGCAGAACAACAGCAATCGTTAAAAGGCACAGAACAATCTGGCCCCACAAAACCAGATCTTCCTCCGTTCCGGCGCTGCCCTTGGGCCGGCGCATCTTTGCACCCGCCTGGGGCGGTGGAACCGGAGCAGCATTTTCCCACATTGACAACACCTCCTACGGTCCATGTATATGCGAAGATACAAAAAATATCCGCATCGGCAAAATCCTGCCGATGCGGATATGATAAAACCGATGGATCTCAGACGCCCAACGAAGCGTGCAGCATATTCATGCGCTCTTCCAGCAGTTTCTTAGGCTTTGCAAAAAGGCCCAAACCGCTGACTTCCATGGTGCATTCCAGGCTGGTGGAATCCCCGCCGCCCAGCAGAATGATGGTAAACGTTCCGCTTACCTTTCCCTTTTGGAAACTGCCGCTCAGGCTGCGCGGCTTTTCACGGCGGGTAAACTTCACCTCTGTCGTGCTGCCATCGGCATTGTGCTCCACCACACGAAGCCCATCGTCGCTTTCCTCGTAATCACGCACATCCTTGCGCCAGCCGTTCAGCGTGGGCTTGGTCAGGTACAGCCAGACTTTGTTGGGGTCGCAGGCGTAGTTTTCCGTTATCACACAGGTTTTCATCTTTTAAAAGCTCCTTTTATTTTTTGCCGCGGCCAAACAGGCTCTGCCACAACCCGGAACGGGAAGGGCGAAGCGACGTCGCCTGCCGACTGGTCACCGGTTTTGCCGTTGCCTTTTTGGCCACTACCTTTGCCGTTGCCTGCGCCTTGGGCTTCTCTGGCTCCATTTCAAAGCCGTCCTTGAAATAGCCAAACATTGCCATCTGGCTGTCCACCGGGAACTGGCCCTGCGCCGGTTTCACTTTGGTATAGGTGCCATCGGGCTGCATCTCTCGGGCATTCACGGTATCGCGCAGTTGCAGATCCAGAATCCCGCGCAGTTTCTTGGCGATAGCCGGGTCATCCACACGAACGCCGACTTCCACACGACGTTCGGTGTTGCGGGTCAGGAAGTCGCCTGACGCAATGTAGATATGCATATCCTCGCCACTGCCGAAGCAGTAAATACGGGAATGTTCCAGGTAACGCCCCACAATGCTGCGGATATGCACATTTTCGGTCCGTCCGGGTACACCGGCACGAACACAGCAGATGCCGCGTACGATCATATCCACGCGGACACCAGCGCAGCTGGCTTCGCTGATCTTTGCAATGATCTGCGGGTCATTGATGGAGTTGTTCTTAAGGATGATGGAAGCAGGCTTACCCTGCATTGCCAACGCAATCTGGCGGTCCATCTCATCCAGCAGAACGCTCTTGAAGCGAAGCGGCGCCACCAGCATGGTGTCTGCTTCACTAGTCAAGCGTTGAAGCGCCATATTGTTGAACACGGCACTGGCTTCCTCACCGATGTCCTGACGGGTCGTGATGAAGGAAAGATCGGTGTACAGCTCACTGGTTTTCTCGTTGTAGTTACCGGTACCGATCTGCGTCAGATAACGATACTTGCCATCTACGCGGCTGGTAATCAGTGTCAGCTTGGAGTGAACTTTATAATCGTCAAATCCATACAGAACGGTGCACCCGGCATCCTGCAGCTGTTTGGACCAGTCAATGTTGTTCTGCTCATCAAAGCGGGCACGCAACTCCACCATCGCCACGACTTCTTTGCCGTTTTCCGCTGCATTGATCAACGCGCCCACGATCTGAGAGTCGCTGGCCATGCGGTAAAGTGTCATCTTGATGGAGACAACGTTCGGGTCGGCGCCCGCGCGCAGCAGCATGCGGATGAAGGGGCGAATACTCTGATACGGGTAGGCCAGCAGAACATCATGCTTGCGGACTTCGGTGTAAAGGTCATATCCGGCCGGCGCTTGCATGGGTTTGGCGGCCGGGTAGAACATCTCGGAATGATCGCCGTCGTTGGCAATCCGGCTGGACAGCTTAAACAGGCAGCCGGTATCCAGCGGAGAAGTCTGAGCATAGCAACGGGACGCCGGGACAACCAGCTTTTCCCGCAGGAATTTGGCAATTTCCTGCGGCGCTTCCGGCCAGAACTGCAGCCGTACCGCCGCAAGCTTGCGGCGCTTTTTCAGCAGTTCACTCATGACATCGCGGAAGTCGATATCATGGTCCATCATGCCCTCGTCCACGGTGATATCCGCATTGCGCGTCACGCGGAAAAGGCACTGTTTCTGCACCGTGCTGGTGCTGAAGATGCTAGCGGCATAGTGTGCCACCAGTTCTTCGATAAAAGCGAAGCAGGTCGTTTCGCCGTCCTTTACGAAAAGGACGCGCTCAAACCGGCTGCTGACCGGTACGATGCCGAAGCTGACGCCATCCCCTTTGTTGTACAGCTGGGCAATGTAATAGATATCCTTGTTGCTCAAAAACGGGAACGGATGGCGGGAATCCACAATCTGCGGGCTGAGCAGGGGCTGCAGTTCCCGCTGGAAATAGGTTTTCCAGAAATGCTCCTGCTGCTTGCTCAGCTTATTGAAGTCTACCTTTTTGTACCCTGCATCCGCCAGAAGGCCTACCAGATGCTGGAAGTACTTGTCGCATTTTGCCTGAAGTTCCGCCACACGCGGTGTGATGGCCGCAATCTGCTCCGAAGCCGTCATATGGGTAACAACATCAGGTTTGTTATTCTTGAGCAGCGTCTGATCGTACAGGGAACCGACGCGCACCATAAAGAACTCATCCATGTTGCTGCCAAAGATGGCAGCAAATTTCAGTCGTTCGCCCAGCGGCACATTTTTTTCTTTGGCCAGTGCCAGTACGCGGCTGTCAAAATCCAGCCAACTGAGCTCACGATTGATAAAAATACTTTCCGGCTTTTCCAAAGTCCTCTTCCTCCCATCAATGTATATCGGAATCGATGGATCCGGCAGTTGCCAGCCCCACCCATGTTTCTACCATACGTGCCGAAATCCCCTCCACCTTATCCAGGTCCTGCAGGGTTTCAAAGGGTCCGTTTTCTTCCCGGTATGCCACAATGGCAGCCGCTTTTGCCGGGCCGATGCCCGGCAGAGCTGTCAGCGCGTCAGCATCCGCCGTATTGATATCCAGCAGTGCACCGCCCGAAAGAACCAGATCTGTCTGTGTCTGGGATTCTGCCTGTAACGGCAGGTAGGCGGCAGCTTTGTCAGGCCACTGCCAGATCGGCGCAATCAGGAACAGGGCGCCCCATGCAATCACGGCCAATGCCGCCAGGGTAGCCGCAATGAGCCATTTTCCGCTGCCATTTTCAGGCTTGCACGTCACAGTAACGCCTCCGCTCCCATATTTATGTTCATTATACCATGGGCGCAGAAAAAATGCACCCGTAAATCACAGCTTTTACATAAAATATACCGATTACTGACGCCTTCCCGCCCGGCGCTGCACAGGCAATGGTTCCGCATCCACCATAATAACATCGGTACCGATGTTTTTCAGTGCTTCCCAGGGGATAATCAGGTCCTCATCATACCCCATAAGCCCAAACAGGTGGCTTCGTCCCCGCAGCACAACCGACTGCAAACGAGCCGTTCCTTCATCGAAGATCACATCGTCAATCCGGCCAAGGTTTTCCCCTGTTTTGATCTGGATTACGTCTTTTTCGCTCAGATCATGCAGTGTCATCTCCAACGCCTCCCCCTACAGAAACATACCGGTTCATTCTATGCAGCGAAAAAGCAATTGTTTCTTGTGCCGAATACGTGTATAATAGAAAAAAAACAAGCACACCATCCGGGAGGCTTTTATGTATAAAAATGTCATCTTTGACTTTGGCGGCGTTGTGGTGGATTTCAACCCCCGCAATTTTCTGATGGACCGCTTCATGAATAAGCACGCAGAGGAAATCGTCTACGATCTGACCTTCGGCAGCCAGGAATGGCAGGATCTGGACCGGGGCACCATTACACGGGCTGTGGCAAACCGCATTATGCTGGAAAACGCTGCCCATGTCAACCGAACCTTTGAAGTACAGACGGTTATCGAAGAGTGGGCCTCCATGCTGCGCACCAAAAAGACAACCGTAAAAATCATGCGGGAGCTTAAAGATGCCGGCTACCGGCTGTATTACCTGACCAATATTCCCGTCGATATCATGGATGAACTTCGCCAGCGGGATTGGTTTCCTCTTTTTGACGGCGGCGTCGCCTCCTGTGATGTGCACCTGTGCAAGCCGGAGCCGGAGATTTATACCACCCTGATGCAGAAGTGCAATCTGGCCTACGATGAGTCCATTTTTGTGGACGACAACAAGATCAATGCCCAGGCCGCCTACAATCTGGGCATCACCGGCATTTTGTACAAGAATCCCAAGTCCTTTCTCCGCGCCCTTGGCGCCTGTGGCATTCAGCTGGGCTGAACTCAATACAACAGTAAAAAATCCCGACCGAAATACTCCGGTCGGGATTTTTTAGCAGCTGGAGGAAATTTGCTCTTTGATATGGCTCAGGGCACCTTTTTCCAGGCGGCTGACCTGCGCCTGGCTGATTCCGATTTCCCGGGCAACCTGCATCTGCGTTTTGCCCCCGAGGTATCGCATAGCAATGATGCGGCGTTCCCGCGCCGAAAGCGCCTTGACCGTATCACGGAACATGATATCACTGATCCAGCTTTCCTCTCCCGTGGCATCGTGCAGCTGATCCACAATGGCAAAACTGTCTTCTCCGTCAGAATAAACCGGCTCATACAGGCTGGCCGGCTCCACAACGGATTCCAGCGCCATGGCCACATTCTCCGGCGACGAGCCCACGCGTGCTGCAATCTCGGATATTTTGGGTTCCCGGCCATTTTCCTTTTGCAGTGCCTCGCGCGCCTGCATCGAGTGGTAGGCCAGATCCCGAATGGAACGGCTGACCCGTACCGCATTGTTATCGCGCAAGAAGCGGCGGATTTCCCCCACAATCATTGGCACCCCGTAGGTAGAAAAGCGCACATTCAGATTGGGATCAAAATTATCGATCGCTTTGATCAGGCCGATGCACCCCACCTGAAACAGATCGTCGAGATTTTCTCCCCGGTTGGAAAACTTTTGTACGACACTGAGCACCAGCCTCAGATTTCCCTGAATCATCTTTTGCCTGGCTTCACCATCCCCGGCACGGGCAGCGCAAATCAGTTTGCTTTTTTCGGCTTCGCTCAATACGGGCAATTGGGAAGTATCTACCCCGCACAGTTCCACCTTGCCTGCATACATTGGACCATCCTCCTTCCCGTCGTACAGGAGTATAGTCCACGCCCCTCCCTATCAAACAACCGTTCTGCTGGTAAAATCTTCCGCACACGGAGAACTCCTTTTGCATAGCATGAACACAAAGGAGGGTCGCCCTATGGTAGAATCCATCTGGTTTGTGATTGCACTGATACTTTTGGCCGTTGTATCCGTCGCCCTGATTCTGATGATCGTGCTGCGCGCCGACGCCGGGGTTTCCGGGCGTGATACCCGGACCCAATATCTGTCACCCAACTATTCCGACTCTGCAGGTTTCCGGCTGACAGCCTACCCCAACAACGAACTGGTCATCCTGCAGCGGTACTGGCTCATCAACGAAAGCATCGCCGCGCTGGACTACAACATCGTTCCCGGCCGCTTTATGACCCTGTTTATCGCCAAGCGCGGCAAGATGCGCTTTCCGGACAACTACTACGCCGACGCCTTTGAAAGCGTAGAGCAATATGACATTGCAGGGTTGACTGTCACCCAGAGCCAGAAAGCCGGTCGGCGTACCGCCGTATACTGGACCCGCGGCGATTTCGAGTACCTGATCTACTCCGAAGAGCCGGAGATGAACATGATGAATGGTCTGGCATACTACTTCGTCAACAATACCCGTGCCGAGGATTCTTAACCAACAGTTTCCAGTTCCCGGCGCAGCCGTTTGATGATGCGTTTTTCCAGCCGGGAGATGTAACTTTGGGAGATTCCCAGTGTATCTGCCACCTCTTTCTGGGTGTGTTCCTTCTCCCGGTTCAGCCCGAAACGCAGTTCCATGATCCGGCGTTCCCGGGGGGCCAGGCGTTCCACCGCCAGGCGCAGCGCCGCCCGTTCCGCACTGCGTTCCAATTCTTCCCCCACCTGCGGCTGATCACTTGTCAGCACATCCATCAGCAGCAGTTCGTTGCCATCATTATCGGTGTTGAGCGGTTCGTCGATACTGGCATCCTGGCGGCGGTTGGAACTTTTGCGCAGATACATGAGAATCTCATTTTCGATGCATCGGCTGGCGTACGTCGCCAGCTTGATGTTTTTTGTAGGCTCAAAGGTGTTTACCGCCTTGATCAGGCCGATCGTACCAATGGAAATCATATCCTCTATACCGGCGGATGGTGTCTCAAATTTTTTGGCAATGTACACAACCAGCCGCAGATTGTGCGTGATCAGTAGATCCCGTGCAGCCGCCTTGCCGGCCGCCAGATCTGCCAGTGCCTGCTGCTCCTGCGCCGAATCCAGCGGCGCAGGCAAGGTATCGGCACCGTTGATATAGTGCAATTCCTGCGGTGAGATCAACCGCAGCCACCATGCATAGATAGTTTGGTTCATCTGTTTGAGCGTTTGCATAAGTCCCCCTCCGTTTCACAAAAAGTCGCTGCCGTACAACGCCTCATACCGGTCACTGCCAAAGGACTGCGGTGCAAAGGCCACTGCGCTTCGCCCCAATTCCAGAATTCCCGTTGGGGTAATAAGGCCGATGTTCCCCACCGCAAACCCAGGTAACAGGCTGTGGTTTGCTGCCGTTTTGCAGGGGATCACACGCAATCGCATACCGGTCGGCGGTTCCCCGGGAGACTGCCCGCCAAACCAAGCGCTCAAATACTCCCGCACGTTTTGAGGCAACCGGTTTTGTGCATCGGCAAAGCTCACCACCAGAACCGGCAGGCAGGTGATGGGGTCGGCAAGGTGGCATCCCGTATCCAAAGCCGCACGCAGATGAATGGTCGCATCCCCCAGTTGCACTTCCAGCCCAACCGTTTCCATGGGCGGCTTGCGGCGTTCCAGCAAACGCATGCCCAGTTCCACTGCAAGGCAGCAACCGCCGGAAAGCCCCACCAGCAACAGCGGAGATACACGCAGATACACGGCCATATTGGCTGTTTGCAGCAGCTTTGTTCCGGTTTGCAGAATCACAAGCAGAACCGCGCCTGCCAGCGCAATGTTAAGTGCCGCATACCAGCAGACCGCCGTGACCATGCGGCGCTTATTCTTCCACCCGAATGCTGCCGCAACGATGACAGCGGCCGTACCGATTTTGTAAGCCAGTTGGAGCAAATACGTTTGTTCCGGCGCAAACAAAATCAAGGAAGACAAAGATGCGATGCCGCTGCCCAGCAGCATTCTACCGAAAGGCGCACGCTGACCGCTGAGTGCCCCGGCCGCCAAAAGCAAAAAATATGCTGCCAGAAAATTGACCAGCAGCAGCACGTCCAGATAGATGACCGTTTTGATGTAACCACCCCCGCACGCAACAGACCTTGCTACCAGTCTATGAGCTGTGCAAAGAGAAAATGCGCAAACGGTGAAAGACGCAAAAAAGCGACCCGCCCCGTAAAAGGCAGGTCGCTTTTTGTTTGATTTTATTTAAGCTCCACAACCGTCACGCCGCTTTCGCCCTCACCGTACCGGCCCAGGCGGAAACTCTTGACCGCCTTGTGGGTCCGCAGGTGCTTTTGAATGGCTGAGCGCAGTGCGCCGGTACCGTTGCCGTGGATGATATACAGGGTCTGCTGACCGCGCAGCATTCCGCTGTCCAGGAACTTATCCACCTCCGCCAGCGCTTCCTCTACAGTATAGCCCAGCAGGTTCAGTTCCATGCTCGTCTTGCGATTTTTGTCCAGCTGCACACGGGTGCTTGAACGCCGCGGCTCACGCTGCGGACGCTTTTCCATCTTATCCGGTGCCCGCAGCCCGTTGAGCGGAACCTTAGTTTTCATGATACCGGCCCGCACTTCCACCATGCCGTCGCGGTCGGGGCGCGCCGTCACCGTTGCCACCTGATTGAGTTCTGCAATGACAACTTCCTGCCCGATCTGTACCTCTTTCAGCGGCACGTATTCTTTCCTGGCCGGTTTGGCATCCGTCCGCTTCAAAAGCGTTTCGGTATCTTTACGGGCGATTTCGCGCGCGCGGACCGCACGCTGGGCTGCACTGGTCTTTTCATCCTTCTGGATACGGCGCAGCTCATCCGTCAATGCATACGCCTCGTTCTGCACCTGCTGCATCAGCTCATGAGCCTGACGGCGAGAATCTTCCAATTCCCGTTTGCCCTGTTCGACCAGCTCCTCGCGCTTTTTCTCGGCGCTTTCCAAGGCATGTTCTGCGTTATACCGTGCCTTTTCGGCCTCCGCCTGTGCGTTTTTCAGCTGAAGTTTCAAATCATCCAGCTGTGCCAGCACACTGTCCAGCCGCTTATCGTCGTTGGACATATGGTTGCGGGCGGCATCAATGATTTCCTGGGGAATGCCCAGTTTAGCGCTGATCAGGAAGGCGTTGGATTTGCCCGGTACACCGACACTGAGTTTATAGGTGGGCATCAGTGTTTCGACGTTGAACTCACAGCTGGCATTGACAACGCCGGGCGTTTCCAGTGCGTACACTTTCAGCTCGGCATAATGGGTGGTCGCCATCAGCAGACTGCCCTGGCGGCGCAGCTGTTCCAAAATGCTGACCGCCAGTGCCGCGCCCTCTGCCGGGTCGGTACCGGCGCCCAATTCGTCGATCAGTGCCAGGGTACCATGCCCCGCTCGCTGCAAAATGCCGCTGATGCGCTTCATGTGGCCGGAGAAAGTGGACAGGCTCTGTTCGATACTCTGTTCATCACCGATATCCACAAGATACTCGCTGAAATTGCAGACAACGCTGCTCTCATGGGCGGGAATCAGAAAGCCGTGCTGCGCCATCGCATTGAGGAGACCTGCGGTTTTGATGGATACCGTTTTGCCGCCCGTATTGGGACCGGTAATTACCAGGGTATCGTACTCATCGCCCAGTGCAATATCTACGGGCACGACCTGTTTTTTATCAATCAGCGGGTGGCGCGCCCGGTTCAGGCGGAAGTGGATCGTATCACTGACTTCCGGCATAAACGCATTCTGCTCCACCGCCAGGCGGGCCTTGGCCAGCAGCAGATCAATCTGCAGCATTGCCTCGTAACTGTAAGAGAACTGGGGCTCCAGCGAGCCCACCTGTGCCGAAAAAGCCGACAGAATGCGGGTAATTTCCTCTTGTTCCTGGGCGCGCAGCTGCATAATGCGGGCATTGGCTTCCACCACAGCCGTCGGTTCCACAAAAATCGTGGCACCGGTGGACGACACGTCATGAATGACGCCGCCTACTTCACCGCGATACTCGGCACGGACCGGGACAACATACCGGCCATTGCGCAAAGATACCACAGCATCCTGCAAGAACTTGTTGGTGGTAGAATTCTTGATGATGTTATCCAGCTTTGTACGGATGGAATCTTCTGTCTGGCGGATTTTACGGCGCAGATCATGCAGTGTCACGCTGGCTGTATCCGCCATTTCTTCCGGCGAAAGAACACTTTCGGTGATCTGCTTTTCCAGCACAGGCTGCGGTGCCAGCGCATAAAAGAGATCATCGGTAGGCAGCATCTCATGCTCGCTCAGTCCATACCATTGCGAAAGACCCGAGAAGTTACGCAATGTAGCGGCAATCTCCAACAATTCTCCCATGGAGAGGATGCCGCCCTTTTGGGCATGGGCCGTAATACGGCGTGCTTCGGACACACTGCCGAACCGAGGGCTACCGTTTTGGATCAGCAGCTTGTTGATGGCTTCGGTCTGCGCCAGGGCGTAACGTTCGTCTTCCGGTGTCTGGCAGGGTTCCAGAGCCCGCATCATGTCTTTTGTCTCACGGCAGGCGCATAACTGCACCGCACGATCGATGATTTTATCCAGTTCCAGTGTTGTTTTATAAGCGATATCCATACAGGGTAGAGCTTCTCCTTATTCGAGTACAGTCTTTAGAAAATCAAGGCTTTTCAGTCCATGCTCCAGATGTGCCAGCAGATATTGTTCACTGGCACGGGACAAATTTTTAAGGCTAGCCGGCGCCAGCGTGAACGAGAACAGTTTTCGGTCCTCCGCCAGGCAGATATGCCGCAGTGCGTACAGTGCCGCTGTATCCAGATTGGGGATGTGCCGTGCCCTATCGGCACATTCGGCGCACAGCAGATTGCCCTCCACCGGGTCGAAATAGAAATCGCCCCCGTCATATCGGCCGCACTCCGCGCAGGCCAACAGATCCGGCTGATACCCCGCCATACTCATGGCGCGCAGCTCATAGATCGTTTTCAGCTGACGGACAGGCAATCGTTTTGTGCCGATCATATACAGACTGTTCAGCAGCAGCCGCAGCTGCGGATCTGCCTCCGGCGGCGCCGGAGAAAGTGAGATTGCAATTTCTGCCATATAGGTTGCCAGGCACATGCCTTCCACGCTTTCTGAGATACCGTGGAAGACTTTTTTGACCTGGGCGGAATCCACGAAATAATGGCTGCGCCCGCTTGTCAGACTGAATTCCGAATAGCAGAACAGCCCCGATGCGCTGAACAGTTTATTTTTCAGCCGCAGGCTCCCCTTGGCAGACGCCGAGATGACACCCAGATCGGGGGTCAGCAGCGTCAGAATCTGATCGGCTTCCCCCACTTTGACCTGGCGCAGCACCAGGCCCGTCGTCGCGATCTGCATTGTCATCCTCCCGCAGCACACTCTGCTGCGATTTATACTGCAAGTAGTCGTAAATACTTCCGGTTTGTGCAAACCGTGCCCAATCCCCCGCCGAACAAACCATGATGGCAGCCTCCTTTCTGGCTGCTGCCATCATAGCACAGTGCAAACGGAAAAGTTGTCCAACCGGGGCACCGGGGAATCTGTCAGGGCTTGGCGAATCCCAACGAATTCAGAAGCCGTTCGTTGTCGCGCCAATCTTCGCGCACCTTGACCCAGCACTGAAGATTCACCTTTACACCCAACAATTCCTCAATATCCATGCGCGCAGCCGATGCGATTTTTTTCAGCATCTGGCCGCCCTTGCCAATAATCATACCTTTGTGGCTTTTTCGTTCACAGTAAATATCCACATCGATATCAATCAGATCTTTATCGGGGCGCTCCTTAAAGCGCTCCACCACAACAGCGATGCCGTGGGGGATTTCTTCCCGCATGAAAAGCAGTGCTTTTTCCCGCACCAGCTCGGCAACCAATTCCTTTTCCGGCATATCAGTAAAGGCATCGTCGTCAAAATAATGGGGGCCTTCGTTGCCGTAGGGCTTCAGCAAGGCAAACAAGTCCTCACAGCCCGTCCCATCTTTTGCCGATACCGTCACAATCGTATCAAAGCAGCCAAACTCTTCCAGCTGACGTTTGCGCTGTTCCAGTGCCGCAAAGCTGTCCAGCAAATCCACCTTGTTGATGACGGCAATCGCCGGACCGCCTTTCTGCAAGGCTTTGATCATCGTAAGTTCCGACTCGGTAAAATCCCCCGCCGGTTCAAACAGCATCATCGTAACGTCCACATCTTTCAGGCTGGCCGCAGCCGTCTGTGTCATACGGGCATCCAGCTTGTTGTGCGTCTTGTGAATGCCGGGCGTGTCCATCAGGACATACTGCACAGGCCCCTTGGTGATGACACCGGTGATACGGCTGCGTGTAGTCTGCGGTTTCTGTGTCACAATTGCGACCTTTTCCCCCACCAAATAGTTGGTCAGGCTGGATTTACCCACATTGGGCCGGCCCACAAGTGCCACAAATACGCTGCTGGGCATTTCAGGAATCGGTTTTGCCATTCGTTGTTTCGCCTTTCTGTGTTGCGTTGTGATAACGGAAGATAAAAAGATACGCCGGAATCAGTGCGGCCAGAAGCAAGATGCCGAGCCAGGGCATCGCCAAAAGACGGCCCATGATTTTGGAAAGCTGCGGCAGCAGCAGGCAGCAGCCGATGACGAGTGCCCCCAGCGCCGTAATCAGTACCGCACCGGCCGCCATATCCTTGGCTGCGCCGGCACTCCACCAGTGGGTGGTATCCGGCTTGTCCACCGCGCGTTCCACGGCAGAGTTCATGAGCTCCATAGCAAGAACTGCGGCAATGCAAAAAAGAATCAGTGCCCATTCAACACGGGATAGTTCTGCCAGCCAGCATGCTGCCAGAGCATAGCACGCTGCGCAAAGATGAAAACGAAAATTCCGCTCCTGGTGTACTGCGGCGAGAATCCCGTTCCACGCATAGACAAAGCCGCGGCCAAAGCGTTTGATCTCAGATTTCATCACTGGTATACGAAACAGTGCGCGGCAAACCCAGTTTGATCAGCACCGCTTCCTCCTTTTCCCGCATACGCACGGCTTCCAGTCCGCTGGCCTCATGATCATACCCCAGCAGATGCAGCATCGAATGTACCGTCAGGTAGGCCACTTCCCGCTGCAGGGTATGGCCATACAACTCTGCCTGCTCCATTGCGCGTTCCATCGAAATGACGATATCCCCCAGAATCTTGCAGCCGTTGTCTTCGTCGATGTCATATTCTCCGTTTTCTCCCATGGGAAAACTCAGAACATCGGTGGCAGAATCTTTGTCACGGTATTGTTTATTCAGTTCGTGGATACGGTTGTTGTCTACAAACGTAACGCTGATTTCTGCGGAACCTTCAAACTTTTCAAAATCCAGCACCGCATTGCAGCTGCGGCGAATCAGGATACGCAGGCCGGACGGGACCTTTACAACGTTCTGGTCGTTGGTAATCAGAACTTTATTGGACATAGGGTATCAACCTCCTGTTTCCGAATTTTTATTTTTTGACCGACTGCTCGGCCGCCTTTTCATAAGCTTTTACAATCTCCTGCACCAGACGATGACGCACAACGTCCTTTTCCGTCAAACGGACCTGTGCAATTCCTTCCACATTGCGGAGAATCTGCAGTGCATCCACAAGGCCGCTGCGTACTTTATCGGGCAAATCCACCTGCGTAACGTCGCCCGTCACAACCACTTTGCTGCCTACACCCATACGCGTCAGGAACATCTTCATCTGTTCAGGTGTCGTGTTCTGTGCTTCATCCAGAATGATGAAGGCATCGTCCAGCGTACGGCCGCGCATATAAGCCAACGGCGCCACTTCAATAATCTGCTTTTCAAAAAGTTTCTGGAACGTTTCTGCTCCGAGCAGATCGAACAGGCCGTCATACAGCGGGCGCAGATAGGGGTCCACCTTATTTTGCAGATCACCGGGCAGGAAGCCAAGCTTTTCTCCCGCTTCCACCGCCGGGCGCGTCAGAATGATCCGGCTGACATCCTTGGATTTGAAAGCCTTGACCGCCATGGCTACAGCAAGATATGTCTTGCCGGTACCCGCCGGGCCAACGCCAAAAGTGATGGCATGTTTGCGGATTGCCGCCAGATACTCCCGCTGCCCCAACGTTTTGGGATGAATGGGACGGCCCTTGGCGGTCACCGCCACAAAATCGTCCGTCAATTCTCGCAGCCGTTTTTCCTCGCCATCGCGGGCCAGGCTGATACAATACCGCACCGTCTGTTCTTCCAGCGGGGTATGGTTTTGCATCAGGGTCACCATACCGTCCACCGCATGCGCAGCAGCCACTACATCCTTTTCCGCACCGGAAAAGCGCAGCTCAGACCCGCGGCAAACCGCCGTTACGTTGAACTCCTTTTCCAGCAGGTGAATGTTTTGATCACAATTGCCAAAAATGGCAGCGGCCAGTTCAATGCTGTCCAATTCAATGGATCGCTCTGCCAAATTCCCATCCTCCGTCAATCGAATGTCATAATAACCCATTCAGATTATATCACAATATTTGCCAAAAGAAATTGTCTATTATGCACAAAATTTTCTTTTTTCTTTTGGCAGCAGGATTTCCAATGCCCTAAAGCGTAGTTTTATGATTGCACTGTGGCAATATTGGCGCAAAAACGGTATGAAATTGTACAGGTCACCCCCTCCGCTTCCGGTTCCACTTCACACATCTGAGACTCAATTTCTGCATCAGGGAACTCGTTGTACAGTTCCGCCCGGCAGGCACGACGTGCCAGTGCTTCCGCTTGTTTTTGGGTATAGGATACCGTTTGTTCTGTCTGGGGCCAAAAGGTTTTACTGCAAATGCACCCTGGCAGACTCAGCCGTCCTACCCGAAGCGGCTGCCAGTCGGTTTGTACAACGCACTGCTCCGGCACGTCAGGTTCTTCCCCCTGCCACATTGTGCCAAAAACGCAAAGGGTATTCTGTGTTACCGTACTTCCATCCAGTACCTTTTGCGTAGTCGAATAGGGTTGAAATATCGTATACGCTTTTTCGCACCGCGCCATGATCCGACCACTGGCACCCTGGCGTATTTCGTTGCCATCCCGGTCCAGACGCACCACATCTACCAGCAGTTGCCCCTGCTCAACCTGCTGTCTCGGTACCACTGCCGCAAAGCCGCTTTCCGCTTCTACTGCCACGATCTCCCCGGCCGCCTTTGCATACAGGGGCTGTAAAAGCGGCTCTTCCCGGATTGTCTGGTATTGTGCATCCGTACTTTCAATAGACAGACCCCCATCTGTAAAATTCAGGCTTACCCAACCAAACACCTCACTTTGCTGCAGCGCTTGTGCCTGAGCCATCGCCAGTGTTTGCTCATCCAGGACCGCGCCCTCATATATTCCGCATTCGACCAGCAAGTTTCGCATTTGATGTTGTGTTTCCCCGCTTAGCTCGCCAAATTGGATTGTCCAGACAAAGCTTCCCATACCCTGTAGCAAAACAGCGAACAGCACCGTCCCCGCCAAAATTCCGGGACGTGCCAGAAGGCGTTCCAAAAAAAGGCCGGGGCCGCGCCGTTTCTGTACCGAAAACGACCACCCTCCCTTTGCTGCCAGGTCCCGCAGCCTCTCATAATCCGGGCCAAGCCCCTGGGCCATCAAACCATCCGGTATCCAGTGCAGATACGCCAGATGTATTTTTTCCGATACCGCCAGATTCAAAAAACGCTGCGGATTTTTGCCTTGAATCGTAAACCAGAACCGATCCGCCACCCACACGTTATGTGCCATGCTCCGACACCTCCCACTTGTTCCGAAAGGAAATGTTGGCAATGCGCCCGGCCAGAATCAGTCTTTTACCGGTCAACGATTCTATCCGAAGTTCGGTGCCATAAAATGTTACTATAAAGTTGCCCATATCCAGGCAGATTTTTTCCGGCTCAAAGTCCAGCACGCGGCGGCATCCCTCGGTGACCAGATACCCGCCGCGCAGCTCAAACTCCGGAAGACGGTAAAAAGCGGAGGGTGGCTGTGCCAGCATGCCGCGCAAAGAAACGGTCTCTTTCCGGTTGCGTTTTGCTTTCGGTTTCCGAGGTTTCATGCGCATACCCTCCCCAGTCACAGTACCAATCATCCCAATATACGCCTATGGAGGTCTGTTCTATGAGTCAGCGTTGGAAAACCACCTATCTGCCGGCCTGTGGCTGCCCGGTATTGGGCGGATTGCTCCTGTGCAATGCGCAAGCTGCCGCCCAGGGGTTTCAAAACGGCATTTCCTTATGCGTTTATACGGTCCTGCCTGCGCTGTTTCCATTTTTTGTACTGTGCGACCTTTTGCTTTCCTGCCCGTTGGAAGGGCGGTTATTTGGCGTTCTGGCCCGCCTGTCCGGAATACACGAAAAATCCGGTGCGGCAGCTGTATTGCTTTCCTGGTTCGGTGGATACGCCGTCTGTGCCCAGCTTACCGGCAGCCTGTACCGGGACAGAAAACTTTCCGAACGGGAATCCGCATTGGTGATGATGCTTGGCTGTTGCTCAAGTCCGGGATTTGTAATTTCCTGCGTCGGAGGATTTTTATTGGGCAACCTGCAACTGGGCGTCTTATTGTACGGGATGCAGTTAGCCGCCAATTTTCTCAGTACAGCCTTTTGCCTTCCGCTGCTTCCGCAGGATGCATCTTTGCAGAATCCCACTCCCACCAGACACAGCGCGCCCAGCCTCCCCCGCTCCATCAGCAGTGCCGTGAACAGCAGTTTGCAAGTATGTGGCTGCGTGCTTTTTTTCCGCACTGTTGCTGCGGTACTGCTGCCTTATCTGCCCAACTCCGTATGGTCTGCGCCTGTCGTAAACGCCTTTCTGGAAATCAGTTCCGGTTGTGCGGATTTTGCTTCCTTGGGCGGTCGTGCAGCGCTGTACGGCTGTTGTGCCTGTCTGAGTCTGCTAGGCGTTTCTGTCTGGGCTCAGATTCTTCTTCTCTCACAGGGGGCTGTTCCACTGCGCCTTCTCCTGATTCAGCGATGCATTCATTTGGCTTGCTTCCTTTTCATGATTCGTCTTTCCGTACGATATTTGCCTGGGGCATCTACGGTATATCGGACACTGGCAGACCGCGTTATCACAACCCAGCGCCTTCCTTTGGATGCAGCTATCGTCGGTTTTGTCTTCCTCTGCGCCGCTCTTTACAAGGTACGGCAAAACTTCTATAATAAATAGAAACGGCAGGAATATTTTATCAGGTTTGGGGTGACGCTATGTTCAAAAAGACGTATTATGGCAGTAAGATTTCCCCTGCCTGCAGTTACTGTTTGCATGGTACCCCTGCATCCGATCCCAAAATGGTGCTGTGCAAGCTGAAAGGTGTTGTTTCCCCCTACTATTACTGCCGCCGTTTTTGCTATGACCCCCTCATGCGCGTACCCCATCGCCAGGTTCTGCCAGAACTGGACCCCAAAGATTTCACGCTGGACTAAAAGGAGACTACCATGGAACACCCCAAGCGCACGAAACGGGAAGAACTGAAAACTCTATGGAAAGAAAAGAAGGCGGTAACAGCCGTCTATATTTTTTTACGTACTTCCGTCGTGCTAGTTATGCTGGCCCAGATCTTCAACCGCAATTTCGAGAACGTTTTTCTGTGTGTGCTAACTCTTTTCCTGTTTGCAATGCCTTCCCTGTTGGAGCGCAAGCTGGACATTGATCTTCCCAACACACTGGAAATCATTATCCTGCTGTTCATTTACGCCGCCGAAATTCTGGGAGAAATCGGTGCATACTATGTCACATTTCCCTATTGGGATACGGTACTGCACACGATGAACGGATTTTTGTGTGCGGCCATCGGCTTTTCCTTGCTGGATATCCTGAACCGAACCAGCCGTGTGCGCTTTCACCTCTCTCCCCTTTATCTGGCAATTGTAGCGTTCTGCTTTTCCATGACCGTCGGTGTTGTATGGGAATTTTTCGAATGCATTATGGATCAGCTTTTCTTCCTGGATATGCAAAAGGATTCCATCGTACACACCATCGGCACAATTCTTCTGGATCCCACCGGCGGTAACCATCCCGTTGTGCTGCGCAACATCACCGATGTGATCGTCGTACAGTCTGACGGCACGCAAACCGCCTTAGGCCTTGGCGGATATCTGGACATCGGTCTGTTGGATACAATGGAAGATCTTTTCGTGAATTTCATTGGTGCGTTGCTGTTCTCCATTATCGGCTATTTTTATGTTCGCAGCCGCGGCAAAGGCAAATTTGTCAAGCGCTTTATCCCTGTCCCCAATAACAGCACCTTGCCGTCGGATACCGTAGTTCCCGAAGCAAAACCCAATAACAAAGATTCCTGACGGTTTCTTTTGTCGCACCTGCATAACATCTTGAACGCAAAAAACAATCCCCGGGACTTCTGAAGAAGTTCCGGGGATTGTTTACATTTTGTTATTCAGTTGCTGAGCGGTATCAGTACATGCCGCCCATGTCACCACCCGCGGGAGCAACCGGGGCCGGCGGTTCCGGCAGATCGGCAACCAGGCTCTCGGTGGTCAGGACCATCGCAGCCACGCTGGCCGCATTTTCCAGAGCAGAACGGGTAACCTTAGTCGGGTCGACGATACCTGCTTCGATCATATCCTCAACATACTCTTCCTTCTGTGCATCGAAGCCATAGTTGGCCTTGTTTGCCTTCAGGATGTTGTCGATGATCACGCTGCCTTCCAGACCGGCGTTTGCAGCGATCTGACGCAGAGGAGCTTCCAGAGCCTTACGGACGATCTTGGCGCCGGTGCGCTCATCGCCCTCGAGAGAGTCGACAACCTTATCCACGGCGGGAATGGTGTTGATGGTAGCCGTGCCGCCGCCAGCAACGATGCCTTCCTCAACAGCAGCCTTGGTTGCGTTCAGAGCATCTTCGATGCGGAGCTTCTTGTCCTTCATCTCGACTTCGGTAGCGGCGCCAACCTTGATGACTGCAACGCCGCCGGCCATCTTGGCCAGGCGTTCCTGCAGCTTCTCGCGATCGAAATCAGAGGTAGCCGTCGCGATCTGGCTGCGAATCTGGGCAACACGACCAGCAATGGCATCCTTGTCACCATTACCACCCACGATGGTGGTGTTCTCCTTGGTGACCTTGACCTGGCGAGCAGTGCCCAGCAGCTGCATGGTGGCATCCTTCAGCTCATAGCCCAGGTCGCTGCTGATGACGGTACCACCGGTGAGGATGGCAATATCCTGCAGCATTTCCTTGCGGCGATCGCCAAAACCGGGCGCCTTGACAGCAACAACATTCAGGCCGCCACGCAGACGGTTGATGATCAGGTTGGACAACGCATCGCCCTCAACATCCTCAGCGATGATGAGCAGCTTGCGGCCGGACTGGATCACCTGCTCCAGCAGAGGAACGATATCCTGGAAGACGCTGATCTTCTTATCAGTAATCAGGACGGAGCAGTCGTCATAAACGGTCTCCATCTTCTCGGTATCGGTGACCATGTAGGGAGTCACATAGCCACGGTCGAACTGCATGCCTTCCACAACCTCAGTGTAGGTCTCAGCAGTGGTCTTGTTCTCCTCAATGGTGATCACGCCGTCAGCCGTAACCTTTTCCATGGCGTCAGCAATCAGCTGGCCGATCTCAGCATCGCCGGCAGAAACGGTACCGACACGGGCGATATCCTTGCTGCCATTGACCTTCTGGCTGTTCGCCTTCACAGCCTCCACAGCAGCGTTGACAGCCTTCTGCATACCACGCTTGATATCCATCGGGTTTGCACCGGCAGTCACGTTCTTCATGCCCTCATTGACAAGAGCCTGTGCCAGAACCGTCGCGGTGGTGGTGCCGTCACCAGCAGCATCGTTGGTTTTGGTAGCGACTTCACGAACGAGCTGAGCGCCCATGTTCTCGAAAGCGTCCTTCAGCTCAATTTCCTTGGCGATGGTGACACCATCGTTGGTGATGAGCGGGCTGCCGAACTTCTTGGCCAGCACCACATTGCGGCCCTTGGGACCGAGGGTAACCTTGACGGTATCCGCCAGCTGATCGATACCGGCGCACAGCGCCTTGCGGGCTTCAGCGCCCTGCTTAATCTGTTTAGCCATAGAGCATTATCTCCTTTTTATGCAAACGGTTCTGATTGTAAAATTTACTCAACCACAGCGAGAATGTCGCTCTGGCGAACGATGGTGCATTCCTCACCGTCAACCTTGACCTCGGTGCCGGAATACTTGCTGGTCAGCACTTTATCGCCAACCTTGACAATCATCTCAACTTCTTTGCCGTCAACCATGCCGCCGGGGCCTACAGCGAGAACTTCGGCAACCTGCGGCTTCTCTTTGGCGGAGCCGGAAAGAATCAGGCCGCCCTTGGTAGTTTCTTCTTCTTCGACCAGTTTGATTACAACACGGTCTGCAAGAGGTTTGATTTTCATAATGAAAGATCCTCCCTAATAAAAGATTTCTCTTTGAAGATTTAGTTTAGCACTCTGTGTTCCTGAGTGCTAAACATATAATAACCACTTTCGTCCAAAAAATCAAGGGGTTTCTGTATAAAATTTTTATGAACAAACCGTCACAAAGCAAACCGCAAAATGAAAAGCCCCGGAACTGTATAGTTCCGGGGCTTTTCGCCTGGAGCTAGTAGTCGGACTTGAACCGACGACCTGCTGATTACGAATCAGCTGCTCTACCAACTGAGCCATACTAGCACGCAAAGGCAACAATAATATTATACAGATTTTAGCGCGTAAGTCAACCCCCGCGGCAAAAAAAGTATATCTTACAGTTACCCATGCATCTTTGTTTTCACAGCAGTTTTCCAGAGGATCTGCAAATCAGTGCTTTTCGTCTTCCAAAGGGAATTTCTGCTTGTCGTGCACGCTGATTTCCCTGCCCAGTTGCACCTCAATGAGTTTGAGTTCGCTTTCGGCCAGAATGGTATGGCGGCACCCCGCCTTCATAACAATCACGTCGCCCGCTTTAACGGCACGTTTTTCGTCGTCCACAATGGCACAGCCTCTGCCGGAAACAACCGTCCACACTTCATCACGGCGGCTGTGGCTGTGATAGTTCATCCGATGTCCGGGATTCAGGGTAACCTTGATGGTGAGGCTTTCATCCTCCACATCGAGTACGCGGAAACTACCCCAGGATTTTTCCGCAAACATAATCTGCTGGTTAATGGCGTCCACAAAGGGTTTGATATAGCTGGATTGGTCTTTGTCGGAAACCAGGATTCCTTCAGGACTGGCAGAAACCACCACATCCTTGAGGCCCATGCAAAGAACCGGGACGTCCAGTTCGTTGAGCACATGAACGTTGTGGCAGGTATCATCCAGAATGGCTTTGCCGATGCTGGGGTCTTCCATGGCTTCTGTCAGCGTATTCCAGGTTCCCATGTCCTTCCATTGTCCTGCAAAACGCATGACCTGAATTTCAGGCTCTTTCTCTACCACAGCATAGTCAAAACTGATTTTCTGTAGCGATTCATATTTTTCAAACAACTCCCGGTAATCGGCAAAGTCGATCAGTTCATGGGCACGGTCCAGCACATACCGCAGCTTATAGGCAAAAACGCCGCCGTTCCACAGGGCGCCCTGCGCAATATAGGCCGCTGCCGTTTTTGCATCCGGCTTTTCCTTGAAGGTTTTGACCTTGCTGACCGCCTCCGCTGACTCGGGAATGATGTAGCCATACTTTTCGCTGGGATAGGTCGGCTCAATGCCCATCAGGGTCAGGTTGGCCGCACCGGCCGCCGCCAAATCCGAGAGCTTTTTCAAAGCCTCAAAGTAATCGTTGTTTACATAAGGGTCTACAGGGCACACCACCACCGGTTCTTCCGGCGAGACGCCCTTGACGTCATGCAGATAGGCTGTGGCCAATGCAATTGCCGGAAAAGTATCGCGGCGACAAGGCTCCACACAGACACCGACCGCATCCCCAAGCTGATTATGAATGGAACTGACCTGTGTCTTGCTGGTCGCAATCGTTACGTTCGCATCGGGGTCCACCGCGGTAATTTGCCGATACACGCGCTGCACCATGGACTCGTATCCGGTTTCTGTTTTGAAAATTTTGATAAACTGCTTGGACCGTATATCATTGGACAGCGGCCACAGCCGTTTGCCGGAACCACCGGAAAGCAGAATTACATTCATGGGAAGTTTTCCTTTCTCTCATGATCGCGGATTCAACGCTCTGCCCGCATGGGGTTATGCAGGAAGTCATCATACGAGAGGCGCAAGCCATCTTCCAACTCCGTCTTGTAGGTCCAGCCCAGTGCCGTCGCCTTGCTGACGTCCAGCAATTTACGCGGTGTGCCGTTGGGTTTGGAAGTGTCCCACTCAATTTTCCCGGTGTAACCCACCACTTTGGCAACAAGCTCCGTCAGTTCTTTGATGGTGAGTTCCTTGCCGGTACCGGCGTTGACTGTTTCGTTGCCGGAATAGTTGTTCATCAAGAAGACGCACAGATTGGCCAGGTCGTCTACATACAGGAATTCACGCAGCGGGCTGCCGTCGCCCCAGCAGGTCACACTGGGCAGATTCTGCATCTTTGCTTCATGGAAACGCCGGATCAATGCCGGCACCACATGGCTGTGGGTCGGATGGTAGTTATCATTGGGACCATACAGGTTGGTAGGCATTACACTGATATAATCGGTGCCGTACTGGCGGTTGAGGAACTCGCAGTACTTTAGGCCGCTGATCTTGGCCAGTGCATATGCCTCGTTGGTTTTTTCCAGCTCGCTGGTCAGCAGGCAGTCTTCCTTCATAGGCTGCGGGGCCATGCGCGGATAAATGCAGCTGGAACCCAGGAATTCCAGCTTTTTACAGCCGTTCTCCCAGGCTGAATGAATCACATTCATCTCCAGGGTCATGTTGTAATACATGAAATCCGCCAGTGCTTCCTGGTTGGCCACAATGCCCCCAACCTTTGCCGCTGCCAGAAAGACATATTCCGGCTTTTCCGCCGCAAAGAAAGCTTCCACATCGGCCTGACGGCAGAGATCCAGTTCTTTGTGGGTACGGGTAATAATATTGGTATAGCCCTGGCGCTGCAGTTCCCTCACGATGGCACTGCCCACCATGCCACGATGGCCTGCCACATAAATCTTTGCATTCTTTTCCATCATAATTGTTCGCTTCTTTCTTAATGTCAGGAGAAAACCTTTTCTTTTTTCCAGATTATTTGATGACGCCTTTTTCCAGGTATTCCGCCAGGTTGGTCTGGATGTGCTCCTCGGCGCGTTCCACCGCAACCTTCTTCATGTCATGGTCAACCATGATCTTCACCAGTTCCTCAAAGCTGGTCTTGGTCGGGTTCCATCCCAGTTCTTTTCTCGCCTTGCTGGGATCGCCCCACAGGTTCACAACATCCGTCGGGCGGTAGAAGTCCGGGCTGACCTCAATGAGCACCTTGCCGGTAGCACGATCGATTCCCTTTTCTTCCAGCCCTTCGCCGACAAACTCCAGCTCAATACCCACATGGTGGAACGCCAACTGGCAGAATTCACGCACCGAATGCTGCACGCCCGTAGCGATCACAAAATCTTCCGGCTTGTCATTCTGCAAAATCAGCCACATGCACTCCACATAATCTTTCGCATAGCCCCAGTCACGCAAACTGGAAAGATTGCCGAGGTAAAGCTTATCCTGCTTGCCCTGCGCAATGCGGGCCGCCGCCAAGGTGATTTTGCGCGTAACGAAAGTTTCGCCGCGGCGCTCTGATTCATGGTTGAACAGAATGCCGGAGCAGCAGAACATATTATAAGCCTCGCGGTACTCCTTGACAATCCAGAAACCATACTGTTTGGCCACCGCATAGGGGCTGTAAGGATGGAACGGGGTATTCTCGTTCTGCGGAACTTCTTCCACCTTGCCGTACAGTTCGCTGGTGGAAGCCTGATAAATCCGACAGGTCTGCGCCAAACCGCACAGGCGCACCGCCTCCAGCACACGCAACACACCGGTAGCTACCACATCTGCCGTATATTCCGGCACATCAAAGCTGACCTGAACATGGCTCTGGGCCGCCAGGTTATAGATTTCATCCGGGCGCACACTGCCAATAACAGCCATCAGGCTCATAGAATCCCCAAGGTCGCCGTAATGCAGGTGAAAATGAGGATGTCCCTCCAAATGCGCAATGCGCTCGCGATAATCTACCGAGGAGCGGCGGATCATGCCATGCACATCATAACCTTTATCCAGCAAAAATTCCGCCAGATAGCTGCCATCCTGGCCCGTCACGCCGGTAATCAATGCTTTTTTCATACTTCAATCGCCTTTCTTTGTGTGAAACCGCACAGATCGGTTCATGCAATTTTACTGTCTGTTTGTTATTCTATCGACATTTTCCGTGCTTCGGTAGGGGAAATCTTGCAAAAGACTAGCATTATATTGACTTTTTTGTTATACTGTCTAAAAAGATTTCGGAGGTGAAACCGATGGACGCACCGCTTTTCGATGGTGAGTTGGTACATTCCAACCGCATTATCTACACCCCTTCCCCGTTTGCCCGTTCCAGCCTGCTGCACTTGCAGGAAGTCGGAACCCTGCAGGCACGGCAGCCGCATACCAGCGCCCGAAAGAATCTTGCCTCCTATCTGTTTTTTCTGGTAGAGCGTGGCTCCGGCATCCTGGAATATGACGGAATCCGGCGCACACTACAGCCCGACGACTGCGTTTTTCTGGATTGCCGCAAGCCATATCTGCACCGAACCGGGGAAGATCTCTGGAATCTGCGGTGGGTTCATTTTTATGGGCCCAATATGGGGGCCATCTATAAAAAGTATCAGGAACGCGGCGGTCAAACATCGTTCCACGCCATCCAACCCGAAAGATTTTCTGCCCTGCTGCAGGAGATCTACACCCTGGCCGCGTCGGACGATTATGTGCGGGATATGCAGATTTACGGCAAGCTTGTTGAACTGCTCACGCTTTTGATGGAAGAGAGCTGGCATCCGGGGGATGCCCGTATCGCCCACAGCAAAAAGCAAAATTTGCAGGAAATCAAGGATTATCTTGACGCCCACTATACTGAGAAAATCACGCTGGACGCGCTGGCTGAGCGCTTCTACATCAACAAATTCTACCTGACCCGCGTCTTTAAAGAACAGTTTGGACAATCCGTCACCGCCTATCTTGTGCAGCTGCGCATCACCCAGGCCAAACGATTGCTGCGCTTTACCGACAACAGCATCGAATCCATCGCCCAGGAATGTGGGCTTAACGATGCAAACTATTTTTCCCGCCTTTTCAAAAAGATTGAAGGTGTCCCGCCGGGGGAATATCGAAAACAATGGTAACCACCAGGAGGTTTTTTCATGCGTCGTCATACTTTGCGGTTGCAATATAACGCTCCCGTTACACTGAGTTTTTTCCTGTTGTCTCTTTTTGTATTGCTGTTGGACGTACTGACCAGCGGCTGGAGCACCGCCCATTTGTTCTGTGTGTATCGTTCCCCTCTGAATGATCCGCTGTTCTACATCCGTCTTTTTGGACATGTGCTGGGCCATGCGGGATGGGACCATTTTCTGAACAACATGCTTTTGTTTCTGGTCATCGGCCCGCCGATGGAGGAAAAATACGGCAGCCGTACCCTGCTGCTGGGCATTCTGATGACGGCAGCCATTTCCGGTATTCTGCAATGCCTTCTTTTTCCCGGTTCCGCTCTGCTGGGAGCTTCCGGCATTGTATTCATGCTCATTATGCTCTCCAGTCTGGCCGGTATGCGCAACGGTTCCATTCCCCTGACGCTGATTCTGGTGGCAGCGCTCTATCTTGGCCAGCAGGTATACGAGATCCTGTTTGTGCAGGATCAGGTCGCCAATTTCATGCACATCGTCGGCGGGGTGTGTGGTACCGGCTTTGGTTTTTGGGCGCGCAAGCGGTAACCGTATTTTACCAGTGCTTTTCCATCCCATCTGAACTTGACAGCTCCTTACAACTGTGCTATCGTATAAATAATAAAACTCCGTGTGGATTTTTACAGTTTATGCCACTTTTCGCCACACAATGGTCCGTTTTGGATCATTGTGTGGCTTTTTTGTGTGCGAAAGGCAGGGTTTTCGAATCATGAGTGACACTTTTATGAAGGAAAAACCGATTTTTCCTTTGCTTACCTCCATGGCACTGCCCATGGTTTTTTCTATGCTTGTCAATGCGTTATATAATATCGTAGACAGCCTTTTCGTCGCCCGGATCAGCGAAGATGCCATGACGGCGTTGTCGTTGATTTTTCCCATGCAGAATCTGGTCAATGCCATCGCCATCGGCTTTGGCGTCGGAATCAATGCGCAAATCGCGCTGCACCTGGGCGCGGGTTCCCGTGATCGTGCCGACACCGCCGCCACACACGGACTTGTCTATTCTCTGCTGCACGGTGTGATCATCACCATCACCTGCATCGCCATTGCCCCCCACTTTCTTGCCATGTTCACCCAGGATACTACCGTGATCCAAATGGGCACCACCTATGCCACCATTGCATTTTCTTTTTCGACGGTGGTAATGGCGGCACTGGCATTTGAAAAGATGTATCAGGCCATTGGGCGGATGAAAATCACCATGATCGGCCTTTTGGCCGGTTCCCTTTGCAACATTCTGCTGGACCCCGTCCTCATCTTCGGCCTGGGACCTTTCCCGCAGATGGGCATCGCCGGTGCCGCCCTGGCAACTGGTATCGGGCAGATGCTGACTTTGAGCGTCTACCTGATTTTCTATCACCGTATTTCCACCCCCGTACGCATACACCGCCGGTTTCTGCGGCCCAACCCCAAAATGGATTGGCAGCTCTATGCAATCGGCATTCCTGCCATTTTGAATTTGGCGTTGCCCTCTATATTGATTTCCTTCCTTAACTCTTTGCTTGCCGCCTTCTCGCAAAGCTATGTTGTGGTGCTGGGCATCTACTACAAACTGCAAACCTTCCTGTATCTGCCCAGCAGCGGCATCGTACAGGGTATGCGTCCCTTGATCGGCTACAACTATGGCGCCGGTGAATCCAAACGAGTGCGGCGCATTTACCAGCTGACATTGTTGTTGTGCGCCGGTATCCTGGCTGTGGGAACTGTCCTGTGTGTTTTACTCTCCGACGGCCTGATTGGTTTGTTCACCACCAACGCAGAGACCATTGCTATCGGCCAGACCGCTTTGCAGATCATCAGCATCGGCTTCATCATCTCCGCCGTCTCGGTTGCCACTTCGGGAGCCTTGGAAGGTCTTGGCATGGGAGTCCAGTCACTTGTCATCTCGCTGGTTCGCTACTGCGTGGTCATCATGCCGCTGGCCTGGCTCTTGTGCCGCATCATGGGACCGACCGGTGTATGGCACGCTTTCTGGCTCACCGAAGTCGTGGCTGCGGTGATTTCTGTTGTGGTATATAAAAAGAGCGTAAAACTTTCGTAAGATATTCAAAATAGCGTGTACTTTTCCCGGCGGGTACTGTATGATAAGAGAAGCACCTACAGAAAGGACGCCATCTTATGCCGCTGAACCTGGGACAAATCAAAAAAAGTGAAGAGATCAACAGCTATATCCGCAAGGCCGATGAGAGCCTTTCCGCCCTTGGCTACACGGAGCACAGTTACGCCCATGCCGGGCGCGTTTCTTCTCTGGCCAGCAAAATCCTGCTCACGCTGGGGTATGACGCCCGCACAGCGGAGCTGGCCGCCATCGCCGGGTGGATGCACGATATCGGCAATATTGTAAACCGACACGATCACGCCCAAAGCGGCGCCATTATGGCATTCCGCATTCTGGATAAGATGGGCGCCGCCCCCGATGAAGTGGCCACGGTAATCACCGCGATCGGCAATCATGACGAAGGTACCGCCTACCCGGTCAATGCCGTAGCCGCCGCACTGATTCTTGCCGATAAAACCGATGTGCGCACCAACCGCGTGCGCAATCAGGACCCCAGCACCTTTGATATTCACGACCGCGTAAATTACTCCGTGAAAGAGAGTCAGGTTACTGTTGCCAACGGTACCATCCTCCTTCGGCTGCGCATTGACACCACCACCTGTTCCGTCATGGACTATTTTGAAATCTTCCTGGACCGCATGCGGCTTTGCCGCGAAGCCGCCAAAGTGTTGGGGCAAACCTTTGCTTTGGAGATCAACGGCCAAAAGATGATATAATCAAAAAGCACCTCCGCCAAAAGGCTTCCACGCCCGGCAGAGATGCTTTTTTGTTTTACGGCTACTTTCAAAGCCTTGTAATATCCCGCCAATAGTGTATCGACACTTGCCACGCCTGTTGGCTTTCCCGGATCTGCTCCGCCAGATTGGTCCAGAAAGAGAAGTCACTCCACCGCGCAGGGATAAGCCATCCGGGCAGCATTCCCAGTGCGTAGGGCAGCAACAGCGCAAAAGAGAGGGCCACGGCAAACCACATAATGTTGCGCACAAGTACCGGCCAGGCAAAACTTCGATAGATCAATTTTGCCAAAACAGCTGCTGCAACCAAAAGCGCCGGTATCCAGCACAGACTTTTTGCCGCCCACGCCCGTTGCGGCCCGTACACGATGCACTGCGGTTTTCCCAGCCCTGCCGCAAGTGCCCACTGCTCCGCATCCGCTTTGGGGGTATCGGTTGCCACACCGCGCAATTCTGCACAAGTCAGGTTTTGTTGTGAAGGGTAAAGAAACACCTTTTCCTGCGAGAAAAAAACACCTGTAATCGTATAACTCTGCTGTTGCAGCGTTACCGTCTGCCCAACCACATTGCTGCTGCCAAACAGGGCATCGGCGAGGGCTTCCGATAATGCACAGCCCATCCCCAACGTCCCCGGCGCACCACCGAAAGTGTAGGTTACCGGAAGGCAGTCCTCTGCATTGCCGCAATACCCTATGCAAACGGCATCCTGCACGCTGCGTCCATTGGGAACAAACAGCTCTTGTGAACTTTGGCCCCAGAAGCTCACAGAAATAGCCTGTGTATTTTGCTCGCTATCCTGAAACTCCAGCGCCTGGGCGATTTGGGATGGTTCCAGTTCCTTTTCAAAACGCAGGCCTGTGGCAGGGTAAGCGGCAGCCGTTTTGCCCGCCCACAGACACAGACTCCCTTGTATGGCTACATACAGAATCACCGCTACCATCCATCGCCAGCGCAGCGGCGCCGGTTTCAGTGCCGGAATGGAATCGTTCCTCATTGTTTTATCCTCACGGTATCGCCGGCCTGAATGGCTTTATTGCTGGTAACCACTACCTGCGTCTGGTAATCCAACGCGCCCGATACCGCAACCATCGTATCGCCGGTTTCCTCCACCGTCACCGTCAAGCTGACCAACACATTCTGGAGGCCCAAAAGCGTATTCTGCTCTTCTACAGCCAGCACATAGCTTCCACCGTTGTCCTGACGAACGGCAGTAGCCGGAAGCACTAGATCCTGCCTTGCTGTCTGAGCGGTAGCTGTTACCGATGCAGCGCCGGCAGACCAGTTTCCTTGCGGCAAAGTTGCTTTGGCCGTAACATTTCCGTCTGCATCGGGCGATGACAGACTTTGCACAGCCGCGTCGCCTCCGCTTCCGGCCTGGCTCACATGCAGAACCGTGCCTACCACTACCAATTCCGCCTGCTGCTTCGTCAGGGGAACCTCCACCGTATAGTCGGCATCCGCATCCGCCAGCAGTCCCCCTACCGCCGGGCTCGGCTGCCCGACAATGAGATCCAGCTCGACGATCGTTCCGGCCTTTGGCGCCAGATACTGCCCGCCGGAAGTTTGCAGATCCAGCAGTTGGTCCAGTTCTGCCTGTAAATATGCAGCATTGGCGTTACTGACCGCAGCTGCGGCACGGTTCAGGTCGTTTTGTTCCGCGACGTCCTTTTCTTCTTTTTCCAAGGCATGCAGCGCCGTATTCCGGCTGTCCTCGGCATTTTGCGCTGCGGACAATGCTGCCTCATTGGCAGATTCCGCCGCCTTTTCAGCCTGATAAAGGGTTTCTTCGGCCGCTTCCAGCGCTGCTGTTGCCGCCTCAATTTTGGCCTGCTTTTGGGCTTCTGCATCCTGCTGGGGAAGTGCACTATTCAAAGGCGCATTGCGGGCATTTTCTACTGCCCGGGCTGCCTCATCCCGTTTTTCACGCGCACGTTCAATACTTTCCTGCCCCTCCTCGTAGGTTTTCTGCGTATCCTCATAGGCTCGTTCCAGCTGTTGCTGCGAAAGCTGCGCATTATAGGGGTCTGCCTCGTCACCTTTCTGCTGCTGCGCGGCCTGCATCTGTACCTGCTGCAATTCTGCCTTCTTGGAGGCAATCGCCCGCGCCAATTCGGCAGAGTCAAAAGTTGCCAAAGTATCGCCTGCCTGAACTTCCTTGCCCACCTGTACAGGGACGCCTGTAACCAGCAATCCTTCCGGCAGCGTAAACGGTTCGCCGCCCGCACAGGCAACGGTAGCCGAGGCAGAGATACTGGTGCTTACCGTTCCGGAGGCTGGGGATTGAATCTCCACCACCGGCATGGTCACGCCTGCCGTTCCCCGCGCTACCAGGGTGACAACAAGCAGTGCCGCGAAAAAGCGCAGGATGTTGGCAAAACGTCGCAGCTGCCGCGGATCACTGTTATGAAGCAGCGGGCCGATTTTTTCAGCAAGTTTCATTCTGCCTTGTCTCCCATTTCCAGAGCGATGACCCTTTCTGCTGCAAAGGAATCTTCTTGTCTGGTCCCGTACAGATAGACCTGCACGCCCTCTTTCAGCACCGACGCATCCGCAGGCTGCGGTTCCTCATGTCCGCCATTATAAATTCTCATGGTTTCAAACACCGCATTTTCTGTATGAATCGTCACCTCATCCCCGAAGCCACCTGCAGCCACAGCACCTCCGTTGCCAATGTCGGTGGTTATGATGGGTGTCACCGTAAAGTAATCTTGCTCCACCGTTGCTACGTTTCCCATCATGTCCGGATCCATAAGAGGATCCCTTTCAGACATAGCAGGTGTTTCCGTTGGGGCGGGGGAAGGAACCGCCGGGGTACTTTCCGGCAGCGAGTCATCAGATTGTTCCACAGCTTTTTCGGATAACGCTGCATACAGGGTGAACGTATCCTCTTGTTTTGGTGTACAGGCTGTGCAAAGCCCCCCTGCCGTGACACAGATAGCCATGGTCATTCCCAACAACATCCATCTTTGTTTCATGATTATCATCCTTTCACAGCTCCGGCCAGAATGCCCTGTTCCAGATATTTCTGACCAAACGAGAAAATCAGAACAGCCGGCAATAGCATCAGCAAGCTGGAGGCCATCGTGAGTGCAAGATCGTTTCCCGTGATATTGGTCAGATACATCGACAACGGCCAGTTCACGGGTGTTTTCAAAAAGATCATCGGTTGTTCCAGCGCATTCCAGGCATCCAGAAAAACGATCGTCAATGCTGCCAGAATTCCCGGCAGCCCCACCGGCACGCCGATGCGCCAGAACTGCTGCCAAGAATTTGCACCATCGATGGCCGCCGCTTCCAGCAGCGGCATCGGCACGGCATCGAATCCACGCTGCATAATAAACACCGGAAAGGTGCTGAACACGCCCGGCAGGATAATGGCCCAGATCGTATCCAACAGCCCCAGCGAATGCAGCGTAAGGTAGCTGGGAACCATCGTGACCTGAAACGGCAGCAGCATAAGAACGAGATACAGCATCCGCAATCCCCGCCGGCCGCGGAACTCCAGCCGTGAAAGCGCCCAGGCTGCCGGAGCCCCCACGACCACCTGGCCTGCCATCTGGGGCAGGACCTGGGCACAGGTGTTCCAGTACGCGATAAAATATTCCGGCGTGTCCAGCAAAAGCTGCAGCAGGCCCTGCAAGGTGGGCCAGCTGGGCAGCAGTGTCCACATAGCCTGCCCGTGGCCCGTCAGTGCCGGTCCCATGGTGCGTTGCAGCTCCGATTCTCCGGTAAGGGCGCCTGTAAACAGAATCCACAGCGGCCCCCACACCAGCAAAGTAAAGGGTAAAAGAACAAATTTTTTCATACATCCAAATGTCTGATCAGAAAAGCAATCCCCGCCAGCAACACCACAGCCACCATCACAGCGGCCGCACACAGACGCGGCAAGTCCAGCGCCAGAAACCAGTTGTTCATCAGATGCTGCAGCAGATAGATGCTTTGCTGCGGATAGGTCCCCGCCACAAGATAGGCTTCCCGGAAGACTTTATAGGTATTGAGCAGACTCAGAACGCCGGTAACCAGCAGAGTCGGCATCAGGTTGGGCAATGTGATGGCTGTAAAACGCCGCCACACACCGGCTCCATCTACCGCTGCCGCCTCATAGAGATCCGTGGAAATTGCATCCAGACCGCTGGACCACAGAATGCTGTCATACCCGATGTTTTTCCATAGATAGGTAGCAATCAACACCCAGAAAGCTGAGTCGGTGCCCATAAAATCACAGTCCGTACCAAACCATGCATTGATAAGCCCTGTACGTGCGAATAGGACTTTCCATAACAGCGCAATGCTGGCCACAGGGATTGCCATCGGCAGCAAAAACGTAGTGCGGTACCATTCGGCCCATGGGGTGCGCCGCAGAACTTTTGCACGCAGCGCCAAGGCCAGCGCCAGGCTTAACGCCAGCAGCAGCGGTACACAAACGCTTGTAAAGCGCACGGTGTTGCGAACCGCCAATTGAAAGGCCTCGTTTTGCAAAACCGATTGATAATTGGCCACCCCCACAAATTGTTTGCCCAATGTATCGCAGAAGCTGCGGCGCACGGTTTCCAGAAACGGTACCAGCAGAAACACTGCCACACCGCACAAGCTGGATGCCATAAAAAACCAGGCCGTAAATGTTTGCCGTTTTACCCCGGCTTTGGAAAACCTCCCCACACGTGGGGAGGCCAATCTTTTATATCTTTTCATTTCTGCTCCGCCAGATAGAGCGACACATCGGACGTGACACCTTGCACCGCATCCTCTGCGCTTTCCGTGCCCTGGATGATGGCGTCTGCATGTTTGACAAACGCATCCCGCAGTACAGACGGCACTACCACCGGCGTTGTGCACTGATTCAGCAAATCAGAAAGATTCCCTTTAAAGGTTTCCGCAGAATATTGATCATTCTCTGTTACGGCGTCCAGTTTTTCTTGCAGGCAGTCCGCACGTACCGTGATGCCATCGCTGAGATAGGTGCCCTGCACTTCGGCATCAAAGAAAGATGCTGCCAATTGCTTGGCCTCCTCCAGATGTGCACCGTTTGCGTTAACCCCCACCAGTACTTTGGGGGTGTAAGCTCCCGCAGTCAATCCCGGTCGAAGGATCATATCGAACGGGATATCTTCTCCCTCATAATCCATAGGGTTCTCCCGGCGGGCAGCCGCTATGATGACATAGGGTGTATCCATGCTGAACCAGCCGTACTTGGCGTGGCTGCTTGTAGAGTACTCGTTCATTTCCGGAGGAACCTCAACAGGGTCGCTCCCGCTCCAGGACTGGATAGCCCCTGTGTTGTTTTCCATCGTATAGTTCCGAATCCCATAGTAGTCGGAAACCGTCTGCACAAACTCCATAACCTGATGCAGAGCATCCTCGTTGAGGGTACCGTCCTGTAAAATCGCATCGGCGCTGGTTGGCAAGAGGAAATCCGCAAAATCTTCAGCGTCCGTCAAACACAGGGCGTATTTTTCTTTCTCCGGCAGCCCTTCGTAAAAGTCCGGGCTCTCATCCCCAAAATCCGGCCGGGGTGCAGCATCCAGCACTGCCTGCTGCATAGATGTCAGGTCTTTCAGGGCGTCCAGCGTTCCCGCATCACCGATCAGAACCGGCACGCTGAACCGTGCAGGCAAAACATACGCCTTTCCCTCCTCCACAAAGGATTCGGTCAGGTTCGCCTGCAATTCTGCAAGGGGCACCGCATTGCTGAGATCCGCCAGCAAGCCTTTCTGTGCATAGTTCTCGTAGGCTATCCCGTCCAGGATCAGCAAATCCGGCCCGTTTCCTGCCAGCAATTCGGTGTTCAGCTTTGTCAGCGCATCGTTGCGCGCCGTGGAGATATCCTCTGTATCCGCCGGGATAGCAACGGTATAGGTAACATCCACCTCGGGATGCTGCTGCTTATACAAATTGATCGCCGCACGTGCGGTGGGTGACTCCTGCAGCGCCCAAACATTCAGCGTCGTTTCTGCGTGGGTGGGCATAGATTCATCGTAATGGTAGCGGTACAGTTTACAAGGACCGCTATCCACCATCTGTGTGACCAGAAAGTCACCGTTCGCGGCACGGCAGATGCTGTTTGGATAGTTGCTGGTCACGCTCATGGCGGTGCCTTCCGCACTGACAATCTGTTCCGGCAGCGTTCCACCGGGTGCCAGACGGTAAATGCCTTTCGGCGTGGGATAGTAGACCGCGCCTTCTGCATCTCCTGTGAGCGCACTCACGCTGACAGCTTCACTCAACGGATTCAGCACATCGGTACAAGTGCCGTCCTGCGGATTGAATTCCACCAACTTGGGAGCTGTATCCCCATAGGATACGCATAACAGTTTATCCCCTGCCACAGTGGGATACAGCATCATGCCATAACTCATGTCGGTGTTCACGGACACTTCGTGGGTATCGTCCGATTCTTTGTCGTACGAGGTCACCTGCAGAGAAGCGCCTGTTTCCCCATAGCTTTGTGTGAAAAAGAAGATCTTTCCGTCATAGAAGATGCAGTTGTTCACATCCTCCACGCCTTCTATCTCCAAGGGTTTCAGATCTCCGGCCGGTTCCTGCTGCCAATAGACATGGAACGTATTGTCTGCCCGGCTCTCTTCATCCAAAACAACACTGCGCAGACACACCGTCCCATCCGGCAACTGCCAAACCCGGTTGATAAACCCTTCTACCTGACTTCCCCATCCCGTATCTTTCTCGGTCCAGGTTTCGCCATTGTCCGCAGAGGAAAGGTGCGCCAGTTGCCCGGTTCCGGGATTCGCCGCGTCTTCCTCATAGACATACAGGGACAGGGTGCCGTCTTCCAGCAACGCAGGGTCTCCCACGATTTCCCGTCCGCCGAGCTCCACCTCATTCTCTATCCAGCGTCCCATCTGAACCTGCCCGGCCGCATCCGCGTTGGTGGTACCCGACACATTTTCGGTTGTACCACCGCCGCAAGCTGCAAGACTGACGGTCATAAGAACGCTCAACGCCGTACTGAGAAAGCGTTTCATCCTGTATACCTCCCTTTCGATCTTGCCACCAGTATACCGCCTTTGCCTTGAAATGTCCTTAAAAAAGGCTGCCGATTTTTCAAGGTTTCTTCAAGACAAAAGGTGTATAATAAAGGAAACGATTTTTTTCCATCAGGAGTATGCCATGAGAATTTTACTGATTGAGGACGACGGTGCCCTCTGCGAAGCCCTGCGCCCTGCACTGGAAGCTGCCTCTTTCCGGGTGGATATCTGCCCGAACGGGACCGACGGGTTGACCCTGCTCACAAGCGGTGCGTACGATGTCTGCATCCTGGACCGCATGCTGCCGGGGCTTGACGGGCTCAGTCTGCTGCGAGCCGCCCGCATGCGCGGAATTTCCACGCCAGTCCTTATGTTAACAGCCCTCTCGGGCATTGGCGACCGCGTAGACGGATTGGATGCCGGTGCCGACGATTACCTTGCCAAGCCTTTTGATACCCGTGAATTGCTGGCACGTTTGCGGGCGCTGACGCGCCGCCCCGGAACCACCGCCGATCCCGCACTTCATATTGGAGATGTAACCCTCTCCCCCACAGAGTTGACCCTTACCGGGCCACAGGGTACAGCCAGCCTGACCAATCGGGAATGCGATCTGCTGGAAGCCCTGCTGCGCAGTCCCGGCCGGTTGCAGGCCCGCTCTTCTCTGCTGGCTCAGGTCTGGGGACCACTGGCGGAGGTTGAGGAAGCCAACCTTGACTGTTACATCCATTTTGTGCGCCGCCGCTTACAATCCGTGGGTAGCCAATCCCGTGTGATCACTGTGCGCGGCAGCGGTTACAAATTTGAGGTTTCGCCATGATTCAAAAACTCAAACGGCGTCTCACCTTCCTGATGGCGGCCCTGACTTCCCTGGTTCTGGGCGGGGCCCTGATCGTAACCTGGAACCTATCGCAGAAGCAATTTGAGACCAGCGCCGAAGCGCTCTTTGACAGTAATTTTTCTTCGCTGTGCGACCGGTTGTCCGATACCGCTACAGTGACCGATGTCTGGCTCAGCGAACAGGAACTGGGAACGGGGTGCCTGCTGTTTTTGCAGGACAACGGTTCCGCCTTACATTACACAGGCTCACTCTCCAGTGAATCACCGCGCAGTGAGCTGGAATCTCTGGCCCTGGAAGGGGCCGAGCTTTTTCTCGATTGCTCCAAGCTTGATCAAAATGGTGCCGTTATACAGCAGGAAGCCCATTTCAATCTGGGCGGAAGCGGCGGCGATTTTTACCATTGCGCCGCAGCCCTGCTCCCTCGCGGTACGCAGGGGGAATATCTGCTGTTGGTGATGATGCAGGAGCAAGGCTTTTTGACCCGGCATATGTTGTGGTCCGCTCTGCAGCACATCGGACTTTGGCTGGCCGGCAGTGCCTTGCTGGCCCTGATTTCCTATTGGCTTGTGGGCAAGGCCCTGGCTCCCACCGCCCAGGCTCTGCGGCAGCAGAAAGAATTTATTGCTGCGGCAAGCCATGAGCTTCGCAGCCCCCTGGCTGTGGTAAAAACCAGCTTACAGGCCCTGGACGAAACACAGCCCCCCGAACGGCAGCAACAACTGTTGCGAAATGCGCAAAGTGAAACCGACCGCATGGCACGATTGACCGACGATCTTTTACTGCTGGCAAACGGCGATTTAGGCAACCTGCCCACACATCTGGAAGCTGTAGCGCCGGACAATCTGTGCATCGAACTGTACGACCAGTTTTATCTGCTGGCCAGACAAGCCTCCCACGGGCTGACCCTCACCCTGCCCGATACCGCCGTGCCTGCCATTCAGGCGGATGCCGGGCGGCTGAAGCAGCTGCTGGCGATTTTGCTGAATAACGCCATGGAACATACCCCTGCTGGTACCGGCATCGAGCTGGTGCTCTGCGGCGACGGAGCGAAAACGCCGATCACCTTTCTGGTTGTCGACCATGGGCATGGCATTTCCAACGAGGACAAGGCCCACATCTTCGATCGCTTCTATCGCGCCGATACCAGCCGGACCAGCAAGCGGAATTTCGGCTTGGGGCTTTCGGTGGCCCGGGAACTGGCAAGACTGCACCACGCCACGCTGACGGTGGAGGACACGCCCGGTGGCGGCGCCACCTTCCGCCTGCAATTCAATCCCTGAACAGAAACAAAAAATCGCAAGCCCCTTATCGGGACTTGCGATTTTTTCTATGGAGAAATTACTCTGCGTCCTCGCAGAAAGCCTTGAAGGTCAGGTACGCCATGTACACATCCGCCTTGGAAACCACCTCAAACGGCGCATGCATCGAGAGAACCGGCACGCCGATATCGATGGTGTCGATATCCTGGTTGGCGACGTACTTGGCAACGGTTCCGCCGCCGCCGAGGTCCAGCTTGCCCATCTCGCCGATCTGCCACACCACACCGTTGCGCTCCATCAGGCTAGTCAGGTAGCTGACCAGCTCCGCAGAGGCATCGCTGGTGCCGGACTTGCCGCGGGCACCGGTGTACTTGTAAATGGCCACGCCGTTGCCTGCGTAGGTACCGTTGTCGGGCTCGAAGGCATCGGCAAAGGTGGGATCAAACGCAGCGGTAACGTCAGCGGACAGGCACTTGGCTGCCTTGCAGGCCAGGATGTAATCGGCGCCCTGGGCTGCGCAAAGCTGCTGCAGGAAGTGGAAGGTGTACATGCTGTTCAGGCCGGTAACACCGTCGGAACCGGTTTCCTCTTTGTCTGTCAGCACGCAGACCGTGGTGTAGGCAGGATTCTGCACACCGATCTCGGCCATCAGGGCCGGATAGGCATCCACACGGTCGTCATGGCCGTAGGCACCGATCATGGCGCGGTCGAGACCGATATCGCGTGCCTTAACGGCAGGCACAACTTCGATCTCTGCGCGGGTGAAATCGCGCTCCGTGATGCCGTATGCCTCATACAGCATGCCCAGCACATTCAGCTTTACGCGCTGTTCTGCATCCTTGTCTGCGATGGGCTGGGACGCGATCAGCACATTGAGATCCTCCGCGGTAATACCCTCGCTCAAAGGCTTGGCATTCTGCTTGGCACCCAGGTGGGGCAGCAGGTCGGTGATGCAGAAGACGGGATCATCATCCTTCTCGCCGATGCAGATCTCCACCTTGCTACCGTCGGCACGATACACAACGCCATGCAGGGCCAGCGGAATCGTGGGCCACTGGTACTTGCGCACACCACCGTAGTAATGGGTGCGCAGATAGCCCAGACCGTTCTTTTCAAAGACCGGCACCGGGCGCAGGTCCAGACGGGGGGAATCGATATGGGCAATGTTCAGATGGAAGCCCTCATCCATGGCCTTGGTACCAATGGTGGCAGCCAGCACGCACTTGCTGCGGTTGATGGTGTAGACCTTATCGCCGGGGTTGAGTTTCTCACCCGGAACAAAGGGCTTGTAGCCGGCGTCTTTCAGCAACTTTTCGCTGTAGGCAGTGGCCTCGCGCTCGGTCTTGCCGTTATCCAGAAACTTCTTATACCCTTCACAGAATTCCTGTGCGGCGGCCAGCGTGTCGGGAGACGCATCGGCAACCGTTTCATTTTTGTACAGGAGTTTTTTGAGTTCTTCGGTTTGCATTGTTTCCATTCCTTTCGTGCATCATGATGCAGTATAGATTTCCTGGTAGCGTTGATAACTACTGGTAATCTTCTTTACATACAGCCGCATCTGCGGGTAGGGATAGTGATCCAGCGTTTTGCCATCGGCGGAGTATTCCGCCTGCGACAAAAGGCCATCCACGGTGCCCCAGCCGCTGTGATAGGCGGCCGCTGCCGTAGCCAGATCATCCTGATACCGCAGCAGGCAGTAACTGACAAAATAACTGCCAAAGCGGATGTTAGTTTCGGGATCGTACAGATCCTCAAACGTCAGATCCTCCGTCGGTGCAATTTTGGTTTTGATCCAGTCAAATGTCACCTCAGTGATCTGCATTAAACCGCGTGCGCCCGCATCCGAGTCCGCCTTGGGATTAAAATTGCTCTCGGTTCGGATGAATGCGTACAGCATCAGCGGGTCAAGATCATACTTATCGGCGTAGTAGGTTACATACTCAGAGTACTCAATGGGGTACTCCCACCGTTCGATTTTATCCTGAAAAGCAGCAAAAAGTACCGTGCCTGCCACCAGCAGCACCAACAGCAGGACCAGCAGTCTTTTTACAAATTTACCTACACCACTTTTTTTAGCCATGTTCCTCCCTTCCCAAGGACTGCAAATACGCCTTGATCCTGGTTTCCAGTTCCTGCGTTGTGCCGTCATTCACAATTTCGGTGGTTGCGGCAGCGCGCAGGGTTTCCAGCGGAGTCTGTGCATCCAGGCGGCGGCGCGCCATCTCCGGCGCAATACCGTCCCGGGCACAAATGCGCTCCACGCTGCGCTCATAGGGTGCTGTAATCAGCACCAGCTCATCGCAGCGCGCTTCAAACGGCGTGCCCACAATGACAGCACCATCAACAAAAGCCATCGTCGCTCCGTTTTCTTTTGCCCGGGTAAGTCTGTCTTCAATGCGACGTAAAATTTCCGGTTGGGTGATCTCTGTAAGAGTACGGGTACCTTCCGGTGTGGCAAAAGCACGGTCCGCCAGAAGGCGGCGGCGCAATGCGCCTGTTTCGTCCAGGATATCTTCCCCGAAGTGCGCCTGCAGCGCTGCCAGACAGGGAGAGCCCGGCAGCAACACTTCTCGGGCAATCAGGTCTGCATCGATACAAGGATACCCCTGTTGTGCCAAAAATTTTGTCACACTGGATTTGCCGCAGCCGGAGCGCCCGGTGATTCCGATGATTTTCATAGCGCCACCACCCGGAAAGCCGCTGCGCGAATCAGGCGGTTGTACACGGCCATGGAAACGCCATCCTGCTCAGGGCAACGCGCATACACAACCCGGGCGCCATGGCGATCCAGATCCCGCAGCGCTGTAAAAAGATGATGCGCCTGGGTCACACCGTCATGATTGCGGCCATATTCAATGAACGGTACCGGCAGCTGTGCGCCTTCACCGTCAAAGCAGAGTGCCCAGACACCATCTCCGGCATGTTCCGTCACATAGCGGCGATAGGCCTCAAAGTCCCCGCGCAGAATCGTCACCTGCGCTTTGGGCGCATAGTGCTTGTACTTCATGCCGGGAGAGCGCGCCACTTCCCCATCCTTGAGTTTTTCCAGAATGGCCGGGCTGACGAGAACTTCCTCCCCCAGAACCGCTTCCATCTGTTCTTTCGTAATGTAGCCGGGGCGCAGCAGCATGGGATGCTCGCCGATAACGGAAACCACGGTGGATTCTACACCGACCGCGCTTTCCCCGCCATCCAGAATCAGCGGCAGGCGGCCATCCATATCCGCCAGCGTATCCTGCGCATTGGTAGGGCTGGGTTTGCCGGAAAGATTGGCGGATGGTGCCGCAAAAGCGACACCGCTTGCCTTGATGACCGCCTGCACCACCGGATGGGACGGCATACGCACGCCCACGGTATCCAGCCCGGCGCAGGTCACCTCGCTGACTTCGGGGCCACGGGGCATGACCATCGTCAGCGGTCCCGGCCAGAAAGCCGCCGCCAGTTTTTTGGCGCGTTCCGGCACGTCCGAAACAATGCCGTGCAGCATATCCATGCCACAGATATGCACGATCAGGGGGTTATCCTGCGGGCGGCCCTTGGCCTCAAAAATTTTATGGACAGCCTCTCCGTTGCGGGCATCGGCTGCAATGCCGTACACCGTTTCGGTGGGAAGCGCCACCAGCTCGCCCTGCTTCAGCAATTTGGCAGCCAGGGCAATGCTTTCCTGTGTGACAGGCAAAACCTGTGTTTTCATCATATTATTCCTCGCTATGCTGTTTGAGCTTTTCCTCCCGGTCTGCCAGAATCAGCGGGTCCAGTACGCGGTCCAGATCTCCGTCCAGAACGCTCTGCAGATTCCGCAGCGTCAGGCCGATCCGATGATCCGTGACACGGTCCTGCGGAAAGTTGTAGGTGCGAATCTTTTCGCTCCGGTCCCCGGTACCCACCTGGCTTTGCCGTTTGGCATTGTAGGCCTCATCATAGGCTTCCTGCTTTTGCTGCAAAAGGCGGCTGCGCAATACCTTCAGTGCGCGGTCTTTGTTTTCACGCTGGCTGCGCTGGTCCTGGCATTCCACCACCATGCCGGTGGGCAGATGGGTCACACGGATGGCCGAAGATGTCTTGTTGATATGCTGGCCACCCGCACCCGAAGAACGGAACGTATCGATGCGCAGGTCTTTGGGGTCCAGTTCAAATTCCACTTCCTCGGCTTCCGGCATCACCGCCACCGTCACGGTAGAGGTGTGGATGCGGCCCTGGGTTTCGGTTTCCGGTACACGCTGCACCCGGTGTACGCCGCTTTCAAATTTCAAGCGGCTGTAGACATCGGCACCTTCCACCGAGAAAATGATTTCTTTCACGCCGCCCAGTTCCGTTTCATTGGCGCTGACGGTTTCGCAGATCCAGCCACGCTTGGCCGCATACATCGTATACATGCGCCACAGGCTGTGTGCGAACAATGCCGCTTCCTCCCCGCCGGCACCGGCACGAATTTCCAAAATGACGCTTTTTTCGTCATCGGCATCCTTGGGAACCAGCAGCAGGCGCAGGTTCTCCTCGCTCTGCGTCAGATTCCGGGTAATTTCGCATAGCTCCTGTTGTACCATAGCCTTGAAAGCCGGGTCCGTCTCTTGCTCCAGCAAGGCGGCAGCTTCCTGCTGCTCCTGCTGCAAGGACGTATACCGGCGATATTCTTCGACTAAGGGGGTCAGTTCTTTGTAGTCACGCATCATTCGTGCATAGTCTTCCGCATGGGCAGCCGCTTCCGGCGTGGACATACGGTAGGCAAGCTCCTCGTATCGGCGCTCCACCTCATGCAGTTCGGCAAAAGAGTTCATAAGCAGTCCCTTTCAACACAAAAATTTCATGCTTTTTTGTGTTGCTACTGCTCCCCTTCGCGCAGAATTTTTTTAATATTGCGCTCGATTTTGGCGCGCGGCAGCATAATCTCATGGCCGCAGCCCTGGCAACGGATCTTGAAATCCATGCCAACCCGCAGCACATCAAACCGATTTGCACCGCAAGGGTGTGGTTTTTTCGTCTGAATTACATCTCCGACCCGAACGTCCATACGGCGCACCGCCTTTCTCTCAAATTTGCTCTCTTATTATAGTACAGCGAGTATTGTTTTGCAAATCATACGCATAAAAGTTTAGCAACCGCTTCTGGCAACGCAAAAGCGGAAATCACAAGAAATGAGGAAACGAAAATGTTGGAATATCGTGCCGAAGGCCTTTGCCGAAACGCCAATCACCTGAGTAAAGAAGAACTGAACCGTTGTATTGCAACCGGCGAGATTTTACAAAGCACCGCCCTCGCCTATGACACCGAACATCGCCTGCGCTTTGAGCTGTGCGGGCAGCGCGCGTACATGCCCCACGACGAATGCCTGGACGTTGCTGCGGGGGAAGAAATCAAGGACATTGCCGTGTTGACCCGTGTGGGCCGCCCCACCTGCTTTGTGATCACCGGCACAAGCGTGGACGAAAACGGAGAGGAATGCTATCTGCTGTCCCGGGCCGCTGCCCAACGCCTTTGCCGGCGCCAATACCTGGATACGCTGGAAGCCGGCAGTGTTATTCCCTGTACCGTCACACACATCGAAAATTACGGTGCCTTCTGCGACGTCGGCTGCGGAATCTCCGCGCTGCTTCCCATCGACTGTCTGTCGGTATCACGGATTTCCTCTCCCAGTGATCGGGTTCAGGTTGGCCAGCAGTTGCTGTGCGCCATCAAAAACCGGGATGTGCAGGGCCGCATCGTGCTGACTTTGCGGGAACTGCTGGGCACCTGGAGCGAAAATGCCGCCTGCTTTGCCCCGGGTGAAACGGTGGTAGGCATTGTACGCAGCGTGGAAGAGTATGGTGTGTTCATCGAGATTGCTCCCAATCTGGCAGGCCTTGCCGAAGCGGATTCCACACTGCACCCCGGGCAGGCCGTCAGCGTGTACATCAAAAACATTTTGCCGGACAAAATGAAAATCAAGCTTGTGGTTGTCAACAAAAATCTATCCCAGCCGCTTCGGTTTGAGCCGCACTATTTCGTTACCCGGGGCCGCATTAAAAAGTGGACCTACTCCACCCCGCAAAGTCGCAAACAGATCGAGACTATTTTTTGAGAAGGTTTCTACCCGGCACTTTTTTCGCTGCGTCTCTTGCCTCTGCGTGCCGCGGCGTGTATAATAAAAAAGAACACAAGTTTGGCAAGGATGTGATACGATGGCGGAAGCATTTACTGCCGGTGTAAAGCCCGGTGGCCTTACAGACGACACTCAGATTCGTATTTTGCTGTGTTATATGATCAAGACCTCCGGTCCCCTGAACCGGGATACGCTTCAGGGGGCACTTTTGCAGGAACAGCTTGTCAACTATTTTGAGTTTGCCGATGCGCTGGTCGAAGTCGAAAAGCAGCATCTTGTCACGCGCAACGACGAAGATCAGTACCTGATCACCAAAAAAGGCTCCACCGTAGCCGATACACTGGCCCTGGATTTGCCCCGCACCGTGCGGGAAAGTGCCATCCGTGCCGTGATGCAGATTCAGAGCTGGAAACACAAAGCAGCCATGAATCGGGCTCACATTGAGGAAGAAGACGGTGAGTTTACCGTATGGTGCGCCATTGGTGACATGGGCAGCGACGTATTCCGTATGCAGCTGGCCATGCCCGATAAGCTGACGGCAGAAACCATCAAGAACAATTTTACGGCACACGGCAGTGAGATCTATTCCAAAGTGATGGATATTCTGACGGAGTCCAGCACAGAAGCAGACCGTCCCCCGGCCGGTCTTTTGTAAAAACGCATAAAACCGCAAAACTCCCTGCTTAGCGGGCAACGGCCCGGTAGGCAGGGAGTTTCTTATAGGATTCAAAGATTGAGGATTACGCCTCGGTCAGCAGCCCAGATAGGCCTTGCGCACCTCGATGTTGTTGGCAAGCTCGGTAGCTTCGCCTTCCATCTTGATGGTGCCGGTTTCCAGAACGTAGGCGCGGTTGGCGATTTCCAATGCCATCTTGGCGTTCTGTTCCACCAGCAGCACCGTCACGCCGTTGCGGTTGACTTCGCGAATGATCTTGAAGATTTCCTTGACCAACAGCGGAGAAAGACCCATGGAAGGCTCATCCAGCAGCAGCATCTTGGGCTTGCACATCAGCGCGCGGCCCATGGCCAGCATCTGCTGTTCACCGCCGGAGAGGGTGCCTGCGGGCTGGTTGCGGCGCTCTTTCAGGCGGGGCAGCAGCTCAAACACCATATCAAAGTCGTTCTGAATGGCTTCTTTTCCGTCCCGGCGAACATAGGCGCCCATCTGGAGGTTCTGCTGCACCGTCAGGCCGCTGAAAACACGACGGCCTTCGGGAACCTGTGCCAAGCCCAGGCGGATGATTTTGTGGGCTTCCATCTTGCTGATGGTCTGACCGCAGTAATCAATCTCACCGCTCTGCAGCTTCAGCAGACCGGAAATGGCGTGCATTGTCGTCGTTTTGCCGGCGCCGTTTGCACCGATCAGGGTTACGATCTCACCCTCGTCGACATGGAAGGAAACATCCCGGATGGCGTGGATTGAACCGTAAAAAACATTGATGTTCTTTACCGAAAGCATCTCTCCCATCGTCAATCACCTCCCAGATAGGCCGCAATGACTTTGGGGTTATTGCGGATTGCTTTGCCGTCACCGCGGGCAATCACACGGCCGTAGTCCAGCACGGTGATCTCCTCGCAGATGCCCATAACAAAGTTCATATCATGCTCAATCAGCAGAATGGCGATACCGAACTGGTCACGCACGTTGCGCACCGTCTTCATCAGCTCTTCCGTTTCGTTGGGGTTCATACCGGCGGCGGGCTCGTCCAGAAGCAACAGTTTCGGATTCGTCGCCAGCGCACGGGCAATCTCCAGCTTGCGCTGCTTGCCGTAGGGCAGCTGGCTGGCCTTAAGGTTGGCCTCGCCGTCCAGATCAAAAATTTTGAGCAGCTTGTGGGCCTGGCGGTTCATCTCATGCTCTTTTTCCTTATAAGAAGGCAAGCGCAGGATGCCCGTCCACATGCTGTACTTGACCTGATTGTGCAGGCCCACCTTGACATTGTCCAGAACCGTCATCTCATTGAAGAGGCGGATATTCTGGAAGGTACGCGCCACACCAGCCCGGCTGATGACTTCGGGGTTCTGCCCCGTAATGTCTTTGCCGTCCAGCACGATGTTGCCCTCTGTGGGCTTGTACACACCGGTCAGCATATTGAACACGGTGGTTTTACCGGCGCCGTTGGGGCCGATCAATCCATACAGATGGCCCTTTTCGATGGAAAGGTCCAGCTGTGCCACGGCCTGCAGGCCGCCAAAAGCAATTCCCAGGTTGCTGACTTCCAGCAATGCCATGTTACGCCACCCCCTTCTTCTGTTTGGTTCGCGGTGTGCGGTTTTCCTTGCGGAACCGGGCCGTCAGCTTGTTGCGCAGCGCAACCATCTGCGGGCTCTGGTTGAAGATCATTACCACAATCAAAACAATCGCATAAATCAGCATACGGTAGTCGTTCATGCTGCGCAGCATTTCCGGCAGAACCGTCAGGATCGCAGCCGCAATCACCGAACCACGCAGGTTGCCGATGCCGCCCAGAACCACAAAGACCAGAATCAGAATCGAGGTATTGTAGTCGAATTTCTTGGCGACCAGAGAGGAGTAGTTCAAGGAGTACAGGACACCCGCAACGCCTGCAAAGACCGCCGAAGTCACAAAAGCCATCAGTTTATATTTGGTGATCGGCACACCCACCGAACGGGCGGCAATCTCATTATCGCGGATAGAGGTGATGGCGCGGCCCGCACGGGAGTTCACAAGGTTGAGAATCACGGCCAGCGTCAGGATGACGAGCACAATACCGATGGTAAAGGTAGACGCCTTGGTAATACCCGTGATGCCCTGTGCACCGTTGATGAGGACCTTGCCGTCAGCTTCCATGCCCATGGAGCTGGCGTCTTTCAGTGAGAAATGCAGGCCCTTGGAGTCAACGCCCAGATAGCAGGCATTCATGACGTTCTTGACGATTTCGCCAAAGGCGAGGGTCACGATCGCCAGATAGTCACCCGACAGACGCAATACAGGCACGCCCACCAGGAAACCGAACAAACCAGCCACCAGGCCGCCCACGATGAAAGAAAGCACCAGGGCCACCGGTTTGGGTGCGGACGAGCTGAGAGTCGTCCACAGCAGCGTGCCAGAGAAAGCTCCCACGCTCATAAAGCCGGCATGGCCCAGGCTCAACTCGCCCAGAATACCCACCGTAAGATTCAGGGAAATGGCCAGAATGACATAGGCACAGATGGGCACCAACTGACCGGTGAAAGAATTGCTCAGCAGATCCGCTGCCGAGAGCAGCTGGACCACAAGATAAAACGCGATCACGATGCCGAACGTAATCAGATTGCTCTTTGTGGAGCGCTTCATTGTTTTGAAATTCATCGCTGCCACCTCACACTTTCACGTTGACTTTCTTGCCCAACAAACCGGTCGGTTTCACGAGCAGAACGATGATCAGCACGAGGAACACAATCGCGTCCGACAACTGGGTAGAAATGTAAGCTTTGCTCAGGTTCTCGATCACACCCAGCAAAATGCCGCCGAGGAAGGCGCCCGGGATGGAGCCGATACCACCGAAGACAGCGGCAACGAAGGCCTTGATGCCGGGCATTGCACCCGTGGTGGGCTGCAAGGTGGGATAGGAAGAACACAGCAGCGCACCGGCTACCGCAGCCAGTGCCGAGCCGATGGCAAAGGTAAGAGAAATGGTAGCATTGACGTTAACGCCCATCAGCTGGGCTGCACCACGGTCCTCGGAAACGGCCTGCATGGCATGGCCAGCCGAAGTGTTGTTGACGAACCAGATCAGAGCCACCATGATAATCAGGCAGACCACAATGGTCACGATGGTTTCAGCCGAGATCGTCAGCTGGCCGTCAAACAGACTGATCGGTTTCAGGAAAGGAATGCCGGAAACCACTGAGATAAAGCTCTTGGGGCTGGAAGACCAGGTAAGCTGTGCCACCTGCTGCAGCAGATAGCTGACACCGATGGCCGTAATCAGAACGGCCAGCGAGGGAGCTTCGCGCAAGGGACGGTAGGCCACGCGCTCGATCACGACACCCAGCACCGTACACACTACCATGGAAAGCAAAATGGAAAGAATCGGGTTCATTCCGGAAGTGCCGAAAGTAAAAAAGACCACATAACTGCCAATCATGATAACGTCGCCATGGGCGAAGTTCAACATCTTGGCAATGCCGTAGACCATCGTATAGCCCAGGGCGATCAGCGCATAGACGCTGCCCAGGCTGATACCATTGATCAGATAGGACAAAAACTGCATTGCGTATTACACCTCACTCTGTTTCTTTCTGACGATACAAGGCCGCACACGTACAGAAATATAGTACCATACTAACACACTTTAGCCGCCAAAACAACGTTTTTTTCGGCTTCATTCCTGTGCAAGTTGTTCTTTTCGCGTCTTTAATCAAAAAGAGCTGCCGAACCCACTTGTCCGGCAGCTCCATTGGCAACGGAATTCAGTTTAGAAACACGACAGGCAAATCACATTGCAGCGTAAGCGCCATCTTTGATCACAACAGCCTTGGGCTCCTTAGAAATAGCACCCGTAGCATCCCAGGTCATGCCCGTACCGGTCAGGCCGTCGAAAGTCATGCTGGTGAACTGGGTCTTGAGGGCATCGCAGATCTCGCTGGCATCCATGTCACCGTTGATGCCACCGGCCAGAACTGCCTGGTAGATAGCGTAGATGACGTCGTATGCGTCAGCAGCGAACTGGTTCGGGGTCTCGCCGTAGGCAGCTTCATAGGCAGAAACGAAAGCCTGGGTCTTCTCATCCTGAGCGTCCGCAGCGAAGGGAGTCAGGAGCATCAGGCCCTCAGCCAGAGAGGTGTCGAAGCCTTCGATGGAGAGGATGCCGTCCATACCGTCGCAGCCGAAGAACTCGGGATCATAGCCGGTCTTGTCCGCAGCGATCAGGATCTGAGAAGCTTCCTGATAGTAGATGGGCAGGAAGACCAGCTCTGCACCGGCCTCCTGGCACTTGGCCAGCTGGGTGGACAGGTCGGACTTGTTGTCGGCGGTGAAAGCTTCCGCAGCAACAATCTCCAGGCCCTTGACCTCGGCTTCCGCCTTGAACTTCTCAAAGATACCGGAAGAATAGGCATCAGAAGAGTCATAGATCACGCCGATCTTGGTGGGCAGGCCGTTGTCGGCAATGTAATCTGCGGAAGCAACACCCTGGTTGGGGTCGGTGAAGCAGACCTGGAAGACATTGCCGCGAGCGGTAGACTCGTCGCCTGCGTCATTCAGGATGACAGACAGGGAGGAAGCGGAGGGCGTCAGCATGAACAGGTTGTCGTTGACAGTCTCCGCAGCGACAGCCACAGAAGGCGTGGTGGTAACGGGACCGGCCAGGATCTGCATATCCCAGTCCTTCAGGTTGTTGTAGGCGTTCACGCTCTTCTCGGCGTCGTTCTCATCGTCCTCGAATTTCCACTCGAAAACAGGGCTGCCGTTGGCGGCGTTGATTTCCTTGACAGCCAGTTCCTCGGCATTCTTGACAGCGTTGCCGTACACGGCAGCAGCGCCGGTAACAGGGCCGATACCGCCGATCTTGATGGGCGTACCGGTGTAGCTGCCGGAACCGGCAGACTCACCGGTGGCAACGGTGGAAGAAGTGCTCTCCGAAGCGGTAGAAGTGCTTTCCGACGTGGTAGCGGTAGAACCGCAGGCCGCCAGGCTCAGCACCATGGACGCAGCCAAGACAGAACTAACGATTTTTTTCATGGTATCTTACCCTCCTAGAATTCTTACAGCACATACTGCCTGTTACGGCGGGCCGCACACCCCTGTGCTGTAGTATAAAAGAATTATAGACTTTTACGCTTAAAAGCGCAATGTTCCAATTCTACAGTGTTGTTCTGGAAATCAGCCCCATTTGTAGCCATTTTGCATAAAATTAAGTTACAAAATGTTATCAATCTGCCAAGTTGACAAAAATGTCCAGCCATTTATTGTAAAAAACTTGCAAAACACGTCGGAATTTGCCATAATGGAAGCACAAATGAACAAAGATCCGTGAAAGGGGCTAATTCGCAGATGAAACTTTTGGAGCAGCGTATTCTGCAAGAGGGGCAGGTCCGTCCCGGCAATGTATTAAAGGTAGATTGTTTCCTGAACCACCAGCTGGACGTTGACCTTTTGGACCAGATCGGTGCTGAATTTTACCGCATTTTCAAGGATGACGGCATCAACAAGATCCTGACCATCGAGGCCTCCGGCATTGCCATCGCCTGCATGACTGCACGCCACTTCAATGTTCCGGTCGTTTTTGCCAAAAAGGCCAAGAGCAAAAACATTGACGGGGATGTCTTCACCTCCACCGTCCACTCCTATACTTATGGCCGCGATTACGACATCACACTGGCCAAGAAGTTCCTGACCCCCGATGACAAAGTGCTGATTCTGGATGATTTCCTCGCCAACGGCAAAGCGATGAAGGGTCTGCTGGATGTGTGCAAACAGTCCGGCTGTGTTGTGGGCGGCATCGGTATCTGCATCGAGAAAGGCTTCCAGCCGGGCGGTGACGAGCTGCGCGCTGCGGGCTACAAGCTGGCCAGCCTTGCCATCGTCAACGAGATGAGCGACACGAGCCTGACCTTCCGTGAGCAGGAAGACTGAGCCTGTCTGTAAAACGGCATAGAAAAAGAGGCTGTCTCCTTTGAGGAGACAGCCTCTTTTATTTGTGCTTATTGCTGCAAAGCGATGTTCTTATACCGCGGGCGCATCATGCCATGTTCGATGTGCGGTTCCCCGCCCTCGACCGTATCGGCGTCGATGGTCACCTTGGTAATGGTTGCATCAGACGGAATATCATACATGATGGGAATCAGCAGATCTTCCACCACGCTACGCAGACCGCGGGCGCCGCTCTTGCGCTCCACCGTCTTTTTCGCGATAGCGTGCAGTGCCTCATTGGTAAAGACCAGCTCCGCATTATCCAGATGCAGCAGTTCCTTGTACTGGCGCACAATGCTGTTCTTGGGCTCGGTCAGAACACGAACCAGCGCATCCTCATCCAGCGGATCAAGCACCGTCACCACCGGCAGACGGCCGATAAGCTCGGGAATCAGGCCGAAGCGGACCAGATCGTCCGGTTCCACCTTCTTCAAAAGCTTCTGGCGGGTTTCATCCTTGTCCAGCGTAGTACGCAGCTGGCTGCCAAAGCCCATGGAGGCATTGTCGGTGCGCTTCTGGATCAGTTTTTCCAAGCCGTCAAAAGCACCACCGCAAATGAACAGGATGTTCTTGGTATTGATCTGGATGAACTCCTGCTGCGGGTGCTTCCGTCCGCCGTTGGGCGGAACGTTGCTGACCGTGCCTTCCACGATCTTCAGCAGCGCCTGCTGCACACCCTCGCCGCCCACGTCACGGGTGATCGAGGGATTTTCGCTCTTGCGGGTGATCTTGTCGATCTCATCGATGTAGATGATGCCGATTTCCGCTTTGGGGATATCGAAATCCGCAGCCTGAATCAGCTTGAGCAGGATGTTTTCTACGTCTTCACCCACGTAACCGGCTTCGGTCAGCGTGGTGGCGTCCGCAATGGCGAAGGGCACATTCAGCATCTTGGCCAGCGTCTGTGCAAGCAGTGTTTTGCCGGTACCGGAAGGTCCCAGCATCAGCACGTTGGACTTCTGCAGTTCCACGTTGCTTTCGCGGCCGGACAGAATCCGCTTGTAGTGGTTGTAGACCGAAACAGCCAGTACCTTTTTGGCTTCATCCTGGCCGATGACATACTGGTCCAGACCTGCCTTAATTTCCGCCGGCGTCAGGATATTGACGCTTTCCAGCGGATTGGCATCGTACCGCGCCTGGCCTGCACTGCGACCGGGGCGCCGGGATGCCCCTGCACGCGGCGGCATGGGGCGGTCCTCGTCCTTATACAGGGCGCGATAGCACATATCAATGCAATCTTTGCAGATGTTGACGCCGGGGCCGATGAGAAGCTGCTCCACCTCATTTTGAGAGCGACCGCAGAAGCTGCAGATCAGCTCGCGTCCTTTTCCGTCCTTTCCGGACGTTGTATTTGCCATGTTGTTCCCCCGAATCAGTGTTTATAGAGGATATCGTCGATCAGGCCGTATTCCTTCGCCTGCTGCGCCGTCATATAGTTATCGCGCTCCGTATCGCGCTGAATGGTTTCCAACGGCTGGCCGGTGTACTGGCTGTAGAGCTGGTTCATGCGCTCACGAATGTGAATGATATGATTGGCGTGAATCTGGATATCTGTGGCCTGGCCGGAGATTCCGCTGCCGCTGATCAGCGGCTGGTGAATCAGAATTTCCGAGTTGGGCAGCGCGAAACGCTTGCCCTTGGTGCCGCTGGCCAGCAGGAAAGAGCCCATGGAGGCCGCCATACCGATGCAGATGGTGGAAACATCGCACTTGATGTAGTTCATCGTATCGTGAATGGCCATACCATCCGAAATGGAGCCGCCCGGGCTGTTGATGTAGAAGTAAATATCCTTCTCCGGGTCCTGCCCTTCCAGATAGAGCAGCTGCGCCACCACAACGCTGGCCGACGTGGAATTGACATCCTCGCTCAGCACAATAATGCGGTCATTCAGCAAACGGGAGAAGATATCATAGCTGCGCTCACCGCGCGCAGTCTGTTCGATGACATAGGGTACAAGGCTCATAGGGGTTCCCTCCTTATTGATAAAATACGATTGAGGCGGATAAAGGAACCGATACGGCAGCAAATGCACACCGTATCGGCCCTGTTTTATCATACTTCCTGTGGGGTAAGCGGGTGCGAATTACTCGCCCTTATTATCCTCGCTCTGGGTTTCTTCCTCTTTCTTTTCCGCCTTCTTGGTGGTCTTGCGGGTGGTCTTCTTGGCGGGCTTTTTGGCAGGCTCTTCGGTCACAACGTTTGCCTTCTCCTTCACGAAGTCGATGGCCTTGTTGACAGCCAGATCCTTCTTGACGGCAGCAGCGTCCACCAGGCTCTTCACCTTGTCGACTTCCATCTGGTAAGCATCGGCAATGCGCTTAACCTCGGCTTCGAACTCTTCCTCGGTAGCCTCGATGTTCTCCTTGGCAACGATGGCTTCCATCGCCAGGCGCATCTTGACCTGCTTGTCGGCCTGCTCACGGAACTGCTCCTTGAACTGTTCCTTGGTCATGCCCATATACTGCAGGTACTGCTCCAGCTTGAGGCCCTGCTGAGAGATGCGGTACTGGAAGTCCTGTACCAGCTCGTCCATGCGGCCCTCGATCATGGCATCGGGGATTTCGGCCTTCATGTTGCTGACGACCTGATCGATCAGATCGTTCTCCATCTTCTGCTCGGCCTGCTTCTCGTGGTTGGCAGCAATGCCCTTGCGGATGGAATCCTTCAGCTCATCGAGGGTGTCGTACTCGCTGACGTCCTTGGCGAAATCGTCGTCCAGCTCCGGCAGCTCCTTGTACTGAACTTCGTGCAGCTTGATCTTGAAGGTGGCGTCCTTGCCGGCCAGTTCCTCAGCCTGGTATTCCTCAGGGAACTTGACGTTGACGTCGAACTCGTCGCCAGCCTTGTGGCCGACAACCTGCTCCTCGAAGCCGGGGATGAAGGAACCGCTGCCCAGGACCAGAGCGTAGTGCTCAGCCTTGCCGCCCTCGAAGGCCTTGCCGTCGACAAAGCCCTCGAAGTCGATGGTGGCAGTGTCGCCGTTCTGAGCCTCGCCGTCACGGGTCAGCAGACGGCCGTTGCGGTCCTGCATGCGCTTGATCTCGGCGTCAACATCCGCCTCGTCCACAGTCTTGACATCTTTGGTAACGGTTAAACCGACATAGTCGCCCAGTTCAACTTCGGGCTTGACGGCAACCTTAACCTTCAGCACAGCGCCCTCTTCTTCCGACATGGAAACCACTTCGGGAGCCGGACCACCGACAACCTCGATGCCGGCAGCCTTGACGGCAGCCTCGTAATTCTCGGGGAACAGATCGTTGATGGCGTCGTACTGGAACAGATCCTTGCCGTACATCTTCTCGATCATCGCACGCGGCGCATGGCCCTTGCGGAAGCCGGGAACGGTATACTTCTTGCCCTCACGCTTGAAAGCGGCACCGACAGCGGATTTGAAGGTCTCCGCATCGATAGAGAACTGCAGTTCAACCATGCTCTTTTCGAGCTTTTCACAGGAAATCAGGTTCATTTATAAATTCCTCCAAAAATAGATGTACATAAAAATACAAGTAATTATAGCATGTTCCCGCGCAGAATACCAGCCCTATTTTGAAAAAATTAACAAATTATCTTCTATTTTATGCCATTTCGGAAGGTATTTTCACCGTCGGGAACGTTCTTTTACTGATTTTTGCGTTTCAGTCCAGCTTATACGGGCAAAATCCCAGGCCGTCGGCAGAAATCAGGCGGTAGCGGATTCCGTCCACTTCCCCCTGCACGGCGAAGCGGATGGATTTTCCGTGCAGATGACCATAGTAGCATTCTGTGACGCCGAACTCCCGCAGAACAGCGATCAGTTCCTGCGCCATTGCACCGGGATAGACCGGCGGATAATGCAAAAACGCAATCTTGCGTGGCGTATCCCCCGCCGCCTGCAAAGACATCCGCAGGCGTCCGGCTTCACGGGCCATCAGTTTTTCTCCCTGGGCAGCCACATCGTCAAACGGCCAGCCGCGGGTGCCGCACAGGGCCGTATCGCCCACCACGCAAGTGTTATTATGCAGGATATGCAGCGAATCAAACCCGGAGGTTTGCAAAAAGTTTTCCATCTTGCGGGTGGTGGTCCACCAGTAGTCATGATTGCCCTTCAGCAACCACTTCTGGCCCGGCAGACTTTGCAGAAAAGCAAAATCCGCATGGCTGTCCGGCAGATTCATGGCCCAGCTGGTATCGCCCGCCAGAATGACCGTGTCCTCCGGCGCGATCAAGGTCCGCCAGTTATGTTCCAATTTCGGCAGATACCCTTCCCACCCCGGGAAAACATCCATGGGTTTATCGGTTCCCAGGGACAGGTGCAGGTCGCCTATTACAAAAACCGCCATACAGCTCCTTATCGTTTTTCATTTCAAGGTTCCGCTGCCGGGCGGCAACGGATTTTTTCAGCGCAGCGCTGCCGCACGGATGGCATCGGGCGCGATCACTTCGGTAAAGCGTACCGGCAGCTTGTCCAGCTGGCGCAGGCTGACCGGGGCTTCCTCCCCTGTCGCTTCCGTCAAAGCCGACATGGCCGCAAAGTCGCTTTCCGGCGCCTGGGTGCCCAGGGCCACCAGCACATCACGCGGGAACTTGAACGGGCTTGCCGTGGAAAGCACGACCATCGGGGCTGCACTGCGGCAGGTTTCCGCCACGCGGAAGGCAACCGCCGTATGGGTATCGCACAGATATCGGTCCTGCTCAAAGCGGGCGCGGATCTCCGCAGCGCCTTCCTCATCACCGGCAAAGCCTGCGGCAAAATTCTGCTGGATTTTGGCCAGCGTTTCGGCATCCACGGTATACTTGCCGGTCTGGGCCAGTTCCTGCATCCAGGCGGCGACCTTCTCACTGCTGCCGCTCACATGGTAGAGCAGACGTTCGAGGTTCGAGGAGATCAGAATATCCATCGAAGGCGAAGTGGTCTTGTAGAACGTGCGGCGGGCATCATAGGTGCCGGTGCGGATGAAGTCAGTCAAGACATTGTTCTTGTTGGAGGCACAGACCAGCTTGCCCACCGGCAGGCCCATCTGTTTTGCATAGTAGCCGGCCAGAATGTCACCGAAGTTTCCCGTGGGAACACAGAAGTCCACCGGCTCGCCCCAGGCAACGGCGCCCTGCTCCGCCAGGCGGAAGTAAGCATAGAAATAGTAAACAACCTGCGGTGCCAGACGCCCCCAGTTGATGGAGTTGGCACTGGAAAGGCGGATATTGCGTTTTTCCAGTTCGGCGGCAACCGTTTCGTCGGCAAAGACACGTTTCACGCCGGTCTGGGCATCGTCAAAGTTGCCTTCCACCGCATAGACCTGCACATTCTCCCCGGTCTGGGTAACCATCTGCAGGCGCTGGATCTCACTGGTGCCTGCATTGGGATAGAAGACCGAAATCTCGATGCCTTCCAGACCGGCATAGCCTGCAAGCGCCGCCTTGCCGGTATCGCCGGAGGTGGCCACCAGAATGCGGGTGGTTTCGGTACGGTTCAGGTTGCGTTTGGCCTCCACCAGCAGCTTCGGCATCAGCTGCAGGGCATAGTCCTTGAACGCACAGGTGGGCCCATGCCACAGTTCCAACGAATACAGGCCGTCCTGTACTTTTACGGTACGTCCGGCCTTGCCGCCAAAGGCAGTGCCGTAGGTAGCTTCGGTGGCCTGCTTGAGGAAATCCGCGCTGTAATCCGTCAGGAATCCGGCAAGCACTTTCTGCGCCAGTTCCGGGTAAGACAGATGTTTCCACGCATCCAGATCTGCCTGCGGGAAGGTTTCCGGCACAAACAAACCGCTTTGCGGCGCAAGACCGCGCACGATAGCCTCCGAAGCGGAGACGCGAAGCCGGGAATCTCTGGTACTCTGATACTGCATACGATACACCCTTTCTATACATTTAGCCTTGGAATGCGTCAAAAATGCAATGCACCTGCCACCCTTTTGGAGCGGGTGTCACTTCTACAACATCGAAGCGCACCGGCGCATCAGCATACGGACTGTTTTGCAGGTAGAGTTGCGCCGCCCGAATCAGGCGGTGCTGTTTATGCGGGTCAACTGCCTCTGCCGGGGCCGACAACATACGGCCGGAACGGGTTTTGACTTCTGCAAAGACGATGGTATCCTCTTTATACAAAATCAGATCCAGTTCCCCCATCCGGGTACGGTAATTGTGGCCAAGAAGCAGATACCCGCGCTGTTGGTAGTACCGGGCGGCAATCGCCTCGCCTTTTTGCCCGAGGTCATTTGCCATGCCAGTATCCCTGCTTTTTCAAAAAGCTGCGGCGATAAAAGGGCTGAATGCCGTACTGTGCAATCAGCTCATAGTGCAGTGCCGTAGGGTATCCTTTATGTTTGGCAAGTTGATACTGCGGATACTGTTTGTCCAGTTCCAGCATATAACGGTCACGGCTGACCTTTGCCAGAATGGAGGCCGCCGCAATGCTGGCGCTGGTAGCATCTCCTTTTACAACCGACTGAGCCGGATGCGCAAGCTCCGGCGGGCAGCGGTTTCCATCGATCAGCACATATTCCGGCTGCGGGTCCAGGCCCGCCACCGCCTGTGCCATCCCATCCATGGTAGCCCACAGGATGTTCTTTTCGTCGATTTCCTGAGGGGAGATAAAGACAATTTTATACGCAACAGCCCGCCGGGTAATTTCCTCAAACAGAGCTTCCCGGCGCTTTTCCGTCAGCTTTTTGGAGTCATTGATCCCCTCAATGGGATCATCCGGGTTCAGGATGACCGCGGCACAGCAGACGGGACCACAGAGCGGACCGCGCCCTGCCTCGTCAACGCCGCAGACTATGCCATGCTGAGCACGCTGCTCTGCGTCAAAAGCATACAGTGCCTGGTTATTGCTCGTCGACTTCGACGTCCTCGGCATCGTCGGCCTCCTCCTCTTCTGCGATCACACGCTGCGGCGGGCGTTCCAGCGAAAGGCGTCCCCACTTGCTGGCGCGGAATTCCCCAACCAGCATCTTGGCCGCACGCTCGGTATCCACTTCGCCGCCGGAGATCAGCATGCCGCGTTTGGCACCGATTGCCTGCAGCAAATCGTAGGGTTCCAGATCCAGCGCGCTTTCCTCCAGCTTATAGCGGGCCAGCAGCTGCTGCGGATAGATTCCCCGCACACTGGACAGCAAACCGCAGGCCAGTTCCTCAATATCCAGAATATCATCCCGGATGGAGCCGATAAATGCCAGGTTGGAGGCCGTTTCCAGAGAGTCGAACTTTTTCCAAAGCACGCCGGGCATGTCCATCAGATCAAAATTATCCACTGAGATCCACTGTTTGCCGCGGGTGACGCCGGGTTTGTTGGCAGCCTTGGCGCGGGTAGTGCCTGCAAAGGAATTGATGAAGGTGGATTTACCCACATTGGGGATGCCCACCACCATCACGCGGATGGCGGCGCCCACCATACCGCGATTACGGCGCCGCTCCATCAGTGCGGAAAGCTCCTTTTCAATCGGCACCTTGGTAGCGGCTGCGCGGCCTTTCTGTTTGGAATCCATGGCCAGACAACCGGCACCGGCACTTTTGAAATACGCCAGCCACTGTTTGGTAATTTCGGGGTCAGCCAGATCCGACTTGTTCAGGATATACAGATGCGGTTTCCCCGCGGTAATGCGCTCGATCTCAGGGTTCAGGCTGGAAAGCGGAATCCGGGCGTCAAGGATCTGCAAGACACAGTCCACATTGCGGATTTCCTTTTCCATCAGCCGCAGGGTCTTGGTCATATGACCCGGAAACCATTGAATCTGGCGGCTGTTGATGATATCACTCTGGCTCATTCCACTGCTCCCATCTTACTAAACGGCATAATCCTCCACAGGGCAACCCCCAGCACATCGCGGGTATCCACACAGCCGATTTCCCGGTCGCGGCTATCCTTGGAGTTGTTGCGGTTATCTCCCATGATGAACAGGCACCCGTCCGGGACGGTGATGGGGAAATTCACGCTCTCATAGGTCCAGGTCGGCTCCGCCGTATAGGGTTCATCCAGCGGTTCGCCGTTTCGATACACGATCCCTTGTTCAAAGTCAATGTCTATGGTGTCACCGGCTTTGCCGATCACACGTTTGACAAGCGGTTTGCCATACGGAATATAGCTGTCGATGATGACAACATCCCCATAGTCCGGCTTCAGGAAGGTGCAGATCAGCACACGTTCCCCATTATATAAAGTAGGATTCATGGAGCTGCCGTCCACCTGAACGATCCGCACCGCGAAAGTGAAAATCAGGGCAATTGCAGCGACAGCCACGGCCAGCGCATCGTACCACTCCAGCGTGTCGCGGTTGCGGCGATATTTTTCTTTAAACGTTTGCGCCATACGGCTTTCCTCCTGCAAATATAAACGAAAAAAGGGAGAACGCCAACCGTCCTCCCCTTTTCTCAGTATGCTCAGATACGTGCCTTAACCTTGGCCGCCTTGCCGGTGCGCTCACGCAGGTAGAAGAGCTTCGCACGACGGACCTTGCCGCGGCGGACAACTTCAACCTTCTCAACGAACGGGCTGTTGACGGGGAACACACGCTCCACACCGACACCATAAGAGGTGCGGCGAACGGTGAAGGTCTCCGCAATGCCGCCATGCTTCTTGGCAATGACGGTGCCCTCAAAAGCCTGGATACGCTCCTTGTCGCCTTCCTTGATACGGACGGAGACGCGGACGGTGTCGCCGACTTCGAACTGGGGCTTGTTCTCTTTGATCATACCCTCGGTAAAATGCTTGATTGCGTCCATGTTATGAATTCCTCCATTTTGTATCGACGTTCATACCCGAAGTTTCGGCAGAGGACCGCCTGTTTAATGATGTGTCATTATCCTGCCGGTGGCCCGGCAGCACTAACGCTTTAGTATTATAGCATCCTCCCCGCGGTTTGGCAAGTGTTTTTCTACAAAAAAGCGATAAAAAATTCAGCAGAATTTCCAAACTCCAGCGGAAACAAAAAAGGCCGTCACCCAACGGTGACGGCCCGCAACAAAGCAATCAGATGGAAATCGCGTTAGCGATATCGATCATCTCGCGGTCGATGGTCTTGTGCATCGAGAGCGCCACGTTGACATCGTAGTCAACGATCTTGTCGCCGGAAACAGCAACCACGCGGTTGTAAATGCCCTTATCCAGCAGGTCAATGGCATGATAGCCCATCAGCGAAGCATTCACACGGTCACGCACCGTGGGAGAACCGCCGCGCTGGATGTGGCCCAGAACGGTAGCACGGGAATCAACACCGGTAGCAGCCTGAATCTGGTTGGCCAGTTCCTGCGCACCGACAACACCCTCGGAAACGATGATGATGAAGTGCTTTTTGCCGGTAACCTGGGTCTGGCGCATACGCTGCAGAATGTCGCGCTCGAAATCGAAGGGGATTTCCGGCAGCAACACAGCCAGTGCGCCGGTAGCGATGCCAACGTTCAGGGCAATGTAGCCGGCATGGTGACCCATAACCTCAACAACGCTGCAGCGGTCATGGCTCTGGGTGGTATCGCGCAGTTTATCGATGGCCTCGACAGCGGTGTTCATGGCCGTATCATAGCCGATGGTGTATTCACTGCAGGCAATATCGTTATCGATGGTGCCGGGCAGGCCAACACAGGGAATGCCCTGGTTTGCCAGCGCACGGGCGCCCATGAACGAACCGTCGCCGCCGATGACGACCAGCGCGTCAATGCCCAGCTCTTTGCAGCGAGCCAGACCCTTGGCCTGACCTTCCTGCGTCTTGAACTCCAGGCAGCGCGCCGTATACAAAATGGTGCCGCCGCGATGAATGATCTCCGACACACTGCGGACATTCATCTCATAGCATTCGCCATTGATCAGGCCATTGTAACCGCGCTGAATGCCCATCATGCGGTACCCCTTGCTGATGCCCGCACGAACAATGGCGCGAACAGCAGCATTCATGCCGGGCGCGTCACCGCCGCTGGTCAGAACACCGATTGTTTTAATTTCCTTAGCCATAAAGCAGCTCCTCCTGTTTGGGAACATAGCGTTACTTACAATAATTTTTTAACAATCTTGAACAATCACATTATACCACAACTCATGCGCCGCGATTATGGACGATTCGCGCAAAACGCATGGATTTATTTTGCATGCTGCGCGGTTTCCTGCACTTTTACATGCTCCTGCCCCAGAATCCGAGCCAGTTCCGCGCGCAAAAGAGGGTCATCCTTGATTGCCATGTGACGTGCCAGCGCTTTTTGTCCGGTATCCGCAAAGCGGAAGTAGACTTTCACAGTGCCACCATCAAAGATGTTGCACAGCAGATTCTCCACCTTGTGCATTTCCGGGCAGTCCCGGGACGGCACCGTCAAAAAATATCCGCTCGCGCCTTCCCCGCTGACTTCCTGTTTTACGCGGTCTACACGGTTGCGGCCGAAGCTCTTCTCGGGGTCATAGGTTTCAATGGACTGGATACCCTCCACAATCAGGCGTGCAGCTTCATCCTCTTTGACCGAAACCCGGCCATGTGCAACAATAACGGCATTCTCCTGCAAAGCCGCCCGGCACTCTGCCAGAACGCGCGGAAACACCAGCAACTCCATGGTTCCGGTCAGATCTTCGATGGTCGTGAACGCCATCAAGGTATTGGACTTGGTGGTCATCACCTTGTTTTTGACCACCGTACACAGGATCGTCACCGTCTGGTTATCAAACTGCTTGGCATCTTCCCCCAGCAGCTGTGCGATGGAGCAGGTAGAAATCTTGGCAATCTGTTCGCGGTAAGCATCCAGAGGATGGCCGGACAGATACAAACCGGACACCTCTTTCTCCATTTTGAGCAGTTCACCGGTAGGATATTCCGGCAGCTTGGGAACTTTATAGTCGTTGGCTGCCTGTTCCTGTGCGCCGCCGCCCATCATGCCAAACAGGTCCATCTGACCTTCCAGGTTCTGGCGCATATCCGTTTCCACGCTCTTGAGGATGCCTTCCACACATTCCAGCATTCCGTGGCGGGACGGCTCCAGCGTATCAAAAGCGCCGCTCTTGATGAGATTTTCCAGTGCGCGGCGGTTCAGTTCGTTGCCATGCATCCGGCGGCAGAAGTCATACAGACCGCGGTAGGGCCGTTCCTCCCGTTCCTTGACCACTGCATCAATGAGGTTGCGGCCCACGCTTTTCACGGCGTTCAGCCCGAAACGGATGCATTCGCCGTCGGCAGTAAATCCGCCACGGGATACATTGATATCCGGCTGCAATACCTTGATGCCCAACCGCTGACATTCGCTGGTGTATTCAATCACTTTGGAAGTGTTATCCAGCACGCTGGTCAGCAGCGCCGCCATGAATTCGTGGGGATAGTGGCATTTCAGATAAGCCGTCTGGAACGCCACATAGGCATAACAGGCCGCGTGGGATTTATTGAAGGCGTACGAAGCGAAACTGATCATTTCGTCGTAGATCTCGTTGGCCACGTCTTCCGGGATGCCGTTCTTGACACAGCCGGCGCATTCCTTCCCCGGTTCGGTACAGCCGTGCACGAAATGCTCCCTCTCAGCTTCCATGACCTTGTGCTTCTTTTTGCTCATGGCGCGGCGGATGTTATCTGCCTGGCCGAAACTGAAGCCCGCCAGCTCACGGAAGATCTGCATGACCTGTTCCTGATACACGATACAGCCGTTGGTAACATCCAGAATATGCGCCAGCTGCGGAGTCTTGTAGCTGATCTTGTCCGGTTCGCGCCGGTTGCGCAGATACGTCGGGATAGAATCCATAGGGCCCGGGCGGTAGAGGGAAATCAGCGCGATGATATCTTCAAGATTCTTGGGCCGCATACTGACCAGCACCTGGGTCATGCCCGTAGATTCAAGCTGGAAGATGCCCTCGGTTTCGCCTTTCGCCAGCATGGCGTAGGTTTCGGGGTCGTCGTAGCTGATCTCCGCCATACGGAAATCCGGCACCTTACGGCGGACCGCCATCTCGGTATCATGAATGACCGTGAGGGTACGCAGCCCCAGAAAGTCCATCTTCAGCAGGCCCAGGCGCTCGATCTCCACCATATTGAACTGGGTGACCGGCAAGCCATCGTTGGTGGCCAGCGGAACATACTCCGTGGCCGGTTCCCGGGTAATGACAACACCGGCGGCATGGGTGGACGCATGACGGGGCATCCCCTCCACCTTCAAGGAAGTGTCGATCAGTTCGTGTACCTGGGGGTCGGCATCATACATCGCCTTCAGGTCGGGGCTGACTTCCAGTGCCTTCTGCAAGGTCATCTTCAGTTCCATGGGAATCAGCTTGGCAACCTTATCCACGTCCTGATAGGCCATGCCCATGACACGTCCCACGTCACGCACGGCGGCGCGGGCCGCCATGGTACCAAAAGTCACGATCTGGGCCACATGGTCGCGGCCATACTTTTCATTGACGTAATCAATGACTTCCTGGCGGCGCTCATAGCAGAAGTCCACGTCGAAGTCCGGCATGGAAACACGCTCGGGGTTGAGGAATCGCTCGAAGATCAGGTTGTACCGGATGGGGTCAATATCGGTGATACCGACGCAGTAGGCCGCCAGACTGCCGGCACCGGAACCACGGCCGGGGCCGACCGGAATGTCCCGGCTCTTGGCGTAGTTGATAAAATCGTACACGATGAGGTAATAGTTGGTATATCCCATCGTTTTGACCACGTTGATCTCGTAGGCCAGACGCTCACGCAGCGCGTCGGTCACTTTGCCGGGATAACGGCGTACCAGCCCTTCCCAGCAGAGCTTTTCAAAATAGGCCTGGTTTTCCATGCCGTCGGGGGCACGGAAATACGGCAGTTTGGTTTCGCCAAAGGTGAAGCCGAAATTGCACTGTTCTGCGATCTTGTTGGTATTTTCGCAGGCTTCCGGCACCATCGAGAAGAGATCGTACATCTCGTCGGCGCTTTTCAGATAGAATTCGTCTGTCTGAAACTCCATGCGGTCTGCGTCGGCGATGGTTTTGCCGGTCTGGATGCACAGCAGGATGCTCTGCATCTTGGCGTCCTCTTTGGTAATGTAGTGGGCGTCGTTGGTGGCAACCATCGGGATGCCGGTTTCCCGCGAAAGGCGGATCAGCTGCGGCAGCACCACCTGGTCTTCCTCCAGGCCGTGGTCCTGCAATTCGATATAATAATTGCCGACGCCGAACAGTTCCTGATAATACAGCGCTGTTTGTTTGGCGCGCTCATAGTCCCCCGCCAGAATCGCCTTGGGGATCTCGCCCGCCAGGCACGCGGAAAGGCAGATCAGTCCCTCATGGTGCTGTTCCAGCAGATCCTTGTCGATACGCGGTTTGGAATAAAAGCCTTCCACAAACCCCGCCGAAACCATCTTGATCAGATTTCTGTATCCCGTCTCATCTTTGCACAAAAGGATCAGGTGGCTGTTGCCGTCAATGCGGTTGACCTTATCAAAGCGGGTACGGGTAGCAACGTAAACCTCACAACCGATGATCGGTTTGATGCCCGCCGCTTTGGCAGCATCAAAAAAGGCGACGCAGCCGTACATCACACCATGGTCGGTGATGGCACAGGCCGTCTGCCCCATTGCCTTGAGGTGATCGAACATCCGGTCAATCCGGCAGGCGCCATCCAGAAGGCTGTACTCGGTATGGACGTGCAGATGGGTAAATTGTCTCGGGTTGGTATCAGGCATGGTTTGTTTCCTTTTCCGATGAGGCTGTATCCTGCAAGCGCTGTGCAGCCTCCTGAATTCGTTTCAGCCGATGGGATAGCCCCGCCTTGCTTACCGGCGGGTCCATTTTCTGGGCCAACTTAGCCAGCGGCAGGTCGGGATACTGCATCCGCATCTTGGCCGTCTGGCGCAGATTTTCCGGCAAAGTAGCCAGGGCCCCGGCGGCTTCCAGCCGTTCAATGGCCAGCTGTACCTGCACCGCCGCCTGTACGCTCTTGCCCAGGTTGGCTGTTTCGCAGTTGGACAGACGGTTGGTCTTGTTGCGCATTTCGTTATACAGGCGCTGGTCCATGATGCGCATGGCGGCGCCGCCCGCCCCCATAAACGTCAGCAGATCCTCAATATGATCCGCCGCTTTCACATAGACGGTATTGGCGCCCTTGCGCAAGGCACGGTGAGGATGAAAATCATGTTCCGCCAGCATCGCTTCCAACTGCTGGGAAAGATAGTGCCGCGTGGACAAAAATTCCAGATTATAGCTTTTTTCCGGGTCCGTCATGGTGCCGCAGCATAAAAAAGCGGACGCAATAAAGGTCTGGACGCATTTCTGGCATTTGAAATGTTCCGGGCGAATCCGCAGTGTGGGCTCTTTGCCGGTATGGCCGAACAGGTCCAGCATCTTTTCGATCTCTGCGCCGTCCTTCACGCTGAATTCAAACACCGGACCTGTGGGACGCTCCTTGCGCAGTACCTCGCCCTGAACGCCGCAGCGCCGGTAAGCTTTCTGGGCAAAGAGAGCTACGCCCTCGTTTTCCGTTTGCAGAACCACACCGCGGTCATCAAAGTACTTACCAAAACAGGCCACCGCATATGCGGCGGCCACGTTGCAGCAAGGTTTTGTGATCCTGTGACGCAGGATCTCATTTTTTACCTCTTGCGAAAAACTCAAACAGTCGTTCCTCCTTGGCGCGTATACGAACGATCACAGCGTCCGCTTTGCGTCACGGTGCTGTATGCTGGGTTCATACCCCAGCTTCTGGCAAAATTCTCCGATTTTGCGGGCAAATGTAATGGAGCGGTGTTTACCGCCGGTACAGCCAACCGCGATCATCAGCTGGCTTTTACCTTCTTTCACATAGAGCGGCAGCGCATACTCCAGCATGCTTTCGTAGCGGCGCAGCAGCTCCTGGGATTCCGGCGCCGCCATCACATAGTCCACCACCGGCTGCTCCATGCCGGTAAGATTTTTCAGTTCCGGCACATAGAAGGGATTGGGCAGGCAGCGCACATCCAACACCAGGTCCGCCTCCTGCGGCAGACCGTATTTAAAGCCGAAAGAGACCACCGTGAGCGCCATGGGGGATTTCCCCTTATCCAGGAACAGACCGCAGACACGCTCTTTGTTCTGGGCAGCGCTCAGCAAGGAGGTATCAATCACATATTTGGCACGGCTGCGCAGCGGCTGCAACAGACGGCGTTCCCGCTCGATGGCTTCCTCGATGGAAACATGATCGGAAACGGAAATCGGGTGCTGGCGGCGGGTTTCTTTATACCGCCGCTGGATGGTGTTGCTGTTGGCATCCAAAAACAGGATCTCATACTCGATTTTTTTCTCATCGAGATCAGCCAGCGCCTGCTCCAGCTGATCGCTGTTGCGCACGCCGCGAACATCCATCACAACCGCCACGCGGCTGAGCTGATTTTCGCCCTGCAGCGCAAAGTCCACGATACGCGGCAGCAAATCCACCGGGATATTATCAATGCAGAAGAAGCCGATATCCTCCAGCGCATTGACAGCCATCGATTTACCTGCCCCCGAAAGGCCCGTCACGATCAAAAAATTCATCTTCCGCACCACCTAAATTTATCTCACCACGCGGATTTCACGTTCCAAAACAAAGCCGGTTTTTTCCCGGACAATACGTTTGACTTCCTCGGTCAGCGCCACCACATCCGCACAGGTCGCGCCGCCTTTGTTGATGACAAAGCCGCAATGCTTCTCGCTGATCTGTGCTCCGCCCACAGCAAAACCGCGCAGGCCGCACTCTTCGATCAGCTTGCCTGCAAACGCCCCCTGCGGGCGCTTGAAGGTGCTGCCCGCACTGGGCCATTCCAGGGGTTGCTTATCCTTGCGGCGCTGAAGGTAATCCTGCATCTGTGCAAGAATTTGCGCGGCATCCCCAGGCTGCAAAGAAACCGTTGCCGATACGACACACCAGGACGGATTCTTTTCAAAAACGCTTGTGCGATACCCCATGGCCAGTTCCGTCACCGGCAAAGTACGCAGCTCCAGTGTTTCGTCCAGAAAGGTCACTTCGGTCAGAACATCCTTCAGTTCCCCGCCGTAGGCCCCGGCATTCATATAGACGGCACCGCCGACGGTTCCGGGAATCCCGCAGGCAAATTCCAGGCCCGCAAGGCCTCTTTGCTGTGCCTCCGCGCAAAGGCGTCCCAGGGTCATTCCGGCGCCGGCGGTGAGGGACACATTATCTCCTTGCGTGGCGGCGGCAACCGGCGGTGCCAGTTCCCGCAGATCTACCACCACACCGTCGAAACCTTCGTCAGCAAACAGTGTATTGGAGCCGTTTCCCAGCAGATAATAGCGAACGGCATGTGCCTTGCAGCAGGCCAACGTTGCACGCAACTGCGCTACATCGCGCGGCACGCACCAGAACGCAGCCGGACCGCCGATGCGGAAGGTCGTATGCGCCGCCAGCGGTTCCCTCTCCGTGTAAGACAGGTTTGCCGCCTGCAAGTCCTGACGCAATGCCGTCATCAATTGCTCGTGCATGGTTTCTCCCCTTGCCAAATGTTTTTCTGATGGCCGCACTCAGATCGAGACTTCCAGCGCTGCCGCACCAATCACACCGGCATCATTGCGCAGCTCGCAGGCACGGATTTCCGGCACACGGCCACCGGTAATATCGTGGGTTTCCTTCTCCACATAGGCACGCACCGGTCCCAGCAGGACTTCCCCCTGGTTGGAAACGCCGCCGCCCACGCAGATCACTTCGGGTTCAAAGGTGTTGACGACGTTCGCCAGGCCACAGGCCACGTACTCCATCCAGTTCTCTACCACCTGCTTGGCCAGAGCATCCCCCTTGGCCATGGCGTCAAAGGAGGTCTTGGCATTCACGTGGTCGATATCCGGCACCAGTTTCCACATCAGCGTGTCGCTGTGCTCCTGCATGGCGGCCTTGGTGTCCTCGGTCAGGGCGCGGGCAGAGGCATAGCGCTCCCAGCAGCCGCTGCGGCCGCAGTTGCACTTGCGTCCGCCCTTGACGATCACAGTGTGACCCATCTCGCCCGCAGCAAAGTTGAAGCCGCGCACGATCTTGCCGCCGAGGATGATGCCGCTGCCGATGCCGGTGCCCAGCGTAATGACAACGGCATCCTTATAGCCTTTGGCACCGCCCGCAATGTACTCGCCAAACGCTGCTGCGTTGGCGTCGTTTTCTACGTACACTTTGCAGCCCAGCAGTTTTTCCATATCGGGGCCGAGGTTCCAGTCATAGTAGCCGAAGTTGGTATTGTATCCCACAAAGCCGGTGGTGAAATTCACACTGCCGGGCGTACCAATACCCACATATTTTACGTCGGAGAAATCGATGTTATTCTCCTTGGCAACAGCATGGCAGAGGTCTGCCAACGCCTTTTCCAGATCAGCCGCCGGGCGCGGAAGCCGGGTAGCCCAGGTGATTTTGCCGACGATCTCGTAGTTTTCGTTGACAAGGCCGGCGGTCATGGTGGTGCCGCCCAGATCGATACCGATAGTATACTGACTCATAATAAAATGCCTCCTATTTCTTCTGCACAGCGGCGGCCATGCAGTTTCAGCTCCTGTACCAGATTCTCCCGCGTTGCGTTAACGATCAGTTCTTCCGGGAAGGACAGCTCCTCCAGCATGGCATACAGCGGCTGCAATGCCGTCTGGATCCGCCAGGCACTGTGTGCGTCACTGTCCACCGCAATGCGGCAGCCGTTTTCCAGGCACGCTTTCAGCAGCGCCCGCATATTGGGAATGCCATCCTTGCGGACCGCAAAAGATCCGGCATTCAGCTCCACAACTTTATGATTCTTTGCAAACGCCTTGGTGACCAGATCATAGTCATAGCGGTAATTTTCCTGTTCGGAATGTCCGATGCAGTCCACATACGGATTTTCTGCCACATTCAGCCAGATTCGGTTGGCTTCCTTGCGGGTCAGAAGTCCGGGCATGCACGGGCTGTGGATGGAGACCACCACCCAATCCTGCGCCGCCAGCTGCGCCTGAGATAAATCCAGGCCCCCCTTGGTGTCCATTACATTGGCTTCCGCACCGTACAGCATGGCAATACCATCCACCGTGCGGGGCAGTGCACCGCCGTTGGAAAAATGCCATATATGGGGTGCGTCCGGCATAGCCGGGGCATGGTCCGTAACGGCCATGGCGCAGTAACCGGTTTCCTTGGCGGCTGCGGCCATTTCATTCAGGGTCTGAAACGCATGGGTAGCACACAGTGTATGGGTGTGCAGGTCTGCAATCATCTGCATGAATTTGGTTTCTCTCTTTTCCTTTATAAAATTTACAGCGAGATATCATCCTGCAGGCCCAACTGTGCCAACAGTTCTTTGGCTGCATTGTATCCCATCTCTTTGGTACGGTTGTTGATGGCTGCCGTTTCCAGAATGACCGCCAGGTTACGGCCGGGCATAACAGGAATCAGCATGCTGGGAACCTTGACGCCCAGAATATCGTAATACTCGGTGTCAAGGCCGGTACGGTCGTAATTTTTCGTGCGGTCCCAGGGTTCCAGCTGAACCACCATTTCTACTTCCACGCTGCTGCGCACCGAACCGATGCCAAATACATGGGCCACGTTGATGATGCCAATGCCGCGCAGCTCGATAAAATGGCGGATGTTGGCCGGTGCCGTACCCAGAATGCTGCGATACGAAACCCTGCGCAGCTCCACGGCATCATCGGCAATCAGGCGGTGACCGCGTTTGACAAGTTCAATGGCGGTTTCGCTTTTTCCGACACCCGAATCGCCGAGGATCAGGATGCCTTCGCCGTACACCTCCACCAGGACGCCATGGCGGGTGATGCGCGGGGCCAGCTCGGTATTGAGCGTCGTGATCAGAACGCCCATCAATGCAGACGTCATTTCCGTGGACATCAAAAGAGGCACGGAGTACTGTTTGGCGTACTGCATCATCTCCGAGAGCGGCTGCATATTCCGGGTCAGGATCACCGCTGGCGGCTGGAAGGAGAACAGTTTTTCCAGGCGCATGTTCCGCAGCGAGGTGGACAGTTCCTCCAGGTAGGACATTTCCGTCAGACCGATGATCTGCACACGGGTATTATCAAAATTTTCGTAATACCCGGCCAGTAAAATGCCGGGGCGGTACACCTCGGTCGCCGTTACTTTGACTTTGTCCAGCTCACAGGGTGTATATGCCACCGTCAGGTTTGCTTCCTCTGCCAATTTTGCAAGGGATACAGAAAATTCAGACACAACCAAACGCCCCTTTCGTGAGGTATTCAATATTAGTCTTATTATACCGTACCGGTCAATTTTTGTACAGAGGTCCCAACACCCCGCCGGCAAAAAAAGTCCCTGCTGTTATGACAGCAGGGTTTAAGATGATAGGTCACATGCCAGCCGACGGGCGCAGTGCAGCATACCCTTTCTGCAAGCAGCGCTGCAGCCAAAGCAGTGCTTCCGCCGCGGCCCACACAGCTGCCAGATAGATCAGGAACAGAAAAGCCGTATCACGCCGGGTCAGCGCCGCCAGGTCAAAATTCTCTGCCATGCGCTGGATCAGCACGTGATGGACGAGGAAAATCGCATAGGAAAGTTTGGCAAGCCGCCCGCAGATCACACGCGGCCAGGGACGGTCCAGCCAGTGGGAAATTCCCGCCAGCACAGTAAAAACAACCATACTGAAAAACGCGCAGGTGATTTTGCTGTCCAGATTGGTGCAGGCCACGGTGCCCACCGCAAACAGCACCGCCAGCCCTACTTTGGCATTTTTCTGCAGGCGGAGATACTGCATACCGAACATAAATTCCAGCACATGAATCGCCACCAGGCGCGCATCCCAACCGGCCAGATGGATCGGCAGGCAGACGAGCACCGCCACAATCCAGGTAAGCCAGGGCTTGCGTCTGAGTCCGCGGTGCAAGAGCGGGAACAGCAGATACAGGAACAGGATACTGCCCAGGAACCACTCGCCCACACAGGCAAAATCCGTACCGACCCAGCCGGCCGCTACCGCAAAGTTATCCAGCCCCAGCACTGTAAGCAGCAGTGTGGGCGTTTTGGCAGCCGCGTAGTACCCCGGCTTTGTCACAAAACGGATGGAAAAACATACCACCCAGGCCAGCCAGAACAGCGGATAGATGGCCTTGGCACGTTTTTTGTAAAAAGTAAGGGGGCTTTGGTCCTCCGGGACGGTGAGTGCAAGCGCCGCACCGGACACGATGAAAAACAGCGAGGAACCGAAGTCGCCCAGATAGATACCAAAGGGCAAAACGCTTGCAAAGAGTTTGTGGGGCAAGGTGAAATACCCTGTCACCGTAGCGTTGAAGTGAATCACCAGAATGGACACCAGTGCCACCGCACGCACAAAGTCCAGATAAAATAACCGTTGCTTTTTAATGTGACTTCTCCCCTTTTTCAGCGTTTGAGTTTATGTTTGACCAGACGCCCCAGCTGTTTGGCCACTGCGGCCGGTTCATTTGCCGCCCGCACACAGGACTGCCAGTAATCGGCCCGTGCAGCCGCCTGTGCAACCATCTCAAAGGTAGCGCTGTAATACCCGTTTTTCTGGGCCAAAAGCGGCAGCAGCCAACGGGCATGCGGCATGGTCTCCAACGGAAGTTCCTGCGCCAGCGCCTCACAGCGGACAAGAGCCCAGCCCGCCAACGGCGCCGGCGGCGGGTCGTCGGCCATCGGAACGCCTGCCTGTTCGGCCAGAGCGGAGCGCACACGCCGCCATTCGGCTGCGGCAGAATCTACCGCCTGCTGCCACAACGGAAGTGCCGGGAAAAGAACCCCCAGCCCAGGATTGTTACGGAACAGTTCTGCCGCCTGCGCCAGACAGGTTTCTGCCTGCTGTACGCTTTGCTGCAGGTACCAGTCCGTCACCGTATCTGCTCGCATAGGTTCGATGCGCACCAACCGCAGCCCCTGTTCGGCAAGTTTGCCGGTTTCCTGCGGCACAGCATCCACCACATAATGCCAATGAAGATTTTTGGCTACCGCAGAAAGCGGCTGGCTGCGCAGCATGGAGCCAATCAACTGGTCTACCGGATAGTCCGTCGCACAGCGAAGGTAGTCATACAGTTGCCGGGCTGCTGCGCCATCCGTGCGGCGCAGCTCATCCTCATACGGAGTAAAAAAGCTGCGGCGTTTGAAATAGGGGCAGCCACGATTTGCTATGAGTTCCCGCGGGCAGGCCATGATCGGATTGACAAAGACCGGTTTGAGGTCTTCCGTCTGCACATAGGTATCCCAGGCAAACCCCTGCGCCGCAAAATACGCGGTAAACCGCGTTTCGTGCCGTATGATGGATTCCTCGTAACTTTTGGGCAGCTGCATTTCCTGCCAGTAGGTCCAGAACGTATCGGATTGCAGCATTCCGGCACGTACTGCCAGAAAATGAGACTGGATATGTTCCGGCACCTTGCCGCCGAAACGGCGGCTGTTCATGGCATAATGGCGGGTAAGCCCCCAAAAGTCCAGATCGGTACGTGTTTCCATGGCGGAAAACATCTTTTGCAGCGGGCTGACCGGACCGGCCAGGGTATAATTCATCAGGACCAGTTCCTCATAAGCGGAAACCGCTTCCCGTCCCAATGTCAGCAAAGCCTCGCGGTACGCGCCCACATCCAGCCCTACATTTTCCCGCTCAATATACCGGATCTGTTCCCCATTCAGCCAATCGCGGTCCTGCTGCCGCAGAGAACCGTTCGTAACCAGCACTACATCCGCACAGGGCACAAGGGCCTGTACCGCAAAACGGCAGGGCCCGTCCAACAAGCCCTGCGCGTCGTAATGGAAATAGATTACCAGCCGTCTCATACGGTCAATCCTCGTACGGGCCGTGCCGCGGGCCGAAAATCGCACGTTTGGTGTTGATCATGCCTTTATAAACCGGCGCAGGAAGATTATCCCGCAGCCAGTTGCGGGCATGGCGGCGGCGCGTATTGGCATAAGGACCATACACGCCAAACAAATGCCGCTTGGCAGCAAACGCCGTTGCTGCCGTCGCCGATGCCCAGAAGGTTGTGCAGTCAAACACACGGGCCAGCGGCCGGATCAGTCCCGTGGCATAAGCCTGCATGGTATCGTTGCGCAGCACGGCAAAGTCGCTGCTCATCACAACCGCCGGGTAATACCCTGCAGCCTGGGCAACAAAGGGATAAATACGCTCGATGGCATGGCTGATCGTTCCGTCCTGGGGCAGCGGCTCCGGCGGGAAATCCCCATGCTCCCAACCACGGTTAAACAGCGGTGCAAGCGCTTTGGGACGGAACCAGAACACACTGCCGAAGGGCGCAATCGGAGATTCCTCGCCCGAGATCGGCACGTCCAGGCCGAGGTCCTTCATCAGTTTTTTGGTGTTTTCAAAGTTGGGGCCCCAACCGCCCGAGCACATGTTCATGAAATACAGGCCGTGGGTCGGATACGGCGGGCAGAGAATGCCCAGGTAGGGATCTTTCTCAAATTCGCACAGCACATTGAGCACGTGGGCGGCATTCTTGCAGACATTTTCGTTGCAGACATAACCAAAGCTGGCGCCTACGCTGCCCGGCTTGGTCTGAATTGCCTTTTTGTCGTGCATGAAGCAGGCATAATCGTACCCTTGCAGATGCGGTGCAAGATCGCACAGGAAAGCGCCCACATCGCGGCCCTGGTTTTCTACCACCATCACCGTGACGCTGTGCATGTTCAGCCGGGAAAACACTGCTTCGATCTGCGTCTTTTTCTCTTCACTGTTGGTGGAAACGAAAACATCGGTCTGCGGCGGGAACTTGGCGGCAAAGGCAGCGCTCTGGTCCAGCAGATCCATGAAATACAGATGCATGGCCAGGGCGATCCGTCGGGTAGCACAGATTTCCTGGGCGGCCTGTGCATTCTGTACCGTAGGCTGGATCACACGGGTAAGACCCAGGTTGCGGGTAAATTCATGGGGATGCATCGTGCGGATCATGTTCTTACAGATCAGATCCATGGGATAATCCGTTTCATCCCGCAGATACTCATATAATTCCCGCACCGGTTCGCCGGCGGTATCGTTCAGATAGGCCTCCAGCGTGTGCATAAAGCTGCGGCGCTTGAACAGCGGGCACTTTTTATCCCGCAGCAGCCGCACCGGGCAGACCAGCAGCGGATAGTCGGTAAAGTCCTTCAGGTCATCCGTCTTGACATAGACATCCCACTTAAAACCGCGATCTTCAAACTGTTTGGTAAAAACGGCTTCATACCGCTGTACCGAGTCGGTATAGCTCTCAATCATCGGCATTTCGTCCCAGTACTTCTGCAGTTCGGGACTCTGCACAAAGCGCTTGCGATAGACAATGAAATGCGACTGGATATGCACCGGCAGAAAGCGGTAGAGATGTTTGCCTTTGAACGGGTTGGATTTTGCGCCGTGATGAATGCTCAGACCCCAGAAGTCCAGATCTTCATTGCGGGCCATTTCGTCAAACATTTCCTGCAGCGGGCGCACGGGCCCCATCAGGGTGGAGTTGGTCATGACGATTTCATCAAACTCCGCCAGGCGAGCCCAGCCATAGTGATCCAACGCTGTCTTGTAGGCCCACACATCAAGGCCCTTGTTTTCACGTACCAGGATCTGATCGGTAAACTGCGAAAAAGCCTTGCGGCCCTGCTCGCTGAGCTTGCCGTTGCAGACAACGACCAGCTCCGTCAGGTTCTTGACAAGATCCTCCAGATAGTAGGTGATAAACTCGTCGACATAGCCGTTTTTCTCATAGAAGAAGAAGATTCCCAGTCTTTTCATAACCGTTCCTTTTCCAGAATTCGATTGATTTTGGTTGCGTCGCCCCAGGTACCCGGGCTGTCATACGGGCGGTCCGGGAATGCACCGTAATCCAGCTTGATCTTGTAGTGCTTTTCTTTCAGGAAATTCTCCACGCGATCGGCCAGGGACTGCGGTTTGCCGGTGCAGACGTTAATGATACCGTTGATTTCCGTCTGCACGCTGGCCGCCACGATCATGTTCGCCAGTTCCTCTACGTCGATAAAGTCGTAAAGATTCTTGCCAGTGGTAAACGGGAACTTTTCTTTTCCCTCTTCCTCCGCCTGGGCCAATTTGGCAAAGATGGAGCTGCCATGCGCTTCGTCGCCGGTGATATAGTAAGCGCGCAGCCAATGCAGCTTGCAGGGACTGTCTGCCATAGAGAGCATCAGGCTCTGCCGCAGCGCATTCTTGGCAATACCATACTGGCTCTGCGGTTTGCAGGGGGTGCTCTCATTGATGGCGCCTTCCCAGTACCCCACTTCGTGCATGGTGCCCATAACGCTGAGCGACTGCAGACCGCCCTCCACCAGATTATTCAAAAAGACCACGTGGGAAGAAAGGTCCCGCATGTGCGCCGGGGAATTGTGGCGGAAGCCGTCCCGCCAGGCAAGGTGAATGCAGATATCCGGGCTGCCCAGCTGCCGGTAGATATCCCGGTCACCGCTGAAGATCGGCACATCACAAAACTCCGCCCGATCATCCAAACCTTTGAAAGCAAAATCCGATGCAATGACCCGGTACCCGCGGTCCAACGCGTTCTTTACCACATGGCGGCCGATATACCCCGCCGCCCCCGTAACCAAAATCGTTTTCATGGCAATTCCTCGCTTATTTTGTGCTTTGTTTGCCCGAGAGCAGATCATACAGGCGCTGCATGCGCAGTTGATAGAGCAGCAGCGCAACAGTTTTCTTTTTATTTTGCCCCGTCCCCTGCCAAAAGTCAAGAGTACGGGATGGGTAAGCCTGCAATACGGTGCGCAGCGTCTGCCACGCATATCGGCGCAGTGCTGCCGGCGCCTTGGCATCCCGCAGCTGGTGCATCAAAAAGGTAACGGCTTCCGCTTTGCGCAGCGCCCAAACCTTTTTTTGTTGGGAAGGTGCACACCGCTTCTGGATAGCAGCATATTCTGCGGCCATCCAAGGTTCCAGCACCCGGATTCTTCCGCGCAGCGCCTGCGACGACTGGCAGAGCGAGGTGCTTTGTGCACTTTCGTAATGCTGGTACACCACCTGCGGCAGATACACCGCCCGGTCGGTTTTGGTGTATACCGTCATATTGAAGATAAAGTCTTCCAGACCATAGCGGCAGCGTTCATCAAAGCGAACATCCTGCAGGATTTCCCGGCGGTACAGCGCATTCCAGACAAACTGCGGACCGCTGTTTTGTAAAAACGCCTCATACCCATCGGTGCCTAAGACGCATTTTTGCCCGGAGTCGTGCTTTTGCTCCCGGAACGTTCCATCGGCCTGTTCACGCAGCAGGCGATAATCCCCGCGGACAACATCTGCCTGCTCCCGCTCAGCCGTCTGCCAAAGCAGCTGCAACGCTCCCGGCAAAAACACATCGTCGTCATCGCAAAAGGTAAGGTACTCGCCACGCGCCACGCTCAAGCCGCGGTTTCGCGCGGCACAGATTCCGGCATTTTTCTGCGTGATCACACGAACGCGCGCATCCTGTGTGGACAGTTCGTGGCAGATAGCCGGGGTTTCGTCGCTAGAGCCGTCATCCACAAGCAGCAGTTCTATGGAGTCCATCTCCTGTGCAAGGATGGAATCCACTGCCGCACGCAATGTGGAAGCGGCATTATACACCGGGATGATGATACTGATCCGTACGGCCACGGGGCGTTCTTCCCTTTCCGTTTATTTTTTCATTGCCAGATACAGGCGGTCATACGGCAGTGCGCCAGGCAGCAACCGCCGTAAAAAGCCGATTTTCCAGCGAGATTCGGCCAAATCCCGTTTCATCTGTGCCGGATGGAGCAGATACATTGCATGCGATTGGGGCTTGGCCAGCGGATACACACCGCCATCCTCCACCGTAAGATCCCCCAGCAGCCTGGTTTGTGTTTTGCTGGGCTTTGCCAGCAAGTGCAAAAACGGGGAAATGGAAAGCGCAGGTTCGAGAATCACCGGGGCAAGAACACTCGTTTGCCATGCCTTGGCAAACGCCAGTGCCCCGCGCTGGATATCTGCCAGAACCGGCTCCGGCTTCTGCTCTTCCCGGCAAACGGTGATACGGTTTATACCGGCGGCATATCCTTTTGCCGCTCCAATATCCTGAGAGATCAGGCGTTCCAACATAGGCTGGCCTACCCAATACAACTTTGCCGCTTCCTGCGCAAGCGAGAGGAAGACTTCCGCACGGTCATCGGACAGGCGCTTGCGCAAGCGCTCATCCCCCGAAAGCTGCAGACCATGCAGCTGGATTTTGCACAGCGCTTCCAGCAAAATCTGCGTGGTACCTCCGCTGCCCACATCGACCAGCAGATCGCCCTTTTCGAGGCCGCTCTGGTGCAGATAGGCATGTACCAATTCAGCAGTGGGCGGCGGGCAGAGTGCTGCGAACAGCTCCGTGAGACCGGCGGGCATCTCTTCACTTTTCAAATCAAAGGACTGTCGGGCAAAGGAATCCGGACAATCCGCGCCGCAGTAAGCGGCAATCTGTGCCCCGGTAAGCTTCTGGCGCGGCAGCGCCGCCCAGAGCAGCGGATATTCTTTCTCTGCCAGCAGGGCCGGGCACAAGCTACGGCGGGAAACCTGCAGATAACAGGTTTCTTCCTCCGGGTACAGGATCTCATACACCTGCCGTGTGAGGTACATATCCCGCGCCAGGAAATAGAGCTTCCCGTGTCCATATTGGACACGGCGCTCATGCAGCCAGCGGCAAAATGCCACCAGCAGTGGTCCCAGGATGGAGAATCCCAAAACCTCACCGTCATAGGGACGCTGCCCCACGCGGTTCTGTACAAAAGCCGACACCGCACCGCCAGCAAAATCATCCGAATAAACGAATTCCGATGCTGCCTTATGGGACGGCAGATGCCAGGCCCGAATCCCCGCAAGTGCTGCCCCCACAACATCTGCACGCCAGCTGTCCCCTACAAAAAGGACCTGGCTGGCTTTCAGCTCTGTTTCCCGCAAAAAACGCCGGAACAATGTTCCGCTGCGTTTCTGCACGCCAGAGGAGCAGGACACAAAACCGCCGTCCAGTCCATCATATCCGCACCGTGCCAGCATCGCAGCAATCTGCTCCGGAGGCAGATACATATCGGAGATATAATAGATCCGTTTCCCCTGCGCCTGCAGTTTGTGCACAGCATCCAGCAACGGCAGGTTTGGCGTTACAGCTTCCAGTTCCAAAGCACATTCCCGGGCGGGATCGTACCCGGCAAGGCACGGCCGCCCGTAAATTTCCGCCAGCGTTACTTCCCCCTGCTTTTGCGCCCGTGCCTCTGCCTCCGCCTGTACACGCGCTTTTGCGAAGTCGCTTCCGGCCAGCAGAAACAGATCCGTCGGCTTGGCTACGTCGCGGTTTATAAGGGTATCAAACACATCAAATGCTACGGCTGTATACGGGGCGGCCAGCTGCACAATCGTTTCGGTAATGTTCATGACAGATATGAAATAGCAGGCGCGAAACGTACCCCTGCGGCAAATCCTTTCCAGATAATTGCAATACGGCTCAGCCGCTGTCCACGCGGGTCCCGCAGGACCTGTACCGTATGCCATACATCCTTGGCCAGCAGCCAAAGCCAGCCGAGAACCCCTTCCCGACGGTAAAGCACCACATCGTTGCGGTAAAAATAGCGGTAACGCGCCCAACGGGAAGGTACATCGGTAGCGATATTGACGGTACCCGGATTTTGCATAGCGTGGGTAACACGGCTGCCCGGCACCACATAGCAGGGCATTGCACGGGAAATACGCCGCGTATACTCCCAGTCGTCCGACCAGATGAAAAACTCCGCGATCGGCAGGCCGAATTTCTGCACAACTTCGGTGCGAAGGAACAGCGAGACAAAACTGGCCATCACCGACGGGATTTTTTCCCCTTCATATCCGTCAATGTCACGGTACGGCGTTTTACGCTGCCGGTTCATGGGTTGATCGGCACCATCCGGCGCCAGGGCCCGGCTGGAAAGCCAGCCATAAGCCCCCTGCAGCGTTTCATCCATCTGCAGCAACGCTTCCAAGGCCTGGGGTTCCGGGATGGTGTCATCGTCCATCAGCCACAAGGCATCATATCCGGCCTGGGCCGCTTCCCGTGTACCATAGGTAAAACCGCCTGCACCGCCCAGATTGCTCCCGGTATTGCGGTACACCAGCTGCGGCAACTGCATCTGCTGGACAGCCTGCCCGGTTCCGTCGGTACTGGCGTTGTCAATGACCCAAATGGCAGCAGGCTGCACCGTCTGTGCCGCCAACGCTGCCAAACACTGCCGCAGCAGCGGCAGGCGATTGTATGTCACCACCACCGCAGCCACCCGCATCGGCTTACTCATGATTGTTGGGGAAGAACTTCCGTTTCACAAACGAGAAGCCCTTGTGCAGCCAGTTCTGATGTTCCATATAGACGAGATCCAGTTCCTCATAGCTGATATTGTTGGTGGTCAGCCATGCATCCAGCAGACGCTCGCTGACAAAACCAAACACCCGCTTATCGTTGTCGGAATAGCCGGTCATATCCAGTTCCCGCTCCAGCTCAAACAGAATATCAAACAGCCAGGTGCAGTAATGGCAGAGCAGTTCCCGCTTCATGACGAACATGTTGAAGTGATGCCCGTGGGTCTTGGACATATACAGATCATAAGCCGGAAGATATTCGGGACATTTGCGCTCAATGATGGACCGCGTGACCGTGAGATCCTGCTTGTGATGCGCATGGATGTACTGGGTATAATTGGTTTCGATAAAATAATGGCGTTCCTTGGGCAGAATCACATTGGTGGTGGCCAGAATGGCGCTGAGTTCCTCATGCCCGATGACGCGCTCTTTTTTGGGCGCAAAAATGCTCTTTTTGCGGCTGCCGAAATAACGGCGGTAATGCACAATTCCAATATAATCGGAGTCGATATTATGGGCCGCCCAGTACAGACCCGTGAGCTCGCAGAAATTTGCATTGCGCTCTGAGATATTTTCGCCCGTGTCATCCCCAATATATCCTATGGCAGGATGAATCGCATGGCCCATCTGAACCGGAAGATACATGGGATCATCCGGCACCCAATACGGCTTATGCGTGGCAATGATAATGGTCGTCTGCAAAGTGGTCTCCCCGCTTCGTTGTTGCGGCGCCGGTGCGTTTTAGCGCACCTGCCGTTTTCCTACACTCATACATAGAAATTAGTATAGCGCTTTTTCGTCAGAATACAAGTTACAGAACGGTAACCGGCTCACTCGCCCTCCGCCTCAAACTCTTCCTGTTCCTGGGCCAGTTTTTCCCATTCGTCAAAGAGTTCCTGCTGATGGAACCTGGTATCTTCCAGTTCATCACATTTATCCCGCAGCAGAAGATGATCGCGCAGGACTTCGGGATCGTTGATCTCATTTTCCAGCTCAACGATGTGAGCCCCCAACGTTTCGATCTCGGTCTCCACCGCTTTCAGGCGCGCCCGCACCTCGGCCCGGCGACGGCGCTGTTCCTTACCGTATGCCTGTTTCTTGACGGTTTCCTCTCCGGCGGTGTTCTGCGCCGGCTTGGCTGTTTCGCGGTTTTTCAGCGCCTCGAAGTTCGGATAGAAAGTGGCCTTTCCGTCTTCCAGATACAGGATGGGGCATCCCAGCGTCTGCATCAGATAGCGATCGTGGGTGACGAGCAGCAGCGTTCCGGTATAGGCTGCCAGCGCCTGCGTCAGGCTCTCGCGCATATAGATGTCCAGGTGGTTGGTCGGCTCATCCAGGAACATCAGGTTGGGGCGTTCCAGCGCGAGCTCGGCAAATCTCAGCCGCGCCAGTTCGCCGCCGGAGAGCTGTGCGCAGTCTTTGAAGACATCCTCCCCGCGGTACCCGAAGCGTGCCAGATGGCTGCGCACTTCCAGTTCAGTAAAGCGCGGATACTGATTCCAGATGGCATCAATCACACGGCCGGCACGGCGCGCCTGCTGCTGGGTAAAGATACCCGGCTTGGCGCCGCTGCCCAGGCGAACCATCCCGCCGGAAGGACGGCGTTTCCCGTCCAGAACCTGCAAAAGGGTGGATTTGCCCGTGCCGTTGGGACCGGCGATCACCAGTTTGTCGCCGCGGTGGACGGTATACTCCAGAGCATCGATCAGGGTACGCTCACCGATCCGAACCGTGAGATTTTTCATGATGACAAGCTCATCATAAGGCTCGATGTCATACTCGAAGCGGAAATTCAGTTCCCACGCCTCCGCAGTGGGGGCTTCCACGATTTCCAGCTTTTCCAGCTGCTTTCGGCGGCTCTGGGCCATCTTGGTGGTAGACGCCCGCACGAGGTTGCGGTCGATGTAGTCCTGCAGCTTGGCGGCTTTTTCTACCGCAGCGTCATGCATTTTCTGTTGCCGTTCATCCGCTGCCTCCCGCTGCGGCAGGTAGGCGGAATAATTGCCACGATAGGTGTTGATGGTTTTGCCACGCAGTTCCCAGATCCGGGTACAGACCGCATCCAGGAAATAGCGGTCATGGCTGACCACCAGCACGGCGCCGCGGTAGGTCTTGAGATAATTTTCCAGCCAGTCCATCGTTTCGATGTCCAGATGGTTGGTAGGCTCGTCCAGAATCAACAAGTCCGGGCGTTCCAGCAGCAAACGGGCCAGGCGCAGACGTGTCTGTTCGCCGCCTGAAAGGACGCCGGCCAGTTTTTTCCAGGTATCCATAGGGAAACCCATACCGTTAAGCACTTTTTTGATCTGGGTATCCATCTGATACGCATCCATCGCATCGATGACAGCGTTGCAATGGTTGATTTCTTCCTGGACAGATGCATTGTGGGGATCTGCGGCCAACTGTCTTTGCAGCGTTTCCAGCTTCTGCATGGCTTCCAGCGCCGGCGTAAACGCCAGCCGCATGGTGGCATATACGTCCAGGCTCGGGTCCAGATTGGCATTTTGTTCCAGATAACCGCAGGTAACACCGTTTCCGAAAGAAGCCGTGCCTGAATCCGGCAGGCTTTCCCCGCAAAGAATGCGCAGCAGCGTTGTTTTACCCGTACCGTTGGCGCCAATGATGCCGATTCTGTCACCGCGCTCCACATTGGCGTTCACATCTTGCAGCACTTCATGCTCGCCAAAGCTTTTTCCCAGTTGTTGCAATTCCAGCAGCATAAAAAAATTCCCGTTCCCTCTTCCCAAAATATGCCGCCGCCTTCACAAAAAGGCAGCGGCACACAGCCCGCAGCCGCCCAAAGCGGTCAGGCTTCGTTGCTATGACGGCGATTGCGCACGCCGATATTTTCCAGTTCTTCCGGCTCCATTACCAGCTTATAGAGTTCCTCGTAGGAGTGAATCTCGTATTTGGGCTGTATGCCGGTCTTGTTTTCCTCATTTTTGAAGTTGACCCAGCAGGTATCCAACCCGGCATTCAGCCCGCCCTTGATATCGGCAAGCAAATCGTCACCGACCATCAGTACACGGCTGCGGTTGGTAATGCCCAGATCTTTCAGGACATGGTCGAACAACTTGGCGGAAGGCTTCGCAGCGCCCACCTTCTCCGAAATATAGATGCCGTCCATGTACCGCTCTACGCCGGAATCCCGGATACGGGCCTGCTGCACCGCCACGCCACCGTTGGATACGGTGGCCAGTGTGGCCACCTCCCCCAACTCCTCCAGCGCAGTCAGCGCACCGGGGATCAGATCCGAATGTGTCGCCAGCAGTTCCTCGTAACGGTCATTCATCGCATGACTTTTTCCGTTGTCTGGCAGTTCCATGGCCTGCATAAAGCGCTGGAAGCGAATCTGGAACAATTTTGCCTTACTGAGCTTGCCTTTTGCCAGTGCATCCCACAATTCCCGATTGACTTTGTGGTACACTTCACAGGCTTGTGCATCGTGAGGCAGATCATATTCCGCCAGCATATCCGTCAGAGCCTTTCGCTCTGCCGCATCAAAATCCAGAAGCGTATTGTCTACATCCAACAAAACGCACGTGTAAATTGCCATTTTCTACTCTGTTCCTCTTATTTCAGATCAATCATCTTCGTCTTTATCATCGGACGAATCGCTTGACGGTGTCTGCGTCGGAGTCGGGGTGGGCGCCGCATTCACCTTGAGTTCGAAGGTCACTTCCGCGCCGTTGTTTTTCGCGCGGATGTGATAGGTTCCCTCCTGATTGGCGGTAAAGGTAACCTGATCACCGGTGGCTTTCCAGGAGGTTTCATCACAGCTCCAGGTCACATCGCCCTGCTTGTTCTGAACGGTAGCCGTCAGCGTCGTGCTGTTGCCCGCCGTGATGGTAGCATTGCCCGTCACGCTGATGGTCGTGGGGTCCGCCTGAACGGTAACCGTAATTTGTGCAGAAGAGAATGTACCGTTGATCTCGATACCGGCACGGACCACATAGCTGCCCGCCTCGCTGGGCGTAAAGGTAAAGGTACCGCCATTTGCTTCCAGTTCGTCGTTGACGGACCACTGCACGTTGCTGTTATCGTAGTTTTTGTCGCCCAGCTTCACCGTGGCAGTGATGGAAACCGACTCGCCCTTCTTGATGGTCGTGTCGCCGCGGTCCAGGGTCAGCTCCACACGGGCGTCGTTGAACATGGCCGTGACAGAAATATCCTTTGTAACCACATCATATCGCGTTGCGGTCGTCACACCGTCGCTCCACTTATAGAAGGTGTATCCTTCTGCCGGTACCGCTGTCACGCTGACCTGCGAACCGGAAGTCGTCTCCACATCCAGGCTGGAGACACCCGTTTTTCCGTTGCCGGTCAGGCTGCCTTTGGCGGAATCCTCCACCGCGTAGCTGGCCGTCAACTTGGTCGGGGTTGCCGTCGGGGTAGGCGTGCTTCCGGTGCCATCGCTGGCAGCCTGGGCCGCGCGTTTGGGGATATCATCGGTATCAGGACGGGTATCGTCGGTCTGATAGGCATGGGACTTCACATACTCCAATACCGCGTAGGCACCGGCTGCATTGAAAGTACCCGTAGAAGCATCCACGTAGCTTTCCTCTGCATAGCCCTTGTCCGATTTCAGAATATCCGTCAGGTTCAGGTATTTGAAGCCCATATCATTGCAGGCAACCGCAATGGCCTGATTGAACTGATCAATCAGAGTCTGGGTCTGGGCCGCATTTTCGCTGTCCTTTACCACAGGCGGAATGGCGCAGGCAATCACGTCACAGTAAGAATAAGCATTCTTGATATTCTGCAGTGCCTGCTTGTAATCGCTGATAAACTCATCCACCGAGATGGAGCCATCCACATCATTGCTGCCAATCATGACATAAACCCGGCGGGCTTTCATCTTGGCAACGGCCTGCGGAATGGTATAGGTATTGGAATCCTCCTCGAAGGCAACGCAGCTTTCTTTGAGGAAATTGGAAATTTTCAGATCATCCTTGCCCGCATACTGGTCCAGCGTGATGCGGCCATCCTTTTGCAGCGCCAGTGCACTGCGGTCACCCACAAACAGGCTTTGCGTTATGTAGGAATCATCTGCGGAGTTATCGGTCAGAATCGCCTCAAGGCTGGTATCCAGCGGAAATTGATCCGGATCGTAGGCATCGCCCGCACCAAACGCAGACGGCAAAACCCAGGATACCACAAAGCTTACAACCACGGCCAGGATACAAACTGCCAGGACAATACAGGCTTTGCGCTGAATCTGGCTCAGACCGGGTCTGGTTTGAGACTGTTTACGGCTCATCGGTAACGGTGACCTCCTTGGTTCGTGGGCGGGATACGCTCAAGCCGCACCCCACCTAGTATAAACAAAATCATTATAGCACAAAAACCCTGTTTTGAATATCCTTTTTCCAAAAATGTAACGTATTACAAAAAAATTACAAAGCAAAAAATCCGACTGCAAGCAGTCGGATTTTGGGAGAATTCAGGAAAGGAGCATGCGGTCGTTGGCAAAATCTCCGTCGCTGACCTGTTCAAAACGCTTGAGCAGGTCGCTCACTTCCAGCTTTGCCTTTTCCTCGCCCCGCACATCATAGATCACGCGTCCTTCGTACATCATGATCAGTCGATTTCCGTAGCGGATGGCATCCTTCATATTATGGGTAATCATCAGGGTGGTCAGGTGATTCTCGTGCACGATCTTATCCGAAAGAGCCAGCACCTTGGCGGCTGTTTTGGGGTCCAGGGCGGCCGTATGTTCATCCAGCAGAAGCAGCCGGGGCTTTTTCAAGGTAGCCATCAGCAGCGTTACCGCCTGCCGCTGGCCGCCGGAAAGCAGGCCGACCTTGCTGGTCATACGGTCTTCCAGCCCCAGATCCAGGGTCTTGAGCAGTTTGTAGTACTCGTCATGTTCTTTTTTCGTGATGCCCGTGCGCAGCGTGCGTGCCAACCCGCGGCGCGCCGCCAGTGCCAGGTTTTCATCGATGCCCATAGTTGCCGCCGTACCCATCATGGGGTCCTGAAACACACGCCCGATATATTTGGCACGCTGATGTTCACTCAGGCGGGTAACATCTTTTCCGTCAATGAGAATTTTTCCCATATCGATGGGCCACACACCGGCCACCGCATTCAGCATGGTGGATTTACCGGCACCGTTGCCGCCGATTACCGTAACAAAATCGCCGTCCTCCAGTTTCAGGTCCAGACCGTTGAGGGCCACCTTCTCATTGACCGTACCGGCGTTGAAGGTTTTATAGACATTTTTGATCTCAAGCATTGGTCTTGCCTCCCTTTTTTACGCTCGGCTTGGTAAAGTACCGGCTCTTCCAATAAGGAACGGTCAGGAAGATTGCCACAACCAAGGCCGTGAGCAGTTTCAGGTCATCGGTAGACAGACCCAAACGTAGCACAAAGGTCATAACCATGTAGTAGATGATGGCACCAATGACGGCCGCCGTCAGTTTCAGCGCGAAGTTGCGGAAAATCTTGCTGAAGATCACCTCACCGATAATGACAGCTGCAAGGCCGATCACGATAGCGCCACGGCCCATATTGATATCGGAGAAGCCCTGGTATTGCGCCAGCAAACCACCGGACAAGGCCACCAGACCGTTGGAGATCATCAGTCCCAGTACCTTGGCGAAACTGGTGTTGATGCCCTGTGCGCGGGCCATATTCTGGTTGGCGCCCGTCGCACGCAGAGAGCAGCCGAGTTCCGTGCCAAAGAACCAGTACAGGACTGCGATCACGATGACACAGAAGATCACGAGTGTCAGCAGCGGGTTGTTCAGTGCCGCTTCCCGAACATAGCGTGCGGAAATCAGCAGATCGTATTTATCCACACTGATGGGCAGGTTGGCTTTTCCGCCGCCGGTGCCGGTACCCATAATGCGCAGGTTGATGGAGTACAGCGCCAGCTGGGTGAGAATGCCCGACAGAATTGCCGGAATACCGCAGGCCGTGTGGAACAGCCCCGTTACCATACCGGCCAGCATACCGGCCAGGGTAGCCGCCAGCAGTGCAAAGCCTACCGGAACACCATTCAATACCAGCACAACGCAAACCGCACCGCCCGTGCCCAGCGATCCGTCCACGGTAAGATCCGCAATATCCAGTACGCGATAGGTAATGTACACACCGATCGCCATAATGCCCCAAATCAGTCCCTGTGCCACAGCACCGGGCATAGAATTGAGCAGTGAAGCGAAAAACTCCATCGGGAAACAAGCCTCCGTCCAAACAATACTTCATAAGCCAAAACAGCGGGGAAAGGGCGCAGGCCCCTTTCCCGCTGTCGGTCTATTGATTTTCCTTACTCGCTGATCGCCTCGTAGCCTTCCGGCGGGGTGATGCCCAGTGCTTCGCAGTTTGCCGCGTTGTACTTCTTGGTCACGTTGGGTGCGAACTCAACGGGCATGGTGGAGATATCGGCGCCCTCCGCCAAAATCTGATAAGCCATGGTACCGGTCTGGTAGCCCAGGTCGTAGTAACTGATGGACAGGGTGGCAACGCCGCAGCCCTTGCAGATACCTTCCTCGCCGGCCACTACCGGGACCTTGGCGGGCAGCACCACGTTGGCAATGGCTTCGGTATTAGATGCTGCCGTATTATCGGTGGGAATGTAAATCACGTCGGAGGCATCCGCCGCCGTCTGTGCCACAGAAGTGACATCGTTGGTATCGGTAAAGGCATACCGGGTAACGGTGTAGCCTGCATCGGTCAGATAGCCTTCGATCACATCACACTGATAGACCGAGTTCGCTTCGGCACTGCAATACAACAGGCCCACGTTCTTGGCATCCGGGAAGAGTTCCTGAATCATGGCAGCCTGCTGATCCAGCGGTGCCAGGTCCGAGGTACCGGAAACATTGCCGCCAACGGTACCGGTCCAGTCACTGATATCCAACGCCGTAGCGTAATCGGTAACCGAAGTGCCCAGAATGGGAATCTCCGAGGTCGCCTGGGTTGCCGTCTGCAGCGGTGCCGTGGCGTTGGCCAGGATCAAATCCACATCCGAGGAAACGAAACCATTGATGATGGTTGAGCAGTTGGCCGTATCGCCGGAAGCATTCTGCTCCTCAAATTCAACGCCGTTCTCGCCCAGTTTTTCCGTCAGCGCATCTTTAAAGCCCTGGGTCGCCGCATCCAGCGCATCATGCTGTACGAGCTGGCAGATACCCACTTTGTATACGGTGCCCGTCCCGGCGGCCGAAGTTTCCGCCGTATCCGTCGTCGATGCAGCCGAAGAACTTTCAGTGCCCGTGGATGCGGAGCTGCCGCACGCAGCAAGACCAAACGTCATGGTAACCGCCATCAATAAGGAAAGCGCTTTTTTCATCTTTCTTCCTCCAGACATTCCCGGCTCTCCCCTTCTGTTTCACGATTCGGGGTCTCCCTCACTTCGCCGGTTTAGTGCTTTAAAGTATAGCACACTTTATCCTTCTAAAGCAACCGCACTTTTGCACAATATTATTTTATTATTTTCTATTTATTTGTGCATTTTGCTTATTTCATATAATAAAAGCAGCCGAAAAGGCAATTCCTTTTCGGCTGCTTTTTATCAAATACCAAAACAGGTATTTTCCATTTTTTGCAAAAGTTCCAAAAAACGTTGGGGGCTGCTGGCATGGCGCAATGCGTCTACCAAAGCATTCTGCCCCAGGAGGTTGACAAGGCGGGCCAGAATCTGCAAATGCAGGCTGTCCTCTCCCGGCGGAACGGCGATCATAAACAACAGGTCAACAGGATGGCCATCCGGCGCGCCCCAATCCACACCGCGGCGAAGCGTCAGTGCTGAGATTCCCGGAGCAGAGACCCCGGCATTGATAGCGTGGGGCAGCGCAATGCCATCTCCAATGGCGGTAGAACCTCCAAAGGTTTCGCGCTGGCATACGGCATTATAATAGGCCGTGCCGTTGGTAATGACACCAATGCCTTCCTGCAGTTCCACCAGAATGCCCAGGGCATCGGCCGCATTGTCGATATTGGCGTACAGCAAAATCCCCTTCGGGTCCATCAGTTCGCTAACCTTCATGGCCAATCCCCTTCCGGTTTACACATCCGTCACGCGTCGAATCAACTGATATAAGTACTCGCCCACAGCGCCTTCCGAACAGGTGCAGGTCGTTACGGTGTCGGCCGTAGCCTTGACTTCCGCCGGGGCGTTGGCAACCGCCACCGCATACCCTGCTTCCCGCATCAGTTCCAGGTCGTTATAGTAATCGCCGATCACAATGGTCTTTTTCTGGGACTTGTTCATCAAAGCACAGAGGTCATGCATGCCGGTGGCTTTGCTGACGCCGGTAGGCATAATCTCCAGATAGATATTGTTGGTTGCGAGGAAGTAATTGTCCCGGCCATAATACTTGGTCTTGGCGTACTGCCCCAGCTTGCGAATGGACTCAGGGTCAGAGGCAAAAACCACTTTCACCCATCCATCGGGGACGCATTCAATGGGGCAGGCAATACTGCCGAGCTGTTCATCCACCTGATGGGCATGGGTGTATTCATTGGCCCGGATCACATACATTTCTCCGTTGCCCGCCATCACTTCCACACCCATGCGCGGAAACTTGGGCAAAATATCCATGATCGCCGTGGTAGCCTGCTCCCGGTTGAGGGTGGAACGATGCAGCACCGATTCGGTAGAGAAATCATACAGCAGTGCACCATTGCAGGAAATGGCCGGCATGGACAGCTGGATTCCTTCCAAAGCCGCCCGGATGGACTCCGGCGGACGCCCCGTAGCAACGGTAAACATTCCCCCCATTTCAATAAACAGCTGGATCACTGTTCGGTTGCAGCCAGGCAAACCCTCCTTTGCGGTAAGCAGGGTATTATCCATATCACAGATGACAAGATAATCGCTGAGTGCTGATTTCATGCACGCTGTTCCTTTCTTAACCGATTCAGGAATTCTGTAAAATAGGGCGGCAAAGGCGATTCAAACTGCATCCATTCCTCGGTAGTGGGATGCACAAATCCCAGTTCCTTGGCATGCAGACACTGGCCGCCTAAACTTTTGATGCAATTGCGCGGGCCATACACGGCATCTCCCGCCAGCGGATGACCGATGGATGCCATGTGTACGCGAATCTGGTGGGTGCGTCCCGTTTTGAGCCTGCAGGCAATGTATGTGAAATTACCGAACCGCTCCAGCACCTTCCAGCCGGTATAAGCATACCGGGCACCGGTGGCACTCTCAGGCACAACCGCCATCTTTTTGCGGTCGCGGGGATCACGCCCCAGCCATGTTTCGACGAAGCCCTCATCCTCTTTGAGATTTCCGTACACCACCGCATGGTAGACGCGATGGATGCTGTGTACTTTCATCTGTGCGCTGAGGGACTGGTGAGCTGCATCGTTTTTGGCTACCACCAGCAGCCCGCTTGTGTCCTTGTCGATGCGATGGACGATGCCCGGGCGGATGGCCCCGCCAATTCCGGAAAGCTCTCCGGCGCAATGGTACAGCAGCGCATTGACCAGTGTGCCGTCCGGATTGCCGGGCGCGGGATGTACCACCATCCCCTTTGGCTTATTCACCACGATCAGGTCCCGGTCTTCGTAAACAATAGAGAGCGGGATATCCTGGGGAATGGCTTCGATCGGCTGCGGTTCCGGCAGCTGGATCAGGTACTTCGCGCCAGGGCTGACCTTCTCTTTTTTATTGACAGGCAAACCGTCCCGGGTAACACTTCCCTGCTCGATCAGGTTCTGCAGCGCACTGCGGGAAAGCTGCTCACACTGGGTGGCAAGCCAGGCATCCAGACGCCCCGCTGCCTGCGGCGGCGCTGTGATTTCAAGTTGTTCCATCGGCATTTTCGTTTTGCTTTTGCTGTGCGGCTGCTTTTTCCTCTTTGTCCCTTTTGATGGAATCGTAGACCACCCACAGCATCAGCATTATGACACCGGTTGTGATGCAGATATCCGCAAAGTTGAACACCGCGAAATTCATAAACAGCACGTTGATGTAGTCCACTACCTCGCCATTGAGAACACGGTCGATCAGGTTTCCGACGCCGCCGCCCAGGATCAGCATCCAGGAAACGCGCTCCCAGGGGTTCATCTTGCGCAGAAGCAAGAGTGCCAGCACACACACCAGCATAATCGAAGTCATGACAATGAGAAGTGTCTGCTTGCCGGCCAGCATGGAAAAAGCCATACCGTCATTCAGATAATACCGAAGTTCCACAATGCCGGGCAACAGGGTAATCGCCCCTACCGGCTGCAATACGGCATTGGCCCATTGCTTGATCAGTTGGTCGGCCACCACAAGCAGCGCAGCCCCAACAACCGAAAGAAAGGAAACAATCATCCGAAACTCCACAATCTCAAAAAATCAGCGGTGCTTACATAACTATAAGCACCGCTGAAGGTAAAATTACATTCCCAGGACCTTTGCGCAACGCGGGCAGAGGCCGTTATCGCCAACGGTCGTTTCATACTTCCAGCAGCGCAGGCACTTGGCACCGGCAGCATGCTCTGCCTGAACGCCCAGGCCATCGACAACACCCTTCACGCCGCCTTCGCCTTTTTCCAGACGAACCTGCGATACGATGAACAGGTCGGCCAGCTCATCCATCGGGATGGTATTGAGGAAGCTGTAGATTTCCTCGTTGCAGTACAGGGTCAGACCGGCTTCCAGAGAGGAACCGATCAGCTTGTCCGCACGGGCCTGCTCCAGAACCTTCTTCACATCGTCACGGATGGCCATGATGCGGTCCCACTTGGCGGTAAAGGCCTCACCGGCAGCCGCCTTGGCTTCGGGCATCTGCTCAAATACGACGTAGTCCTTCATGCCGGGCATCTTGGGCACATAGCTCCAGATTTCCTGGCTGGTGAAGCACAGGATCGGTGCCAGCAGCTTGGTGAAGTCCACCAGGATGCGGTACAGAGCCGTCTGTGCGCAGCGGCGGGCATGATCATCGGCGCAGTACAGACGATCCTTGATCACGTCCATGTAGAAGTTGGACATATCAATGACGCAGAAGTTGTACAGCGCATGGTAAGCACGGGAGAAGTCATAATGATCGTAAGCATCCCGCATGGTGGCCGTCAGCGTGTTGCAGGCTTCCAGCGCCCAGCGGTCGATCTCAAACAGCTGATCATCTGCCACAGCATCCTTGTTGGGATCGAAATCACTCAGGTTGCCGAGCATAAAGCGGGCGGTATTGCGCATCTTGCGGTACGCTTCGGACAGCTGACGGAAAATTTCCTTACCGGCGCGCACGTCCACCGTGTAGTCGCTGGAGGCAACCCACAGACGAATGATATCGGCACCGTAGTCACGGATGATCTCGGCGGGTTCCATACCGTTGCCGGCAGACTTATGCATCTGCTTGCCCTGGGCATCCACAACCCAACCATGGCACAACACTTCACGGTACGGGGCAACGCCCTGGGTGGCCACACTGGTCAGCAGGCTGGACTGGAACCAGCCGCGGAACTGGTCGGCACCTTCCATATACATATCCACGGGCCAGGTCAGTTCCGGACGCTCACGGCAGACAGCGCTCCAGGTAGAACCGGAATCGAACCAGACGTCCATGATGTCGGGGTCCTTCTCCCAATCGGAAGCACCGCATTCGCAGACTTCGGTCTTGGGCAGGATCTCGTTGGCCTCGTACTTGTACCAGGCGTCGCTGCCTTCCTTGCGGAACAGATCAGAAACGGCCTTGATGGAGGCATCGGTGATGTGATACTTGCCGCACTTCTTGCAGTAGAAGACCGGGATGGGCACACCCCACACGCGCTGGCGGCTGATGCACCAGTCGCTGCGGTCACGCACCATGCCCGCCATGCGGTCATGGCCCCAGGCCGGCTGCCAGTGCACGCTGTCGATGGCCTTGTAGACATCGTCCTTGAAGGCATCGATAGAGCAGAACCACTGCTCGGTAGCGCGGAAGATGATGGGATGATGGCAGCGCCAGCAATGGGGATACTGGTGGGTGATATGCTGCACACCCATCAGGTGGCCGCTCTCCTTGATATGTTCGAGGATCACCTTGTTGGCAGCCCAGACCTTGAGGCCTGCAAACTCCTTGCCGGCTTCTTCCGTCAGGTGACCGGCGTCGTCCACGGGGACAACGATGGGCAGCTGCGGGTAATGGTTGACGCAGACTTCAAAGTCCTCGACACCATGGCCGGGCGCCGTATGAACGCAGCCCGTGCCGCCTTCCAGAGTGACGTGATCGCCCAGGATGACCAGACCGGTGCGGTCCAGGAAGGGGTGCTTGTACTCCATCAGTTCCAGCTCGTCGCCATGTACGGTTTCGGGCAGAACTTCGTACTCCTCGATATGGCAGGCTTCCATCGTGGTCTTGACCAGCTCCGCCGCCATGATGTGGTAGTCATCGCCGATCTTGACGAAGGCATACTCAATGTCGGGGTTCAGGCAGGTGGCCACGTTGGCGGGCAGTGTCCAGGTGGTGGTGGTCCAGATTACGATCCAGGCCTTGTCCAGCGGGATGTTATGCTTGGCCAGCACGCCCTTGGGGTCGCCGGTCAGCTTGAAGCGGACATAGATGGAATCGCACTCGTCCTCGGCATACTCGATTTCCGCTTCCGCCAGAGCGGTGCGGTCCTCGGGGCACCAGTACACAGCCTTCATGCCCTTGTAGATGTAGCCCTTCTTGGCCATCTCGCCGAAGATCTCCACCTGGCGGGCCTCAAACTCAGGACGCAGAGTCAGGTAGGGATTGTCGAAGTCGCCCTGTACACCCAGACGCTTGAACTGGCTGTTCATCACGTCGATGTGTTCGGTGGCAAACTCCTTGCAGATCTTGCGCAGTTCCAGCTTGGAAACGCCGGACTTCTTGTCGCCCAGAGAGCCGAGAGCCTTCAGTTCGATGGGCAGACCATGGGTATCATAGCCGGGCACATACGGAGCCTGGAAGCCGGACATATTCTTGTAACGGATGATGATGTCCTTGATGATCTTGTTGAGCGCAGTGCCCATATGGATGCTGCCGTTGGCATACGGAGGGCCATCGTGCAGGATGTAACGGGGCTTGCCCTCGTTGTTGCGGATCATCTGCTCATAGACATGGTTCTGTTCCCAGTCTTCGAGCATTTTGGGCTCTTTCTTCGGCAGACCGGCCCGCATTTCAAACGGGGTCTGCATCTTGTGGATCGTGTCATTGTAGTTCTGCGACAAGATTTCCTACTCTCCTCTATAAAATTCTTTTCTGCATATGCAGGCATCAGCTATCGAAATCTACGCCTTCGAAGTTATCAAAAGCGGGGGAAGACAGTTCTTCCTGCGGCTCAGCCGCTGCCTTGGTCTTCCGCGTGGTGCGTTTGCTTGTGCTGGATTTCCGCGTTTTCCGTGCGGGTTTCTCGGCGGGCGGCTCATCATAGAGCCCTGCCCCCGGCTGGAACGGAAGATCATCCTGAGGCTGCGCAGCGGCCTGAACCGGCGGTGCAATCTCCTCGGGTTCTTCCGGATGCGGTGCAATGGCAAATTCCACCGTATCTACCTTTTCGGCTTCCTCAGCTGCAGGTTCCTGCTGGGAGGCTCCGGCATCATAATACTGGGTTTCCTGCACAGGCGGCTCCTGCTGCGGGGCCTGCCGCACGGCAGGCTGCACCGGTTGTACCGTCGGTGCCGTATAGGCAGGCTGTATCGGCTGCACCGTGGGTGCTGTATAGGCGGGCTGCTGCTGGGCAGGTTCCGGTTCCGGCTGAACTTCCGGCTGGGCAGGTTCCTGCTTGGGTGCTTCCTCTTCCTCCGGCTTTCTGTATTCCGGCAGCTTGCTGATGAGGTTGATGTGCTTGCGGTACATCTCCATCAGCGAACGCTTGAAGCTGTCCGCCTCGCTTTTCAGCGTGACGATTTCCTGCTTGGCCAGTTCCACATCGTCGCGCGCACGCTGTTCGCGGTCTTCCGCCTTCATATTGGCGGAACGAATGATTTCCGCCGCTTTCTGTTTTGCTTCACGGATCACATTTTCCCCAAGGCGCTGTGCGTTGATCATCGTCGTGCGCAGAGTATCTTCCTCCGCGCGGTACTGATCAATGCGCTGGGCCAGCACAACCAGCTTTTTCTGCAGGTCGTCGTTCTGGGCCGACAGAGCCTCCATACTTTCCGCAACCTGTTTGAGATAATCATCCACATCATCGCAGCGATAACCGCGCATGGATTTTTCAAACGTTACGCGGCGGACATCCTCAGAAGATATCATACTGTTCCTCCTGTTTTCGGACTTTCCGGGGTAAGCTATTGGAAAGAGCGTTTTCCGCTCCTCAATACTGAAAGAAGGATATAAACACGCGGTCTTTACGGCTTTTGCCGCCGATTTCCGCCAGCCGGTAACGCCCCACACCGCGCACGGTGAAAATATCCCGGGCATACACCGGTTCGTGGGCAGCACGCAGAGGCAGATGGTTGATTTCCACCCGCCCGGCCGCAATATAGTCTGCCGCCCGCGTGCGGGAGGTATGCATCATGGCCGCCAGTACCGCATCCGCCCGCAGGGAGGAAACCGTTGCCTCCCGTAGCTCGTGTTCCTGCCCTTGCAGAATCGTCTGCGGCAGCGTGTCGCAGATCTCGGTACGAACCGGACAATGCCCGGCGCTGGTCAGCTCCATGGAGATAAATTCCAGTTTATCCGCCAGAACCACCGCATAGAAAACCGCTGGTTCCTGGGGATCGGGCAGCAGATCGCCCAGGCAGGCCCGGTCAAGGCCAAGGCCCAGAATGGAACCCAGATAGTCCCGATGGCCAGGCAGTTTATCCCCCGCCGCAGCAAGTGCTGTAAGGCGCAAAAAGCCCAGCGGTTCCTCCTGCCAGGCATCCGGCGGTTCCAGGCAAAGAACCTGGCGCTCAGCACCCTCATAGCCGCCCCAGAAGCGCACGGCTTCAAAGGACGCACGATGGCAGGCTGCCTGCGCCAGCGTCTGTTCCCGATCCGACAAAAAACCGGTATAACGCGGGATGCCCCGCGTCTGGGCCAGGCGGCAAAGCTCCTCCACACGGCGCATCAGGTGCCGTTCCTCATCGTTCTGCGGCGGGACGAACCCGCGCACCGATACAGGATCAGAAGAATACGCCATTATTCTCCAGTTCGTCGATCAGGTCGCCCATAATATCGACATTGTACGGGGTGATGATGAACGTGCTGGTCGCCACGCGCTTGATCTGGCCATTGTTGGCATAGGCCACGCCGGACAGGAAATCAATCAGCCGGCGGGAAACTTCCTTGCCGGTGGATTCCAGGTTCAGCACAACCGTGCGTTTGGCGTTGAGCTGGTCTGCAATCGTGGAGGCATCCTCAAAACGTTCGGGTTTCACGAGCACGACCTGCAACTGCGTGGTTGCATTGATGTTGACCACCTTGTTGCTATGCTGTTTGACCTCCGCCTGAGAATAACTCTGCGCGGGAGCCCCCTGGCCGCCGGCAAAAATTTCGTCCTCGGTATCGTCTATATAAGAATCCCCTTCCGGGTCGATTCGAAGCTTACTCTTCAAACTGTCAAACATAGACATCGTCGTTTACTCCTTTGGTCGCACGTGTACACGGAACGGCACACACACTGTTACAGCGATATACATTGAATATTATCTTCTTTTTTATGTCAATTGTCAATATGAAACCGGCAGATTCTGCGCTACAACAACTTTCCGTCCTGCAGGTTCGTGCCCTGTACAATGATCTCATCATACAAACGCACCTCATTGTCGGTTCCTATGGCACCGTTGTCCGGAATCAGAATATAGTTCTCATCTTCGTAGAGAGTCGTGATTTTCAGGAAGCGCTGCAGGTTTCCGTATTTCACGTAAACACCGCGGGCTCCATCCACGATATGAAGCGCCTCTTTGCTGATTCGGATTCCTTCGTAGGTTTTGATGTCGATCTGCGCGGTTTCCTCACCAAAGCTGAGGATTTCGGCATTGATGGTCTGGCATTCAAACACCAGTTTTGCAATGCCTTCCTCCTCGCTGGTGGTCAGCTCCACAAGTGTGGCCGCCAATGGGGTGTTCTGTTTGCCGGGCACGCTGATCTTGACGGAGGTGACACCGTCAAACCGCTTGGCTGTATCCAGATCGCACACCGCATAAAATCTCCAGCTGAAACCCGTGGCGATCTGTCCGGCACGGTTGGTATCCGCCGCCGGGAAACCATCCGCCAGCATCTGCTGCAATTCCGCCGGTGTGGCGTCATCCAGCGCCGTCTGGTCGGTGGTGATGGTGGGCGCTGCCTCCGTGCTGCTGAAGTAGCCGTTGGTACTGGCGGTTATGGTTTGCAGCGAACTGAGCTGCCCGTTGATTTCATCGTATTCCGCCTGCAGGGTGCTGATGGTCTGGGAGAAATCCCCGGTCTGCCCGGTATTGATCTGCAGACGGTTCTGTGCCAGAAGGAAATCATCCTCCGCATCGGCGATGCCGCTGTACTCGGCGGTATCCAGCTTATCCAGCAGGTTGTACAACGCCTGCCGGGTCTGATTGGTCAGGACCGACAAATCCGTGCCGGTGGAGTTCTGGGACTTGCTGAGCAGATCAATGGTGCGTTCCAACCGGTCCAGACGTTCCCGCAAAAGGCCCTGGGAATCGTCGGTGTAACACTCGGCCAGTACCGTTCCGTTGCTGACACGTTCCCCGTCCTGGACAAGATAGCCTAGGTTTCCGCTGCCCTCCACCGGGACGGTTGCAAAGGAAACCACACCATCCAGCGTAACACTGTCGGCCATGGTATAGGCGATGGCGGTTTCTGTCTTATAGGATTGATGGAAAATCACAAAGCACTGCACAACAACGTACAGGGAGACCGCTGCCAGCAAAACAATGCCGGAAAATTTGGCAATTTGCCCCGCAAAGGTATGCGTTTTCTTGGGTTCCATGCAGCGTCCTCCCTTCGTGTTCAGTCTTGCAGGAATGCGTGCACCAGATCCGTGGCACGCTTTACGGCGTCCTCTTCATCGATATACAGCCAGACCGCATCATTCTGATGGCGGAACCAGGTAAGCTGCCGCTTGGCGTACTGACGTGTAGCCTGTTTGAGCCGTGCGGTACATTCCGCCAGCGTCTGCTCCCCCGCAAAAAACGGGAAGAACTCCTTATACCCGATGGCCTGTGCCGCTGTGCGGTAGCGATCCTTGTTTTTCCAGACCAGCTCCGCCTCGGCCAATACACCGGAGGCCACCATCTGATCGACACGCTGATCAATCCGCTTGTAAAGCAGCGCCCGTTCCCGGCAGGTCAGGCAAAGGCACAGCGACCGGTAAGGCGGTTGTGCCGGGCGGGACGATTGCTGCTGTTCACTCATCTTCCGGCCCGTCAGTTCGTAGAGTTCCAGCGCCCGGATGACCCGGGGCAGGTTGTTGGGATGCACCTTACCTGCATACGCGGGGTCTATCGCCTGCAACCGTGCATACAGTGCCTCGGGGCCTTGTGTCTGGGCTTCCTGCTGAAGCCGCTGCCGAATAGCCGGATCATTTTGTTCCGGCGCAAAGGATACGCCGTTCAAAAGGCTGGTGATGTAAAGCCCTGTACCGCCCACAACCAGCGGCAGATGTTTGCGTGCGGAGATTTGCTGAACAAGGGCAGAAGCAGCAGAAACAAAATCCGCTACGCTGTACGGTTGCTCCGGCGGCAGAAAATCCAGCAGATGATGGGGAATCCCCTGCCGTTCCTTCGGGGTTGCCTTTGCCGTTCCCACAGAAAGTTCGCGGTAGATCTGCATGGAATCCGCGTTGATGATCTCACCGTCAAAGGCTTTGGCAAGGGCCACCGAAAGCGATGTCTTCCCGGTCGCAGTAGGCCCGCCGATGGCAACAACCCGGGGACGTTCACACAAGGCGTCCAAACTGTTTTTCCAGCTCCTTCCGGGTAATTTTCAGTACGCAGGGGCGTCCGTGGGGGCAGAACGGCGGAATGGAACCATTCATAATGTTCTGCGCCAGGGCAAGCATTTCCGCCTGACTGGTGCGATCCCCCGCCTTGATGGCGGCACGGCAGGCAATGGAATGGAGCACCCATTCGGTTTTTTCCCGCAGGGCATCCCGGCTGCCGTTCAGAAGATGGGCCGCCAGTTCCACCACCATATCTTCCACGTCATCCACGGCTACATCGGCAGGCACCGCACGTACAAGCACCGTAGCGCCGCCGAAATCTTCCAGGTCCAGCCCGGCGTCGGTCAGCATCTCAAGGTTTTGCAAAATCGCCTGCTTTTCGGCCGCCGTCAGGTTGACCTGCACCGGCACCAGCAGCATCTGTGCCGGTACGTTGCCGTAATCCTTGGCCAATTTTTCAAAAAGAATGCGTTCATGGGCCGCATGCTTATCGATCAGGCACAGTTCCCCATCCCGCTCGGTGATGATATAAGTCTTGAAGACCTCCCCTACCAGGCGCAGCGGTTCCTCCGCGGGCGGCGGCGCCATCGTCGTCTGTTCGGGTTCCATCTGGGTTTCCTGCGGCAGGGCACTGAGCGCGTGCATGCTTTCCTGCACGGGTTCCGGTTCCGGCATCTGCACAGGTACCGGTTCGCCTTGAGGCTTTTCTGCCGCAACCGGCTGCGGTGTTTTCACAGGCTGGGGCACACCCTCTTCCGGCAGATCCGGCAAAATATCCAGAACTGCATCGTCCGGGGCGGTCGTCCGCATAGGCGGTGCCGCTGTTACCGGCCGCGGCGCGGCGGCAGTGTGGTATTGGGGAGCCGGGGATTCCACCGAAACGACGCCGGGCAGCGGCCGTGCCGGTACGGGGTCGGTCAGTCGGTTCAGCGCTCTATACTCCGCCGCAGACAGCGTCGTGAAACGGGACTTGGGCGCTTCGGTTTTGACAGCCACTGGCGGCAGTTCCGGTTTATTCGTTTCCGGCTTTTTCGGCTCCGCCGGGGTCGCCTCCTTATGGCCCAGTTCAAAACGGCATTCGCCGCTGCCCGGAGCCGTCAGGGCCAGACGCACCGAGCGGTAGACCGCATCAAACACATCGCTCTCGCGGGCAAAACGAATCTCGGTTTTGGCCGGGTGTACATTGACATCCACCAGGTCGGCGGGCATTTCCAGCATCAGCACCGCGCCGGGGAATTTGCCCTGCATCATGGTGCCTTTGTAGGCATTTTCCAACGCGGCCATCATAGTGCGGTTTTTGACATAGCGGCCATTCACAAAGAAGTGCTGCGCGCCACGGCTGGCACGGCAGGCACGGGGCGGCGTGATCAGACCGGTGATGTGATAGACACCGTTGCCGCCGTCCACCGGCAGCAGGTCCCGGGCGAACTCGCGCCCCAGCACTGCATATACAGCGCTGCGCAGGTCCCCGTCCCCGGGGCTGAGGAATTGCTGCTTTCCATCACGGATAAAGCGGAAACTGATTTCCGGGTGGGACAGGGCCGCATGAAGCACCGTCTCTGCCACATAGGTACCCTCGCTGGCATCCTTTTTCAGGAACTTCATCCGCGCAGGCGTATTGTAGAACAGATCATTGACGGTGATGGTTGTGCCCACCGGGCGTGCCCCGGGTTCCATCCCCTGGGGTTCGCCGCCCTCAATACGATAGCAACAGGCATACTCGTCCTGCTCGGTACGGGTCAGCACCTCCACCTTGGCAACGCTGGCAATGGAGGCCAGCGCCTCGCCACGGAAACCCAGGGTATGGATGTGGTTAAGGTCTTCCGCTTTGGCGATTTTGCTGGTCGCATGGCGGATAAACGCCTTGTCGATGTATTCTGCCTCGATGCCGCTGCCGTTATCGACGATTTGCAGCTGCGCAATGCCGCCACGAGTCGCGGAAAGGGTGATTTGAGTGGCCCCGGCGTCGATGGCATTTTCCAACAGTTCCTTGGCTACCGACGCAGGACGCTCAACGACTTCGCCCGCCGCAATCAATTCTGCGGTGTGCTTGTCCAGTACACGGATCTCTGCCATGCGTCTCACCTGCCTTTAGTCTTTATCCAATACATTTTTGAGTTCATACAGGAAGTTCAGCGCTTCCAGCGGCGTCAGCGTTTCGATATCCACGCTGTGGAGCTTGTCCACTACCTCGCTGGGGACCGACGGATTGTTATAGGCTTCCACCGTCTCAAAATCCAGCTGCATGGTCTGGTTGCGGCCGGGGGCGTTGGCCTCCAGCTGGCGCAGCACCGCATGGGCACGCTTGGTCACGCTGGAAGGAAGGCCCGCCAGTTTGGCGACCTCGATGCCGTAACTGTCGTCGGCAGGACCTGCCACAATGCGCCGCAGGAAGGTGATATCCTCCCCGCGCTTTTTGACGGCAATGTTGTAGTTCTTGACGCCGTAAATATCCTTATCCATGCTGGTCAGTTCATGGTAATGGGTGGCAAACAGTGTTTTGCAGCCGATATTGTCGCAGATATACTCCACCACCGCACGGGCGATACTCATGCCGTCAAAGGTGGAGGTACCGCGGCCGATCTCATCCAGAATAACCAGGCTGTTCTTGCTGGCATGGCGCAGAATCTCCGCTACTTCGGTCATCTCCACCATAAAGGTAGACTGACCGGCAGCCAGGTCATCCGAGGCGCCGACACGGGTGAAAATGGCATCCACCACACCGATATGGGCGCTGGCAGCGGGCACAAAACAACCGATCTGCGCCATCAGGGCGATCAGCGCGTTCTGGCGCATGTAGGTGGATTTACCGGCCATGTTGGGGCCGGTGATCAGCAGCATACGGTTTTCACTTTCATCCAGCAGGGTGTCGTTGGGAACAAACAGTGTGCCCTTGAGCATCTGCTCAATCACCGGGTGGCGGCCTTCCTTGATCTCAATCACACCGCTCTGGTCCACCACCGGCAGCACATAATTGTTCTGCACCGACACCTCGGCAAAACCGGCCAGCACATCCAACTGTGCCACCGCCAGCGCCGTGCGCTGAATGCGCACCACCTGGGCGGAGATCTCCGAGAGAAGGTCTGCAAACAGCTGGTGTTCCAGAACCAGCAGACGTTCGTTAGCACCGAGGATCTTGTTTTCCAGCTCTTTCAGTTCCGGGGTGATGTAACGCTCGCCGGTGGTCAGCGTCTGCTTGCGGGTAAAACTGTCGGGCACCGAATCGGTATAGGAGCGGCTGACTTCAATATAATAGCCGAAGACCTTATTGAAACCGATCTTCAGTTTGGGAATGCCGGTTTCCTCCCGCAGTTTGGCCTCCAGGTTGGCAAGGTAACCCTTGCCGCCGTGCATGATATCCCGGAGTTCATCCACCTCGCTGTTGTACCCGGCCCGGATGGCGCCGCCATCCTTGAGGGTTGCCGGGGGATCATCCACCAGCGCTGAGGTGATTTTTTGCAGAAGGTCCTCCAGCGGGTCGATCTGATCCGCCAGCTGCAGCAGCAGCGGTGCCCCGCAGGCAGCCGCCTGTTCCTTCACCTCCGGCAAACGGGCACAGGTATCCCCCAGTGCCTTGACTTCCCGCGGCGTGGCCGAACCGTAGAGAATCCGGGTGGTCAGGCGCTCGATGTCAAACACATGGGACAGCGCCTCTTTGAGGTCGGCGCGGGCAATATTGGCCGTGTACAGTGCCTGCACCGCGGAAAGCCGGGCATTGATAGCTTCCGCATCCACCAGCGGCTGCTCGATCCAGGAGCGCAGCATCCGTTTGCCCATGGAAGTTTCGGTTTTATCCAGAACCCAAAGCAGCGTGCCGCGCTTTTCCCGGCCACGCATGGTTTCGGTCAGCTCCAGATTGGCACGGGTCACCGGCGAAAGCCGCATGTACTGGGCATCGGCGTAGTTCTCTACCGTCTTGATGCGCTCCAGACCATGCTTCTGGGTTTCCTGCAGATAGTTCAGCAGCGCCGCAACCGCATAGGGCACCAGCGCATCCTCTTCATAGCCCAGGGTCTGGCGCCAGTCCTTGCCGAATTGCCCTTCCATGGTGGATTCCATGAGGGCATCCTTGTAGCAGGATTCTTCCCGCAGTTCCACCAGGGCGCTGGTATGCTGCTTGATATAGGCCGTGACATCCTTGAAGTCCAGCATCGGCGGGCAGATCAGAATCTCACTGGGCATATAGCGGCACAGTTCGGTGATAATGGCTCCGCCGATTTTCTCGGCGTTCAGTTCGGTGGCACGGGCCTCTCCGGTAGAGATATCGGCAAAGCAGACACCCGCACGCCAGCGTCCGCGGCGGCGCTTGCAGTAGATGCTGCACAGGTAATTGTTCTTGTCTTCCGAGAGCATGCTGCTCTCGATGACAGTACCCGGCGTAACAACACGGATGATGTCCCGTTTGACAAGGCCTTTCGCCAGGGCCGGGTCCTCCATCTGTTCGCAGATGGCAACCTTGTAGCCCTTGGCGATCAGCCGCGCCATATAGGTTTCATAGGAGTGATAGGGCACCCCACACATGGGGGCGCGCTCTTCCTTGCCGCAGTTTTTGCCGGTCAGTGTCAGTTCCAGTTCCCGGGAAGCCGTCAGGGCATCATCGTAGAACATCTCATAAAAGTCGCCGACGCGGTAGAAAAGAATCTCGTTGGGATGCTGTTTCTTGATCTCAAAATACTGCTGCATCATGGGCGATACTGCTTGTTCGGCCATGTTTCACACTCCTGTTGTTTCTGCTTGTCCTTTGAAAATGGATCGTTCTGCCTTAGTGGCAGCCGCCGCAAGTGGAGCAGCTGCCGGTGCAGCCGCCTTCGGGCTGCTGCACGGTCATGGGGTCGCCGCCGTTCATGGCGGTATTGATGATTGCGTCGATGTAGCTGACCATCGCCTCGCACTCTGCCTTGGCAGCCGTGTAGCGCACCATACCCTCGCTAGCCATGATCTGGCTGTAGAGGTCATTGATGCGCTGGTTCAGCTCTGCCACACGGGCAGCATCGGTCTCGCTCTTGGCGCTCTCGTTGTTGAGATCCAGACGGGCCAGGTTGAACTCGCCGATCATGTTCTGCAGTTCCTGGTCGGCATCGTTGGCACGGCGGGCCGCATCCAGCTCCAGGTAACGGGGATCGGTCTGCATCGCAGCCGCAGCTTTCTTAAACAAATCCATGCAATCCATTGTAAAAATCTCCTTTATTCTCAGTTGTCATTCGTAGGGTTTTGTATCAGTTCGCCGGTCAGCAGTGCCGCGCGGGAACCCGTCAGGTGGACCTGGGCCCATTGCCCGATCAGACTTTCCGGCGCCGGGAATTCCACCACCAGATTGTTATCCAACCGGCCGTTCAGCGTACCGGGCGTGCGCCCGACCGCCTCCACCAGCACCCGCACCGTCTGGCCCGCCATGGCTGCAACGGCCGCAAAAGCGATTTCGTCCTGCGTGCGCAGCAGCCGTTCCATACGGGCGGCTTTCTCAGCATGGGTGGTGGGGTCCGGCATCTTGGCTGCCGGGGTGCCATTGCGCTTGGAATAGATGAAGGTGAACAGCTGCATATACCCCACCTTGCGCACCAGGTCCAGCGTTGCGGCAAAGTCTTCCTCAGTCTCCCCGGGGAAGCCCACAATGATATCGCTGGAGAAGGTCACGCCGGGAATTTTGGCCCGAGCGTAATCCACCAGTTCCAGATACTGTTCCACCGTATAATGGCGGTTCATCTGCTGCAGCAGCCGGTCGCTGCCGGACTGCACCGGCAGATGGATGTGCTTGCACAGGTGGGGCTGCGCCGCGATGGTATCGATCAGCTTATGGCTGGCATCCTTGGGATGGCTGGTCATAAAGCGGATCTGGTAATTCCCCGGTACCTCGCACAGCAGGTTCAGCAAATCGGCAAAGTCGATGGGATGTTCCAGCCCTTTGCCGTAGCTGTTCACATTCTGTCCCAGCAGCGTGATCTCCTTGTACCCTTTGGCGATCAGCTCCTTGAACTCGGCCAGAATCGCCGCCGGTTCCCGGCTGCGCTCACGTCCGCGTACATAGGGTACAATACAGTAGGTGCAGAAATTGTCACACCCGTACATAATCGGCAGCCAGGCCCGGAAACCGGAATCCCGGCGGATGGGCAAGTCTTCCACCACCGCATTGCGCAGTTCCGGATTTTCCAGATAGCGCTTGCCGCGGCGCAGACGCTCTGCCAACATGGCGGGCAGGCGGTCGATGCCGTCCACACCAAACACCAGGTCCACATAGGGGTAGCTCTGGCGCAGCTTCTCCACGATATGGGGCTGCTGAGCCATGCAGCCGCAGACGCCGATAATCAGGCGAGGATTTTCCTCTTTGAGCTTCTTCAGCGCGCCGATGTTGCCGAAAACGCGCTGCTCGGCATGTTCCCGCACCGCACAGGTGTTGAACAGAATCAGATCGGCATCTTCCAGCGTGTCGCACAGGCCGAAGCCTACATCCTGCAGCACACCGCGGATTTTCTCGCCGTCGTTGACATTCTGCTGGCAGCCATAGCTGCGCACATAGGCCAGCGGCGGGGTTTCGTAATAGGCAGCCAGCGCCTTGGCAGCCGCCTCATTATGGGTATAAGTCAGTTTTTCCAAGTGAATTCTCCTTAAAGGGCACACAAATCCAATATACCGTACTAGTATAGCAAATTGGCCGCCAAAGTACAAGCAGTTGTTTTGCTTTTTTGCCGGCTATACGCTATGCTGTGGTTGTTTTCACAAATCTTCCCTGATTCAAAACGCAAAAGCAGGAGCACCTGTCCAACAGTGCTCCTGCCTGAGATTATTTTTCCTTGGCCTGCAGTTCGCGGGCACGTTCCAGCATGGGTTTGAGATACTGACCCGTGAACGAATAGGGATTTCCGGCCACTTCTTCGGGGGTGCCGGTGGCCACAATCCGGCCGCCGCCGCTGCCGCCCTCGGGGCCGAGGTCAATGATATAATCAGCCCGCTTGATCACGTCGAGGTTGTGCTCGATGACAATCACCGTGTTGCCGGCATCCACCAGCTTGTCCAGCACCTTGACCAGCCGGTGCACATCGGCCACATGCAGGCCGGTGGTGGGTTCGTCCAGAATATAGACCGTCTGCCCCGTTCCGCGGCGTGCCAGCTCATTGGCAAGCTTCACGCGCTGGGCTTCGCCGCCGGACAGCGTGGTAGCCGCCTGGCCCAGCTGAATATACCCCAGGCCCACTTCCTGCAGGGTTTGCAGTTTGCGGGCGATTTTGGGGATATTGGCAAAGAAGCCGCAGGCTTCCTCCACCGTCATATCCAGCACGTCGGAGATGTTCTTATCCTTGTATTTGACTTCCAGCGTTTCCCGGTTGTAGCGCTTGCCCTTGCACACATCGCAGGGCACGTAGATATCCGGCAGGAAGTGCATTTCGATTTGCAGAATACCGCCGCCCTCACAGGCTTCACAGCGGCCGCCCTTGACATTGAAACTGAACCGCCCGGGACCGTAGCCGCGCATCTTGGCATCCTGGGTGCTGGCAAAAAGAGCGCGGATGTCACCAAACACGCCGGTATAGGTGGCCGGGTTGGAGCGCGGCGTGCGCCCGATAGGAGACTGGTCAATACCAATGACCTTGTCCACCCATTCCATCCCCTCCACTTCTTCGCACTGGCCGGGACGGCTGCGCGCGCCGTTCAGGGCAGCAGCCAGCGTCTTATAGAGGATTTCATTGACCAGCGTGGACTTGCCGGAACCGGATACACCCGTCACGCAGATCATCTTGCCCAGCGGGAATTCCACCGTGATGTTCTGCAAGTTATTCTCATGCGCCTTGACAATGCGCAGGGACTTGCCGTTGCCTTCCCGCCGGGTTTCGGGCACTTCCACATATTTGCGGCCCGAGAGATACGCGCCGGTAATGCTGCGCTTCACCTTGCAGATATCCGCCACGCTGCCCGCTGCCACGATCTCGCCGCCGTGGACACCGGCCCCGGGGCCTACATCCACAATATAATCGGCCTGGCGCATGGTGTCCTCGTCGTGCTCGACGACGATCAGGGTATTGCCCAAATCGCGCAGCCGTTTCATGGTAGCGATCAGCTTGTCGTTATCCCGCTGATGCAGACCGATGCTGGGTTCATCCAGCACGTACAGCACGCCGGTGAGCGCGCTGCCGATCTGGGTGGCCAGCCGGATACGCTGGCTCTCGCCGCCGGAAAGGGAGGCAGCGCCGCGGGAAAGGGTCAGATAGCCCAGACCCACGCTCTCCAGGAAGCCGAGGCGTTCCTTGACTTCCTTAAAAATGGGGGCACCGATCATTTCATCCCGCTCGCTGACTTTGGCGGTTTTGATAAACTCCAGTTCCTCGCTGACGCTCTTGTCACAGAAATCGGCAATATTGATACCGCCCACCGTCACCGCCAGGCTGGTAGGTTTCAGACGTCGGCCATGGCAGGCAGGGCACACCTCGCTGGACATGACCTGGGCGATTTCCTCTTTGACCCACTCACTGCTTGTCTCACGGAAGCGGCGTTCCAGGTTGGGGATGATGCCCTCGAACTGGTTATAGTAGGTGCCGGAGCCGAACATGCTCTCCCGCTGCATTTCGATGCGTTCCTCGCCGGTGCCGTAGAGCAGCGCATGCAGGGCTTCCTTGCTGAAATCCTTGATGGGGGTATCCAGTGTAAAGCCATACCGCTTGCCAAGGGCCACATAGGTCATCTCGGAGATGGAACCCTCGGCATAATACCAGCCGCTGGCTTTAATGGCACTTTCCCGGATGGACTTGCGCTTATCGGGAATGACGCGGGCCGGGTCCACCTTCATGAAGGTACCGAGGCCCGTGCATTTTTCGCAGGCACCGAAGGGGTTATTGAAGCTGAACATCCGGGGGGTCAGTTCCTCCACCGAGATACCGTGCTCCGGGCAGGCATAACTCTGGCTGAACATCATGGGCTCGCCACCGATCACGTCGATGGTAACCAGACCGCCGGTCTGCGCCAGCGCCGTCTCGATGGAATCGGCCAAACGACCGCGCACCGTATCGCTGATGACCAGACGGTCGACGACGATTTCCACGGTGTGTTTGATGTTCTTTTCCAGCGAGATCTCCTCGCTCAGATCATACATATTGCCGTCCACCCGCACACGGGCAAAACCGGCGCGACGGGCTGCATCTAACTCTTTCGCCTGGGTGCCCTTACGGCCGCGCACCACCGGCGCCAGTACCTGAAACCGGGTGCGCTCGGGCAGTTTCATCACCTCGTCCACCATCTCATCAATGGACTGCTGGGTGATTTCCCGCCCACAGACAGGACAATGCGGCACACCGATGCGGGCATACATCAGACGCAGGTAGTCGTAAATTTCCGTCACGGTGCCCACCGTGGAACGGGGGTTGTGGCTGGTGGTTTTCTGGTCGATGGAAATGGCCGGGGACAGACCGGTGATCTCGTCCACATCGGGCTTTTCCATCTGACCGAGGAACTGCCGTGCATAGCTCGAAAGGCTTTCCATATAACGGCGCTGGCCATCGGCAAAGATCGTATCAAAGGCCAGGCTGGATTTACCGGAACCGGACAGACCGGTCATCACGATCAGTTTATTGCGGGGCAGCTCCAGGTCCACATTTTTCAGGTTGTGTTCCCGGGCGCCCTTAATGACAATGCGATTGTTGGGATCGATTTGAATTTTGGATTTCCTTTTGGTTTCCTTCGGTGCAGTACTCAATTTTTATATTTCCTCCTGCCCTTGCGTGTTTTGGCGGCCGCCTTGCGTTCACTGGCATCCGCTGCGGTGGGGTCTTCTCCCCGTTCCAGCCGCGCGATTTCATCACGCAGCTGTGCGGCCAGCTCGAACTGCAGCAGCCGGGCGGCCTCTTTCATTTCCTTAGTCAACCGCTCGATGGTCTGCTGGCGCTCCGCTCGGCTCATACGGTGCTGCCGCATACGCTTGTTTTCCTCGCTCATGCTGATTTCCAGTCCGTCGCCGATGGCTTTCACGATCGTTTTAGGGGTGATGCCGTTTTCTTTATTGTAGGCATCCTGGATGGCGCGACGGCGTTCGGTTTCCATGATGGCCCGTTCCATACTGGGCGTAACCTCGTCGGCGTACATCAGCACCACGCCATTGGCATTACGCGCCGCACGGCCGATGGTTTGGATCAAGCTGGTTTCGCTGCGCAGGAAGCCCTCTTTGTCGGCGTCCAGAATGGCGATCAGAGAAACTTCCGGCAGGTCCAGGCCCTCGCGCAGCAGGTTGATGCCCACGATGACATCGATGGCACCCACGCGCAGATCCTTGATGATTTCCATGCGCTCAAAGGTATCTACCTCATGGTGCATGTACTTGGTTTTGACGCCGTGTTCTTCCAGATAATCGGTCAGGTCCTCCGCCATCTTGACTGTCAGTGTGGTAACCAGCGCCCGCTCGCCGCGGTCAATCCGCTGACGGATTTCACCCAGCAGGTCTTCGATCTGCCCTTCCACCGGGCGGACCATGATCAGCGGGTCCAGCAGGCCGGTGGGACGAATCACCTGCTCCGCCACGCGGCTGGAGTGCTGGCGCTCGTACTCGCCTGGTGTTGCGGAGACAAAGATTTTTTGATGAACTTTTTTCTCAAATTCCTCAAAACGCAGCGGGCGGTTGTCGAAGGCTGAGGGCAGGCGGAAACCATACTCCACCAGCGTTTTCTTGCGGCTGTAGTCACCGCCGTACATGCCCCGGACCTGCGGCAGCATGACGTGGCTTTCATCCACCATGAGCAGGAAGTCGTCGGGGAAATAATCCAGCAGCGTGGTGGGCGTGGAGCCGGGCGCACGGCCGGAGAGCACCGCCGAATAGTTTTCGATGCCCTTGCACATGCCCACTTCCTGCAGCATCTCCATATCGTAGTTGGTGCGCTGCTGAATGCGCTGCGCTTCCAGCAGTTTGCCTTCTTCGGTAAATTTCTTGACCTGCTCCTCCATCTCCACCGCGATTTTGGCCAGGCCTTCCTTCATCTTTTCCGGACCGACGATATAATGGCTGGCCGGGAAAATAGCCACATGGCGCACCACGTTTTTGTGTTCGCCCGTCAAGGGGTCAAACTCAATGATGCGGTCCACCTCGTCACCGAAAAATTCCACCCGGATGGCATATTCATCGTTGTAGGCCAGGTGGATATCCACTGTGTCGCCTTTTACGCGGAATTTGTTGCGGATAAAGTTCATATCGTTGCGCTCATACTGCAGCTTGACAAGACGGCTGCAAAGCTCGTCCCGCTCGATCTGCATGCCGGGGCGCAGGCTGATGACCATGCTGCGGTAATCGATAGGGTCGCCCAACGAGTAGATACAGGAAACACTGGCCACAATGATGACATTGCGCTGCTCGGAGAGGGCCGCCGTTGCAGAGTGACGCAAGCGGTCGATCTCATCGTTGATGGCGCTGTCCTTTTCAATATAGGTATCGGTGGAGGGGATATAGGCTTCCGGCTGGTAGTAATCGTAATAGGATACAAAATATTCTACCGCATCATCGGGGAAAAAACTCCGCATCTCGGTGCAGATCTGGCTGGCCAGCGTCTTGTTCGGCTCCAGAATCAGCGTGGGGCGGTTGCAGCGGGCAATAATATTTGCCATGGTAAAGGTTTTGCCGGAACCGGTAACGCCCAGCAGCGTCTGCGCGTCGTCCCCTTCTTCGATGCCCTGCACCAGCGCGTCAATAGCCTGCGGCTGGTCGCCGGTTGGCTGAAACGGCGCTTTCAGATGGAAAACTTCCTCCATAGCAAACCCCTTTCGTTTTACAACGTATTGTTGTATGCAGATTATAGCATAGCACTATTTATAAGTAAAGTCCCCTGCTCACATTTTGTGTAGCATCCCGTAAAAAATGCACCCCGCCGCCGGCAGGCAACAGAGTGCAGTTTCGTCATATACTGGAAGCGTTCAGAATATCATTGCTTCCGCGGTATTCCGGCAGGCAGCCGCGTTCCCGCATGGAACAGAAATCCTCCCCCGCCACAATAATATGGTCGATGATGGAAACGCCCAACGGGTCCAGCGCTTTCATAATGCCCGCCGTTGCAATGAGGTCCGCCTCGCTGGGCAGCGCCAGTCCCGTGGGATGGTTGTGCGCCAGAATGGCACAGGTGGCATCGGTGCGCGCCACGTCCCGCAGCAGTTTGCGGGTGTCGATGTGGACGCGGTTGGGCACCCCTTCCGCGATGCGCATATCCCGGACGGGGCAGCATTTATCATCCAGAAGAATGAGATACAACAACTCATTTTGTTGGCCCAGAAACAACGGTTTTACATATTCCGCCGCATTCTCCGCCCGGTCCAGCGCAACGCGGCGTTTCCGCTTTTTCAAGCCGTAATACCGCCCGAACGCCATCACGGTGTGGATCAGCCGTGCACTTTTGGGACCGATCCCCTCTACCTGTTCCAGTTCTTCGGGTTCTGCTTCCATCACCTTGCAAAAATCCCCGAAATGCTGGATCAGCCTGTGGGCCAGCTCGTTGGTATCCCTGCGCGGAATCGCCAGAAACAGAAGATATTCCAGCGCTTCATGCTCGGCCAAACTTTCCAGCCCGTCACGTTCCACACGCGCCTGCATACGGGCACGGTGGTTTTCGTGTAATGGACGCTCCTTTTGTTGGGCCATGCTTTCACATCCTTCTGGCGGTTCCCTTTACCTTTTCTTCATTTTATTATATACTGGAAACAAGAATTTGCAAAGACTCTTTTGACAAGTGAGGATTTCATGAAAAGTTTTACCGCTGGCCCCAACGAAAACGATGTTCGCCTGAGCCGCTTTGTGGAAGGGGTTACCCATCAACTGCCGCGCAGCATGATGTACAAAGCATTCCGGAACAAGCGCATCAAGGTAAACGGGAAACGGGCCGAACCTGATACCCGGCTGCACACCGGCGACGTGATCGAACTGTATATCAATGACGAGTTTTTCCCGGCGCATCCCAGTGCGTCAAAGCCGAAAGCCCCCCGCAAACAGCCGCCGGTCACGATCATCTACGAAGATGAGAATTTTGCCGTCCTTTATAAACCGGCGCATCTGCTGTGCCACAGCGATCGCACCGGTGACCCCAACCTGGTGGATGCCTTTGCCGCTTACCTGCAGGCCAAAGGCGAATACGATCCCCATGCGGAAAAACGTTTTGCGCCCGCCCTGTGCAATCGTCTGGACCGCGGCACCGAAGGGTTGGTGCTGGCCGCCAAAAGTTATACGGCGCTGCGGGATTTGAATGCAATCATCCGGGACGACATGATGAAAAAGGAGTACCTGACCATCACCGTCGGTGCACCGCCGGCCGGGCGCCATATTGCATGGCTTCAGCACAATGAGACAAACAACAAGGTGCGCATCCATGCCCGCGCCGGAGACGGTTACAAGCAGATCATCACCGATGTTACCGTAATCCGGCAAAGCGGCCCCTTCGCACTGTGCCGGATCGGGCTCATCACGGGACGCACCCATCAGATTCGTGCCCACCTGGCATATTTAGGGCATCCTGTCCTTGGGGATATCAAATACGGCAATCGCAAGATGAACGAGCGCACCGGCTTAAAAGCACAGGCACTCTGCGCCCAGCGCCTGACGTTTGGAAGGATTCCAGAAGAGAACAGCCTGCACTATCTGTCAGGCCGTGTTATTAAGCTGGACAACCCCGAAATTGTAAAGCTGTTTGACCGTTTGATCAGCGAATAAAAAAAACCGCTGCCTGGTACCAGGCAGCGGTTGCTTTTTTCATCTTAACAGTCCATGTAGAGGCTGCAAATCAGGCAATGACAAAATGATACACCAGAGAAACCGCAATGATCAGCGCGCAGACAATAGCCGTGATCGGCGGTGCCCAATGGATGATCCGCTCTGCCATGATATCGTCCTCGCTGGCGTCATCATCGTCGGCATAACGGCCACGCTTTTTGCCGCGGTCATCATAATCGTTCTCGTCGTCATAATCCAGCTCGTCAGTGTCATACATCTGCGTGCCTTCATCGTCATCGTCCTCGTCATCAAACAGGCGACCCTTGGGGGCGTAACGGCGGACGCGCTCCATTTCTTCGTCATCATCCTGGGCATAGCCATTGGGATCATAGGTTGCCGTGGCATCCTCTGCTTCCTGGTTGATGGCAGCCTGTGCCGCCGCAGCCGTTGCGGCGGGATTGCTGGCGGGTGCACGCTGCGGGGCCACATTATCGGCAACGGAGTTGATCTCCTGCTGCTGACGTTCCGCCGCACGACGGGCTTCTTCCAGAATGGAGGTCAACGTCGCCTTGATGCCGGCACGATCACCGCCGCACTCCGAACAGGAGGTGCAGTTTTCTTCGTTGGGGTGGAACGCACCACAAGCGCAGAACCAGCCATACTCCGTGTCCTGCGGCACGCAGGTCAGCTGGCTGTTGCCGGTGCGCTGCTGAAGCGTCTTGGCAATAGAGCCCGGCAGAACGCGGGGCATCTGCAGGCGCACACGCTTGTAGCCGCGCAGATCAACACCGCGGCCGTTCAGGAAGGCGCGGTCCTGTTCAACCTCAACGCTGGAAACCGGCGTATCGCTGACATACACCGCATCGTCGCTGCCAAAGACATCGCCGGGCTGTGCGTCCAGCTGCTCATAATAGAAATCATCTTCGCAGAGAACCTGACCTGCGGCATCCTTACATTTGAAGTGAACCACCAGGCCCGTCAACGGCTCAGTGCCGACATTTTTGAACGTCAGGCACACCGCAACTTCGCCGGTCACATCACCTTTCAGCAATTCAACCCGCACAAACTGGACCGGGCTGCCGGCCGTGTAATAGTTGGCGCGAGACTGCGCCATCAGGGAAAAATTCTGATCCATGATCCAACACCTACTTTATTACTCTTGGGCGTCCGGTCGGTTTTCATCCGGCTCGGCAGCAGTCTCTGTTTTCGGAAGTTCTTCCTGGGCAGCCGTCTGAGAAGCGTCCTGCGCCTGCTTTTCCACCGTGGTGGTCTGGCTCTTGCTCAAATCAAACGGCGGCAGATTTCCACCTTCCATCAGCGTGCGGAACTCATCGCCGCTGATCTTTTCACGTTCCATCAAAACGTTGGCAATCTTGTGCAGCTCCGTCATGTGCTCCGTGAGGAGACGGCGGGCCGTCTCATAAGCTTCGTCCACGATATCGCGGATCTCGTTGTCGATTTCCGAAGCAATGGCTTCTGAATAGCCCTTGCCCTGGCCAAAATCACGGCCCAGGAAGGTCTGCTCGGGATCGCTGCCGTAGACAACAGGACCCATACGCTCCGAGAAGCCATACCGCGTAACCATGGCACGCGCTGTATCGGTAGCGCGCTGCAGGTCGCTGGAGGCGCCGGTAGAGATATCGTCCAGAACCAGCTGCTCGGCCACACGACCGCCCAACAGCGAAACGATGTTTTCAAACATCGCAGTTTTCGTTACATAGCTGGGGTCTTTCTCCGGCAGGTACATGGTGTAGCCGCCCGCACCGCCACGGGAAATGATGCTGATCTGATGCACCGGGTCATGATGCTTGCCAAAATAGCCGGTAATGGCATGGCCGGTTTCATGGTATGCCACCAGGCGGCGCTCGTCGTCAGTCACCACATGGCTCTTCTTCTCGGGGCCCATCATGACCTTGACGGAAGCCTCCTCGATTTCCGGTTCGGTAATCGCCTTTTTGCCGCGGCGCGCCGCAAGCAGGGCCGCCTCGTTGACCAGGTTTTCCAGGTCAGCGCCGGAGAAGCCCGCTGTAGAACGGGCAATTGTTTTCAGGCTCACGTCCGGCCCCAGGGGCTTGTTCTTGGTGTGAACCTTCAGAATTTCTTCACGGCCCTTTACATCGGGCAGGCCCACATAGACCTGACGGTCAAAACGGCCCGGACGCAGCAACGCCTTATCCAGGATGTCGGCACGGTTGGTGGCGGCCATCACGATGACGCCGTCGTTGGCATCAAAGCCGTCCATCTCAACCAGCAACTGGTTCAGGGTCTGCTCGCGTTCATCGTGACCGCCGCCCAGGCCGGCGCCACGCTGGCGGCCGACGGCGTCGATCTCATCGATAAAGACGATGGAAGGCATCGTCTTTTTGGCTTTTTCAAACAAATCACGGACACGGGAAGCACCGACACCGACATACATTTCCACGAAGTCGGAACCGGAAATGGCGTAGAACGGGACGCCTGCTTCTCCGGCGCAGGCACGCGCCAGCAGCGTCTTACCGGTACCCGGAGGGCCCACCAGCAAAACGCCGTGAGGAATGCGGGCGCCGAGAGAATTGAACTTGCCGGGGGCTTTGAGGAATTCAACCACTTCCTGCAGTTCAGCCTTTTCTTCATCCGCACCGGCAACATCCGCAAACGTTGCCTTGCGCTGGTTCTCCTGCTGATCCTTGACCTTGGCGCGGCCGACATTCATGATGCCGCCGCCGGCACCGCCGCGGTACATCGACATGAACAGCATGCCCAGACTGCCCAGCATGACCACATAGAAGATGATCTCCAACCAAGGGATGCTGGTCTTGGCCGCGACGTAGTCAAAAATCATCGGGGCATCGGGATTGGCTTCGTTGTACTCATCCACGAATTCCGAGATTTTGCCGCTGCTGAAATCAATGCCGTAGGGCAGCTTATAAGAAACATAAACGGTGCCGCCGTTGGGAGGCAGCATATCTTCTTCCGATCCGCCGAGGGTGCTCAGCAGACCACCGGTTTCCTGATCATCGATCTGCACCGTAGCCTCAGGGAGCGGCACATTGCCTTCCTTCAGCCACATTTCCAGCTTGTAGGTGCCCAGATCCAGACGGTACGAGGTCACCTGCTGGTTCTCGAAATAATAGTACACTTCGGAGTAGTTGATATGGCCGGATGCCGAGGACGCCAGCAGCGGCGACAGGCTGACAAAGAACAATACCAACACCATGAGCACGGCAACCACAAGGATGCCGTTAAAACGAGGTTTATGCTGCAAGAAATCAACTCCTATCCGGCACAGCTGTACCGGGTAATTTTAGCCGCCCGAATCGGCTTTATTTGCTGTAAATTTCGGGTTTCAAAACGCCCACATAGGGCAGATTGCGATACTTTTCATCGTAGTCCAGGCCATAGCCCACCACGAACTCATCCGGCACCTCAAACCCGAGGTAGTCCGGCTCAATGTCCGCCTTGCGGCGGCTGGGTTTGCTGAGAATCGTGCAAAGGCGCACGCTGTTCGGATTGCGCAGCTTGAGCATCGGCAAAAGGTGAGAAAGGGTGATGCCGGTGTCCAGAATATCCTCTACAATCAGAACATCCTTGCCGGTCAGGTCGGCGTCCAGGTCCTTGACGATCTTGACAAGGCCCGTCGACTCGGTATTGGCGCCGCCATAGCTGGAAACTACCATGAAATCAATGCCGCACGGAATTTTGACCGCGCGCATCAGGTCCGCCATAAAGACAACGGAACCTTTGAGAATAGAAACCAGAAGGAGATCTTTCCCCTCATAGTCTTTGCTGATCTGTGCACCGAGCTCTGCAACCTTATTTTGCAGCTGCTCTTCTGATACTAAAATATGATCAATATCCAAATCCATGCTCTGCATGCAATTAATCCTCCCCTGCTTTTTCCGTCCGTACGGTCAGTACTTCATTGGTGTACGAGTCGGGGGCAACGCCTTCCGCAAAGCCACAGCCCCACAGCCAAAGCACTTCGCTTCCATCTGCCAGCAAAGGCAGCAGCGGCCGTTCCTCCTGCGGAATTCCCATTTCATTATAAAGTTTTTTCAATGTTTTGCGCACATGGCGACCAGCCGGGCGGAAAAAATCCCCCGGCAGGCGTGTACGTAAAAGTAGATTCTTCTGTATTTTAGCACAATCCGCGCAACAGTTTAAGTCTTTTTTGAAAATTGGTTGATTTTTTAGAAATTCTTCATACTTTACGCGGCGAAATTCTACAAAATAACCACCTGGCAGGAAGAAACGCCCTTCGCTGAAAGGCTGCGGCGGTGCCGGCGGCGGTTTGATGCCCTGGGGCGTCTGGCGCAGCAGGATGCCGTCCTTCACTTTATAAGTCACTTCCGGGGTCAGCTGCAGGGCACCTTCCCCCCGCTGCAAAAGGAACCGCAGCAAGGTGATATACTTTTCCTCAGCATCACGCACCGGGCTGACCAGGGAATGCAATGCCGTATCCAGAACCGGACCTTCGGCCCGGCGCAGGGTGGCAACATCGTAGCCCTTCTCTACCGTGGCAGCCTGCAAAAGCGCTGCCGCCTCCCCCGTCAGCCATACATCCAGATCCCGCATCTGACGGCACAGACGGGCAATGGCAATTTCCGCCGAAGGGTTGGCATATTGCAGCGCCGGGATGGCATCATGGCGGATTCGATTGCGCGCATAGGTATCCTGCGCATTGGTCTCATCCTGCACATAGTTTTGCCCAAGCGCTTCGCAGTATGCTTCGGTATCCCCCCGCGTCAGGCACAGGCAGGGGCGCACATAGTATCCACGGCGGGGCGGAATGCCCGCCAGACCATGCACTCCCGTGCCGCGCGCCATGCGGAACAGCACGGTTTCCACCTGATCCGACATGGTGTGGGCCGTTGCAATAAAGGCTTCCTCCTGCACGGCCAGCTGGTCAAACCAGCCATAGCGCAATCCCCGGGCCCATTCTTCGCTGGGCTGCTGCGGAATATCCACGCCTTCGCGCACTGCGTCATACAAAAACAGCTCCACGCCGTTCTGGCGACAGAAGGCGGTGACAAAATTGGCGTCCGCAACCGCGTTGACGCCGCGGATGCCGTGGTTGACATGGGTGGCCAGGACTTCGATTTCCAGATCACGGCGCCTGCGAAGCAAAAAAAGCAACAAAGCCATAGAGTCTGCTCCACCGGAGCAGGCCACAATGACTCTGTCGCCAGACTTGAACAAGCCCTGCTGACGGCAATAGGTCAACAAGGTATCTTCGATGCGTCGAATTGTTTTTTCGCCATCAGAACTCATGTGTCACATCCAAATTGCTGAAGCGTGTATGGGCACCATCCCAGCCAAGGCGAACCACGCTGGTTTCGCCATGACGGTTTTTGGCCACAATACATTCGGCTTCGTTTTCGTTGGCCTGGTTTTCCTCACCGTTCTGAGAATTGTAGTACGCAGCACGATACAGAAAAAGCACGATATCGGCGTCCTGTTCGATAGAACCGGAGTCACGCAGGTCGGAAAGCTGCGGACGATGGTCGGAACGTCCGGCCGTTTTTTCCGCTGCACGGGAAAGCTGCGACAGCGCAATGACCGGAACGTTCAATTCCTTGGCCATGATTTTGAGGTTTCGGGTGATATCACTGATTTCCTGTACGCGGCTCTCGGTGCGCTTGGCGCTCTGCATCAGCTGCAGGTAGTCGATGATGACCAGACCAATTTTATCCTTTTTGGGGTCCTGATTGATGGTACGGATTTTCGCCTTGATTTCCGGCACCGAAATGCCGGAGGTGTCATCCATATAGATAGGCGCGTTATACAAAAGAGAGGTTGCCTGCGCAAAGTCATTCCAGTCGGAATTGTTGAGCCGACCTGTGCGGAATGCCTGGCTGTCGATGTTGGCCGTACTGGAAAGAATACGGTCCGTCAGCTGTTCGCAGGTCATTTCCAGACTGAATATGATCGTCGGCACTTTTTGCTGACGCGCCACGTTGGTGGCAATGTTCAGTGCGAAACTGGTCTTGCCCATACCGGGACGGGCCGCCAGAATGATCAGGTCGGAACGGCCGAGACCTGTCAGGACGGTATCCAGGTAATTGAACCCGGTAGGAATTCCCGCAAACTTGTCGCGGTCGGCGCCGCTGAGCTTCTGCATCGTGTCAATAACTTCGAGAATGGATTCCCGGATGGTCTTGACACCGGATTTATCACGGCCGCTTCGGATATCGTAAATCTTTTGTTCTGCCGATTCCAGCAGAAGATCGGAATCCTCTCCGCTGGCCGTCTCGCTCAAAATGCTGCGGGCTGCCTCGATCAGGCGCCGGGCCTGATACTTTTCCTTGACGATCTTAAAATAGGAATCGACGTTGGAAATGGCAGGAACCGTTTCCGCAATGTGGGTAATGTAAACCTTGGCATCATCTGCACTGGCAAAGGTGCCGCTGTTGGCAAGCGCATTCACCAGTGTAATGATATCGACGGCTTCACTCTCAGTATACAGGGTGCGCATCGTTTCATAAACGGCGCGGTTCTGGTCCGAGTAGAACATTTCAGGTTCCATATCGGTGATTAGACGGTTGAGAATCGTCTCATCCATCAATGCAGCACCCAAAACGCTTTGTTCCGCCTGCATATTGTAGGGCATTTGGATGCCCAGGCTGGAAAGACTCAGTTCCTCATTGCGCGGCATAGCGGGCACCCTCCTTTCCCTGTTTTTGCTTCGAGAAATTTTATGTAAAGCGTTTATCCTTTACAGCTCTTCCACCTTGACTTTGAAGGAAGCGGAAACACCAGCATACAGGCGCACGGTTGCATCGTAGCTGCCGAACTCCTTGATGGCGGAAGGCAGTTCCACCTTCTTTTTATCAATTTCCGTGCCGGTGAGCTGGGTCAGCAGCTCTGCCACTTCCTTGCCGGTAACTTTGCCATACAGCTTGCCGGAAGCACCGCCCTTGATCTTGGTCGTCACGGTCTTGCCTTTGATCTGGGCTGCCAGCGCCTCTGCCGCCGCACGGGCTTCCGCCTCATGGTGGGCCTTGGCCTCGCTCTTGGTGCGGGCCTGGTTCAAAGCCGCCGCATCCGCAGGCGCGGCCAGGCCGCGCGGGAACAAGAAGTTGCGGGCGTATCCGTCCGAGACCTCATGGATCTCGTCCTTTTTACCGATGTTTTTCACATCCTGTTTGAGAATGATCTTCATATCGTTTCCCTCCGATTGTATCAGTTTTATCGTGCCAAAGCAGCGTTGGCTGCCTGCGATGCACGATAGAGATCAATTTGTTCGCGAATCTGGCGCTCGGCATCCTGCAGCGTGCAATCCTGCAGCTGCGCGCCCGCCATCATCAGATGGCCGCCGCCGCCCAGGGGCTCCAGAATCACCTGTACATTGAGCGCGCCCATACTGCGCGCCGAAATGTTAACGCCGCCGTTTTTGGCAACCGCCACAAAGCTGGCGTCCACGCCGTTGATGGTCAACAGGTCGTTGGCCGCCATGGGCAGCACCACATTCATGCCGGCATCCAGTTCCCCGGACAGTGCAATGGCACAGCCTTTGTATATGTAGGCGCTCTCCACAATGTGGGCGCGCGCCTCATACTCTTCTTTCGAGGTATTGAACAGCAGTTTGGTTTCCGCCGTCTGTGCACCGCGGCTGCGCAGCCAGGCGGCCGCCTCAAAGGTGCGCACGCCCACATGCAGCGCAAAGCTGCGGGTATCCAGCATGATACCGGCCAGCAGGGCCTGTGCCTCCAGCGGGGTGATGTTGCCTTCCTTGGGCATGAACTGCAGCAATTCGCAGATCAACTCGCTGGCGCTGGACGCATAGGGTTCATGGTAGAGCAAAAGCGGGCGGTCAATGTGGCCCACAGCCATGCGGTGATGATCGATGACCACAACACGCTTGCATTTTTCGTAGATTTTCTGGCTTTCCAGCAGGCGTTTCTGGTAGGTGTCCACCACGATCAACAGTGTGTTGGGCGTGATGACTTCCAGCGTTTGATCGGGCGGAATGAAATCGTGTCCGCAGCCTGCTTCCAGGAAGGTCTTGAGCAGCGGGCCCGCCAGCGTGGCATCGCTGTTGATGGCGATTACCGCCGGCACACCGCACATCTTGCACATGCGCAGCGCGCCGATGGCAGAACCTACCGCGTCGAGGTCACTCATACGGTGGCCCATCACGATAACGCTGTCGCTCTTCTTGATCAGATCACACAGGGCGTTGGAGATAATGCGGCTGCGCACATGGCTGCGCTTTTCCACGCCATGGGAAATACCGCCGTAAAATTCAAAGCCATCCACCGTTTTAACGGCAGCCTGGTCACCGCCGCGGCCCAGCGCAATATCAATGCTCTCCCGCGCCATCTGGTGGCATTCCTGCAAGGTTTTGCCGCCATGGCCCACACCGATGGACAGCGTGGTCAGACCGCCCGGATGCAGTGCACGGACCTGGTCCAGAATATCGAACCGTTCTTCCAGCATCCAGCGCACATCCCGTTCTTCCACCACCGCAATATAGCGGCTGTTGGAGACCCGGCGCAGGAAACCGGTGCTGCGGGCAATATACTGCTCCAGCAGGCTGTTGATGGCTTCCAATTCCTTGGCCTGCTCGCTGTCCTTCATGTCGTCGAACAGTTCATCATAACTGTCGATCACGATGATCAGGCAGGCGGGGCGGCTCTCGGTATACTCATCCAGCGTATCTTTATAAAACGTATCGTCCACAAGATACACGATGCTGGCACCACGGCTGCCCTTGGCAGAACCGGCGTAGGCGGTAAAGCGACGCTCCCCCACCGTAAGGTCCTGGCCATGGGGCCGGGAGCAGACAGCCAGGTCCAGCCCCGGCAGGACACGTTCCACCGGGCGGGTCACGGCATCGCTGCCATCAAGGACCTTCTCCCGGAAGAACGCATTATACCACAGAATCCGGCCGTCTGCAACGAGCATGGTCGGAATGGGCAGGCCGGTCAGGCTGTACTGAATCCGGCTGTTCTCAAAATCGGTACTGCACAGCTGTGCGGCAACATAGGCGCGCAGCCTGCGGCGTTTATACCACAGCACGCACAGGGCAATCACGACCAGTACCAGCGGTACGATCAGCCACTGCGGCGAGACCAGCGCCACAGGCACGATCATGGCTGCAACGGCAACCAACAACAGCAGAAAAACCGCTGCCGCATCCAGACCGTCTTTATGTTTCATGGCGAAAGCCTCCACCTCTCCGCCGGCAGGCGGACATTTAAACTTCCAGCAAGATGGGCAGAATCATCGGGCTGCGCTTGGTGCGGCGATAGATATAGCTGGAGAGAGCCTCCCGCACGCGCGCCTTGACGCTGGCCCAGTCATGCATGTTGTCGCTGAGGCTGCGGTCAAGGGCCATCTCCACCTGAGTACGAAGCCCTTCCATCAGTTCCTCGCTCTCACGCACATAGACAAAACCGCGGCTGACAATGTCCGGCCCGGACAGGACCTGACCGTTGGAGCCGTCCACCGCTGCCGTGACGATAATGATACCATCCTCGGACAGATGATGGCGATCCCGCAGGACCACATTTCCCACGTCGCCGACGCCATAGCCGTCCACCATTACGGCCCCCGCCGTCACGGTGTTCTCTACCGTCATACCGTCGGCAGAAATCCGGATGTTCTGGCCGTTTTCGGCGATATAGATATTCTGCTTGGGAATATAACCCAGGTGCTCTGCCGTCTCGGCATGGCGCTTGAGCTGCTTGAACTCGCCATGCACCGGCAGGAAATACTGGGGGTGCGCCAGCGTGAGCATAAGTTTCTGCTCTTCCTGGCAGGCGTGGCCGGAAACATGGGTGTCGTACATGTTCTCGTAAATCACTTCCGCACCGAGGCTGAGCAGACCGTTGACGACCTTGGTAACGGTCTTCTCGTTGCCGGGAATGGGGCGGGCCGAGATGATGATGAAATCGTTGGGGCCCACGCGCACCTGGCGGTGGCTGGCCTGCGCCATGCGGGACAGCGCCGACAGCGGCTCGCCCTGGCTGCCCGTCGTGATCAAAACGACCTTCTCCGGCGGGTACTTGTTGATTTCATCGATATCGATGAGCACATTATCCGGCGCATGCAGATAGCCCAGTTCCCGGGCCATCTCGGTGTTGGAGACCATGCTGCGGCCACTGACCGCCACCTTGCGGCCAGACTCAATGGCCAGGTCGATGATCTGCTGCACACGGTAAATGTTGGATGCAAAGGTTGCCACAATGATGCGGCGGTTCCGCGCCCGTGCAAACAGGCCACGAACCCCTTCCGCCACCGTCTGCTCCGTGGCCGTAAAGCCGGGGCGCTCCGCGTTGGTGGAATCTGCCAGCAGTGCCAGCACGCCCTTGCGGCCGTACTCGGCAATGGTGGAGAGATCGGTCACAGCATCCCCCGACAGCGGCGTGTAGTCCACTTTAAAGTCGCCGGTATGGATGACGATGCCCGCCGGGCACTCGATGGCGAACGCCAGCGCATCGGGAATGGAATGGTTAACGTGGATGGGTTCCACGGTAAAGCAGCCCAGCTTGACCTTCTGGCGCGGGCGGATCTCATGGAAAACGGCGCTGGAGGCCAAGCCGTGCTCCTCGAGTTTATTTTTGATCAGACCGATGGTCAGACGTGCCGCATAAATGGGCACATTGAATTTTTTGAGCAGATAGGGCAAGCTGCCGATATGGTCCTCATGACCATGGGTGATGAACACGCCCTTGATGCGGTCCTTGTTTTCCAGCACATAGGTAAAATCAGGAATGACAAGGTCCACGCCGAACATATCCGCATCCGGGAAAACCAGGCCGCAGTCCACCAGGATCATATCGCCCTGGCATTCATACAGCGTGATGTTCTTGCCCACTTCTCCAAGGCCGCCCAGCGGGCAGATATGCATGGGGATGGCAGGCGTCATCTCATAGCCGCGCGGCTGCTGTTTGCGGTTGCGGCGCTGGGGCTTGTTACCGGCGGCAGCGTTCTGCCCCTGCGCATTGTTGCGGGAGCGGCGCGGGCGCGGTGCCGGTACACTTTGTGCGGCAGCCGGTGCTTCAGCCGCAGCTACGGCCGGGCGGGGCGCACGGCGGCGCGTTTTGCGGGGCGCATTGCCGCCCTGCTGTGCTTTATCATTGCGAGGCGCACGGTGATTACCCGCGGGACGCTCGCCTGCCTGTCCATTCGAATTCGTTTTACGCTTTGGTTTGATTTCTTCCATGAAAACCTCCGTACCATACTACGGAGCCCACTTCCGCCAAATTTCTCGGAAAAGGACACTCCGCCGTGAATTTGCGATTTATGTATGACGAAAAGCCAGCATGCTTTTCTTTGTCGGTTGGGCGCGAAAAGTCCGCCTGAAAAGGCGCGGCCGGGCCCTATCTTATACACATCATTGCAGTTATTATTTATTATAAACGCATTCCCCTGACTTGTCAAACTTGCCAGAAGCCCCCAAAGCGGGTATAATTCCTAGTACAGTCATTATTGCCACTTACAGGAGAATTATATGAAGCACATCGAGATCTACACCGATGGTGCCTGCAGCGGCAACCCCGGCCCGGGCGGTTGGGGCGCCATTCTGCGGTTCCGCACCCGGGACAAGGTGTATGAAAAAGAGCTTTCCGGCGGGGAAGCACAAACCACCAACAACCGCATGGAGATGACCGCCCTGCTGGAAGCGCTGCGTCAGCTCAAAGAGCCCTGTGCCATCGATCTGTACAGCGACAGCCAGTATGTAATTAACGCCCTGGAAAAAGGATGGGCCAGGGGCTGGCGGGCCAGAGGCTGGAAAAAGGCCGATAAATCCCCCGCCCTGAACCCCGATCTCTGGGCTCCGCTGCTGGCCGAGAGCGAAAAACATCAGATCACCTACCACTGGCTGAAAGGTCACGCAGGTCACCCGGAAAACGAGCGCTGCGACCATATGGCGGTAGAACAAAGCAAAAAATACGGCGGGCGTCAGGCCTGACCGGCAAGGAGGTCCTTTATGGAAGGCTTCAACACATTTGAGAAGCAGGACAAGGTTTTGATCGGCATGAGCGGTGGTGTGGATTCCAGCGTCGCCGTCCGTATCCTGCAGGAACAGGGCTTTGCCGTGCAGGGTGCCGTTATTCGGTTTTCCCCCGCACACGATGCAGCCGTTACAGCTGCCCAGGCTACAGCCGATACGCTGAAAATTCCTCTGCACGTCATCGATGCCGAACAGGCGTTTGAAACGCACGTCATCCTGCCGTTCTGTGAGAATTACTGCGCCGGGCGTACCCCCAACCCCTGCATCGCCTGCAACCCGCTGGTAAAATTCCGGCTGCTGGCCGAGAAGGCGGACGAACTGGGCTGTGCCTTTATCGCCACCGGCCATTATGCCCGCGTGGAGGTGGGCGAGGACGGCATAAGCCGCATCGCCGTACCCGAAAGCGCTGCACGGGACCAGAGCTATATGCTCTACCGCCTGCCCCAGGACATTCTGCGCAAGCTGGTGCTGCCCCTGGGTGAGTTTGAAAAAGATGATATCCGGGAAATGGCACGGGAGCTGCAATTGGCCTGTGCCGATGCGCCGGATTCCATGGAGATCTGCTTTATTCCCGACGGCGATTATTCCGCCTATATCCGTGCCCGCGGCTTTTCGCCCAAAATAGGCCGCTTCATCGGCCCCGACGGAGAGGATCTGGGCGCCCACGCCGGTGTTGACCACTATACCGTCGGCCAGCGCAAAGGTCTTGGCATTGCAGCCGGGCGACCGCTGTTTGTCAAAGCCATCCTGCCCAGCGGCGACATCCAGCTGGCAGAAACCGGCCAGGAGTACAGCACCTGCATGACGCTTACCGACCTGGCCACTCCCGACGGCGAACCACTTGCCGCCGGAGAATACCTGGTCAAGATCCGCAGCGCGGCAAAACCGACGCCGTGCCGGTATGACGGCAGCGGCAGCGTCACTTTCCCCGAACCGGTCCGGGCCCCTGCCCCCGGGCAGAGCGCGGTTTTCTACCGTGACGGCCTGGTCTACGGCGGCGGCATCATTGATACCACCGATTGATACAAAGTAAAAAGCCACTCCGCGTTTTTCGCGGGGTGGCTTTCTTTTTATTGGGAGCGCTCAGGCTCAGTTTTTCTTGAAGAACGGCGTGAAGTCAAAGGTCGCAAAATAGTCGGCCGGTGTTTCCGCACGGCGAATCAGCTGATGAGAGCCATCCTCCTTGAGCAGCACCTCGGCACTGCGCAGCTTGCCGTTGTAGTTGTAACCCATGGAGAAACCGTGGGCGCCCGCATCATGGATAAAGAGCACATCACCCTTATCGATCTTCGGCAGCATACGGTCGATGGCAAACTTATCGTTGTTTTCGCACAGGCCGCCGGTAATATCGTACTTATGGTCACAGGGCTCGTTCTCCTTGCCCAGCACCGTGATATGATGGTAGGCGCCGTACATGGCCGGGCGCATCAGGTTGGCTGCGCAGGCATCCACGCCGATATACTCTTTATAGATATGCTTTTCATGCAGCGCTGTGGTCACCAGACCGCCATACGGCGCCAACATATACCGGCCCATCTCGGTAAACAGGGCCACATCGCCCATGCCGGCCGGTACCAGGATTTCTTCAAACTGTTTGCGGACACCCTCGCCGATCTTGGCGATATCGTTGCTGCGCTGATCGGGACGATAGGCAATGCCCACACCGCCCGAAAGGTTGATGAACTTGATCTTAGCACCCGTCCGCTCATGCAGGCGCACAGCCAGGCGGAACAGAATACCCGCCAGCTTCGGGTAGTATTCATCCGTCACCGTGTTGCTGGCCAGGAAGGCATGGATGCCGAACTCCTCTGCGCCCAGCGCCATCAGTTTGGTGTAGGCTTCCGCCATCTGGTCCTCGCTCATGCCGTACTTGGCATCGCCGGGATTATCCATAATGCCGTTGCCCAGGTCGAACACGCCGCCCGGATTGTACCGGCAGCAGACGGTTTTGGGAATACCCGCCACCTCTTTGAGGAAGTCCACATGGGTGAGATCATCCAGATTGATGTAGGCACCCAGTTCATACGCTTTCTGCATATCCTGCGCCGGCGTATCGTTGGAAGAGAACATAATGTCACTGCCGGTAAAGCCGCAAGCTTCGCTCATCAACAGCTCGGTATAGCTGGAGCAGTCGACACCGCAGCCTTCCTCCTGCAGGATTTTGAGGATGTACGGGTTCGGCGTGGCCTTTACGGCGAAATATTCTTTAAAGCCCTTGTTCCAGCTGAAAGCCGCATTCACGCGGCGTGCATTTTCGCGGATTCCTTTTTCATCATAGAGATGGAACGGCGTGGGCACATCCGCGATGATCTCCTTTGCCTGTTCCAGCGTAATAAACGGCAGCTTTTGCGGCATTTTTCTGTTCCTTTCCGGCTTTTCCTTGATTGCTTTCGAACGGTCCTATTATAAACCGATTTCTGCATCCGGGCAAGAGTTTGCGCAAATTTATGCAAAGTTATACAAAATCAATCGGTGATTGCCTGCTGGTTTTGCAGGTGCAGACGTGCGGCCAAAAGCCGGTTGTCCAGCTGGCGGCAGGTCCATGTATAGGCAGGATACAGGAACAGGCAGGCAGCAACCCAGGCGGCAGGGTTGGCCAGTTCCGCACCGAAATAGCCGAGCACCGGCACCAGAATGATCGCCACTGCCATGCGGGCTACCATCTCGGCCACACCGGCCATCATGGCCAGGGTGGAGAAACCAAGCCCCTGGATGCTGTACCGCCACACGATCAAAGCGCCCAGCGGCACAAAGAAGACACTGTTCCAGAACAGATATTCCCGGCCCATTTCGACGATTTCCACTTCTGTGGTGGTATCCAAGAACAGCCCCATAACCGCCACATCGCAGAAGTGCAGAATCACCAGCGATGCAATCGCATACACGGCAGCAATCATCAGGGCGCTGTATACGCCTTTCCGTACGCGGTCCATCCGCGCGGCGCCCAAGTTCTGGCCCGAATAGGTAGCCATCGCGGTACCGATGCTTTCCAGCGGCGCAGTCAGCAGATTCATGGTTTTGCCCGCGGCAGTTACTGCCGCCACCGCCGTGCTGCCCAGAACGTTGACAGCCGATTGCATGATCACGCTGCCAATGGCCGTAATGCTGCACTGCAGCCCCATAGGCACACCGATGCCCATCAGGCGCAGGCAGGCACTTTTATTGGGACGCGCCTCCCCTTTTTCCATCTTCAGCACTTCAAACTTACGGCGCAGATACAGAAAGCTCAGAATGCCGGAAATTGCCTGAGAGATGTCTGTAGCCAGCGCAGCGCCCAGAATCCCCATCTGCATCGGGATCACAAACAGCAGGTCCAGCCCGATATTCAGTGCGCTGGTCAGGATCAAGAAATACAGCGGCGTTTTGCTGTCACCCAGGGCACGCATGATGCCTGCCACCATATTATACAGGAAGATAAAGGGGATTCCCGCAAAAATCCAGCCGATATAAATCGCAGCACCATCCAGAATATCCGACGGTGTCTGCATCAGCACCAGCATAGGCCGGGTGAACGTGACCGTAAACAAGGTAAGTACCACACTGCCGGCAAGGCAAAGCCAGGCCGCGTTGGCCACATGGCGGCGCAGATCATGGTAATCCCGCGCACCAAACAGCTGTGCGATGGGAATGGCAAAGCCGTTGCAGATGCCGATTACAAAGCCCAGAATCAGATAGTTGATGGAGCCCGTAGAGCCCACCGAAGCCAAAGCGCTAACGCCGCAATACCGCCCTACAATAATGGTATCAGCCAGCGCATAGAACTGCTGAAACAGATTGCCCAGTACCAAAGGCAGCGTGAAAAACAGAATCACCTTCAGCGGACTTCCGTGTGTCAAATCCTTTGTCATAACGTACTTTCCCCTACCCTGAAATTACGGTTTTTTCCCATACCGCGTCTGGTATTATAGCACGGCCCACAGAAAAAGCAAGGGTGCTGCAAAAGTATTTTTTTCAAACAAAAAAGACTCGTCTTTCGACGAGTCTTTTTGGCAGGGGTAGAAGGATTCGAACCCTCGGCACGCGGTTTTGGAGACCGCTGCTCTACCAACTGAGCTATGCCCCTAAGTAAAACGCCCACAGTGCAATCTAGCGCTGTGGGCGTCGCGCTGGAGCTGCTAAGCAGATTTGAACTGCTGACCTCATCCTTACCAAGGATGCGCTCTACCAACTGAGCTATAGCAGCAAATGGCGACCCGAATCAGGCTCGAACTGACGACCTCTAGCGTGACAGGCTAGCGTTCTAACCAACTGAACTACCGGGCCATACCCAGCTTGTTGTCCGCCGTGTTTGTTTGCCGTGGCGGCTGCAACGTCAATTATTATAGCCAAAGATGTGCCAACTGTCAACCTTTTTTTTGAAAAAATTTCAATTTTTTTGAAGTTTTTTATTTTGTTTCGTTCCTTCGTTGTTTTTGTTTTCAATTTGCAAATTTTTCCTGCCGGTGGTATGATGATTACAGTCTTAAAAAGGCCATTTGTGAGAAATTACCGGCTTTTCTTTTTTGCCTTCTTCGGGATCGGTTTGATATTTCCAGAAAAGCAGCAAAGCCACTGTCAGCATTGCCACGCCGCTTTGTATGCCAAACTGTACCCAGGCCACCGGAATTGCCAGAGCAGGAACCAGTACCGCCCCCAAGGACCGGCGGCCGGTGCCTGCCACCACCACAAGGCCTGCCAGGCAGCACAGGACCCCTGTAATGGGCAGATACAATATAATCCAGGTACAGGCCACCACCGCGCCCCTGCCGCCGCGTCCGCGATACCACAGCGGCCAGATATGCCCCAGAACCGCCCCAAGGCCGCCGTACAAAATGGAAACATGCTCCAGTTCCGGGGCTGCCAGCTTATAACAGAACCAGCACGCCAGAATGGTTTTGAGCACATCCCCCACCGTGACGGCCAACCCTGCCGGCCGCCCCAGGCACCGGGCAATGTTGGCCGCGCTGGGCCGGCCGGTCCCGATTTTACTCACCCCTACCCCGGCCATACAGCGCGCCACAACCTCGGCGGTCAGAAAACCGCCGAATGCATACCCGGCCAACAGGCATAATACTTTCAGCATCCACAGCTGTTCTTCCGTCATACTCTTGCCAACCCCCAGTTCTTTTTATAGAAGAGGTGTTTTTCTATGGATTTGCAAACTTTACAACAGGAATGTCTGGCCTGCCGCCGCTGCGGCTTGTGCGAATCCCGTACCCATGTTGTCTTTGGCGAGGGTGCTCCCAACGCAGAAGTACTTTTTGTAGGCGAAGGTCCCGGCGCCAATGAAGATGCCCAGGGCCAGCCTTTTGTGGGGCGCAGCGGCCAGCTGCTGGACCATTATCTGGAAGCGGTAGACCTGAGCCGCTCCACCAACGTATATATTGCCAACATTGTAAAGTGCCGCCCGCCCCAGAACCGCGACCCGCTGCCGGAGGAATCGGCGGCCTGCCTGCCCTGGCTGCGCCAGCAGTTCCAGCTGCTGCGACCCAAAATCATCGTCTGCCTGGGACGCATCGCCGCCCAGCAGCTGATCGACCCGGGATTTTCGGTCTCCCGGGATCACGGCAAGTTCTTCGACAAGCACGGTACTTTGTTTATGGCGACCTATCACCCGGCCGCTCTGCTGCGCTATCCCGCCAACAAACCTGCCGTATTCGGGGATTTTGTGGCCCTGCGCGAGAAAATTTCCCAGGTATGTGAACACACCTATTAAATTCTTTTTGCAGAGGAGTTGACCACCATGCAGCCGGAATCTTTGGCATTGACCCTGCCGATCCGGCGGCTGGTGGAATTTTTATTGCGCACCGGCAGTATCGACAGCCGCTTTACCGGCTTTGACCGCGCCAACGAGGGCGCCCGCCTGCACCGGAAACTGCAGCGCGCCGCGGTGAAAGAATTTGCCAACTACAGCGCCGAGGTATTCCTTACCCAACAGTATGGCTGCTGCGGTATAGAATATACCCTGGAAGGCCGCGCCGACGGTATTTTTACCGACAAGGACGGCACCGTTACCGTTGACGAGATCAAAACCACCCTGCTGCCCCCGGAGCTGATTACCGGGGAGCAATCCCCCGAACATTGGGCCCAGGCCAAAATCTACGCCGCCATCTACGCCCGGCAAAAAGAGCTTTCCCATCTGCGTGTGCGGCTGACCTATTACCAGGTGGAGGAAGAGCAGGAGTATCGTTTCGCCAAGGAATACACGGCAGAGGAGCTTGACCGTTTTGTGCTGGATCTGCTGGCCCAATATGCCCCCTGGGCCAAGCGTGCCGCCCAATGGCAGCAGGAACGCAAAACCAGCCTGCAGGCGCTCACCTTCCCGTTTACCGAATACCGCACCGGCCAGCGCGCCATGATCGGTGCCGTGTACGAAACCTGCCGGGACGGCGGGCAGCTGCTGTGCCAGGCACCCACCGGCATTGGCAAGACCATGAGCGTGCTGTTCCCTGCCCTGAAAGCCCTGGAAGACGGCGGACCGGTGTTTTACCTTACCGCACGCGGTACCACCCGTACCGCCGCCGAAAACGCGCTGAGCCTGCTGCGGCAGCATGACGCGCAGCTCAAGCTGCGCAGCGTCACCCTGACCGCCAAGGACAAGATCTGCCTGCAAGAAGTACGGGAATGCACGCCGGAAGCCTGCCCTTATGCCAACGGCTACTATGACCGCATCAAAAACGCGCTGTGGCAGGCGCTGGATTTTCCTGCCCTGACCGCCGACACCTTGCAGGCGCTGGCCCGGGAATATCAGGTCTGCCCTTTTGAGCTGGGGCTGGACCTGAGCCTGTGGTGCGATGTGGTCATCGGCGACTACAACTATCTTTTCGACCCGGTGGTGCATCTGGTACGCTTTTTTGATGCCCGGGGCGATTACCTTTTCCTCATTGATGAAGCGCACAACCTGCCCGGACGTGCCCGCGACATGCACAGCGCATCGCTGTGCAAAAGCGCTTTTCTGGACGCCAAAAAGCGGCTGGGTAACGGGAAAAGCTCCCTGAAAAACGCCCTGAACAAGGTCAACTCGCTTTTTCTCGACTGGCGGCATCGCTGCGAAGAGGAAGCAAGCGATGCCCGGTTCGGCGGCAAAACATTCTTTGAGAAAGAGCGTGCCGAGGCATTGGACCGCGCCTTAACGCGGCTTTGTGAACCGCTGGAGCTTTGGCTGGATGAACACCGGGAACCCGGCGAAACGCACGACGCCTTGCTGCAGCTGTATTTTGATGTACGTGCCTGGCTGCGGGTAGCCGATACTTTTGACGACCACTTTGTATTGCAGATTTCTGCCCACAGCAGCGAAGTACGGGCCTCCATGCTCTGCCTGGACCCCAGTGCCTTTCTGGCGGCCGATTTTGCCAAGGGGCGGGCTGCGGTGCTGTTCAGTGCCACACTGGCTCCCGCAGGCTATTACAAAGACCTGTGCGGCCTGCCCGACGCCCGTGCCGTGGCGCTGCGCAGCCCCTTTCCCACCGACCATCTGGGCCTGTGGTGCGCCCGGCAGGTCAGCACCCGCTACAAAGACCGCAGCAACAGCATCGCCCAGGTGTCCGACCTGATTGCCTGCCTGGCCCACGGAAAAGCGGGCAATTATCTCGTGTTTTTCCCCAGCTACAGCTATTTGCAGGCCGTATGGCAGGATTTCACCGAGCGCTATGCCGATGTCCCGACACTGTGCCAGGAGAGCAGCATGGACGAAGCCCAGCGGGAATCCTTTCTGGCCCGGTTTGAGCCCGACCCGCGGCAGACGCTGGTAGGCTTTGCGGTACTGGGGGGTGTATTCAGCGAGGGTGTGGACCTGGCCGGAAACCGGCTGATCGGCGTTGCCATTGTAGGGCCGGGGCTTCCCCAGGTAGGGCCCCGCCAGGAACAGCTGCGGGAACATTTTGAGGAGACACGCGGCTCCGGTTTTGATTATGCCTATCGGTATCCCGGTATGAACAAGGTGCTGCAGGCAGCCGGGCGGGTCATCCGCACCCCGCAGGACAAAGGCGTCGTTTTGCTGATTGACGACCGTTTTACCGCGCCGGACACCCGCCGTCTGATGCCGCCGCACTGGGACCATCTGCGGGCGGTAACCGGCACAGAGCAATTGAAAGCGGAGCTTACAGATTTCTGGAACAGATAAAAAGACCTCGCAGAGCAATCTGCGAGGTCTTTGCATTATTCGGTTTCCGCCTTGTGCATACGCAGCAGGCTGTACGGCATCAGAGGCGTGTTGCAGGGAATTGTATATTTCATCATGGGATGGGGCGTCGCATCCACCCGCTCACCGGCCTCATTTTCGATCCATTCCGGCGCCAGCGTCACAACGCTGCCGTCCGGCTGCAGGATTTCCAGCGTATCCCCCACCGAGAACTTACCGCGCTGGGTGCAATGGGCGATACCGTCGGCCCAGGAATCCACCGTACCGATGAAATCCCACTCCCGCACATAGGTATGGCTGGGCGTCTGCAAGGCTTTTTCCTTGCCGAAATAGAAACCCGGCGAATAGTGGCGGTGACTGGTACGGTTGAGTTCCTCGATGACATCATCGGGCAATTCATAGTTATCATTGAAGGGATCGCGCAGGAAGGCATCCAGCGCGCGGCGATAAGCGCTGGTGACCGAAGCCACATAGTAGAAGGTCTTGGCGCGGCCTTCGATCTTGAGCGAGTCTACACCCGCTTTGCAGATCAGATCAATGAACGGGGCCGTGCAAAGATCGTTGGCATTGAGGATGTAACTCCCATTCTCGCTCTCCCCGATCTCCATGTACTGGCCGGGACGGTGCTCCTCCACAAGGGCGTATTTCCAGCGGCAGGGCTGCGCGCACTCGCCGCGGTTGCCGCTGCGGCCCGTCATATAGCTGGACAGCAGGCAGCGGCCGGAAACGCTCATGCACATGGCGCCGTGCACAAAAGCTTCCAGTTCCAGATCCCGCGGGCAGTTATCGCGGATCTGGGCAATCTCGGTCAGCGGCAGTTCCCGCGCCAGCACAACACGCTTGGCGCCCAGTTCATAGGCCACCGAGGCCGCCTCATAGTTGGTAATGCCTGCCTGGGTGGAGATATGGCGTTCCACATCCGGCGCATATTTCTTGGCCAGTTTCAGCACGCCCAGGTCTGCAATGATAAAGGCATCCACGCCTGCCTCGGCGGCATCCTGGATATACTGGGGCAGTTTTTTGAGTTCCTCATTCGTAGGCAGTGTATTCAGCGTCAGATACACCTTTTTGCCCCGCGCATGGGCAAAGATGCAGCCCTCGTGCAGTTCCCCCACCGTCAGGTTCACCGGCGCCGCCCGCATGCCGAATTCCGGCAGCGCACAGTAGACGGCGTCCGCACCATAAATGACCGCGTATTTCAGCGTTTCAAGGCTGCCCGCCGGGGCGAGCAGTTCAGGCTGTTGCAGCATGGTAGAATCCTCCTGTAAAAAAGCGCCCGGACGCGCCGGGCGCTTGGTTGTGCATGTCTTGCAGGGCGGCTTATTTCCAGCCCGCCTTCTCTACGTTGACCTCATGTTCCTCTGCCGTCTTGGCATAGAAATACTGTCCGGCCACGTCGGTGTCGGGATGGCCCGTCACAAAGAAGTAATAGCCTTCATCCAGATATTCCTGATCGGGATTCAGCGCCGCTTCAATCGCCGCATACCCCGGGCAGGAGATCGGCCCCGCCGGCAGGCCGCTGATGCGGTAGGTGTCGTACTGGTTCAGGACCTCTTCCGGAATGGAGCCGGCCTCCGGCCAGCCATAGTATTCCGCCGTGGGAGAGTTCCACAGGTAGTTGTTCTCCACATCCTGGGTGATATAGCTGCAGGCATTGGATTCCAGCTTGTGATCGGCCCACAGGGGATTGCTGGATTCCAGACGGTTGTGGAAGCAGGCACTGACCTTGGCATCCTCCGATTCCAGACCTGCCTCTTCCTGAATGAAGCTGGCCAGTTTGACCACATCATCCAGCGTGGTGCCCTTGGCATTGATGGTATCGGTCAGACCTTCGGTCTTGGCCTGGAACTCGCTGTAGAGCGTATCCACATAATAGTAGACATCCTCGTCGGCGTAGACATTGTAGGTGTCGGGGAAGAGATAGCCCTCACACTTCATCAGCCGGTTGTCATCGGGAATCTGTGTCCAGAAGCTGTACTGGCTGAAATCGGAACCATCGGTGCCGTTGGCACAGTCGAGGAAGGTGTCCACGCTGTCCACCAGGCCTGCGTCCACAAAGATCTGCGCCACACCTACGGCGGTGGTGCCCTCGGGGATGGTCACATTGGTGGTGGGGCGGCGCACTTCCGTGGAAATGATCTGGATAATATCGTTGTAATCCATGCCGGAACGCAGCGTAAAGTCGCCGTACTGGATGCCGCCGGCCTTGCCGCTGTATTTGACGTACTCTTTGAAGAGCCAGTCATACTGGATAATGCCGGCATCCTTCAGCTGGGTTGCAATGGTACCTACCGAGGAGCCCTGCTCAATGGTGACCGTCTGCTCTTCGCCGAGTTCGTTGCTGCCGTCGATTTCGCCGTAAAACTGGAAAATCTTGTAGCCGCCAAAGGCCACCAACGCCAGCACGATCAGCACGATCAGGCAGCCAAACGGGAACCGGCGCTTGGTATGCTCCGTTTCTTCTTCCTCGGCAACGTAAGCCTCTTTTTCGGCTTTTTTCTTAGGCTTTTCCTTGGCAGGGGCTGCTTCCTTTTTCGGTTCCGGCTTCTGCGGCTTTGCTTCCTGTGCCGCAGGCGCCGGTTGGGCCTGCGGTGCTCCGTTTGCCGCAGGGCTATCATTTCGATTGATCCTCATCAGGACTCTCCTTCATCTTCTCTGGGGCATATTCTTCCTGGAATTGCCCGCTCTTTCCCGCCGCTTTTACAGCAGCATCCTGAAATACACATCCGTGACCGGGAATTCTCCGCGCAAAAACGCGATCATCCCATACCCGCAGCGCCGCCCCGCCCCCAGATACAGGGTCTGGTTTTCGGCCAGCAAAATGCGGGCGCGCTCTGCGCCGGTTTTTTCCCGCGCTGCCTGCAGCAGCGTGTCGGCACAATAATCGTTGTCGGCCTGCAGTTCCAGAAACTGCAGCTCCTCCCCCTTTGTATAGTATAACCCATATCCGCGCCGGTTGGATACCACCGTAAGGCCCCGCCGGTAGAGCTGGGTCATCACTTCGTTCATGGCCGGCTCCGGCAGCGAAATGCACCCCGGCTGGCAGCGCATACGCATTTCCAGCAGGTGCCGCACCGTCAGGCTGTCAAACTCTGCCTGTGCCAGCAGGTTGCGATGGATCGGCTTCTGCAGTACCCGCATGGGCAGCAGATTTTTAAATCCCAATGCCTCCAGCGCCTGGGCTTCCCGCGCATTTTCCGGCGCAAGGACGGCGAAATCGTACTCCTTTGCACCGAACGCCCGCAGGCAGCTGCTGAGAAGGCGAGGCAGGAGCGTTTCCATCTCGACGCCCCGCGCCGCCGCAGCCCCACAAAACCAGATGCCGTTGCGGTGGGTATATTTTACCGGCACAGCGGCCAGCATTGCCGCAGGCGGCTTGCCGGGGTGCTGAAGCACAAGAATATGCTCCAACCCGGCCACATTTTGCAGCCAGCCTGCCGCATCCGCGCGGGATTCGCCGTAGCGGGCGCAGCGCAGATCGACCAAAGTTTCCAGATCAGCGGTGTCTGCCATACGAACCATAGGCATGTCCCCTTTCGGCTTTCCCCATTTTACAGGATAAGCTGCAATTTCGCAAGTATCTCGGCGTTGATATCCTCTACCGTGCGCATAGATTTTACATCTTCCCCTTGCGTGCACTCAATGCGGTACCAGCCAAAAGCCTTGGCACAGTATTCCGCCGCCGCACGGCTGCGCGCCATATATTCCCTGTCTTTTTCCTGGATATCCTTTTTGCTTTCGTCACCATGATACCGCTCTTTCAGCAGCTCCTGGGACACTTCCGGGTCCACCGCCAGGTACAGCACGGCGTCCGGCGCGGGAATCCCGATTTTTTTATACTCAAAGTCAAACAGCCAGTTCAGGAATCCATCCCAATGCATGGGCGGCAGCTTGGCGCACTGGTGCACCGCATTAGAGGTAGTGTACCGGTCGGACAGTACCAGCCCGCCGGCGCGGTAGAAATCACCCCAATCGGTTTTATAGCTGGCGAAACGATCCACCGCATAGAAGCTGGAAGCCGCATAGGCATTGACATCATCGGGTTTATCCCCGAACTGCCCGGACAGGTACATCTTCACCAGTGCCGAGGAGTCGCTGGCATAATTGGGGAAGGTAATCTGGCGCAGGTCCATGCCCTGTGCCGCAAGTTTCTGGGCCGTCAGCGACGTCTGGGTCCCCTTGCCGGAGCCATCCAATCCTTCAAAAATAATCAGTTTACCCACGGCTGACCGCCTCCTGTTTCAGGGCCTTATATTTCTCTCGCACCTGTTCCTGCTGGCCGCAGCACATGCGGCCCTCGGGACAGGGGCCTGTCAGGCAGCGCGGACCGGCCGCTGCAAAGATATGGGGGGCCAGCGGCAGAACCAGACGCAGCATCTCATCAGCCACCGCGCGGATCTCCCACTGGGCGCGGTTGCAGCAGCGCAGATTGAAGAAGTTCTGCAGGCTGCGGCAGTTCATCGTCATGACCATCTTGGTCTCACAGGCGTTGGGCAGCACAAACCGTGCATCCTCATTGGCCTGCTTGGAAGCCTTGGCCCGGGCAGCCTTTTCGTCCAGGCCTTCGGCCATCAGACGCTCGGTGTGCGCCTGTTCCAGCGTCTGCACCAGTTCCAGATATTTCTGCGCGTCGGCATTCATGGATTCAATAAACTGGGTTTTTGCTTCCGGGATGGCTTCGATCTCCGGCGGAATCACATAGCGGAAATCCTCCAGGCGCACATAGCGCTGGCTCTGCACGCTGAAGCTGGCAATGCGGTGCCGCGTGACCTGTGCCAGGAAGGTGCGCGATACCCCCTCGATGCCAAAGGTAAAGCTGGCATGTTCGATGGGGCTGGCGTGCCCCAGGTCCGACAGTTTCTGCAAAAAGGCGGCCGTCTTTTCCGGCGTCAGACCGTCCAGCAGCGTTTCGATATGGGCATCCGAATAGCACAGTTTGGCAGCGGCTGCCACCGTCTTTTCGGGGTCGTTGGTATGTGCAATCAATTGTACCAGCATAAGTGCGTTCCCTTCTTTCGCTTATTCCGAAATCTTTTTCAGCGGCGCATAGTTCGCCATGGTCTTTTTCACGCCGACACGGTCAAACTGAATCTCCACAATGCAGTCACCTGCGATGGGGGTAGCTTTGAGGACCTTGCCGCGGCCGAATACGCGATGTTCCACCAGGTCGCCCGCCGCATACTGGACCGCCTGCTTTTTGGGGGCGGTGTTCTGCATGCCGGCCAGCGTGGAGGTACCGGCTCCCGCCGGGGCAGCCGGTGCACCGCTGTGGTGGTTGGTACGGCTGCCATATCCAGCGCCGAAACCGCCGCCCTGTACCATATGGCGGCCGCCGCTGTAGTTGGGGCTTTCGTGCCCGCCGCTGGCAAATCCACTGCTGTACCCTGCACCGAAACCACCGCGAGGCCGGGCGTTATAGTCACTGTTGAGATAGCCGCGGGAAGCACCGGAATAACCGCTGCGCCCGCCGGGCACGTTGGTGCTGTAGCTGCCGTATCCAGCGCCGAAACCGCCGGACGAATAAGCCAGTTCCGGGCTTTGGGTTTCTTCCAGCAGGCCGGGGTCAATTTCGCTGAGGAAGCAGGACGGCGGGTTCCGGCGCGTCTGGCCGAAGATCAGCCGGCTGCGGGAGGTAGAAAGATACAATTCCTTCTTGGCGCGGGTGATGGCCACGTAGCAAAGGCGGCGTTCCTCTTCCATATCCTCTTCGTTGTAACGGGCCATATCACCGGGGAAGATACCATCCTCCATACCAACCACAAAGACATAGGGGAATTCCAGGCCTTTGGCGGAATGGATGGTCATCATCGTCACGCTGTCGGCGTCCTGATCGTAGCTGTCCAGGTCCGAGATCAGTGCCACTTCCTCCAGGAAGCCCGAAAGGGTGGCATCTTCGCCGTTCTGGTCCACGTAAGTCTTGACGGAGCTGACCAACTGGCCCAGGTTCTCGAGGCGAGTCTCCCCCTCTTCCTTCTGGGCTTTCAGCATGGCCTCGTAGCCGGTTTTCTTGATAACTTCCCCTGCAAACTCGTCCAGCGGCATGGAAACCGACAGATCACACAATTCGCGGTACATCTCATAGAATTTTTCCAGTGCCGGGATGGCACGCCCCAGCTCCGTATAGCTGCGTGCATCGGCAATGATCTGCATCATCGGCACGCCGTTCTTTGCTGCCAGCTCGCCCACCTTATCCACGGTGGACGCACCGATCTTGCGGGCCGGTTCGTTGATGATGCGGCGCAGACGAACGTCATCCCGCGGGTTGACGATGACGGCCAGATAGGAGTTGATGTCTTTGACTTCCTTGCGGTCAAAGAAGCGCTGGCCGCCCACGATACGGTACGGAATACCGGCGCGGGCGAAATAGGTTTCGATGGGGTTGGACTGCGCGTTCATGCGGTAGAGAACCGCGTGGTCGCGCAGGTGTGCGCCCTCCCGCAGATGCTCACCGATGACATCCGCAATATGGCTGGCCTCATCCTGCTCACTGGCCGCCGTATAATGGTGGACTTTGTCGCCGTCGCCGTTTTCGGTCCACAGTGTCTTGCCCTTACGGCCGGCATTGTTTTTGATGACGCTGTTGGCCGCGTTGAGGATGTTGGAGGTGGAGCGGTAATTCTGCTCCAGGCGGATGGTCTTGGCGCCGGTGAATACCTGCTCAAAGTTCAGAATGTTCTCGATGGTGGCGCCGCGAAATTTGTAGATGGACTGGTCGTCATCACCGACGACGCAGACGTTGTTGGTGCCGCCCGCCAGCAGCCGCACCAGATGGAACTGCGCCACGCTGGTGTCCTGGTATTCGTCCACCACCACATAGCGGAATTTGTTCTGGTAATATTCCCGCGCTTCGGCGTCCTTCTGCAGAAAGCGCACGGTATGGAAGATCAGATCGTCGAAGTCCATGGCGCCGGCGGTTTTCAGGCGGCTGGCGTAGGTGGTATAAATTTTGGAGATCAACTCCGCCTTAGTGCCCTTCGGGCTCTCGGCCGCCACATCCTCCGCCGACATCAGCTTATCCTTGTAGGAACTGATCTGCGCCACAGCCGATTTGATGGGCAGGAACTTGTCGTCGATCATCTTGTCCTTATAGATTTGCTTAAGGACGCGCTGCTGATCGTCGGAGTCATAGATGGTAAAACTCTTGGGGAAGCCGATGCGCTCGGCATCGCGGCGCAGAATGCGCACGCAGGCCGAGTGGAAGGTGGACGCATTCACATCGCCGCCCATCGTTTCGCCCAGCATGGCGCGCAGACGGTCTTTCAGTTCCCCGGCCGCCTTGTTGGTAAAGGTGATGGCCAGCACGTTCCAGGGGCGCGCAGGGCGCACCGCCAGGTAGGCGGTCTCCCGCGGGAGGTCCCGCCCCGACTGCACCGCCGCGCGCAGGTCTTCCAGATCCTGCTGGGTCACCGTGCGGGACAGTTCCCGGCTGCCGTGGGCCGAACCAAAACGGATAATGTTGGCAATGCGGTTGACAAGCACCGTCGTTTTGCCGGAGCCTGCACCGGCCAGAATCAGCAGCGGACCCTCGGTGGTAAAGACCGCCTGCCGCTGGACGGGATTCAGCCGGGTAAATTTGCTCTCGATATATTGATCGCGCAACGCGAGATATTCCTGGGTAAGATCGGGCATGGTTGTGTTCCCTTCTGCAAAGTTCTGAATTCAAAAATGCCTTGCCGTTCAATCGGCGGCAAACGGATCGCGAATGTTCTGCAGCGTTTTCTTCCACGCTTTGGGGGTGGCGTCGCGGAAGCCTGCCGTCAGGTATCTGCCTTCGCTCAGGCTGATGGCCGTGCCCCGTGCCACACAGTTGATGGGGTCCGGCGCAATGGCCACATCCACATGCAGCTCACCGGCCAGGTAGCTGGCCAGGCCGCGCAGCAGTGAACCGCCGCCGGTCAGCAGCACACCGGTGGAAGATACATCCGCCGCCAGTTCCGGCGGGGTGCTTTCCAGAACGGCACGGGCCGCTGCCGCAATGCGGGTGGCAAGCTCCTGCACCGGCTCGTACAAGTCCCGGGTATAGATCAGATGGCGGGCCGGGAGGTTGGTTTCCCACGAATGACCGCGCACTTCCATAACGCCTTCAAACTCGCTCTTGGTGCAGCAGGCCACCTGCTTTTTCAGTGCCTCCGCCGTCAGCGGGCCGATGGCGATCTGGTATTTTTCCTGCACATACTGTGCGATGCACCGGTCAAAGGCGTTACCGGCCACCGGCACGCTGGCCGCACGCACACGGCCACCCATGCTGATGACGGCAATATCGGTGGAGCCGCCGCCAATATCCACGACCATGCAGCCGCGAGGCTGGCGAATCTGCAATCCGGCGCCCAGCGCGGCCGCTACAGGCTCATCCACCAGATAGACCTGCTTGGCTCCTGCCGCCATCACCGATTCCACCACGGCATCCGCTTCGATACCCGTGATGGCCGCCGGGACACAAACCGCCACCCGCGGCTTGAAGAAGCGGGACCGGCATACCTCGTTGACGAAACGCACGATCAGTTCGTTGGTCATGCGATGGTCCTGAATCACGCCATCGCGCAGCGGCCGTACCAGATCAATGTGCGCCGGGGCACGCCCCACCATGCGCAGCGCGTCTTCGCCGACGGCCAGAATGGTATTGCTGCGGGTATCCACCGCGCCGATGGTCGGCTGGCTGAACACCACGCCCTGCTTTTCTGTTGCAATGATGATGGAGGTTGTCCCCAGATCAATGCCGATATCCTGTTGATTCATTTGCTTTTCTCCGTAGAGGTTCGTTTTTCCTTGGGCAATTCTTCGGTAGCCGCAACGGCCGCCACCGTCACATCCACGGCCCCGGCTTTCAGCAGTTCCAGCGCGCAGGCCGAGGCGGTAGCTCCGGTGGTAATGATGTCATCCACCAGCAAAACCCGCTTGCCGCTCAGGTCTGCACCGGGGCGGCAGCGATAGGCATTTTTGGCGTTCTGCATACGTTCGGCGCGGGACATGCTCTTCTGCGGCGATGAACCGCGTACCGTCTGCAGCGGCGTTTCTACCGGGATATGAAACAGCAGCCCCAACCGCCGGGCCAGCAGCGCCGGCAGCCCGGGTACTCCGGGCATGGGCTGATGGGGCGGCACCGGCACAATACACTGATACGCCGGCAGATGGGCAAACAGCACATCCTGCGGGCGAAGCCCCGGCCGGGGCGCAGCTTCGGCGCCCCAGATACGCACTGCCATACGGTCCGCCAGTTCCCGGGCATACCAGGGACGCCCGCCGCGTTTACACAGCAGAATGGCCTGACGCACCGCACCGTCATAGTAATAAGCGGCCAGTGCCTGGCTGAGTGCATAAAAAGAATGTTCGGTTTCCGGCAAGCGCGGCGGCTCATGCGCCAGGCGCTTTTCCTCTGCAGCACAGTCGGGGCAAAAACCGCCCTGTACCGCGTCCGGCCCCAGCAGCCTGTCGCAAAACGGGCAGCGCCGCGGATAGACCCAGGCGGCCGCCTGTTCCGCCGCCTGCTGCCAATCCGGCACCCTCATTGGGCCCGCCGGGCCGTGGGCGTGGCGGCATCGGTCAAAAGATAGCGCAGCCCGCTGTAACGCATATTCTGGCGCACATTGCGCACCATGGTCTGAATGGTGCGGCCACTGCCCGCCAACACACACAGTTTGCGCGCACGGGTCACTCCGGTATACAAAAGGTTCCGATAGCAAAGCCGGGCGGGCACGTCGGCCACCGGCACGATGACGGCGGGGAACTCGGAACCCTGGCTCTTGTGCACCGTCACCGCATAGGCCGGTTCCAGCTCGCTGAGCTGGTCGGCGGAATAAACATATTTTCGGTCATCCATCATCACGGTAACCGAGCGGGCATCCCGGTCGATAGCCGTAATGACACCCATATCTCCGTTGTAGGCGCCAACGCCAGCCTCGGCCCCGGCGCGCTCAAAGGTAATATCGTAGTCGTTTTTCACCTGCATGACCTTATCCCCCAGGCGCAGGATCTTGCTGCCGTTTTCCCCACCCAGCTGGGGTTTGGTGGGGGCAGGCGGATTAAGGATTTCCTGCAGGCGGCGGTTGAGTTCCACACTGCCGGTAGGGCCCACCTTGGTCGGGCACAGGACCTGGATATCCCGCACAGCGTCAAACCCATAGGCTTTGGGCAGACGGGTGCTGACCAGATCGCAGACCAGCCGCTGGCAGGCAAGGCCTGCCGATTCGATCATAAAGAAATCGTCCGACGCGGCGCCCTTCTGGGGCATCTGGCCCTGCACAATGCGGTGGGCGTTCTGTACAATCAGGCTTTGCTGCGCCTGACGGAAGATCTCGGTCAGACGTACCGTGGGCACCACCTGGGTGCGCAGAATCTCCCCCAGAATATTGCCCGGCCCCACGCTGGGCAGCTGATCGGCATCGCCCACCATGATGATGCGGCAGTGATAGCGCGCGGCTGCCAGCAAGGCCTGGAACAGCTTGACGTCCACCATACTCATCTCATCCAGAATGATGACGTCATATTTGAGCAGATTTTTTTCGTTATGGATAAACCGCACTGCCCCGGTACTGTAATCCACCTCCAGCAGACGATGGATGGTGGACGCCGTATGGTGAGTCAGTTCGCTCAGGCGCTTGGCCGCACGGCCGGTGGGCGCACAGAGGGCGACGCGGTCATAAAGGGCCTCGTACAGGCTGAGAATGGCGTTGACCGTGGTGGTCTTGCCGGTACCGGGGCCGCCGGTGAGTACCATCACCCGGCTGGAAAGCGCTGTGCGGATGGCTTCCCTTTGCAGGGGTGCATAGGCAAACCCCTGGGCGATTTCCAGGGCGCGGATGTCGCTTTCCAGCGTGGCGGGCGGCTCAGTGGGGAACGTGGAAAGTTCGCCCAGACGGGCGGCAATATCTTCCTCCGCTGAAAGCAGATCGGGCAGATAGATATATTCTGTTACATCAAAGGTACGGCTGCGCAGTTCCTCTGACCGGAGCAGTTCCTGCAGACCGGCCTCAATTTCTTCGGGCTCCACACGCAGGAACTTGGCTGTACTCTCCAGCAATTTTGCCCGCGGCAGGCAGGTATGCCCGTTGCCTGCATTGTGGCGCAGCGCATACAAAAGCCCTGCCGCCACCCGCAGGCGGTTGCCGGATTCAAACTGCAAGGCCGCCGCAATCCCATCTACCTGCGCAAACTTGAGCTGCAGCGGCTCCCCGCACAGAAGATACGGGTTCTGGGTCAATGCTTCGACGGTATGCGGGCCAAAGGCACGATAGGCCGTAACAGCGCTCTGGGGCGAAAGACCGAACCGGGTAAACCAGGCAATGACCTCCCGCACACCATACAGGCGCCGGAATTCGTTGGAAATGATGGCCGCCTTCTCCGCCGTGATGCCTTTGATCTCGCACAGTTTTTGCGGCGTCTCGGCAATGACCGTCAGGGTATCTTCCCCGAAGGTTTTGACAATTTTTTTGGCGGTAGAGGGGCCGATATATGGCAGCACACCGCTGGAAAGGTAGCTGAGCAGCCCCGCCGTATCCTGGGGCAGGCTGGCCTCGCAGGATTCGGCGCGGAACTGTTCTCCGTAGCTGGGGTGGTTGACCATGTGGCCGTACACCGTGACGTTCATGCCGTTGTCCACACTGCCCACGTTGCCTGCCACGACAATGTCCTGGTCCCCGGCGTTCACTTCAAACACCGCATACCCGGTCTCGGCGTTTTCGTAGATCATATGCTCGACCACGCCTTCGAGTTTTTGCAGCTGTGGCTGCGTAGTGTTTTCCATGCTCCGCCCCCTTCGGCACACTTCCACAATATCCTCTTTATTATACCCCAACGCCCTGTATTTGGCAAACAAAAAAAGCGCAGGGTCTCCCCTGCGCTTTTGTTGCATTTGGATATCGGGTCCAGCGAAATTTATCAGGCCAGCGCGGCTTTCAGCGCATCCACGCGGTCGGTCTTTTCCCACTTGACGCCCAGGTCCTCGCGGCCCATATGACCGTAGGCAGCCAGCTGGCGATAGATCGGCTTGCGCAGATCCAGGTCCCGGATGATGGAAGCCGGACGCAGATCAAAGACCTTCTTGACAGCCTCCTCGATCCGGTTATCGGCAACGATACCGGTGCCAAAGGTATCCACCATGATGGAAACCGGCTCGGCCACGCCGATGGCGTAGGCCAGCTCCACTTCGCACTTCTTAGCAAGGCCCGCTGCCACGATGTTCTTGGCAACCCAGCGTGCCGCATACGCTGCGGAACGGTCCACCTTGCTGGGGTCCTTGCCGCTGAAGGCACCGCCGCCATGGCGTGCGTAACCGCCGTAGGTATCCACGATGATCTTGCGGCCGGTCAAACCGGTATCGCCCTGCGGGCCACCCACCACAAAACGGCCAGTGGGGTTGATGAAGTACTTGGTGTTTTCATCCAGCATCTCCGCGGGGATAACCTTTTCGATGACTTCCCGCTTGATGTCGGCATGCAGCTGTTCCTGGCTGACTTCGGGGCTGTGCTGGCTGGAAATAACCACCGCATCCACACGCACCGGCTTGCCGTCATCGTATTCCACGGTGACCTGGCTCTTGCCGTCCGGGCGCAGGTAATCCAGCAGGCCGCTCTTGCGCACCTCGGTCAGACGCTTGGCCAGCTTGTGGGCCAGGCTGATGGGCAGCGGCATCAGTTCCGGCGTTTCATCGCAGGCGTAACCGAACATCATGCCCTGGTCGCCGGCACCGGCCACCTCATCGTTGGTGCCCAGCGCAATGTCGGGGCTCTGGCCGTCGATGTTGACGATGACACCGCAGGTATCGCAGTCGAAACCGTACTTGGCGCGGTCGTAACCGATGGAGCGGATCACATCGCGGGCGACACCTGCCACGTCCACGTAGCAGCTGGTAGTGATCTCACCCATGATATGTACCAGACCCGTAGAGCAGGTGGTTTCGCAGGCAACACGGGCATCGGAGTCCTGCTTCAGGATCTCATCGAGGATGGCGTCCGAGATCTGGTCGCAGATTTTGTCGGGATGCCCTTCGGTCACCGACTCGGAAGTAAAAAGAACTTTGGACATTGTAAAAATAGCCTCCCTTATAAATGTAAGCAGAAGCGCAACTGACGAGAACAAAAAACGCGCAGCCAAAAGACTGCGCGTTGACGCTTATCTTTCGGTTCCCCGCAGGAATTGGCACCTTGCACTTTCGTGTAGGTTGTCGGGCTTCACAGGGCCTGTTCCCTCTGCCGCTCTTGATAAGTTGCTATTCTGTTGTAAAAGGCATTATAGCACAACACTTTCCCTGCGTCAATAGGTGTCGAACGCGGTTCTGCGTTGTTTTTTGCCGCACATTCCCTCAGTGACGGCCATGCAGGATCGGAGAGAGCGGCTTATAGATGAGGAAGCAGAGCACCGCGTCGATCAGGCCTTTGACGAGGGTAAACGGCATATTGAAGACGAGCAGGCATTCCAGCAGGCCGTTGGTACCGGGGCGAAGTTCCTGATAGGCGGCGATGATCGCATCGATGCCGCCGAACATGGCCGCATAGACGGGATAGCTGAGGAAGTAGTTGACAGGCACGCTGACAACTGCCATAACCACCGCGCCGATCAGGCAGCCGGCCACAGCACCTTTGCGCGTTTTGTGGAACTTATAGATCACACCGGCCACGCCCACAAAGGATGCGCCCAGCAGGAAATTGCACAGTTCCCCGATACCGCCGGTGGAGCCGTGGAAAATCAGGTTGAACAGATTTTTGACCAGGCAGACCGCGATGCCGTAGACAGGGCCCAGGCTGAAGGAAGCCAGCAGTGCGGGCAGTTCCGAGACGTCCATCTTGACAAAACTGGGGATGAACATGGGCAGGCTGAAGTCCAGGAACATCAGCACGGTGGCGATGGCGCAGAGCATGGCGGTTACGGTAAGTTCGCGGATGTGGTTGTGTGTTTTGGTCATGAGAAAATTCCTCCCGAAAAAATAGTTTGCGAAAGCCGGTTTGTATGTGATAAAACTGCGGGAGGCTGCCCATGCTTGCTGCCGGCAAAACAAAACGCCCTGATGCCAGATACGTACAATACGTACAGCAACAGGGCGAAAAAAGCATAGCAAACAGCTTTCCGTTTCTTTCATCCGGACTATACCGTCGGCCCCGGATTCTCACCGGATCAGCGGCTGCGTTGGCAGCCGGTCGCGGGCTTACGGCCACAAGGCACGTTTACCGCCGGTGGGGAATTGCACCCCGCCCTGAAACAGACTTTCTACTTGCCTAGTATACCACAGGTTTTACAAAATGCAAGAGGGTATGGTATAATGTTTGCACCCGAATATCCACGACCAAGGGAGTGTGTCTATGCAAGAATTCGCCTTGAGCCTGCTGTTCCAGCTTCTGCCCACCGCGCTGCTGCTGTTGGGGTCGCTGGTTTTGCCCATTTTGTATACCCGCGTCATCCGCCGGGTCCTGGACGGTTTGCACGGGCATCTGACCGAATGGCTGTATATTCTGTTTGACAGTTATGTACAGCCCACCGCACTGATCATCCGCGCGACATTGTTCTATATCGCCCTGGTGGTGGTCCCCTTTTCCTTTGCGAACGCCACCTATCAGACGATCCTTCGGTTGCTGTTTGATCTGGCCCTGACCTTCCTGCTGGGGCTGGGTGCCTGGCGCTCCGCGCCGATGTGCCGGTTGCTGCTGCGCAGTGCCCAGAACAAACTGGACCTGACCACCAACAACACCATGGGCCGCTTTTTTGAAAACATCTTCCGCGCACTGGTGGCGGTTTTCACCGGCATCGCCATGCTGGATCGCCTGGGCGTCCCGGTGGCCGGCCTGCTGACCGGCGCCGGTGTTGCCGGCCTTGCCATTTCGCTGGCAGCACAATCCACCCTGTCCAACCTGATTGCCGGTATCACCCTGGTGCTGGAACATCCCTTCGGCATCGGCGACTATGTCATTCTGGGTTCCTCCGAAGGTACGGTGGAAGATATCTCCTTCCGCTCTACCCGCATCCGCACCACAGACAATGTGGCGGTAACCATCGAGAACTCCAAGGTCTGCTCGGAATACATTCAGAACTGCAACCAGCGCAGCAGCCGTCTGTGGCAGTTTACGCTGGGCCTGACCTACGACACCACCCGGGAACAGCTGAACAAAATCTGCCATGACCTGGCACAGATGCTGAAAGAACAGCCCACAGTGCGGACCGATACAGTCACCGTAACGGTGGACAAGTTCAACGACTACAGTATCGACGTCCTGGTGCGGCTGTATGTCACGACCCTGCCCTACGGTGAATTTTTGGAAGAGAAAAGCCGCCTGAACCTGAAGATCATGCAGCTGGTCGCGGATGCCGGTTGCAGCTTTGCCTTCCCCACCACCACCCTGGACATGCCTGCCCAGAAATAATTTTTCCATAACCAGAACGCCCCGACGGAATCCACCTTTCCGCCGGGGCGTTTTTCTATTGTATGCTTTAGCAAAATGAGAACCCCCAGCTCTGCTGGGGAGAGTAAAAAAGCTTTAGCTTCAAGCACCGAGCGAAGCGAGAAGAGATCAACAACTTTACTATTGTCAGGAAATTGATCTTAGATAATAGCGCCCGTTTACGGGCTGTGGGGCAAGTGATGCAAGTGGCGACTTTTTCAGTGCCTCTTGAGAGGCTTGCCGGTACGATGCCCTTCTAGGGCTTACACAAGCCCCCGGCTTAGCCGGGGGTCATGACTTCATTCCTTTTCTGTCAGGCCGTCGCGCTGGCAGGTCACGATCATCGTGTCGGTTCCGCTTTGTGTGGTGACCACAAATTCATAGTTGTATACCGTATCCAGACGGTATTGCAGGGGGCCGTCTTCCGGCTTGGTTACTATGTAATCGAGATCCTGCTGCGGCATGACTTTGTCATAGTACAGATACAGGGTATCGATATTCTCCACGAACCGAAGTTCCACCTGTTCCGGCTCCACACCGCGCAGTGTGACCACCGGTACGCCCTCGGTCTGCAGAGCCGGGCGCTCCACCCAGGGATCGGCGCTGTCACGATCCAGTGTGTAATAGACCGGCTCTTCCCCCAGCAGCGTACAGTTGCTGACTTCCATCTCCACCCCGGTTTCCGGCAGTTGCTGCTGCCAGACCGGCGTGGTATCCACCGGGGCCGACGCACATCCGCCCAGCACCACCAGGCACAGCGGCAACAGATACAACAAATTCTTCATAGAGCCTTCCTTTCCTCAACGGTAGGGATCATAAGGAGGCCGGGGAAATTCATCCCCCGGTTCCAGTGTACGCGGGCACAGACCGATCTCCGCCACAATAAAGCCCATCAGCATGCCCAGATGCAGGTGCAGATGCCGGTACTGCGAAAGAATCAGCGTAAACCGCGTCCATTCGCAGTTTTCCGGCCGCTGCAAAAGGTCCTCATCGTGCAGCGAAGTCAGGTACAGGGAGAGCTTGGCCTTGATCGTGTAAAAATAGGCATCCATCTGCCCGCGGTCGAGATGGGCCGCCGGGTAGATATCCAGATCCTGCAGATCCGGCACATGCACCGGCGGTTCCACAAAGTCATTGGCCCGCGGATTGATGAACCATTGGTCCAGACTGTGCAGCAGATGATACAGATGCTGCCACAAAGGCGAGCCGCCATAATGCTTATCCCACATTTCATCCGGGATGCAGTCGATGACGTTCTGCGTTTCCCACAGGGCACGGACGGTCATCTCGGTAATTACGGCATGGTATGATGTTTCCCGCACGCAGTCATCCCCCCATTGTATTTGGGGTTAGTATGCCTGCCGCACCTGAAAATTATTCCGACACCAGCAATGTAGGCAGTGTTTTTTCGCTGTACTGGCTGGAAATGATCGGGCTGAGCGAAACACGGGAATACACGCCCTGGGCAACACCATCGTACACATAAATACCAGTCAGGTTGTAATAGCGATTCTTGCCGAAAGTACCGTCCAACCCGATGCCGTAGTTTTCGGTGACATAGGGGCGGCAGAATTCCTGCAAAAGATATCCCTGCAGAGGAGTAGCGCGCACGATCTGCTCCCACTCTTCCTGCGTGGATTCCACACCGGCATGCACGCCGCGGGACGCATAGGAATCCAACGGTTTGAGAATCCAGGCATCCTTATCTGCCAGCACCCGCGGGATATCCGATGCCGCGAAGGTCTTGGTCAGCGGCACATGCGCCTGCACAAACGCCTGCTCTGCCGGGGTCAGCATTGCCTGGGTCTGCGGTTCATGCAGAATGCGGAAAATTGTTTTGTTGTGCACCAGCTGGGTATGGAAATCCCCCACCAGCAGCACGGCATCCTCCCGTACCGCCGCCAGAAGCGCGGCACATTCCTCGTACCGTTCCAGAATATCGCTTGTCACGGCACGGCGGTAGATGGCATCAATTTTATGCCCGCCGGGCCCGTACAGCGTTTTTTCCGCCGCGTTGTACCGCAGGCTGCGCATATCGCACACTTCGGCCGGTACGCCGTCTTCGATAAAGTAGCTCCGGAACACTTCAAATTCGTTGACGGTACCGCAATCCATGAAATCCACAATGGCCACATAGGGTGGGTTTTCGGTATGGCGGGCACGCCGGTAAACATCACACAAGGCCGCTACCCAGCTGTGGAACAGCTCACAGGTGCGGGTCTTGTGCTGCGCCCGGAAATCCCTGTACACCGTGGAAAGCTGCTGGCCCAGGTTGAGTTCCCGGTCCTCATTCATGGCACTGGTTCCATCGGTATTGAATTCACAGTATTTATAGGCGCCGGTCTCTTCGTTGTAAAAGAAATCGATGCGGGCCATGGGCAGCAGGGAAATATCCGGATCAGCGCGCAGAATCAGCTCTTCCGTCACAGCATCAAAGCCGAACAGCGCGCGATAGGCCGGGTCCCGATAGTAGGCGTGCATCACCTTGGACAGAATCCCGTACAGCGTGCGGATATCCGCTGCGAAGCCGCGGAAGGTTTCTTCAGTAAACAGCTTGGGCGCATAGCAGGTACGCACATACTCCCCGTGATGGATTGCCGTGGAAGCCTTCATGTATTCGGTAATCTCATCAAACTCCCGCTTCAGGCGTTCGGGGTCCGATGCGGCCGCTGCGAGGTAGTCGCGATTCCATTCTTTGCGTTCAGTCATTTTCGAATTCTTCTTCCCGTATGGTTTTCTTGGTGACGATCAGTTTGGCCAGCGGCTCCAACAGCGCGCGCTCTTCCTGAGAAGGCGTCCGGCTGCGAGCCTGCAAAAGCAGCCAGGCCAGTTCCTTGCCAATGGGCCGCCCATAAACCCAGGCGTTATAGCCATCTTTGCAGACGGCCACCTTTGCGTTGGCAATGTCGCCGGTGTTTACCCCTTCATAGTGGCGCAGCACGTTCTGCAGCGCCGCCTGGCTGCCGAAAATCGTTTTGACCAGCTGCGCATAGGCGGCAATGAACTTGGGCGGCATGCAATCGGCACCGCGGATTTCAATATAAGATTTGAGGCGCGCGTCGAAAAAGAACATGGACAGGACGTGCTCCACCTCTTTTTTCAGCAGGTAGCTGCCGTAGATTTCCTGGGCGCTCTTGCGTCCTACCGCCTTGGTGCGGTTGCCGCGCAGGGATACGATCAGCGGCCGCGTGAGAACCGTTTCGGCATAGGATTCAAAGCCGAAATCCGGGTCCATCAGATGGGGCGGTACTCCGCAGCGGTCATTATCCACGTCCTGCCAGATCCGCGTGCGCACGCTGTAGGCGTTGTTGAGATTGCCCTGATACCGCACCGCATTATCGCTGAGCAGCGCAAAAAACGGCGTCAGCAGGCAGGCCGCCCGCATTTTTTGTACAAAATCGCGTTCGCTGTAGTAGTCTATGGAAAGCTGTGTGGAAGCGGTGGCCCGCATCATCTGGATACCGCAGGAGCCCGTATTTTTGAAATACCGGTCCATCGCTTCATACCGCTGCTTGGGAATCAGCGGCAGGTCTTCCGCCCGGCGAGTGGGATGGTAGCTCACCGTCCACACGCGCAACCCGCGAGCCGCCAGTGTCATGCCCAGCTGCAGATAGAACTGATTGTAGAGGTCCATGATTTTGACCACACTGCTTTGCGGAGCCATACTGATTTCCACCTGGCAGGCCGGTTCCAGCGAGACTGAATACCACTCAGTCATATACCCCATATATTCACCGTCAATCAGGATCGGGGTATCGTAGGGCTGCTGCATCTGGCGCATGACGCTCTGCACCTCGGCAAACGTGACCGGCTCCCCGCCAGCATGCGTAATAAAATGTTCTACTTCCAGCCCAAGCGTCAGTTTTCCTTCCGGTTTGCATCCTTGCTGAAAGTATTCGATCAGTACCTTTTTCTGTTCGTCCAGTTTCGACATATCCTGGTGCTCCTGGCAGTTACATTCTTACCGTTTTCGGTTTTCCTATTATACCCCGAAACCCGGGGCAAGGCAACGGAAAACAAAAAGTTCCCGCCGCAAAAACGGCGGGAACCTATACTTTTTACAACTCCGAAACAGCCGGCAATCCATAGGCAGGCCGGGCTGCACGCACAGCTCGCAGGATAGCTTCTGCCATAACCTGTGCCCCCAGCGCGCCGACAACATCCTGGTCGGCCTGCACCGTGCCCAGCGAAACAGCATAGATGCTGTCGCCGTCCGCGGTTGTGTGCACCGGCCGGATGGCACGGGCGTACCCGTCATGGGCCATACCGGCAATCTTGCACAGGCGCGTTTTATCAAACTGCGCATTGGTAATTACAACGCCCAGCGTTGTGTTGGCCACGAATTTATTCTCCACCACATCGATCTTCTGGCAGGCGACCTGTTCGGTATCCAGAAACGTCTTGCGGTCATCGGCCAACAAACCTGCAACTTTGCAGCCGTTTTTCCAGTCGTACACATCACCCAGTGCATTGACCGCCACCAGCGCCCCCACTTTGAGGTCGTCGATCTGCACGGCAAAGCTGCCGATACCGGATTTCATACAGTGTTCCATGCCCAGCAGTTTGCCGACAGTGGCACCGGTACCGGCACCGAAATTGCCGTCCTGGTAGTTGCCCGTTTCCGCATGGCAGCAGGCCGCATAGGCCATGGTCGCATCCGGGCGGGTATGGGCATCCGCCACCGTCAGATCAAACAGGCAGGACTGGCAGACCAACGGCACCTTGGCCACACCCACATCAAAGCCGATGTTGCGTTCTTCCAAGTAACGCATGACACCGCCCGCTGCATCCAGGCCGAAAGCGCTGCCGCCCGAAAGCAGAATGGCATGGATGACACCGGCAGCCGCCATGGGTTTGAGCAGCTCACTTTCCCGGGAAGCCGGGCCGCCTCCGCGCACATCCAGTCCCGCCGGGGCACCTTCGGGGCCCAGCAGCAAAACCGTGCAGCCGGTCCCTGCCTCCGCGTTTTCTGCCTGACCAATTTTCAAATGATCAAACTCTGTAATTGCAATTTCCCGCATGGCATCCTCCCTGTAAAGTCTTATTGCTTGTCACCACTTCATGATTTTGTTTCTGTCTTATTTGGCTCTGGGTTTTGGATCGTGCAGCCGGCTGAGATCGACGCCCTCGTATTTCAAAAGCCGCCGCTTCATCGGCAAACCGCCGCCATACCCCACAAGATTGCCATTGGCGCCCACCACCCGGTGGCAGGGAATGATCAGTGAAATCGGGTTATGCCCCACGGCGCCGCCTACCGCCTGCGCCGACATTTTGCCACCGCTTTTTTGGGCGATTTCCCGGGCAATCTGACCGTAGGTTTCCAGTTTTCCATAAGGGATCCGACACAATCTTTGCCATACCATCCGGCGGAAGTCACTTCCCTGCGGTTCCAACGGCAATTCCTGCGGGGTGGGTTTCTCCCCGCGGAAATAGCGGTCCAGCCATCCGCACGCCTGCACCAGAAGCGCAGCACTTTGCCGCTTTTGCGCCTGTGCCGCCAGCGTTTGGTCGATCTGCTGCCCCGGCAGCCAGGCACCGACCAGTGCATGGTCGTTGGCAAGCAGAAAAATCTCCCCAAACGGCGACGGATACGTTGTGGAATACAGCATTTGCACAAGTCCCCTTTGGCCGATCCGATTTTCTACATTGTAGCAGATTTTTCCCCACGATTCCAGCCCGTTTGCGCTGAATTTACAGGTTCTTCCGCGTTGGACCGGTTGGGTATTTACTCCATCTCTTCTTCCTGCGTGATCGTTGTTTCGGCAGCCAACATCAGCAAACGCTTGAACTCCGCCCGCTCCGCATCGGTCATCTTTTGGGTCATGCGCTGAAAGCAAGCATCGATTTCCCGCTTGATGGCCGGGTATACGGTCCAGGCACTTTCCGTCGGCCGGATATCATAGGTCCGCTTATCTTTGGCATTGGTGGTGCGGACCAGAAAACCGCTCTCTTCCAGCTTGTTCACCGTTTTGGCAATGACACTTTTGTCCAGCGACAGACGCTTGGTGATCTCGTCCTGCGTCAGTGTTTCAAAATCGCAGACGATGAGGATCACCACCGCCTGCGCCGCTGTGAGCTGACACTGCGCGCAGCCGTTGTTGAGCCAAATGTGCGATTTGCGATAGAGGATGGAGATGGATTTGAACGGACTATCCATACTGTAGAGCATTGTACAAGCCCCCTTTTGCAACAGTATACTTCCTTTTCGTGGCATTTGCAACCAGATATTGACGAACGCGATCCGGCGTGCTATGCTTATAGATAGTGGCAATTGCCACTATATTTTTTTGATATTTTTCTGTTGCAAAGGAGCTATATGTACATGGAAAACAATGAAAAAATTTGGAACCGAAGATTTATTCTTCTTTTTATCACCAACCTGCTGGTGCTGGCCGCATTCTATGCGTCCATCCCCATCATCCCCATTTACTGCCAGGAAATCGGCATCACCGGTTCCCGGGTCGGCATCGTACTGACGGCCATGTCGGTTGCCACGATTTTGTTCCGCCCTGTGGCCGGTTATCTGCTGGATACCTTCAACCGTTACCGGGTATATCTGCTCTTTCTGGCCTTGTTCTGCCTGTCTTTTCCGGCCTTTATCGCCTTCCCGATTTTTGGTGTGCTGATCATCATCCGCCTGTACATGGGTGCGGTTTACTCGGTTTGCGGCTCTGCCACCATGACGCTAGCCGGTGATGTGCTGCCGGTCAAAAAAATCACCGAAGGCATCAGCCGTTTTGCCTTTACCGTCTCCATCGGCATGGCTGTATCTGCCATTTCTGCCTGCTTGGACGGAAATAGATGCGCGTAGTTGTAGGTGATATCGATGCTCTCATGGCCCACCCGGTCTGCGATAGCCGTGGCAGAGAACCCCATGTCAATCAGAAGCGACACCGCACTGTGACGAATATCATGGATTCTGATGCGCGGTACCCCGGCTTCTTTGGCTCCCCGGTCCATCTCCCGGTGAAGATAACTCTTGGTGACGGTAAACATCCGGTCATCCGGCCCGATGCCGTAAAGCATCTTGATGTAATCCTGGATTTCCTCAGCCAGGAACTGCGGCATAGTAATGACCCGATTGCTCTTTTCCGTCTTGGGAGTGGTAATCAGATCCTGACCGTTCAACCGCTGATAGGACTTGTTAATAGATACGGTGCGCTTCTCAAAGTCAAAGTCTGCCGGGGTCAGAGCCAGCAGCTCCCCCTCTCGGATACCGCACCAGTAGAGCATCTCGAAGGCGTAGAAGGACAGCGGCTTGTCCATCATCACCTCAGCAAATTTCAGATACTGCTCCTTGGTCCAGAACATCATCTCCCGGTTTTTGTTTTTTCCCATACCACCAGCCTTTTTGCAAGGATTTTCGCGGAGATTATAGTATCGAACTGCATGGTTAAAGATAGCGCTAAGCTGATTGTGTAGTGTCTTTAAATACACTGGCGAGTATGGTTTGTCATTTTCGTCCCTGTGGTTCAGCATCTCATTCTGCCAGGTGATAATCTGCTGGGCAGTAATGTTACACATTTTCAGCCTGCCGAAGTAGGGCAACAGCTTGGTACGGATGATGTGATCCTTGGTGGCCCAGGTGTTTTCCTTAAGCCGAGTTTTCATATCCGCCGTGTAGAGGTCCACGAAGCTCCTGAATGTCATATCCAGGTCAGCGCTGATCTTGTTGAGCTGTTCCCGCTCCCAGGCTTGTGCCTCCCGTTTGGTCTTGAATCCCCGTTTCTGGGTCTGCTTGCGCTCGCCGTTCCAGTCAGTATAGCGGTAAACTGCTCTCCAGGTATTGGTCTTTTCTTCCTTATAGACTGCCATGATTAGCCCTCCTTTCCCGTCTTGCCATAGCAAAACTTCTCCATGAAAAAGTTTCGATTGACCCGCCCGGAGATGGTCAGATAGCCCTTCTCACGGAGTTCAGCATTGAGCTTGTGGATCACTTTGTAGGCGTGGGACTTGGAGATGCCCAGCTCCTGGGCCACTTCCTCCACGCGCATAAAGTTTTGTACCTGCATTGAAAACACCTTCCTTTCTTCGTTGATGGCTGCTGCGGCTGGATATTGTGTTCCATAAATGCCTCCTCACTTTCGTCTACCACTTTTTCCTGGATGTATAATCAGGGATTGTGGCAGTTCTTTTTTGTTTATTTATGCTAAGCTGATTTGCTTAGCCTATTGTCATTATACTAAGCAAAATAGCTAGTGTCAATCGGAGTACGCAAAATAAATTAAATAAAATTGTTTAAGATCCTCTTGACTTTACTAAGCATTTCTGCTACGCTTTTCCTAAGAACAACCAACGATTGGAGCTGATGATATGGCGATTGGCGAACGGATTCACTTTTTCCGTCTCCTGCGGGGGATGACTCAGAAATATCTCGGCATGGTGCTGGGCTTCCCGGAGAAGTCTGCAGATGTGCGTCTAGCACAGTACGAAACAGGATCAAGAACCCCTAAAGCAGAATTGACTGCTGCCTTGGCCCAGGTACTGGATGTTTCCCCGCACGCACTTTCTGTCCCGGATATAGACTCCTATGTTGGGCTCATGCACACCCTGTTTACCCTGGAGGACAACTACGGGCTCAAAATCAGCGAGACGGATGGAGAAGTCTGCTTGAAGGTCGATGTGCGGAAAAATAAAGACGCCGCCCGACTGCATGAAATGCTCTGCTCCTGGCAGCAGACTGCTTCCAGGCTGGAGGCTGGTGAGATTTCCAAAGAGGATTACGACAAGTGGCGCTACCTCTACCCGGAGTTTGACAAAGCCCAGAACTATGTGAAAGTGCCTCCCCAAGACCTCTTTTGACCCCTCACTTGTAGGCCACGGGAAAGGCCATTTGTTGCACAAAATAATAATAAAAAGAAAAAGAGAGCTAACTGACTAATCAAAATCAGTTAGCTCTCTTTTTATGAATAATGAAAAAGTGTTGCCAAATCGTTGCCACGATGCATTTCAAAAGCCAAGAAACCGCTTAACTATGCGGTTTTTCAAGACCTTGAAATCATTCGAACTCGCCAAGTTAAATCCATTTCTAAACTTTTTTGTATAGAGGATTTGATTTGACGTGGTTCTATTTGATGCAGATTATTCTTATCCCAAGGTCTATTCGGACTTTTGCTATCAAAAATCTATCTGGGCCATCCTATCAGGAGTTTTGCTTGAGGTACATAATTGGGTGGCTTAGAAATATTATAACACTAACTAACCACTTTGACAATTCTCCCATAAGCCTTTAAGTTGTCCTCATCACGAATTTGAATCGGCTTATATTTTGTATTCACCGAGCACAGGAAAACTTTTCCATCTTTATGTAAAAGCTTTTTACAATAGACTTCCCCGTTAAGGAAAAACGCACCAGTTATTCCGTCGGGCACATCACATTCCTTTTTAACAACAACAATGCTGCCATCAGGGATTTCCGGCTCCATACTGTCGCCAGAGATATGAAGTGCAAAGTCACCATCCTCAATATCCGTTTCATATTCCTCGAAGGGTATATCACTTCCAAACATTTCCTCACCAGAACCAGCGGATAGTGGAATATCATACAGCGGAATAGTTTTCTTTTTTGAAGTAACTACTATATCAAATTTTTCATTTGTTGGAATATCCATCATCCATTTTTTGATTTCCGGGATAGCCTCCGGGATATGCGATTCAATATGATCCGGATTCAAACAATACATAAAGCACAAAATATCCTTACAAGTACGTCGCTTTTCATCTTCTGAGATGAATTCATAAAAATTCAAATCATCTTGTACACCGTATATGCGTGCCTGCATATGACTTTCGCCATTAAGCACCAAACGATACATAAGATTTTCAAAATAGCTAGAATACTCTCCCAGGCTTTTTATTACTTTTGTGTCGAAAGATACTCCAGATATTCCTGTTCCATAAATGAAAGTAGAAAACGCTTCTAATGTACGCCTCATGGCATTGCCAATCATCAATTCCAAACCTTCGGTATTGTCTGTTGCATATTGAAAAATCATCTCTAATAGTCTTCTATATTCATTATATGTTTTTCGCTTTGAAGCACATATGCTGATATTGCGACCAACTAGTTCAAAGAAATTATTTTTAGCAGTTTTATCGCTCTTTCCAAATACCTGCATCATCTCATCAGCTATTTTTTGCAAGTCGAAAAAGGTTGACAAGTCATGAGTTAAAAACAAAATCTTACTTCTCGAGTTTCCACCAATGATATTTTTCGTTTGGTAACGCAAAAAAGAACTAATACCAACCTTATTTTCAAAGTCAAAACTAGAAATCGGATCGTCAATAACTACCAATTCCTCATTTTGATACAGTTTTTCAATATCCTGGTTTGCCAATATCTGTGTAAAGAAGTAACACAGAGCTATAATATTTCGTTCCCCTAAGGACACATTTTTGGGCTTAACATCATTACCGTTCGATTTTAAGTAGTACTTTTCATTTTTCAATTCAATTGAAAGCCGCCCATGCGAAAAGAATACATAGTCAAGTGCATTGTTTATATTTTCAATAGCCAGCCCCACATTTGATTTTTTCTGTTCAAGAGCCTTTAAGTGCTCTAAGAGTTTTTCTGCCTCTTGCTGCATAGTTTGCAATTTGGCTTGTGCAGTTCTCTTTTCGCGCTGCTGCTTCAAGTAGTCCCGATATACTTGCTCTATCTGTAAGTGTGCAATTTTCTTGTTGATCAAAAGCAGATCGCGCAGAATCACTTTCCGTCGTTGAACAGCATCTACAAATTCTTGCCGTTTAAACTCAAGTTTACTTAGAAGTGCATTTAGTTGCTGCATACTATTTTCCAATCCGATCGGAGCCATGCTTATTGGACTGTAAATACTATTTAACTTCTGTTGGATAGCGGCTTTATATTGCTCTATCAGTTTTTGGCAATTTTCTATCTGTTTTTGGATTTTTTTGACTAATTCAGCATCTAAATCGGTGAACTGCGAATAATCTTGATCAAAGGCAGGAAAAGCTATAGCTTGCAATTCAGCCTTATGCTTATCAACATCCTTGTTCAGCACTTTATTTATGCTATTAATTAAACTGCGACGATATTCATTATCAATCTCTCGGAAGCAATAGGGACATACAGTTGTAGAGCCGTCACTGAAATCATTTTTTGCCGCCTCAACAATAGATTGCCTTCCGCTCTGAATCATTGAAAGAATCATCGATTCTCTCTCTGTCAGCATAGGCTTTTCTACAAGCTTTGCTAAGAGAGCACAAATCGCACTCTCAAAGCCGGCCGTAAGCTCAACCTCACTGATAGGCACTGGATAGCTTGTTGTGACATCGGCCACCTTATCCAGTAGTGCCTTGGTTTCATCAAACTTTTGTTGTAATTGCTCTTTAGTCTCTGAAACAGAAAGACCACCAATTTCTCTGACGACTTCTTCTGTTACCTTCGAGTTAATTTTGTTTCCCTTGATTGCGGCATCCGTAGTTGCCCAATTAGCTTGTAAGGCTTTTTTAATACGCGCCAAATGGAAATCAGGACTAAGTGGGTTCTGCTTATTTCCAAATGCTTCTAGCGCCGATTCAGCCGACTCATATTCTCTCTGGGCTGTCGCCAACAGCGTCGTATAGTAATCTATATCTGCTTGTAAATCAACCTGACCGCCCAAAAGGATAATAGTCCCCAACCCATCCGCATCAATTTTTACATTTTCGTCAATGTATTTTTCATTAAACACAAATATCTTGCTTTCGGCAGCCAAATCAATCACATTATCGGATCGGTCAATTAGTGATGCAGATAATTCTTCGGATGATTCACCAGAAGCAATCTGAGAAAATCCATCTGAAATTGTGCTCTTGCCGCTCCCGTTTTTTCCATAAACAATAGCAATGCGGTCATTATTGCCAGGAAAGAATGGAAGGACTGTTTCTTTTGAAAAGCAACGACCATTGATTAAGAGCCCTTTCACTTTTTCAATCATGGTTTCATCACCTCACCGTACCCTTTATCATTTCTTTTGGCCTCTCAGCCTTTCATACAGCACCGCGCCCACGGTTTCCATGACCTGCTGCATCATGTCCGGGTCAGAGAACATTTTCACAAAGAAGTCCTCATTCTGCTCATAGCGGGCGGCCGCCATATTGGGAAAGTCCTTCTCAAAAAGCAGCATAAAGGTCTTGCGGTCATTGTTCTGGGCATAGCTGTGCCACTTGTCCTGAGCGGCATAATCGTTTTCCATCTGGAGCAATACCTTATCCATCTCAGTGAAGTTGGTGCCGTACTTCTCGTTGATTTTGTCAATGATAACCGTCAGTGGATCACGCTTTTTCTCTCTGCGGCCAGCCTCGCCGGTGATGGGCCGGAAGCCCTCCGGAGTGCTTTCCAGCTGGATTCCGCCTTCGAAATCCTTTTCCAGGCGGTAATATTCCAACAGTACCTTGTCATCCACATATACCTTATCCCGTCCGCCCTTAGGCAACATGGTATAGAGGAATTTTGAGTACACACTGAACTTGTGGATGTCCTTATCAAACAGGCGGCAGACCTGCGTGATAAAGGCATAAATCCGGTTAAACCGGGCCAGAGTGGACTTGAACAGATTCTGCTTTTCTTCCTCCAGCGCCTCAAACCGATCAAGCGCCGGGCGGATGGTGCCTTGGAGCTTGCCCAAATCGCCGCTAGACTGCTCCTTGGAGGAATAGAAAATTTCCGCAAACCGGTCAATTTCCATCTGTTGATAGACCCGGTATTCATCCAGTGTATTTTTCAGGTCATACACAACATTAGGGTCCGTTTCCTCTTCCAGTATCGTTTCCTCATAATAAGGTTCAAACGCTTTGCGAATATCTTCGGCGGAGTTGACAAAATCCAGGACAAAGGTATCCTTTTTGCCACGCATGGTGCGGTTCAACCTGGAAAGGGTCTGGACAGCTTTCACGCCGGATAGCTTCTTATCCACAAACATGGTATGCAGAAGAGGCTCGTCAAAGCCAGTCTGATACTTTTCCGCCACGATCAGCATTCCATATTCGTCCGTATGGAACGCCTCCGGCAGGGCCTTTTCTTTGATGGTCTCGCCGGATTTTGTTTTGTTTAGTTTCTCTTCGGTGTAGGTCTCACCGTTGTCCTCCACCTCACCGGAGAAAGCAACCAGCACATCCAGGTCGGTATATCCCTTCTCTTTGATTTGCCGCTTGAACTCCAGCAAGTATCGTACCGCATGGAGCCGGGAGGGTGTCACAATCATGGCCTTGGCTTTGCCGCCGATTTTGTGCCGGGTCACATTGCGGAACTGCTCCAGCATGATAGCCGTTTTCTGGGAGATATTGTGGGGGTGCAGTGTCTCAAACTGGCGAATAGCACGCACACCCGCGGCGGTATCCAGCTCCGGATCATCGGGGATAGCCTTGGCAATCTTGTAGTACATATTGTAGGTCATGTAGTTTTGCAGCACATCCAGAATAAATCCTTCCTCGATGGCCTGCCGCATGGAATACACATGGAAGGGATGACATTTTCCATTTTCATCCCGCTGGCCGAACATTTGCAGCGTTTTGTCCTTTGGGGTAGCCGTAAAGGCGAAGAATGACAGGTTTTCATGAACACCCTGGGCGGCCAGTTCATCCAGCAGCTTGTCCTCATCATCCTTGCGCTTGGATTCTTCCTCGTACTCTTCTTTTGCGTACTCCTCCAGAATCTTATCGGTGTCTGCCAGGGCACGCTTCAGCTTGCGGGCGGCGTCGCCGGTCTGGGAGGAGTGTGCCTCGTCCACAATGACCGCAAACCGCTTGTTGCCGGTGCGAACTTCTTTATAAATAACCGGGAACTTCTGAAGAGTGGTGATGATGATGCCTGTCCCAGCCTCGATGGCCTCCCGGAGCTGCTGAGCGTTCTTGTCAATCTTCTGCACCACACCTGCCACATGGTCAAACTGATAAACGGTATTTTGCAGCTGGCTGTCCAGCACCCGACGGTCGGTGACGATGATAACAGACTGGAAGATCTTCTCGTCGTGGTCATTGTGCAGGCCAGTGAGCCGGTGGGCCAGCCAAGCAATGGAGTTGGACTTTCCAGAACCGGCGCTGTGCTGAATGAGATAGTTCTTGCCTGAGCCGTTGGCCTTTACATCAGCCAGTAGTTTGGTCACTACATCCAACTGGTGATACCTGGGGAAGATCATCCGCTCGGACTTTATTTCACCGGTTTTTTCGTCTCTCTCTTGTTGCAAGTGGAGATATTTATGTAAAATTTCTAATAGACGGTCCTTGCACAGTACATGTTCCCACAAGTAGGCGGTGTCATAGCCGTCCGGGTTGATGGGATTACCCTTGCCGCCCACATTTCCGGCTCCGTTGCTGCCCTGGTTGAAGGGCAAGAAATAAGTTTTCGCCCCTTCCAATCGGGTAGTCATATACACATTGGTAAGGTCTACGGCAAAGTGGACTAGTACCCGGTTTTTGAACTCGAAAATGGCGTCCTTCCCCGCCCGGTCGAATTTGTATTGCTGGATAGCGTTGGCGGTGTCCTGTCCGGTAAACTGACATTTCAGCTCCATAGACACCACCGGGATGCCGTTGAGGAACAGAACAATATCAATGCTGTTTTCGTTATTCAGAGAATAATGCAGCTGCCGAGTACAATGGAGAATATTGGCAGCATACTGGGCTTGGCTGGTCTCGTTGATGGAAGTCTCCGGTTTCCAGAACACAGCACGGAACTTGATTCCCCGGTCAGTAAAGCCCTGGCGCAGCACTTTCAGCAGACCTACCATCTTCACTTCCCGGCAAAAACGGTCGATGAGCTGCCGCTCACTGTCGACACCGTAGATTTTTTCAAATCGCTCCCACTGCTTGGGCTGGCTGGTGCGGATGAAGGAGAGGAATGTGGCAGTATCCAGGGCTTTTTCCCGGTTAAAGGCGGCGGGGTTGCCCTTCTGATAGCCGCCGTATGTAGTGAGGTATTCCTCTATATCCTGCTCAAAGCGTTTTTCTTTTACGTCAAAATCGGGCATAGTTACACCTCAATTTCCTGAACGATATTTATAGAGCCCACTAAATTTAACTTTTTGCAGAGTCTTCCATCGCTTGGAGCGCGGCAGCTCTCCAACAATCCATTGTGGCGTGGGAATCTTTTCTAAAAAGAAAACTTTAAGGCAATCTTTCTCATCAAAATATGTTAAATAAACGCTGTTAAACTCCTGATCTTCTGGTGGAAGATCGCTTTTTTTTATACCAAATTCCACCTCGGTACGCAAAACACTATTCGGAGGGACAACGAACGAATACGCACCCGCATTTCCTACTATTGTAGTGTTTGGTTCCCGTGGGTCAATTCCGTTTCCTTGAAATTGTGTAAAATCCGCAACTATCGTTCTATCTTTTACAATACAGAGATTTACATTTCTAACTATTCTTGAGACGTCAGAGGTGTTACAAATATCGAGCCATAAAGGAACATGAAAAGATATTCCTTGATCCGTCTGTATATATCCCCATGTACGGTGTGCAGCGTCTATTCGAGAACCAACAATTCTTGCATGAAGTGTAATTTTCCCGTGTTTCTGAACCGCCTTTGTCAAAAAGACCGTAGAAAGAGACCCTACAACACCTATCACAGCTCCTAAAAGTGCAAATACGCCAGACAAAACCACTTCCGGATTACACTGGGCAATCCACTCCATAAATTTTTCGCACACGTTCTAATCTCACACCTCTTTCTTTCCGGTCACGACCTCATAAATGAGGGATTTTTTATATTGTGTCAGTTTGTCAATAATCGCCTGTTTCTTATCTATCACATTACCAACGGAATAACACTTCACTTCAAGTGTATCGCAAATTTGATGCTGCACTTCAATAGGCGGCAATGTAATACTAAATTGCTCGATTTGTTTTGTACTGATATGAGGGACACTTACTCCAGTTGTTTCAATAGAAAGAGCCTCTTGAAAAGATTTACTTGCAATCCAATGGTATATCCAGCGACTATCAATATTTACTTTCGCCCGTATTCTACATACACGTTGAAGTAGTAATGCCGGCAAATCTTTTTGAGTTACCCAGCAAACACGTGTTCCGCCAGAGACCCACGGCCTATCTAACCCAACAACGATATCACCAGCAACTAATTCAAATGTGCGAAGCTGTTCTGTGATTGGATTATTCCAATATACAACATCTTCCCACCGAATTCCGTTTGGAGTTACATTAATTCCACGAAGCAGCGCAGTTCCATTTTCAATGTCAAAATCATCGCTTGAGAACGCATAGCCCGGCAGAATGTCTGCGCAGGTTTTTAGCGGCACTACATTCCAAAAATCCGGAATCTCCCCAATCCACTCAACTCCGCTTTCCTTCATGGGTACATCGGGATTCAGACCCTTTGTGACGGCTTCAGTGATGACGGACAGCTTATAGGCTTTCAGCTTCTCGATCACTTCCTGCTGCCGGGCAATGATGGCGTCAATCTGGCTGCACTTGCGGTCGAGGTAGTCGGCAATGCGGCGCTGCGTTTCTTGATCCGGGCGCAAAATTCGCAGTCGCTTGAGATCTTCATAATTCATCCCCTGCCGCACACCATCTCCCATTCCATAAAAAACTTTACACAAGTCATATGTGTGAAAAAGATAGTGCATATAGCGTGGAGAATCATTGCTTCGGATTTGAAGGGTCACATATGCCGATGTAATGATTCCCCGCTCTTGACAAAGGCCTGTTCTAAGACTTCTTTTGTCATTTTGTAAATCGGTAAGTCTGAAAACAATGTTTCCTGGTTCGATGATGTTGTATGTTTCAAATGAAGTAGGCAAAAGTCCCTCGTTAGACTCAATATTCTTTCGCACAATATTTCCATAGCTGAGTGACAGCAGGTTATTCTCGGTCAGTCCACTATTTTTACATTTGTGTTCAGAAAAAAGGGCTGAAAGAATCGTAATAGTCCATGACTTTGGAATCTCCCCGATCCATTCAATCCCGCTGCCTTTCATCTCCCTCATGCTCCAAACACCTCCGCCAGAGCGCCGTCCAACTCCGCTTCAATGGCCAGGATCTCCTGCATGATCTCCGCAGAGGGCTTGGGGGTTTCATATTTGTAAAAATACCGGGTGAAGGGGATTTCGTAGCCCACCTTGGACTTTTTCTCATCGATCCAGGCGTCGGGGGCAAAAGGCAGCACTTCCCGCTCAAAGTAGCTCTGAATATTCTCTTTCAACGGCACATTTTCCGTGTCCCGCAGGGCGGTATCCGGCTGGGGCTTACCTTTCTTGAGCACCGGCTGGCCGTTTTCGTCCTTCAGCGGCCGCTCCACCGTGATCTTGGTATATCCAAAGTCAGCGGTGTCAAAAATCTTGCTGATCTCGCTCTCTAAGAAGTCGCCGTACAGGCGGGTGATCTCTTGAATGGCGCTCTCCGGGATGTCGTTGCGCTTGTTGCCCAGGGCCTTGCGGCGCTTTTCGTACAGGGCATTAGCATTAATGAGCTGTACCTTACCTTCCCGACGGGTTCCGGCCTTCTTGTTGGACAATACCCAAATATAGGTAGCAATTCCGGTATTATAGAAAATATCATTGGGCAGAGCTATGATGGCCTCCAACAGATCATTCTCCAAAATGTACCTACGAATTTCGGAAGGACCACTACCGGCATCGCCGGTAAATAGAGGAGAACCATTGTGGATGATGGCAATGCGGCTACCACCATCCTTAGGCTCCTTCATTTTGGAAATAGCAGTCAGCAAGAACAGCATCTGACCGTCGCTGGCCGCAGGCAGACCAGGGCCAAACCGGCCAGCAAACCCTCGCTTAGCCTCGGCTTCGACTGCTGCTTTTTCATTTTTCCACTCCCGACCGAAGGGAGGATTGGACAGCACATAGTCGAAGGTCTGGCCCTCGAACTGATCGTCAGACAGGGTGTTACCGTCCTTGATGAAGTCGGCATTATTGCCCTTGATGAGCATATCTGCCTTGCAAATAGCAAAGGTCTGGTCGTTCAGCTCCTGGCCAAAGGCCATCAGTTCGGTGGAGGCGTTCAGCTTGTGCAAATACTCCTCCGCCACCGACAGCATACCACCGGTGCCACAGGCCGGGTCATAGATGGTTTTAACCACATTGTTGCCAGACAGAATGTCGTTGTCATCGTAGAACAGAATGTTGACCATCAGCTGGATCACTTCTCTGGGGGTGTAGTGCTGCCCAGCGTCCTCGTTGTGAGACTCAGAGAAACGACGGATGATCTCCTCAAAGATGTAGCCCATCTCCAGATTGGAAATCACATCCGGATGCAAATTGGCCTTAGGGGTGGTGAACTCCTTGATGACGATATAGAGAATACCCTTGTTGGCCATGGTGGTGATCTGGCCGTCGAACTTGAAGTTTTCCAGGATGTCCTGGACGTTTTCCGAGAATCCGTTCAGGTAGCCCCGGAAGTTGGCCTCGATGTTGTCCGGATCATCCAGCAGCCGCTCAAAGGTGAACTTGCTGGTGTTATAAAACGCCTTACCGGAGGCTTTGCGTAGCAGCACATCTCGCATGGGGAGATTCTTCACGGTTTCATACTTTGCCAGCACTGCATCCTTTGTATCAGCCAGGATACAGTCAAAGCGGCGGATTACCGTGAGCGGCAGGATCACCTCGCCGTATTCATGGGGTTTATATACGCCAGTCAATTTATCTGCAATCGCCCAGATCAGGGCAGCTTTTTCACTTACATGGGCACTCAAACTCATTCTTCTTGTTCCCTCTTTTCTTCTGGAACAAACTCCAGAATATCATCCACTCCACAGTTCATGACACGGCAAATCCGTTCAATACTTTCTATGGAGATATACTCATTCCTCTTTAGCCGGGTGATAATATTGGCACTAAAACCAGCTTTTTCTTTTAACTGCGCATTGCTCATTTTCTTATCGATCATCAGATGAAACAACCGATCATAACAAATCGCCATTTTAGTACCTCCAAGGCAGTTAATGCTTTGGTTTATTTTATCACTTTTTCGTGAAAAGCTCAACTTCATGTCTAATCATCAGGCTTTATCAATGTTATTACAAGAGCGTCTTTCTTTGCTCGCCTTTTTGCATACTCCGCCAGCTCCCAGGCATTGCTGGCAGGGTGCCAAGCGTAGGCAATCAGATAGTCTACAGAGTCAACAACATAGCGATTGGCCCTCACGATTGCGACCTTATGTGGAACGCTCTCCATTCCAGGTGGATAGAATGTACCATCAAATCCATCTGGCGTTGGACTGGGCCTCTCTGACGGATGATACGGTACCAGTAAAGTAAGCCTCACCCATGGATAGAAACGCTTTGCTTCTTTGACTGCTGACGCTGCAAGGCGGTCAAATCCGCCATAGTGGCCGACGATAAATTCTGTGACGCCATATTTCAAAATGTGCTGCTCCACAGCCTCATACAATGCCGGATAAATTTTTTCTGATGCATCCCGGTGCCCGATAAAGAAACAGCTTTTCCCTTCCAAAGCTTTCCCTCCTATAGTTATTTTTATCGTTAAAATTATACGATATAAATGATTAAATCACAACGATTTATCAAAGTATAATTTACGAAGAGTACAAGTAAAGGAGTGATGCAGGTGAAGGATATTCTCTCGGTCATAACCGAATATCGGGAGGAACGGGGCTGGACAGAGTATCAGCTTGCAGAACGCTCCGGTTTACCGCAATCCACAATCTCTTCATGGTATCGTAAGAACATGGTTCCGACCATTCCATCTTTGGAGAAAATTTGCACAGCTTTTGGCATTACGTTGTCTCAGCTGTTTGCTGAAGAAGATGCCCCCGTTTCCTTGACTGAGGCGCAGAAAAAGCTTCTGGAACGCTGGTCAAGATTGAGCGAGGAGCAGCAAGCTGTTGTATTTGCTTTAATTGATAAGATGTAAAAAAATCCGTCAGAGGCACATCTTTTAGGATGCTGCTTCTGACGGATTTGCTTTCTTGTTAATCTAATGAATTTTTCTTTGTTACAGTCTTCAGATACAGTTTCGGCTCACCATTCAAAATCAGTTCAGCATAGGCCAGCGGATCATTGTAGATCAGCCAGTCCAGTTCTGACCGCTGATACCTACTGTCCGCGATCTCATTTTCTACGGCGGTGCAGTCGATAGATAGCAGTGTACCGTCCTCCAGATGCAACTCCACACAAGCCATGTCCAAGTCAAACTCACAGGTTACAATCTTTCTCATAGATTATGCCTCCAAATGTTTGATACAGGTTGATTTTGCTCCGCGGTACCAGAGCCATTTCGATTATTTGCAAATCAGGCAAGCAATGCTTGTGGCTATCCATCGCCACAAACTGCTTGTTGAGGGCAGTGCCCCCAATCCCCTTTTCAACACAGAATTTCATTCTGTGGCTGCGCGTTCTTCGAACGCTTTGAGAGGGTACGCCAAAATGCCGTACCCCTTTGGTGGAGATTGAACAAATCGTTCCATCTCATTGTTTTTGCTGCTACTGATACGTGGAGAAAATGCCTACTTGTCCAACACTTTTTGCATATACCTGGCGCTCTATTTCGAAGCATAGGGGTGCGCGAATCGCTCATCCCTTTTGTTGATATGACATCTCCTAAAATGAGGTGTTCTCCTTGAAAATGGAATAGCAAAATTTTACCCTAGATTTTGTCCCGCGACGGTGGCAACGGTCGCAACGGTAATTTGAGGGGTATTCATAGTATCGTTGCGACCGTCGCGACCGTTGCGCCTTACTCGGTTACTGCAACCGCTGGCAGTTCTACTACCATGTAAGTCAGACGAATACGCCGCCCGGCATGCTTTGTTTTGTTCTCATATTTCACATGATGTTCTTCCAGCAGCCGTCCAGCGTTTACATTCAGGTGTTTGGTGAGGCGGTTCACGGCCATGTCTGTCTGCAAGGTCTCCGCCAGCTCGGTGGGGCTCCCCTCCCAATCCGGATTTTCGGCTGAAACCATCTTGGATACAGCTTCCAACACAGGGTCTGGCGGCTGCTTCCAAAGTTCGTTTTCGGCCCGTTCCAGCTCCCACACAAGATGTTCCTGATCCTTGGTCAGGTAGAGCCGCTGGTCGGGCTGATCCCGTCCAACAATATCCAGCGTTGCTTTTCCATCGGTCCGCTTCTCTTTTTGCATAAGGAGTGCTCCATCTGCGCACCCCAGCAACCCCGTGGTGCCGGAGATCATTTCAAAGCTGTCCCCTGCCGGTTGTTTCCTGGTATGATGAACGATCAGGACGCATACACCATGCTTGTCCGCAAATTGTTTCAGCTTGCCAATCACATCATAATCACTGGAATAGCTATAGCTGTCATTGACTGTTTCACGGACTTTTTGCAGGGTATCGATCACGATCAGCCGGGTATCCCGATGCTCCTGGACGAAGTTTTCCAGCTGTCCATCCAGACCGCTGCCAATCAACTTGGCGTTGGTTGCGAAGTAAAGGGAGTTTACCCCTTCCACACCAAACATTCGGTACATCCTACGCTGCAGACGCCCCTCATCATCCTCCAGCGCCAGGTAAAGTACTGTTCCCTGCCGGACTTGATACCCCCAAAGAGGCCTTCCCGAACTGATATGATAGGCAATCTGTGCCACCAGAAAAGATTTACCAATTTTGGGTGCTCCGGCAAGGATGTATGCTCCTGTATAGAGCAAGTTTTCGACTACTGCAGATTTTCCCTGGAACACCTGCTCCATCAACTCATCCAGGGTCACAGTATGGAGATAGGCGGGGTCCTGCATGCGCTGAATCTGGCGGTAGAACTCCTCAAAATCATCTTCCGCGGGATTGTTTTTTCCGTCCGAATCTGGTATAGTTAAGTTGTTAATTCGAGAGATTGACCGCTGATCATCTGCGCCAACAGATGATGTCTGGGCGGTCTTTTTCTTTTGCTCATTTACCATAGGCAAAGTCCTCCTGCATTCCGTTCATGATGGTTGCGATCATCCGAATGGTGTCCAACAGTTCATCGTCCACATCCTTTCCTGCTTCGATCCGGCGCAGCTCGTCCAGCACGGCAGCAAGCTGGTCCCGCAGGGCTTTGTAGACCCTGGGGTTCCCCTGGACCACTACGTCCCGGCAAAGCAGCCGCCGAATGATGTAATCCTGCTTTGTCAAGCCAGTCAGCTTGACAAGCGCTTCCAGATGAAGATCTTCCTCTGCCGATACCCGAAAGGCCACCGTCTTGTTTCTCCAACGATTGTGGTTGTCATAAATTTTCTTGGACATTTTCTTGCTCTCCCTTCTCATTTTTCAGCGAATCCAATTTATCGGCCATTTCCACCTGTCGGGTCGGGAACAGATGTGCATACCGATAGGTGATGTCAATACTTTCGTGCCCTACTCGTTCTGCAATAGCCAGGGCTGTAAATCCCATATCGATCAGCAGACTGATATGGCTGTGTCGCAAATCGTGGATGCGAATCCGTTTCACACCAGTTGCCTTGCAGCCCCGATCCATTTCCCTGTGGAGATAACTTTTGCTGATGGGAAACATCCGGCTATCCGGCTGTACACCATAAAGCTGCTTGAGGTAATCCTGGATCTCGTCACAGAGAAATTGCGGCATCTGAATCACCCGGTTACTTTTCGGCGTTTTGGGATCTGTGATCACATCTTGCTTGTTCAGTCTCTGGTAGGACTTATTGATGCTGACCGTGCGCTTCTCAAAATTGAAATCTGCCGGTGTCAAAGCGAGCAGCTCTCCTTCCCGGAGGCCACACCAGTAGAGCATCTCAAAGGCATAGAAGGACAACGGTTTATCCTTCATGGCCTCAGAGAATTTGGCATACTCTTCCCTGGTCCAGAACAGCATCTCTTTCCGTTCTTCCGTCCCCATATTTCCCGCCTGCCTAGCCGGGTTGATGTTCAGGCCATAAAAGCGAGCTGCGTGGTTAAAGATGGCACTGAGCTGATTGTGAACCGTTTTCAGATAGGTTTTGGAAAGTGGTTTTCCGTGCCAGTCCGTCAGTTCTCGGATCTCATTCTGCCAGTGGATAATATCCTTGGCTGTAATCTCCGACAGTTTTCTCTTTGCGAAATAAGGCAGGATCTTCTTTTTGATGATGCTCTCCTTTGTAAGCCAGGTATTGAGCTTCAGCTTTGGTTTGACATCCTTCTCATACAGCTCGACGAAGCTTTCAAAGGTCATATCGATGTCCGCCTGTTTCTGCATCAGGAACTCACGTTCCCAGGCCAGCGCCTCCTTCTTTGTGGCAAAACCACGCTTGAGTTTCTGCTGACGCTCACCTTTCCAGTCGGTATAGCGGAACTGCACATACCAGGTACCGTTGTTCTTGTTCTTAAACGCTGCCATGATTGCTCCCCCCTTTCAGTCTTTCTCAGTTCTTGTACCGTAGAACTTCTCGTGGAAGAACTTGCGGTCAATCCGCCCGGAAATTGTGATACACCCGGTTTTGGCCAATTCCTCGTTCAACTGGCGAATCAGCTTGTAGGCGTAGGGTATCGATACGCCCAGTTCCTCGGCCACTTCGTTAACACGCATAAAAATCTGGTTTGCCATTGTAAGTACCTTCCTTTCTCTGTTGTTCGTGACTGCGGCTTACGGTTGTTGCGTTCCATACATGCCTCCTTGCTTATGGCCATCACCTTATCTCGTTTGTACCCAGAAATCGGACGGTCCATTTTATGCGCTATAATTTCTAAGCTTTTATGCTTAGTATCTTTATAATACTATACATATTAGCTTAGTTCAAGCCTTTTCAGAAAAATATTCCTAAATAAATTTGTTTAGATTCTCTTGACTTTCCTAAACAAATATGCTATGTTCACTATAAAGACAATCATAGATTGGAGTTGGACGTATGGCCATCGGTGAGAGAATCCACTTTTTCCGTCTGCTGCGAGGAATGACACAGAAATATCTGGGTATGGCCGTGGGCTTCCCGGAGAAATCCGCCGATGTGCGCCTGGCCCAGTATGAGACAGGATCAAGAACTCCTAAGGCAGACCTGACTGCTGCCCTGGCACAGGTGCTTGATGTATCCCCCCACGCACTCTCTGTTCCGGATATAGACTCCTATGTTGGGCTCATGCACACCCTGTTTGCCCTGGAGGACAACTACGGTCTGAAAGTCACGGAGCAGGATGGTGTACTCTCCTTGCAGGTGGATTTCCGCAAGAATAAGGATGCCTCCAGACTGCATGAAATGCTTTGGGCCTGGCGGGAGCAGGCTGCCAAGCTGGAGGCCGGAGAGATCTCTCAGGAGGAGTACGACCGCTGGCGTTATCACTACCCGGAGTACGACAGCAGCCAGATCCGTGCCAAGGTTCCGCCGGAGGGCCTACTCTGACCCCCTCATTTGTAGGCCACGGGAGAGCCTGTTTGTTGCACAAAATCAGTAAATTCAGATACATGAGAGCAAAATAAAAAAGGTCTAACTGATCAGCAAAAATCAGTTAGACCTTTTCTCTTAGAATAAAAATCCTGCGTATTCGCAAGCCACCCAAATCACCAGAATAACTCTGATTTTGACGGGTGCTATCAATCTGCTATCAAAGGGGAAATCTGAGATCCGAAACCCCAGTGTTTATGCGGGTTTGCGGGCTCCCATATCCACTTTTTACTTATTCGAACTCAATGGTGGCCGGCGGCTTAGTGGTATAATCGAAGAGGACGCGGTTAATATTCTTGACCTCATTGACGATACGGTTGGCTGCCGTTGTGATCGCTTCTGTGGGCAACAAAGTCACCTCGGCCGTCATAAAATCGGTCGTAGTAACCGCACGCAAAGCAATGGCATAATCGTAGGTTCGCTCATCGCCCATAACGCCGACACTACGCATATTGGTCAGCGCCGCAAAATACTGGCTCGGGCGCTGCTCCATGGGGAGCTTGTCCACTTCTTCACGCCAGATGGCATCGGCGTCCTGCACGATGGCCACTTTTTCAGCCGTCACATCGCCGATGATACGGATGGCAAGGCCGGGGCCCGGGAACGGCTGACGAGCCACCAGATATTCCGGCAGGCCCAGTTCGCGGCCCGCCTGACGAACCTCGTCCTTGAAGAGGTCACGCAGAGGCTCCACAATCTCTTTAAAGTCCACGTAATCCGGCAGACCACCCACATTGTGATGGCTCTTGATGGTCGCAGACTCGCCGCCCAGGCCGCTTTCTACCACGTCAGGATAAATCGTTCCCTGCGCCAGGAAATCCACCGCGCCGATCTTCTTTGCCTCATCCTCAAAGACACGGATGAACTCTTCGCCGATGATCTTGCGCTTGCGCTCGGGAGCCGTCTCCCCTGCCAATTTGCCGTAGAAACGGTCGCGGGCATCCACACAGACGAAATTGATGTCAAACTGGCCACCTTCACCAAAGACTTCGCAAACCTGCTCGCGCTCGTTTTTACGCAGCAGGCCATGGTCTACGAAGACGCAGGTCAGCTGCTTGCCGATGGCCTTGGCCAGCATGGCGGCGCAAACGCTGGAATCCACGCCGCCGGAAAGTGCGCAAAGCACCTTGCCATCACCGACCTTTTCGCGCAGAGCCTGAACGGAGTGTTCTACAAAAGAATCCATCTTCCAGGTACCCGCACAGCCGCAAACCTTATACACAAAGTTATGCAGAATCTGGGTACCATTCTCGGTGTGCAGAACCTCGGGGTGGAACTGTACGCAGTACAAACCGCGGGCAGCATCCTGGGCTGCTGCAACCGGGCAATTGGGCGTATGGGCCACAATCTGGAAGCCGGGAGCCGCCGTCTCAATATAATCGTTATGGCTCATCCAGCAGACATTCTGTGCCGGCAGACCGTCAAACAGCGCGCTCGTGGTATCAAGATCCACAAGCGTCTTGCCGTACTCACGTTCCGGAGCTTTGGTCACATTGCCGCCGAGCATATGCATCATCAACTGGCTGCCGTAGCAGATGCCCAGAATCGGCACACCCCAAGTATAAATTTCGGGATCAATCGTCGGAGAATCCGGCAGATAGGCGCTGTTAGGGCCACCGGTAAAAATGATACCTTTGGGATTTTTTGCTTTGATTTTGGCGAGGTCCGTGCGATACGAATAGATCTCGCAGTAAACGTTACATTCACGAACACGACGTGCAATCAGCTGATTGTACTGGCCGCCGAAGTCAAGAACAATGACAGTTTCCTGCTGCATGGAGTTGCTCCCTTCTACTTTTCATACTTTCTGATTATTATAGCATACAGTTTTATCCTTGAACAGATGGCAGATCGAAAAATCTTTTCATATTATCATCTGCGGAAACTATACAAAAAGGCAGGCACCTGCCTTGCGGTAGATGCCTGCCTGTATGCTGTTTTAGAACGAAAAATTACTTCTCGATCTTGGAAACAACGCCGGAACCAACGGTGTGGCCGCCTTCACGGATAGCGAAGCGCATGCCTTCTTCCATGGCAACGGGGGTGATCAGCTCAACATGCATATCGACGTTGTCGCCGGGCATGCACATCTCGGTGCCCTCGGGCAGGGTGATGATGCCGGTAACGTCGGTGGTGCGGAAGTAGAACTGAGGACGATAGTTGTTGAAGAACGGGGTGTGACGGCCGCCCTCTTCCTTCTTCAGGACATAAACGTGACCGTCGAAGGTGGTGTGGGGATGAACAGAACCGGGAACAGCCAGAACCTGGCCACGCTCGATCTGATCACGGTCGATACCACGCAGCAGAGCGCCGATGTTGTCGCCAGCCTGAGCGTACTCCAGGCTCTTGCGGAACATTTCCAGACCGGTGATGGTGGTGGTCAGCTTCTCTTCCTTGATGCCGACGATTTCCATCTGATCGCCAACATGGGCAGTACCACGCTCGACACGACCGGTAGCAACGGTGCCACGGCCGGAGATGGTCATCACGTCCTCGATGGGCATCAGGAAGGGCTTGTCAGCAGCACGGTCGGGAGTCGGGATGTAGCTGTCAACAGCGTCCATCAGCTCCCAGATGCACTTGTACTCAGGAGCGTCGGGATCGGTGGAGGTGGACTCCAGAGCCTTCAGAGCAGAGCCACGGATGATGGGAGCGTTGTCGCCATCGAAGCCCTGGCTGGAGAGCAGCTCACGGATTTCCATCTCGACCAGATCGAGCAGCTCGTCGTCGTCGACCATGTCGCACTTGTTCATGAAGACAACGATCTTGGGCACACCGACCTGACGGGCGAGCAGGATGTGCTCACGGGTCTGGGGCATGGGACCGTCGGTAGCAGCAACGACCAGGATAGCGCCGTCCATCTGAGCAGCACCGGTGATCATGTTCTTGATATAGTCAGCATGGCCCGGGCAGTCGACGTGAGCGTAGTGACGCTTGTCGGTGTGATACTCAACGTGAGCGGTGTTGATCGTGATACCACGAGCCTTCTCTTCGGGAGCCTTGTCGATGCTGGAGTAATCCATGAAGTCGGCGTCGCCCTTCAGAGCCAGAGTCTTGGTGATCGCGGCAGTCAGAGTGGTCTTGCCGTGGTCAACGTGACCAATGGTACCAATGTTGACGTGCTCCAAAGAGCGGTCAAATTTTTCCTTTTCAGCCATTGGAAGTATCCTCCTTTAGTTAAAACAATTTTAGTTTGCCTTGGATAAGGCTATCATACTAAATTCCGTACAAAAAATCAAGTAAAACTTATGAATTAAGCCTTGTTTGCACGGTCATTCATGATCTTGTCGGCAATGTTCTTGGGAACCTGCTGGTAATCAGCCGGCTCCATAGAATACTGGCCGCGGCCCTGCGTCTTGGAACGCAGGTCGGTGGCGTAACCGAACATCTCGGACAGAGGAACCATCGCAGTAACGCGAGCGGTGCCGTCCTGAGATTCCTGATTGTGGATCTGGCCACGACGGCTGTTCAGGTCGCCGATAACGTTGCCCATATACTCATCAGGAACGATGACGTCAACCTTCATGATGGGCTCCATGATGACGGGATCGCACTTCTTCATGGCCTCCTTGAAAGCCATAGAACCGGCGATGGAGAACGCCATTTCAGAGGAGTCGACTTCATGATAAGAACCATCCCACAGGGTGACCTTGACATCCACGACGGGATAACCGGCCAGGATACCGGCCTTCATCGCGCCCTGAATACCGTTGTCGACAGCGGGGATATATTCCTTCGGGATCGCGCCGCCAACAACACCGTTGACGAACTCGTAACCCTTGCCGGGGTTGGGCTCCAGCTTGATCTTGACGTGACCGTACTGGCCCTTACCACCGGACTGGCGGGCATACTTGGTCTCCTGGTTGGCAGACTTGCGAATGGTTTCGCGGTAAGCAACCTGGGGAGCGCCCACGTTGGCCTCGACCTTGAACTCACGCAGCAGACGGTCGACGATGATCTCCAGATGGAGCTCGCCCATGCCGGCGATGATGGTCTGGCCGGTTTCTTCATCGGTCCAGGTCTTGAAGGTCGGGTCTTCTTCAGCGAGCTTCGCCAGAGCGATGCCCATCTTTTCGGAACCAGCCTTGGTCTTGGGCTCGATGGCCACGCGGATAACCGGCTCGGGGAAGTTCATGCTCTCCAGGATGATGGGAGCCTTCTCGTCGCACAGGGTGTCACCGGTGGTGGTGTTCTTCAGGCCTACAGCCGCAGCGATATCGCCCGCGTAAACGGTATCGATATCTTTACGGTTGTTGGCGTGCATCTGCAGAATACGGCCGATACGCTCGTTCTGATCCTTGACCGAGTTGTAAACGGTGGTGCCGGCATCCAGCGTACCGGAGTAAACACGGAAGAAGCACAGCTTACCAACGTAGGGGTCGGTCATGATCTTGAACGCCAGAGCGGCGAACGGAGCGTCATCGGAAGAGATACGCGCCTCTTCCTCGCCGGTCTCGGGGTTGGTGCCCTTGATGGCCTCAATGTCGGTAGGAGCCGGCATGTAGTCCACGATGGCATCCAGCAGCTTCTGAACACCGCGGTTCTTGTAGGAAGAACCACAGACAACGGGAACGATCTCGTTAGAGATGGTAGCCTTGCGCAGAGCAGCCTTGATTTCGTCCTTGGTCAGCTCTTCGCCTTCCAGGTACTTCATCATCAGCTCTTCGTCGGTCTCGGCCACAGCCTCGATCAGCTTGTCGTGGTATTCCTGCGCCTGCTCTTTCATATCCTCGGGGATCTCTTCGACGCGGACGTCATTGCCCATATCATCGTAGTAGATGTCAGCCTTCATGTCGATCAAGTCAACGATACCTTTGAAGGTATCTTCCTGGCCGACAGGCAGCTGGATGGGCACACCGTTGGCATGCAGGCGGTCATGCAGCATCTGCACGCAACGGAAGAAATCGGCACCCATGGTATCCATCTTGTTGACGTAAACCATGCGGGGAACCTTGTACTCGTTAGCCTGACGCCAGACGGTCTCAGACTGAGGCTCAACGCCGCCCTTGGCAGCCAGAACGGTCACAGAACCGTCCAGGACGCGCAGGGAGCGCTGGACTTCAACGGTGAAGTCCACGTGGCCCGGGGTGTCGATAATATTGATACGATGGCGGTTCTTCTTGAAGAGAGCCGGATCGTGCTGGGTCTCGGTATGGCTCCAATAGCAGGTGGTAGCAGCGGAAGTGATGGTGATACCACGCTCCTGCTCCTGTTCCATCCAGTCCATCGTCGCAGCACCGTCGTGCACCTCACCGATCTTATGGTTGATACCGGTGTAGTACAGGATACGTTCGGTGGTAGTGGTCTTACCTGCGTCGATGTGGGCCATGATACCGATATTTCTGGTCATTTGCAGAGATACATCTCTCGGCGTCGCCATGGCTTTAACCTCCTAAGACAGCAAATCAATAACGATAGTGGGCAAAAGCCTTGTTGGCCTCGGCCATCTTGTGGGTGTCCTCGCGCTTCTTGACGGAACCGCCGACACCGTTGGTGGCGTCGATGATCTCAGCCGCCAGACGGGCAGACATGGTCTTCTCACCACGGCTGCGGCTGTACTGGGTCAGCCAGCGCAGGCCGAGGGTCTCACGACGAGCGGGGCTGACCTCCAGGGGAACCTGGTAGTTGGCGCCGCCCACACGACGGGTCTTGCATTCGAGGTTGGGCATGATGTTCTCCATCGCCTTCTCGAAAACCTCCAGCGGATCATTGCCGGTCTTTTCCTTCACGATGTCGAAAGCATCGTAAACGATCTCCTGCGCAACACCCTTTTTGCCATCCAGCATGATGTAGTTGACCAGACGGGTGACAACTTTGGAATTGTAAATAGGATCGGCCAGAACTTCGCGTTTCGCGACATTACCTCTTCTGGGCATCTTTCTTCCCTCCTTCACATAAATGATATCATCGGTACTCGAAAGTATAGAAACTCCCGTTATGCCACAAAAAAGGCTTGGCCTATTTTATGGCGAAAAGATGTTTCCTTACTTCTTGGCACCGGCCTTGGGGCGCTTAGCACCGTATTTGCTGCGGGCCTGGTTCCGGTTCGCAACACCCTGGGTGTCGAGGGTACCACGGATGATGTGGTAACGAACACCAGGAAGATCCTTGACACGGCCGCCGCGGATCAGAACGACGCTATGCTCTTGCAGGTTATGGCCGATACCAGGAATGTAAGAGGTGACCTCGATACCATTCGTGAGGCGGACACGGGCAACTTTACGCAGAGCAGAGTTCGGCTTTTTGGGGGTCATGGTACGAACAGCGGTGCAGACACCACGCTTCTGGGGGCTGTTCAGGTTGGTGTACTGCTTCTTCTGGGAGTTGTAGCTCTTCAGAAGGGCAGGCGCAGTGCTCTTGTGAACCAGGACCTCACGGCCTTTGCGCACGAGCTGGTTAAAAGTAGGCATTTCTTTTCTCCTTTCTTCACGTATTCACGCTTGTTTTCGGTTTGATACGGCGTTTTAGCCGCACTTCACCCCGCAAACTCACGCACTAGATATTTTATAGGATAGAAGGTGCCTTGTCAAGAGTATTGCCAAAAAAATCGAAGAAAAATCGTGCAAAATAGAGATTTTTTCTATTTTGCCCAAAAAGAGCGCCCGTAAACCGAAGCCGGTGCATTTTTTGCCGCTGTTTCTGCCGGACAGGCCGTTTTCCCCTGCATTCCTTCCAGTCTCCGGCACACATATTCCCGCACCACCATATCTTAAAATAACCCCCGACGACACGAATTCCCTGTCTCGCCCTGTTTTTTCTGTAACAATCATTTGTTGTTGTACACAGAGTTTTCACATTTATATTGCTATTTTAGCCTATATTTTCAACAAGAAAGTGATATATTTGTGCACTTTAGCCAATTTTTCACCCTAATATTTTCTGACCAGTTCGTATATTTCTATTGCACATTTTCGTTTACCTTGTTATAATCAAATCGTAGAAGCTCCTCAGCGGAGCGTTATACTTAAGGAGGTATCGATTATGAAAAAACTGCTCGCGTTCCTGCTTTCCGTCTGCATGGTCTCTGCTTTTGCTGCACCGGCATTCGCCGATGCCAACAGCGATTACATTGCCGCCGTCAAAGCCTATCAGGCACAGGTTGCCGCCAAAGAATCCGCTTACACCGCTGCTGTACAAGCTGCTGCGAAGCAGGCACAGGCCAAAGCTGATGCTGAGTGCCTGGCCGTAATCGCTGCCGGAAAAGCCGCACAGGCCAAAGCGGACGCCGATGTCGCCGCCGTGATCGCCGCCGGCAAAGCTACCCAGGCTGCCGCCGATCAGCGTGAAGCCGCCTATGCCGGAGCTGTAAAAGCCTATCAGCAGCAGATCGCCGCGAAGGAAGCTGCTTACACCGCCGCCGTAATGGCCGCCGCCAAGCAGGCACAGGCCAAGGCTGACGCCGATGTTGCTGCTGTGATTGCTGCCGGTAAGGCCGCGCAGGCGAAAGCCGATGCGGACGTCGCCGCTGTCATCGCCGCCGGCAATGCCGCCCAGGCTGCTGCCAACCAGCGTGAAGCTGCCTATGCCGCAGCTGTCAAAAACTACCAGGCACAGATCGCCGCGAAGGAAGCCGCTTACATTGCCGCAGTCCTCGGCCAGTAAGGATTCTGTGCTGACAATCCGTCAGACATTATGAAAAAAATCTCCCGCAGGTCCTCCTGCGGGAGATTTTTTTGTTCAATTACAGCTTGGCCAGCGTTTCTTCGGCATCATCCAGGATGCGTTCAAACTTGGTAAGTGCTGCATCAATGGGTGCAGGTGTTGCCAGATCCACCCCGGCATGGCGCAGTTCATCCAGCGGGTAGGCACTGCCGCCCATGGAGAGAAACTCTTTGTAGCGCTGCACGGCCGGTGCGCCTTCGTTCAAAATCGCTTCGGACAATGCCACCGCCGTGGAATATCCGGTTGCATACTTATAAACGTAGAACGGACGGTAGAAATGAGGAATGCGTGCCCACTCGTACTGGACCTCATCATCCATAACGAGATCCGGTCCGAAGTAGTCCTCCACAAGACGTTTGTACAAAGCATTGAGGGACGCCGGACTCAATGCCTCTCCGCGTTCTGCCATAGCATGGGCATCCCGCTCAAACTCTGCAAACATCGCCTGACGGTAAACCGTGCCTTTGAAGTTTTCCAGGTACTGGTTGAGCAGATACAAACGCGTTTTCGGCTCCTGCTCTTTCTGCAGCAGCTGTTCGATCAGCAGGTTCTCGTTGACCGTGGAAGCCACTTCCGCCACAAACAGCGTGTAATCCGCATACTGCGGCGGCTGATGATGGTTGGAGTGCCAGGTGTGCATGCTGTGGCCCATCTCATGGGCAATGGTAGAAACGCTGTCCAGTGTGCCCGTGAAGTTGGTCAGGATATAGGGGTTGGAATCATAGGTGCCGGAAGAATAGGCGCCGCCGCTCTTGCCCTTGTTGGGGTATACGTCAATCCAGCGCTCGGCGAAGGCCTTGCGGACCAGATCGCAGTAATCTTCTCCCAGGGGAGCCACTGCATCCAGAACCATCTGCTGGGCCTGCTCATAGGTATAGCGGGTTTTGATCTCCCCTACCAGCGGCGCGTACACATCGTAATAGTGCAGCTCGTCCAGACCCAAAATCTTTTTGCGCAGCGCCACATAACGGTACATGGCCGGCATGTGCTTACGGACAGTGGCAATCAGATTGTCGTAAACTTCCGCAGGGATGTTCTCCCCTGCCATGGACATGGCGCGGGAAGATTCATAATGACGGGCCGCCGCTTCAGCCGTAGCAGCTTTGACCGCGCCCGCATAGGAGGCTGCAAAGGTATTGATGTGCTGGCGATATCCTTTGTAGTAGCTCTCAAAAGAATTCTTGCGCAATGCGCGGTCCTGGGAGGACTGCAGCATAATATAGTTGGAGCCGGTGACCTCCACCGTCTTGCCTTCCCCATCCTGCACGGAATCAAAGACCATATCGGCATCCTGCAGGTTGTCGGCAATTTCAGCCGGTGCGCCCAGCGCTTCACCAAGGCTGGCCAGCAGTTTTTCTTCCGGAGCGCTCAGCGTGTGCGGCTTCTGGCGCAGCAGGTTCTCCATCGTAAACTTATGGTCGGCCAGCTGCTCATCGTTCACGATTGCCTGGAGCGTATCCTCCGGCAGCGAGAGAATTTCCGGCTCGGCAAAGGACATCGCTGCCATCATCTGCGCGTATTTGGCGTTGACACGGGCATACATGCTCTGTCCGGCCTCGGCGCGGGTGTCCTCGCTGCGGCGCAGCGAAGCATAGCAATACAGGTTGGACAGCTTGCGGGCCAAAGCCGTGGCAGCATCCAGATAGGCGCCAATGGAAACGGCGTCTTTCAGCGTCCCCTCAAAGGCAGCCATCCCCTGAATCTGTTCGTCCAGCGTGGCAAGCTCCGCCTCCCAGGCAGCATCGTCATGATACATCGGCGTCAGATCCCACTGATACTGGGGATCCAGCTCCTTGCGTTCTTTCAAAATTTCGGTATCCGGCATACAAACCTCCTTATTTATTCAGCAACGTATTTTCCCATTCCGTCGCCTTGAAACCCACCAGGATGAAATCCTCGCCAACCACGAGCGGCCGCTTTACCAGCATTCCGTCCGAAGCCAGCAGTGCCAGCTGCTCTTCTTCCAACATAGTGGGCAGCTTATCCTTCAGGCCCAGCGACTTATAGGCCAAACCACTGGTATTGAAAAAGCGTTTCAGCGGCAGCCCGCTGCGCTGATACCAGCTGTGCAGTTCTTCCTGTGTGGGATTTTCCTCTTTAATGTTGCGCGCATCATATGCGACGCCATGCTCATCCAACCACTTTTTGGCTTTCTGGCAGGTGGAACACGGCGGGTACTGCAAAAACAGCATAGTTCACACGCTCCTTCCGTAGATTTTATTATACCCACTTCCCTATCCCGCGTCAACCGACGCAAAAATCCCCGCCACAGGTGTGGCGGGGATTGCTTTATGGATCAGTGGTCGTAGGCAGCTTCAGCAGCATCGCGGGCGATCTCAGCCTCTTCGAGTTCTTTCTCGACTTCCGGCAAACCGGTACCGGCGGGGATCAGCTTACCGATGATGACGTTCTCCTTCAGGCCGGCCAGCGGGTCGGTCTTGCCCTTGATGGCGGCTTCGGTCAGGACACGGGTGGTCTCCTGGAAGGAAGCAGCGGACAGGAAGGAGTCGGTGGCCAAGCTGGACTTGGTGATACCCAGCAGAACCTGGCTGGCCTGAACCAGCTTGAGGTCGGTTTCACCGGCATCGATGCGGGCCTGAATCTCCTCGTTCTTGATCATGACATCGCGGCGGTTCACGGTGCTGCCAACGATAAAGTCGCTGGAACCGGCATCCTCAATGCGAACCTTGCGCATCATCTGGCGAACGATGACTTCGATGTGCTTATCGTTGATATCAACGCCCTGCAGGCGGTAAACCTTCTGCACTTCGCTGATGAGGTAGTTCTGGGTGGCGATGGGGCCCTGGATGGCCAGGATATCCTGCGGATAAGCATGGCCTTCGGTGAGCAGGGCACCCTTCTGCACTTCGTCGCCTTCCATAACCTTGAGACGCTGACCGAAGGGGATCAGGTAGCTCTTGGTGATGGGCGCGCCGTTGTCGTCGAAGCCGTTGATCTCAGCATGGCGGCTCTTCTTGGTATCGTCGATGTGGACGGTACCGGCGATCTCGCTCATGATGGCCATGGCCTTGGGACGACGGCTCTCGAACAGTTCCTCAACGCGGGGAAGACCCTGGGTGATATCTTCGGCCGATGCGATACCGCCGGTATGGAAGGTACGCATGGTCAGCTGAGTACCGGGCTCGCCGATGGATTCAGCAGCGATGATACCAACGCTCTCGCCGACCTTGACGCATTCGCCGTTGGACATGTTGGAGCCGTAGCAGCGGGCGCAGACACCGACATGAGCGCGGCAGGTCATGACCGAACGGATTTCCAGTTCGGTGATGCCGGCGTTGGCGATCTTCTCGGCATCGAACATATCCATCATCTTGTCCTTGCTGACCAGCAGCTCGCCGCTGTTGGGATCGTAGACGTCATGCAGCGCATAACGGCCGTTCAGACGTTCCTTGAAGGACTCGACAACAGAGTTGCCCTCGCTGATCTCGCGGACCCAGATACCCTCGGTGGCGTGGCAGTCTTCCTCACGGATGATGACTTCCTGAGAAACGTCGACCAGACGGCGGGTCAGGTAACCAGAGTCAGCGGTACGAAGAGCGGTATCGGCCAGACCCTTACGGGCGCCTCGAGAAGAGATGAAGTATTCCAAGATGTTCAGGCCTTCACGGTAGTTGGCGCGAATGGGCATTTCCAGCGTCTTACCGGCTGTGTTGGCAAGCAGGCCGCGCATACCGGCCAGCTGTTTGATCTGGTCCATAGAACCACGAGCACCGGAATCGGACATCATATAGATGGGGTTGCGCTGGTGGTTGGTGCGCAGGTTGTTGCCCAGAGCCTCGGAAACCTGTTCGGTGGCAGCCTGCCAGATAGCAACGGTGCTGCGGTAACGTTCCTCGTCCGAAATAAGACCGCGGTTGAAGTTCTTCATGACCTTCTCGATCTTTTTGTCGGCGGCAGCCAGAATCTCCGGCTTTTCCTCGGGGATAATAGCGTCGGGAACAGCAACGGTGATGGCAGACAGCGTAGAGTACTTGTAACCCTGCGCCTTGATGGCATCCAGCATAATGGCACAAGCTTTGGTGCCATGCTTGGTCAGGCAGCGGCTGATGATGTCGGGCAGGCCCTTCTTGGTCAGCTTGTCGGACTTGCCGCCGGAAGCGATCTTGAGGGTGCGGGGGTTCATCTCGTAGTCGAACTTGTGCTCCGGATCGGTGCGGTCGACGTAGCCCAGATCCTGCGGGATGGGGCTGTTGAAGATGATCTGGCCCATGGTGGTATCGACAAGAGCGCTCTCCTCGACACCGTTAAAGGTCATGGTGCGGCGCACCTTGATGGGCGCCTGCAGCGTGATCAGGCCCTCGGAGTAAGCCATCATGGCTTCATTTTCATCGCGGAAAATCTTGCCATGACCCTTATCGTCTGGGTTGACCAGGGTCAGGTAGTAGCTGCCCAGGATCATATCCTGCGTGGGCACGGTGACGGGTTCACCGTCAGAGGGCTTCAGCAGGTTGCCGGAAGCCAGCATCAGCATCTTGGCTTCACGCTGGGCTTCCTTGGACAGCGGCAGATGGACAGCCATCTGGTCGCCGTCGAAGTCGGCGTTGAAGGGGGTGCAGACCAGCGGGTGCAGCTTGATGGCACGGCCTTCCACCAGGACGGGCTCGAAAGCCTGAATGCCCAGGCGGTGCAGCGTAGGTGCACGGTTCAGCAGCACGGGGTGGCCCTTGATGACGGTTTCGAGGGAGTCCCAGACCTCGGGGCGGGCACGCTCGACCATCTTGCGGGCGGACTTGATGTTGTTGGCCTTCTCCTTCTCCACCAGGTCCTTCATGACGAAGGGCTTGAAGAGTTCGAGGGCCATTTCCTTCGGCAGACCGCACTGATACATCTTCAGTTCGGGGCCGACAACGATAACGGAGCGGCCGGAGTAGTCAACACGCTTGCCCAGCAGGTTCTGACGGAAGCGGCCCTGCTTGCCCTTGAGCATATCGGACAGGCTCTTGAGGGCGCGGTTGTTGGCGCCGGTGACCGGACGGCCGCGGCGGCCGTTGTCGATCAGGGCGTCCACCGCTTCCTGCAGCATGCGCTTTTCGTTGCGGACGATGATATCGGGCGCGCCCAGTTCCAGCAGCCGCTTCAGGCGGTTGTTACGGTTGATGACGCGGCGATACAGATCGTTCAGGTCGGAGGTGGCGAAACGGCCGCCGTCCAGCTGAAGCAGCGGGCGCAGATCCGGCGGGATCACGGGGATGACCGTGAGGATCATCCACTCGGGGCGCTGGTTGCTCTCAATGAAAGCCTCCACGGTTTCCAGACGCTTGAGCAGACGCACACGCTTCTGGCCGTTGGACTTTTCCAGTTCTTCGCGCAGTTCGGCGGAGAGCTTGTCCAGGTCGATCTCGGCCAGCAGCTTCTGGATCGCCTCAGCGCCCATGCCGGCCTCGAAAGTGTCTTCGTACTTCTCGCGCATCTCTTTGTACTCGCGCTCGGTCAGCAGCTGCTTTTTCTCCAGCGGCGTGAAACCGGGATCGGTAACAATGTAGTTGGCGAAATAGAGGACCTTATCCAGCTGACGGGGGCTGATGTCCAGCATCAGGCCGATGCGGCTGGGGATACCCTTGAAGTACCAGATGTGGGAAACAGGCGCGGCCAGCTCGATGTGGCCCATACGCTCGCGGCGAACCTTGGCGCGGGTGACTTCGACGCCGCACTTGTCGCAGATTTTGCCCTTGTAGCGGATGCGCTTGTACTTGCCGCAGTGGCATTCCCAGTCCTTGGTGGGTCCAAAAATGCGTTCGCAGTACAGGCCGTCACGCTCCGGCTTCAGGGTACGGTAGTTGATGGTTTCGGGTTTGGTGACCTCGCCGTAGCTCCAGGTACGGATCTGATCCGGGGAGGCAAGGCCAATCTTAATCGAAGCGAATTCTTTATTTTCCATTCAGCGAACCCTCTCAATTCAAGTATGACACACGATACAGCGGAAGTTTATTCATCATCAAAGGGATCGTCCATTTCGATCTTGGCCAGATCATCGGCGCTCGGCTCGCTGTCTTCGTCCAGATCGTCATCAAAGCCCTCGTCGGCGTCTTTCACGCTGTAGTCATCCTGCAGCTCGCTTTCGACCAGGACATTGTTGCCCACGTCGTAATCGGCGGATTCAAAGCTGCTGTCGTCATCGTCAAATTCCTGACGCATATCCACAGGCTCGCCATCCTTATCCTGCACAACGATATCCAGGCCAAGGCTCTGCAGCTCTTTGAGCATAACGCGGAAGCTCTCGGGGATACCGGGGCGCGGAATGGGATCGCCCTTGACGATGGCTTCGTAGGTCTTGACACGGCCCACGACGTCGTCGGACTTGATGGTGAGGATTTCCTGCAGGGTGTAGGCGGCGCCGTAAGCTTCCAGCGCCCAGACTTCCATTTCGCCGAAACGCTGGCCGCCGAACTGCGCCTTGCCGCCCAGAGGCTGCTGGGTAACCATGGAGTAGGGGCCGGTGGAACGGGCATGGATCTTATCGTCGACCAGGTGATGCAGCTTGAGGTAGTACATATAGCCGACGGTGACCTTGTTGGGGAACTGCTCACCGGTACGGCCATCGTACACGGTGGTCTTGCCATCGTCGGTCAGGTCGATCTTGGAGAAGTCGATGATGTGGCCCTTCTCACCCATCAGGCGGTCCAGCTTGGTGGGATACTCGGGCGCATTCTCGCCGTGCCACTTGTTGCGGGCTTCGGCGAAGCAGTCACGCAGGTCGGCTTCGTGTGCACCGTCGAATACAGGGGTCTGTACCTTCCAGCCCAGAGCCTTGGCCACGTAGCCCAGGTTGACTTCCAGCACCTGACCGATGTTCATACGGGAAGGAACGCCCAGGGGGTTCAGCACGATATCCAGCGGCGTGCCGTCGGGCAGGAAAGGCATATCTTCCTGCGGCAGAATGCGGGAAACAACACCCTTGTTGCCGTGACGACCGGCCATCTTGTCGCCGACGCTGATCTTACGTTTCTGTGCGATGTAGCAGCGCACGCACATACGGACGCCGGGCTGCAGTTCATCGCTGTTTTCGGGAGTAAAGACCTTGATATCCACCACGATACCGTAGGCACCATGGGGCACACGCAGCGAGGTGTCACGCACTTCGCGGGCCTTCTCGCCGAAGATAGCGCGCAGCAGGCGCTCCTCGGCGGTCAGTTCGGTCTCGCCCTTCGGGGTGACCTTACCGACCAGGATGTCGCCGGTCTTGACCTCGGCGCCGATGCGGATGATGCCGCGGTCGTCCAGGTCCTTCAGGGCGTCATCGCCCACGTTGGGGATATCACGGGTGATTTCCTCAGGTCCGAGCTTGGTGTCACGGGCCTCGGTCTCATACTCTTCAATATGAATGGAGGTGTAGACGTCCTCACGAACGAGCTTCTCGTTGAGCAGGACGGCGTCCTCGTAGTTGTAACCTTCCCAGGTCATGAAGCCGACCAGGGCGTTCTTGCCCAGGCTGATTTCACCGTTCTTGGTGGCGGGGCCGTCGGCCAGCACGTCGCCGGTCTTGACCACATCGCCCACCTCGACGATGGGACGCTGGTTGTTGCAGTTGCCCTGGTTGGAACGCATGAACTTGATCAGTTCATAGGTGTCGGCAGAGCCGTCCTCGCAGCGGACAACGATCTTCTCGGCATCCACGTACTCCACGGTGCCGTCATGAGCGGCCAGGATGCAGACGCCGGAGTCGGTGGCAGCCTTGTACTCCATACCGGTAGCAACGATGGGCTGCTGGGTGACCATCAGAGGCACGGCCTGCCGCTGCATGTTGGAGCCCATCAGAGCACGGTTACAGTCATCGTTCTCGAGGAACGGGATGCAGGCCGTAGCGACGGAAACCATCATTCGCGGAGAAACGTCCATGAAGTCGACCTGGCTGGCCTCAAATTCCTGGATGTCGTTGCGATGACGGCCGGAAACACGGGCACGCACGAAGTGGTTGTTCTCGTCCAGCGGCTCGTTGGCCTGCGCGACGATGTACTCGTCCTCCAAATCGGCGGTCATGTAGACCACTTCGTCGGTGACAACGCCGGTAGCCTTGTCCACGCGGCGGTAAGGAGCCTCCACAAAGCCGTACTTGTTGATCTTGGCGTAGGTGGCCAGGTAGGAGATCAGACCGATGTTCGGGCCTTCAGGAGTCTCGATGGGGCACAGACGGCCGTAGTGGGTGTAGTGAACGTCGCGGACTTCGAAGCCTGCGCGGTCCCGGGACAGACCACCGGGGCCCAGGGCGGACAGACGGCGCTTATGGGTCAGTTCGGCCAGCGGGTTGTTCTGGTCCATGAACTGGGACAGCGGGCTGGAACCGATGAATTCTTTGATGGCGGCCACGACCGGGCGGATGTTGACCAGGCTCTGCGGCGTGATCTCGCCGTTCTCCTGGTTTTGCAGGGTCATGCGCTCGCGGATAACACGCTCCATGCGGGAGAAGCCGATGCGGAACTGGTTCTGCAGCAGCTCGCCCACGCTGCGGACACGACGGTTGCCCAGGTGGTCGATTTCGTCGGTAACACCGATGCCGTGGTCCAGGCCCAGCAGGTAGTTGATGGAAGCGAAGATATCATCAACGGTAACAGTGCGGCTGATGAGCAGGTCATGGTTCTGGCGCAGCAGTTCCTTCTGCTCCTCAGGGTCCGAGGTGGCGTCGAGAATCTTGCGGATCTCGGCAAAGTTGGCGCGCTCATTGATGCCGCACTCAGCATCGACATCGAAGCTGAAGAAGGGCTGGGCGTCGACGCAGCCGTTGGAGATGACGATGACGGGGATGCTTTCCTCGCCCTTACGCTCCACCAGCACCACCACGCGGGTCACGCCGGCGGCATCGATCTCTTCGGCCTTGGCGGTGTTGATCTTCTCGCCTTTGGCAACCAGCAGTTCGCCGGTCAGCGGGGCAATGATGTCCTCGGCAGCCTTGTAACCGGCAATGCGGCGGGCCAGGCCGAGCTTCTTGTTCATCTTATAACGGCCGAAACGAGCCAGGTCGTAACGGCGCGGGTCAAAGAACAGCGCGTTCAGATGGCTGCGGGAGTTTTCCACCGTCGGGGGCTCGCCGGGGCGCAGCTTGCGGTACACTTCCAGCAGGCCTTCCTCGGTGGAGTGGGTGATATCCTTTTCCAGAGAGGCGTTGATCTTGGGCTCGGAATCGCCGAAGAACTGACGGATCTGCTCGTCGGTGCTCAGGCCCAGGGCGCGGATCAGCGTGGTGACCGGCAGCTTGCGGTTCTTATCGATACGGACGTAGAAAACATCCTGGGAGTCGGTCTCGTACTCCAGCCAGGCGCCGCGGTTGGGGTTCATGGTCGCGGTAAACAGGTCCTTACCGGTACGGTCTTTGGTAGAGCCGTAGAACACACCGGGAGAACGGACCAACTGGCTGACGATGGCACGCTCGGCACCGTTGGAGATGAAGGTACCGGAGTCGGTCATGAGCGGGAAGTCGCCCATGAAGATTTCCTGTTCCTTCACTTCGCCGGTCTGCTTGTTGAACAGGCGTGCCGTGACATACAGGGGCGCCGCATACGTGGCGTCCCGCTCCTTACATTCTTTAATGGAGTATTTGGGGTTCTTGTCCAGCCGGTAATCGACGAATTCCAGCACCAGATTTCCGGTGTAGTCCTCGATCGCGGCAATGTCATGGAAGACCTCATGCAGACCTTCCTTCAGGAACCAGTTGTAAGAGTTTTTCTGGATCTCGATGAGATTGGGCATATCAATCACTTCGTTGATGCGAGAAAAACTCATGCGGGTCGTTCTGCCGTTTTGTACGGGCTTGACCTTTACCATAAAACGCGACCACTCCTATTCCATAAGATTGACAAAGTTGGCAAAAGCGGCTCAAAGGGCACCTTGTGAGGGGGGCTATATTCGGCGTTTTTCACAAAGTTTTGGTTTTTTGCATTTTAGCAAAATCCCTTTAGGGCGCTCTATTCCATTTTTGTGATACCGATTTAGTATACAGGCTAAAACCCTTATTGTCAAGGCTTTTCGGGGCTTTTTTACAACTTTTCCGGCCGCCATGAAACGCCCGGGTGCGTGTAAGATTTTTTCGGCATTTTGACGGTTTTGCCCCAATCCTGCGCCCTTGACAAATCCGTACAACCGGTTCTATCCCCTGCTTTTGGGCATTTTACACAACCGTCCGTCACTCTTTTTGTTGCGCCTTTCTCTTGACAAATCCGTACTTTCGTGCAAAGCAAACACCCGATCGGGAATTTCCGACCGGGTGTTCTGCCTTATTTCAGAAAATCAATCCAGGAAATCGCGCAGTTTCTTGCTGCGGCTGGGATGGCGCAGCTTACGCAGGGCCTTGGCCTCGATCTGGCGGATACGTTCACGGGTAACATTGAACTCCTTGCCCACTTCCTCCAGCGTGCGGGGGCGGCCATCTTCCAGGCCGAAGCGCAGGCGCAGGACCTTCTCTTCACGGGGGGTCAGGGTCTTGAGCACATCGCCCAGCTGTTCTTTCAGCAGGGTCTGGCTGGCGGCTTCCGCCGGGACCGGCGCGTCATCATCGGGGATGAAGTCGCCCAGGTGGCTGTCTTCCTCCTCGCCGATGGGCGTTTCCAGGCTGACGGGTTCCTGGGCCACCCGCATGATCTCACGGACCTTATCCACGGACATATCCAGGCGCTCGGCGATTTCCTCCGCGCTGGGATCATGGCCGTACTCATGCAGCAGCTGGCTGGACACCTTCTTGACCTTGTTGATGGTCTCCACCATGTGCACAGGGATACGAATGGTACGGGCCTGGTCCGCGATAGCGCGGGTGATGGCCTGACGAATCCACCAGGTGGCGTAGGTGGAGAACTTGAAGCCCTTGGTGTGGTCGAACTTTTCCACGGCCTTGATCAGACCCAGGTTGCCTTCCTGAATCAGATCCAGGAACTGCATGCCGCGGCCCACGTACCGCTTGGCGATGGAAACCACCAGACGCAGGTTCGCCTCGCTCAGGCGCTGCTTGGCCTTCTCGCCTTCCGGGCCGCCGGCCTGAATCTTGAGGGCCAGGTCGATCTCTTCCTCAGGGGTCAGCAGCGGCACGCGGCCGATCTCTTTGAGGTATACCTTGACAGGGTCGTCGATGGTAATGCCGTCGGTGTTGAGGCTTTCCTCAAAATCGTCCACATTGTCGCCGCCCAGAGCAACGTCCGACGCATCCATGGCGTCGTCGTCCACGACCTCGATGCCGTTGCTCTCCAGTTCCTCGTAGAGCTTTTCCATCTGCTCTACATCCAGAACGTGGCCGCTTTCCTCCATCGCGTCACCGATCTCGGTGTTGGTCAACTTGCCGTTGCGGCGGCCGTTTTCGATCAAGCTGCGAATCGGATCTTTTTTCTCTGCCATAAGTACGTTTCTCCTTTTGGTTTTTCTATTGGTACACTGCGCATGGATTGCGCGGGGATAAATTCGTTGCTGCCGCCATCAGCTGTCGGCATCGGGAGACGTTTCCTGCACGCCTTTTTCCTTTTTCAGGTTGGCGAAAAAGTTCAGGAACTGATCGTCGCTGGTGCCCGACACCCGCTCACTGATGGGCTTGGCATTTTGCAGGCGCTCCAGATACATATCAATATCCCGCCGGGCCAGTTTCTGATCGTGGTTCTGGGCCTGTGCCAGGGCCACCTGCTGAAACGCCTTGTCGTCCAGTATCTGTTGCAGCGTTGTCAGATTGACCGGCAGTTTTTCGTCTGCACAGCGGAACAGCGCCTGCAAGGCCTGCTGCATTTCGGGCAAAAGGACACTTTCCATCTGTACGCGGGCACGCACATACGGGATTTCGTCCGAGTCCTGCAGCAAGGCCGCCACCAACTGGCGGCTGGCACTGGCGGCCCCCAGGACGGCATCGCCACCCTGACTGTAAGGTACGCGGATATCCGCCGCGATCCCCTGCTGCGCCATCTCCTTCTGTTCCTTGCGATGGCTCCGCTTGTTTGCTGCGCGCAGCGACCCCTGCATTTGGGATACGATTGCCTGTTTGGAAACGCCGGTTTCCTCCGCGAGACGCCCCGCATACACATCCCGGGCCGTGGGCGTAACACTGTGCCCGGTCAGGATGTCAATAGCCTCCCGGATGTAGTTCAACCTTCCGTCATCGCTGCGCAGGTCATATTTGGCCTTCGCTTTTTTCAGTTGGAACTCCGTAGGATTGGCCGTGCCGTTGAGCAGCATGTCGAACCGTTCCCGGCCATACTTTTTGATGAACTCATCGGGGTCCTTGGCGCCCTGATAACTCAACACACTGACCTTTACCGGGCTGTTGGCAAACAGTCCCAGACTCCGTTCGGTCGCTTTCTGGCCCGCCTCGTCAGAGTCATAACTGAGGATTACCTCGTCGGCATATTCGCTGAGCAGCTTCACCTGCTCGGCGGTCAGCGCCGTGCCGCAGGCACACACCGCCGTATCAAAGCCCGCCTCGTGCATCGAGATGACGTCCATATATCCCTCACAGAGGATATACCGTTTGCTGGTGGACTTTTTGGCAATATTGAGGGCGAACAGCGTGCGCGATTTGTGGTACACCATCGTTTCGGGGCTGTTGATATACTTCGGCTTGGAATCATCCAGCACACGGCCGCCGAAAGCAATGATGGAGCCTCGCACATCGATGATGGGCACCATCACACGATGGCGGAAAATATCATAGAGATTTCCCTTGGCACTGCGCTTGATCAGACCGGAATGTTCCAGCTCCCCTTCGCTGAACCCGCGGCGCTTGAGGTAATGGAGCAACCCGCCGAAATCTTCCGGTGCATAGCCGAGACCGAACCGGCGGATGGCGGCATCCGAAAGACCGCGTTTTTCTTTCCAGTAACGCCGCGCCTGAGCGGCCTCCGGTGTTTTGGCGTTAAGCTGCTCGTAGAAATACCGGGCTGCGCAGCGGTTGATCTCCAGCAGGCGCTGGCGGGCGCGGGCCTCCTTGTCCTCTTCCTCGGGCAGGGGCATCCCCACGCGGGAGGCCAGCTGCTTGACGCTTTCTACGTACCCGAGATTATTGTACTTGCGCACAAAATTTATAACATCCCCCGCCGCACCGCAGCCAAAGCAGTAAAAGCTCTGGGTATCGGGGTAGACCACAAAGGACGGGGTCTTTTCATTGTGGAACGGGCAAAGCCCGCTCAGTGTCCGGCCGCGGCGGCGAAGCTGCACATACTGGCCGATGACTTCTTCGATATCATTGCGGCGCACCACTTCCTGTATGTATTCCTGCGGGATCAAGCCCCTTCCACCTCCTTCCAAAGCAAAAGACGGTTACAGAACGTTCCACTTCTGCGGCACAAACCACTCGATAAACAGCCGGGTGGCAAATTCATCGCTCATACCGCTGATGTAATCGGTGGCGGCCCGGTCAACGCCTTCGTTATAGGCAATCTGCAAATAGAAGTTGGGCAGCAGATCCGGGTCCGCACACAGGCGCTCGTACAGGCTCTCAATCATCTTGTCCACCTTCTTTTCTTCCCGCTTGGCATCGCGGTCCACATAGACGGTGGCGTACATGAAATCCTTGAGCACTGCGTAGGCCGCCTCCACTTCCACGGAGAAGTTGATGCGTCCGTTCTGGCTGTGCTCCACCAGATCCGAAATCATCGTCGTGATGCGCTGGGATTTGGTGTTTCCCAGCACAGCGGTAGCCTCGGGCGGAATCTGGCGCGGGTCCAGCACACCGGCTGCCACCGCGTCCTCGATATCATGGTTGAGGAAGGCGATATGATCGGCCCGGCGCACCACGCAGCCTTCCGGCGTGCGCGCCCAGGCGCCGGTGGTATGGGTGATAATGCCGTTGCGTACCTCCCAGCTCAGGTTGAGGCCTTTGCCGTCCTTTTCCAGCATGTCCACCACGCGCAAACTCTGGCGGTAGTGGGTAAAACCGTCCGGGCAGATGCGGTTGAGAGCCCGCTCGCCGGCGTGACCAAAGGGGGTATGCCCCAGATCATGCCCCAGGGCGATGGCTTCCGTCAGATCCTCGTTGAGGCGCAGCGCGCGGGAGATGGTACGGGCAATCTGGCTGACTTCCAGCGTATGGGTCAGACGTGTGCGGTAGTGATCTCCTTCCGGCGAAAGAAAGACCTGGGTTTTCTGTTTCAGCCGCCGGAACGCCTTACAATGCAGGATGCGGTCCCGGTCACGCTGAAAGCAGGGGCGGATGGGATCTTCCTCTTCCGGCCTGCGGCGGCCGCGACTGTTCTCGCTCAAGGTCGCATACCGGCTCAGTGTCTGGCGTTCAATGGCTTCTGTTTCTTCACGAATGGTCATACAATCCGCCCCCTCTCATTTTTCTCTCTATATATAAGTACGACAAAACCGGGCAAAACACTTTATTTTTTCCGGCAATTTCACGATTTCTTCAAAAAGGTGCATAGGAAGGCGCCGAAACTTCCACCTGCGCCCCGCCGCGCGTCAGTTCCGACAGCGATTGACAGAGCGCGTTCTCCTCCCCCGACGGCATCCGCCACAGCAGCGTGACCGCATCGTCAAAAACGGGTTCCTGCAGCTTTGCACCCGATGCCGCCACCATGCGCTGGGCCTGCTCGAACAAGGCGTAAGGCACCCGGAGGCTGCAATCTACCACCAGGCGCATACTCACCAGTTCCGCCTGTTGCAGCGCCCCGGAAGCAGCCGCCGTATAGGCCCGCACCAGACCGCCGGTCCCCAGCAGAATGCCCCCGAAGTAACGGGTAACCACAACGATCACGTCGGAGATTCCCGCATGGCCGATGGCTTCCAGAACCGGGGTGCCCGCCGTTTTGGCAGGCTCGCCGTCGTCGGAGTAGCGCGTGCGTCCGTTTTGCAGCACATAGGCATAGACATTGTGCCGGGCCGTGCGGTTGGCAGCGCGCACACGGTTAAGTACCTCGAGGGCCTTTTCCTCGGTATCGGCAAAGGCTGCCGTGCCGATAAAACGGCTGCGCTTTTCCTCATATTCAAACGTAGAGACACCGCGGATGGTCTTGTAGTCGGACATCAGCAAAACTCCTTACAGACAGCCAAAAATACCCCAGATGTCGCCATCTGGGGTACAGTGCAAACAAACTTATTTGCCAGCGTTGGCATAACGGCGCTTGAAACGCTCGACACGGCCACCGGTATCGACCAGCTTCTGCTTGCCGGTGTAGAACGGATGGCACTTGCTGCAAACTTCGACGTGGATCTCCGGCTTGGTGTCACGGGTGTGGATCACGTTGCCGCAGGCGCAGGTAATGGTGCAGTCCACGTAGTTCGGATGGATGCCCTTCTTCATGGTTATTTCACCTCTTTCTCGATTATGATTACGGGAGCCATACTCAATATATGTGCTCATCACAATCTTCGAATTGCGGCTACCAGCATTCACCATCCTGTGCGAATGGAGCAGCCATCTGAACGATTGCTAGAGCATTTTAGCAGAAAACAGGCCGTTTGTCAAGGAAATTCCCGTAAAACGCATAATTTTCCCGCTATCCGGCGGCTGTTCTTGCAAAAGAAAAGCCGTGCAACCTGCTCTTTCGCAAATTGCACGGTCTTTTTGGAGCGGGATACGAGTCTCGAACTCGCCACCTACTGCTTGGGAAGCAGTCACTCTACCGGATGAGCTAATCCCGCATGACTTAATTATTGTACCGCAAAGGGATAGCTTTGTCAATCCCGTTTTTCGGGTTGCCGCCCCGCCTTTGTTGCTATATAATAAGTATGATCTCTGCGCGGACGGCACGACAAAACAACCGGCCCACTGCGCGAAAGGAGCTTACCTATGCTGGATGCATTTCCCATTTATCATTGGTTCCATAACGGCAATCCCTATTCCGGTGCCGAGGGCGGCATGCGGTATGTGATTGTTCCCGGCAAAAAGCCGGCCCCCGCCGACGAAAGCGGCAAAAAGAAGATGGAGTTTCTGACCGCCTACATCTGGCCCGGCCCCTGGAGCATTGAACATACTGCGGAAGAGAAAATCCAATCCAAGGAGTTCGACGGCAACCAGGAAGGACTGGATGCCGCGGTAGCCTGGTTCCATGAAATGTACCATGCCGAAGCGGAACGTTGGGAGAATATCCCTTCCATTCTGGATTGTGAACCGGACCGCTGATTCCACCACAGCAAAAAGCACGATGCCCGACGGCACCGTGCTTTTCTTTTACATGTTTCAATAGCGGGCATACAGGAATCCGCCGCCGCCCAAAAACTGGCCCATAAAGAGGAATGCAAACAGCATCACTTCGTAGGCAATCCAACGCACCGCTTTCGGTGCCTTGGCCAGGCGGTCCGGAATGGAAATATTCCGTTCCTGCAGCAGGTCTGCCACAATCAGGATCGCCACACCGGCAAACAGCAGCACCTGGTCCTGGCGCGTAGTAAGGCCCAGTTCCCAATAATTGCTGAGCGCTTTATGTCCGCCGTTATGAAGAATTCCCGAAAAATACTGCCAGGCATTGGCAAGGCTTGTAGCACGGAAGATGGTAAAGGTAAAGACAAAGATACTGAACGTACCGGCAATTCCTGCCAGCCGCGCCCAGCCCCGGATGATGGCCCGGCGCCACGGCAGATGATTTTCCAGCGCTTGGAGCGCACCATGCAGCAAACCCCACAGCAGATAGGTCAGCCCGGCGCCATGCCACAAACCGCTGACCAGAAAGGTGGCGATGAGGTTTCCATCCCGGCGCAGCGGGCTGCACCGGCTGCCGCCCAGCGGAATATAGACATAATCCCTGAGCCAGCGAGAAAGGCTGATATGCCAGCGGGACCACAGCTCCTTGACAGTCGCCGACAGAAACGGCTGGCGGAAGTTTTCCGGCAAGGAAAGGCCCAGCACCTGCCCCACGCCGAGCACAATATCGGTATAGCCGGAGAAATCGGCATACAGCTGGAAGGAATAAAGCACCGTGGCCAGCAAGAGCTGGGTACGGTCCAGTGAGGCCGGATTGGCGAAAGCCGCCGAAACCACCACTGCCGCCCGGTCTGCCACTGCTACTTTTTTGAAATAGCCCCAAAAGCAGCGCAGCGCCCCGCGCCACGCCCGCTGGCCATCCCATTGTACCGGCGCCGTCAGCTGCGGCATCAGTTCGGCATAGCGGTTAAACGGTCCCTGGGTGATGGAGAGAAAGAACGAGGTATAGCACAGCACCCTGGCAAAGCTGCGTTCGGCCGGAATGGCGGCACGGCGCACATCCACCAGATAACTGATCAGCTGCAGGCTGAAATAGCCCAGCCCCAGGGGCTGCAGCAGCTCCGGCTGCCACAGGCGCAGCCCCCACAAAGCGGCAAGCCCCCCGGCTGCCGCCACATAATATTTCAGCAGCAAAAGCGGCGCCAGGGCAGCCGCCAGGCCCGCGCCAAACCACGCGGTTTTGCCGCGGGCGCGCAGGGCGCAGAACCACACAAGTACGGCGCTGACCAGCAGCGCCAGAAATCCCTGCCAGTCCAGCGAAAGATAAAACACCACGCTGGCCGCCAGCATCAACTGCCAGCGGCGCGCCGGTGCACACAGATACCAAAGCCCCACCAGCACTGCCGCAAACACGACAAAGCCCGGCGAAGTTACAGCCAGCATGGCAGGACCTCCCTTTTATGAATCAATCTGAGCATCGGCCATAAAAATCGTATTGTCCGGATATTCCGAGAGTTTTTCCTCCACGGTATTGCAGAACAGGGTGGAAACATCCTCCCCCGCTGCATCCTGTGCAATCACATCGCAGAGGACAGCTGTAAATTTCTCTGCTCCTGTACCATTCAGATGATGCGCGTCGGAGAAATCTCCGCTGCCAAGATCCAGTTCTTTCCGCTTCCGATACAGGGAAAAATCCCAATACTGTATATTGTTTTCTTCGGCAAAGGTCTGCATCGCCGTTACATAGGCCTGATAATTTTGCGTATTGGAGACATAGGCACTGGGCAGCGGCGCGGTAAACAGAACCAGGCGGATGCCCTGCTCCTGACAGAAATCCGTGATTTTCGTCAGATACTCCCAGCCAAATGCCGAAAGGGGCTGCTCCGGATTCACATCCAGCAGCGTAGCAAACCCATCCTGGGGTGTACCCTCGGTATACACAAATCCATTGCCGCGGTAGGCCTCCCCCTCATCGGGATAGGTCACATAGTTATAATTCCCCGGTGCATAGCCGTCGGTCAGCTTAGCCTGCCAGAGGGAAAGCCAGTTTCCCGGTGTGGCCATGCCGTGCCGCGCGGGCAGCAGCAAGTCGGCCACCGAGGCCATACCGCCCATCTCCCACAGATACTCATACCGATAAGGGGAATTCCACCGCATGAAATCCGTGAGCAGATAGCATGCCAGCGGCACATCGCTGGAAGCACTCTGGTTATACCCGGTATAAAACATTTCAAGGTAGACGGCTTTGAGATCGTTCTGAGAGGCTGCTTCCTGCAGCATATAGTAGGAACCGTCCGGCAGCTGCTGGGAGGAACCCGCATTGAAGCTGTGCGTGCCCAGTGCCTCATCCACCGCCGCCGGGTCCACGCTGCGGTAGCAGTGGGAAGAACCCAGAAACAACGTATCGATCTGCCCTGCCTGCGCATAGAGTTCCTGCAGCATAACCCGGGAATAGGAGTGTACATCGTCCACCAGCAAAAACCGCGCAGCCACCAGCAGCACTGCCGTCAGGACCAGAAACAGAACCACCCCCGCAGCTTTTCGCAGGACGGTCTTGCTCATAGCGTCTCCTTTCGATCAGCGTTCAATCTTCATGTGCGGATGGCGCGGCTGGTAGGCAGCCACATCCAGTTTCCACACCGTGTTGCCGGCTTCGTCCTCACTCACCTTTTCAAAGCCGTATCCTGCGTAGAATTCCCGCACCATGGCGTTCTTGGCGGTGGGATAGTAGTAGCCGTAGACGGTGGCAACACCGCGCACGGCAGCTTCAGCCATCACGGTATCCATCATGGCATCTTCCATGCCGCGCTTGAGTACACGGCAGCTCATCAGCCACAGGCGCAGATGCAACGCATCCCCCTGCTGTTCGCCGGATACCACCGTAACAATGCCGTTATCACCAAACTTATCCACCAGCTTGCCGCACAGGCAAAGATGGTTTCCGTCCTTGGCCATGGCGTGGATGTCATCCTCAGAGCAGCGTAGTGTCGTAAGATTGAACTGGTTGGACTTGTTGGTCAGCTGGGCGATACGCTGGATATACAGCGGCTCAAAGCCGTGAATCATAGCGGTCATTTCCAGGCTGTCGAGATACTCGCCGTAATCCGCAAAGGATGCCTGGGCTGCCGCACGCCGGGCGTTCTGGTGGTACAGTTCGGTTTTTTTGAGATCCTCCTGCGAGAGTGCGGTGACCTCAAAATAACCGCCGTGGTCCAGCGTCTTGATATAGTTTTCCGCGCCGTCCAGGGCGGGCACCGCCACCCCCGGTACCTGGGCTTCCACGATGGCACGCTCCGCCGGGTTATCATCGGCAAAGACGAAACTGTCAGCCCCCAGGTTCAGTTCTGCCGCAATGGCTTTGAGGTTCTGGTCCTTGGGGTCCCAGTTGGCCTTGATGTCCACAAAATCGTCGGGGCGCAGCACACCGTCAGGATGGTTCAGCCCCGCCAATGCGTTTGCCTCGTCATTTTTGGAATCCACAGCCAGGATCACGCCGATGCTTTTGAGCGCCTTACAGTAACTCTGGAACTCGGCATAGACCTGTCCTTCGGGCACCTCGGGGCCGATGGCCAGACCATCCACGCCGTCATCTCCCACAACGCCGCCCCAAAGGGTATTGTCCAGATCCAGCACAAGGGCTTTCTTGTTGCGGCCATACAGCGACTTGATGATATTGGCCACACTGTTGGCCAGCGAAGGGATGGCGTCCAGGCACATGGCGTATTTGTACATGTGCCAGTAGAAGGCATCGCCCCAGGCTGTCAGACCATAATCAGCCGAGAGATAATCAATATCATTGATGTAGAAATTCTCGTGGGCTGCCGCGTAGGCATAGAATTTCTGGTTCAGACGGCTGATGAAATTGGAACGGCCGTGCACATCCCAGATATCCCGGTTGCCCATCAGGCGGTAGTTGGGGCGGTCAAAGTTATTCTGGATGACGGGGCAGGCGAACTTCTGTTCCAGTGCCTGCCACATCGTCTCAAAATGGGCATACTCCGCCTCCAGCATGGCGTTGATCTGCTCTGCACTGTCCGCCGTGGTGGGCATCTGGGTCAGATTGCGCCAGTTGGTATGGATGTAGATTACATCGGGCGCAAAGGCGTCCAGTTCCGGCGTGCCGAACATGGCATCCTGCCAGTACTGGGCATACTCACTCTGATAGAATTCCGCCTCAATGCCATATTGCAGCAAAAAAAGCCCCAGCTGGTCCGCCACCTCATTGGTGGTAGATCCGCCGAGAATGGCGATTTTTTTGTGCAGCGGATGCGGGTTCTGTGCCAGAAGTTCCCGGCGCAGGCGGCGCTTTTTGCGCAGCAGTGTCTCGGTATCCAGCGGATAATGGAAACAGTCCATGTGCGGCTCCTTTGTTTTGCTTACAGTTCAGCCAGTGCGCCTTTCAACGCATGGGCAATCTGGTCCGGGCAGCTGGTGGGCTTGTTGCCGCAGGTCGTACCTTCCATACGGGCAATGGCGTCCTCCGCTTTCATGCCAACAAGCAGCTGGGAGATGCCCTTCAGGTTGCCGTTGCAGCCGCCCAGCACGCGAACGGCCGCAATGGTGTGATCGGGGTTGAGTTCCACTTCGGTACGGACAGAGCAGGTGCCCTTGTTGTTGTATACGTAAGTCATCTTTGTTTTGCTCCTTTTATCAGTCTTTTATTGTGCCTTTTTGCTGGAGGCTTTGCGCGCCTTGGCCAGCGCCGCCAACCGCGCGATCTGTTCATCCCGGGTGGAGAACGCCCCCACCGGCCGCGGTGTGACGGTATTCAGGCCGTGGTAGTCGGTGCCGCCGGTGATCAACAGGTCATTGGCTTTGGCCAGCCGCAGCAGTTCCGCCTTATCTTCCGGCGTGTTGCGCGGGTGGTCGATCTCCACACCGTCCAGCCGGCCGGCCTCGATCAGTTCCCGGGCCAGCTCCATACTGTGGTAGACGCTGGGATGGGCCAGCACCACCACGCCGCGGCAGGTCTTGATGAGCGACAGCACATCGTCCACCGGCTCATACCGCGGTGTGTGCAGAATACGCCCGCGCACCGGCTTGAGCCCGAACAGCGAACGGTACACATCGTTGTACATACCGTCGGCCAGGCCGTACTGCCACAGCACCCGCATGACATGGGCCTTGAACAGCGTGCCGCTGTCTTTGGCCAGTTCCAGTGCTTCCTCGGTGCGGAACTGCGGGCAGATTTCCTCCAGTTCGCGGCAGCTTTGCAGCACGGCCACACGGCGGCGCTCCGCCATCATATCGCAGAACTCCGCCAGCGGGGCGCAGTCATCGGGCCAATAGCACAAAAGGTGCACCCGGTGTGCGCGCTCATAATCGTAAGCTGTCAGTTCCACAGCCGGAATCAGATGAACGCCCTCCTGCGTGGGATGGGCATAGGCATACCGGACGCCGCGCATGGAATCATGGTCCGAGATGGCAAGATGTGTCATGCCCGCACATTGTGCCAGAAACGGCAACTTTTCGGCAGGGGTCGACCCGTCGGAAAATGTGGAATGGGTATGCAGATCGCCTGGCATAGCAGTTCCCCCTTTCGGCTCTTTAACGTCTTATTATACTCTTTTTTCCTTCGTTTGAAAAGCCCTTGTCCCCGGCCATTATTTCAAGGTCTGGGCGTATTTGCGGGTATGCTCGATAAAGCGGCTGGCCGCCGGGGAAAGCCCCCGACGGGAAAGGCAGGCCAGACCGATGCTGCGCCCCGCGGCCGGTTCCAGGCGCAAAACCTGGCAGCCGCTGTAATCGGTGCCCATCTTGAACATCAGTTCCGGCATGATGGCCAGGCCCTGCCCGCAGGAAACCATGGCGATCATGGACTGGTCATCCACAATATAGCAGCGGCTGTTCACATGCAGATCGTTCTTTTTAAAGTAACTCTGGATATCCGCATCCACGTCGGCCTGCTGGCTGACAAACGGCTGGCCCTGCAGTTCTTCGGCCCAGACGCAGCCCGGGCGTTTGGGCTTGTAGGACGCCGGGGCAATGCAGATGAGGGGGTCCTCATACAGCGGCTCAAAATCCAGGTCCTTGGCGCTGGAATTGGAAAGAAACCCCAGTTCCACCACACCGTTTTTCAGCCAGGCGGCAATATCGGCGTAGGAACCCTGGTAGATCTGCACATCAATGCCGGGAAATTCCTTCTGAAACGGCGGCACCAACTGCGGCATCCAGGTAACGCAGGCGGAGTTGAAAACGCCCACACGCAGAACCCCTTTGTGCATACCGTTGATCTGTGCGATGGACTGGTCCAGCAGTTCGCTGCTATTGAGCATCTGGCGAATGGACGGGAAAAGACTCTCCCCCGCTGCCGTCATCGTTACGCCGCTTTTGGTCCGGGTAAACAGCGGAAATCCGCATTCTGCCTCCATGCCGGACACCGCGTGGCTGATGGCGGAGGGCGTAAGGTGCATCTGTTCCGCCGCAGCTGCAAAGGTCCCCAGCTGGGCCACCATTACCAGAATCTGGCAATCCGTCAACGTCATAATGGGCCTCCCGTTTCGTGAATTTGTTTCATCTCATATATGAAAAAATTGTACTTTACTTCACGTCTATACTGTACTATCATAATAAAAGAAAGTCAATGCCTGCAACGCACATTGCAGATTTCGCATTGGCTCCTCTCTCCCTCCACGACCTTACCGGCCCGCACACCGGTTGGGTCTTTTTTTATTTATTGCGCCAAACACGCCGGTGTGTTATGATACTACCTAAGGATTGCTTTTGTAAGGGATGAGGGAATGGCTAAATCACGCGGAGTGCGCGGAGCCGCCAGCTGGTGTGCGATTGCCGCGCTGTTTTATTTATTGGTACGTTCGGTTTTGTATGCCGGAATCGGGGCCGTTATGGGGTTGATCCAGCCGGGAGCCAGCATGGCCAAACCGGTAGGTTTTACCGACGTCACCATCAGTCTGCTGCAGTTGCTGATCGGCATCGGGTCCATTGCGATCCCTTTGTGGTTCATGCTGCGCGTCACCCGGCTGCAAAGCAAGGATCTGCGCATTGTACTGCCTGCCCCCTGGAGCCCGGCGTTCTGCCTGCCGGTCTTTCTGGGGCTTGCCAACATAGCCAATCTGGCCGGGGCGCTTTTGTCCCATGCGCTGGGCATTGAAAACACCAGCAGCATTCTGCCCAGCGGCGGTTTTGAATTGTTCTTACAGTTTTTGGTCCTCTGCGTCATGCCGGCCATTGTGGAGGAGCTTTTCTTCCGCGGGGCCCTGCAAGGGTTGCTGCGCCCCTGCGGCAGTGCGGTGGCCATCTTCGGCCCTGCCCTGTTGTTTGCTCTTTTGCACCTGGACCCCATCCAGGGCCTTACCGCGCTGGTCTGCGGTGTTTTCCTCGGCTGGCTGGCAGAACGTTCCGGCAGCATTTTGCCGGGTATGCTGCTGCATTTTGTCAATAACTGCATTGCCTTCCTGAGCCTGTATCTGCGGTTTTACGCCCCCAACAATGTTGCTTTTGGGGTGGAATTGTTCATTCTGCTGTTCTTCCCGCTGTTCGGCCTGTGGCTGGTCTATCACGCCCGGCAGCAGGGATTCCGCTTTTCGGCCGGGCTGCGCCCCGGTGTGGATGTGCTGGATGTTTTCACCAGCCCCGCCTACTCGCTGGGCGTTGTATTTCTGTTGGTATACACCGTATTTTTTTAAGCCATTGAGGATGTTTTCATGACCGACGAACAACTGATGCAGGTTGCCCTGGAGGAAGCCCGTGTGGCGGCCGCCCTGGGGGAAGTACCGGTGGGCGCGGTTGTCGCCAAGGGCGGCGAGATCGTGGCCAAGGCCCACAATCTGCGGGAAACCGGCAAAAACGCCACCTACCATGCCGAGCTGCTGGCCATTGACGCCGCCTGCAAGGCGCTGGGCGGCTGGCGGCTGTGGCAGTGCGAGCTTTTCGTGACGCTGGAACCCTGCCCCATGTGCAGCGGTGCCATCATCAACAGCCGCCTGCGGCGCGTGGTGTACGGTGCGCGCGATCCCAAGGCCGGTTGCTGCGGCAGCCTGACCGACCTGTTTGCGCTGCCCTTCAACCATCACCCGGTTATTGAGCAGGGGCTTTTGCAGGAAGAAGCGCAGGCATTGCTGCAGGATTTTTTTGTAATGCTGCGCGAGAAACGAAAGAAGAAATGATATGAAGAAAAATGTACTGATCACCGGCGGCAGCCGTGGAATCGGCGCGGCCGCCGTGTTGGCCTTTGCCCGTGCCGGCTATCAGGTTGCCTTTACCTGGAACAACCACGCAAGCGCCGCCGAGCAGATCTTGGCCCAGGCCCAGCAGATGGCTCCAGACAGCCGGTTTCTGGCCCTGCGCGCCGATGCTGCCGATGCCGCCCAGGTGGCCACCGCGGTACGTCGGGCGGAGCAGGAGCTGGGCGGGCTTCAGGTACTGGTTTGCAACGCCGGTATCGCCCAACAAAAACTGTTCACCGACACCACCGACGAGGATTGGCGGCGGATTATGGGGGTCGATCTGGACGGCGCCTTTTACGCATGCCGCGCTGTGCTACCCGGCATGATTCACCAGAAATACGGCCGCATCCTGCTGGTGAGCAGCATGTGGGGGCAGACCGGCGGCAGCTGCGAGGTTGCCTACAGTGCCGCTAAAGCCGGGCTGATCGGCCTTGGCAAGGCCCTTGCCAAGGAGGAAGGCCCCAGCGGCATCACGGTAAACATCGTGGCACCGGGCGTCATCGATACCGATATGATGGCGGGCTTCACCGCCGAGGACCGCGCCGTGCTGGCGGAGGATACCCCCGTAGGGCGGCTGGGCACCCCTGAGGAAATCGCCCGCACCCTTGTGTTTCTGGCAGATGAGGCCTCCGGGTATATCACCGGGCAGGTCATCGGCCAGAACGGCGGCCTTGTGATCTGACATACAAAGAAAACCGCGCAGCCTGTGCAAAGGGCTGCGCGGTTCTTATTTTATTTGCGTTTGGTATTGGTGCGGCGCGGCGCCTTTTTGGCACCGGGACGGCGGGGAGCCGCCTTCTTGGGAGCCGGGCGAATCCGCACAAACTGGATGGGATTGCCGTTGGAAAGAATCCGTTCTTCCACTTCCATCTCGGGCAGAGAAGCCAGGAATTTGTTCAGGCTCTTGGAGCCGAAGTTGCGCACGTCAAAGTCAGGATACCGCTTGATGAGCTGGTCTCCCACCCGGGAGGTACGCACCCAACCGGTACCGTCATCCATCTCACCGATAAGCCCATGGATGATGCGCTCGATGGAGTCCCGGTTGATGGCGGTATCATCCCCGGCGTTGGCCAGGGCATGGGTTTCTGCCGCGGGGGCTTCCGGGGCGGCCTGTTCCGTCTCTCCGTGGTCGAGGATCAGGTCAAGGTACTTGAACTGATCGCAGGCTTTGACAAAGGGGCCCAGTGCCTTACTCTCCCCCATGCCGATGACCAGCTTGCCCGCCTCCCGCAGACGGGCTGCCAGGCGGGTAAAGTCACTGTCCGAGGATACGATGCAGAAGCCGTCCAGATTGCCGCCGTACAAAAGGTCCATGGCGTCGATGATCATGGCCGAGTCGGTGGCATTCTTTCCCGTGGTATAGCTGTACTGCTGAATGGGAATGATGGAGTTGTTGAGCAGTGCATCCTTCCAGCTTTTCAGCCGTGCATCGGACCAGTCGCCGTAAATGCGCTTGCAGGCAGCCACGCCAAAGGAAGCCGCCTCATCCAGAATGACCTTGACATACTTGGGCGAGATGTTATCGGCATCAATAAGAATCGCCAGTTTTAAATCTTCCATCGCCTTACCTCTTGGCCTTGGGCTGGTCGTAGTACATATACAGCTGGCAGGGAATCATACCGTTATAGATTTTCCGGCGGCGGGCGGCCTTTTTGCCGAAGTGCTGCTCAAAGTCCGCATCAGCCGTGATGGCATACAGCCCCTGTGCCGGGTTGCGCTGCCAGACCTGCCCCAACGTGCGGGCCAGAGAAGCCGCTTCCGCGCTGTCACCCAGGCGCTCGCCATAGGGCGGGTTGGTCAGTACCGTGGCGTTCTGGGCCGGATGGAAGTCCTTCACATCGGCCACCTCAAAGCGGCAGCGGTCCCTTACCCCGGCCAGTTTGGCGTTGGCATTGGCCAGGGCCACCGCAGCGGGATCAATATCGTACCCCACACCTTCGAAGGCTGCGTCCCGGCGCAATTCCGCCAGCGCTTTCTGGCGCTGCTCGGCCCAGACTTCCGCCGGTACAAAGTCGAAATGCTCGGCGGCAAAGCGGCGGCGCAGACCTGGCGCCAGGTTCAGGGCTTTCTGGGCGGCTTCGATCACCAGCGTGCCGGAACCGCAGAAGGGGTCCTGCACAAGGCTGTCACGGCGCACACGGCCCAGATCAGCAATGGCAGCAGCCAATGTTTCCTTGATGGGGGCCAGGGTGGCATTCCGGCGATAACCGCGCTTGTGCAGACCGTCGCCCGAGGTATCCAGATAGATTTCCACCTCATTTTTACGCAGTGCAAAGCGCACCTTATACACATTGCCGGTTTCCGGCAGCGTGCTTGTCCGGTGGCCCGCCATCAGCCGTTTGACAATAGCTTTCTTGATGATGCTCTGGCAGGCAGGCACGCTGGAAAGCTGACTGGACAGGCTGGACCCCTTGACCGGGAACGCCGCATCGGCAGGCAGCAGCTCCTCCCAGGCGATATGGTAGCAGCCGTCAAACAGCTCATCGAAGGTCGTGGCTTTGTAGGAAGCCAACTGTACCAGCACACGCTCCGCGGTGCGCAGGTTCAGGTTGGCTGCCGCGATCAGGTCCGCGCCGCCCTGAAAGGCAATGCGGCCATCGGTGACCTGAATGTTCTGGGCGCCCAGGCGCTTGATTTCAAAATGAAGGGTAGACTCGGTGCCGAAAAAACAGGGGGCAACCAAGGTGTACAGTGTGGGCATAGTGATCCTTTCGGTTTGAATTTTTGCAAAAAAGCTCTAACCCCGGCGGTAATACTGCCGTCAGGGTAGAGCTGTGTACCTGCTTTTATTGTGTGTGTCGGGATCAGCCGCGGCGGCGGGAATATCCACCGCGATGGTTTTCCGTCACACGCTTGAGGTCAGCGATCTTTTCCTCGCTGCGGGACTTATAGCGCGCCATCATATCCTCAAAGCTCATTTCGCCCTGGGGCGCAGCAGGCTTGGGCTGCCAGACGCGGGGCTTATCCTCACGCTTGGGGCGATGTGCGGGACGGGGGCCGCCGCTCTGCTGGCGGTTGCCGCGTTCCGGCGCGGGCTGTGTACGCTTGATGGACAAGGCGATCTTGCCATCCGGCGCAATGGAGAGCACCTTCACCGAAACCGTCTGCCCGTCCTCGAGCACAGCGGAGAGATCCTGCACGAACTCGTAGGAAACCTCCGAAATATGGACAAGACCGGTCTTGCCCTCCGGCAGAGAAACAAACGCGCCGAACGGCTTGATACCGGTTACCTTGCCCTCGACAATATCCCCAACTTGTAATGCCAAACTAGAATACCCCTTTTTCTTTTGATTGATTTATGCAGAAGGGTTGCCGCAAAGCGCCCCTGCTGAAACAAAATTCCGCAATTATTTGCCGCTGATGTCTACAAACACACGCTCATTGGGTTTTGCATAGCCCTGTTCGCGGGCATAACGCTCGATGATGGCGTCATCGCCCTGCTCCAATGTATTGGAGAGCTCGGCGTTTTCCGTCAGCTGATTGCTGAGCTGGTTTTGCACGCTGAGCAGTTCCTGCTCCTTGGAGCCGATGGATACCTGACAGTGGATCAGGCTCACAAACAGGTACCCGCAAAGCGCCAGAAATGCAGCGACCATCAGCCACCGCGGGAGCAGCCCATGACGTTTGCGCATAATCGGGATGCCCCCTTTCCTTCACAAATTGCGTGGTTTCGTGCGCAGACTGCGCGCAATACTACGTATGGCTAATTATATAATATTTTCGACGGCTTTTGCAACTGCTTTTTTCCGTTTTTTGGTTTTTTCCTCACTTTTTTGTGGGCATGCCTGGGGCAAACACGCCGGAGCACCGCGTCCAGGCGCTGTCCCAAAGGCCGCAGCAGGTGTTGCTCCGCCGCACGCAGCGGCCAGATCAGCAGATGCAGTACCGCCCGCACAAAACGGTGCACTGCCGGCTGAATCGCCTGCCGCCATGCCAGCGCCCCCGCCAGCAGCGCACCGGTCATGTACCAGCGGGCTACGCCGCTGGCACTGACACCGGTCGAAAACCCAAAAACCAGCACCGCCGCCATGGCAAAAGCCAGAACGTCCCAGAAAAAGCACCGCACCGGACCGTTGCCGAACACAAGGCTCAGGCCATCCCGCATCGCACCCAGCAGGCACCCCAGTCCCAGGCACCACAACACATCCGCCAGAACCGCCGAAGCGGCGGGCGCCGCCATCATCTCAGCGGAACAGGCGGTTCAGCAGGCTGCCGCCGGATTGCTTGTTCTCTGCATACTGCATGTACTCGATCTTGCCGGAAAGCTGCACCTGACCGCTTTGCACCGACAATTCGCTGACAGAAAGTTCCTGCCCGCCAATGGTCAGGTTGCCCAGCGGCGTTTCCAGCACCGCTGCCGTTTCATCGCAGCTGATGACCCGGATCACACCGGTCACCGCCAGATGACGGCGGTCTTTCAGGGCCAGGCTGTGGCTGCGCGGCTGGGCCTCCACAGCGTTGGTTTTGGTTCGTACCGGTTCGGTTCTGGTTTCCGGCATAGCGGTTGTCCCCTCCTCCGCAATTCGGTGTACACTCATACGATATGCGGCAGGAAGGAAAATTATGACTGCGACGGCTGTTCAATTACCTCAAACAATTCGCGGGCCACGTCTTTTCCTTTGGGTTCTTCCACCGCCAGCACCCGCACCTTGACAGGGCGGTTGCCGAAGGTGATCTCGATCACATCCCCCACCTTGACTGCATAGCTGGCCTTGGCCGGTTTGTCGTTGACCAATACACGGCCCGCATCGGCCACCTCGTTGGCCAGGGTACGCCGCTTGATCAGGCGGCTGACTTTCAGGTATTTATCCAAACGCATGGTTTTCCTCCTACGAAAAAACCCCATCGCCAAAGGCGACGGGGCAAGCAAGGTACAATTCTTACTGCACGGCGTCCTTCAGAGCCTTGCCGGCCTTGAAAGCGGGCAGCTTGGACGCTTCGATGGTGATCTCGGCGCCGGTCTGGGGGTTGCGGCCTTTGCGGGCCGGACGCTCACGGACCTCGAACGTGCCAAAGCCCACCAGAGTAACCTTGTCACCGTTCTTCAGAGCCTCGGTAATGGCGTTCAGGGCGGTGTTGACAGCCTGCTCGGCGTCCTTCTTGGTCAGATTGGCTTCGTTCGCAACAGCGGCGATCAGTTCAACTTTCGTCATAGTGTTTGTACCTCCAAAGTAATTTATCTGCCAAAAGCGGCTGCAGGGTCAAACTACCCAGCCGCCTGCTTCTCAGCTCAGTGTGATTCGGGCGCCGCCAAAAAGTCGGCATTGTACTGCTGCAGCGCCTCTTCCGGGTCAACGCCGGCCTTTCTGGCCAGGGCCACGGCGGCAAACAGCATCTGCCCCACCGCCTGTGCGGCAACCTGGAGATCGGCTGTATCCTGCGCAGTCTGTGCGCTCTGTGCCACTGCGGCGGCATCGGCCGTAACCTCTACGCCATAGCGCGCCGCACGTTTTTGCAGCTTGGCCGCACGCATCAGCGCCGGAAGCGCCTGGGGAACGCTGGCCAGGTCATCCTGCAATGTCAGGCGTCCCTTTTCCTTATTCTTGAGCGCATCCCAGTCTTTTATGCTTGTATCCCCGCCAAAAATATGCGGGTGCCGCTCAATAAGTTTGCGGCATACGCCATCGCAGACCTGGTGCCAGGTAAAGTGCCCGGCCTCCTGCTCAATCTGGGCGTGGAAGGCAACCTGCATCATCACGTCGCCCAGTTCCTCGCACAGAAGATGGGAATCTTCCAAATCGATGGCGTCCACCGCCTCGTAGGCTTCCTCCAGAAAATTCATCCGGATGGACTGGTGCGTCTGGACCTTATCCCAGGGGCAACCCTTTTCGGGGTCCCGCAGCAGTGCAATAATGGCCACCAGATCATCGGCGGTATACAGTTCTTTGTCAGGATATGCGTTCATAGACCTCTTTGCCGACGCGCAGTAGGCAATATTTTACTCCCAATTCGGAATTTGTCAAGCCTCGCGGGCGGCGCTGCAGCCGCAGCACCGCCCGCAGACAGATTTTTTTATCGCAATACAGTGTTTTTCTATTCCAGCAGAGACGAGTTACAGCTGGGCGCCGCAATGGTTGCAGAACAGTGCGTCGCCGTCCACTTCCGCCTTGCAGACGGGGCAGATCTTGGTCTCACCGCGCAGCTGCACGGGCTCTTCCTCGATCTCCTCTTCCTCTTCGACGGGCACTTCTTCCTGTGCCTGGACTTCCTCTTCAGCGGCCATGTACTCTTCGGGGCTCATGTTGGCCTTGATCTCCTCGATAGCCTTTTCCACTTCGGCCACAGCCTCGATATATTTATCAACCAGAGGCTGGTTTTCTTCGCCCGCCTTATGCAGGCTGTAAACCAGCGCTCCCAACTGACGCTGTGCTCTGGACAGACGCGCCTGCTGATTCATGAGGTCCAGCTGGTTTTTCCCCTTATCAGCCAGATCCTGGGCCGTCTTTTTGGCGTTGTCCACCAGCTGCAGCCCCTGCTCCTTCAGCATCTCGATATCCAGTTCAAACATAGGAAACACCTCTTTCTTTAAACGTGCGCAGCTCTCGCTCCGCCGCGCTCTTTACACGCTTATTATAGCCGATTCCTGCTGTGTTTGCAACGCGCAAATGTATATTTTCCGTGAATTTACGGCGCTTCGCTGCCGATGAATTCCCGCAGCATGCTGTCTTTCGGCACCAATGTGGTGTCCAGCGCCGGAAATGCCGCAAATTTGCGGCAAAGCGCCTCCAGCTGCCGCGCCTGGACCGAAGTCAGGGCCGGGTCCGGCGGCATGCTGTCCAGCACATTATGCCACAGGCACACTTCGTAGGAATGGGTGGTATCCAGAAGCAGATCTGCCCGCGGTTTGAAAGGCTTGATATAGCGGTCCTCACCGTCGCAGACATGCCCCCACAGCCCCAGCGTGAAAGACGCACCGTGCCCGCGGAACAGGTAGTCCCGCACCAGGCGGCGCGCCAAGCGGATATCCCGGGTAGCCAGGCAGCGGCTGCCGTCCTGCGCGGCGTACTCCTCCCGCAAACCGGCATACAGGCAGAACACCGCATGATCCGGCAGCGTTTCGGTCAAAGCCGGGTTGAGGGCATGCAGTCCCTCGATGATGACCACACCGCCGCGGCAGTCAATGGTCTGCACACCGTTGGGCAGCTGGATCTTGAAATCAAACACCGGCGCCTGGCAGATGCCGTCCCGATGCAGTTCTTCCAGGCAGCGGTGCAGCACCGGCAAATCCAGCGATCGCAGGCTTTCGTAATCGTCACTGCCGTCATGGTTTTTGGGGTAGCGCCCGGCGCCGACATAAAAATCATCCAGGCTGAGCACCACACTGGGGCGTCCTTTGGCGCTGATGGCATCGGCCAGCTTATGGGCCGATGTAGTCTTGCCCGCGGCGGAAGCACCTGTCAGCATGACGATATGCCGGTTGCTGGCAAGGATTTCCCGGGCAATGGTTTCGATGCGGTCGTGGTATTGCTGTTCACACAGGGCCGCAAACGGCTGCGGTTGGGCCGCAGCCAGCGCGACCAGTTCACGGTCGACCAGGCGTTTGCGTTGCGAAACGTTCATAGAAATCCTCCACGCCCTGTTTGCGGGCCTGTATCTCTGCGAAACGATCAATGTATTCCGTGGGATATTTGAAATTGAAGATGCGCTCGATCTTTCCGTGGCGTTTGCCGGGAATGACCAGTTTGGTGGAACCGCCCGCACCGGCTGAAAGAATGGTGTGGACTTCCTCCATAATATAAATATTGTACAGGCACTCTTTGCCCGGCTTGGCCCAGCCGATATTCTCCAGGTTTTGCAGGGTGCCCTTCTGGCGGTAGAGATAATAGGGGCGATATCCGGCCTTCTGCAGTCGCTCGCAGCGGTCCAGCATGGCGGCCACGTCATCATAGGCGGCGGCGCGATGCTCCACCACCAGGTCCGAGGCACGCTTGAGGGTCAGCGTGTGCACCGTGATATTTTCCGGGTCCAGTGCAATGGCCTGCTCCAGACTATGCGTGAACCCTTCCACCGTATCACCGGGCAGGCCCGCAATCAGGTCCATATTGATGTTGTCATGCCCCACCGACCGTGCCGCGGCAAAACAGTCAATGATATCCTGCGCCGTGTGGCGGCGGCCGATGTTGTGCAACACCTCATCCGAAAATGTCTGCGGGTTGATGGAAATGCGCGTAGCGCCATATTGTTTGATGATGCGCAGTTTTTCCACATCCGTACAGTCAGGGCGCCCGGCCTCCACCGTGTATTCGTCCAACGCGTCCAGGTCAAAGGTAGCGGCAATATGGCCCATCAGCTGTTCCAGCTGGGCCGCCGAAAGGCTTGTAGGGGTGCCGCCGCCGATATAAAACGTGCGGATGCGCAGCCCGCAGCGGTCCGCCGTCTGACGGATGGCGGTAAGTTCCTCGCACAGTTTGTCCACATAGGGCTGGACCAGGGCGCGGGTGGCCTTATCCCCCACAGTGCGGGAGACAAAGCTGCAATAGCTGCACCGCGTGGGGCAGAACGGGATGCCCGCATAGACGCTGCAATCCATGGGGTCGGCCCCCTCCAGCACCGGGCGCTGCAGATTTGCAATGTCCCGTGCCAGGTTGAACTTTTGCGGCGTGCAGGCAAAATGCCCCAGAAATCGTTCTTCAATCTCGGCTTCGGTTGCCCCCATGGCGCGCAGATCATGGATGATACGCACCGGGCGCACACCGGTCATCATGCCCCAGGGGGGATTCTGGCCGGTTTTTTCTTTCAGCAAGCCATAAAGCAGGCTGCACAGGGCGTATTCTGCATCGGCTTCCTGCTCCCGCACTTCGGTGCGCCAGCAAAGCGCATCGCCCCGGCGCAGCAGCACAAAATCAGTTTTTTCATGGCTGGCGGCCAGTACAAAGTCCCCGGTTTCGGGTACCTGGGTCGCCTTTTCGGCACCGGGGAAAAAGATGCGGGCGGTGTGCTCCGCTTCATACCCGGCCGCCGTGCCGCGCAAAACGATCTGCATAGAGCAAAATCTCCTTGTTGTGTATCCTTCTTGCAATTAAAACCAGGCGCCGTTCAGATAGGGGTTGGAACGGCGCTCCCGTCCCAGCGTGGAAAACGCCTCGTGACCGGGCAGCACATTCACATCGTCCGGCAGCGGCAGCGCAGCCAGCAGAGAGAGACTTTGCTGCATCTGTACCATGCTGCCGCCGGGCAGGTCGGTGCGGCCGCAGGAACCGGCAAACAGCGTATCACCGCTGAACATGCAGTTGCCGCAGACCAGGCAGACACTGCCGGGGGTATGGCCGGGGGTGTGGTAGATTTTAAACGTCAGCTCATCAATTTTCAGTTCACCGTTGGCAGGCCAGGGTTCATCCACCAGCTCTTTGGTCAGCGGCTGCATCTGGCTACCCACCGCATCAACGGGGTCCATATACACTTTGCAGCCGGTGGCCTTGCGCAGTTCCGCCACCGCCCCCACATGATCGTAATGTCCATGGGTGAGCAGAATGTGGGTAAGCTGTGCCCCCTGGGTTTTGAGTGCGTCAAGATAGGTCTGCGGCGCTGCGGCAGCATCCACCAGGATGCCGTGCCCAGCATCGGTAATGATCAGAAAGGTATTGGTATACAGCGGGGCCAGCCCGTGGATGTGTTGGATCTTCATACGGTCCTCCTATTTTTTCCACTCGTCGGTATCGATCACAATGGTGACCGGGCCGTCGTTGAGCAGACAAATTTTCATGTCGGCGCCAAACTCCCCGTGCTGCACAGCTTTCAGCCCCTGGTTGCCTATTTCGGTAAGGAACTGCTCGTAACAGGGCACGGCAAGGTCTGCTTTGGCCGCATGGATAAAACTGGGCCGCTTGCCCTTGGTGGTATCCCCGTACAGGGTAAAGTTGGAAACCACCAATGCCTCATATCCCAGCTCCACCGCACTGCGGTTGAGTTTACCGGCATCATCTTCAAAGATGCGCAGATGGGCGCACTTTTCGGCCAGTTTCGGCACAATGGCGGGGTCGTCGGTATCACGCACGCCCAGCAGAATGACCAGACCGGGACCAATGCGGCGTTCCGGTCCGCCGTTCACCGTGACCGAGGCTTCGGTCACACGCTGGATGACTGCTCGCATACAATCGTTCTCCTTTTATTCAGACTCAGCTGCGCGTCACGCTGATAACGTCTTTGACTTTTTTCAGACGCGCCACAACGCTGTTGAGATGCTCGGTATTGGTAATGCCCACCGTCAGGCTCATACTGGCACGGCCCTGCTCGGCCGCGCGGGCCATAAGGGAATAGATCGGCACCCGCATATCGCCCAACGCCAGGGCGATATCGGAAACCAGATTGGGACGGTCCATACAGGTAAGTTCCAGCGAAGCCTTGTAGTTTTCCTTGGCGTCGTCGGCCCAGTAAGCCCGCACCCAGCGGTCAGCATTTTCGGGGTGGCGCATACTCTCCCGCACGTTGGCGCAATCCCGTTTGTGGATGGAAACACCAAATCCGCGGGTGACAAAACCAATGATGTCGTCACCGGGCAGCGGCGAACAGCATTTGGCAAATTTGATGGGACAGTTGTCGATGCCTTCCACCACCACACCGTCGGAAGAATGCACACGTTTGAGTTCCACCGTAACGGGCTTGGGTTCGGTCTCCTTGAGTTTTGTGTACTCTTCCTTGATTTTGGAGAGCATACGGGAGATCTGCAAACCGCCATAGCCGATGGCGCCGTACATTTCATCCACCGAATTGCAGTGGTTGCGCCGGGCCAGGTTTTCCATAAAGATGGCACGCTGGTCGTCATCCAGCACGATCATATTGCGGCGCAGTTCCCGTTCCAGCGCGTTGCGGCCTTCCTCGATGTTTTCTTCCCGACGTTCCTTCTTGAACCAGTTGCGGATCTTGTTTTTGGCCTCGCTGGTCTTGACGATGTTGAGCCAATCCCGGCTGGGGCCGCGGTTTTCGGGGCCGGTGAGAATCTCGATGATCTCGCCGGTCTGCACCTTATGATCGATGGAGACAATGCGGTTGTTGACCTTGGCGCCGATCATACGGTTACCCACCGCCGAATGGATAGCGTAGGCAAAATCGATGACGGTGGCCCCCGCCGGGAGATTGATCACATCGCCGCGGGGCGTAAAGGCAAACACTTCCTCGGGCAGAAGATCGCTCTTGATATCGCTGAGCAGGTCGGTGGCATCGGCACTGGAGCGCTGGCTTTCCAGCAGCTGCCGCACCCAGGCCAGACGTTCATCCAGCTTATCGTTGGAACTGCCGGTGATGCCGGCCTTGTACTTCCAGTGGGCCGCGATGCCGTATTCCGCCATGCGGTCCATATCCCAGGTACGGATCTGCACTTCAAAGGGGATGGCTTCCCTGCCAATAACGGTGGTGTGCAGACTCTGGTAGCCGTTGGGTTTGGGCGTGGAGATATAGTCCTTGAAACGGTTGGGCAGCGGATGATACATATCGTGAATCAGGCCCAGCGCCGTATAGCACTCAGGAACATTTTCCAGAATGATGCGCACCGCGTAGATATCGTAGATTTCCTCAAAATCCTTGTTCTGCATGTACATCTTGCGGTAGATGCCGTAGATGCTCTTGACGCGGTGACGGATGGTCGCCTTGGGGATGCCGTTTTCCGACAGGTGCCGCGCAATGGTGTGGCAGACCGTGTGCAGAAACTCATCGCCATGCTTGTTGAGCAGCTCGCGAATGGTTTCGTAGCCGATGGGGTCCAGATAATGCAGGCTGCGGTCTTCCAGTTCTTCCTTGATATTGGAAATGCCGAGGCGATGGGCGATGGGGGCATACACCTCCATCGTTTCCAGCGCCTTGTCCCGGCGTTTCTGCTCCGGCCAGGCATCTCCGGTGCGCATATTGTGCAGGCGGTCGCACAGCTTGATGATCATGACGCGAACGTCCTGGCTCATGGCCAGCAGCATCTTGCGCAGGTTTTCCGCCTGGCGGTCCTCCACGTTGGAGAACTTGATCTGGGTCAGCTTGGTGACGCCATCCACCAGCAGCGATACCTCGGGGCCGAATTTCTGCTTGATTTCCGTCACCGTCACCGGGGTGTCTTCGGCCACATCGTGCATGAGGGCGGCAGCGATGCTCTCACTGTCCATGCCCAGTTCCACCAGGATCTGCGCCACCGAAAGCGGGTGGCAGATATACGGTTCGCCGCTGCGGCGCCGCTGGCCGCCATGGGCCTGTTCCGCCAGCGCATACGCGCGGTCGATCATCTCAAAGTCATAGGGGCGCCCGCTGTCAACCATCTGTTTTTTCAGGTCGTCATAGGTGATGGGCATTTTGACTTCTTCGGCTGCTTGGATTTCTTTCGTAGCTTCGGTGTTTCCCATAGTGATTCTCCCCCTTTTGAAATTATCGCTGTGCCGCTTGTTCTGCCAGACGGCGCAGCACCGGCGCCGCAGCCAGGTCCTGCTTTTGGCTGACCGGCACCGGCAGCCAGCGGCCATCCTGTTCTTCGATCAGGCCCAGTTCCTGCAGTGCCGTAAGGCTGGCCAGGGTCTTGCCGGTGTTTTCCGCTCCCTGGGAGGCAAACGTCGGCTGCAAATCCGATGCAAATACCTGCCCGCCGCGGATGCGCTTATACAACATGACGGTATCGGCACGGTCCGGCAGCAGTGCTTCAGCCCGGGCCGGTTCCAGCACCACGCCCGTGCAGAACGCTTCAAACCAGGCGGCCTGTTCGCTGGGCGTATTGGTTAGATTGGCCGGGCGGATGGCCTTGAGATGTGCCGAAACCATCGGGCCGTTGCGCCCGGTAAAGATGGAAACTTCCAGGGCTGCTTCCACTGCTGCCCCCACCGGATAGGCAAAATTCTGGGGTGCTGTGCCGAACAGCGAGGCAAACAGGGTGTGATTGCCCTGCCGCAGCCGCACGCGGGTGTGGCGTCCCTCTGCGCCCATCGCCCACACACCATCCACAATGGCATTCTGCACCAGCAGTACCGGGGTGGGATTTTCCCGCCCGAAGGGTGCCATCCGTCCCAGTTCCTGCACGTTTTCCAGCGTGAGTTCCTGCAGTTCCACCGCCGCATCCAGCTGCAAAGCAGCCGGCCCCATGCAAGCCGCGTGGTGCACAGCCCATGCATTGATTGCCTGCCGGAAGGCCGGGAGCTTTTCTTCCTCTACCTCAATACCGGCCGCTGCCGCATGTCCGCCGAAGCGGATCAGGTGCTCTGCACAAGCGGCCAAAGCACCGTGCAAATCAAAAGAATCCGGCGCACGGCCGCTGCCGCGGCCCTCCCCTTCATGCATGGAGATCACGATCACCGGGCGGCTGTATTTTTCCATCAGCCGAGCCGCCACAATGCCGATCACCCCGGCGTGCCAGCCCTCGCCCGAAACCACGAGCACCCGGTCCCGCTGCCGGGCCGGGTCCGCTTCCAGGGTCCGGCAGGCAGCAGTAAAAACTTCCAGCTCTGTCTGCTGGCGTTCGGTGTTGATTTCCGCCAGGCGGGCCGCAATACCGGTAGCCTGTTCCTCATCGCTGCACAAAAGCAGTTTCAGTGCGACGGCTGCATTGTCCATACGGCCCGCCGCATTCAGGCGCGGCGCCAATCCATAACTTACGGTATCGGTGGTAACGGGTTTGCCCGCGTACCCGGCACTGTCCAGCAAGGCCTGCAGGCCCGGACGCATGGTATCCTGCAAAAGCGTCAGGCCCTCCCGCACCAGTATGCGGTTTTCCCCTACCAGGGGCATCACATCGGCCACGGTGCCCAGCGCCACAAATTCACCGTACATTTCCAGCAGTTCTGCCGGGTCGCAGCCTTCCAGCGCCGCGCACAGTTTGAACGCCACGCCTGCGCCGCACAGATCTTTGAACGGGCTGGTATCATCGGCCCGTTTGGGGTCCACCACGGCTACTGCCTCCGGCAGGGTGTCGCCGGGCAGGTGGTGGTCGGTAATGACCAGGTCCAGGCCCAGCTCTTTGGCGCAGGCTGCTTCCTCAATGGCAGAGATTCCGTTATCCACCGTTACAACCAGCGTAAAGCCCTTTTGGGCCAGCCCTTCCAGGGCGGAACGCGTCAGGCCGTATCCATTGCCACGCGTGGGCAGCTTACAGCGCACATGCGCCCCCTGACTGGACAGGCACTCATACAAAATGGCGGTTGCCGAAACGCCATCCACATCATAGTCGCCGTAGATGACGATCGGCTCCTCCGCTGCGATGGCCTGCTGGATTCGCGCCACCGCTTTGTCCATATCACGCAGCAAAAACGGGTCCGTCAATTCTCCCCCCGGTTCCAGCAGTCCGCGTGCCGCGTCTGCATCGGTATAGCCGCGCGCGGCCAGTACCCGGCGCAGCAGCACACCGCAGCCGGCGGCGGCAAGGTTCTGCTCACCGGCCGGTTCGGCGGTTTTGATTTGCCAGGCGGGATAGTTCATGGTGGTTCGCTCCTTACAAAGCACGGCCGTCAGCCGTTTTTAAAATCCGATTCAAAATCATGGGTCAGGCCATCCTGACGCAGCATGGTTTCCAGCGTGTCGATCTCAGTGGAAACATCCAGGCTCACATCCTGCAGCAGCGTATCGTACAGCTTGCTGTAGGCCTTGTTGAGTGTATGCAGGATGCCGGTGATATCCCGGCGGATTTCCTGCGCATGGGTGCCGTCTGCCTCCCCCAGGCCCTGTGCTGTGTCCAGCAGCTTGCGCGTGGTGGGCAGGTAATATTCCCGCAGCCGCCGCACCCGGGGCAGCTGTTCGGGGTGGTTATGCACAAAACTGAAGATGGCCGCGCAGATTTTTTGCATCTGTGCCAGTTCTTCCTCGGCATCGGCGCTGAGTTTGCCGCTGCAGCGGCGCAGCTCTTCCAGAAAAGCAGCCCCTTCCCGGCGAAAGCACTCGGCTTCGTCCAGCGCAGGCTCTGTCTCGGCCGGTTCCTGCGGGACAGGCGTTTCTTCCGGCGCACAGCGTTCCAGGTCCAGATACAGCTTGCCATCCTCCAGCAAGGCGTTGGGCAGATCACCGTTGGCCACCGCCTGCTGCAAATCCTTGCACACCTGTTCCCGGCTGAGCAGACTGGCCTGGGCCAGCACCGAAACTTCGCAGACCCAATCCCGCGCCCCGCGCAGATACCGGCGCAGACGACTGATATAGCGGTACTTCCTGACGCCCACACCGCCCATGATGCCAAAACCAACCGTCAGTGGTGTAAAGCAAGCCATCAGAATGGGAAAGACAAGAAATTCCTCTTGCGTCACACCAAGCCCCTGGGGCCCGGCGGCAGCAAGCGCCCACATGACAACTGCCGCGATGCCAAAACAGGCGGCCAGCACCCAGCCGGTGATGGCCAGTGCCAAGGCTTCGTCCTGGTTCTTGTCCTGCAGACGTTTATCCAATTTTCGCTTCCAATGTGCAAAGGGTTGCTCCTTTGCCGAACCACGAACCGAATTCAGGCCTTCTTCCACCCGGTCCAGTGCATAGCTGATGCCGGACAAAACCGTTGAGCCGATGCCGGTACCAATACGTACCGCCCCGTTGATGATTTCATCCAGGTCGGGGGCCGGGCCGTACTCTGGTGTGCCGGTCTGCCGGTTCGGGTCTTTTCCCCAGTGATTTTCCATACTCTTCCTCTAATCCTTACAGTTTCGGGGGCGCATACGCCCGCATCAGGGCAGCCGCACAGCGCACACCGTCCACGGCAGCGGTCATAATGCCGCCCGCATACCCTGCCCCTTCTCCACAGGGGTACAGGCCTTGCAGTTCGGTGCATTGCAGCGTTTCGCCGTCGCGCAGCAGACGCACCGGGCTGCTGGTACGGGTTTCCAGCCCCGTCAGCACTGCATCAGGGGCACGGTACGCCGCCATCTTACGGCCAAATGCCGTCAGTCCTTCCCGCAAGGCGGCCGCCAGTTCCGGCGGAAGCAGCGAGCCCAGATCGTAAGGCGTTACGCCGCGGGGATAGGTGGGCTGCACCCGGTCCAGTTCCAACCGGCCCTGCCCTTGCAGAAAGCTGCCCACCGTTTCGGCCGGTGCGAGGTAATTCCCGCCGCCGGCCCGGAAAGCCGCCTGTTCCAGCTGGCGCTGAAACGCCACCGCCTTGGCCGGTTCGTTGTCAAAGTCCCGGCCGTCCACGCTGACGACCACCGCCGCGTTGGCGTTGCGGCCATCCCGCGCGTGCAGACTCATACCGTTGGTGACCACGCCGCCTTCCTCACTGGCAGCAGCACAGACCGTACCGCCGGGGCACATGCAGAAGGTGTACACACACCGCCCGCCCCCCACATGCTGGCTGAGCTGGTATTCCCCCCGCGGCAGCGAGGGATGCCCGGCCGCCGCATGGTAAAGGCTTTTCTCGATCTCGGTTTGCAGATGTTCCGCACGGAAACCGACGGAAAAAGGTTTGCATTCCAGCGCAAGTGCGGCCCGGTGCAGCATGGCAAAGGTATCCCGGGCGCTGTGGCCCACCGCCAGAATCAGCTGTTCACAGGGGAAACTTCCGGCGGTGGTTTCGATGCCCGTCAGCACCCCGCCGCGACTGTGCAGGCCGGTGAGTGCCGTATCAAAAAGCACCTCGCCGCCCAAAGATTGGATCTCTTCCCGGATGCTGCGGATGACGCCGCGCAAAAGATCGGTACCCACATGGGGTTTTTGCCGCCAGGCAATGTCCGCCGGGGCGCCATGAGCCAGGAACGCCTGGGTCACAAAGGCACAGAGCGGGTCCCCCACGCGAGTGGTGAGTTTGCCGTCCGAGAAGGTGCCTGCGCCGCCTTCGCCGAACTGAATGTTGGCGTTGGGGTCCAGTTCACCGGTGGTTTCAAAATGCTGCACCGCCTCGATACGGCGGGTCAGATCGGGACCGCGCTCCAGCACCAGCGGGCGATAGCCGGACCTTGCCAGCAGCAAGGCCGCAAAAAGGCCTGCCGGACCCAGGCCCACCACCACCGGGCGGTGTACGAGGGTCCCGCCGCCAACGGGAAAGTCAAACTGAGGCGGGCGCGTGAAACAGACACAGGGCGAGGCCCCGGCCAAAGCCGATTCCTCACCCTCGTCGTTGAGTGTGACTGCGATGGTATACACCAGCACGGGTTTGCCGTGCCGGGCATCCACCGATAATTTTGCCACCCCGCAATGGGCCGCCTTTGTGGGCGGAATATGCAGGATGCGCAGGGCCTGCGCTGCTGCTTCGGCATCCGGGGCTTTGCAGGAGAGCGGCAGGCGGATGTTACGGACCAAAAGCATAGGGATAAATTCCTTTGGAAGTTTTTATTTTGCCACAACCTCGCACTGGACGGTGTAGCTGCCCGTGGCAAAGACACGGGTGGACGACGGAATCTGGATGGTGACGGGAATGCTCTGCTGCCCCACCGTCAGATTCACGCTCTGGCAATCGATCTGAGCCACCACGCTGTCCGCCGAGATAGCTTCAATTTCATCGGCAGGGCCGTACAGCGTAACGCCCGACACAAGACTGGAAAGAACTTCAATCTCGTAGTTGCTGGGCACGTTTATGGGTTTGATGTTGGAGATGTTCAGCGTGGTCGATGCCATTTCTTCGGTATCGAAACTGAGGGTAACGCTGGTCACGCCATCCAACGAGACGATTCCCGCCGGCAGCTCTACCAGGCGCTGATAGTCACGGCCCAGTTCAAACTCGCGTGCCAGGTCAAAATCGGTAACGGTCAGTTCTTCCAGTGCGCTGACGGTCCGGGCCGGGCCGGCCACACGCAGCGTATCCTGGCTCAGGGAATACTTCAGGCTCTTGGTGTCAAAGTTCGTGGGCGTTCCGATGAAATCGACCACCAGCGGCAGTTCCCGCACCTGATAGATGGTCAGCGTGACATTGGCCGTGTCGCTGTCCATCGTGGTGTACTGTGGCGTGAAGGTTTCGCCGTTTTCATCACGAAGTTCCAGCGTAGCCGGTACCGTCGTCGTGTCGGAGAGTTCACCGTCGCCGGGCACCGTTGCCACCACGGAAGCCACCTGGTCCAGTTCGGTGGTGGGGCCGCGCAGCGTGATCTCTGCCGGGACTGCGGTCGTTTTGTTGAGCATGTAGCCATCGGCAACGGAAACCGCGGAGGCATCCACCGTGATGGGCAGCGTCTTTTCGCTGACCTCGTCAAAAACCGCATCGATGGTTTTGGGGTTTTCCACCACGCACTCAATATTTCCCGGGAAGTCCGTGGTATTGACCAGACGGGCCTGCAGGCGCAGCGTGACTTTACCGGCACCGCTTACCCCTGCATAGCTGGGATAGACCATTATATCCGAATTCTGGATATTGCCGATGATCGTGCTGTTGCCGGTCACTTTGACGTCCACCGTCTCAATGTCCGGCTTTTCGACGATATCCAGCCCCTGAGAGGTGTAGGTGGAGGCAGAGTTTGCATAATTGATGGGGACATCCTGCACGGTAACGGACCCCTGGGGATCCACGTACACCGTGACCACCGTCCAGGCAATAAAGCCGCACAGCAAGGCCAGCAACATCGAAAACGCCGGATGGTTCCAGGGAGAATTGCGGCCCGCAGAGGGTTGCGGCACAGCGTTAGTCGGCTTTTGCATGGGTTTGTGCGCCTCCTTTGCGCAGCAGTTTCTTCAGGGGCGGCATCCGGGTCTCGGCAGTTTCCTCCGGCGGGACGATTTCCTCCTGCAGCAGGTTGAACAGGTTCTGACGGTCCAGACGGCGGATCAAAACGCCGTTTTTGGCCATCGAGATGATGCCGGTTTCCTCGCTGACAATGACAACGATGGCATCGGAGTTTTCGCTCATGCCAAGACCGGCACGGTGGCGGGTTCCCATATCCTTGCCCATTTCCAGGTTGTTGGACAGGGGCAGCACGCAGCCGGCTGCCACGATCACACCATCCCGGATGACCACCGCGCCATCATGCAGCGGGGTACCCTCATAAAAAATGGTGCCCAGCATTTCGGGGATGACATCGGCGTGCATCGGGGTGCCGGTACGGATGATTTCTTCCAGGTTGTTCTTGCGCTCCAGCACCATCAGTGCGCCGGTGCGGGTATCGGAAAGCTGTTCTGCCGCATCGCAGATGGCCACCACCGCGCTCTGCCATACCCCGCGCAGCGAAGGATCGGCGCGGCGGTTGCCGAACAGCCGCCCGGCCCAGACCGTCGTCTGGCCCATGCGTTCCAGTGTACGGCGCAGTTCCGGCTGAAAAATCACAACCGCCGCCGTAAAGCCGATGGTGAGCACATTGTTGAGCACCCAGGTCACGGTGCGCAGATTGAGCACGTAGGCCAGGCCGTAGAAAATCACGATCAGCAGAATGCCGCGCACCAGCTGACCGGCGCGGGATTTGCGCGCAAGCTGTATGAGCTGGTAGAACGCAAATGAGATGATCAGAATATCCAGCGTATCAGAAATAGGATCAAAGGCACGCAAGGTGCTTGCAATCGCAGAGATCATTTGGTTTTGAAACATGAAGCGCCGGGCCCCCTTCCCCGCCTATGTCGCTTATGTAAGTTCGGATGCTGCCGCAGCGCGCTCAGTTTTCCAGCAGCGCCACAGCGTGCGCGGCAATGCCCAGGCCTTCCCCGGTGAATCCCAGGTGTTCCTCGGTGGTTGCCTTGACGCTGACGGCGTCCAGCGGAATGCCAAACGCATCGGCGATGTTCTGGCGCATGGTTGCGATATGCGGCGCCAGTTTGGGTGCCTGGCAAAGGATGGTAGCATCAATATTGCCCACGGTATAGCCATGCTCCGTGATGAGCTTGGCCACCGCCCGAGTCAGTGCCAGGGAATCCGCGCCCTTGTAGGCGGGGTCGGTATCCGGGAAATGTTTGCCGATATCGCCCAGCGCAGCCGCGCCCAGCACTGCATCCATGATGGCATGCAGCAGCACGTCGGCATCGGAATGGCCAAGAAGCCCCTTCTCATAAGGGATGTCCACCCCGCCCAGAATCAGTTTGCGTCCCTCCACCAGGCGGTGGACGTCATAGCCATGTCCAATGCGCATCGTTTTCTCCTTCTGCAAATCTTCTTTGGTGGTGATCTTATAGTTTTCGTAGTCGCCCTGGGTCAGGGTAACCGAGAAGCCTGCCAGTTCAAACAGGCTGCAGTCATCCGTTACAAGGTGCGCTTTTTCCCCGGTCACGCGCTCCAGTGCTTCCAGGTAAAGTTTGCGCGAAAAGCACTGCGGCGTCTGCACCGCATACAGCGTGGCGCGGTCCGGCGTATCCTGCACCCGGCCGTCTGCATCCGCCACCTTGATGGTATCCTTGACCGGTACCGCCGGGGCCGCTGCGCCGGTCTGTGCCGCCGCCTGCAGGGCTGCCGTGATCACAGCCTGGCTTACAAAGGGACGTGCCGCATCATGGATGGCCACCAGTTCCCCGGAAGCCACTTCCAGGCCGTGGCGCACACTGTCGGCACGGGTTTCCCCGCCTGCCACCACAACGCAGGGTTTGGGGCAGCGCTGTGCAATCTGTTCACAGGTTTCGCGGTTGGCACCGGCCACCAGCACCAGCTGCGCGACTGCCGGATGCGCTGCCAGCGCAGCACAACTTTTTTCCAGCACGGTCTGGCCGTCCGGCAAGCGATAGCTGAGCTTGTCAAACCCCATACGGCGGGATGCCCCTGCCGCCACAATGATGGCGGTAACCTGCGGCAGCTGATTTTGCGGCATGATGCACACTTCCCTTTTATTGTTATATAGATTTATTATACAGGGTCCACAGGAAAAAATCCACTAAATTCCTCAGGATTTTTTGTGCACAGCGAAAAAAATCACCACCGGACTTTATCGTTCCGGCAGTGATTTTGTTGAACAAATGATAAAAAGAAAGTTCCAAATTTCTTTGTAAGAAAAAACGCGCCTCCAAAAGAAATCGCCAGCCCTTCTCCCGCGGAGGCTGCTGGCGTTGTAAAGATCAGGCACGGCGCTTTTTGTCCAGGCGAATCTTATCGGCAATCATGGCAATGAATTCGCTGTTGGTGGGCTTGCCGCGCAGGTTGTGGATGGTGTAGCCGAAATAGCTGTTCAGCGTATCCACATCCCCACGGTCCCACGCCACCTCGATGGCATGGCGGATGGCACGTTCCACACGGCTGGCCGTGGTACCGTTGCGCTTGGCAATCTCGGGATAGAGCCGCTTGGTAACCGCATTGATGTACCCGTGATCTTCTGTGGTGAGAAGGATGGCGTCCCGCAGGAACTGATACCCCTTGATATGTGCCGGCACACCGATCTGATGCAGGATTTCGGTGACGGTCATCTCGTCGGAATCCTGGGAATTCACCGACGGGCGGCTGCTGTTGCCTGCCGCTTTCAGCACACGGCTGACCAGCACACTTTCATCAAAGGGTTTGACAAAGAAAAACGAGAAGCCGTTATCCAGCAGTTCCTGCTCCATCTCTTCACTCTGGAAGGCGCCCGTGACAAAGAAGGTCGTGCGCGTACCGCTGGTGTTCTGCGCTTCGTACCGCTGTTTGACGGTGATAGCATCCAGATCCGGCATGAAGGCGTCCAGCAAAACCGCCTGCGGATGTACATCCAGCAGCGTTTCCAACGCCTTGTTCCCGTTTTTCTCGCAGACGGTTACCGCAACGCCCTTATTTTCCAATGCCTGGCGGCACAAAGCAGACACCTGTGCGCCGGTATCGGTCATCACGAACTTGATTTTTTCCATCGTCATATCCTCCAGACATATCTCGGGTTCACGGCGTTTGGGTCGTTGCTGCGCTGTTCGGCAGCAGTCCGCCTGCCCCGCCGGGTTTCGTTTACGATGGAAATTTTACCATATTTTTCCAGTCACCGCAAGAGGATTTTCCAGGTTTTTTCTGCATTTACGCAACTTTCGTTCGACGCATTATGCAAATTTATTCTGTTTTGCGTATTTTTTCTCTTGCTTTTCTGCTGTTTCTACACAGTACGCCGCTTTCTCTTGTTGGAATTTCTGGAATTTTCTTCCAGTTCCACCATTTTTATCTTTCCTCTGTCACAACGCGGGGGTATCCGCCGTTCCGGTTGTTCTGTGATGGTATCGTTATCCGACACTGGTTTTACAAAGAAACGGAACCTCCGCGAAAGGTACGCTTCGCAGCGGTTCCGTTTTTTAATGAAAAACCGGCAGAAAAATTTGCGCCCATTCCCCGCTTAAGGAAGGCTGTCCGCTTTTTCCAGCATGGTGGTGGCAAAGATGCCGTATCCCCGGGTGGGATCATTGACAAGAACGTGGGTAACGGCGCCCACCAGCCTGCCGTTCTGCACGATGGGGCTGCCGCTCATACCGCGCACAATCCCGCCCGTCGCCGCCAGCAGTTCCGGGTCGGTAACCTTGACCAGCAGGTTTCGGTTGGGGTCGCTGCTGGTCATATTCACCTGCTCGATACGCACCGAGTATGCGCGCGGCGTACTGCCCGAGATGGTTGTCCAGATTTCCGCATCGCCTAAGGCAATCTCCTGCGGCTGCATCACAGGGCAGCTCTGGCCCGACATGGCAGCCAGATACTCCCCGTAAACGCCGGTGCTGTCATTGGCCAGGACTGTACCCGCTGCTGCCGCCGAAAATTCCCCCCGCAGCTCCCCGGGGCTGCCCGCCGTACCGCTGACACATCCCGTAATGACCACCGGCACAATCTCACCGGAAAGCAGCGTGATGTCTGCCCCGGTGTCGGTGTCGCTGATCGCATGTCCCAGCCCCGCGAAGGTACCGTTCAGCGGGTCCAGAAAGGTCATGGTGCCGATGCCGGCACTGGAATCACGCACCCAAAGCCCGGCACGGTAGGCTCCTGTGGACACATCCTGCACCGGTGTCAGCATGGTCGTATGCTGCACACCGTCGCGCTGGTAGACAACCGGAATGGCGTTTCCGGCGGCGTCGGTGATCGCCTGGGTCAGCTCCTCATTGCTGCGTACTGCGTGTCCCCCTGCCGAAACGATCAGATCCCCCAGTTTGAGCCCCGCCTCTTTCGCCGGGTTTTCTGTCCCCAGATTTGTGTATTGATCAGAAAAAGCCACCACCAGGGCACCGTCCGAAAACATTTTGGCCCCGAACGGAGTACCGCAGACCTGGACGCTGCGCGTTTCCACATTGACGGTACGCACCGTTTTCAGCGGAATGGTTCCAAACAGGGACAGCGTTACATTGCGGCTTTTGTCCTCGTTTGCATTGCCGGCCTGTGCCACGGTTTCCTGCTTTTGCTGCACCGTAACCCACGGCATGGAGGCGATCCGGAGTTCGGTTTCCGCCGTATAAAAAGTATCCGGCAAAGCCGCACGAAGCGCCAGGACCAGACCGCCCACCAGGGCCAGAAAGCACAGCAGCACAGCCGCCAGGCCACGGCAAACGCGATGTTTTGGCATAAAAAATCCCCTCCTGCGGGATAGCCTATGCAGGAGAAGGGCAAATTATTACAAGTTTCCCAACGCTTATGCGCTTTGCGCCGTCTTGCGCCACGGAAGTGCCTTTAAACACAAAAGAAAAAAGTCCGAACACTTTCGTGTTCGGACTTTGGTGCGGATGAAGGGATTTGAACCCATACTCTTTTAAGGGAACTAGAACCTGAATCTAGCGCGTCTGCCAGTTCCGCCACATCCGCATATTTGCTGTCGTTTCCGCGTCTTTCGTTTGCCTCATGACCCGGGCGACGTGTATTATTATAGCCACACTCCCCCCAAATGTCAAGCACTTTTTTCAAAAAAAATCAAAAAATTTCATTTTATTTTTTAAGACCGATAAATATGACGCATTTACGAGTTTTTGTATAAAAATTCAGCTTGCTTTCCTGGTTTGATTTGGTATAATGGGCATACAATAGGGAGGTATAAAGTTATGTGGACATGTTCACTTCTAAAAGAAAATGCCAAACAGGCCCTGAGCGGCCGTTATTGGAAAGGGTTTTGGGTTTGCCTGGTGGTGGGCCTGCTAAGCGGCGGAAGCAGTTCAAACCTGACCATTTCCTACTCGGTAGATGATGTTGTCTCTTTTTGGGAAAATATCCCCGCCTATATCCTGCCGTTCCTGATTGTAGCATCCCTCATCGGGCTGGCGCTGGCCGTACTGTGGTCTGTCTTTATTGCGTCGCCCATTTTGGTCGGCCGCTGCCGCTACTTTATGGAAAGCCGCCAGAGCCCTTCCCCGTTCAGCACCGTTTTCAGTGTCTTCCAGACGCCCTACCTGAACGTCGTGAAGGTTTCCTTTCTGACCGGGCTGAAAATCTTTGCGGGAATGTTTTTGCTTCTCATTCCGGGAATTTACTGGTCCTACTGCTATGCACTGGTCCCCTACCTGCTGGCCGAGAACCCTTACCTGACCACCACCCGCGCCATGGAGCTGAGCAAAGAGATGATGTACGGCGAAAAGCTCCATTATTTCGTACTGGAACTGTCTTTCATCGGCTGGAACCTGCTGTGCATTCTCACCTTCGGCATCGGGTTCTTTTTCCTGGCCCCCTACCAGAGTGCCACGTTCGCCGAGTTCTACGCTGCCATGCGCGCCAAGGCTCTGTCGATGGGCATGACCACCACCCAGGAGCTGGGCGGCTTTGTACGGCACGACAATCCGAATTACTGATTTCCAACAAAAATATCCCGGTCCAAATGGACCGGGATATTTTTATGCTACACGCACCTGTTTGGGATGCGGTTCAGGAGGCATTTTGACAAACAAGGTTTTGAGCGCCAGCGGCGTAGCCACCGACGACACCACAATCAACAGAATGACCGCCGTAAAGTAAACGGGATCCACCACGCCGACTTCAAGGCCTTTCTGCGCAACGATCAGGGCTACTTCGCCGCGGGTCATCATACCAACGCCCACCTTGAGGGAATCGCCCCAGTTGAAGCGGCAGGCTCTGGCGGCCAGGCCGCAGCCCACGATCTTGGCAAACAGGGCTACGATCACGAAACAGACGCAGAACAGCAGGATATCCGGCGTAAGGCCACTGACATCGGTTTTCAGGCCAATGCTGGCGAAAAAGACCGGCGCAAAAATCACATAGTTGCTGATATCCACACGGCGCTCCACATAGGAAGCATCTTCCATGGTGCAAAGCACAATACCGGCAATATAGGCACCGGTGATATCCGCAATGCCAAAATACTGCTCCGCCACATAGGCCAGCGCAAAGCAGAACGCGATGCTGACGATGGTAATGCGCTGGGTATGGGGGTTACGCTTGTCCAGCCACTGCATGGCATAATGGATGATGATGCCGACCACAATGGCCACCACAAAGAACAGCACCGTGTTCAGCAACACCTTGCCAAGACCGGTTCCTTCGCCGGAGCTGGCGCCCAAAACGCAGGTCAGCACCACAATACCGATGACGTCATCGATGACCGCTGCACTGACGATGGTCGTACCGAGGAAACTCTTGAGATGTCCCAGTTCCTGCAAAGTCGCCACCGTGATGGAAACGCTGGTAGCCGTCATGATGGTGCCGATGAAGAGCGCACGATAAAATTCCTGGCTGCCCACTGCCCCAAAGCCATAAAACAGGCCATAGAGCAACGTGCCGCCTGCCAGAGGTACCCCAACGCCTACGCAGGCAATGAGAGTTGCAATGGGACCGGCCCGCATCAGCTCTTTCAGGTTGGTCCCCAGGCCCGTGCTGAACATGAGCAGGACAACACCGATCTCTGCAAACACCGAGATCGTATCATTGCTCTGCACAAGATTCAAAAGGCACGGACCAATCAAAAGGCCCGCAATGATCTCGCCAACCACTTGCGGCGCCTTACATTTGCGTGCAACCAGTGCAAAGAATTTGGCGCTCAGGATAATGATCGCCAAATCCCGAAAAACAGAATACACAAATATGCAACTCCTTTCACATGCGGGAAAAATCGCAACTTAGTTATAGTTTTAACACGTTGAAAATCCTGTTGCAAGGCTTCTTTGACGTTTTTGTAACTTCCTACAATTTTGTTTGTACAAAATGACGAAAACATTTTTTTCGATTTTTGCTTGACATTCTCCCCATAAGTTGCTATAATAGCCCATGCAGTCAAACAACTGCTGTGGAAAGATGGCTGAGCTGGTCTAAGGCGCACGACTGGAAATCGTGTAGGGCCCCTAAAGCCCTCGAGGGTTCGAATCCCTCTCTTTCCGCCATAAAAAAGCACCGATGGCTTTGGCCGTGGGTGCTTTTTTATTTTTCTTTTATTACCTTATATAAATAGAGTAAGGCGCCTGCCCGGCAAACGACCGGGCAGGCGCCATTTTATTATTCAACCATATATTCAAAGTCGATACGGCCCAGCGCCACATCGGACGCCGCCACACGGATTTTCATGGAAGTGCCCAGCATCCAGCTGCGGCCCGTAAGCGGGTCCAGCATGCTGACACCATCCACCACTTGCGCTTCCCCTTTGCAGAGCTGCGCTGTGGGGACAAAGCCTTCGACGGTGTTTTCCAGTTCCACAAAGACACCGCGGGGCGTGATGCCGGCCACCGTGCCGGTATACACCTCGCCCAGATGGTTGTGCATATACTCGGCCTTGTACAGGTCCTCCACATCGCGCTCAATGCGTACAGCGTCCACTTCCTTCTTGCTGGACTGCTCGCTGGCACGCTGTGCAAACTCGTTGTAGCCCTGGTTCATCTGCTGGGCGGAAGCACCTAACAGCATCTCGCTGAGAATGCGATGGATGGCCAGGTCAGGATAGCGGCGGATGGGACTGGTGAAATGGGCATAGTCCGCCAATACCAGGCCATAGTGACCCAGCGGCTGCGGGGCATAGCGGGCCTTTTGCATACTGCGCAGAATGCCCGTGTGCACCGGTGTCTGAATAGGCTGGCCGCGGGTTTCATCCAACAATGCCGCCAGTTCCAGCTGGGTGGGAATGGGATTCTTGAACTTGGCGTTCAGACCGCAGGCCAGCAGCGTGGCCGACAGTTTTTCCATCTTCTCAGCATCCGGGGCCTCATGCACACGGTAGACAAAGGGCACCTTGTTGGTGCGGCCCGCGTTGGCGGCACACTGGTTGGCCAACAGCATGAACTCCTCGATCATGCATTCGGAAGTGCCACGGCCGCGCTTGACGATATCCACACAGCGGCCGTCCTCATCGATGATGAGCTTGGCCTCGTCGGACTCGATCTCCATGGCACCGCGCTTACGGCGCAGTTCCAGCCGCTTGCGGTACAGCTCGTCCATCACGGGCAGCTGTTCCAGAACATCGGCATATTTGGCCTTCAGTTCGGTCAGATCGGCGCCTTCCTCCGGCTCCAGCAGGGCATTGATTTCCTTATATACGCCCTTGACGCGGCTGCGGATCACCGTTTTGACAAAATGATAGCTGTGAATGTTGCCCTCGCTGTCCAGACGCATCAGGCAGGAGAACGCCAGGCGTTCCTCGTTGGGGTTCAGCGAGCAGATGCCGTTGGACAACTGGGTGGGCAGCATCGGAATGACCTTATCGGCGTAGTAGATGCTGGTGGCCCGCTCGAAGGCTTCGTTGTCCAGCGCAGAACCCGGGCGGACATAATGGCTGACATCCGCAATATGGACGCCCAGCTCATAGCCGCCGTCCTCCAGCTTCTGCAGGCTGATGGCATCGTCGATATCCTTGGTTTCCGCCGAGTCGATGGTAAAGATGGGGATGCTACGCAGGTCCATGCGGCGGGCTGCCTCAGCAGGATCAATCGTCGCGTCATCATAGGCATGGGCTTCCGCCAGAACCTCCGGCGGGAACTCCAGGCGGACGTTGCGTCCATAGAGAATGGCCTTGGCACACTCCGACGCACGGTCAGAGGAGCCGAATTTTTCCACGACAGCGGCACGGTGGTCGCTGTGGCGCGGGCCGCGGTGGGTGATCTGAATGCCCACCTTGTCTCCAAGATGAACGCCCTCACTCCCCTGCTTGGCCAGCAGGAATTTCACGTCCCGGCATCCATCGGGTTCCACCGCCAGGCGGCCGTCGTCCGACAGGCAGACGGTGCCCGCGAAACGGTTGTTGGGCACCGTAACCTCCACAACCTCGCCCTCCGAGGAACCTTCCACACGGGGATGATCAAACAGCTTGATATTGACCTTGTCCTGGGGCATAGCGCCATGCAGGGCACGTCCCGGAATGAAGATATCCCCCTGGCCGTCGTCACGGCTGGCAAAGCCGAAACGGGCCGCCAGCTTGACCAGTGTGCAGGGAATGGTATCGGGGGCTGCCTCATTCTGATAGGTAGCAAAGCCCGGCACATAGGTGCCGTTGCGCATCGACAGTTCGCCGGTAGCCACCATGGCCGAAACCGTAGTGCGCAGGCGGGAATTATCCACCTGCAGGTTATTCTGCAGTTCCCGCAGCGTCATGGGGCGCCGCTTGACCGCAGAGAGAATGCTTTTCTGTAAGGGTGTCATAGTTACTCCTTTAATTTACGTCGCCGCATCGTCCGATGCAGCCCTTCCAACATGGGTATATTGTACCCACCACTTTCCCACAAAAAACGGCCCGCCGGGGCGCAGAGACTTCCTTCAACGCGCTTGGCGGACCCTTTTGTTTTTGATTGCTGCTTTTCTCCGATTACAGGCGAGCGCTGAGCACACAAATGATCAGCGTGACCACGAAAAATACTGCGCCAAAGATCTTGGTCCATTTGGCGAGCTTAGCGTCGATACCACGCTCACGGCCAGCCGCCATGTGGGAGTTATCGCCCATGATGGCCGCGGACAGGCCCTGGCCCTTCTGCTCCTGTCCAAGGGTGAAAACGATGATCAAAAGCGACACTGCAATCAGAACGCAACCGAGAGCGATCTCATACCAGTTCATTGAATAGCACTCCTTTAACTTCTCATGCGGGGTATAGTATAACACAGATATGCCGATGGTGCAAGCTTTTTTTGCGATTTATTTCCAATTTTGCCCTTATCCCATCAGGCTGAACAGGTCCACCTGGCTGGTCTCGGGCAGATTGCCCAGCGCCCCTACCGAGCGCAGCTTATCAAATACCGAGCTGGCCACACCGCTGGCCTGCTGCAGTTCTTCGATGGAGATATACTCCTGCCCATGGATGGTAGCCTCTTCCAGGGCCACGGCGGCCGCTTCGCCCAGGCCGCGCAGCGAAGTAAACGGCAGGCGCACCTTGCCATCCTCCACCACGTACTTGCTGGCGTGGCTCTTGCCCAGCTCAATGGGCAGGAACTGGCACCCGCGCTGCAGCATCTCGTTTTCCAGCTGCAGGCTGACCAGTGCATCATCATCCTTGGCGGTACGTTCCTCCTTGGGGATGCGCTCGTTGTCCCGCAGGTGTTCCTTGGCTACACGCACACCGCCGACGGCAGCCTCGTAGTCGATATCGGCGCCGCGGACGGTGAAATACACGGCATAGAAGATGGCCGGATGGTACACTTTGAACCACATCAGGCGGATGGCCGCCATCAGATAAGCCACCGCGTGGGCCTTGGGGAACATATATTTGATCTTGCGGCAGGATTCGATATACCAGTCCGGCACGTCGTGTTCCCGCATGGCTTCCTCCCAGCCGGGCTTGAAGCCGCCCTTGGCCACCTTGCCTTTACGCACAGCCTCCATGATATCGAAGGCCATCTTGGGCTCCAGGCCCTTGCGCAGAAGATAAAGCATGATACTGTCACGGCAGCCGATCACTTCGGCAATGGTACAGGTGCCGGAACGAATGAGTTCGTCGGCGTTGTTGGTCCAGACGTCGGTGCCGTGGGACAGCCCGGAAATCTGGATCAGCTCCGAGAAGTTCTTGGGCTGGGCGTCCAGCAGCATCTGGCGCACGAAGTTGGTACCCATTTCGGGGATGCCGAAGGTGCCGGTTTTGGAGCCGATCTGTTCCTCGGTAACACCCAGAGCCTCGGGGCTGGTGAGCAGGCTGTACACCTTCTCATCGTTCATCGGCACCGAGTCGATGGGAATGCCGGAGTATTCCTCGAAGTATTTATAGAAGGTAGGCACATCGTGGCCCAGCTCGTCCAGTTTGAGCAGTGTATCGTGCAGGTATTTGAATTCGAAGTGGGTGGTCAGCAAACCACCTTTGACGTCATCCGCCGGGTGCTGGATGGCACAGAAATCGTAGATATCAAAGGTATCGGGCACGACGACCATGCCGCCGGGGTGCTGGCCGGTGGTCCGCTTGACGCCGGTACAGCCGATGACCAGGCGGTTTTCCTCGGCACGGTTGACGGTTTTGCCTCGCTCTTCCAGGTACTTTTTCACGTAGCCGTAGGCGGTCTTGTCCTGCAGACCGGAAACGGTACCCGCCTTGAAGACGTTTTCCTTGCCGAAGAGTTCCTCGGTATAGCGGTGGACGTGGGACTGATACATACCCGAGAAGTTCAGGTCGATATCGGGTTCCTTGTCGCCGTAGAATCCCAGGAAGGTCTCGAAGGGAATGTCGTGACCTTCCACGATCATTTTATGACCGCAGACCGGGCAGTTTTTGTCCGGCAGGTCGAAGCCGTCCATGTGGACGCCGTCGTCGATCCACTCGCTGTGCTTGCATTCCGGGCACAGGTAATGGGGCGGCATGGAGTTTACTTCGGAAATACCGGAGAAGTGCGCTACAGCGGAGGAACCGACGGAACCACGGCTGCCGACCTGGTAGCCGCCCGCATTGGAGTAGGCCACCAGACGCACAGCAATGACGTACAAAACGGCGTAGCCATGGCCGCAGATGGAATCCAGCTCCTTTTTCAGGCGCTTTTGCAGTACATCGGGCAGCGGGGTACCGTAGTCCCGGGCGGCATGTTTCCAGGTATCGTCGCGCAGTTCCTGCTCGGCGCCGGGGATGCTGGGCGGGTAGGTACCCTTGGGGATGGCCCGCAGATTGTTATCGATGGTGGCGGCGATCTTGTTGGGGTTGGTCACCACGATCTCAAAGGCTTTTTCCTGCGGCAGATAGCTGAAATCTTCCAGCATCTCGGTGGTGGTGTGGTAGTACAACGGGGCCTGGTTGTCGGCATCCTTGAAGCCGTTGCCGGCCTGCAGTACCGCACGGTAGATCCAGTCCTCCGGCTCCTGGAAATGGGAGTCGCCGGTGGCGACAACGGGTTTGTGCAGGTCCTCGCCCAGCTGGATGACCGTCCGGTTGAAGTTCTTGATGGCTTCGATGGAATCCACCTGGCCGTTGCGGACCATGAACTCGTTGTTGCCCAGGGGCTGTACTTCCAGGTAATCATAATAATCCGCGATGCGCAGCAGCTGTTCGTAAGGCTGGCCCGCCACAATGGCGCGGTACAGCTCGCCTGCTTCACAGGCCGGTGAGAGCAGCAGACCCTCGCGATACTGGTTGAGCAGACTGCGGGGCACGCGGGGCTTTTTGAAGAAATACTGGGTGTGGGCCGCACTGACGATGCGGTAGAGGTTTTTGAGTCCCACCTGGTTCTGTACCAGAATGATCAGGTGGTAGTATTTTTTCTTCAGAACTTCCTTGTTGCCGCCAAGGCCCGTATTGATATCTTCCAGCGTGTGGATATCCTTTTCCTCCAGGTCGTTCAGCATGACCTCGAAGATGCGGGCCAGGGCCATGGCATCATCCACCGCACGATGGTGGTTGAAGGGCGGGATTTCCAAATGTTTGTTGATGGTATCCAGCTTATAGTTGCGCAGCCCCGGGAACAGTGCCTGGCCCATGGGCAGCGTATCGATATAGGTGTTTTCGTCAAAGCTGACGCCCGCCTTCTCCCCCGCCTTGCGGATGAACAGCATATCAAAGCTGTGGGCGTTGTGAGCCACCAGCACATGGTCGCCGCAGAATTCCTTGAAGGCGCGGATGGCTTCCTCCGGCGTGGGCGCATCGGCCACCATGGCATCGTTGATGCCGGTCAGTTCCACCACGCGCTGCGGGATGGGTTTGCCGGGATTGACGAAGGTGCAGAATTTCTTTTCCTCGTTGATCTTGCCGTTTTCCACATAGACGGCGCCGATCTCAGTGAGAGCTTCCACATTGGAATCCAGGCCGGTGGTCTCGGTATCGAAAACCACAAAAGATCCGGACAGCGGCATCTGGGCACCGCCGTAGACGGCGGGGATCATATCGTCCACGAAGTAGGCTTCGCAGCCGTAGATCAGTTTGAAATTGGGGTCGTTCTGGTGGATGTCGTCGGTGGCCAGCATGGCTTCGGGGTAGCCCTGGCAGACGCCGTGGTCGGTGATGGCAATGGCACGGTGCCCCATGCGATGGGCCAGGCGTACGATTTTGCCGGGGTCATTGAAGCCGTCCATGGAGCTGGACTTGGTATGCAGATGCAGCTCCACCCGCTTCTGGCCATCGGGCGCTGTATCCTGGCGGGGTTCCCGCTCCACCTGCAGCACATCGTAGGGCATGATGACAAAGTCATGCTCGTACTTGTCGTACATATAGTTGCCGCGCACGATGAGGGTGGTGCCAGGCTTGAGGCCCTCCCACTTGGACATATCGGCATCCTCGTCCCCCATAACTTTCAGGTTGACGGAACCGGTATAGTCGGTGATGGAGGTAAAATAAATCTTGCGGCGGCTGCCTTTGACCTCGGTGGCGAATACATCGCCCCAGACCACCACCTTGCCGCCATCGCCCAGATCGTTGAGATGACGGGTCTCGGTGGGCTTGAAGTTCTTGCCGTAGAACACCTTGACCGGCTTGTTGGTGAGGGCCAGACCCTCGATGGTAAAGTCCGGCGGGATTTCCTTTGCCTCGAATTTGACAACAGGGGTCTTTTCCTGCAGGTACTGCTCGAACTCCTCCTCAGTCCGGGCATTGCCGGTATCGGCCAGGCGCACAATGGGCAGGGAGCCGGTGCGTTCCTGAATCAGTTCAGCCAGCACCCGGGGCAGCTCCACACTTTCCAGAATGGTGCGGCCCGCGTTGACACGGATGGTGATGCCGTCATCGCCAAAAACCACCGGCTGGTTCTTGTCCAGAAAACCGTTCACCGGCATACCTTTTTCTTTGAGTTCCTCAATCATCAGGCAGACCGATTCCGGGGTGATATTGGGATAGGAGAAATAGTTGCGCAGATGCAGCTCATACCCTGCAAAAACCTCCTGCAGGGAAGCACAAAGGCGCCCGCACAGCGCCTGGTCCAAGGGCTCGGCGCTGCGCAGGCAGATGATGACCTGACGTTTGGTACGGTACAGTTCCACGCGCTCTACCAGCACGCTGCCGAAGGCGGCGCAGAACTGCTGGTCAGCCGTGAACTGCGGCCAGACCTGGGTAACAAGTGGTTTCAAAGTGACTCCTTTGCAGATGGAAAAAAGGCAGGGGTGTTATTTTTTCCGACAGCGGTCATCGCGGCCTTTGCGCGTGTACAGGCCGGTTTTGAAGCCTGTAATGCCCACAGCCAGAAACAGCCCCGCCGCCAGCAGACTGATGATCGCCTTGGCGAGTTCCCCTTCCGTGAAAAACACCCAAGCCAGAAAAGCGAGATACAGGACCAGCGCGCCGTCCAGAACCGCCAGAACAGGCGGCCAGATCCACTGCAAAAATCCCAGCAGAACTTCTCCGACAATCTCGAACAGGAACTCCATAACCGTCACGTTCCTTCCCCGCCCGAAAGCTTACAGCTTGTGGATCTCGTCGATAAACTGGCCGACGATATCCCCTTTCAGCATGCGTACCTTCTCTCCGCGGATGAAGAGCAAAGCCTCGTCCTTGCCGCCGGCAATGCCGATATCGGCGTCCGAAGCCTCGCCGGGGCCGTTGACGACGCAGCCCATGATGGCGATTTTCAGCGGCTTTTGGAAGCCCTCGTCGCGCAGGCGGCGTTCCACCTCATTGGCGATCTCGATCATGGGGTACTGGGTACGGCCGCAGGTGGGGCAGCTGATGATCTCGGGCCCTGCCACGGCATAGCCCACCGCGCGCAGAATATCATACCCGGCGTAGACTTCGTTTTCCGGCTCCTCGGTCAGCGAGACACGCAGCGTATCGCCGATGCCCTCCAGCAGGAGGCCGCCGATGCCCATGCCGGACTTGATGAGACCCATGCGGTTGCCGCCCGCCTCGGTAACACCCACATGCAGCGGGTAGTTGGTCTGGGCGGAAAGCATACGGTAGGCCGCCATCATACGGGGCACGTTGCTGGATTTGATGGAGATGACGATGTTATCGAAATCGTGCTTTTCCAGCAGGCGCACATGGTACATGGCGCTTTCCACCATCGCTTCGGGCACCGGCGCGCCGTACTTGGCCAGAATATGCTTTTCCAGGCTGCCGCCGTTGACGCCGATGCGAATGGGCACATTTTTGGCGTTGCAGGCATCGGCCACCGCCTTGACGCGGTCATCATCGCCGATGTTGCCGGGATTGATACGGATCTTGTCGGCACCGGCATCCAGGGCCGCCAGCGCAGCGCGGTAATCGAAATGGATATCGGCCACCACGGGGATATCCACCGCCTCTTTGATGGCGGAAACCACGACCGCATCCTCCGGCGTGGGTACCGTCACACGGACGATCTGGCAGCCTGCCGCCGCCACCCGCTTGGCCTGGGCCACGTTGCCCGCAATATCCTTGACCGGGACATTGAGCATCGTCTGCACGGCAATGGGATGAGTGCCGCCGATGGTAATATTTCCGATCTTGACTTCTCGTTTCAGTTGGCGCGTCATAACGGCTCCTCCTTTAGAAAATCCTGGTAATGTCCTGCATCGTGACAAACAGCATCAGCCACAACAGCAGAACCATCCCTGCGGTATTGACCACAATCTGGAAGCGCTGCGGCACCGCATGGCCGGTCAGCCCTTCAAACAGCAAAAACAACAGTTTGCAGCCGTCCAATGCCGGGATCGGCAGCAGATTGAAAATGCCCACGTTGATGGTGAGCAGCGCCATCAGCGAAAGGACATCCCGCCAGCCGTACTGTACGGCCTGGCTGACCGCCGACACCGTGCCAATGGGGCCGGAAAGCTGGTCCACGCCCACCTGGCCGGTGGCCAGCTGCCAGAATCCGCCCAGAATGGCGGTGCTGTAATACTGGAAAAACTCCCCTGTCTGCACCAGTACGGTGCGCAGGTTTTTGGGAACGGCCGCCACGCGGAAATCCACCCCGCTGACCACCGCACCGGTTTCATCGGTGGTAGGGGCCACCGTCACGGCGGAAAGCTCCACCACTTCCCCGTCGCGCAGCACCTTCATGGTGTGCTGCCGGGTCGTGCCGTTGAACATCTGCGCCAGGGAATTGGCGGTGCGCACACGTTTGCCGTCCACTTCCACAATGGTATCGCCCAGGGCCAGGCCCGTCTGGCTGCTGGAAGCGCCGTCCACAAACTGCGCCACCGTCGTGCCCCCCAAAGAGGACATACTGCATACCAGGACCAGCAATACCGCCAGCCCCAGCACAAAGTTCATGACCGCGCCCCACAGCGTGACAAAAAAGCGCTTCCAGGCACCGGCCTGCTCAAACTCCAGGCCGCGTACCACCACGGGAAACAGCCCCGCCTTCTTCTCGGGCGGGCGTACCGGCTGAATCTCTTCTCCCTCTTCCTCCGGGTCCGGCGGGTTGGAAAACAGGTTGTATCCGCCCAACGGAATCAGCCGCAGCGTATACCGTGTACCGCCACGGTCCCACGCAAACAGCTTGGGACCAAAGCCGATGGAGAACTCCTCCACCCGGATGCCGCAATGCCGGGCCGCCCAGAAGTGGCCCAGCTCATGCACCAAAATGACAACCCCGAACACGAGCACGGATACCAGCCCGGTCAGTATTGCAGTCATAGGCACCTCTCAAATCTCAAATATGGGCCTCCACATAGGCGCGGGCCATGCGGTCGCACTCATGTACATCGGCCAGTGTGTAGTCGCCGCCAAAGCTGTCGCTGTCCACAATGCCTTCCACCAGGCGGCCGATGTCCAGGAAGCCGATCTCATCCCGCAGGAAATGCGCCACCGCCGCTTCGTTGGCACCGTTGGCCGCACAGGGGGCCAGGCCGCCCTTGCGGATGGCCTTTTTGCAGGCTGCCAGGCAGCGGAAGGTTTCCTCGTCGGCTGTGGCGATGCTGAGCTTGGTCAGCGCCGCAAAATCCAGTTCCGGCACCGGGCTGGGCAGACGCTCCGGCCAGGTCAGCGCATACTGGATGGGAATGCGCATATCGGGCACACCCAGCTGCGCAAGGATGGAGTGATCGGTGAACTGGACCGCCGAGTGAATGATGCTCTCGCGCTGGACGACGATCTGGATTTTATCCTCTGGCAGACCGAAGAGCCAGGCCGCCTCGATGAGTTCCAGGCCCTTGTTCATGAGAGTCGCCGAGTCGATGGTGATTTTGGCGCCCATATTCCAGTTGGGATGGCGCAGGGCATCGGCCTTGGTCTTGCCGCGCAGTTCCTCGGTCTTCATGCCGAAGAAGGGGCCGCCCGATGCCGTGAGCAGGATCTTTTCCAGCGTCTTGGCGCTGTGGGCATCCTGCAGGCACTGGAAGATGGCGCTGTGCTCGCTGTCTACCGGCAGCAGATGCACCCCATGCTGTTTCACGGCGTCGGTGACCAGGTGACCGCCGGTAACAAGGCTTTCCTTGTTGGCCAGAGCCAGATCGTGTCCGCTCTCGATGGCCGCCAGCGAGGCATCCAGTCCGGCGATGCCCACCACCGCGTTGAGGACCACGTCAGGGCCTTCCATGGCAGCCAGTTCCCGCAGACCTTCCGGCCCTGCCATCAGGCGGGGCGCATCGGCCTGGCCGGCCAGCTCCGCCTCCAGTTTGCGGCAGGCTTCCGGCTCTACCATAACAACGTAACGGGGATGGAACTCCCGGATCTGATCGAGAATTTTCTCCACACTGGAATGAGCGGCCAGGCCGAACACCGAATAGCCGTGCATACGGCAGACGTCCAGGCTCTGCGTACCGATGGAACCGGTGGAGCCCAGCAGCGTGATGGTTTTACTCATAGATTTCCCATCCTTTTTCTTTACAGTACATAGAAGAAATAGCGCACCACAATGGCCACGAAGGGCGCAATGAACATGACGCTGTCAAAACGGTCCAAAATACCGCCGTGCCCGGGGAAGATGGTGCCGTAATCTTTGATGCCGACCTGGCGTTTGACCGCCGAGGCAAACAGATCGCCCAGGATTCCCAGTACCGAGGCGATGGCCCCCATAAACAGCAGCACCAGGTAGTGCTTGGGGCGCATCTGGATGCTGATGACGTTGTAGGCAGAGGAAAGCATGGTATATGCCGCCGTAAGCAGCATACCGGCCACGATGCTGCCCACCACACCGCCAATGGCGCCCTCCACCGTTTTGTGGGGGCTGACGATGGGCGCCAGCTTATGCTTGCCGAAGGCACGCCCTGCGAAATAGGCCGCCGTGTCGCCGCCCCAGGCAAAGCAAAGGGTCAGCAGAATAAAATAAACGGCGTCGTAGTGGTAGTCCTCAAACGGCAGCATGCGCTTGAGATGAATGAGGGAATAAAAACAGAAGATGATGACCCCCGAAAAATAGACATACCCTGCCAGTTTTCCAAAATCCAGCGTCTGCACGTGGGTAATCTGGCAGATGTTGAAAAACAGCACCACCAGAAAGCTGACCGGCAGCACAAGCCAGCGGGCCGCCGGGCTGGTCGTCAGCATGATCAGCAAGGTAAACGGTACGGCTACAGCATACAGGTACCATTGCTTTTTGCCGAATCCCATGGCAGAAAAGACTTCATGGATGGCGATCAGGCAGACGGCGCTGAGCACCAGATCAAACAGGATGGTGTTGAAAAACGCCAGCACAACGGCCAGCAAGGCCAGGCCGACAACGGCGGTAATGACGCGGGTCTTCATACGGTGTTCCCTTTCACGGATGGAATAATACAATACACATAACAGCCTATGCGGGCGTGCCCATCGGCATGCCCGCACAGACTGTTCCGGAAGTGACTGAAAAATCAGACTTCCATAATTTCTTTATTTTTGGACGCACAGGTCTCGTCAATCAGCTTGACGTACTTGTCGGTCAGCTTCTGGGTTTCTTCCTCCAGCTTCTTCTGGTCGTCCTCGGTCAGTTCACCGGCCTTCTTCATGGCCTTGAACTTATCCATGGCGTCGCGGCGAACATTGCGCACGGCAACCTTGGCTTCTTCGCCCTGCTTCTGCACGTCCTTGGTCAGCTGCTTGCGGCGTTCCTCGGTGGGAGCCGGGAACACCAGGCGGATGACCTGACCGTCATCAATGGGGTTGATGCCGATATCGCTGGTCTGGATAGCCTTGGAAATGGGCTTGAGCATCTGGCGGTCCCACGGGGTGATGGTCAGGATGCGCGCCTCGGCCACAGAGACCGCCGCGATCTGGTTGATGGGCGTGGGGCTGCCGTAGTAATCCACCGTGACCTTATCGAGAACGGCGGGGTTGGCGCGGCCTGCGCGGATGGCAGCCAGTTCGCGAACCAGATGGTCCACGCTGGCATTCATTTTTTCTTCATAGGGTTTGGTCGTGCTGCTCATGGCAATTTCTCCTTAATTGTTTATAGTATAGGCAGATTTTATGAATTTTTCTTACTCTTTGACAATGGTGCCCACAGCTTCGCCCTGCACGGCCTTGGCAATGTTGGCAGGCTCGCCCAGATCAAACACCACAATGGGCAGACCGTTGTCACGGCAGAGCGTGGCAGCCGTGGAATCCATCACGGCCAGGCGCTCATCCAGTACACGGGTAAAGGTCAGCGTATCGTAGCGCACGGCATCGGGGTATTTGTGGGGATCTTTATCGTACACGCCATCCACCATCGTTGCCTTGAACATGGCATCGGCGCCGATCTCCAGCGCACGCAGCGCCGATGCCGTATCGGTAGAGAAAATCGGGTTGCCGGTACCGCCGCCGAATACAACGATCTTGCCGCTTTCCAGCGCGGCAATGGCCTTATCGCTGGTAAACACTTCGGCCACCTGCGGCATGAAGGAGCTGGTCATGACGACAGCCGGAACGCCCTGCTGGCGCAGCGCATCCTTGACGGCCAGCGCGTTCATTACCGTGGCCAGCATACCGATCTTGTCGGCATCCATGCGGTCCATCTTGCCGCTGGAACGGCCGCGCCAGAAGTTGCCGCCGCCTACCACGATGCCGATCTGCGCGCCCAGTTCGTGGGCAGCCTTGATGCCGGCGCAGATGGAAGCGATGGTCGCCTCGTCAAAGCCGGTTCCCTTGGGGCCGGAAAGTGCCTCACCGCTGACTTTCAGCAGGATACGGTTGTATTGAATCCCCATAAAAATAACACCACCTGTTGTTTTCTGCGGTTCTGTGTGCCGAATGGGCACAATAAACCATTCTTATTTGTATAGTATTTTACAATAAGTCCGCAGTAAAGTAAAGCGTCGCAGAAAAAAAAGAGCACCACCTGTCAGGTGGTGCCCGAAAAGGCTTTCATTCCGGCTTATCGGCAAGAACCGGATGCAGTTCGCATTGCAGATACCGGCGGCGACGTTCGCGAGCGGCAGACGGGTCTGCCTCAGATTCCAGCAGCATGCCGCCCAGGTCCATCGCGCAGGGCGGCAGTGCAAACCGCAGCCGGGTGCCCGGCCCGTCCTCCACAGTCAGGGTCCATCCCATAGCGGACGCATAGGCGTGGATCAGCGGCAGACCCAGCCCGCCCTGCTCCAGCAGACGGTCGCTCCAGCGGCCTTCCTGCAAAAGTGCCCTGGCGTCCGGCGGCAGGCCCGGACCGTCATCCTGATAGCAAAACAGCCCCGGCGCGCACGCCAGGGTGATCTGCACCGGCTGACCGGCCGCCAGGGAGTTGGAAACGAGATTGGCCAGCAGGCCGTTGAGCAGGGTGTCGTCCCCCATGGTCAGCAACACCTGCGTTCCTTCGGCCACCCGCATCTGCACGGCAGCCCGCACCTGTTCCTGCAGCAAAATCTCGTTGAGCAGCGAGCTCAGTTCCCGCAATTGGCCCAGCAGTTCCATCGGCCGCGGTGCACAGGCCTGATGGAGCACCGGCGCAATGGCAGCATCGGCGGCATGCTCGCCCAGCCGCTGCAAAGCTGCCAGCTGCTCGGTAATCTGCGCCAGTAAAGGGCGCAGCGTTTCATATTCTGTCGGTGTGACGCAATGTGCCATCTGATCATCCAGTACCTCAAGCGCATTCTCCAGCAAGTGAAAGGAATGGCGAAACCTTCCGCGCACACCGCCGCGCAGCGCCATAGCAAGTTCCCGTTCATTTGCCTGCATGGAATCTCCCCTTTCCCCTGCCGGGTCCCGTCACACAATCTGCTGCCGCAGCAGTTCCAGCATTCCTTTGACCAGTTTACCGTTCGGCAGCACGGCATCTTCCGGCAATCCGCAACGCCGGCACAGATCCCGATATAACGGTGTTGCCTGCTGCTGCATCTTGCGGGAAAGCCGCATTACCGCCGCCGCAACACCGGCCTCCTGCGTATTGCAATCCCTCGCAACCAGCTGATATAACGCCGCAATCGTCAGCGGCCGGTCGGCAGAGAAAGCATACAGCAGCATCTGTTCCAGATAATCGCAGCCGCTCATCGCCGGGTCGGCCCGCATCTCCTGCAGCCAGCCGCGGCAATATCCCCGCGCACGGTACAGGCGATACTGGTCCGTTCCGGCGCCCAGCAAGTAGATCTGATCGAACAGCTCTTTCAGGCGGTAAGGTTTCAGAAGAACCTGACAGTCTCCAAACGCCTGCATGGCACGGCGTGCGGCCGTCTGCTCCGGAACGGGTACCGTCAGCAGGATCACCGGTTCCGGGTCAAGATGCAGTGCGTGGATCTCCTCGATCAAAGAAAGAATCCCCATATCCGCCAGCAGGACGTCCAGCACCAGTACCCTGGGGTTTAGCCCGCAGCGCAGCTGCTGCAGAAGTTCCCGCCCGCCGGATAAGATGGCCGCTGCATGGACCTCAGGGTGGGTCTGTGCATACAGGCGGATACAATCCCGTTCCATCCGGGCGCCGATCACGAAGGCAGCTGCCACCGACGGCATACGTTTCATTGGCTGCATCGGTGTTCGCCCTCTCTCCGGAACCGAATGTTCCCTTTTCAACGTTCCTTGCATAGCGTTTACACCGCGGTGCCGCAAAGATCCCGCAAAATGTCCGGGACCTGTTCCGGTGCCACAGCATTTTCGTACATATAACACAGCAGGCGCCCGGCAAATGCCTCATCCAGACCTTGAAGGCTGCAGGAGAACTCCTGCGCAGACGTGCGCCTTTTTGCGTGAAAACACAACGCATTTTTGACGCGCTGCAACGCATAGGTCACCTGTTCCGCTTTTTGCAGGCCTTCCAGTTCCGAAAAATCCCGTCGATATACGGCAAGATATTCCTGCCCCGCTTGTTCCATGACTCCTTCATCCTCTCCTACGTATGAAACCTGAATAACAGGCGCGCTTCCGCGGTACAGCGCACCTTTAAAAGGTACTATAGGGCAATCCGGCAAAGGAATCAATCCACAAAGAGCCTACGTTTTCCTACGCGCAGCGCAAGAAACGTTTGCTTTTGTAAATTATAGCACACAAAGTGCAAAATGTGAACGTTTTTTGCGAAATTTTGGTGAAACGCACAGCCGCAGCACGCAAAAAAGATCCCCACCGCATATGCGGTGGGGATCTTTACTATCTGGTGGACCTGGAGGGATTCGAACCCTTGACCTCTCGGATGCGAACCGAACGCTCTCCCAACTGAGCTACAGGCCCATATTCGGCTGACTTAGTTAGTCTACCGCATTCCAGTAAAAATGTCAAGGGGTCCCTACAAAAAAACGCAAATCCTTGTGTAAAGTTGTAAAAATATGAATCGGGGCGTCTTTTTTCTGCCTTTTGTATTTGCACGCCCTTTGTAAATGGTGTATGATGAGGTTATCTTGGTTTTGCGAGGAGTGTTTCTCGATGAAAATGCCTTCCCTTCCCCCGTTGAACCGCCGGGCAACGCTGCTGGCCGCCGGAGGTATCGCCGTGCTGGTTCTGTTGTTCTGCATCCTTGCCATTGCCCTGGGCGGAGCCAACACCGATGATACACCACGCCCCGCCACAGCGGAAACCGCGGAAAACGCCACCCCCGAAACACCGGCAGCTACGGAAATCCCCCACGCCGCCGACCTGGCCGTACAGACCGCCGCTGTGGGGACCGTGCTGCCCCAGACGGAGGATGCCGGGCGCAGCTACGTGGATGAAACGCTTTTTATCGGAGATTCCAACACGGCACGCTATTTAATGTATGCGGATGAAACCGGGCAAGCTTTCACCACCCTGAACAACAACATCGGTGTGGTCAGCATGGGCGCCGGCGCCATCACCACACTGAAGTGCGAAAAATTCAAGGGTTCTTCCACCATGTACACCGTGCCGGAAGCGGTGGCCATGCTCAAACCCAAACGCATCATTATCTGCTACGGCACCAACAACCTCAGCGGTTCCTCCACCGATGCCACCAACTTCATCTCTACCTACTTAAAGGGATTGCAGGCCATCCAGAAAGCCTGGCCCTACTGTGATATCATCGTCAGCGCCATCCCGCCGCTGGACAAGCAGCGGGAAAACACCAACCTGACCATGACCCAGGTGGATGCCTACAACGCTGCGCTGGTATCCATGTGCGAGGAAAACGGCTTCAAATTCCTGAATAGCGCCGAGGTGCTGCGCGACAGCAACACCGGCTGGGCCAAGACCGATTACACCCTTTCGGACGGCGTGCACCTTTCCAAAATCGCAGTAACGGCCTACTTCAACTATGTGCGTACCCATGCCTATGTGACGGAGGATCGCCGCCCGCAGCCGCTGGGCACCATCCCCACCCCGGACGGTGTACCGGCCAACCTGATCAGCGAAGATCCCATCGCCGTGCGCGGTGCAAAAGTTCCGCTGGAATTTGTAGCCACCAACGGCGGCAAACTCTCGGGTTCCACCAGCCAGATGGTCAAAAAGGGCGGCACCGCCAGCGCCGTGACCGCCGTGCCGGATGAAGGCTTTGTGTTTGCCGGCTGGACCGCCAGCACCGGCGGCAGCTACAGCAGTGCGACCATCCAGTTCACCATGCCCACCGACGCCAACGCCGGCGGCGTGGTACTGACGGCACACTTCAAGGCCGATGCGCACGAGCATAACTACGCCCTGATCGAAGGCACCGAAGTGGCCGCCACCTGCCTGACCGACGGCAGCGCGAAATACAAGTGCACCATCTGCGGTGAAATCATCGAAAAGGATATTTCCGCCCTGGGCCACGACTGGAACGGCGGCGAACAGAAGGGCAACGAGATGGTTTACACCTGCCGCCGGTGCGGAGAGACCAAGAGCGAAGCCATTGCACACACGCACAATTACACCGTCGTCATCAGTGATACCCCTGCCACCTGCACCAGTGACGAAGTGATCGTGCTGGAATGCGCCTGCGGCGCCACCACTACCCAGACCCGCACCCCGGCGTTGGGCCATGAGGGCGTAGTCCAGAGCGACGGCAGTGTCATCTGCAGCCGCTGCGGCACACTGCTGCAGGCTGCCCCCGCCACCCCGGCGCCCATCCCCTCGCCTGAACCTGGTTACACAGAACCGCCTATTGAAACATTGCCGCCTGAAACCACACCACCCCCCGAAAACACACCGGAACCGGAGCCTACCCCTGTCCCCAGCGACAACACCAGTTCCGAAGGCAGCGCTGCCGATGGCGGCCCAGCCCTTGAATCCACCGTAGACTTACAGGCTACGGAAATGCCAGATGAACCCGCTGTAACCGAATAAACCTTTCATCTTTTCCAGATCGCTCCCCTGCGGGAGCGGTCCTTCTATGTTACATCAAAAAAAGAGAGGATTTTCCCGTATGACCCAGGAACAAACCAAGCACACCGGCAGCGGAGAACTGCTGCGCCGCTTTTTGCCCTATCTGCTGAAATACAAAGGCGTCCTGTTCTTTGATCTGTTCTGCGCGGCCCTGACCACGCTGTGCGATATTGTGCTGCCCAAGATCATGGGCATGCTGACCAATGCCGCTTCCGGCCAGGCCGCTGCCCTGACGGTGCAGGCCGTGCTGAAGCTGGCACTGCTTTACTTTGTGCTGCGCATCATCGACGGTGCCGCCAGCTACTTCATGTCCGGCATCGGGCACATCATGGGCGTACACATCGAAACCGATATGCGCCGGGATGCCTTCGATCATCTGCTGCGGCTGGACCACACCTACTACAACAACACCAAAGTCGGGCAGATCATGGGCCGCATCACCAACGACCTGTTCGATGTAACCGAGTTTGCCCACCACTGCCCCGAGGAATTTTTCATTGCCGCCATCAAGATCGTGGCCTCTTTTGTGATCCTGTGTCAGGCCAGTGTGCCACTGACGCTGGTGGTCTTTGCCTGTGTGCCGCTGATGGGCGTGGTTTCGGTTTACCTGAATCTCAAACTGCGGGCCCGCTTCCGGCAGCAGCGCTTCCAGATCGGTGAACTGAACGCCACCATCGAGGACAGCCTGCTGGGCCAGCGCGTGGTGAAAGCCTTTGCCGCCGAAGACCAGGAGCGGGAAAAATTTGCCGAGGGAAACCGCGCTTTTGAGAACATCAAAACCCTGACCTACCACGCCATGGCCGCTTTCAACACCTCCACCCGCCTGTTTGACGGCCTGATGTATCTGGTGGTGATTCTGGCCGGTGGTCTGGCGCTGGTATACGGTGCCATCAATGCCGGTGACCTGGTGGCCTATGTGCTCTATGTTTCCACCCTGATCGCCACCATCCGCCGCATTGTGGAATTTGCCGAGCAGTTCCAGCGCGGCATGACCGGCATCGAGCGTTTTCTGGAGATCATGGATACGCCGGTGGCCATTGCCGACGCGCCGGATGCCAAACCGCTGGTGGTACGGGACGGCGGCATCGAATTCAAGGATGTGAGCTTTGAATACCCCGACGACCACAACCAGGTGCTGCGCCACGTAAATCTGCGCATCCGTCCCGGCGAAAGCCTGGCCCTGGTGGGACCTTCCGGCGGCGGCAAAACCACCCTGTGCAACCTGATCCCCCGCTTTTATGATGTCACCGGCGGTGAAATTCTCATCGACGGCCAGAATGTACGGAGCGTAACGCTGCACAGCCTGCGGGACGCCATCGGTGTGGTGCAGCAGGATGTCTACCTGTTCAGCGGCACGGTGGCGGAAAACATCGCCTACGGCAAGCCCGGCGCCACCCGGGAGGAAATTGAGCAAGCCGCCAAGCTGGCCGGTGCCGACGGCTTTGTGCGCGCGCTGAAAGACGGCTACGACACCTATGTGGGCGAGCGCGGCGTCAAACTCAGCGGCGGACAGAAGCAGCGCATCGCCATCGCCCGGGTCTTTTTGAAAAACCCGCCCATTCTGCTGCTGGACGAAGCCACCAGTGCCTTGGACAACGAGAGCGAGATTCTGGTGGGTCAGAGCCTGGACAAACTGGCCAAAGGCCGCACCACGCTGACCATTGCCCACCGCCTGACCACCATCCAGAACGCCGACCGCATTCTGGTTCTGGGCAAGGACGGCATTGAGGAAGAGGGCAGCCACGCCGAATTGCTGGCCAAAAAAGGCATCTACTACCGCCTTTGGAATGGCCTTGTGAGCGGACAGACCTTATAATGAAATGCAGAACGCCCCGCAGGAAAGCGGGGCGTTTTTCTATGCTTTTGCAGCCACTTTCAGCATCCGCCGGGTGTTGAGGGTAAAGGTAAACAGGTTGGAAACGATCATGATGCCGAGAAAGGCCATGATCCCGTACCGGGGCAGCAATACCGCGATGGCCGCAATGCGAAGAAGGGAATCCGCCAGCGAATAGCGGAAGGTCGCCAGCTGCTCCCCCAATCCTTTGAGGACGCCGTCCACCATGCTTTCCAGATACATGAAGGGGGCCACAAATCCCAGCACCTGTACATACCGCCCCACCTCAGTATCGCGATAGACGATCTGCGCCAGCTGCGGGCCAAAGGCCACAAAACAGGCCCCCGCCGCCAGCGAAAAGAGTCCGGTGAGTTTCAGCATGGTGCCGATCAGGCGCCGCTTTCCCGCCCCGTCGCCGCGGGTATGGGCGCGAGTGATCTCCGGCATCAGCAGCCCGGACAAGGCCGAAAGTACCGAAAACGGAAAAAAGAGCAGCGGCAGCGCCATTCCCTTGAAGTTGCCGTACTGTGTCATGGCCACGGCACGGCTGCCGGTGTATAGGGACAAAGTGAGCGGAATCAGGCTGCTTTCCACCGCCTGCAAACCGCTGCCCAACAGGCGGCTGCCGGTCACCGGCAGCACGATTTCATACAGCTCCCGCCGGGTATAGGGATGCAGCGGTTCCTGCCCGTGGCGGGCAAACTCCGGCGTGCGGGCTGCAAACAGAAGCATCAGGCAGCAGGAAACGCCTTCCGAAACCGTATTGCCCAACAGTACCGCCGCACAGCCGTACCCTGCCCCCCACTGTGCCATGACCCGCAGCCCTGCCACCGCTACCGCCATGCGCACCAGCTGTTCGATCAGCTGAGTGACAACATTGGGGGTGACCCGGCGCGCCGCCAGAAAGCAGCCGCGCAAAGCCCCGGACACCGCCATAAAAGGAAGGCTGGGCGCCAGCACCCGCAGTGCGGTTTCCGCCCGGGCATCGTGCAGAAGAGAATGGGCCGCAGGCCCTGCCAGCAGCGCCTGCGCCACCATGGCCACCGTACCAAAGGCAAGCGCGGCGGTGCACAACCCCCGCAGCGTGGCCGCCATGCCCTGCCCCCGGGCCAGGCTCTGCGCCGCCAGCCGCGTGGCCGCCACGTTCATACCCGCGGTGGCCAGCGACACAAACACCATGTACACCGCGAGAATCAGCTGATAGAGGCCCATGCCCTCGCCGCCCAGATAAGCTGAGAGCACCACCCGGAACCCCATGCCCAGCATGCGCAGCACCAGGCCCGAAGCCGTAAGCAGCATCGCATTTTGCAGGTACACCTTGCGTCTCGTCATCGTGCGCTCCCCCTCTCTCCCTTTTGTATGCCTATGTGCCCGGGCCCGGCATTATTCCTTGCGCGCAAAGCGTCCCGGTGGTACAATGAGTGCAAATCATTCAGGAGGTTCCTTATGAAAGAAGTCGATACCGCTGCCGCCTACCTGCGGGAGCAGCTGCCCTTTACCCCCGACCTGGCCCTGGTGCTGGGTTCCGGACTGGGGGGTCTTGCCGATGAGATCGAGAATCCCATCTTTATCCCCTACCGGGATGTACCGGGCTTTCCCCTTTCCACCGCGCCGGGCCACGCCGGACGGTTCGTGGCCGGAAAACTGGGCGGTAAAAACGTGCTGTGCATGCAGGGACGTTTCCACTACTACGAAGGCCACGACATGAGCGCCATTGCGCTGCCTGTGCGGGTGTTCAAGGCCCTGGGCTGCCGCGCCCTGGTGCTGACCAACGCCGCGGGCGGTGTGAACTGGGATTTCAACGTGGGAGATTTCATGCTCATCACCGACCACATCAACTTTATGGGCGCCAACCCGCTGCGCGGCGCCAACGATGACAGCATCGGACCGCGCTTCTGCGATATGACCCACGTATACACGCCGGAACTGCAGGAGATTGCCCTGAAAGTGGCGGCCGAGCACAACCTGGTCTTGCAGAAGGGCGTTTACCTGGGCTATATGGGCCCCAGCTTTGAGACCCCGGCTGAAATCCGTGCTTTCCGCACGCTGGGTGCCGACGCCGTGGGCATGAGCACCGTGCCCGAGGCCATCGCCGCCAGCCACTGCGGCCTGCCGGTGCTGGGGCTCAGCCTGATCACCAACATGGCGGCCGGTATGGCGGGCAAGCGGCTTTCCGGTGACGAAGTGATCGAGATTGCCAACCAGCGCGGCGCCGTATTCCAGAAACTGGTGCGCGGCATTGTGGAGGCGCTGTAACACCGCGCGCAGCCTTGCAATAACAAGGCATTTTTGATATACTATAGGTTGCCTGAGCGCATTTTTATGGTAAGGAGCAAAACATCATGAGTGAAGAATGTACCCACAATTGCAGCACTTGCAGTGCGAATTGTGATCACCGTGCACCGCAGCACGAACCGCCGCACCCGAGAAGCCGCATCAAGAAGGTCATCGGCGTTGTGTCCGGCAAGGGCGGTGTTGGTAAAAGCATGACCAGCTCCATGCTGGCCGTTGCCATGCGCCGCCTTGGCTACAAGGCCGGCGTGCTGGACGCCGACATCACCGGCCCGTCCATTCCCCGCCTGTTCGGCGTAAAGGGCCCCGCCACCGGCGACGGCGAATCCATCAACCCCATCTCCGGCCGCACCGGCGTCGAGATCATGAGCATCAACCTGCTGCTGGATGATCCCGAGGCCCCCGTTGTCTGGCGTGGTCCCGTCATTGCGGGCGCCGTCAAACAGTTCTGGCAGGAAGTCATCTGGGATGTGGATTTCCTGTTTGTGGACATGCCTCCGGGAACCGGTGACGTGCCGCTGACCGTCTTCCAGACGCTGCCGGTGGACGGCATCATCATCGTTTCCAGCCCGCAGGAACTTGTCAGCATGATCGTTGGCAAGGCCGTGCAGATGGCCAAGATGATGAATGTACCCATCCTGGGCCTGGTGGAAAACATGAGCTATGCCGTCTGCCCTGACTGCGGCAAGCACATCAACGTGTTCGGCGACAGCCATGTGGATGAGATCGCCGGCAAATATCAGCTGTCGGTTCTGGCCAAGATGCCCATCGATCCCGAACTGTCCAAAGAGGCCGATGCCGGCATGATCGAGATGTACGCAGGCGACTACCTGAACGGTGCCGCCGATGCCGTGGCAAAGCTGCTGAAGCAGTAACCCGGGCCGAAAGGAACTGACCATGAACCAGAATCACGTAAAGCAGGGGTTGGAACACTCCCGCAAATTTCTGGATGAGTTCCGGGCGTTTGCCCTCAAAGGCAATGTGATGGATATGGCCGTCGGCGTTATTATCGGCGCCTCCTTCCAGGCCATCGTATCCTCCCTCACCGGGGATATCCTCAACCCGCTGCTGGGCATTGCCTTCTCCACCGATTTCAGCAATGTGGTGATCCCGCTGCCCAATGGCGCGGACCCGCTGCGCATCGGTGCCTTCCTGTCCGCCGTGATCAATTTTGTCATCATGGCCTTTGTGCTGTTCTGCCTGGTCAAATTCATGGGCAGACTGATGCGCATCGGGCAGCGCAAAAAAGCTGCCGAGGAGGCCGCCCGCAAACCGGCCGGTCCCACCCAGGAGGAGCTGCTGGCTCAGATTCTGGCAGAGCTGAAGGCCCAGAATCACCAGAACACATAATTAAATTAAGTTCTGCCTGCCGATTTTTAATTTTAATGCCATTTTTGCGTTAATTTCGTAAAAAACTTTTGTTTTGCGATTGTCAAGGGACGCATTCTATGGTATAGTATAGGCAAGAACAAGGACGTTCACCCGCCGGAGCCGTGCGCTTCCGGCAGGCGGACGTCCTTTTTTTGTCGCCACCAGGAAGTTTTTTCCTGGCGGCGTGTGGTGGAATACCGGGAAGGAGAGTTTACAGTGCAAGACTTTACTACGATGCAAAAGCCTGCCGGCCTGTACGATCCGCGCTTTGAACACGATAACTGTGGTATCGGCGCGGTGGTAGACATCAAAGGCCGCAAGACCCATAAAACCATTGAGGATGCCCTGCAGATTGTTGAACATCTGGAGCACCGCGCCGGCAAGGATGCCGAGGGCAAAACCGGTGACGGTGTCGGTATTCTGACGCAGATCAGCGACAAGTTCTTCCAGAAGGCTGCAGCCGAGCTGGGCATTGAGCTGGGCAAAGAACGGGAATACGGCATTGGCATGTTCTTTTTCCCGCAGGATGAACTGCGCCGCAACCAGGCCAAGAAACTGTTTGAGATCGTCTGCAAAAAAGAGGGGCTGCCGTTTCTGGGCTGGCGCGAAGTACCCATCTGCCCCGAAGTGCTGGGCAACAAAGCCCGGGACTGCATGCCCAGCATCTGGCAGGGCTTTGTGAGCAAACCGGCCCGGCTGGAATGCGGTGTTGCCTTTGACCGCCGCCTGTATGTAGCCCGCCGCGTGTTTGAGCAGTCCAGCCCCAACACCTACGTGTGCAGCCTTTCCAGCCGCACCATCGTCTACAAGGGCATGTTCCTGGTCAACGAGCTGCGGCTGTTCTACCCTGACCTGCAGGATGCCGACTACGAATCCGCCATCGGCATGGTGCACAGCCGCTTTTCTACCAACACGGCGCCCAGCTGGAACCGCGCCCACCCCAACCGCCTGATTCTGCACAACGGCGAGATCAACACTATCCGCGGCAACGTGGATACCATGCTGGCCCGCGAGGAGACCATCGGATCCAACTACCTGAAAGACGACATGACCAAGGTGCTGCCCATCGTCAACCAGGGCGGTTCCGACTCTGCCATGCTGGATAACACCCTGGAATTCATGGTAATGAACGGCATGGATCTGCCCCTGGCCGTGATGGTCACCATCCCCGAGCCCTGGAGCAACAACCAGGCCATGGATGCCAAGAAGCGGGACTTCTACCAGTATTACGCCACCATGCTGGAACCCTGGGACGGCCCCGCCAGCATCCTGTTCAGCGACGGCGACGTGATGGGCGCCGTGCTGGACCGCAACGGCCTGCGCCCCAGCCGCTACTATATCACCAAGGACGGACGCCTGATCCTTTCCAGTGAAGTGGGCGTGCTGGATATTCCCGCCGACCAGGTGGTGCGCAAGGACCGCCTGCGCCCCGGCAAGATGCTGCTGGTGGACACCCGGAAGGGCGAACTTGTCGACGACGAGAAGCTGAAGAATGATTACGCCAGCCGCCAGCCCTACGGCGAATGGCTGGACCGCAACCTGGTGGACCTTTCCTCCCTGAAAGTGCCCAACAAGCGCGCGCCCATCTACAACAAAGAGCAGCTGGTCCAGCTGCAGAAGGCCTTCGGCTACCGCTACGAGGATGTTTCCACCATCATCCTGCCCATGGCAAAGAACGGCGGTGAGCCTGCCGGTGCCATGGGCAGCGATACCCCGCTGGCAGTACTGAGCCACACCCGGCCTTCCCTGTTTGAATACTTCAAACAGATGTTCGCCCAGGTTACCAACCCGCCCATCGACGCCCTGCGGGAGAAAATCGTCACCTCCACCACCGTCTATGTGGGCGCCCAGGGTAACCTGCTGGAAGAGGAAGCCGACAACTGCAAGGTGCTGAAAATTGACAACCCCATCCTGACCGAAACCGACCTGCTCAAGATCAAGTCCATGCATGTGCCCGGTTTCAAGGTGGAAACGCTGTCCATCTGCTACTATAAGAACACCGATCTGGAGAAGGCCATCGAACGCCTTTTTGTGGATGTGGACCGCGCCTACCGCGACGGTGCCAACATCCTGATCCTCTCCGACCGTGAGATCGACGAATACCATGTGGCCATCCCCAGCCTGCTGGCCGTGGGTGCCGTGAGCAAGTACCTCGTCCGCACCCGCAAGCGCACTGCCATGGCCCTCATTCTCGAAAGCGGCGAGCCCCGCCTGGTGCACGATTTCGCCACCCTGCTGGGCTATGGCGCCAGCGCCATCAATCCCTACCTGGCACAGCAGACCATCGGCAACCTCATCGACGAAGGGCTGCTGGATAAGGACTACTACGCCGCCGTGCAGGACTACAACAAGGCGGTTCTGGCCGGCATCGTGAAGATTGCCTCCAAGATGGGCATCTCCACCATCCAGTCCTATGCAGGCAGCCAGATCTTTGAGGCGCTGGGCCTGAGCAAGGAAGTGGTCGACAAGTACTTTACCAACACCATCTCCCGCGTGGGCGGCATCACCATCCATGATATCCAGGATGATCTGGAAGCCCGTCATCAGGAAGCTTTCGATCCCCTGGGGCTGGACATCAACCGCGAGCTGCCCAGCCTGGGTGCCCACAAGTTCCGCAGCGGCCCCGCTGCGGAGCAGCACCTGTACAACCCGCAGACCATTCATCTGCTGCAGCAGGCCTGCTGGACCGGCAACTATGATACCTTCAAGCAGTACACCAAGGCCGTCGCCAACGAGGGCGGCGACGAGATGCATCTGCGCAGCCTGCTGGAATTCAACTACCCCGAGCAGGGCGTGCCGCTGGAAGAAGTGGAAAGCGTCGAGTCCATCGTCAAGCGCTTCAAGACCGCTGCCATGAGCTACGGTGCTCTTTCCGAGGAAGCCCACGAGTGCATGGCCGTCGCCATGAACCGCCTGGGCGGCAAATCCAACACCGGCGAGGGCGGCGAGGCCGAAGACCGTTACGGCACCGAGCGCAACTCCGCCATCAAGCAGGTGGCGTCCGCCCGCTTCGGCGTGACCAGCAAATACCTGGTTTCCGCCAGCGAGATCCAGATCAAGATGGCCCAGGGCGCCAAGCCCGGCGAGGGCGGCCAGCTGCCCGGCGCCAAGGTCTACCCCTGGGTTGCCAAGACCCGCAACTCCACCACCGGCGTGGGGCTGATCTCTCCCCCGCCGCACCATGACGTCTACTCCATCGAGGACCTGGCCCAGCTGATCTACGACCTGAAGTGCGCCAACCGCAAGGCAGCCATCAACGTCAAGCTGGTCAGTGAGGCCGGTGTCGGTACCATTGCCGCCGGTGTGGCCAAGGCCGGTGCCGAGGTCATCCTGATTTCCGGCTTTGACGGCGGTACGGGTGCCGCGCCCCGCAACTCCATCCACAACGCCGGCCTGCCCTGGGAGCTGGGCATTGCCGAAGCACACCAGTGCCTGATCATGAACGGTCTGCGCAGCCGTGTGCGCATTGAAGCCGACAGCAAACTGATGAGCGGCCGCGACGTGGCTATCGCCGCCTTGCTGGGCGCCGAGGAATTCGGCTTTGGCACCGGCCCCCTGGTGGCCATGGGCTGTGTGATGATGCGCGTCTGCAACCTGGACACCTGCCCCATGGGCATCTGCACCCAGAACCCCGAACTGCGCAAGCGGTTCAAGGGCAAGCCGGAGTACGTGATGAACTTCATGCGCTTTATGGCAGAAGACCTGCGGGAGTATATGGCCAAACTGGGCGTGCGTACCGTGGATGAACTGGTGGGCCGCACCGATCTTTTGAAAGTCAAGGAAGTGCCCGCTGGTTCCCGCGCCAGTGAACTGGATCTCAGCGCCCTGCTGAGCAACCCGCTGGTGCCGGACAGCAGCATCCACTTCGACCCCAAGAATGTCTACAACTTCGGCCTGGAAAAGACCCCCGACATGCGGGTGCTGATGAAGAAGTTCAAGAAATCCTTCGACATGGCCGAGCCCAAGCCCATGACTGTCACCCTGGATGTGGGCAACACCGACCGTGCCTTCGGCACCATCTTCGGCAGCGAGATCACCGCCAAATTCGGCAACACCCTGCCTGACGATACCTTCCATGTGGTATGCCACGGTTACGGCGGCCAGAGCTTCGGTGCTTTCCTGCCCAAGGGCCTGACCCTGGAACTGGTGGGCGATTCCAACGACTATATGGGCAAGGGCCTGAGCGGCGGCAAACTGATCGTCTACCCGCCCAAGGAGGCAGCCTTTGACCGCAGCGACAACATCGTCATCGGCAACGTGGCCCTGTACGGCGCCACCGGCGGCAAAGCCTTCATCAACGGCGTAGCCGGTGAACGTTTCTGCGTGCGCAATTCCGGCGCGGTGGCTGTTGTGGAAGGCGTGGGCGACCACGGCTGCGAATATATGACCGGCGGCACTGTGGTGGTGCTGGGCAAGACCGGCAAAAACTTTGCGGCCGGTATGAGCGGCGGCATCGCCTACGTGCTGGATGAGGACTGGGATTTCTACAAGCATGTGAACAAAGACATGGTCAGCCTGGAGCCGGTGGAACACAAGTACGATGTTTCGCTGCTGAAAGACCTGATCCGCGAGCACGTGGAACTGACCGGTTCGCCCCGCGGCAAGGAAATCCTTGACAACTTCGGCGAGTATCTGCCCAAGTTCAAGAAGGTCCTGCCCCATGACTACGACAAGATGCTGCGCCTGATTGCCCAGATGGAAGAGAAGGGCGAGGACAGCGAACAGGCCCAAATCGAAGCATTCTACGCGATGAAAAACGCCAAGTAAGGGAGGCAGCAACAATGGGTAAACCGACAGGATTTATGGAGATCGAACGGCAGACCAGCCTGGAACTGCCGCCCGAAGAACGCATTCAGAATTTCAAAGAGTTCCATCTGCCGCTGCTGGCAGAGGAACAGCAAGCCCAGGGTGCCCGCTGCATGGACTGCGGCGTGCCTTTCTGCCAGAGCGGTATGCTGCTGGGCGGCATGTACAGCGGCTGCCCGCTGAATAACCTTATCCCTGAGTGGAACGACCTGATCTATCAGGGCAAGTGGAACCTGGCTGTGCACCGACTGATTGCCACCAACCGCTTCCCCGAGTTCACCAGCCGGGTCTGCCCTGCCCTGTGTGAGGCGGCCTGCACCTGCGGCATGACCACCGGGGAGCCCGTCACCGTCAAAGAGAACGAGCGCGCCATTGTGGAATACGGCTATGAAAACGGCGCCATCCATGCAGTGCCGCCGCCCACCCGCACCGGCAAAAAGGTGGCGGTGGTCGGCGCCGGCCCTGCGGGCCTTTCGGTGGCCGACCTTTTGAACAAGCGCGGTCACAAGGTAACTATCTACGAGCGGGAGGACCGCCCCGGCGGTCTGCTGATGTACGGCATCCCCAACATGAAGCTGGAAAAGTGGGTCATCGACCGCCGGATGAAGATTCTGCAGGACGAAGGCATCGAGTTTGTGATGAACGCCAACGTAGGCGGCAACATCAGCGCCGAGGAGCTGAAATCCCAGTATGACGCCGTTGTGCTTTGCTGCGGTGCCAAACAGCCCCGGGATCTCAACGCTCCCGGCCGGGACGCAGGCGGCATCTACTTTGCGGTGGATTACCTGACCAGCGTGACTCGCAGCCTGCTGGATTCCGACTTTGCCGACGGCAGAGCCATTACTGCCGAAGGCAAACGGGTGCTGGTCATCGGCGGCGGCGATACCGGCAACGACTGTGTGGGCACCGCCATCCGCCAGGGCTGCGAGAGCGTATTGCAGCTGGAAATGATGCCCTGCCCGCCTGCCGAACGCGCGCCTGGCAACGACTGGCCGGAATGGCCCCGCGTGCTGAAAACCGACTACGGCCAGCAGGAAGCCATTGCCAGGTTTGGATGTGATCCCCGCGTCTACCAGACCACCGTGAAGGAGTTCTACAAGAACGAGGCCGGGCAGGTCTGCGGCGCGTTGCTGGAAAAGCTGGAGAGCCAGGTGGTGGATGGCCGCCGCCAGATGGTGCCCACCGGGGAGGAATTTACCGTGGACTGCGACCTGGTGCTGATCGCCGCCGGGTTCGTGGGCTGCGAATCCTATGTGGCCGACGCCTTCGGTGTGGACCTGACGGCCCGCGGCACTGTGGCGGACGCTCACTACACCACCAACGTACCGGGCGTTTTTGCCTGCGGCGATATGCGCCGCGGCCAGAGCCTGGTCGTCTGGGCCCTGCGGGAAGGCCGTGACACCGCCGCTGTGGTGGACAACAGCCTGATGGGCTACACCAACCTGTAAAAAACCATAAAAAATCCCTGCGGAGAAAATTTCTCCGCAGGGATTTTCGTTTTTATCAATGGGAAATCAGCGTTCCATCTTCCAGAAGGCGCAGCTGTAGGGAGGCAGCTCACTGCCGCCGCCGAAGTCATGGGGCTCACCGGTAATCAGGTCCATGGCCATGCCGCAGCCTGCATCAAAGTGGGCCACATAGGGAGCGCTGTCAGCGTTGATGGCCACCAGCACCCGCTCGTCATCGGTGCGGCGCTCGAAAATCAGCTGTTTGGGCTGGACCAGCACGTTGCGGTAGCTGCCGTTGCACAGGGCCGGGCTGGAAGTGCGCGCCTGCGCCAGCAGCGAGATCCACTGGGTCAGGTCGTTTTCCTCCGGCTTTTCGATGGCCGGGCGCAGGGTGGGATCGCCGTTTTTCTTGTCGCCCTCGACGCCCCATTCGCTGCCGTAGTAGACCGCCGGTACGCCCGGCATGCCGAACAGCAGGCCGTACAGCGGCTTGATGCAGGCTTTATCCGTAAGGATGGTGGCCACACGGGTCACATCGTGGTTATCCACAAAGCTGAGCAGATGCTTGCCGGTGTACAGGCACCAGGGTTCCGAACCGAACTGACGGTTGAGGCTGTAGCTGATCTCGTGCATATTGCCGGTGTTGAAGCTGGAATACAGCCCCTTATAACACTCGTAGTTGGTCACGCTGTGGCAGGCGTTGTCATTCATCCAGCGGTTGTAGTCGCCGTGCAGCGTCTCACCCACCAGCACAAACTCCGGCTTGACTTCGTTTGCAAGGTTCCGCAGTTCCGCGAGGAAACCAAGGTCCAGGCAGTAGGCCACATCCAGGCGCAAACCGTCGATGTCGTAATCCCGTACCCAGCCGCGCACCACGTCAAACAGATACTGCTTGACCGCCGGGTTCTGCAGGTTGAGCTTGACCAGCTCGTTGCAGCCCTCCCAGGCTTCGTACCAGAAACCGTCGTTATAGTTGGTGTTGCCGTCAAAGCTGATGTGGAACCAATCCTTGTAGAGGCTGTCCCACTTTTTTTCCTGCACATCCTTGAAGGCCCAGAAACCGCGGCCCACATGGTTGAAAACGCCGTCCAGCAGAACCCGAATGCCTGCTTTGTGCAGTGCGTCGATGACGGTTTTCAGGTCCTCATTGGTGCCCAGACGGCAGTCCACCTTGGTGTAGTCCCGGGTGTCGTACCCGTGGGCGTCGCTCTCAAACAGCGGGTTGAACAGCACACAGGTCGCGCCCAGGTTCTGGATGTGGTCCACCCAATCCAGCACCCGCAGCAGCCGGTGCTGCTCGGCCTGGGCGGCATCACCGTCATTTTGCAGCGGCGCCCCGCACAGCCCCAGCGGGTAGATCTGATAGACCACAGCTTCGTTGTACCACATAGTCGTTCCTCCTATTTTTTCAGCGGAGGTTCCTCTCCCCCGCTCTACCGTCAAAAAAAGTGTTTCAGCCGTTTGCGCAGCACCAGGTGGTAATAGCGCGTGATGGCTGCCAGGGCACGATCGCATAAAAAGAAAGCCAGGTTACCGGTGGCCAACAGCAACACCAGTACGGGCATTCCGTCGGCCATCAATTCCTGCCAGATCACGGGGCCGAACACGGCAGCCAGCACCAGATAAACCGCCACCGTGGCCCCATTGAAAATCAAAAACGTCAGCGCCCAACGCAGGGCAGCGGGTTTCAGCTTGCGCAGCGCACGCCGCAGAACCGGATAGTACCCCACCACCAAAACATAAAACAAAGCCAGTTCGGTTTCCGGCACCAGCAACACCGCCAGAATGGAAACCGTGGCATACAAAAGCAAGGCATAGCGCGGGCCGTATTCTTCCAGAACCGGAACCAGCAGAAAAGCAGCAAACATCGGGGCGGCGTAGGTACCCACCTGCAAAGCGGCACCGACCAGCATCAACACCACCGAAAGTGCCCCCAACACGCCGCAGAGCGCGATCTTCTGGCTTTCTGTTTTGCGCATCGGGTTCACCTGCTTTCTGCAGTTATTATACCCTATTCCCCGCCGCTTTGCAATTCTGCCAGCTGTTCTACCGTACAAAAAGTATACCCCTGCCCGCGGAACCATTCTATGATATCGGGCAGCGCTTTCACCGTCTGGCCTGTGGCTTTGGTGTCGTGCAGCAGCACCACACAGGTGGTATGTTCGGCGGCGTCCTCCTGGATATTTTGCAGAATCTGCGCTGCATCCGGGTGGGCGGCGGTGGCATCCTCGCCGCAGACGTTCCAGTCGATCCAGTGCCAGCCCTTCTCCTCAGTCTGGGCTTTCAGTGTCTTCATAATTCCGCTGCCGCCATATTTATGGCTTACGGTGTTGGTGCTGCCGCCGGGGAAGCGCAGCCAGGTCAGATCATCCAGCGAAAGGTACGGTTCCAGCGCCTGGCGCAGCGTCTTGATATCCTGCCAGAAGGCGTCGGTGCTGCGGTAGATGGTGGCATACCGGTGGGTGGCACTGTGCATGGCCACCTGATGCCCCTGCTGCACGATGGTGCGCACCAGCGGCAGATACTCCTGGTTGATATCCTGGGCGCAGACAAAAAAGGTGGCAGGTACTTTTTCTTGAGCCAGAATTTCCAGCAGCGGCGCAGTATTTACACTGGGGCCATCGTCAAAGGTCAGGCATACCAGCTTGGGCAGTGCCGTTTCCCCGGTGGCCGCTGCCACTGCAAAGCAGTCGTTGGGAATCTCGGTTTCGGCAAATTCCTGATGATACAGCAGATGGATTACGGCAGCCAGAATTGCCAGCAGCAGCCCCAGCACCACCCATGCCAGCATTTTTTGGCGCAGTTCTTCCTGGCGACGATCGTAGCGAATGACGCTCCCCTCCCTTACAGTTTGGTACAGGGTATGCGGCCAGTGGACAAAATAAAACCCTGCCTCTTCGCAGAAAAGAGACAGGGTTGCGTTTTATGCGTGGATGATGTTGCTGGGACGCTTGCGCCACAGACGCGGCGAGAACAGTGCCAGCATGGGGTAAAGTTCCAGGCGGCCGGCCAGCATATCAAAGGAAAGCAGCAGCTTGACCGGGTCGGAGAAATCCGCAAAGGAGCCCATGGGGCCTACCAGTTCCAGACCGGGACCTACGTTGTTGAAACAGGTGGCTACCGCGGTGAAGGTCGTGACCAGGTCAAAGCCGTCTATGGAAACCAGCAGCACCGACACCGCAAAGAGCAGCATATAGATGTTGAAATAATTGTGTACCCCGCGCAGCGTCTTTTCATCCAGCGGCTTGCCTTCAAACCGCACAGTGGTGATGGCGTGGCTGTGCAACATCTTGTTCAGATCCTGCCGGGCCGCCTTGAAGAAGATGATAATGCGCGAGACTTTCAAGCCGCCTGCCGTGGAACCTGCACAGGCACCGACGAAGGTCAGCAGTACCAGCACCATGCGGGAATAGTTGGGCCAGAGGTTAAAGTCCGCTGTGGCATAGCCGGTGGTGGTAACGATGGAGGAAACCTGGAAAAAGGCGGTACGCAGCGCCGTGCCCACATTGTCGTAGAGGCTGGCGATATTGATGGTGATGGTAATGGTGGAAAACGCCACAATGCCCAGGTATACCCGCAGCTCCTCCGACCGGAAGGCATCCTTGAAGTGGCGTAGCAGAATAAAATAGTACAGGTTGAAGTTGATGCCGAACAACAGCATAAAGATGCTGATGACCACTTCAAAGAACGGGTTGTTATACGCGCCCACGCTGAGGGCCTTGTTGCTGAAGCCGCCGGTGCCTGCTGTACCGAAGGAGTGAATCAGGGCATCGTACAGGGGCATGCCGCCCAGACGAAGGATGATTACCTCAGCCACGGTCAGCACAAAGTAGATTTCATACAGGATCTTCGCACTGTCGCGCAGTTTGCTGGAGATCTTGCCTACCGTGGGGCCGGGGACTTCGGCGCGCATCAGGTGCATGGCGCGGCCATCGGTCATGGGCAGAATGGCCATGGCAAAAACCAGCACGCCCATACCGCCCACCCAGTGGGAAAGGCTGCGCCAGAAGAGGAGGCCTTTGCTCATGGCCTCCACATCGGTCAGGATGGTGGAGCCGGTGGTGGTAAAACCGGAGACCATCTCGAAAAATGCATCGAAGAAGGAAGGAATCTCGCCCGAAATGATAAAGGGCAGCGCACCGAAGGCGGACATCAGCACCCACACCAGTGCCACAATCACCAGACCGTCCCGCGCATAGATCGTTGTATTATGGGGCTGCCGGTGGCTGAGCAGGATGCCCAGCACCGTCAGGCCCAGCGCAGGCCACAAAAAGGCCAGCACAATGTTCCATTCCCCATAGATGGCCGAGCAGGCCATGGGGCAGAGCATCAGCAGCGCTTCGATCCAGAAAATGCGGCCGAGCACAAAACCAACCATTTTATAATTCATGCCCTGCGCCTCACTTTACAATGTCGCGCAGCGCGTGCAGCGTTGTATCGGTGGTGACGACGACCACGTCATCCCCTTCGGACAGTGCATCGTCGCCGGAAGGAATGACCGTCTGGCCGTTGCGGCGCACAATGCCCACGATCAGCAGGCCGTCTTTCAGCTGCAGATCCTTCAGCGGCTTGCCGATGAAGGGCAGTCCCGGCCCCACATTGAACTCCAGTGCCTCCACACGGCCGCCCACCAGGCGATGCAGCGTTTTGATGTTGTCGGAGTCAATGCTGTTCTGCATGGCGCGCACATACCGGGTAATGGCCTCACTGGTGACCGCTGCCGTGGAAACCACGCTGTCCACCAGGTTGTTGGCTGCCGCCAGGTCCGCAAAGGAGGGGCGGTTGATCTTGGCCACCACCTTGCAGGCGTTGAACTGGGACGCATACATAGCCAGGATAATGTTGGTTTCATCCATGCCGGTCAACGCCACAAAGGCGTCCATCTCGTTGATGCGTTCCTCACTGAGGAGTTCACTGTCGGCACCATCGCCGTGGATTACCAGCACGCCGGGGAATTTTTCGCTCATATCCTGGCAGCGGGCATAGTTGCTGTCAATGACGGTCACCCGCTTCTGCACATCCTGCAGCTCACGGACCAGGTAGTAGGTCATGCGGCTGGCGCCCACGATCATGATATTGTTGGCGCGTTCCTTGAACAGATGCAGTTTGCGGAAGAAGGTTTCCAGATCCCGCGGCGAAGCGGTAAGGTAGATCTTATCCCCTGCCTGCAGTTCAAAGGAGCCGGAGGGAATGATGGTCTCCTGCCCGCGGGCAACTGCACAGATCAGAATCTTGACGCGGATATTGCGGTAGAGATCGGTCAGCGGCATGCCGACCAGCGGGTTGTCCTGCCCGATCCGATATTCCACCAGCTCAAAGCGCTGGCGGCAGAACTGTTCCCGCTTGATGGCACTGGGGAAACGCAGCACGCGGGCAATTTCCCGCGCGGTGGCCTGTTCCGGGTTAATGACCATAGAAAGGCCCAGTTCCCCGCGCATGAAGCGCAGCTGTTTGGCATATTCCGGATTGCGGATACGCGCGATGGTATGGCGCGTGCCGATCTTTTTGGCAACCAGGCAGGAAAGAATGTTGATCTCATCGCTGGAAGTCGTCGCAATCAGCAGATCGGCTCCTTCTTCGAATGCTTCTTTCTGCACGTCATAGCAGCCGCCGTTTCCGGCAACGCCGCGCACGTCGTAGATGTTGACGATATTATCGATGATCTCCTGGTTCTGGTCGATCACCACAAGGTCGTGTTCCTCTGCAACGAGCTGCGCGGTCAGGGCGCGGCCAACCTTGCCCAGACCGACAACTACGATTCTCATAGTGTTACTCCTTTTTTCCGTTCAATCGCGCTGTGCCGCAGGATCCGTCAAACAGGCACAGATTTCTACAGTATCAGGTTAATTATAGCAAAGCAGCCGAAAAAAGCAATAGGGCTTTCCCTGAATCCGCCAAAAATGTTTCTGTATCGCACATTTTTGGCTGCACACAAAAAATTGCGGCTTTCCCTGGGGGAAAGCCGCAACATAATCACGGATTCTTTCGATCAGTTGTTCTGTGCGCTGTTTTTCAGGATAACGTCATGGCTGCCGCCTTCCACGATGGAGGTGGAAGACACCACCGTCAGGCGAGCCTTCTGCTGCAGTTCGGGGATGGAGAGCGCACCGCAGTTGCACATGGTGGAACGCACCTTGTACAGCGTAGTCTGCACGCCGTCCGCCAGAGAACCGGCGTACGGGACGTAGGAGTCAACGCCTTCCTCGAAGCTGAGCTTCTGGGCGCCGCCCAGGTCGTAGCGCTGCCAGTTGCGGGCGCGGTTGGAACCTTCGCCCCAGTATTCCTTGACGTAGTTGCCGCCCACACGCAGTTTGTTCGTCGGGGACTCGTCAAAGCGGGCGAAGTAACGGCCCAGCATGACGAAGTCGGCACCCATGGCCAGGGCCAGCGTGATGTGGTAATCCTGTACGATGCCGCCGTCGGAGCAGATGGGCACGTAGATGCCGGTTTCCTTGTAGTACTCATCGCGGGCCTTGGCAACCTCGATGACGGCCGTAGCCTGGCCGCGGCCGATGCCCTTGGTCTCACGGGTGATGCAGATGGAGCCGCCGCCGATACCGATCTTGACGAAGTCGGCACCTGCCTTGGCAAGGAACATAAAGCCGTCGCGGTCCACCACGTTGCCGGCGCCGACCTTCACCTTGTCGCCGTAGTGCTCACGAATCCAGGAGATGGTGCGGGACTGCCACTCGCTGAAGCCCTCGGAAGAGTCGATGCAGAGCACGTCCACACCGGCCTCCACCAGAGCAGGCACACGCTCGGCGTAGTCGCGGGTATTGATACCGGCGCCGACCACATAGCTCTTGTTGGCGTCCAGCAGCTCATTGACGTTCTCCTTGTGGGAGTCGTAGTCTTTGCGGAAGACCATATACTGCAGGTGGCCTTCCTCATCGATCAGGGGCAGAGAGTTGATCTTGTTGTCCCAGATGATATCGTTGCAGTCATGCAGGCTGGTGGTAGCAGGTGCGGTGACCAGCTTGTCCAGCGGGGTCATGAACTCGGTAACCTTGAGGTCATTGGTCATGCGGGAGAGACGGTAGTCGCGGGAAGCCACAATGCCCAGCAGCTTGCCGTGGGCCGTGCCGTCATCGGTGACGGCAACCGTGGAGTGACCGGTGCGGGTCTTGAGGTCCAGCACATCGCCGAGGGTAGCCTCCGGCGGGAGGTTGGAGTCAGAAGTGACAAAGCCCTTCTTGTAGGCCTTGACGCGGCGGACCATATCCGCCTCCTGCTCGATCGTCTGAGAACCATAGATGAAAGAAACGCCGCCCTGCTTGGCCAGCGCAATGGCCAGCTTCTCGCCGGAAACAGACTGCATGATGGCAGAAACCATCGGGATGTTCATTTCCAGCGGGCATTCCTCTTCGCCCTTGCGGTACTTGACCAGCGGGGTCTTGAGGCTGACAGCCGTCGGCACACATTCCGAAGAAGAATAGCCGGGGACGAGCAGATATTCACCAAAAGTACGAGACGGTTCGGAAAAATAATACGCCATAAATGCACTCTCCTGACATCCTGATTTGAACGATCACGGGGCCATTGCCCAATGATTTTATGTGATTAGAAAGATTGTACCACATTCGTGGACAAAACACAAAAGTTTTCACGAAAATCTTTCTTGCACGGGAATGAGGAAAGTTGTGGAATTTGCACCAAAGCTGTAGAAAGAAGTATTACTTTGGCTTTTTGCCTTATCTTTTCCAGCCCGGCGCAGCATTTGCGGCCGTCTGTTTGTTATGGTATAATAGGCCCATTCCAAAGAAAGGACCTCTTTTTATGCTTTTGCAACACTGCAAACTGCTGGACCCCGGCCAACCGCGGCGGCAGGCTCTGGCGCAGCGCGTATTCTGTGCAGCGCTGGCTCTGCTGCTGATTTTGTCCGAAGTGTTCAGTTCCAATATTCAAAGTACGCTTCCCTCTTTCAGCCATCTGGCGCGCCTGGCCCTGACCGGCGGTGCCCTGCTTTTGTTGGGGGCCAAGATCGTACTTCTGACCGACTACCAACGCCGCTGGCAGCCTGTATTGGCCGGGCTGGTGGTACTTTACACCGCCTTTGCGGCCTGGCACGGGGATGATATCTGGTTTTTGCTGGCCGCCCTGATCGGGCTGGGCGCCAAAGGCGTGGATCTGCATGCCGCGCTGCGTGTCTACCTGATTACGGCGGTCGTCGGGCTGGTATTTGTGCAGCTGCTGCATTTTGCTACGCCGCTGATGCCCTACAACTTCTACTGCCGCAACTGGGATTTCGGCTACGGCCACTACAACGGGTTCGGTGCACGGCTGGTGGGCGTTTTCTTTGCCTGGGCCTGGCTGCGGCACGACCGGCTGCGCTGGTTCGACTGGCTGGGCCTGGCGGCTCTGTTTGTATTTACCTATAAGGTACCGGGCAGCCGCGGGGCAGCCGGTGCCATGGCGATTTTGCTGCTGCTTTTTGCGGTGCAGCGGTTTTTCCCAAAACTATTCGACAACAAAATCTGGTACGGACTGGTACTGGCGCTGCCTATCTGCCTGGCCGCATTCAGTTTATACGCCGGGTACGTGTACAATCCCGAATGGCCTTATGAGCGGATGGCCTTGCTGTTGCTGAGCATCTTCCTTTCGGGCCGGTTTGAGATCTGGCACAATGTATTCTGGGGCGCCGATCTTTCCTGGCTGGGCGGCCTGCCCACCGACGGCGACGAACACCACGCCATCGACAACGCCTTCCTGGCCATTCCCATGAACAAGGGGTATCTGGGCGCCATTCTGCTGGCGGTATTTTTCCTGCTGCTGTTGTGGCGGCTGGCCAAGCACCGCCACGCCACCGAAGTGCTCTGCCTGGTGGCACTGACGCTTTATGTTTTTATGGAAAACAAGCCGTTCCTGCTCTCGGCCAATCCTTTCCTGCTGCTGGCGCCCTGCGTATTCTTTACCGGGGCCAAAACTCCGGCAGAGGAACCGCTGCCCGTAGTTTGCAAGCGAACCCAATAAACAACAATCCCCGCGGTATGGAGTTTCATACCGCGGGGGTTCTTTTGTCTTGGCTTTTTGCACCAGTTATTCATATTCTGTCCGAATAACAAAAGTACTGGGTAAATGAAAGATTTCCTTTTTTATAAAAACCGGATAAAAATACTCATGTTGCAATTGTTCGAATTTCAGCCACTCGAAGGTGTGTTGGTGTTTTCCCTCCTGCAAGAAAAACTTATCCCCTTTGGAAAGCAAGCCGGTATCCGAAACATCCACTAAAAAGTAAATACAAATTTCATGGTACTGCAAACCGTCAACATCTTCTATAAAAAAGCCTTGGTTGAGCCAAAGCGGGCGAATGATTTTGCCAGTAATGTTGAGTTCTTCGCTTACTTCCCGGATGACCGCATCTTCTGCCGTTTCCCCCATTTTAACACGGCCTCCGGGCAGATAAAAATACGGAGAGCGTTCATCATGCATTGCTAATATTTTTCCTTCATTCAGAATGACGGCACACACTCGGTAATTGAACTTTTCCTTTCCGGTCACAAACGAAATATCCATTTATTTCCCTCGCAGCTATACCAAGATTTTTAAGTTTATTGAATGCCCGCAGCAAAGTTTTGTAAAGCAGTTAGAAACCTTGTAAAAATGAACAAAGCCCTGGTCTGTTGACCAGGGCTTTGTTGGTGCGGAAGATGGGACTTGAACCCACACGTCATGGACACACGCACCTCAAACGTGCCTGTCTGCCGATTCCAGCACTTCCGCTTACAGCTTAACTGCAAGGGATATTTTAGCATAGAACCGGGCGGTAAGTCAAGCCCTTTTTTGCATGTTTTTCCAGGTTCTGCCCGTCAGCTCAAGCCACCGGCTGTCCGCCTACGCAGTAGGCGCGGCCATCCCAAGTTGCAAAGCCTTCATAAACCTGAAAGCGATATTCCTGCAACGCTTGTCCGCTCTCGCTGTTCATGCGGGCCACAAGAATATCCCCGTCCCAGTCGAACTGCCAGACGGTATCTTCACCCGCATAGCCCGGCACAGCGCAGCTGTCCAGCCCGGCGGTATACTTTTCAATACTTTCTACAGTAAATCCCGGCCACTCCGCCGACAGAAAGCGTTGATTGCCGTACCAGTCGTCCTCTGCCGTGAAGTCGATAGTCAGAATCCGATTGCAGGTGCTGATAGCAAACATATTTTTCTGCCAGGTTTCCTCCCCCTCGCCAAAATCCTGCCCCCGGAAATAGAGATACCGATACAGTTCTTCCTCGCTCCAGTCAGCAGGCGAGGTAAACGCCCGCAGCCCGGCCTGCGCCAATGCCTGGCACTGGTGCAACAACATACGGGATTGGTAAATGGTCAGCCCCTCCGCCACCACACCCTGGTTCTGTCGGAGCATTTTCTCTCCGTTCTGGTCACTATTCCAGCCGCTGATCACTTCGCAGGGTTGGGAGGCATCCACAGGGACCAGTATATACACTGCGATCAGACCATCCCCATACTGGGGGCCCTGATAGTTGATCTCCGGCTCATACTCTACATAAAAATGAACTTCCACCAGAAGATCGGTCCCGGCATAGATACGGTCCAGGGCCCGTTCCCCTTCCTCCCCATACGATACCAGCGTCAACAGTCGCTCATTCAGGATGCAGGTTTCATAGGGCACCACCGACGTAGCCACGCTTTCCGCTACCGCATAGTGATAGGCTGCCGGGCCGGTGGTCATATCGTCATACCAGTATTGTTCGGCCCGCTGCGCTGCCTCCTCGTACTGAGCATAGCTGAATGTAGCGGCACCTTCCGGGTCCGGCAGTGACGCCTGCGTTTCCGTTGCCGCACTATCGGCCGTTTCCTCGGTAGCCGGGGCAGGGGTTTCCGCCGGGGTCGTCACTTCACTTTCCTCTTGTATCGGTTCCGTGGGAGCGGAGGCGGTGCACCCGCCCAGTGCAGCCAACAGTACCGCTGCCAGCGCAAAAGCCGCCCCGCGCGCAAAGCTCTTTTTCATCCTCCCTGCCTCCTTTTTCTATGGGTCCTGCTTTCATTTTACCGTGTACGCAAAAAGGCCGTCAATGCGCAGAACTCCCAAAGTGATACAAAAGTTTTTGACATACAAAAAAGCCCGCCGCGCAAAGCACTACACTTTGCGCGGCGGGCCATTTTATGCAGGCATTACCGCAGATACAGCCGACCGGTGTTGTCGGCATCCACCGTCAGGGTATCCCCTGCCCCGTGGGCACCGGCGATGATCTCCTTGGCGATCATCGTCTCCACATGGGCCTGGATATACCGTTTCAGCGGACGGGCACCGTAGATGGGGTCGTAGCCGCCATCGATAATGGCGTTCTTGGCGGCCTCGGTCACATCGAGATGCAGCTGCTTGTCTTCCAGACGGCGGCGCAGATCAGTGAGCATCAGGTCCACGATGGAACCGATCTCCTGTTTGGTCAGGCTCTTGTAGTAGACAATGTCATCCAGACGGTTGAGGAACTCCGGACGGAACTGCCGCTTGAGCAGCTGGTCGATGGCATTCTTGGCTTCGTCGGACAGTTCATTGCTGCCGTTGGCACGGCTCTTTTCCAGATCTTCCAGAATCAGGTCGGAACCCAGGTTGGAAGTCAGGATAATGACGGTGTTCTTGAAGTCCACCGTGCGGCCCTGGCTGTCGGTAATACGGCCATCGTCCAGCACCTGCAGCAGGATGTTGAACACGTCGGGATGAGCCTTTTCCACCTCATCGAAAAGCACGACGCTGTAAGGATGACGGCGCACCGCTTCGGTAAGCTGGCCGCCCTCCTCATAGCCCACGTATCCCGGAGGCGCACCGATCAGACGAGAGACACTGAATTTCTCCATATACTCGGTCATGTCGATGCGGACCATGTTCTTCTCATCGTCAAACAGGGCCTGGGCCAGCGCTTTGGCCAGCTCGGTCTTGCCGACGCCCGTGGGACCCAGGAAGAGGAAACTGCCGATGGGACGGTTGGGGTTGGCGATACCGGCACGGGAACGCAGGATGGCGTCGGATACCTTCTGCACCGCTTCGTCCTGGCCGATGACCCGCTGATGCAGCACATCGGGCAGACGCAGCAGCTTCTCGCGCTCGCCTTCCACCAGTTTGGACACCGGGATGCCGGTCCAGCGGGCCACGATGCGGGCGATCTCCTCGTCGGTCACGCGGTCACGCAGCAGGCTGGCTTCCTTCTTCTCGTTGGCCAGTTTTTCCTCCGCTTCCAGCTCTTTCTGCAGGTTGGGCAGTTTGCCGTACTGCAATTCGCCGGCCTTGGCATAGTCGCCGGTGCGGGTCGCCTTCTCGATCTCCGCCTTGGTGGTTTCCACCTCGGCGCGCAGGCTCTGCACCTTGTTGATGGCGTTCTTCTCGTTCTCCCACTGGGCCTTCTTGCTGTTGAAGCTGTCCCGCAGTTCGGCCATCTCTTTTTCCAGAGCCGCCAGACGCTGCTTGGACAGTTCGTCGGTCTCCTTTTTCAGCGAGGCTTCCTCGATCTGCAGCTGGGTGATCCGATGGTTCATCTCATCCAGTTCGGCGGGCATGGAGTCCAGCTCCGTCTTGACCATGGCGCAGGCTTCATCCACCAGGTCGATGGCCTTATCGGGCAGGAAACGGTCGGTGATATAGCGGTCAGACAAAGTGGCCGCCGCAATCAGGGCACCATCCTGAATCTTGACGCCGTGGAACACCTCATAGCGTTCCTTCAGGCCACGCAGGATGGAGATGGTATCCTCCACGGTGGGTTCGTTGACCATGACCGGCTGGAAACGGCGCTCCAGCGCGGGATCTTTCTCGATATATTCACGGTACTCATCCAGAGTGGTGGCACCGATGCAGTGCAGTTCGCCGCGGGCCAGCATGGGCTTCAGCAGGTTGCCGGCGTCCATGGCGCCATCGGTCTTGCCCGCACCCACGATGGTGTGCAGCTCATCAATGAAGAGGATGATCTTGCCTTCGGACTTCTTGACTTCGTTCAGAACGGATTTGAGACGTTCCTCAAACTCGCCGCGATACTTGGCACCGGCCACCAGCGCGCCCATATCCAGGCTGAACACCGTGCGGTCTTTCAGGTTTTCCGGCACATCGCCGCGGACGATCCGCTGGGCCAGACCTTCGGCGATGGCCGTCTTGCCGACGCCCGCTTCGCCGATGAGCACAGGGTTGTTCTTGCGCTTACGGGACAGGATGCGGATCACGTTGCGGATCTCGCTGTCACGGCCGATGACCGGGTCCAGTTTGTTGGCACGGGCCATTTCCACCAGATCCTGGCCGTACTTTTTCAGTGCGTCGTAGGTGGATTCGGGGTTGTCGCTGGTCACACGCTGGTTGCCCCGCACGGCGGACAGCTGTTGCATAAAGCTTTCCTGCGTGATGCCGAAAGCTTTGAAAAGTTCACCGGCAGCCTTGCCGGGGCGGCGCAGCATCCCGAGGAATACATGCTCTACGCTGATGTATTCATCCTTCATCTGCTTGGCCTGTTCCTCTGCGGCGTTGAGGGCGCGGTCCAGGTCGCCGGAGATATAGACCTTTTCGGGGTCGCGGCCGGAGCCAGTCACCCGGGGCAGGGCTTCCACCTTTTGCAGGGCGGCCTGGGCGAAAGCGTTGGGGTCAGCGCCCAGTTTGGTCAGCAACTGCGGAATCAGCCCATCCTGCTGCTGGGCCAGAGCAGCCAGCACATGCTCCTGCTCCACCGCCTGGTTGGAATATTCTACCGCGAGGCGCTGCGCACTTTGCAGGGCCTCGATGGTTTTTTGCGTCAATTGATTCATGTTCATAGTGCGTACCTCCTTACTGTGCAGATACACGCAAATTCATCTATTAGCAACGGAGGCCATCGAGTGCTTTCTTTTCCCGTCTACCTCTATGGCGGCGCGGTATAGGCACCGTTTTGTTTGAATTAGCACTCTATGCATCCGACTGCTAATATTGTAGCACAACCATACGGTGTGTCAATAGGAAAATTGAAAACAATTTGTGAATGTCCGATTTTTTGCCGGTTGATAGAACTCAGAAAGAAGTGTACAGTAAACTGAGAGTACTTCGAAGGAGGGACCTTGCATGCGCCCCATTTTGATTGTAGAAGACGAACGGCCCATTGCCGATCTGATTGAACTGACGCTGACGGGAGCCGGCTACGCCTGCGAGCAGGCCAACGACGGCGAGACCGCCGCCGACCTGATTGCCGAACGGGATTATGAGTTGGCAATTTTGGATATTATGCTTCCCAAGGTGGATGGGTATGAATTGTTAGGGTATCTGCGCAGCGTGGGCACGCCGGTGATTTTCGTTACCGCCAAAACCGCCCTGAAAGACCGGGTGCGCGGCCTGCACGAAGGCGCCGACGATTACCTGACAAAGCCCTTTGAGCCGCTGGAACTGGTGGCCCGGGTAGAGAGTGTGCTGCGCCGCACCGGGCGGGCCAACGTCATTTTGCACGCTTTTGGTGTAGACCTGGACCCCGCCGCCCGTACCGTGACCCAAAACGGCAAGCCGGTGCATCTTTCCCCCCGGGAATTTGAGCTGTTAGAGCTTCTGATGCGTAACCGCGGCATGACCCTCTACCGGGAGGTGCTGTATGAACGGCTGTGGGGCGACGACAGCACCTTTGACACTCGACCGCTGGACCTCTGCATCACCCGGCTGCGCAAAAAGCTGGGCTGGAAAAATGAGATCTGCACGGTATTCCGGGTGGGATACCGACTGGAAAAGGAGGAAAACACGCCATGAAATTCGGCCACAAACTGACGCTGGCACTGTTGGGCGTGCTGGCTCTGGTATTGAGCCTGAGCACCGTCTGGACGCAGGAACGCCAGTTTGACCGCGCACTGGAAGATATCCGGCAGACCGCCCAGGAGGAATGGCAGCGGGAATCCTTTGCCTTCCAGACCGGGCTGCGCACCGATACCGAAACGCCGCTGAACGTGCGGGCCTGGAGTTATCTGGGCGGGCTGGCACGCCAGGGCAACAACAGCCTGCTGGCCGTCTACGATGAAAACGGGAAATCGCTGGCATCCACCATGCCCACCACGCTGGCCCAGAGCGAACTGACCCGGGACGTACCGGGCAGCGAGGCACTGCAAAGCCGCATTGTCACCGGAACCGACGGCACACGGTACCTTTTATATAGCGGGTTGGTCGTTTGCCCGGAACAGTGCCTCACGTTTGTCAGCGCCCAGAACCTGGGCAGCCTGTTTGCCGACCGTGCGCTGCGGCTGCGGGACGCCGTGCTGGGCCAGACTCTGGCGCTGGCGGTGGCCGCAGTACTGGCATTGCTGCTTTGCCGCCGGATGGTGCACCCTCTGGAACAGTTGGACAAAGCCAGCCGGGAAATTGCCGCCGGGGCTTACGGGCAGCGCACCGCCCTGCCCGGCAGCGACGAGATTGCCGGACTGAGCCGCAGTTTTGATGAGATGGCCGCCGCCGTGGAGGACAAGGTCAACGCCCTGCAAAATCATTTGCAGGAGCGGGAAGATTTTATTGCCGCCTTCACCCATGAGTTGAAAACCCCCATGACCAGCATGCTGGGTTACGCCGACCTGCTGCGGGGCACCGAAGTACCGCCCGCCACCCGGCAAAAAGCTGCCGACTTCATCTACCATGAGAGCAAACGTCTGGAAGCGCTGAGCGGCCGCCTGATGGAGCTGATGCAGTTGAACGACGGCGAGCCGCCCGCCCTGGAGCCTGTGCGGCTGAACACCATATTCCGCCAGCTGACCCGTGCCCTGCCCGCCGGGGAGCCGCCGCTGACAGTGCCGGAAGGTTCTTTGACAGTGCTGGCCCAACCGGAACTGTTGTGCGATCTGCTGTATAACCTTGTGCAGAACGCCCGCCATGCCACCCCACCGGAGGGAAGCATCACACTGGAAGTTTCCGAACAGGCCGAAACCGTTGCCCTTACGGTACGGGACACCGGCTGCGGCATTCCCGCCGGGGACCTGCCCCGCATTACCGAACCGTTTTATATGGTGGACAAATCCCGCGCCCGGCAGCAGGGCGGCAGCGGCATGGGGCTGGCCCTGTGCGAACGCATTGCCGTGCTGCATGGCACCCGCCTGATTTTTGAGAGCACGCCCGGTGCCGGGACCGCCGTCACCCTTACCCTGACCAAAGCAAAGGAGGCCGACCATGAAACTGCGTGAGCGATGGCTGCCCCTGTTGGGGACCGTTTTTCTGGTAGTCGTCTGCACTGCTCTTCCCTTTTTATGGTTTGCCGCCCGGGACCGCCAGTTGGACACGACCGTGTGGACAAACCCAGCCGACAGCGACTTCCTCAGCGCTGCGGGACAGGAAAATGCTGTAGCCCGGGAGCTGTACTACTGGCGGCAGCAGCCTTTCACCTATTCTTCCGCTTACAGCGAACCGACCAGCGCCGCGCTTGCGCTGGAGACTGTGCAGCCCTGCCTGGATGGGCTGCACACTGCCAAAGTCTTGCCGCAAGCCTATCTGGACGCCATGGACAACCTGATGCAGGACCCGAACCTGCAGTGCAGCACGTACAGCGAAGCCAGCGGAATGACCACCTATGACTTTCAGGCCGACGAAATGGGGAATTATCTGCGGCTGACCGTCAGCAAATACGGCACCTTGACCGGCTTGAGCGGAAAGCTGGGGCTTGCTGACGGGTTTGACTCCGCCGACGTTGCCAGCGCCTACCGGACCATGCTGGGGCTGGACAGTTTTACCGACTGGGAGGCTGCCGAACCGCTTGGCTATGGTTCCCCTGCTCCCTGCTACAGTACCGAGGCGCAGCTGTACCTGATTGCCAACATGGACCGCGGTTATTTCAGTATGAGCGTCACTTCCATGTCGCCCGAAGCTTACGCCGGATTGTGATAGTACTTTATAAAAGGAGGATGTTTGGATGAAACGAGTTATTTCTCTGGCTTTGACAGCCCTGCTGCTGGCAGGCTGCGGCAGCACCCCGGCCGCAAGCAGCACGACCAACACAGCCGTTACCGCCGAAACAGCGGCTGCGGAGGCATCCGTCGGGAGCGGTGAACCGCTGCGGCTTTTACAGCACGGAGATGAAAAGCAGTATTACACGCAGGAGACACTCGGGACCGAGGATTCCATGATTTTGTATCATGTCGTAGACCTGCAAAGCGGAGAGGATACCATCCCCTGTGATGTGGAAGGCTGTACCCACGACAGCGAAAGCTGCCCTGCCGTCACCACACAAATACCGTCCTATCAGCCCTTTGTGCTGAACGACAGCACCTTGCTGGTATTGAGCGGCATGAATCATTCCTCCCAGTCTACTTTCATCACACTGATGGACCGCAACTGTCAGAACCGCCGGGTGCTGAAAAAGTTGGAGGGCGTAGATTTGTTCCTGGATCCCAATCACATGTATACCGACGGCAATTTTCTCTATTGCTGCGGCTACGAAAAAAACACCTCTCTCGGTGCTACGCTCTATACCATTTACCGCATCGACCTATCAGACGGAACAACCACCAACCTGACGCAGCATTTCTACAATTTCCAGTTTATGAGAGGTGCCGTGGGCCGCGATCTCGTTTTGTATCAAGAGAATCTCACCTATCCGGATACTTTCGGTGACCCGACGGCAACCGTGCCCTCCCATCCCACCGGCACCAAAAGTCATGTCCTGCTGAATGTTGACACCGGCGAAGTTCGGGAATTTTGCAGCTATTCCTCCGATGACTACGTTCTGGATCGGCTGTATTTCTATGTCATTGGCGGCCAGTATTACTGGATTGACAGCACCGCCGGCACGCTTTCCACCGTGGACCCTGCCACTGGTGAAAGCCGTCTGCTCACCGATCAGCTGCCCATCACCGAATCGGACGCCCTTTCTGCAGAATACCAGTATCAGATGGAGGCCAATCTCAACGGCTGGCTTGTCTTCTACGATTTACCGCTTCTTGTCAATGCAGAAACCGGCGAAGTCCGCCAGCGGGCCGACCTGCCGGAAAATCTCTGGAACGGGTACGGCCACCAGCCGCAGATTTTCTTGCAGCTGAAAGACCGCCTGTTGGTGGACTGCCGCTATGAACCCTATACCCGAACTGGCATTGGCACCGACGGCACGCCTTACAGCATTGAATGCGAACAAATCTATCTTGGTCTGATTTCCATTGACGATTTCCTCAACGGCGTTCCCAACTACACCGAAGTCTGCAAAGCGCCTTACTGATTTTGGCAAAAAGGAGTTTGTATGAAACGAGTTTTTTCTCTGGCGCTGGCCGCCCTGCTACTGGCGGGCTGCACAGTTGCTCCTTCTGGCAGCAGCACCAGTTCCTCCACCGTAACTGCCGAAACTTCCACCACACAAGAGGTCGAAAGCACATCACCCACGCCCGCCCCTGCACAGCCGTTGGAGCCGCTGCGTATCGGGGATGAACGGCAATATTACATGACCGACATGCTCTCCGGCGGGCTGATCCGCTGCTGGGCCGCCGACCTGAAGGAGCATCAATCTCATGTGCTGTGCGACATGGAAGGCTGCAGCCACGACACCCTGGACTGCCCCGCTGTGTTCGCCCGGGGCGATATGGACCGTGTCTTTGTACTGGATGAGGATACCCTGGTCTATTTCGGCAACAACGCTTTCCCCGAAACGTCCGACAGCCCGGTGGTTTTTGTGGACCGCCAGTGCCAGAACCCCCGCACCGTCGCCACCATACAAGATGCCACCTTTAGTGCGCTGGGGTATGAGAATTCCACATCCCCCTATACCGATGGAACGTATCTTTACTGTCTGGGATACCACGGCGGATATGGCGGCCAGACAGCGCTGTTCCGCATTGATCCCAGCACCGGCGAAACCGTGGATCTGCTGGAGAATGTGGACGTTCCCATTGATCTGCTGTTGGGGGCCGTCGGCTCAAAATTTGTTCTGATCCAGTTTGAACAGGCCACCCTGCCGGACAACAGTGAAGAGTTCACCAGTGCCGCCCCCCAGCGGATCGTGCACTGGCTGTTTGATCCCGCCACCGGCACGCTGCAGCAATTGGCTTCCTACGATACACCGCGAGGCGTTTTGGACAGCTATACCGCCGAGATCCTGGATGGAACCTATTATCAAATAGACTGGGCCGCGGGCACCGCCAGCACGCTTGACCCGGAAACCGGCGAAGCGCACCCCTTTGCAGAAAACATCCCCGCCGAGTACCGGGAGGAAAATCACTGGGTGGATGACAAAGTGGAAGATTGGCTGGTCTTTTCCTACCCCATGGTCATGATCAACGTCAAGACGGGCGAAGTACGCCAGCGCCCCGCCCTGCCCGACAATTACTGGAACGGCGGTGCCCATCAGCCTAACATCTACCTGAACCTGGGCGACACCCTGCTGGTGGATTGCCGGTACGAGCCCTATACCCGCACCGACATAGGCCCGGACGGCACCCCTGCCACCGTAGATACCAACCGCGGATATCTGGGCCTGATCTCCGCCGAAGATTTCCTGAACGGTGTGCCCAACTACACCGAAGTGGGTGAATATACTACATAAGTCAGGACCCCCGGCTAAGCCGGGGGCTTGTGTAAGCCCTAGAAGGGCATCGTACCGGCAAGCCTCTCAAGAGGCACTGAAAAATCTGTCACTCGCATCACTTGCTCCACAGCCCGTAAACGGGCGCTGTTTATCTAAGATCAACTTTCTTGACAATAGTAAAGTTGTTGATCTCTTCTCGCTTCGCTCGATGCTTGAAGCTAAAGCTTTTTTACACTCCCCGGCAGAGCCGGGGGTTGTCTTTACGCTGAAGCTAACAACGCAAAGCCGCCCCGGCCAATTGGCCGGAGCGGCTTTTTTCAGGTATGCTTATTTTTCAAAATGTTTGGCGACCTGCTTCAGATTCTCGATGATGGGCAGGTGCTGGGGACAGACGCCCTCGCACTGACCGCAGCCAATGCAGTCGCTGGCCTTGCCGAAAGTATTGGTCAGGTTGTCGTAATACTCGCCCTGAGGCGTCCAGCCCTTGCCTTCCACCTCCTGCAGATCGGCGTTATACAGCGAGAAATACTTGGGGATGGCAATGTGCATGGGGCAGCCGTCGGTACAGTAGGAGCACCCCGTGCAGGGAATGGCGATGCTGGAATTGATGATGGACACCGCCTGCTGGATACGGGCTTCCTCTTCCCCGTTGAGGGGCTGGAACTCCTGCATGTACCCGGTGTTATCCAGCAGCTGAGCCATATTGCTCATGCCGGAAAGCACCATTTTCACATTGGGCTTGCTGGCTGCGAACCGGATCGCCCAGGACGGAATGGAGGCTTCGGGAGCATACTCTGTAAAGAGCTTTTCCACACCTGCGGGCACATTGGCCAGAGTGCCGCCCTTAACAGGCTCCATAACGATTACCGGCTTGCCGTGCTTCTCGGCTACCTCGTAGCATTTGCGGGACTGCACACCCTCGCTGTCCCAGTCCAGATAGTTCAGCTGCAGCTGGACAAATTCCACTTCCGGGTGCTCGGTCAGCACTTTATCCAGCAGGTCGGCATGATCGTGGAAAGAGAAACCGATATGCTTTACCAGCCCTTGTTTCTTTTTGTCCTGCAGCCAGGTAAAGCAATCCAGCTTTTTGTAAATTTCATAGTGCTCGGTGCCGATATCGTGGAGCAGGTAGTAGTCAAAATACCCGGCGCCGGTCTTTTCCAGCTGGGTGTTGAACACCTTGTCCCGGTCCTCCAGATTGTGGATAAAACCTGCATGGAGTTTATCCGCCAGCGTGAAAGATTCCCGCGGATGACGGCTGGTCAGGCAGGTTTTCACGGCGTTTTCGCTCTGGAAGGCACAGTACATCCAGGCGGTATCAAAGTAGGTGAAGCCGCGCTCCAGAAAGGCATCCACCATCTGTTTGGTCTGCTCAACGTCGATGCTGCCCGCTTCGTTGGGATCGGTCAGCGGCAGACGCATCAGACCGAAGCCCAGTTTTTTGGCATTGTTGAAGATATCCATCGTTCGGTTCCTCCGTTCATTCGGGCGGCAGGTTCCTCCTGCCGTTTGGTTGTACCCGTATTATACATCTTAAAGTACGCTTGAAGTCAAGCCTTCCCCCGCAGGTGCTTTTGAATTTTTTACTGTACTTTTTTAGAAAAACGTGTATAATAGAAATTGCGTATGCAATTTTAATACACAGGAGAAACCCATGAAAAAGAAAACTTTGTACCGTACCACTGCCTGTGCGCTGGCCCTTGGCATGACCGCCACGCTGGCTGCCTGCGGCAGTTCCGCCGACAGTGAGTCCACTGCCGAAACCGCCACCCCCGAAACCGCTACTACCGAAACTGCCGCCGACGAATCCGCTTACGAGTATCTGGCCGACTTCAGCTACTCCGACGGCTTCGACGAGAACGGCTACCTGAAGGACGTTACCGCCGCCGACTATGTCACCCTGCCGGATGACTACGCCGATATCACCATCGACGCCTCGCTGGGCGAAGTGACCGATCAGGATATTTCCGATTACATCAACAGCAACATCCTCTCCAGCTTTGCTACCACCAACCAGGTCACCGACCGTGCCGCCGCCATGGGCGATACCGTCAACATCGACTATGTGGGCAGCATCGACGGCGTGGAGTTCGATGGCGGCAGCACCAACGGCCAGGGCACCAACCTGGAGCTGGGCAGCGGCAGCTACATCGACGATTTTGAGGATCAGATCGCAGGCCACACTCCCGGCGAAACCTTTGATGTGACCGTCACCTTCCCCGAGGACTACGGCAGCACCGATCTGGCCGGCAAGGAAGCCGTTTTCAACACCACGCTGAACTACATCAGCGAGACCGTCACCCCTGAGCTGACCGATGCCTGGGTACAGGAGAACCTGTCCGAGACGATGGGCGTGGCCGATGTGACCAGCCTGAATGATTTCGTAAAGGGCCTGATCTCTTTCAACAACCAGTACAACGACGTCTACTCTGCCCTGCAGGAAAAGGTCACCTTTGCTGAGGAGCTGCCCGAATCCGCCAAGGAGTACTTCCGCAATGTGCTGCTGTACGGCCTGTACAACTACGCCCAGAACTACGGCACCGATATGACCACCATCGTTTCTTCCGGCGCCCTGGGCACCAGCTACGATACCGTGGACGCCTTCATTGCGGACATGGAGGACAGCATCAACGCCCAGGTTCAGCAGACACTGCTGCTGCAGGCTGTGGCTGAAAAGCAGGGCCTGAAGTGCGACACCGACACGCTGAACACCGAGTTCGTGAACCAGTACGGCGTGAAGGACCCCAGCACCTTCACCCAGGTTTACGGCGAGAACTACATCAAGTGCCAGCTGCTGGACAGCCTTGTGATGCAGAGCCTGATCGATAACGTAAAATACGAATAATCCATCTGACGCTTTCGATTCCCGGTGCGGTATCCCCCCGCACCGGGATTTTTTTGTGAAGCCCTTGTCTTTTTATTGACAAAGTCTGCCCAACGTGCTATAGTGGCAGCAAAGATAATTAGATGTTTTTCTAAATGTCTATCCGGAAAGGAGCATTCTTATGGGAGACGCCTTTAAAGCGCTGGCCGATCCTACACGGCGGCGGATTCTGGAATTACTGGCTCAGGGCGAAATGACTGCCGGAGAGATCGCAGCCCACTTTTCCATGACCAAACCTTCGGTCAGCCACCATCTCAGCATTCTGAAAACCGCCGGCCTGGTCTGCGACCAGCGCAGCGGCCAAAACATTGTGTACAGCGTAAACCTGACCGTGTTTCAGGAACTGGTCAAATGGTTTTACGATGTCGATCTTGTGAAGGGAGACCCCGACCATGAAAAATAAAAAAATGTTTATCGGGCTGCTTTTGCTCTGCCTTGTCAACTTTGCAGCCCACCTTTACTTCTACCCTGCCCTGCCGGATACCGTCCCCACGCACTGGGGCTTCAACGGCCAGGCCGACGGGTGGGGCCCCAAATCCACCATCCTCATTCTCTGCGCGCTGCCCCTCATCATTCTGATCATGATGGCGGTGATTCCCAAAATTGATCCCCGCGCCCAGAACTTTGAAAAGTTCGGTTCCATCTACCGCGGGTTCACCATTGGCATCACGGTCTTTCTCTGCGTCATCACCTGGCTGACTGAGCTGACCGTTTACAACGTGCTGCCCAACAGCGGCAATCTGGTTTCCGTTCTGGTGTTCGGAGGCTGCGGCGTGCTCTTCATCCTGCTGGGCAACTATATGCCCCGCGTCAAACAGAACTACACCTTCGGCTGCAAAACGCCCTGGGCCCTGAACAATGAACACAACTGGAACCGCACCCAGCGCATGGGCGGCATCGTCTTTGTACTCATCGGCATTGTGTTTCTGGTGGCTATGCCCTTCTCCAACGTTTTGGGAGAAACCGGTATGCTGATTTTTCTTCTGGGATGCACACTGGGCGGCACGGTCTGGATTTATGTGTACTCCTACCTTGTATACATCGGCAAAATGAAATAAACGAAAAGCGGGTCGCCTCAAAAGGGCGGCCCGCTTATTGGTTATTGATTGGCGGCGTTATCCAGCACACCGGCAATGAACTCCGGCACCTCCTGGGGATCGATGCCCATGGTATAGGCAAATTCGCTGTGCAGGATGTTCTGCGCTTCCCGCAGGGCGCTGTCCTCATAGCTGGAAAGCTGCTTGCCCATGGCATGGCGATGGCGGCGCTCGGTATAGATATCCCGGATCATCCGCAGCAGCGCATGGCGGTCACCGCTTTGCAGCGTCTGCCGGTAGCGCTCTTTGCGCACTTCCGGGTTGGGGTCATGTTCCGGCGCCGGTTCCTGCAGCAGGTCCAGCAGTTCCTGCTTGCTGGGCAGCGCCCGCATACGGTCCAGCAATACCTGGCTGTTGCACGGCACACAAATTTTCATGGTGCTGTCATACACCGGCTGCAAAATATAGCATTCGCACGGCTGCCCCGCCAGCTTCATCCGCTTCTTTTCCGCAATCGTGCACACACCGCTTGTCCCGTAACTTACCGCATCTCCAACCTGAAACATGTCGCATCCTCCTTTTTTCAATGTTTCAACCTGAGGTACTATTTCTTCTACTATATAGTATAGTATTTTTTTCACAAAAATGTCATGGGCTTTTTGTACAAAAATGACGGTGTTACGAGCAGTCTCTCTTGCGCAAAAAATCCCCCTGTTTCCAGGGGGATCTGCTTTTTCTGATGTATTTTGCCCTTACAAACTGGAATATCCGAAGCTGTTGACCAAAGCGTCGATTTTCTGCCCGGCTTTGCACCACGGGCAAGCATGGGAGTCATAGCTTTCGTAATCCGGCAGGTCGTTGGGATCAAAGATGCTGGTGATCGGGAAGCCTGCGCACTCCTGCTGGGTGGCAAAGATGGCCGCGATGCCCACCGGGATACCGCCATAATAGTTGATGGCTTCCACGGCGCCCTGCACGGTATAGCCGGTCGTGACGGATGCCGCCAAAACCAGCACATGCTTGCCGGCAATCATCGGCGCGGTATTTTCGCGGAACAGCAGCTGGCTGCCCACCGTATGTTCCGGTGTGACAACGTAGATGGTCTGGTGAGCGTTCATATTGGCGTAGCCGGATTTGGTCAGTTCACTGGCCATACAGGCGCCGATTACCTCGGTACCGTCGAGGCAGAGGATGGTGTCCACGATGGTATTGAGGGTATACTCCTTTACAAGTTCCGCTGCCACGGCACGGGCTTCGGACAAACGGGATTTTGTCAGCGTCACGTCGATATAGTAGTTGATATGACTGTGGCTGGTGGCGAAATGTCCCTTGCAGACGCGAAGCATCAGATTGGTCTTACCCGTAGGCAGCTTGACAAGATTCATAGCCATTGGAAGTCCCTCCCTTGAACTTTATACCTTATATTGTAAAGAATTTCCCGATTGATTGCAAGAAACGCATTGCCCAAAATAAAACAAAGCTTTTTGGGCAGTTTTGCAGCCCTGACTTTACACCTTGCAGCCAAACTGTTATAATAAAATTACTTTTTAAAGTGGGGAGGTTTGCGATATGCCGTATAAGCTGGCACCATACAACGGCGATACGCTGGCCGTGCCGCAGATTGTGCTGACGCATCTGCCCCAGGCGGACGGCGATACCGTGCGCACCGCGCTGTATGTGCTGCAGACCGGCGATACCGACCCGCGGACCATCGCCCGTGCCCTGGGTCTGACCAGTGTGGAAGCCGCCCGGCGCGCGCTGCAATACTGGGCCGGTGCCGGGCTTTTGGAAAATACAAAGGCTGCACCGCCCGCCGTACCGGCCGAGGTGAATGCCGCCAAGATCGATCTGGCCAATCTCAACGACCCGTATGTATCGGTGCTGTGCGAGGAGGCCCAGACCGCTTTCGGCAAGGCCCTGAGCCGCAGCGAAATGCAGCGGCTGGTATCGCTGTATCTGAACGAAGGCTGGCAGCCCGACGTCATTTTGCTGTGCTGTGCCGAGGTTGCCCGCCAGGGACGCCGCAGCGTTGCCGCGGTAGCACGGGAACTGGCCCGCTGGCGGGAGGACGGTGTGGAATCCGGCGAAGATGCCGAGCGTTACCTGCGCAAGGTAAAACAGCGCGAGGACTGGTGTGCCGACGCGGCCGCCCAGTTCGGCATCGAGCCCACCGCCCTGACGCGGTGGGAGCGCGGCGCCGTTGCCCGCTGGCACGAGGAATGGGGCATTGGCCGCGAGATGATCGACGAGGCCCTGCTGCGGGCCGGCAGCAAAAACACCATCCGCTATGTGGATGGCATCCTGCGTGCCTGGCGTGCCCAGGGAATCACCACAGTGGCCGCCGCCCGCGGCCAGGGCCAGCTGGCCGGCAGCAACATTCTGGCCACCGAACGCCCCGCTGCCCCCCAGCCCGCCGCTGCCAGCGCCCAGAAAGATTTGTTCAACCGGGATTGGGCCGCCCTGTTTGACGAGGAGGGATAACCGATGCGCACCAAGGATGAACTGTTCCGCGCCGCACAGCGTGAGATTGCATCCCGCCGCCAGTATGCCGTGATGCAGGCCGAAAACGCACGCAAAGCGGCTTTTGCGGCCCACCCTGCCCTGGCCGAGGCTGACGCCGCCCAGATGCGCGCCGGGCTTGCCCTGGCCAAGGCTGCCGTGCTGGGCGGCAACATGGACGCTGCCCGCACCGAACTGCAAAAAGCCGATGAGGCCTTGGCGGCCGCCGCCCGGGAAGCCGGTTACGGCGAAAACGCCTTTCAGCCTGCCTATGCCTGCTCCCTGTGCCATGATACCGGCATGTACAACGGCAATCCCTGCCGCTGTGTGGCGGAAATTGCCCGCCGCCTGCGCCGGGAGGAGATCAACGCTGCCAGCCCGCTGGGGTTGTGCCAGTTTTCCACCTTCGATGTCAACCGCTATTCCGACCAGGTGGAACCGGAACTGGGCATTTCGGCGCGCGCCTACATGGAAAAGCTGCTGCATTACTGCGAAAACTACGCCCAGAAATTCAGCAGCAAAAGCACCAATCTGTTGTTTATGGGACATACGGGCCTGGGCAAGACCCACCTGGCCCTGGCCATTGCCGATGCCGTACTGGGCGGCGGGCACGATGTGCTGTACACCAGCGCCGCCGCATTGGCCGCGCGGTTAGGGCGTGAACATTTTGATTTTGACAGCAGCGACGAATGGCTGAACGCCTGCCAGGAAGCCGATCTGCTGATTCTGGATGACCTGGGCACCGAATACATTACCCCGCTGACCATCAGTGTGCTGTATGAGTTGATCAACACCCGGATGCTGACCGAACGCCCCACGATTTACACCACCAACATTACCGACCAGAGCGTGTTTGTGGCTCGCTATACCGAAAAGGTGGCCAGCCGCATGCTGGGCGGATGCAAGATGTTCAAGTTTTTTGGTACCGATCAGCGCCTGCGCTGAAAATGCAAAACCGCCGTATCTTCTTTTCCCAGAAGGTACGGCGGTTCTCTTTGTATGGTGAGGAAAAAAGAAAAGCCGCAAAAACATCTTGCGATGCTTTGCGGTTTGAGAAGTCGGAGTGACGGGATTCGAACCCACGGCCTCTTGGTCCCGAACCAAGCGCGCTACCAACTGCGCTACACCCCGATAAAAAAAGACCGCAGCAGCAGAGCTGCTGCGGTGTGGTTGGGGATGAGAGGATCGAACTCCCACGGGCGGAGTCAGAGTCCGCTGCACTACCATTATGCGAATCCCCATCGGATTTCGTGTCAGGCGTTTGCCCTCAACGCTTAATTATTATAGCCGGAGTAAGTGGTTTTGTCAACAGTTTTTTTGCATTTTTTTCATCTTTTTTGCAAGCGTCGTTTCAGCGTCATTTTTTCTTTTGCAGGGTTGACAAGGTGGCTGTGGTGTCGTACATTTATAGTAGATTGCATGGCAGAACCATGCACAAACCGCGTTCGGCGCGGTATATGGGAGGTAATCGTATGGCAATTCGTGTTGGTATTCTGACGTCCGGCGGCGACTGCCCCGGCTTGAACGCAACCATTCGTGGTGTGGCAAAGGCTTTGTACAACCGCATGGGCGATAAAGTAGAGATCGTCGGCATCCTGAACGGCTACGACGGCCTGATCAACGGCAATTACCGCGAGATGAGCCCGGATGAATTTTCCGGTATTCTGACCGTGGGCGGCACGATTCTGGGCACCAAGCGCACCCCCTTCAAGAAGATGCGCGTGGTGGAAGAAGACAAGGTGGACAAGGTAGCCGCCATGAAGAAGAACTATCGCGCCGCCAAACTGGATTGCCTGCTGTGCCTTGGCGGCAACGGTACCCACAAGACCGCCAACCTGCTGAGCCAGGAGGGCCTGAACGTCATCGGCCTGCCCAAGACCATTGATAACGATATCTATGGTACCGATGTCACCTTTGGCTTCCACACCGCCGTGGACATTGCCACCGAGGTAATCGACCGCATCCACACCACCGCGGGCAGCCACAGCCGCGTGATGTGCATCGAGATCATGGGCAACAAGGCCGGCTGGCTGACGCTGTACTCCGGCATTGCCGGCGGCGCGGACATCATCCTGATTCCCGAGATGCCCTACGACATCAAGAAGGTGGCCGCCGCCGTGGAGAACCGTGCCAAGGCCGGCAAGAACTTCTCCATCCTGGCTGTGGCCGAGGGTGCTTTCTCGGTGGAGGAAGCCAAGATGAAGCGCAAGGAATGGACCGCCCAGCGTGCCCAGGCCGGTTACACCACCGCCACCGCCCGCATCGCCCATCAGATCGAACAGATGACCGGTGCCGAGACCCGCATCTGCGTGCCGGGCCATATGCAGCGCGGCGGCAGCCCCAGTGCCTACGACCGCGTGCTGGCCACCCAGTTCGGCTCCTACGCAGCCAGCCTGGTGGCGGACGAGCATTTCGGCGTGACGGTCGCCATGGTCAACAGCCATGTGACCGCCAACCCCCTTGCCGACATCGCCGGCAAGACCCGCGGCGTGCCCGGTGACTGCGAGATGCTGAACGTGGCCCGCGCCATGGGCATCAGCCTGGGCTGATCGTCCCTGTAAATTTCCTTGATATCGTTTACAAAAGAGCACTGCCCTGACGGGCAGCGCTCTTTTTGGTTATTCCAGATAAAAATTACGAAGTGCTTCCAGCCGCTGTGCATCCAGCCCGAACTCCTGGGCAAAGTAGGTTTCATAGCTGTCGAACCGCTGCAGAATCTCATCAATGGCCCCGGCCCCCATGGCCTCGTCCACCCCTTCCACCGAGAGCAGCAGGCGCCGCTCCTCCGGCGATTTGCCCTGCAGGTGCTTTTCGATGATTGCACGGCGGTAGGTATTGGTGAGCATGTAATCTGCCAGCGCGGTTTCCCGGCTGACCCCCAGCGCCAGCAAGATCAGCATGGCGGCAATGCCGGTGCGGTCCTTACCGCAGGTGCAATGGAACAGCAGCGGTGCCTGACGCTGCTCCATCAGGGTAAACAGCTCATGGTACGCAGGATTGCCGAAGGGCATCTGCCGGTACAGCACGCTGAACCAGTCGTAATCATGCACGGGATGCCCGGCCACCTTCTCGAAGGCTGCTTTTTCCTCCGCCAGACGCTCAATGCCGGTGGAGGAGAAGTCCATCTCGGTGCCATCGGCCATACGCATGGCACAGACGCGGCGGTACTCGGCCCCCGGCACGGCAGGGTCCGGGTGTTGCGCATATTCCCCGGCGCTGCGCAGATCCAAAATCGAGCGCAGATGCCAGCTTTGCAGCGTTTGCTGATCCGCCGGGTTTTGCAGTGCATCCAGATTGCCGCCCCGGTACAGCAGGCCGTATTTCACGGTGCGCCCATCCGCGGCGGGATAACCGCCCAGTTCCCGAAAGTTTACCGCACCCTCCAGCGCGATCTCTGCGCCCGGTGCGGACCGCTGTAGCTGACTCATCGACAGTTCCTCCCCTGCTTGGATTTCGTTTCATCATAACACAGAAACCCGGCCGGGACAAGTCCCGCCGGGTTTTCCCTGGTTTACAGTTGTTCCAGCAGCCGGTCAATCTCGCTGCGGGTGGCCAGCCCCAGGCTGAACGCCGTGGCACTGCCGCAGGCTGTGCCCAGGCGCAGCGCCGCTTCATAGGAGCCGATTTGCAGATACCCGGCCACAAAGCCGGCCAGCATACTGTCCCCTGCACCGACGCTGTTGATGACCGTGCCCCGGGGGGTACCGATGCGGTGTACCGCGCCGCTTTCATCCAGCAGCAGCGCACCGTCCCCCGCCATGCTGACAAGCACATTGCGCGCCCCCTGGCGCTGCAACTCCCGGGCCGCCTGGGCAATCTCTGCATCGCCATGCAGCGCATGGCCCACGATCTCGGCCAGTTCGTGATGGTTCGGCTTGATAAGGAATGGCCCATAAGGCAGCACTTTTACCAGAAGCTGCCCGGAGGCATCCACCACGGCGCGTACCCCGCGGCCCTGCAAACGGGCAAGAATTCTTTCGTAAGTATCTGACGGCAAACTGGCCGGGATGCTGCCCGCCAGCACCAGAATATCATCGGGCTGCAGGGCGTCCAGCTTCTGGGCCAGCTGCTCCATAGCTTCGGGCGGAATGGCAGGCCCGGCACCGTTCAGCTCCGTTTCCTGCCCGGCTTTGATTTTGACGTTGATGCGGGTCATCCCCGACGGCAGATGGATGAAATCCGTTTGCAGACCCTGGGCCGCCAGACCGCGCTCCAGCCAGGCGCCGGTTTCCCCGGCTACAAACCCCAGGGCTACGCTGGGGCAATCCAGCTGCGCCAGAACGCCGGAAACATTGATGCCTTTGCCGCCCAGGACGCAGTCCTCCCCGGCTGCACGGTTCACCGCCCCCGCCTGCAGCGGGGCATTGAGCCGCACCACATAGTCGATGGCCGGATTGAATGTAACGGTATAGATCATAGACAGTTTCCTTCTTGTTGTTTTAATTTCCGGGGGTACCCGGCCGGATCACGGGCGTCATGGGGACAGATTTGTCCAGCAGGGACTCCCGGCTGGCAATAGCATACCGGGCATACCCGTCGATCAGGTACTGGGTGCCGTCTGGCCCGGCCAGCTGCTGCATACCGGTGGAGGCATCGTCCCATACCAGATACTGCCCCGGCCCGGCCTCGCGCAACACCCAGATGGGTCGGTCCTCCTCGCCGATCCAGCGGCGCTGGGAGCTGCGGGTCAGGGTGCCGTCTGCGCGGTTATAGATGTAGAGCCACTCTTGGCCATCCTCCTGGCCGTACAGCAGGATATCCTCGGTATAGATGCCCATGTTCTGCATGACCTGAGGCAGCTGGGTCACCACCGTGTCTTCGGTTTCGCCCAGCGGGCGGCAGAGTATCCGGCCTTCTTCGTCTTCAAACCACAGGGCATCCTCTGCCAGTTTCCGGTCCAGCCGCCAACCGGGGCAGCTGTACAGTACCTCTTCGGTGCCGGTAAGCGGGTTCAAGGCGCAGAGCGAGGTGATCATCCAGGGTTTCAGTTCCTCGATATTGGCCACACGGTAGTGCTCGTAAACAGGCTCCAGCGGACAATCGTCCGCCAGGGTCGTGCGGGTGATAAGCAATCGACCATCCCATACGCCCACCAGTCCCCCGCTGAAATGTTCCCATCCCGTAATGGTTTCCAGTGTTTTCGTTTCAGGGTCCAGGCGGACCAGTTCATAGTCGTCGAGAACCGCCGGGTCATCGGAAATATGGCAATACGAGAAATACAGCGCCGTACCGTCACTGGCCAGTCCACCGTACCCGACGGACAACGAAGTCCCCTGGGGAAAATCATAGACCGGCTGCCGGTTGCCGCCGTCCAGGTCACTGCGCAGCAGGATGGGGGTATCGGTGATCATGCCGGACCACACCCAGTAAAGGGAAGTCTCATCGGCAAAAAGGTGCAGATTGGCTGTTTCGAGGTCCAGCGGTTCCCCAAAGATCTGTTCCGTGGCGTTGGCAAAGTCATAGTAATGGGCTGCAATGCCCCCATTCCCATAACCATAGCCGCCCTCCCCATAGAGGGGTTCGCTCCGATAAACCCCCTTGCTGTTTTGACTGTCAATCCAATGCAGTTCCAGGGTCGGTTCTTCGGTGGGCGCAGGGGTGGCGGCGATCTCCGCTGTTTCCACCGTAGCGGGCGGGGCCTGCGTGGTTGCCGGTGCCTGCTCTTTGGCCGGAGCACCGCAGGCCGTCAGCAACAGCGCTGCCACTAGAGGAACGCACAGTTTTTTCATGGGAGATGCCTCCTTTCCCGACGCAGGGATGTGTAAATCGTATATGGGCGACGGTCGATGGGGATTACAACAATGCATGGCGTGTGAAAAAACTATTCTGTTTTCTTGCAAAAAAGGCCGGTGAACCAGCAGGGACAGCGCACCGATTTTGCACGTTAAAAATGCAACAAAGGGTATCTTTCGCGCATTTTTTATCCATATTTATAGTATCACCGGCTTGGCGGTGAAGGCAAGCCCCATGGGCCGGATTTTACATCTGCAAAGCGACGAAAAATCCACTGCACGGCTATGCAATTCTCCGATTTTGCGTGCCGCCTCGCCGGTGCGCATCAAATCCGCCAGAGAAGTTCCGGTGGGCAGCCGGGCCTGTTTCAGTCGCGGCAGCGCCTCTTTTTTGGCCCCCAGTATCAGCAGATAGGGCGGCTGCGGCAGATTTTCCGGGATATCCAGCGCCGCATCCAACACCAGCCGGCGCAGCCGGGCATGGGGATAACGCTTGGTTTTCAAGCGGGTATACAGGTCTTCCAGGCCGTCGGCCTCCCGCACGGCAGCTGCCAGGCGGTTTTCCAGGCCCTCACTGATTCCGCGCACCTGCGCAAAATTTTGTATTGGCGTGGCGCGCAGCAGAGCCAGCAGGGCCGTTTCCAAACGCTGCCCGTCCAAAAGCTGCCCTTCTGCAACAGCCTGGCGATACAGTTCCATCGCCGGTTGCGGCACAAAGGGAGCCCATTCTTCCAGCGGCCGGGCCCGCAGATAGCTGGCGCTGGCCATGGGAACGCCCTCATGTTCCCCGGCTGCACCTCCATGGGCCGCCCCCCAGCGGGGCAGCGGCAGCGGGCAAAGGGACGCCTTTTGGGCCAGAATGGCTTTGCAATATTCAATGCCCAGGATGTTGTTGGGGGTGCGCAGCAAGTCGCCCATACCGGATGCCAAGTTTTCTGCCGCTTCGGCCCGGGCGACGGCGTAGGTCATGCCCAGGCTCAGTTTTTCACGAATCAACGGCTGTATTTTCTCCCCCAACAAGAGTTCTGCCGCCGCCAGCAGCCGTTCGGCATCCGGGTTCTCTGCCCCGAAAGCCAGAGTATCACACCCCAGGGCAGCCAGCAGCGGCACCCCCGCCGCCGCAAACTGCTCCGCCGTGGCACAGGCATAAGGCGCAGGCAACGCTACCACCAGATCCGCCCCGGACACCAGTGCAGCGCGCACGCGCACGGATTCCGGCAAAATGGGTACACCGCCGCGCTGGACGGCACCGCTGCTCATGCAAACGGCAATGCAGCGCGCCCCGCCCCGACGCACCGCGGCCAGCTGCGCCGCGTGCCCGTTGTGAAAAGGATCGTACTCGGTAATAATACCTGCAAATTCCATGCGCCACTCCTACTATGCAAAAATTGTGCTATCTTGCGTTTATTGTCCTTGAAAATTACCTGACCCCATTATATAATATTTTCAGAAAGTCGAAAAGGGCGTTTTGCGCCCCCACACCACTGAAGGAGGAAACCTCATGAAAATTCTGGTTATCAATTGCGGTTCTTCGAGCCTGAAGTACCAGCTCATCGATATGGACGGTGAGAAGGTTCTTTGCAAAGGCCTGTGCGAGCGTATCGGCATGGAGAGCAGCATGATCACCCACGAGGCGAACGGCCATAAGGCCACCACGCCCGCGATCTTCCCCACCCATACCGAGGCGTTCGGCGAAGTCGTCAAGAAGATGACCACCGGCGAGGGCAAGGTGATTGACAACGTCAATGAGATCGATGCCATCGGTCATCGTGTTGTACACGGCGGCGAGAAGTTCAAGCAGAGCTGCCTGATCACCCCCGACGTTGTGAAGGCCATTCACGATCTTTCTCCCCTGGCGCCGCTGCACAACCCCGCCGCCATCCTGGGCATTGAGGCCTCCTACAAAGTCTTTGGCGAGGACAAGCCCAACATTGCTGTGTTCGATACGGCTTTCCATTCCACCATGCCCTCGAAAGCCTATATGTACGCCATTCCCTATGAGTACTACGAGAAGTACGGCGTGCGCCGCTACGGCTTCCACGGCACCAGCCACAAGTACGTCAGCCACCGCGCTGCCGAATACCTGGAAGAGCCCATTGAGCGCCTGAAGCTGATCACCTGCCACCTGGGCAACGGTTCTTCCATTGCCGCTGTGGACCAGGGCCGCGTGGTGGATACCTCCATGGGCATGACCCCGCTGGCCGGCCTGATGATGGGCACCCGCTGCGGCGACCTGGACCCCTCTGTGGTCAACTACCTGAAGTACACGCTGGAAATCACCGGCCATCAGCTGGATGAGATCCTGAACAAGAAATCCGGTCTGCTGGGTGTTTCCGGCGTTTCCAGCGATATCCGCGACGTGGAATCTGCCTCCAAAGAGGGCAACGAGCGCGCCAAGCTGGCCCTGGATATGCTGAACTACCAGATCAAGAAGATCATTGGCAGCTACATTGCCGCTATGGGCGGCGTGGACGCCATCGTCTTTACCGGCGGCATCGGCGAGCATGACGATGAATCCCGCGCCAAAATCTGCCACCACATGGACTGGCTGGGTGTTCGCATCGACACCGACAAGAACCATAACGTGCGCAACCAGCACAAGGACGTTGTGGAAATCACCGCCTGGGGCGCCCGCGTCCGCACGCTGGTGGTGGAGACCAACGAAGAACTGATGATTGCCCGCGACACCAAGGAAGTTCTGGAAAACCAGTAATTTTCTTCTTTCCGTTGCCTATAAATAAAGGAGAGCGGCTCCCGAACGGGAGCCGCTCTCCTTTTGTTTTGTAGGAAAAATCAGCCAAAAATTACTGCTGCTGTTCCGCGCGCTTCTTGGCAATAGCTGCCAGGGCGTCCTTGCGGGACAGGTTGATACGGCCCTGCTGGTCGATATCGGTAACCATGACAAAGATGGGATCGCCCACAGCAACCACATCCTCCACATGCTCCACGCGATGATCATCCAGCTTGGAGATGTGAACCAGGCCTTCCTTGCCGGGAGCAATCTCGACGAAGGCGCCGAAGTTCATCAGACGGGTCACGCGGCCCTTGTAGATGGCACCGATCTCGGGGTCTTCCACAATGGTTTTGATGGTGGAGATGGCACGCTTGGCATCCTCCTGATCGACGGCGGAGATAAAGACGTGGCCGTCCTCCTCGATGTCGATCTTGCAGTTGAAGTTGGCGCACATTTCCTGGATGACCTTGCCGCCCTTGCCGATGACGTCCTTGATCTTATCCACAGGAATCATCATGCTGAACATCTTGGGCGCATACTTGGACAGCTCGGCACGAGGCTCAGCGATGACCGGCTTGATGATCTGATCCAGGATGTACAGACGGCCCTTGCGGCACTTCTCCAGCGCCTCCTCCACGATCTCGTAGGTCAGGCCGTCCACCTTAATATCCATCTGGATAGCGGTGATGCCGCGGCGGGTACCGCCCACCTTGAAGTCCATATCGCCGTGGAAGTCCTCGACGCCCTGGATGTCCAGCATGGTCATCCAGCGGCCGCCGTGGAGCGGGTCACCGTCGGTGATCAGACCGCAGGAGATACCGGCAACCGGTGCCTTGATGGGCACACCGGCATCCATCAGGGCCAGCGTGGAGCCGCAGATGGAAGCCTGGGAGGTGGAACCGTTGGAGGAGAGAACCTCGGACACGCAGCGGATGGTGTACGGGAACTCGCTCTGATCGGGCAGCACCGGCACAAGGGCGCGCTCGGCCAGGTTGCCGTGACCGATTTCGCGGCGGCCGGGGCTGCGCGGGGCACGGGCCTCACCCACAGAGTACGGCGGGAAGTTGTAGTGATGGATGTAACGCTTGTACTGGGTGTCGGACAAATCGTCCATCAGCTGGGCGTCCTTGGTGGAGCCCAGGGTGCAGATGGTCAGGACCTGGGTCTGGCCGCGGGTGAACATGCCGGAGCCATGCACACGGGGCAGCAGGCCAACTTCGGCAGCCAGCGGACGGATCTCGTTGATGCCACGGCCATCCACGCGCTTGCCGTCTTCCAGCAGCCAGGTGCGGACGACCTTCTTCTGCAGCTTGTAGCTGATCAGGTCGATATCCGCAGCGGTCAGCTCGGGATGTTCTTCCGCAATGGCGTCCATAATGGGCAGCAGCGCCGCATCCCGCACGTTCTTGTCGTCGGTATCCATGGCAGCCTTGACTTCGTCCAGGTGCTTGGCATAGACATCGGCCAGCAGAGCATGGTCCAGCTCCACCGGGGTGAAGGTCTTCTTGGGCTTGCCGATCTCGGCCACAATACTGTTGATGAAGGCCAGCATCTTCTTGATCTCGGCATGGCCGACCCGGATAGCCTCCATCATGGTGGCTTCGTCCACCTCGTTGGCGCCGGCTTCGATCATGACGATCTTTTCCTCGCTGGCAGCCAGGGTCAAGGACAGATCGCTGCGCTCGCGCTGCTCCTTGGTGGGGTTGAGGACGATCTCGCCGTCCACCAGGCCCACAAAGACGCCGGCGATGGGACCGTTCCAGGGAATATCGGACATGGCGATGGCCAGCGAAGCGCCGTTCATGCCGGTGATCTCGGCCGAGTTATCGGGGTCGAGGCTCATGACGGTCATGGTGACGCAGACGTCGTTGCGCATATCCTTGGGGAACAGCGGACGGATGGGGCGGTCCACCACGCGGGAGGACAGGATGGCATGCTCGCCGGGACGGCCTTCACGGCGCATGAAGCTGCCGGGGATGCGGCCTGCGGCGTAGAGCTTTTCCTCAAATTCCACGCTCAGGGGGAAGAAGTCAACGCCCTCGCGCGGTTTTTCGCTCATCGTCACATTGCACAGCACGCAGGTATCGCCGTAGCGGACCATGGCGCTGCCGTTGGACAGACCACACATCTTGCCGGTCTCGACCACAAAGGGACGGCCCGCGAAGGTGGTCTCAAACTTGCGGTAATGGGGGAATGTTTCCAGCCGGGAAGCAAATTCGTAAGCCATTAGAGATTCTCCTTCTATTGGGATTTTATATACCGTGGCTGCGTATGCTCCCGGTTTGAGCAATAAAGCCAGCAGCCAAGCCGGTGCTTGGGTGCTCGATTTACTGCACAAAACGGGCGGACATTGGCAGCCGAAAGCCATGCAGTGGAATAAAAAGAAAAGCGGGCAAGGTGCTTGTGTGCACCCTGCCCGTTTTTGCGAAAATTACTTGCGCAGACCCAGCTCAGCGATCAGGGCACGATAACGGTTGATGTCCTTCTTTTGCAGATAGGCCAGCAGATTGCGGCGGCGACCGACCATCTTGAACAGGCCGCGGCGGCTGTGGTTGTCATGCTTGTTGCTCTTCAGGTGCTCGGTCAGGTGATTGATGCGCGCGGTGAGCAGCGCAACCTGGACCTCCGGAGAACCGGTGTCGCCCTCGTGCAGAGCGGCTTTCGCGATGATGGGCTGCTTCTCGATAGCAGATTTCTGGCTCATGATACATACCTCTTTCAAGTAATTATTTGCCGATGGCGCAGTATGGGGTAACTGCAGGTTTGAGGCATACGCCCCTTACCGGGCCACGGTAACAGACAATAGTATACCACAACCGCGCCGGGATTACAAGGCCACGGCGCGGTGTTTTTTGCAATTATTTTACCGTTTGGGCGGCAAAGTAAGCCTGGCTATCCCGGGCCGCCTGACGGATCAGCTCCGCCAGTTCTTCCAGTGTGTGGAACTTGCGCACCGGGCACAAGTAACGGTGAAATTCCAGCACCGGGTTCTGGCCGTAGAGGTCTCCGGAAAAATCCGGCACATAGGTTTCGCAGGTAACGGCTGCGTTGGCGCTGTCATCCACCGTGGGGCGGCGGCCGATGCCGGTGGCTGCGGGCCACCAGCGGTTCCCCAACCGGATGCGGGTGAGGTAGACACCGGTGCAGGGCTGCAAGGCATCGGGCGGGTAGTTCTGGTTGACCGTGGGCGTACCCAGACGGCTGCTGCCTACCCCCTTGCCGTGGGTAACAGTCCAGTCGATAGCATAGGGTGCGCCCAGCATGGCGTTGGCATCGTCCAGGCGGCCTTCTTCCAGCGCCGCACGGATGCGGGTGGAAGAAACCGCCTGGGCACCGTACTGCGCCATGGGCACGATATGCACCGAAATGCCCCGCGGCTCACACAGGGTGTGCAGCATCTCCACATTCCCGGCGGCCCGGGCGCCAAAGGTAAAGTTTTTGCCGCAGAACACCGCTTTGGCGTGGAAACAATCCACCAGCACCTTCTGCACAAAATCCTCCGGCGAAAGACTCCGGAATTCCTCAAACGGGGGTTCCAGATACTGCTCAATACCCAGGCTTTCCACACGGGCGTGCTTCTGCGCCAGAGAAAGAATCCGTCCGCCTTTCAGGGTCTGGTTGCCGGGGAGTTCAAAGGTAAAAGCGGCGGGCGTCAAGCCCTTTTCCGCGGCATAGCGCACCGCACTGCCCAGCACCTGGCGATGGCCGCAATGTACGCCATCAAAATAGCCCAGTGCCACGGCACAGCCGGTTTCGGTTGTCACCGACGTCATGGTACGATAAATCTGCATCGGCGTTCAGTTCCTTTCACAAAACAGTTTTTCCACGCGCAATACGCCGCCCTGTACCGCCGCCAGCCCCAGAAACAGACCGGCCTCATCGTAGGCGCGATAGCGGCCGTCCGCCGCCGCATAGTGGCTGGTGGGGCAACCGTTGAAAAGGTGGGCTTTGACGCCGTCGTTGACGGTCAGGGCCGGGAGCGGTGCAAAGACCGTTTCCACCGGCAGCACCCAACCGTTTTGCTCCAGTTCACCGCTTTCAGCGGCCGCCAGGATTTCCGGCAGCGTGTGGCATTGTTCGATGGAGAATACGCCGGCCCTGGTGCGGCGCAAAGCCGCGAGTGTAGCGGGTACGCCCAGCGCCGTACCGATATCTTCAGCCAGAACGCGGATATAGGTGCCCTTGGAGCAGGCCACCCGGATCGTGTACTCGTCCGGTGCCGGGCTGCCCAGGTACTCGATATCGTACACCGTGATGGGGCGCGGGGTACGTTCCACCGTCTGGCCTTTGCGGGCCGCCTTGTACAGGGGCTGGCCGTTGATCTTGACGGCGCTGTACATGGGCGGCAGCTGCATCTGCGCACCGGTAAACTGTGGCAGCACAGCGCGCAGTTCCGCCTCCCCCACGGTAACGGGGGCGGTTTCCAGCACGGTGCCGGTCACATCTCCGGTATCGGTACGCAGCCCCAGGCGGAGCGTTGCTTCATAGGTTTTATCGTGGTCCAGCTGGCGGTCGGCGGCGGAAGTTGCCTTGCCGATAAACACGGCGAGCACACCGGTCGCCATAGGGTCCAGTGTGCCCGAGTGCCCCAGCTTGCGCGTGCCCAACGCGCCGCGCAGCTTGGCCAGCACATCAAAGCTGGTCCAGCCGGCGGGTTTGTCCACAGGCAGAATGCCATTTGGCGTTTGCATGATGGGGATTTCCTTTTCTATTTGGTTTGGTCAGGTTTCGGATTCCGCAGCTTGCAGGGACGCACTGCGGTCCAGTTCCTTTTTCACTTCATCCAGGATGGCATGTTTGGCGTTGTCCAGATTGCCGCTGATTTCGCAGCCGGCCGCGCGGGAATGACCGCCGCCGCCCAGGCGCCGTGCAATGCTGCAGGCGTTGGTATTGTGGCCGGTACGCACACTGATCTTGTAGCTGCCATCTTTCTGCTGGCGCAAGGTCAGGCCGACCTCCACACCCTCGATGGAGCGGGGCAGGCTGGTCAGATCCTCCAGCTCTGCACCGGCAACACCCGCTGCCTGGATCTGATCCCAGGTCAGGCAGATAAGGGCGCAGCGGTTCTCATAATAGAACTCCAGGCTTTCCAGCGCCATGCGCTCGGCCGCCATCCGCGCGTGAGAGCGGCATTCAAACAGCCGTTCGTTGAGGCTCTCCACATCGGCGCCCGCTTCAATCAGGGCCGCCGCCGCACGATGGGTGGCCGCCGTGGTATTGGTAAAGCGGAAGCAGCCGGTATCGGTGGCGATGCCGGTGTACAGGCAGGCTGCCATATCCGGGGTGATCTCCACACCCATCTTCGGGATGAGCACGGTGAGCAGCTCAGCAGTGGCCGCGGCGGTGTCATCCAGCATCGTTTCGTAGGCGTACCCACTGTTGGAGCCATGATGATCGATGCACAGATCCACATGCTCGGCGTATTCCGGCATATGGTTGCGGTCGCCGAACAGCTGGATGCCGGCCACATCTACCGCCACCACAAAGCGCGGCGTGAAGCTGCCGTCAAACACCGTGATGGGCAAAAAGGCATACATCGCCGGGATGGGGTCGCTGCAAAGCACCGCAGCGGTCTTACCCAGACGCTGCAGCGCCAGGCACAGCGCCGCCCCCGAGCCGATGGTGTCACCGTCCGGGTTCTTGTGGCATAAAATCAGGATCTCGTCCGCGCTCAACAGGCGCGAGACAACGGTGTCATGATCCACGGATTGTGTCATACAGTTCCTCTTTTCTGGGGTGATCAGTACGGGGTGCCCTGGCAAGGTCCACCCTGCCCCGGATCATTCGCTGTCGCTGTCAGCGTCGTTGCCGGAGGCGTTTTCCCCTTCCAGGTTCAATTCTCCCAGCAACTGGTTGATATGCGCGGCATACGCAGCGCCCTCATCGGCTACAAACACAAAGCGCGGTGCTTTGCGGATGTGCATACGGCGGCTGACCTCGGTACGGACGTGGCCGGACGCCTTGTTCAGCGCCTTGACGACGGGCTCCGGCCCGCCTTCACGTCCCATCACACTGATGTAGACTTTGGCCTGATCCAGGTCAGGGGTCACATCCAACCGGGTGACTGTCAGCAGACCGCCGGTCACACGCGGGTCCTTCATCTCACCAATGATGGCGATGAGTTCCCGTTTCATGTCCTGTGCCATACGGCCATGATTTTTGCTTGGCATGGTATTCTATCCTCACTGTGGGCAGAGGAGCAGCGCGGCCTTTGTCGCAGCCCCTTTCCTGCCCGGGTAAAAATCAATCGCGGTATTCCTCGAGCTTGAAGCACTCGAAGATGTCGCCTTCCTTGATGTCGGAGAACTTCTCCAGCGTGATGCCGCACTCAAAGCCTTCGGCCACTTCCTTGGCATCATCCTTGAAGCGCTTCAGGCTGGCGATGGCATCCTCGCAGATGACGATGCCGTCACGCACCAGACGCAGCTGGGCGTCGCGGGTAATCTTGCCGTCGGTAACACGGCAGCCGGCGACGGTGCCGACGCTGGAAATCTTGTAGACCTGGCGGACCTGTGCCTCGCCCAGGGCAACCTCGCGGACCTTGGGTGCCAGCATGCCCTTCATAGCGTCGGAAACATCGTTGATGGCGTCATAGATGACGCGGTACATACGCATTTCAACGCCGGTCTGCTCGGCTTCAGCCTTGGCGACGGCATCGGGACGCACATTGAAGCCGATGATGATGGCGTTGGAGGCATCGGCCAGGGAAACGTCGGACTTGGAGATGGCGCCGACGCCCGCATGGATGACGCGGACACGGACTTCCTCGTTGGAGATCTTCTCGAGGCTCTGTTTGACAGCCTCGGCAGAGCCCTGGACGTCAGCCTTGACGACGATGGGCAGTTCCTTCATATCGTTGGCAGCCATCTGGTCGAACAGGTTATCCAGGGTGACCTTGGTGTAAGCGGCAAACTGACGCTCCTTGGCCTCGGTCATACGCTTGTCGGCCAGTTCGCGGGCCAGCTTCTCGTCCTCGACGGCCTCGAACAGCTCGCCGGCTTCCGGCACTTCGGTCAGACCGGTGATCTCCACGGGGGTGGAAGGACCGGCCTCGGTGATTTCGCGGCCCTTGTCGTCGCGCATGGTACGCACACGGCCCACGGCGGTACCGGCAATCAGGCAGTCGCCCTTATGCAGGGTACCGTTCTGCACCAGCAGCGTGGCCACGGGGCCCTGGCCCTTGTCCAGACGGGCTTCCACCACAGCGCCCTTGCCGCGGCGGTTGGGGTTGGCCTTGAGCTCCATGACCTCGGCTTCGAGGACGATGCGCTCCAGCAGGTCGGAGATGCCCATGCCGGTCAGGGCAGAAACGGGGATGCAGGCAACATCGCCGCCCCAATCCTCGGGCACGATCTCGTACTGGGTCAGCTGCTCCTTGACGCGCTCGGGGTTGGCGGTGGGTTTATCCATCTTGTTGACGGCAACGATCAGTTTGACATTGGCCGCCTTAGCATGGTTGATGGACTCGATGGTCTGGGGCATGATGCCGTCATCAGCTGCAACCACCAGAACCGCGATATCGGTCATGTTGGCACCGCGGGCACGCATGGCGGTGAACGCCTCGTGGCCCGGGGTATCCAGGAAGGTGATGATGCTGTCGCCGCTCTTGACCTGATAGGCACCGATGGCCTGGGTGATGCCGCCGGCTTCGCCTGCGGTCACGTTGGTCTTGCGGATGGCGTCCAGGATGGAGGTTTTGCCGTGGTCGACGTGGCCCATGACCACGACAACCGGCGGACGCTCGACCAGATCGGCGGCGTTGTCCTCCTCCTGCACAAAGAGGCGCTCCTCGATGGAAACATGAACTTCATGCTCCACCTTGGCGTGGAATTCCTCGGCGATCAGCGCAGCGGTATCGAAATCCACCACGTCGGAAACGGCGTGCATTTCGCCCATCTGCATGAACTTGGCAACCACCTTGGCAGCGGTCTGCTTCAGGCGGCTGGCCAGTTCACCGACGGTGATCTCATCGGGGATGGAGATCTTGAGCTGGGCGTTGCGGGCCTTCTCCAGCTGGATGCGCTGCAGACGCTCGGCCTCGGTCTCACGGCGGCGGCCAAACTGCTGGCCGCGGCGGTTGTTGCGGTTGTTAAATTTTTCCTTCTTGCCGGTGGGCTGGTTCTTGCGTTTGTTGGGCATGTTGCGGCTGTCGGCCAGATCATCATACCGGGCATTGAACTTATCCACGTTGACATCCACCGTGCGGGTATCCACGGAAACCTGGGCACGGTTGACCTGCACCTGCTCGGTCGCCGCCACCGGCTTCTTGATGCCGGTATCGGCAGCCAGTTCCTGCAGGGTAACGCGCTTTTCGTTGCGCTTTTCCGCCTGCTTCTCAGGCTTGCGGTTTTCGCGCCGGTTCTCCTGCTTCTTGGCCTCGGGCTTCGGGGCTTCGGGCTTCTTGTTTTCTGCCTTGGGGGCCGGTTTGGGTTCTTCCTTGGCACCACTGGCAAGGTAAGCGTCGAGGCTGGGCTCGGCGTTCTCACGGGTCAGCGTTTCCAGCAGGAAGTCCAACTCCTTTTCGCCGAAGGTACCGCCGGTTTTGTAAGCTTCCCCGGTGATGGGCGAAACGGTCTCGATGACCTTCTTGGCGGGCACGCCGAACTCCTTGGCAACGTCAGCGATCTTGTATTTAAAATCCATAAACTGTGGTCCTCCTCTGCATCAGGTAAGATGTTTTGCGCACAGCTGCGCAAGGTGTTCGTCCGTTATGCCGAACACAGCGGCGGGTTTGGGGGTGAGCATCGCCAGATCGGCGGTGGTCAGCGGCATCTGTTCGCATGCCACAATTCCCTCACAGGCGCTGCGCATATGGGTTACGGTACGTTCGCTGGCATCTGCCGCCAGCAGAACCAGCGCCACCTTACCGCGCAGGGCATTTTCCTGCACGCGGTCATAACCGTGCAGCAGCTTGCCGGCTTTGCGGCAAAGCCCCAGCGCGCCCAGCAACGGGTGTTGGTCATTCGCCATGGTCTGCCGCCTCCTTTGCACTTTGTTCTGCGCATTGGATCTCCTCGGTCAGGCGCTCGTAGATTTCCCCGGGGATGGGGACCTCAAAGGTGCGCTCCAGCCGTTTGGCCTTGCGGGCCTTGGCCAGGCATGCGGCCGAAGGGCAAAGATACGCCCCCCGCCCAGGTGCCTTACCGCGCAGATCAATACTGATCTCGCCTTCCGGGCTGCGCACGACACGCACCAGCTCACGCTTGGGGCGCTGGGCATTACAGCCCACACAACGGCGCACCGGGATCTTTTTTTGCTTTTGCTGCTGCAACTAGCCGACCTCTTTTCCCATGGAATCCGGGGAAGGGTTCCCCGGCAATGTCCTTTGTATTTATTCCTCGTCCTCGCCGTAGTAGCCGGATTCGGGGCGGATATCGATATTGTAGCCGGTCAGGTGGGCGCACAGACGGACGTTCTGACCCTTGTTGCCGATGGCCAGGCTGAGCTGGTGATCGGGCACCGTGACACGGCAGCTCTTGGTCTCGCCGGGCAGCAGTTCGACCTTGACCACCTTGGCCGGGGACAGCGCCGCCGAGATGAACTCGGTGACATCCTCGCTCCAGCGGATGACGTCGATCTTCTCGCCGCCCAGTTCCTGGACGATCTTTTCCACACGGGCACCGCGGGCACCGATGCAGGCACCGACGGGATCAACGTCGGGGTTCTTGCTCCAGACCGCCAGCTTGGTGCGGGCACCGGCCTCACGAGCGATGGCCTTGATCTCCACCGTGCCGTCGTAGATTTCGGGCACTTCCAGTTCAAACATACGCTTGACCAGGCCGGGATGGGTGCGGCTGATGGTCACGCGGGGGCCGCGGTCGGTTGCCAGCACATCCACCACATAGACCTGCACGGTCTCGCCTTCGCGGAAGGTCTCACCAGGCACCTGCTCGTTGTGGGGCAGCACAGCGCTGCCGCCCTTGCCCAGATCCAGCACGACGTTGCCGCGCTCGGGATCAATGGAAACCACCGTGGCGGTGATGAGCTCGTGGGCGCGGGACTGCATTTCGCTGCACTGCAGGTTGCGCTCGCCTTCGCGCAGGCCCTGGCGGATCACATGCTTGGCAGTCTGCGCGGCGATGCGGCCGAATTCCTTGGTCTTGAGCTGGGTCACCATACGCTGGCCGACGCGGTAGCTCTTGCGGACCTTCTGGGCGTCTTCCAGGCTGACCTGGGTGTGGGGGTTTTCCACTTCCTCCACGATTTCACGCAGCAGGCTGGCACGGAATGCGCCGATTTCAGGGTCAATGTCCACGACGACGTTCTCGTCCTCGACTTCGTAATCCTTCTTTACGGCAATGACGATGGCCGCCTTGATCTTGTCGATCAGGTAATCCGCCGGCAAGCCGCGCTCCTTTTCCAGAGCAGCGAGAGCATCAAAGAATTCGTTGTTCGCAGTAGCCATTTTTACGGTTTCCTCCCAATATAGGTTTCAGTACACAAATACAGAACTTGGCGCTTAGCCAAACAGATCTTCATCATCGCACAGCTTGACGTACCCTGCCGATTTGACCGGAAAAACATAGGTTTCCTCCCCATCGGTCAGCGTCACGTTTCCGTCGGCATCCAGCCCCTGCAGAATGCCCGCCACATCGCGGCGGCCCGCTTCGTCCGGGCGGATCAGGTGCGCTGCACACTTCTGGCCGCGCAGGGCTTCGTAATGCTCGGGACGGGTCAGACGGCGGCCCAGGCCGGGGCTGCCCACTTCCAGATAATAGCTCTGGTCAATGGGATCGGCCTCATCCAGAATCGGGTCAATCGCACGGGAAACCGCCTCGCAGGTATCGGTATCCAACGGTTCATCCCGGTCGATCAGTACCCGCAGGAACCAATCGGGGCCTTCTTTTTCAAAACGGACATCCCACAGGCGCAGGCCCATGCCTTCCACCGTGGGGCGCACCAGCGTTTCAACCGTCTTGGCCGCACCGCCGCTGTTTTGCTGTTTTGCCATGCAAATGCTCCTTATTCTTCCCTATCATAAAAAGAAAGCGGACCTTGACGGCCCACTTTCCAATAAAATCATCATCGAACAATAGAAATATACCACACCCCCGCAGGAATTGCAACCCCTGCCGCAGAAAAAGGCGCCTCAAAATGGCCTTTATAAGGCATTTTTTTGCGAAAAACACGGGAAATCCTTGACGGCGGAAAGTTATCGTTATACAATATCATTAAATGATATCGTTATACGAGGTGTTCATCAATGCCCAAACAGGCAATGGAAAATCTGACCGAGTCCATGTTTTATGTGCTGATGGCCTTGCAGCGGGGCGACGCCTGCGGGGCCGAGATCACCGCCTATGCGGCCCAGGTTTCCGGCGGTGCGGTGCGGCTGGGGCCGGCCACCCTGTACACCCTGTTGGCCCGGTTTGAAAAGGAAGGATTTTTGACCGATGCCGGAACGGTGGGCTGCAAGCGCTACTACCGCCTGACCGCTGCCGGGAAAGCCGCCTATGAAGGCGAGCGCGCCCGGCTGCAGCGATGCCTGGATGACGCCGCCCGTGCCGAGATCACCGCGCCCGCCAGCCTGACGAAAGGAGATGCCCGGGATGAAACTGCTCGACAAGGAAATCGTTTACCGTCTGGTTCCCTGCCCGTGCTATGAGGTGGAAGCCTGCGAAAGCTGGCTGACCGATATGGCCGCCCAGGGCCTGTTTGTGGAAAAGCTGGGCCGGACGCTGGCCCGGTTTCGCCGTGGCCTGCCCCAGACCGTGCGCTATCGGCTGACCGCCGCCCGCCTGAAGGGCAGCTGGCTGGATGTCGTTCCGTCCGAACCGCTCTCCACCGAGAAAGCGCTCTATGCCGAATACGGCTGGGAATTCATCTGTTCCCAGCAGGAGTTTTTCCTGTATGCCTGCCGGGACTCCCAGGCCCCCGAACTGCATACCGACCCCGCCGTGCAGGCGTTGAGCCTGAAGATGGCCCGCAAATCTGCCTGGTGGGCATTGATCGGAGGGAACGCCGTTCTTGTAATACAGTTTGCTTTGAACGGCCGCGGGCGCCTGGCGCGTCTTCTGGTGGAAATGCCGCTGCTTTCCTTATGTATGTACCTGTACCTCTTCGGGGTCTTGTTTCTGGCCGCCCGGGATCTGTACCATATTCTCCGGCTGAGCCGCCGGCTGCGCCGGGGATACGCGCCGGACCATCGTAAGAACTGGCACCCCACCGCCTGGGTAAACCGAATCAGCCGAGGGATCACAGTCTGCGCGTTTTTCCTGGGGATTCTGCTCGCCTTCTGGATGTTTGTACAGTTCAGTTCCCGTCAGCCCATTAAAGACTACCGGGGTCCGCTCCCCTTTGCTACCTTGCAGGAGTTGACCGACGGTACGCTGGTGCAGGATGAGGACGAATACAATACGCTGGAAAGGCGCCAGTCCCTGCTGGCACCCACCATTCTGGAATACAGCGAAAGCGGTGTCATTCTGCAGGGGGAGGAAGCGCCATGGGCCCCTTCCCTCTCGGTACAGTACTATGATACCCGCTCCCCCTGGCTGGCGCAGCTGCTGGTGAACGACCTGCACCAGCAGCGTTCCATCCTGGCCGAGGAACCACAGCCGATGCCGGACCTTGCGGGAATGGACGCGGCCTATGCCTACAGCGGGAAGGAGGGCGTGTTCCGGCAGTTGATTCTGGTACAGGGCCGCCGCGTTCTGTCTGTGCTGTGGGTCGACCCCGACGGCACACACGGTTTTGACCGGTTGGCACCGCGCTTTGCAGAGGCCTTTGCCGCTTCCTCCTGACAAAAAGCCCCGGACGGGTTGAACCGTTCGGGGCTTTGGCTATTTTTTTCAGAAATCAGAAGGCCCATTCGCCGTTGTCGAAAATTGTGACTTCCTCGCCGGACTTGGTGATACCGGTCACGTGGGTGTCGGGGGCGCCGATCATCACATCCTCATGGATGGCGGAATCGTTGAGGCCCTTCTCCATCAGCTGGGCGCGGGTCATGGAAGCGCCGCCGCGGATGTTGGTGGGATAGCCCGCGCCGAAGGCAATGTGGCAGGCGGCATTCTCGTCAAACAGCGTGTTGTAGAACAGCACACCGCTGCGGTTGATGGGGCTGGAGGCCGGCACCAGGGCGATCTCACCAATGCGGTTGGCATTTTCGTCGGTGGAGAGCAGCTCCGCCAGCAGGTTGGCGTTCTTCTCGGCGCCGTGCTCCACGACCTGGCCATCCTTGAAGGTCACGTGCCAGCCCTCAATGAGCTGACCGTTGTACACATAGGGCTTGGTGCCGTAGACGATGCCTTCTACACGGTTGCGGTCCGGCGCGCAGAACACTTCCTCGGTGGGCACGTTGGCAATGAACTCGATGCCCCGCTCCGACTTGCTGGAAGCGCCCTCCCAGGTGGCATCCTGAGCGATACCCACGGTCAGATCGGTGCCGTTGCTGCTGGTGATGTGCACACGGTCCAGGTTCCAGGCGTTGAGCTGATCGCGGCGGGCGGCCGTCTTGGCCACATGCTCTTTCCAGGCGGTGACAGGGTCGCCGGTGGAAACGCGGCAGACATCAAAGATGACTTCCCACAGTTTCTCCATGGCCTGGTCCACCGGCAGTTCCGGGAACACCTTGGCTGCCCAGCCCGGTGCCGGAACCGCCACCACGCACCACTGCACACGGTCGTTCATGGTGTATTCCTGCCAGGACTTCATGAAGGTGCGGCGGGCCAGGTTGACGCGGTTGACCTTGCCTGCATCCAGGCCGGCCAGCGCTTCCGGGTCGGCGGCATGGATGGCCAGCGTGCAGCAGCCGTCCGGGTCCTCGGCATAGTCCAGGTAGCTGCGCAGCTCGTAGGGTTTCAGCTCGCACAGATCCTCTTCTTTGGCCAGTTCCATATGCAGGCGGCTGAGCTGATCATCCTCCCAGCGGACGATGACCTGCTTGGCCCCAGCTTCATATCCGGCGCGCACACAGGCGTGGGCGAAATCCGGCATGGTGACCGGGCAGCGGACGATAAAATTCTGGCGCGGGCGCACATTGACGCCCACCTTCACAACAAAATCAGCATACAGCTGCAGATAGTGCTGGTTCATGGTTTTGGTTCTCCTTTTTGTTCATTTTGTCCCTTAGTATACACCATTTTGCCCCAAATGTGTAGAGGGGCAGCAAAAAGCAGGCTGCCCGCCGGACAGCCTGCTGCATTTGTATTTTGGGAATTACTGGTCGATCATCATGTCGGCCGCTTTGTACAGATCACCGCAGCTCATGCAGACCACAAGGTCGCCCTTGCCCGCATTCTGCTTGACCCAGTCGGCAGCGCCTTCCAGGCCGTCCACCACCACAGTGCCGGGGATCTTGGCCGCCAGCTGTTCCGCCGTAACGGTGCCGTCGTCGGTTTCACGACCGCCCATGATCGGCAGCAGCACCACCTGATCGGCCTGGCTCAGCACCTGTGCGAAATCATCCATCAGCATCTTGGTGCGGCTGTAGGTAAACGGCTGATGCACGGCGATCACCCGCTGATAGCCCATGGTCTTGGCAGTCTTCAGCGTGGCGTCCAACTCCGCCGGGTGATGGGCATAGTCATCCACGATGACCGCCCCGTTGCATTCGCCCTTGACTTCAAAACGACGGCCGGTACCATGGAAAGCCTCGGCAGCGCGCACGGCATCCTCGGGCTTCAGGCCCAGCGGGCGCACGCAGCAGCACATGGCCAGTGCGTTGTAGATGTTGTGATATCCCGGTACGCCCAGACGGATATGGGCAAAGGGCTCGCCCAGTTCCAACACATCAAACTCATAGAAGCCGGGTTTGTACTCGGCAATATGGATGGCGCGGAAGCGGGCTTCTTCGGTGATGCCGAAGCTGAGTACCGGACGGTCAATGGTATTCATCACATCGACGGTGTTGCGATCGTCCATGTTGAAAACCACATTGCGGGACAGCAGCGCGAACTTCTGGAACGCGAGTTTGAGCTGGCCCATGGTGCCGTAGTATTCCAGATGGTCGTTATCAATGTTCAGGATCACGCCCACCGCACAGGTCAGGTTGAGGAAAGTCTCATGGTATTCGCAGGCTTCGATGACGGCACTCTGGCCGCTGCCGGCCTTGCCGTAGCCGTTGATAAGCGGCAGCTTGCCGCCGATGACCGCGGCAGGGTCCCGCCCGGCCAGTTCCAGCATAGTGGTGATCATACCGGTGGTGGTCGTTTTGCCGTGGGTACCGGCAACGCCCACCGTCTGCGGATGCATACGGCTGACATAGCCCAGCAGCACACTGCGCTCCACCGCCTTGATACCGCGGGCTCTCGCGGCCTGCAGTTCAGGGTTGTCATCATGGATGGCGGCGCTGTACACCACCAGATCGGCATCGCCCAGGTTGGCGGCATCGTGGCCGATGGTCACCTTGACGCCGAGGGCACGCTCTGCCTCGGTGTTCTTGGTTTCCTCCACATCGGAGCCGGTGATGGCAAAACCGTGGCTGTGCAGGATCTGGATCAGCGGATAGGTACCGGAACCGCCGCAGCCAATGAAGTGGACGGTCTTGACGCCCTCCAGCAGTTTCGGGTCGAACATATTAAAAACCATGGGTCTTCACCTCAAAAAATGTCCGGGCCCACCAGGGCACGGTATACTCACACAAAACTTTGTTATAATTATAATATTTTTTTGCAGCAAAATAAACACTTTTTCCAAATTTTTGGTATAATATCAGAAAAGATTTCCACAATTCTGGTATTTTGCCCATGAGGAGACCGAAAAGATGGCAAGATTTGTATGGAGTTTGAATCCTTTAGCAATTTTTCACATGCGCGGTTCGGAAGGTAAAAGTCCGCTCACCGCCTCGGAACTGGCCTGTCTCGGCATCCCCAAACGCAAGATTCCCCGTGTGGAGGCCGAGCTTGCGCGGCTGTGTGCCGAGACCGAAGTTGACCGCGCGGCCCTGCCCGCCCTGGCACGGCAGATCGCGCGGCAATTGCTGTAAAGGGCAGCGCAGATTTTTGCGTTTTGCTTGTGCCCGCACTCTGCCTATGCTATAATATTCCTATTGCGCCCGATTGGTGCGGCGCAGCAAATCACTTTGTGTGGCAGCCAGCCATGCGGAAGGAGTATAAATATCATGAAGAACAGTGAAAAGACCCTGGACATGATCGTCAACCTGTGCAAAAACCGCGGTTTCATCTACCCCGGCAGCGAGATCTACGGCGGCCTGGCCAACAGCTGGGACTACGGCCCGCTGGGCGTTGAGTTCAAAAACAACGTCAAAAAAGCCTGGTTGAAGAAGTTCGTGCAGGAAAGCCCCTACAACGTTGGTCTGGATGCCGCCATCCTGATGAACCCCCAGACCTGGGTGACCACCGGCCACGTGGCCAGCTTCTCGGACCCGCTGCTGGACTGCCGTGCCTGCAAGAGCCGTCACCGCGCCGACAAACTGATTGCCGACTGCGAGCAGGGCCAGAACGTGGACGTGGACGCCATGACCTTTGACGAGATGGATGCCTTCATCGCCAGCCATGAGGAAGTGGTCTGCCCCGTCTGCGGCAAGCACGATTTCACCCCCATCCGCAAGTTCAACCTGATGTTCAAGACGGCCATCGGCGTCACCGAGGATTCTTCCTCCACCTGCTATCTGCGTCCCGAGACCGCACAGGGCATCTTTGTCAACTTTGCCAACATCCAGCGCACCACCCGCCGCAAGCTGCCGTTCGGTGTCTGCCAGGTGGGCAAGGCATTCCGTAACGAGATCACCCCGGGCAACTTCACTTTCCGTACCCGCGAGTTCGAGCAGATGGAATGCGAGTTCTTCTGCAAGCCGGACACCGACCTGGAGTGGTTCGCCTACTGGAAGGACTACTGCAAGAACTGGCTGCTGAGCCTGGGCATCAAGGAAGAGAACCTGCGCCTGCGCGACCATGAGGCCGCCGAGCTGGCCTTCTATTCCCGCGCCACCACCGACATCGAGTACGCCTTCCCGTTCACCGACTGGGGCGAACTGTGGGGCATTGCCGACCGTACCAACTACGACCTGAGCCGCCATCAGGAGGCTTCCGGCAAGAGCCTGGAGTACTTCGACCCCGAGACCAACGAGCACTACATTCCCTACGTCATCGAGCCTTCTCTGGGCTGCGACCGTGTGGCGCTGGCCTTCCTGTGCGAAGCTTACGACGAGGAGCACATGGTGGACGCCAAGGGCAAGGAAGATGTGCGCACCGTGCTGCACCTGCATCCGTTCCTGGCACCGTTCAAGTGCGCCGTGCTGCCCCTTTCCAAGAAGCTGGGCGACAAAGCCATGGAGATCCGCAACGAGCTGGCCAAGGACTTCATGGTGGACTACGACGACGCCGGTTCCATCGGCAAGCGCTACCGCCGCCAGGACGAGATCGGCACCCCGCTGTGCATCACTGTCGACTTCCAGACCGTGGGCGACGACAAGGTGGAAGCCGACAACTGCGTCACCATCCGTGACCGCGACACGATGGAGCAGATCCGCCTGCCCATCAGCGAGCTGAAAGATTACATCGCCAAGAAAGTGGCGTTCTAATCTTTCTGCCTGCGTAAAAAAGCAATCCCTCCGAGACTACGTCCCGGAGGGATTTTTTGCATCAAAAATAACCGCCGTCGTCGTGGGTGTTCTGGCTTTCCAGCCCCATGGAAACCCCCAGTGCCTCATCCACGCGGCGCATGTCATCGGGCGGAATGCGGCCGGCCCGTTCCCGCAGGCGGCGTTTGTCCAGGGTGCGGATCTGCTCCGTCAGCACGATGCTGTCCTTGGAAAGGCCGCAGCGGTCGGCCCGGACACTGATGTGGGTGGGCAGTCGGTTTTTATCCTGACGGCTGGTGATGGCCGCCGCGATGACCGTGGGGCTGTGCCGGTTCCCGATCTCATTCTGAATGATAAGTACCGGCCGGATGCCCCCCTGCTCCGAGCCTACCACCGGGCTCAGATCGGCGTAAAACACTTCCCCTCTGTGCACTTCCATCAAAAAGACCTCCTCTCGTCTTATACTCTTAGTATAAGCGGGAGGAGGTCCTTTTAATCACAAGGTTGGATTTTGGCCGCCAGGGCGTCACCCTTTTCGCACAGCGTCCGGAAAGGACGGCTACCATACAGCGGGCGCATCACCAGCCGGGTGCGCAGTGCATCGATGAGGGCGCAGCCCGCAAAGGTAGCCGCGATGACAAACAGCGTATAGGCCACCGAACCGTGATGGGCCTGCGCCTGGAAAATGCCGTTCCACAGAAAATCCCGGAAAGCCGGTACCTGGTGCAGGATGTAAACGCCCAGCGTGGTGCCCGCCAGCGCGTTGATCCAGCGGCGGCTGCCGAGATTCAGGCTTTGGAACAGGAAGAACAGGGCCAGCGCCGCCAGCAGGTTGGGCATCGCGCCCAGCCCGGTGCGGTAATAGGCAATGTACTGGAATGCCTTGCTGTCGGTTTGCCCCTGCCATTCCAGCCAGGCGCGGGCCGCCGTGTTCAGCAGCGGCAGGCCTATGCCCAGCAGCAGCGCCACACTGCGGCGGCGCAAAAGGCGGCTCAGGCGATTGTCCGGGTAGCGGCGCAGATAGGCTGCCAGCAGATACTCATACAGGAACATCCAGGCCAGATCGCTGACGATGCCATCCTCGGCAAACAGGGTGGGATACGCCACAAGGGGTACAGCCAGCACCAGCAGCAGCCCCCGATGGGCCGCACGCGGCAGCCCGTGCAGGATACGCCCCAGCAGCGGCGCGCAGACCAACAGCACCAGATAGTCCGAAATGAACCACAGTTGCCGGGTGGACGCGGGGAAAGCCGCCCAACGCAGCGTGCCGAAAGATACCGGCAGCCCGCCCAGGGCACAGAGCAGCGTGACCGGCACGGTATAGAGCCACAGCGACAGCCACAGCGACAGCGGCCGCCGGGTCTGGAAAGGCTGTTCGCACAAAAACCAGCTGCCGATCAGTACAAACACGCTGCAGGCGATGCGGGAGCCGCAGCCGATGAGACAAAAGGCAAAGGACGAGGAAAGCGTGCTGTAATCGGCAATGCCGCCCTGCCCCGTGAGATGGTCCCCGATGATGAGAAGCATACAGAGGACGCGCAGCAGTTCCAGGTTGCTGGCACGCGGTGTTTTGACAGCCATCGGTCACTCCCCTTTTGGCCGGTGTTCTTCCAGCAGCACGATGGCGTTGGCCAGTCCGCTCTCGTGCGTCAGGCTGACGTGTACCGTCAGGCCGCGCTGGGACGCCCATGCGGCGGCACGGCCCGTCAGCTCAAAATAGGGCGCACCGTTTTCCGCCCGAAGCAGGGCCAGTTCCGACAGTGCAAAACCACCCAGCCCGGTACCGGCTGCTTTCAAAAAAGCTTCTTTGGCGGCAAAATTAGCGGCTGCCGTTTCCGCCCGGCGCTTGCCGGAAAGCCCCGCCAGCAGCGCTTGCTCCGTCGGGGCGTAGACATAGTCCACAAAAGACTGTTTTTCCAGACTTTTTTCGATGCGGTGGGCATCGCACAGATCAATTCCGACGCCGAGAATCATACCTTCACCACGTAGTCAGCCTTGCGCGGCGCAGCGGGCTTGATGCCGCCCTCCGCCGGGTAGCCGAGGATGCAGTTGCCCACGCCGCGGTACTTTTCGGGGTCCAGGCCCCATTTGCGCAGCAACGCCTTGCCCTCCTCGCTCTCAAAGGTTTCTTTGGCGCGGTGAATCCAGCAGGAGCCCAGGCCGATGCTGGAAGCCGCCAGCAGCAGATTGCCCATCACCAGGGAGCCATCCTCCACATGGGTGGGAACGCTGCGGTCCGCCAGCACCACCAGTACCGTGGGGGCGCCGTAGAAGGGATCGTTGTCGGTGCCCATAATGGCGGCATTCATTGCAGAAAGCTGGTCGCGGGTGGCTTTATCCTGCACCGCTACGATCACCGGGCTCTGGCGGTTCATGCCCGTGGGCGCCCAGGTTCCCGCTTCCACAACGGCCTGCAGTTCCTCGGGCTTGATCTGCTCGGGACGATACGCACGGCAGCTGCGCCGTGCGGCAATGGCGGAAAGAACTTCATTTTGGATCATAGCAAAAACCTCCCTGGAAATGAGATATGGATTTCACGGTTCCCGCATCCGGCGGCGGGCTTCTTCCAGCAGGGCGTCCCGTTCATTGGGCACCCGGCCTTCCATAACAGCCCCCAACAACTCGTGCAGCAGACGCCCCACCGCCGGGCCGGCCGGCAGCCCGGCCTCCATCAGGTCGGCGCCGTTGACAGCCAACTGGCGCATGGTATAGCAGCCGGTCTTGGCCAGTTCCGCCATACGGGTTTCAAAGGTGGTCACGTCCTGGCGGCGGAAGGCCACCTCCGGCGTATGGGCGTGGGCGTCCAGATCGGCGTATTTCAGCGCGCAGAGACGGCGCAGAAAGATGGCGCCGTACCGGTTCAGGCATTTGAGGATGGCCGCATCCCCGGTGGGCAGCGGCGCATCGTGGATGCCGATAAGCCCCACGGCCCCGTCGATGAGATAGCTGGGTGCTTTGAGACGGCGCAGAATCGTGCGCGCCACCACAGCGCCCCGCTGGTTGTGCCCCTTGAAATGCGCCGCGCCGTCGGGGCCGACGCTGCGGCACAACGGCTTTGCAATATCATGTAAAAAAGTAGCCCAGCACAGCACCCGCGCCCCGCGGGTATCCTGCCCGCGGGCGTCCAGCGCTGCAACAGCAGCCGCCGTATGCTGCCACACATCGTAGCAGTGCCAGCGCCCCGGCTGGGTGCAGCCGATGCAGGGGCCGATCTCCGGCACAGCCCCGGAGAGAATCTCCCCATACTGTGCCAGCGTGTGTCCGGCGCCCGGTGCAGCCAAAAGACCGTCCAGCTCCGCGTAAATGCGCTCTGCACTGACGGTCTGCAAAGTATCTTTGGCGGCAAGGGCTGCCGCCTCGGTCTCGGCTTCCAGTGTAAAATTCAGCCGCGCGGCAAAACGCAGCGCACGGAGGATACGCAGGGCATCCTCCGCAAAACGCGCGGTGGGATTTCCCACACAGCGTATGATCCCGGCTGCCAGATCTTTGCGGCCGCCGTGCAGATCAACGATCCCCTCCCCGGGGGCATAAGCCATGGCATTGATGGTAAAATCCCGCCGGGCCAGGTCGGCGGCAAGGTCCTGGACAAAACACACCTTGTCCGGGTGGCGGTGGTCACGGTAGGTGCCGTCCAGGCGGTAGGTTGTGATCTCATAGGGCTTGCCGTGCAATACCACCCCCACCGTGCCGTGTTTTTCCCCGGTCAGAATCAGCTGCTGATCGGCAAACAGGCTGCGCATCTGGTCCGGGCGGGCCGATGTACAGATATCCCAGTCACCGGGCTGGCGGCCCAGCAGGCTGTCGCGCACGCAGCCGCCCACCACATAGGCACTGTACCCCGCGGCGTGCAGCGTTTGCAGCAGCCACATGGCATCGCGCGGCAGCCGAATGTTTTCCTGCCTCATCGGGGGTCCCCCCTTCTCCGGTCAGGCCGGGTTATTGTTCGCGGTGCCACTCCTGCTTGAGGTCGACGATGCAGGCCAGACTGCCTTCCTCGTCCTGCAGGGACTGTACTTTTGCTTCGGCCTTTTCGGCATCGGCCATCCAGGTCAGAATGAAGAAGTTCTCTGCCGGAACCTCGTAGTAGACCCACATGCCGTCGGCACGCAGCAGGTCCGGCAGATGGTCCAGTTCCCCTTCCAGCAGACCCTGGCCTTCCTCGCCGTAGATCATCTCGGGGCCCACCTGCAGCGAATCAATGACATTGATGCTGCTGTTGATATAAGTATCGCGGTCCACATGTTTATCACTGTGTTCCCACGCGCTGGCAAAGGCTTTGACCAGCAGTTCCCGTACTTCGAGTTTGTCGTCTCCCAACTGATACATGGTTCTTGTTCCCTCTTTGTTTTGAAATGTAAGAACAGTATAGCACAAAACCGGTGCCTATGGTATGATTATTTGAAAAAAAGCCTTGACCTTCCAGTGCCTGTAAGGTGTAGTCTTGAGAAAAAGGAGGGAGTTGTATGAATATCAAACAGGCCGCGGAAGCTTCCGGCGTGTCCAGCCGGAACATCCGCTACTATGAGCAGGAGGGGCTGCTGTGCCCGACCCGCAACCCGGAAAACGACTACCGCATCTACACCGACCAGGACGTGCGTACCCTGAAGCTGATCCGCGCCCTGCGGATGCTGGACATGCCGCTGGAAGATATCCGCGCCGTACTGCGGGGTTCACTTTCCCTGGCTTCTGCCGCGGGTAGGCAGGCAGAACGGTTACAGAAGCGCACCCGGGAACTGGAGGCCGCCATCCATTTTTGCGCCGATCTGCAACAGCGGAACGAGAACGCCTCCACCATGGACGTGGATGCCTGCCTGATGCAGATGCAGTCGGAACCGGCAACGGGCTGGTTTACGGCCTGGGTCAACGATTACCGTGCCATGGCCCGTACAGAGCACCGGCGCAGTTTTACCTTTACGCCGGACACCCCGGTGACCACACCGGCGGAATTTACCGACGCACTGTTTGCCTACGCCCGGGAGCAGCATCTGGATCTGGTCGTCACCCGGGAGAGCATGAATCCCCGTTTCACCATCGACGGCGTGGAATACCGCGCGGTGCGGTACTACTATCCTTTCCGCGGCATTCCCACCGCACGCATCCGCTGCCTGCTCTGTGACCCGGATTTTGCCGAGCCGGAGATGGCCCCGCGGCGGCTGCGCATCATGAAGATGCTGCACTACGCCATGCCGGTGCTGGCTACTGCCGCCATTGCCCTGCTGTTTTTGCTGCCGCGCGGCTTGCTGAGCACCTGGTGGGGTCTGTTGATATTTGTGGGCTTCCTTGCCACCGGTATCAGCAGTGCCTGGTACAATGCCCGCATCTTCTACAACGACAAAGACAACCAGGACCATTACCGCTGAAAAAAAGACCGTCCTTCGGAAAAACCGAAGGGCGGTCTTGCGTTTTTAGTTTTCCAGCAAAAGGGCATGCAGTTCCTGCACTGAACCGGCCAGGGCCACCGCACCTGCCGCGGAAAGTTCTTCCGCACTGCCGTAGCCGTAAACCGCCCCGATGCAGGGCAGCCCGTTGCGGGCCGCCCCCTTCACATCGTGCTCCCGGTCGCCGACCATGACCACGTTCCGGAGGTCCTTGACGCCTGCCGTGCGCAGCGCATAGGCAATCACTTCCCCTTTGTCCGCCCGGCTCTCATCCAGGGAGGCCCCACAGATGGCATCAAAGCAATCTTCCAGCGAAAAATGCGCCATGATCCGCTTCGCAAAAATTTCCGGTTTGCTGGTAGCCATCACCACGGTTTTGCCTGCGGCTTTAAGGTCCCGCAGCAGCTCGGGAATGCCGGGATAGACTTCGTTTTCAAAAATGCCTTTTTCCGGGTAATATTCCCGGAAGGCTGCCACCGCGCGGGCGGTATCGTTCTCATCCAGATGCAGATACTCCCGGAAGGAAGACGGCAGCGGCGGGCCGAGGAAACGGCGCAGAGTGGCTTCCTCCGGCATGTCCAGCTGCAATTTCCGGCAGGCATGCCGCACCGAATTGAGGATGCCGGGGGCCGAATCGGTCAGTGTACCGTCCAGGTCAAACAGAATGGTCTGATATTGCTGCATGGTACCTCCCGGCTCAGTTGAACTTGAAGAGCTTCTGGGCGATACGGTACCCGCCGATGCTGAGCTTGCAGCCCAGCCAGCCGGGCAGGTTGCAGGCCTGCGCCACCGAGTGGCGGCAGCGGCGGTAGAGGCGTTCGTCATGAGCTTTGAGGTCATCCCACAGCTTCTTGCGCTTGGCCAGGGCTTCCTCGCTGCCGTCCAGCGCCAGGAAGATGCTGGAGATGGCCATCATCATCGAGAAATAGTTGAGCATATAGGCGCGCAGTTTATCCTGCTCCGGCGGCAGGGCGAAAACATCCACAGCCTCCATCATCAGGCGGGTAACCCGCAGCTGCTGGTCCACACGCTTGATCATGTTCTTTTCGTTGACGCTCTGGTCATCACGGCCGATAAAGTAGCGGTACAGATCCAGGTTGAGATAATAGATCGTCTTGACCTGGGGCAACGGCTGGTAAACGAACAGGTTGTCCACATAGAAGGTGTGTTTGGGCAGCTCCATGCCGCTGGCACGCAGCACGGCGGTACGGTAGATGACGCTGTGCATCAGGATGTTCTTATCCGGCGGGAATTTGCCGATCTCATCCCAATGGAAGACGCGGTTTTCCGGCAGAATGCCGGTGTAATCCACCACGTTGCGGGTGTTATCAGCCACATGCTCATACACATAGTTGGCCATCAGCAGGTCCAGCGGCGTTTCGGCATCAGCGTAGCAGCGCAGCACCTCCATGACCTTGGCCAGCGCTTCGGTGTCCAGCCAGTCGTCGGAATCGACCACCTTGAAGAACATGCCGGTGGCGTTGCGGATGCCCTGGTTGACACCCTCGCCATGGCCGCCGTTTTCCTGATGGATGACGCGCACAATGTTGGGATATTTTTCGGCGTAGGCATCGGCTACCTTGCCGGTGTCATCGGTGGAGCCGTCATCCACCAGGATGATCTCGGCTTCCTCCCCCGCCGGGAGCAGCGTCTCGATACAGCGGTCCATATAAGCGGCCGAGTTATAGCACGGCACAGTGAAAGTAATCAGTTTCATGCGGATACTCCTTCTGACAGGTCGGCGCCTGGGCGCCGGATAGTTACAGTAATAGAATACCCTCTTTCCCGTAAAAATACAAGCAAAAAATGGCCCGTGCCGATGCACGGCGGCATCGGCACGGGCCATTGCTTGCATGGAGGCCGGATGAAGTTCCGGATGGTTTATTTCTAGATCAAATCAGTACGGTTGTAACTGTGCAGACCGGACGGGATCACGTCGTTGTACACTTCCTCCGGCAGTCCGTACGGGCTCTCAGGGTCCAGAAATCCGTGCATCCATTCAGCCAGGGTGTGCAGCTTCAGCATGCAACCACATCTCCTTTCTGTCTTTATTATATGCGAAAAGTCCGTCTTTTGCAAGTTGCGTTTTGTACAAACTTACAAAAGATATTTGTTTATTTTCCACTATTTCGTTAAATTGTACATATCGGCGTTGCGTTTGTACGCCTCACGCGGACAGTTCCTCCCACGCTTCCTGCATGGTATCTGCGGAAAAAAGGAACTCCCCATATTCGGAATAGACCTCAATGTGGCCGCCTACATACCGAAACTGCTGTGTCATACTTGGGTACCGCCTTTCCTTGTTTGATGCTATCAGTATACAGCATCAGCGGTACCAAAATCGGTACTTCAGGATTCTGCGGCCGCTTTACGGGTACAATAAACCGGACTTATTGTAGCCTTGCCGGTGATTCGCAGCACCACAACGACCCACCCGCACAAAAGAAACCAGTAAAACGTATACTGCGGGCAGATCAGCCCGGCGATGTTCCCCCATTCGGCACTGTAATCCCACACCTGCACGTGCAGAAAGTTCCGGCATATCACCCCGATGACCACTTCCAGCGCGCTGGCCCCCAGTGCTCCTGTACCGGCAGCCAGCGGCAGCGGCACAGGGTGCACCGCCAGCCATTGCAGGGCACACAGGCAGATGCCGCCCGCCAGAAACATCGTCCAGTGGCTGGTGCCCCGCCAGGCCAGTTCCACGGCCAGGTATCCCCCGCCGCCTAATACAAACAAACTGATACGTTCCAACATGAAAGCCCCTCCTGTGCCTACCGGTGTATTGCCACTAGTATGCGCAGAAGGGGCCATTTGTAACCTGATTGTAATGATTTATTTGGACAATTTCTTCAAGAGCGTGTTACGGGTATCCCACAGCTTCTGGCTCAGGTCCACGTAGTAGCGGTGCGGGTTCTCAAAACGCTTGACCTCGTCCCACAGGGTATTGACCTGTGCTTTGCAGAATTTCTTGATGTCATCCAGGCAGGGGCTCTCGTAGACGCGTTTGCCGTTCTCATATATCGGAGTGGACAGGCAGCGCGCCGTGCAGTTGACGTAGGTGCACTCTTTCCAGGTTTCGATGGGGTCAAACAGCGTGATGCCGTGTTGGGTCTCCACCTGTTCGTCCGCCATGGTGATGAGGTCGGCCATTGCCTTGCCGTCCTCGTCGTAGATACGCCAGACCTTTTTCAGGCAGGGGATGGTCATCTTCTCTGCCGATTCCGACAGTTTCATCTTGGGCGTATAGCTGCCGTCTTCTTCCTTGACGGCGGCCAGCTTGTACACGCCGCCGAACACCGGATTACTCTTGGCCGTGATCATATTTTCGCCGATGCCGAAGCTGTCCACCCGGGCGCCCTGCAGAATCAGATCGCGGACCAGGTACTCGTCCAGACTGTTGGAGGCACAGATCGTGCAGTCGGGGTAACCGGCCTCGTCCAGCATCTTGCGAGCCTTCTTGGAGAGGTACGCAATATCGCCGGAATCGATGCGGATGCCCTTGGGACGCTTGCCCATGGGTTTAAGTACCTCATCAAAAACCTTGATGGCATCGGGCACACCATGGCGAAGCACATTGTAGGTATCCACCAGCAGCACGCAGGCATCGGGGTACATCTCGGCATATTTCTTGAACGCCTCATACTCACTGGGGAACATCTGCACCCAGCTGTGGGCCATGGTACCGGAAGCCGGGATGCCGAAATCCCGGGCCGCCATCACGCAGGAAGTGGAGCCGCAGCCGCCGATGTAGGAAGCACGCGCGCCGTAGTAGGCGGCATCGTACCCCTGGGCGCGGCGGGCGCCGAATTCCATCACCGGACGGCCGGCCGCCGAACGCACAATGCGGTTGGCCTTGGTGGCAATGAGACACTGGTGGTTGAAGGTGACCAGCAGCAGCGTTTCCAGCAGCTGGCACTCGATGGCCGGGCCTTCCACCGTAACAATGGGCTCCTGAGGGAAGATGGGCATACCTTCCTCAATGGCCCAGATGTTGCAATGCAGCTGGAAATTGGCCAGGTAGTTGAGGAACTTCTCATCAAACACACCGGTGGAGCGGAGATACGCAATGTCCTCGTCGGTGAATTTCAGATTATCCACGGCTTCGATGAACTGCTGCAGGCCGGCCATGATGGCGTAGCCGCCGCCATCCGGCACACGGCGGAAGAACATATCAAAGACGGCAACCTTGTCCTGATAGCCTTCGTCCAGATATCCGGCGGACATCGTCAGCTCGTAGAAGTCCGTCATCGTCGTCAAATTGCGTTTTACATCCAACATGGTAATACCCTCCTGATGGATTCCTCCATTATGATTTATCTTCGCTTTCCCGGCTCCAGACGCCCAGAATGGACAATACCCACACAAACGCATAGACGGCCACAACCGCCATCGTCAGCATGATGACCACTTTAAAATAGGTGCTGGAGAAGAACTCTCCCACACGGGAAATCGTATACAACATCTGGTTGCGGGCCACATCGCTGCCTGCAATCAAATCCACGGTACCAATGCTCTCACCGCCGATGGTCAGCGTCACGGTACCCACCACATCCCCCTGTTTGAGGGGGGCGGTCAGATGGTCCGGCAGGTTGAAGACCTGTTCCGTCAACGCTGCACCGCCTTCCCGCGGCAGCAGCGTCATCATGTCATCGGCCGGGTACAGCATGACCGTATCGGTCTGGGTGGAGTAGACAATGCGGCTCTCGGTGATGGGCTGGGTGGTGTCCAGCGCCGGCGCAATGGTGTAGGTTTCATAGACCCAGTCCATCAGGGTGCCGGTTTCCAGCAGCGCGGGGCGTCCGCCGTCCGGATCGGTTCCGTTGGGAACGTTGAGGACAACGCTGATATAGTTTTCCCCATCCTTGCTGTGCCATCCCGCAAAATTCTGCCATTCGCCCAGGCTGCCGGTCTTGCCGCCCTTGGTATAGTCGCGGTAGTAACTGGTATTGCAGACCATCTTGTTGGTGTTCTGGATGATGTAGGTGCCGGGCGTGGGGTAATTATCGTTGGTGCCCATATCGTAGCTGGGCGACGCCATCACGGTGGCCACCACGTCATAGGCCGTCAGGGCGCGCAGAATGAGGTACGCATCTTTCGCCGTGGTAACGTTGCCTTCATCCAGACCGCAGGGGTCGGTAAAGGTGGTGCCGGTACAGCCGATGGCCGCCGCCTCATCGTTCATCATGGCCACAAAGTTATCGATACTGCCGCCGCCCATGTAATCCGCCACGATATACGCCGCCTCGTTGGCGCTGGGCAGCAGCATGGCATACAGCAGGTTGCGCAGCGTCTGGGTATCGCCCCGGCGAATGTCCGCCGTGGAGGCGTTGGTGGTTTTCTCCCAGATCAGATCGTAGATATAGCTGGGCGCCGTGACCGTGATGGTATCCAGCTGGTCCTGATATTGTTCCAGCATCAGCAGGCAGGTCATCATCTTGGTCAGACTGGCGGCCTGGAGCTGGGTGTCGCTGTTTTTGTCATACACCACAATGTTGGTGTCCAGGTTGACAACGTAGGCGGCCGGGGCCGTCAGTTCCGGCGCCTCGGCGGAGAGCGCACTGCTCTCCCCTTCTGCCGCCACCGGCAGCACCAGCACAAAAGTCAGCACAACGGTGCACAGCAGTGCACAGAATTTTTTCATAGGCATGTGGTTCCTTTGATTCAGGGTTGATTCTATGGTTATCCTTTAGTATAGCAAATTTTTCCCGGAAATAAAAGGCGTTTACAGATTTAATTCATGGCCCCCGCCGTGGCAAACAGCCGCTCCACCTCGTCGGACAGGGCACGGTGTGCCGGATTTGTCAGGTTCGGGTCCACCGCCAGCAGCGCCTTGGCCTCCTCCTGCGCCACCTTCAGGGTGCGGGTATCCTGCACCAGGTCCGCCACCCGCAGCGTCGGCAGACCATGCTGGGCCTGCCCGAAGAAATCGCCCGGGCCGCGGGTTTCCAGATCGTATTTTGCCACGGCAAAGCCATCGGAGGTATGGCAGAGGAAGCGCAGGCGTTCCCGCACCGACTCGTTTTCATTGTCCGAGATCAGGATACAGCAGGAATCCGCCGCACCGCGCCCCACACGGCCACGCAACTGGTGCAGTGCCGAAAGGCCGAACCGCTCGGCGTTTTCGATGACCATGGCCGTGGCGTTGGGCACGTCGACGCCAACCTCAATGACGGTGGTGGAAACCAGCACATCCAGTTCCCCCGACTTGAACCACCGCATGACCTCGTCCTTTTCCTTTGGCTTCATCTTGCCGTGGAGAAGGCCGATGCGGCGGTGGGGCAGCATGGCGCAGGCAACCTCGGTATAGTATTGGTTCACCGCCTGCATCCCGGAATCCAGCTCATTTTCCTCGATGGCCGGGCAGACAATATAAACCTGATGCCCGGCCTCGATCTGTTTGTCCAGGAAGCCGTACATATCCCGGCGCTTTTTGCCGTTGATGAACCAGGTTTTGATGGGTTTGCGGCCGGGCGGCAGTTCGTCCAGCACCGAGATATCCAGGTCACCGTACATCAGCAGTCCCAGGGTTCGCGGAATGGGCGTGGCGCTCATGACCAGAAGATGGGGGCTTTGGGCTTTGCCCGCCAGCAGGCCACGCTGCCGCACCCCGAAACGGTGCTGTTCGTCCACAATGGCAAGCCCCAGATTTTTGAACACGACCGAATCGGTCAGCACCGCATGGGTACCGACCACCAGCCCGGCCCGCCCGTCGGCAATGGCAGCCAGGGCAATGCGCTTTTCGCTGGCTTTCATGCCCCCCACCAACAGCGTCACGTTGATGCCGAAAGGTTCCAGCCGGTCGGCCAGGGTGGCGGCATGCTGTCGGGCCAGAATTTCGGTGGGGGCTAGCATGGCACTCTGCCATCCGTTCTGGGCGGCAAACCAGATGGCTGCCGCTGCCACCAGCGTTTTGCCGCTGCCCACATCGCCCTGCAGCAGCCGGTTCATGGGGACCTCGGCGCAGAGGTCCCGGGTAATTTCCTCGGTGGCGCGGCGCTGGGCCCCGGTAGGTGCATAGGGCAGGCTGCCCCAGAACGGCGCCAGATTCATCGGGCGCATGGGCGCACTGGTCACCCGACGGCCATGGCTGCGCAGCAGAAAGATGCCGATTTGCAGCAGATACAGCTCCTCAAAGATCAGACGTCGGCGGGCAGCCGCCAGTTCCGCCTGATTCCGGGGCGCATGCACCGCCCGTACCGCCTGGGCCTTGGTGGGCATTTTATAACGGGTCAGCAGTTCAGGCGGCAGCGGGTCCTGCAGTTCGTCCACATAGACCAACGCCGCCCGGGCACAGTTGGCCTGACGGGTGGCGGGCAGACCTTCGGTACCGTGGTATACCGGCACAAAGGGGCTGGCCGCCACCTGGGCTTCGGTGCGCACCAGCGGATGCAGCAGCTCCCGGCGGGTCAGGTTCCCGCCAATACGTCCCTCAAAATAGTAGGTTTCCCCCACCACCAGTTTCTCTGCGGCATAGGCGGCATTGAACCAGGAGAGGGTCAGCACACCGGTATCGTCCGCCGCCATCACCCGGTTGAGCACCCGGCCGCCCTTGATGCGGCGGGGCGGCTCTTTCTGTAAAACGGTAGCTTTTACACAGCAATCCACATCATAGGGGGCCGAAACCACCGTGTAGGGCTGGGAATAATCAATGTATTTGCGGGGATAGCACAGCAGCAGGTCCCGGATGGTGGAAATGCCCAGTTTTTCAAATTTCTTGGCAAAAGCCGGACCTACGCCCTTGAGATATTGGATGGAACTGTCAATGGTAGCCATACGGGACCTCCTTTCTGCGCGGGATGCGCCCTGATATCATAAAGGAAAAAGGCGAACTCGGAACTTCCCCAAATTCGCCTTTTTGTCGTTTTCGGTTGCCTGTTACTCCACAGAAATCATGTAGTAGTAAACCGGCTGGCCACCGCTGATGTGGCTGACTTCGATGTTGCCGCCGCACTTGGTGCGCACCAGTTCGGTGGTATGCTCGGCATCTTCATCGCTGACATCGCAGCCGGAGATCACCGTGATAAACTGGGTATCCTTTTTGCGCATGGAGCGGGCCAGGCGGTAAGTCACCTTGACAATATCGGTGCCGGTGGCCACGATCTTGCCGTTTTCCAGCGCCATGATCTCGCCCTTCTTGATGGGCTTGCCGTCGAACTCACTGTCACGGGCAGCGTAGGTCACCAGACCGGTGCTGACATGATCAGCAGCTTCCATCATGTTGACGGCATTCTCATCCGGTTTGATTTCCGGATCAAAGTTCAGCATGGCCGTCATGCCCTGCGGCACGGTGCGGGTGGGCAGAACAATGACCTTGCGGTCAGCCAGCTTCTGCGCCTGCTCGGACGCCATGATGATGTTCTTGTTGTTGGGCAGAACGAGCACCGTCTTGGCTGGCACGCTCTGGATGGCTGCCAGGATGTCCTCGGTGGAGGGGTTCATCGTCTGGCCGCCGCTGACCACGGCATCCACGCCCAGGTCGGTAAAGACGTTCTTCAGGCCCTCACCGGCGGCAACGGCCACAAAGCCGTACTCGCGCTCGGGGTCCACGGCCGCATAGGTAAACTCGCTTTCCTTCTTTTCCTCGGCCTGAGCCTGCTTTTCCAGGCCCTTGCCCTGCTTCTGGCGGGCGAGGAACTGCTCGTGCATATTCTCGATCTTGAAATCGGTCAGGTAGCCGTACTTGATGGCTTCCGACAGCATCATGCCGGGATCGGAGGTGTGCACATGGCAGTTGGCCACATCGTCATCCTCGATCACCACAACAGAGTCACCGTTGGACTCCAGGAAGGCGCGCAGACGGGTCACGCTGGCGTCGGCATTCTTATGCAGCAGGAACTGGGTGCAGTAACCGTTCTTGATGTCCTCGACCTTCATCAGGTCGTCGGCAAAAACGCCTTTACCCGCAGACTCACTGGCCACTTTCGGCTTGGCAGCCACTTCGGCACCGGCGATGATCTCGCCGCCGTCAAAGACCTGCTTCATGCCCTCGAACACGAGCATAATGCCCTGACCACCGGCATCCACAACGCCGGCTTTCTTCAGCACGGGCAGCAGGTTCGGGGTGTCATCCAGAGCAGCCTGCGCTGCTTCCAACGTGGCATCCCACATGGCGGGGATCTCCATCTCGGTGCACTGGACAGCCTTCTCGGCAGCCAGGCGGGTAACCGTCAGGATGGTACCTTCGGTGGGCTTCATGACCGCCTTGTAGGCAGCCTCCACACCCATCTGCAGCGCGTTGGCCAGATCGGCGGCGCTGGCTTCCGTCTTGTCCTTCAAAGCCTTGGAGAAGCCGCGGAACAACAGGCTGGTGATAACGCCGGAGTTGCCGCGTGCACCGCGCAGCATGGCGGAAGCGGCCGTTTTGCTGGCTTCGGCCACGGTGCAGGTATCGGGCAGGGCCTCCAGCTCGCGGGTGGCGGCCCCGACGGTCATGCTCATGTTGGTGCCGGTATCGCCGTCAGGTACAGGGAAAACGTTCAGCTCATCCACGCGGGTGCGCTGGTTAGCAATGTTGTTGGCGCCGGAAAGAATGGCGTCGCGCAGGATCTGGCCAGTAATCATCGTATGTTACACCTCATGTTTTAATCTGCCAAAATATCGTCCACATACACATCAATGCGCGCCACTTTCAGGCCGGTGGCATGCTCCACCTCGTCCTTGACGCGGTGGGTGATGCTTTGCGTGATGGTAGAGATATTGAGCCCATACCCCACTTTAATATGCAGCGCGATGACCAGACGTCCGCCCTCCTGGGTGACGGTAACGCCCTTCGGCGGCAGGCTGCCGGTGCGCAGCGCACTGCGCACAACACTTTCCGCAGGGGCCTGCCCCATGGCGGCAATCCCATAGCATTGCTTGGCAGCCTGTTCCACCAAGCCGGAGAAATAGTCGTTGGTCAAAGAGATATGTCCGTAAGGATTCACTTTGGTGATCATCTGCGATCCTCCTTTGTTGGGCTTAATTAGGTTTATTATACACCACTTTTTCCCGTTTGAACAGTCTTTTTTCAATAAAAATCTGACTGGTCGTTTTTTAACATTCCATTCACAAAGTTTACAGGTTGAACGTATATACTGATTATAGAAGATCACCGTTGCCAAAAGGAGTGCACAACCGCATGAATCTTTTGTTCTTTTTGACGCCCAAACAGGACGTATTGTACATTTATGAGGATTTCACCTTACGCCAGACCCTGGAAAAATGGGCCAATCAACGCTTCGCCACCATTCCCGTATTGAAGCGAAACGGCGAATATGTAGGCACCATCACCGAAGGCGACATCCTTTGGGGCATGAAAAATCTGCATGGGCTGGACCTGGAGGCCAGCGAAGACGTACCCATTGCCAGTTTCCCCCGCCGCCGTGATTACAAGGCCGTAACCGTGACCACCGACATGCCTACCCTGCTGCGGGCGGCCATCGACCAGAACTTTGTCCCTGTCGTGGATGACCGCAACGTTTTCATCGGCATGGTACGCCGCACCGTTCTGCTGAAAGATATGTACGGAAAGTACGCCGGTCTGATGACCGACAAGCGTCCCCGCAACACCACACCGCGGCAGCAACAGCAGCAGACCACCTCTTCTTTCTGACATCTCCACTCCCGTTACGCGATGCCGTTTTTGGCATCGCGTTTTTTCTTTTCCCCCAACAAAAAAACACCGCATGGCGGTAAAACCATGCGGTGTTTTGTACAGCTTGGAAACTGAATTACTTCAGCTCGACCTTGGCGCCGATCTCTTCCAGCTTCTTCTGGATCTCTTCGGCATCGGCCTTGGAAGCCTGCTCCTTCAGCTTGGCATCGGGAGTCTCGACGAGCTTCTTGGCCTCCATCAGGGAAGCACCGGTCAGCTCCTTGACGGTCTTGATGACCTGCATCTTGTTGGCGCCGACGTCCTTCAGGATGACGTCGAACTCGGTCTTCTCTTCCTCAGCGGGAGCGGCAGCAGCGCCGGCGGCAGCGGGAGCAGCAGCGGCAACAGCGGAAACGCCGAACTCCTCGCAGATGGTGTCAACGAGCTCTTTGAGCTCCAGAACAGTCATAGTCTTGACAGACTCGACAATGGCAGTGATCTTCTCAGAAGCCATGGTAGTTACCTCCATTTAATTTAAAATGATTCAAGCGGCGCATGGTATTAACGAGCACTGCGCCGAAGTGCTCAGGCAGCTTGATCTAAGATCAGGCAGCGGGTTCTTCCTGCTTGTCGGCAACAGCCTGCAGGGCCACAGCCAGACCGCCGATGATCCCGTTGAGGGAGCCGGCCAGCATGGAGAGCAGACCCTCGCGGTTGGGCATGGTAGACAGGCTCTTGACACCGGCGGCGTCCATAACCTGACCATCGCAGAAGCCACCCTTGACGACGAAGCGCTTGGACTTGTCGGCGTCAGCAAACTTGCACAGGATGCGAGCAGCGGCAGCCGGGTCCTCCGGGGACAGGGCAATCGCGGTGTCACCCTTGAAGCAGTCGGTCAGAGCCTCGTACTGGGTGCCCTTGACGGCGAGACGCAGCATGGTGTTCTTGACGACCATGTAGTGCACGCCAGCCTCACGCAGTTCCTTACGCAGCTTGGTGTCGTCGGCCACGCTGATGCCGTTGTAAGCAACAACAACACCGGCCAGAGAAGCGGTGATCTCCTCGTTCAGGGCCTTGACAAGAGCCTTCTTGGATTCCAGAATCTTTGCACTGGGCATTTGAATTTCACCTCGTTCCACTTACAGTTTGGTAACGGTAAGCGGCTTTTCGTGTAAATAGAAAAGCCCCTTTCCCGTCGCCGGGAAAAGGGCTTGAAAGCACAGCTATCAAACGCACGTTTCTCGGCAGGTTGGGTTACCCCATTATGCCTTGCGGCACCTGCTGTCTTAAAAACAGCTTAAATAGTATAGCACGCAAACGTGCGTTTGTCAAGTACTTTACAAAATCAGCTTGCGCTGAAATCAGACACCATACTTGTTGGTGGCAACGCGGACGCCGGGGCCCATGGTGGTGGCGACGGTCGCGCTCTTGAAGTACTGGCCCTTGGCCGCGGCGGGCTTCGCCTTGGCGATGGCTTCCAGAACGGTGTCCAGGTTGGTCATGAGCTTCTCGGCGCCGAAAGAGGCCTTGCCGATGGGCACATGGATGATGTTCTGCTTGTCGAGGCGGTACTCGATCTTACCGGCCTTGGCATCGGTGACAGCCTTGCCAACGTCGGGGGTAACGGTGCCGGCCTTCGGGTTTGGCATCAAGCCACGGGGGCCAAGGATTTTACCCAGGCGGCCAACGCGGCCCATCATGTCAGGGGTGGTGACCAGGACGTCGAAGTCGAGGTAGCCGCCCTGGATCTTTGCGATCAGATCGTCATCGCCGACCTCCTGCGCACCGGCAGCCTCAGCAGCCTTGGCAGCATCGCCCTTGGCGATGGCGATAACGCGGACGTTCTTGCCGGTACCGTTGGGCAGAACAACGGCGCCACGGACCTGCTGGTCGGCATGGCGGCTGTCAACGCCCAGGCGGACGTGCAGCTCGACGGTCTCGTCGAACTTAGCGGTCGCGGTCTTGCAGCAGAGCTCCAGAGCCTCGGCCGGATCATAAGTCTTGCTGCTCTCAATCAGTTTGGCAGCATCGGTATACTTCTTGCCGTGTTTCATTGCTTATTCCCCTCCTGTTCAACCCTCAACGGTAACGCCCATGCTGCGGGCGGTGCCCTTGATCATGCTGACAGCGGCCTCCAGAGAGGCAGCGTTCAGGTCGGGCATCTTGGTCTTGGCGATCTCCTCGGCCTGAGCCAGAGTGATGGAACCAACCTTGTTCTTGTTCGGCACACCGGAAGCGGTGTCGATGCCGGCAGCCTTCTTGATCAGAACGGGCGCCGGGGGGGTCTTGGTAATGAAGCTGAAGGAGCGGTCAGCGTAAACGGTGATGACGACGGGGATGATCATACCCATCTGGTTCTTGGTACGCTCGTTGAACTCCTTGGTGAAGGACATGATGTTGACGCCCTTCTGGCCCAGAGCAGGACCAACAGGGGGGGCCGGAGTCGCCTTGCCGGCGGGAATTTGCAGCTTGATGTAGCCAGTGATTTTCTGTGCCATGATACTTGCACCTCCAAATTTTGTGGTGAGTTGCGGCCCGCGGTGCAGGCCTCCCACGGGTATGCGACCACCGCATACCCTATAAAAACCGTACCCCGGGAACTTGCCCGTTCGCGGCTCTTACCGGAAATTGCGTGCGTCCCGAGAAAATTCTCAGAACAGTTTGACCTGATGCAGCTCGAGTTCTGCGGGCAGCTCGCGGCCAAACATTGTGATTTTTACGCGCACCTTGCGCGCGGGGATGTCGATCTCTTCCACGGTACCAACGGAACCTTCCATCGGGCCGGCGGTGATTTCGACGGTATCGCCGACTTTGTAGTCGACCTGCAGTTCGGCTGTGGTCTCGACACCCATCTTGGCAACTTCTGCCTCGGTCAGCGGCTCGGGCTTGGACTCCGGGCCGACAAAACCGGTGCAGCCGCGCGTGTTGCGCACGATGTACCAAGTGCTGTCATTCATGACCATCTTGACAAAAACGTAACCGGGGTACAGCTTGTGCTGGACTTCCTTTTCACCGGTTTTGTTGCCGGTTTTGTCCAGAACTTCCTCGATCACGGTCTCGGTCGGGACCTTGACATCGCAGATCAGATCCTGCAGACGACGGTTTTCCACCATCGTCATCAGGTCCTGTGCGACCTTGTTCTCATAGCCGGAATAGGTATGCACCACATACCAGTTTGCCTGTTCAGCCATTGGTCATTGCCTCCGCTCAAGCGCTCAGGCGCCGACCACTAAGTGGATAGCGCCGCCGAAGATAAGATCCAGCACAATCAGCACAACCGCTGCGATCACAACGACCGCAATGACCGTGATGGTGTTGGTCTTGACGTCCTTTTTGCTGGGCCAGACGACCTTTTTCAGCTCGCTCTTGGTATCTTTGAAATACTTTGCGATGCCTTTGAAAAAGTTCTTGACCTTGCCAAAAAACGAAGTCTTTTTCTTGTCGCTTTGAGCCTGGGCTGCGGTGTTCGAAGATTTCTTATCCGCCATCTCTAAGCTCCTATCCTCACTTGGTTTCGCGGTGAAGGGTATGCTTTTTGCAGAAACGGCAATACTTCTTCATCTCAAGACGATCGGGAGAATTCTTCTTGTTCTTCTCCTTGTTGTAGTTGCGCTGCTTGCACTCGGTGCAAGCCAGGGTAATCTTGACAGTCATTGTTCGGCACCTCCATTATCGGTTAATAAGCCTCCCTCGCGCTTACGGGCCGCCCCCGGAAAAAGGGCATAAAAAATAAACCCGCAAAAGAGGTGCTATCATAATAGCACAACCGCGGGTTTAAGTCAAGCAAAAAACGCGATTTTTTGCCTGTTTTCTTGGCGGCAGAACGTCCCTTATCCTTCCCGGAGCGGGATGTCGATCTCCTGCTGCAGCGTAAAGCTGTAAATGGTCAGTTTGGTGACCGGCACATCCAGCCGCAGCGCAAAGGCGTGGCGGTACAGGCGCAGCTGTGCCGCGTATTCCTTTTTATAGAAGTCTGGGTCTTTGCTGGCGTCGGTCTTGTAGTCGCAGATCTCGGCGTGGTCATCAAAAACCAGCACCAGGTCGGCAATGCCCTGTACCAGCACCTCGGCATCGGTCTTTTCTGCCTCGGGTGTAATCTGCGAAGCGGGCAATGCCGTGATGAACGGTTCCTCCCGCAGGACCCGGCGTGCCGTGCGAATGCGCCGCCAGACGCCGCTCTCAAAGAAGGGCTGTACCCGGGCAAGGTCCAGTTTTTCGGCCAGGTCGGCATCCAGCAACTGCAGCTCTTTCTGCCTCTGCACTTCGGCCTGCAAATCGGGGGCCGGGCCGTCGAAGGGCACGCTCTGCATGAAAGCATGAATGGCGGTGCCCCGCTCGGCGCCGGTCATGCCGCTTTTTTGCAGGAAGGCCGGGCGTTCCAGGGCCACCGGCCGGGCCGCATGGGCCACGGCGCTGACACTGACCTTGGCCGGGATTTTTTGCAGCGCCGCGCGGGGATTGTGCCAGGCGAAGGTTTCCGACAGCGCTCGACGCAGTGTTTCGTCGGGTACTGTCACCGTCTCCGCCTGCTTTTCCGGTTCCGCTTCCGGCACATCCAGCATACGGACCGTGAGCGGCGCCCGGGTGACCAGATGATGCGGCAGCAGCGCCGTATAATTCCACAAAGCATCGCTGTCGGGATGGAGCAGTGTGGCCGTCAGCAGCCAGCCCGCCCAGTTGTTCATACCCTGCATAGCTTCCGGGCCGGTGGCTTCAGCCTGGGCACAGAGCGCCGGTGTCTTGAGGGCACTCTCGGTCTTTTTCAACGGAATGGTGACGATCAGGGCATCCTGGGCGCGGGTCAGCGCCACATACAGCACCCGCATCTCCTCACTGAGGGTTTCGGTACGGATGGCCTGGGCCAGCGCCGCGTAGGGCAGCGTTTTATACCGCTTGGCCGCCTGTCCGGCGCGCAGCATCACGCCGACGCCCAGCCGGCTGTGGGTGAGCACCGGGCGGATGGCATCGCTCTGGTTGAACTGATGGGCGGTATTGGCCACGAACACCACGGGAAACTCCAACCCTTTGGAGCGGTGCACCGTCATGATACTGACGCATCCCGGGCGGGTCTGTCCCCCGCCGCTCTGGGTAAGCCCGCCGTTGGCCGCGGCGGCATCCATGGCGCGGACCAGCGCCGACAACCCGGCCCGCCCGGCATTGCCTGCCCAGGCCACAAAGGACTGCAGATCCTCCCGACGGCGTGCGCCGTCGGGCATGGCGCCCATGGCCGCCAGATACCCCGTTCGGGCCAGCAACTCCTCGATCAGGCGGTCCACCGGCAGTATGCGCGCCAGGCGACGGTACTCCGCCAGCGCCTCGGTGAAGGCAGCAAAACGCGGCTGGTTGCTGTACAATACCGCCCCGTACAAGCTGCCCTGGGGGCAGGCTCGGCGCAGGGCCACCAGATCGTCCGGCGTATAGGGAAACATGGGACTGAGCAGCACCGCCGCCAACGGGATATCCTGGGCCGGGTTATCAATCACCCGCAGCAGGGCCGCAAAGGGGCGGATGTGGGGCGCATCCAGAAGATCGGCCGCCGCATCGGCAAAGACGGGAATTTCCGCTGCGCGCAGTGCTTCCTCATAGACGGCAAAATCCGCACGGCCACGCAGCAGAATGCAGAAATCTTCGTACCGACAGGGGCGCAGTCCCTCCTTGCCGCGCACCGTGAATCCTTCCTCCACCATGGCGGCAATCCGCCGGGCAATAACAGCGGCATCCCCCGCCGCATCGGCACCGTTGACGACATCCACCTCACACAGGCCCGGATACTCGGCATCGGGTTTACCCACCACCAGCCGCTGTCCATCGCCGTATTCCACACCGCCCAGACCTTCGGAGAAAAACACCGAGAACAGGTAGTTGATACCCTCAATGACCCGAGGGGCGCTGCGGAAGTTGGCATCCAGCGCCAGGGTAGCAGGCTGCGGCGCGGGCTGTGGGTAGGGCTGCCAGTGCTGCTGTTTGCCTAAAAACACCGCCGGGTCCGCCTGGCGGAAACGATAGATACTCTGCTTGATGTCCCCCACGAAAAACAGGTTATCGGCCTGGGGGTTGGCCAGTGCAAAATAGATGGCATCCTGCAGGGCGTTAGTGTCCTGGTATTCATCCACCAACACGGCGGAATACCGCTCGCTGACGGTGCGGCACAGCGGCGTGCGGCTGCCGTCCGGCGCGATGAGCAGATCCAGCGTCAGATGCTCGAAGTCGGCATAATCCAGCAGCTTTTCCTCGCACTTGGCGGCAAAGCAGGCATCGGCGAACCGCTGGGTCACCCGCACCAATGCCGCTACCAGCGGTGCGGCACGGCGGCGGTCCTCCTGATATTCCTGGGCGGTGCAGAGCAAAAACTCGGTGCAAAGGCCCGCGATCTGCTTTTTGGCGCGATCGCGCAGTTCACTGGCTGCAAAGGCGGCGGGGTTGGAATCCTTGCCGCCCTTGATGCGGCCCGCCTTGCGCCAGTTTCCGTTTACCTCTTCCAGCGCGGCCACGGCGGCATCCCAGTCGCCCTGCCCGATTTTCTGGCAGAGCCATTCCACCCGGGCAGCATCGTCCTGCAGCACGGCGGTATAGGCAGTGTCTGCCGCCTCATCCCTGGCCGCGATGCGAGCCCCCGCTTCCAGCAGGGATTTTGCACCACGGGCGCGGTCCAGCGCAATGCGCAGCAGGTCCTTGCCCCAGGGGGTATCCTGGGGGGCCGCCTCGCTTTGCCACAGGTCGGCAAAAGATTGCAGCGCCTGCGCCGGATGGGGCAGCGAGCGGCTGAAATGATACAATTCCAGCACGGCATTGCCCGCCGTCTGGTCGGTGCGGCCCCGGTCATAGAGGTCGGCGAAAGCGCGGAAATCCGCATCCTGATAAGCTTCCTCCAGCACATCGGCCAGGGTTTCCTGCTCGATGCGGGTAAGGTCGGATTCCTCCGCCGTTTCAAAATCCGGCGGCACATCCAGCGCAGCAAAATGCTGCTGCACAAAATGCAGGCAGAAGGCATCCACCGTGCCGATAGAGGCCCGCTGCAAAAGCAGCTGCTGACGGCGAAGCCGCACGTTGCCGGGATGGGCGCGCACTTCATCGGCCAGGCGGGTGGAGATATCGGCCCGCAGCTTGGCGGCAGCCGCATTGGTAAAGGTCATGATCAGCAGGCTGTCCGCCTCCACCGGATGCTGGGGGTCGGTGATGAGCCCCACCACGCGTTCCACCAGCACACGGGTCTTGCCGGAACCGGCTGCGGCCGACACCAGCAGACTGCCGCCCCGGGCGCCGATGGCGGCCGCCTGGGCAGGCGTAAATTGAATTTTCGGGGTATCCGGCATGGTGTTCTCCTTTTATTCTTCTGCAAAGGGATCGGCGGGCACATCCACTTTGCGCTCGTTTTCGCCGTCCTGATGGGCACAGGCAATACGGAAATCGCAGTACGCGCAGGGGCTGCGTCCCCCACTGCACAGCGGCTGGGCATCAATTTTGCCTGCGTACAGATTGTTTGCCATCTGTTTGAGCAGCCCATCCAGATGATCCCGGATGCGGGCCAGTTTTTTCTCATCGGCCAGGCGGCTTTTGCCGTTGGTGACCTTGCCAGTCTTGGCGCTGAAATTCAGCGGTACAAACTCGCCGGTACCGCGAGTATCCATGGCGCGGTAGATGCTCTCGTCGTCCAGCAGCAGACCGTTGAGCGGATAACTGCTTTCCGGAGTGTTCTCCCCCGCACCGGCTTCGCTGCGGGGTACACTTTCAGGGGCCGGGTCGGCCAGCAGATATTCCACACCGGCCGCCGTGGCACCGGGGAACTGTGCCCGGGCGTTGCGTTCCAGCGTAAAGAGATACAAAAGCATCTGGCAGTCCAGACCGCAGTAGACTTCCTTGAGTTGGAAATCCTTGCCGCCGGTCTTGTAGTCCACCACTCGCAGGTAGGTGCGCTCCCCCAGGGGCATGGCGTCCACACGGTCCACGGTGCCCACAATGCGCACCGTATGCCCGGCGCCATCTTCCAGTTCTACCGGGTCAATGCGGGGAGCGTCGGGGTCCTCGCCGGGACGGTCATCAATACGCAGTTCGAAAGCCACCGGCTGGAAGCCCGATTGCCGCAGATCCCGCTGGATAAAGCCCAGCAGCCCCACCAGGTTGCGGCGGATGCGCTCGATGAGATACTGCATACGCACGGTAATGCCCGGCAGATTTTCTTTGGTGTACTCCCCCACAAGGGAATCCACCAACGCCCGGAGTTCCTCCTCCGTCAGGTCTTTGAAGGCTGCCCCCTGGCGGCGCAGCGCATTTTCCAGCACCCAGTGGGTCAGCGTGCCGCTGATGTTGGGGGCCAGTTCGGCTTTCTGGCGGGGTGCAGCCCGCAGCACAAACTGCATGAAGTACCCAAAGGGGCAAGTCTGGTATTTTTCAAACCGCGTGGGGCTGACCCGCAGACTGGGCCCCAGCAGTTTTTCCAGTTCTTCGGTATCCTGCACTGCCGCCGGTTCCGCCTTTTGGGCACGGCGCACCGCGGCATAGCCGGGGGCTGCCAACGGTGTCCCTTCTTCCGCATCCAGGGCCGTGCGCAGGGCTTCGCCCTCCCCTTCCCGGCCGGGCTGCTGGCTGACAATACCCAGAATGTCCATGGCCGCCGCCGGGGTCGCCCCCAGTTCGGCAGTGGTGGGTGCGGCAAAGGGCACTTGCAGCAAACTGCGCACCGGTGCCAGGGCAGCGCTGGCCGGAGAATCATCCTCGGCATGGGCAGCACCGGGCCAGCTCAGCCACAGAAAACTGCGGGCCGCCGTAAGGGCTTTATAAAAGCAGATGCCTTCGCGCAGGACCTTGTTTTCAAAGCAGTCCGGCAGCTCGGCCCCCTGGGCGATCATGGCGTCCCGGTCTGCATGGGTCAGCAGCCCCTGGTCGCCGGGTGTTTTGGGGAACTCGCCCTCGGTCAGGCCCACCACAAACACGGCATCGGTCTCGGGCAGGCGCATGCGGCCTGCCGTGGTCAGGATCACGCTGTCCAGGCTTTGGGGGATGTGCCCCATATCGGTGGTGCGCAGCAGCAAGGTAAACAGTTCGGCATAGTCCGCCGGGGGCAGCACCTCCTCCCCCAGCAGCTGGGCCAGCTCGTTGAGCAGCCCCATGACCACATTCCACTCCCGCAGCACCTCGTCGGCTTCGGGCAGGCGGCCCTGGTCCCGCAAGGTTTCGGCCAGGGCGTTGAGCGTTTCCTCAGCCCCGAGGCTTTGCAGGAACAGGTACAGTTGCTTGGTCAGGGCAGCAGCACCGGCGTCCTTGGTGCGCGGCAGAAATTTCTGGATACGCTCCACCAAAAAGGCGCGGGCTGCCTCGGCATCCTCCCGGGTACGCACGTCCTCCGCCCGCTCCACATCCGCATAGCCCGCGGCGCTGCGGGTAAAGGGCGCCCGCCAGTCGGCCGCTTTCAGCGACCAGGTGTAGGCATAGTTTTCCAGGGCCGTCTTCTGGCGTTCGGACAGGTTCACAAGCCCGGTTTTGAGCAACCGCAGCACCGTGCGGCTGGAAATGCCGCCCCGGGCCAGCTCCAGCGCCGCATGTACCGCACGGGCGGGGGCGGTGTTTTCCGGTGTGGTGGCCTCATCACAGAACAGCGGAATACTTTGCAGGCGGAATTCATACCGCAGCGGCCCCAGATACTGGGCAGCGTCACGGCAGATCACCGCCATGCGGTTGTAAGGCACCCCGGCACGGGCGCGGGCCGCAATCTCCGCCGCCACCGCTTTGGCTTCCGCCTGGCGGCTGGCAGCGGCATGGCAGACGATGGCCGGGTGCGCCGTATCCACCGTGCACTGGGGCGTGTAGGTAGGGTCGGCCAGCAGCAGGTTCAGTTCCGCCAGGACCGGGGCATCGGCGTGGCGGCGGTCATCGGTAAGGGTCTCGGTATGTACGGCCACACCGGCGTCCGCGGCCATGCGATGCAGGCTGTTGGCCACCGCCTTGGCGCCGCTGAACAGCCCCATGCCGCCCTCCCGGTCCTGCAAGCCGTCGCAGCACAGGCAGACCGTCACATCGGCCACCGGCAGCATCGCCGCCAGCAAAGCCCGCTTGGGGGCGTTGAAGGTATCAAACTCATCAATATAGACCGCCCGCCCGGCAAAGAAATCTGCATCCAGATAGTTTGCCGCCAGCTGCTGCCGATCCCCGGGATCCATGGCCGTCTGCCCCAGCAGTGCCTCATAGGCACCGTAAATCAGGGAAAGTTCTTGCAGTTTGTCATGGTCGGCCCCCGGAGCGCAGGCATAGGCGCCCAAATCCTGGGGCGTCACACCGGCACTTTTCAGCTCCTCGATGGTCTGGGCCGCTTTCTCGCAAAAGGCCGCCGACCGGCGCTGGCGGTTGTAGTACACCACCTGGTCCAGCAGCGAATCCACCGCCCGCCGTACCAGCAAGGCCCGGCCTGCCTCATCCAGCGTCTGCACCGCCGCACCGCCATACCGGCGCAGCAGCGTTTCGGCCAGCGAGGTGAAGGAGTAACTTTCCACATAAGCCGAAAGGGTATCCCCCAGCGTGCGGTAGAGCTGACCTTCGGTGGAGGAGGTAAACTGCTCCGGCACGATGAGCAGGCTGCGCTGGCCCTGTTCGGCACGGGTACGCAGTTCCGCCAGCATACGGCGGGATTTGCCGCTGCCAGAAGGGCCGAGAAGTAGATGTAACATAAGAGGGTTCCTTTCCCATTGACAGAAAAAGAGGAAAAAGAGAACCCGGTGGTTTTCTTTTCCCTCTTGTCGGGTTTTTATCGGCCCTGCAAGGCATCCAGCAGGGCAAAACGCACTTCGTACTTGCCAAACACCAGGGCGTTTTCCGCCTCGGTGGGATACTCGGCCGTAGCGCCCGAAACACACAGCGCCGGATACAGCACACAAAACCAGTTGTGCCCCTGGGCCTTGCCCAGTTCCACACGCAGCGCCGTGTAACTGCCGGCAGGCAGCGCGAAGGTGCCGTAGTCTTTGGCGGCAAAGTCAAACTGTTCCAGCCGGACCGCTGCGGTCTGGCCGCTGTGGGCAGCCAACAGCGTTTTGTTGGCCGCCGCCTGCAAGGCGGGCAGCGCATTTTGCAGCGCCCGGGCCGCCTGCTGCGGTGTTTCGGCCTGGGTCACAGCGGCGGGCAGTTCTTCGAGAATGGCATCCCGAACCTCCAGCTTGAGCAGCTGATCCTCAATCGTATCACTGTTGGCCAGCACATGCAGGCGGATGGTATCCTCCCGCACCTGCGCGGCCACCGTCTGCCGCCGGGCCATGCCCAGCGTAAGTACCACAGCCAGCAGGAACCCGATGCCTGCACCAAGTTCCCGAATCCATCGTTTGTTGCGGCGGTTCATGGTTCATCGCTCCCTTCACCGGGAGTATGGACGAAATCTCCGTGCCGCAAACACAGGCTCTTATTTTTTCATGGGGCGGCGCACCGTCACGCGGGGACCGCCGTGGGTGGGACGGCAGAGGTACACCTGCTTGTAGCCCGGTTTGAGGGCAGACATGGCAGCGCGGGCTTTTTCCTCGTCATCAAAAACGCCGAAGACCGCGGCACCGCTGCCGGTCATCTGGGCGGTCAGGGCACCGTTTTCCCGCAGAATGGCACAGATCGACGGCGTTTCCTCGGCACCGGAGCAGTGCTCCAGCGCGTTGCCCGCTGCGGCACAGACAGCCGCCAGATCACCGGCGCGCACCGCCTGTTCCTGGGCTTCGCAATCGGGATGCACCGGGCTGCCCATGGTATCGTACCGGGCAAAGGCCTCCGGTGTGGAAACGCCCACACTGGGCATGGCCACCACGAACCAGCAGTCCGGGCAGGGCGGCAGCGCCTTCATCAGGTCGCCGACGCCGCGCACCCGGCAGGTACCGCCCAACAGCGCGAAGGGCACATCGGCGCCGATGCCTGCGCCCAGCGCGCAGAGCTCACTCATGGAAAGTTTGGCATCGTACAGGTCATTGAGGCCCACCAGCACACCGGCGGCATCGGCACTGCCGCCCGCCATACCGGCGCGCACAGGCACCCGCTTGTAGATCGTCATATCCACACCGGCCAGCAGGCCCGTATAGTGGAAAAACGCCAGCGCCGCCTTGACGGCGGTGTTTTTATCGTTGACCGGAACAAAGCTGCCCGGCAGCGTCAGGCTCAGCCCCTCGCTGCGGCGCAGGGTGATCTTTTCGTACAAATCGATGGTCTGCATGACCATGTCCAGATCATGGTACCCGTTGGGCAGGGTTCCGACGACATCCAAAGAGAGATTGAGCTTGGCCGGTGCCAGCACGGTGACGGATTTTTTGAGCATACGGTTCCCTTTCCTGTCTGTTTTACTCCCCTTATTCGGTCTTGAGCCAGCCGTTTTCCTGCAGGAAATCGCGGATACGGTGCATGGCGGTTTGCAGATGGTCTACGCTGTAGGCGTAGCTGATACGGGCGTACCCTTCTCCCGATGCACCGAAGGCATCGCCGGGAATGATGGCCACTTCCTTTTCCCGCAGCAGGCGCTCACAGAACTCCTCGCTGCTCAGGCCGCTGACCTGGATGGACGGGAAAACGTAGAAGGCGCCCCGCGGTTCAAAGCAGGTCAGCCCCATCTCGTTCAGTGCCTTGACCACATACCGGCGGCGGCGATTGTACTCATCGCGCATCATCTCGATCTGATCATCACACTGGCGCAGCGCCGTGATGGCCGCATACTGGCTGGTGGTCGGCGCGCTCATGATGCAGCTCTGGTGAATCTTGGTCATGATCTGGATGATGGGCTCCGGCCCGGCCGCATAGCCCAGGCGCCAGCCCGTCATGGCGTAGGATTTGGAGAAGCCGTTGACCACGATGGTGCGCTCGGCCATGCCGGGCAGCGAGGCAAAGGAAACGTGGCGATCCAGGCCATAGGTCAGCTCCGAGTAGATTTCATCGGAAAGGACCATGACATTGGTATCCCGCAGAACCGCGGCAATTTCTTCCAGATCCTTGGCGCTCATCACCGCGCCGGTGGGGTTGTTGGGATACGGAAAAATCACCAGCTTGGTGCGGGGCGTAATGGCAGCCTTGAGCTGTTCAGCCGTCAGGCGGAATTCATCCTCGGCACGGGTGGCGATATGCACCGGCACGCCGCCGGTCAGCTGGGTGATGGGTTCGTAGCAGACGAAGCACGGTTCCGGGATGATGACCTCATCGCCGGGCTGAACCAGCGCACGAATGGCCAGGTCAATGGCTTCGCTGCCGCCCACGGTGACCAGAACCTGCGGCACATCGTATTCAAGATCAAACCGCCGTCTGAGATAGCGGCAGATTTCGGCGCGCAGCTCCTTCAGGCCGGCGTTGGCCGTGTATTTGGTGCGCCCCTGTTCCAGGCTGCGGATGCCCGCATCGCGCACGCTCCACGGCGTTTTGAAATCCGGCTCGCCGACGCCCAGGGAAATGCAGTGGGGCATATCGCTTGCCAGATCAAAGAACTTGCGGATGCCGGACGGCCGCATCAACTTGGCGCCGGGCGCAAGCAGTTCGTTGTAATTCATCACAGCATTGTCCACTCTCTTTCATCGGTCTCGTCGGCCTGATACAGGCGGCCGCCCCGCTTATACGCGCGCAGCACAAAGCTTGTTGCGGTAGAGATCACATCGTCCAGCGGCGACAGGCGCTTGGCGACAAAGAGTGCGATTTCCTGGAAGCTGCGGCCCTTGATGATGACCTGCAGATCGTAACTGCCGCTCATCAGCAGCACGGTATCCACCTCGTCAAAACCGGCAATGATGGTACCGATATCATCAAAGCCGCGGGATTTGTGGGGCGTCACTTTCAGTTCGATGACTGCCTCCACCAGGTTGACACCGGCCTGTTCCCAGTCCACCAGCGTCTCATATCCGCGGATATAGCCCTTGGCGGCGGCTTCGTCCATCATGGCCGCCACTTCTTCCGGCTTTTTATCCAGCATCGCCGCGATGTCCTCGATGGGCATACGGGCATTCTTTTCCAAAATGCGCAGCAATTTTTCCATATCGATACACCTCTTTATGTATATATGGTTTGATTATACCATAGTTGCCGCGGGATTGCATCTGTTTTTTTGCCATGAAACGCAAAACACCCCCACGCCGAAACGTGGGGGTGTGATGGTAAGATCAGCCTACTGCTTCCGCAGAGTCGGCATCACTGCTGGCCTGTGACGAAGCAGCTTCATCAGAATCCGAAGCCGCATCGGTTGATTCCGGCTCACCGGAAGTCTCCTCCGAGGATTCCGCGCCGGGTTCTTCGGCGGGCGTTTCCTCTGCGGGAACCGCTTCCTCCTGGTCGGGATTCTCCACAGTGCTGCTGGCTGCATCGGTCATGGCAGAATTCAGCTGGCTTTCCACCATGGACTGGGTATCCTGCGTGACAGCGGCCGTAGGCGACGGTTCCGGCGTAGCCTCAACCTGCATCTCGCTTTCCTGCAGGGCTGTCAGATACCAGTCACGGTTTTCACCGCGGGTGAAAACGTAGTCCATGTACTTGACGGGCTCTGTCGGCGCCGTCAGTGCAAGTTCGCCGCTGGCGCTGTTGCTCGTGGTGGGGATATAGCCTACCGTGACGTACATTTTGCCGCCGGAGGTGGAGATCTTCTCCACTTCGGGGGTGTACTGTGCCACCGAGCTGGTGACGGGAACCAGGTAGCACTGCTTTTCCTCATTGTACTGGTACACGAACTCATCGGTGCTGAAGCTGCCGTCGGTCACCGTATAATCAGGGCCCAGCAGGTTGGCGATGTAGGTGTCGATTTCCAGTTTGGGGATCATGGCCGAACCGGTATCCGGATCGCGCTCGTACTGGTCCAGGCTACCGCCGTTTTTCTGAATCTCATAGACAGTGCCCCAGATGGCAGCCTGCTTGAAAACGCCGGGGTCCACATCGTTGACGTCGTCAAACGTCAACGGGTCCAGCATGACCATACCGTACAGGCGGTCGGCGTAGGAAGCACGGCGGCCGGAGTCGTCCAGGGCGGTGCGCAGCGCACTGACCACCCAGCCCAGAACGGTAAACAGGCCGATGAGGGCCAGCAGCAGCGCGGCAGCGCCGAGAATCTGGCGTGCCAGACGGCGGCTGTTGCGGATTTGTTCTTCTCTATAATTTGCCATTGTGGATTGTGAAGCTCCTAAAGATGTATGGGCCAGCAGCCCGAAAGAGATCTGCGAAGCAGAAATTACTTATTCTTGTACATCTGCTCGTAGTACTTCTGATAATCACCGCTGGTGACGTGGCTCATCCACTCGGGGTGGGCCAGATACCAGTCGATGGTCAGCACAATGCCCTTTTCAAAGGGCGTCTCGGGGTACCAGCCGAGGTCTTCCTTAATCTTGGTGGGGTCGATGCCGTAGCGGCGGTCGTGGCCCAGACGGTCGGCCACATGGGTGATGAGTTCCTCGCTGATGCCCTCGTCCTTCAGGCGGTCATGCAGCTGGGCAATGACGGTCTTGACGATGAAGATGTTGGGGCGCTCGTTGTGGCCGCCCACGTTGTAGACCTCGCCGTCCTTGCCGCCGTTGGCCACCATGTCGATGGCCTTGCAGTGGTCCATGACATACAGCCAGTCGCGGATCTGCATACCGTCGCCGTACACGGGCAGCTGCTTGTGCTGCTTGGCGTTGTTGATGAGCAACGGAATCAGCTTTTCGGGGAACTGGTAGGGGCCGTAGTTGTTGGAGCAGCGGGTGATGTTCATGGGCATGCCGTAGGTGTCGTGGAATGCCTTGACGAACATATCGGCGCTGGCCTTGCTGGCAGAGTACGGGCTGTGGGGGCACAGCGGCGTAGTCTCCATGAAGTAGCCCTCGGCGCCCAGGGCACCGTAGACCTCATCGGTGGAAACCTGCAGGTACTTCTTGCCTTTCTTCCAGGTCTTGGCCTCGGCGTCGTACCAGGCATCCTTGCAGCACTGCAGCAGATTGACGGTACCCAGCACGTTGCTCTCCACGAAGATTTCGGGGTTCTTGATGCTGCGGTCCACATGGCTCTCGGCGGCAAAGTTGATGACGTAGTCGGGGTCATATTTGGCAATCAGGTCGGTGACCAGCGCCTTGTCGCAGATATCGCCCTGCACAAAGATGTGGCGGGGATCGTTTTCAATGTCCTGCAGGTTTTCCAGGTTGCCGGCATAGGTCAGCTTGTCCAGGTTGATGAGGCGGATCTCCTCGTACTTGTCCAGCATGTAGTGGACAAAGTTGGAGCCGATAAAACCGGCGCAGCCGGTGACGAGATAAGTTTTCATAACGTGATCATTCTCCGTTCCAGTTTGCAAAAAAGTCCTTGAGGGCATCCTGCCAGTCGCGCATTTCGTCGCCGACGGTGCAGCGCAGCATGCGGTTGTCCAGCGCGCTCCACTCGGGACGGTTGGCGCTCTCTGGGTGGGCGGCGGCATACTCTGCGCTGGTGCAGGGAATCACTTTGCAGGAGAGCCCCGCGCCCTTCATGATCGCTGCGGCAAAGTCTGCCCAGCTGCAGATGCCGTTGCCGGTGCAGTGGTAGATGCCGTAGTCGTGGCTGACGGCCAGTTTCAGGATATGATAGGCCAGGTCCACCGCGTTGGTGGGGTTGCCCATCTGGTCGTTGACAACGGTGATCTTCTCGTGGGTCTTGCCCAGGTTCACCATGGTCTTGACGAAGTTTTTGCCGTAGTAGCTGTACAGCCACGCCGTGCGCACAATGATGTGGCGGCGGCAGAAGCGCTCCACATACTGTTCGCCCAGCAGCTTGGTCTGGCCGTAGGCGGAAATCGGTGCAGGCACCGCGCACTCATCCAGGGCAACACCGCCGGTGGGTGCGCCGGAGAACACATAGTCGGTGGAAATGTGAATCAGGCGCGCATTGACCTTGTCACAGGCGAGGGCCAGGTTGCGCGGACCGATGGCGTTGACGGAAAACGCCGCATCGCGGGAAGTTTCGCACCCGTTGACGTTGGTGAACGCCGCACAGTTGATGACGGTATCCGGCTGATGGCGGCGGATATAGTTGATGGTAGCTTCCCGGTCGGTGATGTCGAGTTCATCCACATCCACAGGGATGACCGTAGCTTTGCGCAGACGCTCCGGCAGCGGGCCCAGAATGCCCCCTTCCTCTGCCAGCTGATGCTGCAGTTCGGTGCCGAGCTGACCACGGCACCCGGTAATCAAAATTTTCATCGTAATTCCTCTCAGTACAGCAGCTTATCATCGGCAACATTCTTCAGATGCTTGCCGTAAGGAGATTTGCCGTACCGTGCGGCGCTTTCCAGCAGTTTTTCCTTGCTGATCCAGCCGTACTTGTAGGCGATCTCCTCCGGTGCCGAGATCTTGATGCCCTGGCGCTGCTCCACCGTCTGCACGAAGGTTGCTGCCTCCACCAGGGAGTCCATCGTGCCGGTATCCAGCCAGGCATATCCGCGGCCGAGCAGCTGAACATCCAGCTTGCCCTCGGCCAGGTACATCGCATTCAGGGTGGTGATTTCCAGTTCGCCGCGGGCGCTGGGTTTCACCTGCTTGGCCATCTCCACAACATCTTTATTGTAGAAGTACAGGCCGGTGACCGCGTAGTTACTCTTGGGATGTTCGGGCTTTTCCTCAATGGAGGTTGCATGGCCTTCCTTGTCAAAGGAAACGACGCCGAAACGCTCGGGGTCATTGACATAGTAGCCGAACACCGTGCTGCGGCCAGCCTCGGCATTGGCGGCAGCGGCCTTCAGGCGCTTGGAGAAACCTGCGCCGTAAAAAATATTATCGCCCAGAACCATCGCGCAGCAATCGCCGTCGATGAATTCCTCTCCCAGCAGGAAGGCCTGTGCCAGGCCGTCCGGGCTGGGCTGGACCTTGTACTGCAGATGCAGGCCGTACTGGCTGCCGTCACCGAGCAAAGCCTCAAAACGCGGCGTATCGGTGGGGGTGGAGATGATCAGAATGTCCTGGATGCCCGCCAGCATCAACGTAGACAGCGGATAGTAGATCATCGGCTTATCATACACAGGCAGCAGCTGTTTGGAGGTGACCATCGTCAGCGGGTAAAGTCTTGTGCCGGCACCACCGGCAAGGATAATACCTTTCATCATTACAACTCCTTATGCTGAATTTCACAGTGCGCGCCGCCCATCCCACGGGTGTCCCCTTTGGGGCATAATCTCACACAATATTGAAGTTATTATACCGCATTTACCGTTCCAGCGCAAGGGGAAAATACCGTGCCCGCCCCGCTGCCGGGCCCTGGTATTTGTTTCCGCTTTGTTACCATTTGTTTACGAACGCTTGACGCAGCCGACATCATATGATACAATATACGCAGTGTAAATAACGATGGTGTGTAGACCATCTTGTAATATGGGTCTTTGAAGAATAAATTAAGGAGGCGTTTTCGCATTGAAACGCTTTTTGTGTGCGGCCTTTTTTATCGCACTGGTCGCATTGCTGGCCGCCTGCGGCGTATTGAACGGCAATCGTTCGGCAGCACAGGCCACCGCCACCCCCACCAGTTCCACTTCCCGGACAGCACAGCAGAGCGATTCCACCGTCAAGGTGAATGAAACGGCCGCAAAAGTAGATGTGGTCACGGCACAGAGCAGCCAGACGCCTTCTTCCACAGCCAATCCCGTTACCGCAGACACGCCGGATACCGGCGATTTCCCGGTTTTGTATCTGGCGGGCATCGTTGGTCTGATCCTGATTTGTTCTGCCGGTCTTTTAATGCTTCGTAAAATCTGAATTGCGACGCCCTCCGGGGCGTTTTTTTATTTCCCGCAAAACTTGCAGAAAGGAGTCGTTGCCCATGGCCAAGCGCTATCGCCGCCTGCGGGGAGATACCGCCTACTATCCCTTTGCCGCACGCACCAACCTGCGCGCCAAACAGCGGCGTCACGTGCGCTGGCTGCGGCTGGCAGGCAGCGCCGCCCTGCTGGTGGCAGCGGCTCTGCTGATCCGCCAGACTGTCTTTCGCGGCGGCCAGCCTGCCCCGCCGGCGTCCCCTTCTGCCCAGACCATCGCTACCGAGGAGAGCGGCCGGATCACGGTAACCCCCATTGCGGCCACCCGGGACGCCCTGGCACAGACAGGGCACACCGATACCGATGCCCGCCGCACGCCGGAAAGTGCCGCCTCCCCTGCCCCGGCAGACACTGCCCAGGTTTTGCCCCTGTACCGCGCCCTCTACCGCCAAAACCCTGATATGATCGGATGGCTGCGCATCGACGGTACCGACATCGATCTGCCGGTGGTGCAGACGCCCGGAGACAACGAATACTATCTGCGCCGGGGGTTTGACGGGCTGTATTCCACCGGCGGCACCCTCTTTCTGGACGAACGCTGCTCCATCGATGCCGAGAATCCCACCGCCAACTGGCTGATCTACGGCCACAATATGGCGGACGGGTCCATGTTCGGGGAGCTGACCCGCTACCGGGAGGAAGACTTTTATAAGGAACATCCGACCTTTACCTTCGATACGATCTACGAGACCGGCACCTGGCAGGTGGTAGCCGCGCTGGATACCACGCTGGGCGACGATGCCCTGCCCTACTATACCTTTTTCGACGCCGACACCCCGTCAGAGTGGCAGAAACGCGTGGACGCCATCCTGGAACTGGCCCTTTACGATACCGGTGTTACCCCGGAGTACGGCCAGCAGCTGCTGACCCTTTCCACCTGCGGCACCACCATCCCATCCACCGACACCCGCTTTGCCTTGCTGGCCGTGCGGGTGGACGACTGAAGATTTTCCTCACCGTTTGGTCTTGCATTTTCGGTAGGAATCGGCTATGATGTTGCAAGACATATATATGAAAGGAGCCTGTGAAGTATGGCAGAATTTACCTATGAAATTACCGAGCGCATCGCTGTGCTCTCGACGAATGCACGCGGCTGGGAACGCCAGCTGAATATGATCAGCTGGAACGGCAACGCCCCGAAATATGATATCCGTGACTGGTCTCCGGACGGCAGCCGCATGGCCAAAGGCATCAGCCTGACCGCCGAAGAGCTGAAGGCACTGCGCGACATCCTCAACGATATGGAACTGTGAGGTCCGTATGGAAGACTACCACGCCCAATTTGTGGAGATCTACAACCAGAACATCACCCGCCCCGGTGCCGACCGGCTGCTGAACTGGCTGGAAACGACGGATTTTTTCACCGCACCTGCCTCCACCCGGTTTCACGGCGCCTGCGAATGCGGGCTTGTGATGCACAGCATCAACGTCTACAACGCGATGATGCAGCACTTCTTCACCGAGGGCGAGAACGCCGAAAGCTACGCGATCTGCGCATTGCTGCACGACCTGTGCAAGGCAAACTTTTACAAGGTCAGCACCCGCAATGTAAAAAACGAGGCCACCGGCCAATGGGAGAAAGTTCCCTACTACCAGGTAGCCGATCAGCTGCCCTACGGCCACGGCGAAAAGAGCGTCTACCTGATCGAGCATTTCATGCGCCTGAAAACCGCTGAGGCTGTGGCGATCCGCTGGCATATGGGTGGTTTTGACGATGCGGTGCGCGGCGGAAGTTTTGCCGTCAGTGATGCGTACAACAGCTACCCGCTGGCCGTGAAGCTACACATTGCCGACCTGACGGCCACCTATCTGATGGAGCAGGGCACCAGCAGCGTGGAAAACGGACACCCCAAAAGCAAATGACCTTTTACGAAAATATCCCGCCGGAAATCCGGCGGGATATTTTTCTTTTTATTGAGGCAGGGAGACGGTCCATTCGGCCAGAACTGTCAGTTCCTCGCTGTTCTTGTCCACTACGCGCACCTGCAATTGGGTCGTGCCTTCCGGCACTGCATCAAAGGTATAGGTCCAGACCGTTTCCCCGTTTTCTTCGTTCTCGTCAGGGGTGCCCCTCACCCATTCCAGAGCGGTTCCATCTTCCAACAAGATCTGCGGATAGGGGTTTACTTCCTCCGGCAAAGAGGCCGCGGCATATTGCAGGCGGGTTTCGCCCGGCGTCGCGGTCAGGCTTACCGGCCGGATGCCGTTCTGTTCGCCGCCCTTCATCTGACCTTCCCGGGTAAGGGTTCCGTCCGCCGAGACGGTAAAGTTCAGAGAATAGCTCCCGTCCAGCGGCACTTTTTCCTCGCTGCCTTCGGTCACCCCCACCAGGTTGGTGAAAGTCAGGGACGCCTGCATATCCTGCTTGTCGCCGGTATAGTTCTGGAGATTATAGTCCATCTCGCACACAAAAGTATGGTCGTCCTGTTTACGGAAATAGGGCACCAGATCGCCGCCGACAGATTCCCCGTTGAGAGTCACACCGCCATACAGCGTGTTGGCTTCCGCATCGGAGGTATCTTCCCACAGCAGCGGCGGGTCGATGGTCACGCCATCAAATTGCCCCAGACTGTCATCCTGCGCGGTAAAAATCAGCCCTACCCGCAGGTACAATTCATCGCAGTAAACCTGGCTGAGCGTCATAGTGTAGGGGTCTTCCTGCGGGGCGGCCATCTGCATTGTAGTTTTGGGCAGGGTATCCTGCTGTGCACCGGCTGGCGCAGAGTTTTCCGCTACATGGACGGACTGGGCATAATCGCTGAGTTGTTCACTTTGCAGGTAGCCTTTGGGCAGTGCGTTGATGTAAGCAAAGACATCCCCCAGCAGCGGCAGGCCTTCCGCCAGCGCGGGATTGATTCCGTTAAGCCCCACCAGCATCATCGCACAGGCTGCCCCGCTCACCAGTACTCTGCCCCATACCGGCCAGTGGCGTTTACGGCCGCGCACCTTGCGGAGGGTTTGCCGCCGCGTGCGCTGCAGCACCGTCCGGGTCAGGCTGTCCATCTCGGCGTCAGTCAGCGGTTCGTCATCGGTCGGCAGGCCGTTCAGGCAATTCATCAGATCACGATCTTCACGCATGGGTGATTCCTCCTTCACACAGTTGTCGGCGCAGCCGGTCCCGGCCACGGGATAAGCGGGTGTTCACATTGGCTACACTTAAGCCAAGTGCCGCTGCTATCTCACGGCTGGATTGCAGCAGATAGTATTTGCGCAGAAAGATGTCACGGTCGGGCGGGTCCATTGCGGCCACCAGGGCCCCCACCAGTTCGGCGGCATCGCTTTCCGGGTCGGCAGGCAGCTCCGCCAGGGTCTGGATCAACTCCTCCGTCAGGGGGATTTCCTCCCGGCGATGCAGCACCCGGTATCGGTTGATGCCAGTATTGCGGGCTGTGACCATCAGCCAGGCCCGCACCGGGATTTCCTGCTCCTGCAATTTCCGGGCATTGCGCCACAGCGCCACAAACACATCCGCCATACATTCCTCTACATCATGCTCCCGACCGGGCAAAATCCGCCGCAGAACGCCCCGCACCATAGCCGCGTAGTCCCGCATGGCCCAGCGCAGGCCGGTTTCCGGGTCGGTCAGAATCGCCTGAGCCAGACAGGGCGTGCCGGTGTTTTTCATGCCATCTCCTCCTTTGTTTTTGTCCTTTCACCTGGATAAACAACCTGCGCCGGATATTTCTTACACAACTTCTGTTTTTTCCACAAAAACAGCCGCCCCGGGCAAAGCCGGAGCGGCTGTCATCTTTGCGTTATTTGGTTTTGGTCTGATCGTCGATTTTGTCGATCTCGTCCTGCAGCAACTGAGAAACCGGGCGTCGTGCGTTGCGCAGCCGCCGACCGGTAGACGGTTTGGGCTGTACAGGGGCTGCGCTGCGGTGTGCCCGCACAGGCTGGGCCGTTGCTTTGACCCGGAACTGCGGCGTCGCCGGTTTGGCAGGTGCAAGCGGAACCGGTTCAGGGTCCGGCACATTGAGTTCCGGCGTGCCCTGGGCAAAATCCCGCATTTCGGTACCCAGCTCTTTGAGCTCGGCCTCGGTATCATCGAGTGCCTGATAAATCGCCTGGGTCAGGCCGTCCAGGTCCAGCGTGGCGGCGTTCAGCCGCTGGTCCACACGGGCCAGGCGATCGCGTACCAGCATCACACCGGCCGCAATACCGCGGGCATTCTCTGCCATGCGGCTTTTCTGGGTATCGGCCTGCTGTTTGAGCTCTTTCTCGGCACTTTCGGCATACAGCTTGGCATCCGAAAGAATCTTGCGTGCTTCCAGGCGGGCTTCCCGGACGGCGTCCGGCGTCGGCGCAGTGGCAGGATTCTGCTGCCGTGCCGCTGTGAGCTGCTTTTGCAGATCTTCCACCTGCTGCTGCAGATCGTGGCACTTCAGCTGCCAGATGTTGGCATTTTTCTGGCTTTCTTTCTGGCTGGACTGGTATGTATCCAGCTGCTGCTGCAGAGTATCCAGCTGTGCTTCGCCCTCACGGCGCTTGGTTTCCGCCGTTTCGGCACGCTGGTTTGCAGCATCAGCCTCCGCCTGCAGCGCCTTTATGCGTGCATCCACATCCGCGCGTTCACTGCGCAGCGTTTCCAGTTCCGTCTGAAGCTGACGCAGCTTCTGCTCGTATTCCATCTCATGCTGCTGGGTTTCATCTGCCAACGCGCTCATATACGCCAGCACATCGTTTTTATCAAATCCGAACAGACTGGGGCGGAATCCCTGCTCCTGAATGTTCTTAGCTTCTGATGGCATGGCGTTTTACATCCTCTCGCGGCAAAATGGCTGAAATCAGGAACGCTTGTTCAGAATGCTGAGCAGGTCGTCGAAGTAATCGCCGTCGTCCTCTTCCTCAGCCGGGGCCGGAGCAGCACCCACCTGGGTATCCACACCGGTGTTGAAAGACTGGGTAAAGATGGGGTTGGGCATGACCGGGTTGATATCCGGTGCAGCGGGCTGGGCCTTCTCGGCGGGCTGGGCAGCCTCAACAGGCTGGGCGGCAGCAGCGCGCTTGGCATCCACATGAGCCTGGATGGGCTCGTCGACTTCCGGCGTGCTCTCGAAGCCGGTGGCAACGACGGTGATGCTCATCTCGTCGCTCAGGCGCTCGTCGAACGCAGTACCCCAGATGATGTTGGCATCGGGATGTGCGGACTGGGTAATCATGGAAGCAGCGGTCTCCACATCGTCCAGACCGATATCGGGGCTGGAGGTGATGTTGATGATGACACCGCGTGCACCGGCGATGCTGGTCTCCAGCAGCGGGCTGGAGATAGCGGCCTTGGCAGCGTTCTCGGCCTTGCCGGCGCCCTTGGCCACGCCGACGCCCATGTGGGCGAAGCCGGCGTCCTTCATGATGGAACGCACGTCGGCGAAGTCCAGGTTGATGAAGGCCGGGATGTTGATCAGGCTGGAGATACTCTCGACGCCCTGACGCAGCACGTTGTCAGCGGCCTCGAAGGCATTCATCAGGGTGATGCGCTCCTGGCTGATGAGCTTCAGGCGCTCGTTGGGAATGACGATCAGAGAGTCCACATGCATCATCAGAGAAGCAATGCCCTGCTCGGCGAGGCTCATCTTGCGCTTGCCTTCGAAGGCGAAGGGCTTGGTGACGATGCCGACGGTCAGGATGCCCAGGTCATGGGCAGTCTCCGCCACGACAGGGGCCGCACCCGTGCCGGTGCCGCCGCCCATACCGGCAGTGATAAAGACCATCTGCGCGCCCTTCAGCGCGTTGGAGATCTCATCCTTGCTTTCTTCAGCAGCGCGCTGGCCAACCTCCGGGTCGGCACCGGCGCCACGGCCCTTGGTGAGCTTGGCGCCCAGCTGGACTTTCTGCGTGGCCTTGGAGTTGAGCAAGGCCTGCTGATCGGTGTTCATCGCAACGAACTCGACCCCGGACAGGCCGGACTCCACCATGCGGTTTACCGCGTTGCCGCCACCGCCACCTACGCCGATGACCTTAATATTGGTCACATTTTGCATTTCTTCGTCGAGAACGAATGCCATGAGTGTATCCCCCTAAAATGTAAAAGTGTCAGCGGACCCAGGGTTTTGCCCCTAAAATGGGCACACTGGTCCGTGAATTTTTTGCATATAACCGATTATTAGAATAACAAATTTCAGGCCCAATTTCAATACCTGTGGGGAAAATTCGTAAAAAAATGCCTGTTTCACCGCAGAATCCACCAACTGTAGGGGGCAGCCGGACGCTTTCTTTGGTACAAACGTAGAATTTTATATTGACTGCTTCCTGCTCTCCTGTACTGCCTGGCTCTGCACGGCACACTGCGCCCCCAGCCCGGCAACATCCGCCGGCAGGTGGGCGTATCCGCGGCGGATATGCCCGGGGTCCCGCAGGACGGTGGTGCCCTGGGCAGCCAGAGCAGCCACCAGAAGCGCCGCCCCGCCGCGCAGGTCCGGTGCCGTCACAGCCGCCGCCTGCAGATTGGCGCCGCCCGCAATATGCAGCATACGGCCCGCGGCCCGGCAGTCGGCCCCCATGGCGGCAAAGCCTGTCGCACAGGCGAAGCGATTGGCAAACAGATGGTCGTAGATTTCACTGGGGGCATCGGCTTCCAGCAGAACCGCCGCCGCCAGGGGCGCCGTATCAGTGGCAAAGGCAGGCCAGGCATTGGCGAACAGATGCTGCCCGCCATGCAGACGCCGGGCCGGGTCCCGCGCCAGTGTCACCAAAGCGTCGCTTTTTTCCACCACCACGCCGCATTCTGTCAAAAACTGTAAAAACGCTTGGTAGTACACCGGTGCACAGCCTTCCACCGTGATCTGACCGCCCGCCGCAGCGACGGCCGCCGCATAGGTGGCCGCTGCGATTCGATCCGGCAGCGGCTCGTATGCAACGCCGCTTAGCGCGCGGCGGCCCTGGATGACCAGCACCGGTGTGCCCTCCCCCGTGATCTGTGCCCCGCAGGCACGCAGAAACCGGGCCAGATCACATACTTCCGGTTCACAGGCCGCCCCACGCAGTACGGTAGTACCCATGGCGCAGCAGGCCGCCATCAGCAAGGTCATGGTGGCCCCGACGCTGGGCAGGCGCAGTGTAAAATCCACCCCCTGCAGCGGCCCGAACCGGCGCAGCGTCACCGCCTCCCCTTCCAGTTCCACCCGGGCGCCCATGGCCGCCAGCCCCGCCAGGTGGATATCCACCGGCCGGGGTCCCAGGCGGCAGCCGCCGGGCAGCGGCAGCCGCACCATACCGGCACGGCAAAGCAGCGGTGCCAGATAGAAAACCGAGCTGCGCATGGCGCCCGCCAGATGGGGCGGAATTTCACCGCACAGATCTGCGGCAGCGACCGGCAGGGTGCACAGGTCCGGCCCGTGGCGCACCGCCTTGGCCCCCACAGCCTGCAGCAATGCCAGGCTGGTATCCACATCGCTGAGTTCGGGTGCGTTGCGCAGACAGCAAGGTGCCCCGCACAGCAGGGTTGCCGCCAGCAGCGGCAAAACACTGTTTTTGGCAGCCGCCGGACGTATGGTACCGTGCAGGGTCTGACCGCCGGTGATTGTGATTGTCTGCATGATGGCCCCCCTTGAAATCGGCAGCAGCTCCCCCGCAAAGGAAAATGCGCGGCCAATGCCGCGCCCTTGCGCCGCCCGGTTCGGCACGGCACACCGCTGCCACTTTTGTCAACACTCTACTAACTTATATATGAAAAGCAGTGCCAGTTATGCCGCTTTCCTCACAGCAGCATGGGCTGAATCTGCACACCGCGCAGGGCGCTTTCCAGCGTATCGGCCAGCTGGGAAAAATCGCTTTTCAGGCTGTTGGGTTTCTTGTAACTGTCATCCTGCCCGAACGGCACGAAGTAATAATTCTTGCGTTGCAGCAGCGTTCCCAGCGCCGGTGCACTGCCCGAAAGGCCATCGTTGGTGGAAGGCGCCAGCACAATAGGGCAGCCGCCGCGCAGCAGGCTTTTTGCCGCCAGCGTCACCGGCGTGGAACTGATGCCCGCAGCCAGCAGGGCCATCGTCGTGCCGGTGGCGGGGGCGATCACCAGTGCCCGGGCCAGGTGCTCCGGCCCCAGCGGTTCCACCGCTTGGATGGTCGTAAGCGGTGTGTGGCCGGTCATCTCACGCAGGGTATCAAAGAGCCCCTGCGCCGTGCCAAAACGGGTATCCTGGGTGGCGGCACTGACGCTGAGGACAGGCAGTACCTCCCACCCGCGGCGGCGCAGCACTTCGATCTGCGGCAAGACTGCCGAAAAGCTGCAAAAACTTCCGCACAGCGCAAACGCCACGGTGCGCGAAGCATCAATCGTCTGTTTCATATAGGTTCCCCCTTTCCTCCAGCAAGGCCAGCACCGTCTGGGCGATGAGCGTACCGGCCGTGCGCGGCGCGCATTTGCCCGGCAGAGCCAGCGCATGTTCTGCCCGGATGCCCAGTTCCGCCGCCGCTGTAAAATCGGTTCCGCCGGGACGGCTGGCCAGGTCAATGACCAGCGATTCTGGCGGCAGTTTTTGCAGCCGTTCCCGCGGCAGCACCATGGCCGGGATGGTATTGATCACGGTATCAAAAGCAGGCAGCAACGTTTCCAGGGCCGTCAGCGGTGCCGCATGGTGCCCTGCACAGCGGGCATTGGCACGCTGCTCCGCACTGCGGGCTGCCACCGTGACATGCCCGCCCAGCAATTCCAGCCGCCGGGCCACCGCACGCCCCACCCGGCCATAGCCCAGCACCAGAAAGTCGCTTTCCCAGATGGTGCGCTGGCGAAGCTGAAGCAGCCGCGCCAGGCATCCTTCGGCCGTAGGCACAGCGTTCAGGCATTCCAGTTCCGGGCGCTGGAAATAGTCAATCAGCGGCAAGTTGGCTTCCCGGACGGCGCGCAGCACCGGCGCACCGGGCCGCCCTGCCAGCAACAGTGTGCCGGGCCGCACCGCCTGCAGGGTGCGCGCCACCTCATCGCTGACACGTTCCTGGGACATCGGCAGCAGTACATAGTCTGCCAGCGCGGCATCCTCCGGGCCGACCACCCGGAACCCTTCCACCCGCAGTGTCTGTGCCGCTGCGCGCTGGCGGGCATCATACCCCACCACGCAAAAGGTTTTTGGCATTACGCTCCCCCCTCTTCTGCGTCATACTATGGCAGACGGGCAAGAGGTGTGCCTGACCCGTTCGGGACCCGAAATACAAAAAGCCCCCTGTCCGCATGGGACAGAGGGCTTTACCGAATGAATCAATAATATTTCAGGGCATTGCACTGACCGCGCCAGACTTGCAGCGGATCGATCGGCACGTTGCCGATGCGCATTTCCGCCACGGTCGTCCGGCCGCAGGTTGCGATCGTCTGCCCCTGCTTGAGGGAGTCGCCGGCCTTGACGCTGATCTTCTGCAAATTGTAGAAGATACTCTTGACACCGGCGCCGTGGTCGATGACCAGCGTATAGCCGAGGTCACCGCCCAGCTCCTTGGCAAGCAGGACCTTGCCGCTGGCCGGGGCGATCAGCAGTTCACCCGAGGTGGTGTTGAGCACCAGGTTGGTCAGGGTACGGCCACCGGCACCGTTGTTGGTGCTGCGCTCGCTGTAACTGCGGCCCACGTACTCGGTGGTACCGAAGCCGAGCTTGATGTTGAGCGTGTTCAGGAAGGGCTGTACAAACCCGCCGTTGGACCAGGCAATGGTGTCTTCGCTGCTGGTCAGCAGCTTCTGCAATTCAGCGGGGATATCGTTCTGCCCGATATAGGGCGAGACACGCTGGGAGTTGCTGGAATAATCCTTATACTCCCAGTCAGCTGCCTTGATCTGGAGTTCCAGATTCTCGGAATAGCCGCCCGCATTGACCACAATGGTCTGGGTGCCTGCCGCCTGGTTCCAGGGAATGGGCAGGTAGCAGATCCAGCCGGTATTTGCCTTGAAGAAACCTGCGTTGGCAAGGTCCGTCTGGATGGTGGGAGCACTGCCGTCCAGCGTATCACCCACACGCACCGCCACCACACTGCCCTGCTCTACCGAAGTGCCGGACAGATAAATGGACGGGCGGATTCCCACGGTAAAGTTGACAAGCCAGGTCTCGCTGCCGGTAACGGAGGTATCCCCCGGCACCGAGCTGGCGTCGCTGTGGACCACCAGCTTGGCTGTATACTCGCCGTTGGCCGTAAACTGGAAGGTCGAGAAGGTATCCACATCGCCTTCAAAGACAACATTTTCGTTGGCATCGGTCACCGTCAGTTCCGTGCGGTAATCGGAAGGCGAAACCACAAAATCGGGAGAGGCCTGCTCCACAGTGGCGTCCAGCGTGCCGGGCGTACTGCTGAGCGTATCCGCATAGGTGCGTTTGAACACATTGCCGATGACCGGAACTTTCCACTTATAAGCCGTGGGTTCCAGCGTTTCGCCGGCAAATTTCACGGTGATCTGCGGCAGCATATCCGGCGTGGCATTGCGGTAGAGCCATGCCACACCGCAGCCGGCAATCACCAGCACCACGAAAACCACCAGCAGCACCCATTTGCCCATGCTGGACAAACCGCTGCGCACCTGATCGTGTAAGGTAGCCTCGGGCTCGTCGGACTCTTCTTCCGCTTCCTCGTCTGCCTCTTCCGGTTCCGAGGGCGTTTCCGCGTCGCTTACCTGGGACATAATCTGCTCGATGGACAGCTGCACGGTACGGGTGATATCCGACACGCGCTTTTCCTCTTCGGGGGATTGTTCTTCCTGCTCATCCTCTGCGGATTCTTCGGAAGCTTCCCCGTCCGATGTGTCGTCGGCTGTTTCCGGGGCGGGTTCCTCTGCCGTTTCTTCTTCGGCAGCGTCCTCCCCTTCCGGCGCGTTTTCCGATTCTTCCGGTTCAGCGGCTGTCGTTTCCGCCTGGGGCAGTTCCTCTTCCGTTTCCGGATTTTCTTCCGGTTCGTCTGCCGTTGTTTCCTCCGCCGGTTCTTCCTCTGTGGCGGTTTCCTCGCCCGGGTTTTCCACAGCAGGTTGCTGCGGTTGTTCCTCTGCCGCCTTTTCCGGTTCGTCCTCCGGGCCGGGGGTCGTTTCCTGTTCCGGGGATTCCGAATCCTCCATCGGTTCCGGCTCTTCGGTGTTTTCCGCCGTTGCTTCGGGCTTCGTCGGCGCGGCTTGTTCGTTTTCCACCTGGGTCGGGTTCTGTTCGACCACCTCTTCCTGTGCAGCAGGCTCCTGCTCTACAGGCTTCGGAGGCTCCGGCACAGCCGGTGTCTGTTCCGGCGTAGGAGCCGTTTCCTCCGGCATCGTTTCCGACGCCGTCTGCTGCTGCGTGACAGCCTGCGGCCGCTGGTCGGTATTCTTCTTTCTGCGGCGACGGCGCTTTCCGCCAGCCTTCTGTGGAGGCGTGGTTCTGTTCAAATCTTCTTGCATGGTCTATGCCACTCTCCTGTTTCCCTCATTGCGCAAAGCTTGCAGGACAACTGCGTTGCCCCGTGCTTTCATATATAGACAAAGGCGCAGCGGCTTATTCCGATTCGCGGTATTGCAGACCGCTGCTGCCCAAAATAGCTTGGTCGGGATCGACGGACTTGTTGCCGATCCGCAGTTCATAAATCAGGTCATGTTCCTCCCCTGCCGTGCCTACAGCGTCGCCGGTGGAAACATTCTGGCCCTGCTCAGCCGTGACGGTCTGCAGGCCATACAGATAACTCTTGACGCCGCAACCATGGTCAATGACCACGGTGCCGCCGGTCAGGGTCAGGGTACCGGCAAACACTACCTTGCCGCTCTGGGGCGCCGTGATGGTTTCGCCGGGGTCCGCCGCATAGGTCAGGCCGGTAGCCTGTCCATTGCGCTGACCGTCCACCATCTGGACCACCCCGTAGGACAGGGTAACCGCACCCGCACTGGGGCGCTGGAACGCACCCGACCAGAGTTTTTCACTCTCGCCGGTGGTATACAGCGGCCAGATCGCATTGCGGAATTCTTCGGCGCCGCCGGTTTCTTCGTCGCCCTCCACGGCAGCGTTGCCGTACTCGGTCTTGGTGACCGTCAGCGTAACTTCCTGGGTCAGGCTGCCGCAGGTCAGCGTCATCACATGGGCACCGCTCTCGGCATTGTAGGTCACCGGGATGTAGCCCATGTACCCGCTGGTGGTTTTGCGGAACCAGACAGAGCCCAGGTCGGTTTCCAGCGAAGGTTCGCCGTCCAGAATGCCCGACAGCATAATGGCTACCACGCTGCCCTGGGTGGCCCGCTCGGTGCTGAGCGTGACCGTAGGCGTGAGCTGCATGGTATAGGAGGCATGGTAGGCATACCACCCCTGTGCATCGGCGGGCGGCTCATTTTCCTGATGATAGGCAGTCACGACGATGTCATAGTCGCCGTTCTGCGTGTAGGTATAGGTATTGCAGTCTTCCACACCGGCGGACCAGCTGGTGCCGTCCGGCGCAGTGATGGTGATCTCGGCCCGGGTCACCCAGGCAGGCAGCACCAGCTGGGGCACTGCATCGGTAAAGGTGCCGAGTTTCTGCACGGTGAGATTGGTGAGGCTTTGGTAGGTCTTGTTGACCGAGTCGCCCAGAACGGGCACCACCCAGTCCCAGCCATTGGGTTTCAGAGCCACATCACCAAAAGTGACTGCCTTCTGAGGGAGAGAATCCTCCCCGGTACGGCTGTACAAAAAAGCCGCCGTACCGCCCAAAATCAGCGCGACCATGACAATGACCATTACCAGCCAAAGCAGCAATTTGCGCATAGCATCTCCTTACCAAGCCGCCCTGCGGGACGGAAAAGACGCCGTATTCCGGACAGCTTGCGGCGGGACCGCAAAGCGAGCCATCGCTTTACGGTGACTAATAAAGCCGGGCGCGGTCAGGTTTGCGCCCGGCGGCTTATTCTTTTGTTTACTTGCAAGATCAGAACTGGGTGTCGTCCACGGCAACATCCGTATCGCCGGAAGTCACAGGCTCATCCACGATCTTCTCATAGACGGGTTCCTCATCGAAATCGTCGTCCTCATCCTCGTATTCATCGCTGAACAGAAGACGCTCATACTCGTCCAGTTCCTTTTCGCGGCGGTAGAGGTAAAGCGCAGCAGCCGTCAAAGCACCGGCAGCAGCAAACAAAAACGCCAGCACAGCGCCGAAAGTCGATTTTTTCATCATGGGGCATTCTCCTTTCCGGAATCTGGCCGTATTTCCGCGGCCTTGCGGTTGTGAACGTCCCGCTGCACAGGCCTGTTTGAGGTCTGTGCCGGGTCTTTTTTATTATACCCGACCCCACGCCGGAATACAACACTGCATATGTAAAAATTTGACAGATTCAGTTTCTAATTTTTCATATACGCTGCATAAGCATTGGGTACCGCGTACAGCTGTTTCAGGTCCTCCGGTGCGGCCCAGACCCAGCCTTCCGGCAGAGCACATGCCGGGGCCGATGCACGCCAGCCGCCCAGATTCCAGATCTTGTGGGTAAACACATGGCGCGCTGCGGGCAGTGCTTCGCCCCAAGTGACTTCCACACCGATTTTGGCCAGTTCTGCGGCCAGTTCCGGCTGTGTGAGTTCCTTCTCCCAGGCAGCGGGCTGCCAAAGGCCCGCCAGCAGGCCTTTGCCCGGGCGGCGCTGCAGCAGCAGGCCCGCCGGGCTCTGCACCAGGGCCACCGTGACCCGGACCGGCGTTTTTGCCTTGGGTGCCGGTTTTACGGGCAGTTCCGCCTGGCGCCCGGCCGCATACCCCAGGCAGCGATCCGCAAGCGGGCACACTTCGCAATGGGGCGTGCCCGGCACACAGATCAGTGCCCCCAGTTCCATCAAAGCTTCATTGTAGGGGCCCGGGGTTTCCTTGGGCATCTGGTCCAGAACACGCTGGGTAAACAGCCGCTTGGTGGCAGGCTGCATAACATCGGCGTCATCGTTATAGATCCGGGCGAAGACCCGCAGCACGTTGCCGTCCACCGCGGGCGCCGGAATGCCGAAGGCAATGCTGGCGATGGCACCGGCGGTATAATCCCCGATACCGGGCAAGGCGCGCAGGGCGTCATAATCAGCGGGCAGGTCACCGCCGTACTGTTCACAGACGATGCGGGCGGCCTTTTGCATGTTGTTCACACGGTTGTAGTACCCCAGCCCCTGCCAGAGTTTGCGCAGGGCGTCCGGTTCGCAGGCCGCCAGCGCGGCCGGGTCGGGCAGCGCTGCAATAAATCGGTTGTAGTAGGGAATCGCCGCGGCCACACGGGTCTGCTGCAGCATGATCTCGCTGACCCAGATATGATAGGCAGAAGGCTCCTGCCGGAAAGGCAGGAGCCTTTTGTTAGCCTGAAACCATTGCAGCAGCGGCGGCGCAATGGGCCGCAGCATTAAAATCCTCCGCAGGTGCGCGGGAACGGGATGACGTCACGGATGTTGGGGATGCCGGTGACGTACATCAGCAGGCGCTCGAAGCCCAGGCCGTAGCCTGCATGCTTGACGCTGCCGAAGCGGCGCAGATCGAGGTACCAGTCGTAGTCCTCGCGGCGCAGGCCCAGCTCGTCCAGACGGGCCAGCAGCACGTCCAGGCGCTCCTCACGCTGGGAACCGCCGATCAGCTCACCGATGCCGGGCACCAGCATATCGGCCGCGGCCACAGTCTTGCCGTCCTCGTTCTGGCGCATGTAGAAGGCCTTGATCTCCTTGGGGTAATCGGTGACGAACACCGGCTTCTTGAAGATCTGCTCGGTGAGGTAGCGCTCGTGCTCGGTCTGCAGGTCCATACCCCAGGACACTTTGTACTGGAAGTTGGCATCGTTCTGCTTGAGCAGTTCGATGGCGTCGGTGTAGCTGACGCGGGCAAAATCCGAGTTAGCCACCAGCTCCAGGCGCTCGATCAGGCCCTTGTCGAAGAACTGGTTGAAGAAGGCCAGCTCGTCGGGGCAGTTGTCCAGCAGGAAGCGGATGATATACTTGGTCATCGCTTCGGCGGTGTCCATGTAGGTGTTCAGGTCGGCAAAAGCCATTTCGGGCTCGATCATCCAGAACTCGGCGGCATGGCGGGTGTCGTAGCTCTTCTCGGCACGGAAGGTGGGGCCGAAGGTGTAGACATTGCCCAGCGCCATGGCCATGGCCTCGGCTTCCAGCTGACCGGAAACCGTCAGGTTCACCGGGCGCTTGAAGAAGTCTTTGGTGTAGTCGATGGCGCCGTCCTCGGTGCGAGGAATGTCGTTGAGATCCATCGTGGTGACCTGGAACATCTCACCGGCGCCCTCACAGTCGGAACCGGTGAAGATGGGGGTATGCACGTAGGTAAAGCCGCGCTCATGGAAGAACTGATGGATGGCAAAGGCAGCCTGGCCGCGGACGCGGAACGCCGCGTTGAAGGTGTTGGTGCGCGGACGCAGGTGGGTCATGGTACGCAGATAGTCCATGCCCATCTTCTTTTTCTGCAGCGGATACTCGGGGCCGCAGGAACCCAGCACCGTGATGGCGTCGGCGTTGATCTCAAAGGGCTGTTTGGCGCCCGGGGTCAGCACCAGAGTGCCGGTGACCTCAAAGCTGGTGTACAGGCCGCACTTGGCGATCTCGGCATAATTGGACAGTTTATCTGCCTGGAAAACAATCTGCACGGGCTTGTAGCAGCTGCCGTCGGACAGCGAGATAAAGCCGATATTTTTAGAATCGCGCACCGTTTTTGCCCAGCCGCAGACGGTAACCTTGGTGCCGTCGGCGGGGGTGGCCTTGTACAGCGATACGAGTTCGGTTCTCTGCATGGGTGGTCCACTCCTCTTATATAAAACAATGATTGTTTCTATTATAGCGGGTCCGGACCAAATTGTACAGTATTTTTTTAATGGGCAGCGCTCAATCCAGGTGGCCGCCCAGCAGTACCGCCAGTGCCTCGGCAGCGTACTGCCCCGCACGCACCGCTTCGGCCACCGTGTTGGCGTGGCCGCCAATCTCGATGAGCAGGCTGCCGGTGGTGAGGTCCTGGTTGTAGTAGCGGTACGCGCACATCACCGGGCGGGTCAGCCCCGAGGTACGGCTTTCCATGGCTTCCTCCCAGGCGGCGGCAAACCGCAGATTGAGCCGCCAGTTGGGCAGCGAAATACTGGAACCGTTGTCGCACCCGGCAATGATCATCACCTGGGCGGTATCCTCCCCGCCCACCGTGCACAGCGGCTTGACGCGGGTGCCGTCGCTGTCCTCGATGGCATCCCGGTGGACATCCAGCACCACCTTGATGGAAGGATACTTTTCCAGGTAGGCCTGGGTGGTGGCATAGCTGCGGTCATAGCTTTCGGTATAGCTGGGGGAATCGTGGAGGGTGGTATCGTGCAGGGTGTTGATGCCCGCCGCGTTGAGGACCTCGGCCATCTTCTCCCCCACCACGCACATATTCAGCGCCGTATTCCGGGTGCGGGCGGTAAAATCAGGGTCATAGACCAGATCCGGCCAGGTCTGGTAGGTTTCGGTGGCGTGGGTATGCAAAATCAGCACCTGGGGCTCGTCGCTGTTTACCTCCACGTCAAAAGGCAGGGACGGTGTGGTGACGGCGGCGCGCAGGTCGGCGTCGCTGTACTGGGTCAGGTTGCGGATGCTGCCCGCCCCCAGCGTGACATAGCCGTCACCGCTGCCCTGGGCAAAGGTCTCGGCGCGGATGGCTCCGGGATTTTCGATTTCCGGCGCCGCGCTGGGCAGCGGCGTCGCAGTGGCCTCCGGAGTGGGCGCGGGCTGTTCTTCCGCTGCCGGTTCCGGCTGCGGTGTGGCAGAGGGTGCCGAACTTGCGGTGGCGGCCGGTGCCGGGGACTGCGAGGGGCTGCCGGGCCTTGGCTTTTCCATAGGCACCGGCCAGGATACCGCCACGGCTGCAGCAGGGTCCTGGCAGAGCAGCGCACCGCGCACCAGCCAGTCACGCCCCGGCAGGCGTGCCGCCGCCACCGCAAGCGAAACCATTCCGCCTGCCAAAAACACCGCACACAGCAGTGCCGTCAGGCAGCGGCGCAGCAAGGACATAGTTTTCACCCCCATTCTCCCTCACTCTATGCGTTTTTTGTGCCTTTCATGAATATTTTTTTGAAAAAGCACTTGCAAGAGCTGAAAAAATGTGGTAGGATAACTTGTACTGTTATGGGGAACCAAGGAGGTGGAACGAATGCCTAACATCAAATCTCAGAAGGACCGCGTTGTCCAGGCCAAGAAAGAGGCTATGCACAACAAGGCCATCAAGTCCAACCTGAAAACAGTGATCAAAAAGGCAGACGCTGCCATCGACAGCAATGCTGCTGACAAAGACGCCGTCATGAAAGCCGCCGTCTCTGCCATTGACTCTGCTAAGAGCAAGGGTGTCATCCATAAAAACACCGCTGCCCGCAAGGTCAGCCGCATGGCTAAGCGCGCCAACAAGGCTGCTGCTCAGTAATTGATCGCATGAACAATGCCCGCCGGGGAAACCCGACGGGCATTTTCATTTTGTCAGTTCTGATCTTTGCTATTGCCCACCAGCGCCGCCAGCAAGGCAAACAGCAGGCTGGCCGCAATGCCGCCGGCAGCCGCCGTGAGCCCGCCGGTAAATATGCCGGGCAGGCCGCATTGGTCCACCGCCTGCTTGACCCCCTGGGCCAGCAGATGCCCGAACCCCAGCAGCGGCACACTGGCCCCGGCCCCGGCCAGATCGACCAGCGGCTGGTATACCCCCACCGCACTGAGAATGACGCCGCTGACCACATACCCGGTCAGGATGCGAGCCGGGCTCAGGCTGGTATAGTCGATCAAAAGCTGGCCCACCACGCAGATGGCGCCGCCGATCACAAATGCCCACAGATAGTTCATACCGTGCCTTTCCCTCCCAACTCCACACAGTGTGCAATGCCGGGGATGCTCTCCCCCTGCAAAAAAGTCGTCTGGCTCATCAGCGCACCGGTGGCCAGAAACAGCACCCGCCGGTAGGTTCCCGCCTGCAGCCGGGGCAAAATGTGGGTGCAGAGCACCGCGGCGCTGCACCCCGGTCCGCTGCCGCCCGCCTGGACTTTCTGGCTGGGTACATCGTACAGAAGGCAGCCGCAGTCCTGATGGTTGGGCAGCGGCACCCCCTCTTTCTCCATCTGTTCGTGCAACAGGGTGCTGCCCACTTCGCCCAGATCGCCGGTAAAAATCGCGTCAAAATCCGCCGGTTCCGTGCCGGTAGCCGCAAAGTAGCGCAGCAGCGTGGAGGCCGCCGCCGGCATCATGGCCGCGCCCATATTGTTGATATCGCGCACTTCGTAATCCTGCACCCGGCCAAACGTCACCGACAACACCGGAATACCCTGTTGCCCCGGGCTGCGCAGCAGGCAGGTTCCCGCCGCTGTGGCGGTCCACTGGGCGGTGGGTGTGCGCTTGGCGCCGTAATCCAACGGTGTGCGGAACTGCCGTTCCGCCGCACAGAAATGGCTGCTGGTCATGGCCAGCACCTGATGCACAATGCCGCCCGCTGCCAGTGCTGTCGCCAGGCAAAGGGTTTCCGCCATGGTGGAACAGGCACCGTACACCCCGGCAAAGGGAATTTCCAGCGCGCGCATAGTGTAGTTGCTGGCGGTGCACTGGGCCTGCAGGTCCCCCGCCAGCGCCAGGTCCACCTCCTTACGGCTGATGCCCGCCTTGCGCAGGCAGAGTTCCACCGCCTTCTGCTGCAAAAAACTTTCCGCCTGCTCCCAGTTGGCACAGGCTTCCTCCTGAAAAGCGGCGTCCTGAGTAAGGTAGTCAAACCCCGGCGCCAGCGGCCCTTCACTTTCCTTTTTGCCGCCTGCCGCAGCCCACGCCGCAATCACCGGCGGGTTCTCGAAAAGTACCGTATCTTTCCTGCGGATGGCCATGGTTCACCCTACCTTTCCCAGCAGCCAGTAGAGTACGCCCCAGACGGCGGACGCTGCCGTGCCGTAGGCGATGACCGGCCCGGCTATGCCGAAAATTCTGGCGCCCACACCGGTGACCCAACCTTCGGATTTGAACTCAATGGCCGGGCTGACCACGGAATTGGCGAAACCCGTGATGGGTACCAGCGTACCGGCCCCCGCTTTGGTGGCCAGTTTCTGGTACCAGCCCGCCACCGTACACACCGCCGAGAGGAAGATCAGCGCAATGCTCGTCAGCGTACCGGCCAGCGTGGCATCATACCAGATCAGAAACAGCTGGCGCAGCCCTTCGCCCAGCAGGCAGATGCCGCCGCCAACAAAAAATGCCCACAGGCAATCCTGCACGGCGGGCGAAGGCGGCGACGCGCGGGATACCATGTCGGCATAGTCTTTTGGGTTTAATTTCATTGTTACTACGCCCCCTTGGGGGGTAGTATGCCCTCAGGCATTGAAAAATATCACATTGCCGCGGTAGTACGGCTCGGGAACCATCATGCGGTAGAGGTCCTTGAGTTCCTGCCCGACCACTTCGTCCCCGGCATGGCCGCCGCAAGGCAGGGCCAAAATGCGGTAGCGCACCCCGAAGACCCGGCTCTCCAATTTGGTAGAGCAGGCCCCGGCCCGCAGATAAAAGGCAATGCGGCGCTCGGCGATGGCGTGATCGGGCGCTTCGTCGGGATGTTCGCACTCAAGGATCAGATCATCCAGACGGTCGGCATAGTACCGGGCCAGGGTATGCAGTGCCTGGGTACCGATCCCGCCGCCCCGCAGATCGCTGCGCACGGCGAAATAGTCCAGCAGCGCACTGCGCCGCCCCGGCAGCAGCACCTGCCAGGCATAAGCCTGGAGATTGCCGTCTTCGTCCTCGAGGACCAGCGGTTCATAGATGCCTGCCTGCATCATCTCCCGTATGGAGGTAAAGGGTTTGAGCTCGGCGGCAGGAAAATCCTGCACCATCCGGGTCTCGTAGATTTGCTGCGCCGCAGCGCAGTCCAGCAAACGGATTTGCATGGAGATTTCTCCTTTCTACATTGAATTGAAACTGGATTTCCTGTATAATACAGGTACTTTGAAACGGAGGGTTTCGTGTATGGAATGGACCGATATCAGCATTACCGTCGCCAAGCGCGACGCGGACACCGCCGAAGCCATTGCCACCATGGTGGCCAACGGCGGCATTTATATTGAGGACTACAGCGACCTGGAACAGCAGGCGTGGGAGATTGCCCACGTGGACCTGATCGAGCAGGAACTGCTGGACAAGCCCCGGGACGTAGTGATCGTGCACATGTACCTGGCGCCCGACGAGAACCCCGCTGAGATTCTGCCCCTGTTTGAGGATCGGCTGAAGAACAGCGGCATCGATTACCAGCTGAACACCACCGGCGTGGAGCAGGAAGACTGGCAGAACGCCTGGAAGAAATACTACCATGCCATGGATATCGGCAACCGGCTGGCCATCGTGCCCGGCTGGGAGCAGTACGATACCGACCGTACCGTGATCACCATGGACCCCGGCATGGCCTTTGGCACCGGCACCCATGAGACCACGAGCCTTTGCCTGGAAACGCTGGACGCCATCGTACAGGGCGGCGAGCGGGTGCTGGACATCGGCACCGGGTCCGGCATTCTGGCCATTGCCGCACTGAAACTGGGTGCCAAGGAAGCCGAGGGCGTGGACATTGACCCCATGTGTGTGCGCACTGCCGGCGAGAACGCCGAACGCAACGGTGTGGCGGACCGCTTCACCGTGCTGGTGGGCGATCTTTCGGACAAGGCCAGCGGCCAGTACAACATCATCACCGCCAACATCGTGGCCGCGGCCATCCTTTCGCTGGCGCCCCACGTGCCTGCCCTGATGGCTCCGGGTGCCCGGTTCATCGCCAGCGGCATCATTGATGAGCGCAAGCAGGAAGTGCTGGACGGCCTGGAGGCCGCCGGGCTGAAACCGGTGGAAGTGAAAGAAAAGCGCGGTTGGGTCTGCATTATCTGCGAAAAGAAAGAGGCATAACCATGCCGCACCGCTATTTTACCAGAGAACTTGCCAATGGGCAAGCCGCCCTGACCGGCAGTGACGCCCACCACCTGGCCAACGTCATGCGCGCCCGCCTGGGTGAGGAAGTGGTTCTGTGCGGGCCCGACGGGCTGGAATACACCGGCACGGTCACCGCCATCACCCCGGGGCGGGTGGAATTTTCCGTCAGCGAAGGCGCCCCCAGCAAGGCGGAACCCAATGTGGCGGTGACGCTGTTTGTGGGTTATCCCAAGCAGGGCAAGCTGGACGAGATCATCCGCCACAGCGTGGAACTGGGCGTTACCGAAATCGTGCCCTTTTTCAGCCGCTACTGTGTGGCCACCCCCAAAAAGGAGGAGGCCAAAAACGAGCGGTACAACCGCATTGCCGTCGAAGCCGCCAAGCAGGCCGGGCGGGCACAGATCCCCCATGTGGCGATGCCGCTGGAGAACTTCGCCGCCGTCTGCGAAGCGCTGAATCAGTACGACAAGGCCCTCTTCTTTTACGAGGGCGGCGGCGCCCCGCTGCGGGAACTGCTGGCCCCCGGCAGCGTGCAGACCCTGGCGCTGATTACCGGCAGCGAGGGCGGTTTTTCCACCGAGGAAGCCGCCGCGGCCGCCAGTGCCGGTGCCGCTACCGTGGGCCTGGGGCCGCGCATCCTGCGGTGTGAGACCGCCCCCCTGGCGGCATTGACCGCTACCATGCTGCTGACCGGCAACCTGGAGTAACCCATACTATGGCAGGGCCCCCGCCGCGGTGCCTGCTTTTTGGCTTATAAACAGACAAGTCCCCCGCCATACGGCGAGGGACTTTTTGTTTTGGTTTTCAGTTGCCGCCCTGTCCCCTTGCATGGGTAAAGGCTTCGCGATATTCTTCGGGGATATCCTCCACCGTCTGTCCGTCATGGATGGATGTGGTACCGGCCGCCTCGGAGGTTTCATAGAACCAGAGCTTGTAATCCAGCAGATCCAGCGTTTTCTGGAGCTGGGCCATCTGCTGCTGTACGGCGCGGCGGCGGTTCACAAACAACTGCAACCGCTGGGAGATGGTAGCGTCCCCCTGCCGGCACAGATCGATATACCGCCGGATTTCCTTGATGGAAAGGCCCGACTGCTTGAGACACTCGATGATGCTCAGCCACTCGTAGTCGCTCTCCTTGAACATGCGGATGCCGCCTTCGGAGCGCTCCACATAGGGCAGCAGCCCTTCCTTGTCATAGTAGCGCAGTGTCGAGGGGGCTACCCCCAGGCGCTTGGCCATCTGGCCCACGGTATACTGCATCATCAGAACAGCTTATCCGACGGGTAGAGTCCGTCGGCGCTCATCTTCTGCAGCGCCGCCACCAGTTCCGGCTTATCCTCACGGTAGGTGATGCCGTACCATTTGTCGGCGCTGGTCAGCACGTGAACGCCTGCTTCCCCGCGCTGCAGCGAGGCCGTAACCACCGAAGGCAGATAGTATTCGCACTTGAGCGGGTTGACCGGCAGGCTCTCCCGCAGGAAGGCCGCAAATCCGGCCTTGGCCTCGGCAATATAGCCCGGGGTGAAGCCCCACAGGTTCATGGAAACCACCGTGTCGGCGGGCAGATCGGTCCAGGTAGCACCGCCATCCTCGGTAAAGTGAATGCCGCCCTCGTAGGGTTCAATGCAGGTACGCTCGGTGACGCTGACCAGGTCGCCCTTCTCGTCGATCACGCAGACACCGCGGCTGACGCTACCGTTGGCGCTGACGGTGTTGCCCAGCAGGAAACCTACCATCGACCAGGCGTAGCGATCGCCGTCCTCATGGGTGCTGAGGTAGTCGTAGATGAGTTTGAATCCCTGGGGGCCGTAGTAGTCGTCGGCGTTGATGACCGCAAACGGCGCGTCACCGATGGCTTCCTCGGCCACGAGGATGGCATGGGCCGTGCCCCAGGGTTTGACGCGTCCTTCCGGCACGGTGAATCCTTCGGGCAGTTTGTCCAGCTGCTGGTAGGCATAGCGCACCTCAAAACCGGCACGCTCTGCGCGGACACCCACAGCCTCCTTGAAGGCTTCCTCGATCTCATGCTTGATGATAAAGACCACCGTCTCAAAACCGGCGCGGCGGGCATCGTACAGGCTGTAGTCAATAATGGCTTCGCCGGAGGGTCCCACCGGGTCGATCTGTTTCAGGCCGCCGTAACGGCTGCCCATACCGGCCGCCATAACCACCAGAATCGGTTTCTTCGCCATACTATAAGCTCCTTCCTCGATTCGGTACAACGGAAACTGCCTTGCGCGCACCGCCGGTACCGGGTAAACATTGTTTTCTTTATGATACACGCTCCTTTCCCTTCTTGCAAGTCCTGCCAGGCAAAGCAGACAAAATCCCAAAAATCTTACGCAATTCCTGGTAGCATTCCTGTACAGAGGATGGTATAATGTTTATAAATATCCATTTCATCCCGCAAGGAGGGATTGCACCATGCAGACAGCCCAACCTGTACGTGCTCTGGTACTGGCCGGCGGCGGCGCCAAAGGCAGCTATCAGATCGGTGTCTGGCGCGCCCTGCAGGAGCTGGACTGGCATCCTTCCATCATCACAGGGGCCAGCGTGGGGACCCTGAACGGCTGTATGTTCGCCATCGGCAAGGCCAAAGAAGCCGAAGAACTGTGGCGTTCCCTGGAAATTCACGATGTGCTGGATGTACCGGCCACCCGCAATCCCGAGGAACTGAACAGCTTTTTTCTGGATGTCATCCGCAGCGGCGGCCTGAATGTGGAACCCCTGGCCGAACGCATCGACGCCCTGATCGACGAGGAGGCCGTGCGCCGGTCCCCTATTCACTTTGGGTTGGTCATGACCGAAATGTCCACTTTGCGCAGCATCCAGTGCCCGATTGAGGCCATTCCCCAGGGGCATCTGAAAGATTACATGCTGGCTTCCAGCGCCTGTTTCCCCGCCCTGCGCCCGCGGGAGATCGACGGCGTCAAGTACATTGACGGCGGCTGGCGCGACAACATGCCGCTGCAGCTGGCAGCTGCCATGGGCGCCACCGAGCTGCTGGGGGTAGATGTTGACGGCATCGGATTCGTCAAACCCAACACCACCGGGCTGCCGACGCAGATCGTGCGCAGCCACTGGAACCTGGGCCCCACCCTGGATTTTGACCCCACCCGTGCAGCGCGCAACATTACCCTGGGGTATTTTGATACCCTGCGTCTGTTCGGCCGGTTCGGCGGCACCGCCTATGCCATCCAGCCGGATGAGGAGGGCTTTCTGGCAGACTTTGCCTCGCGATATCAGCTGCTTTTGAATGAGATCAGCGCCGTAGCGCCGGAAATTGACCGCGTGGAAAAATCTGCCCGGCAGCGCACCGGGTATCCGCTTCCGTTCACGCCCAACCCCAGTGCCCCCACACGGGGCGCCCTGGCGCCGCTGGAACTGGCTGCCGAACGCCTGCATGTGCCGGAGGATGTTCCCTACACCCCCAAGCAGCTGGCCGCCGCGTTTATGGCCAGCTTTGACAAAGACCCGGCTGACCGCTTCCCCGCGTTGCTGGACGGCAAGGACAACCGGCTGGTTGCCGAGCGTGCCCTGGCCACTGCCGTGCCGGAAGAATTTGTGACCGCGCTGGTCAGCCGTACCCTGGCGGAAACACCGCTGTAATTGCCAAAGGAGGCATGTCATGTATACGTTTGCCGGTGTTCCTGCATCCAAAGGAATTGTAATCGGTCCAGTAGAGCAGATCGACCACGGCACCACCGGGTTGCATCGCATCGTATGCGACCCGTTCCGGGAACGTGCCCTGTACGACGTGGCCGTTGTTTTGGCCAAAGATGAACTGCGCCGCCTGAGCCAGCGCGCCAAAGGCTCCGATGCCGATATTCTATTGTTCCAGATCGCCCTGCTGGAGGACGAATCCTTCACCAACGAGATTGGTGATTACATAGCCGCCGGGGCAGGCGGGGCGGCCGCCGTGGAGCGCGCCGAGCAGATTTTTGCCGGACGCCTGCGCAATGTGGATGATGAATACATCCGGGAACGCAGCGTGGACGTCTGCGACGTCTGCCGCCGTGTGGTGGATATTCTGGATGGGCGGCCCCGCCGCCGTTTGCACCTGAAACGGCCAAGCATCCTGGTGGCCGACCGCTTCTTCCCCAGTGACCTGTTCAGTCTGGACCGCCGCATGATTCTGGGCCTTGCCAGCAACCAGGACAGCACCGTCAGCCATGCGGCCATTATGGCACGCAGCATGGGCATTCCTGCCGTGGTCCAGCTTGGCGACGGTGTGGCTGCGCTGGCCGCCGGGCACCGGGCCATCCTGGATGCTTCGGACAATGGCACCGCCACGCTGGTCATCGAGCCGGACGGTGCCCATGTGGCCCAGGCCGACTGCAAAATTGCCCAAAGCCGGCTGCATGGCCGCACCCCTGACCCGGTGGCGGCTCTCCCCTGCCTGACCAAGGATGGCACCGCTTTCCGGCTGCTGGCTGCCACCAACGCCAGCAGCGACCCCGAAGAACCGCTGCCCCAGGGCGCGGCCGGTATCGGCCTGCTGCGCACCGAATCCATCATTCTGGATGATATTCCCGAGGATGCCCAGTTTGAGCGGCTGCAAGAAAAACTGCAATGTTCTGACGGTGCTATGATCGCCGTGCGCACCTGCGATACCAACGCCGATGATGATTCCCCCTGGACGGCTGAGATGCGCAAGCGCCTGCACGGGCACCGCCTGTTCTGGCCCCAGATCAAGGCATTGCTGCGGGCGGCCCCCTACGGCGATTTGCGGGTACTGTTCCCCATGATTGCCGGTGTAGAGGACTGGGACACCTGCCTGCGGGAAGTGGATACCTGCCGCGAAGAACTGCGCCGGGAGGGCCACGAGATCACCCCGCCGCCATTTGGCTGCATCGTGGATATGCCTTCGGCAGCCCTTCTGGCCGGGGAGCTGATCGAGCACGGCGCCCAGATGCTGGCCATCGATATTGAGGACCTGACCCGCTACACCCTGGCCCTGGTGCAGGATTCCGACGCCGCCGTCAGCCGGGTGGACAATCCGGCGGTGCAGCGCCTGGTCAAAGAGGTGCTGCAGCAGGCAAAAGCCCACGGCGTGGAAGTGTACCTGTGCGGCATCACCATCGAGAGTATCTCCCGCATCCCGGTCTATCTCCATCTGGGCGTGCGGACATTCAGCGTAGAACCGGCGGCGCTGCTGCCGTTGAAAAAACTGCTGATGGAAGAAACGCTGGAACCGTCCGAAACGGATTCCGGCAGCGAAGCATAAGCATACAACACAAAAACCACCTGTTCCCGGAACAGGTGGTTTTCTTGTTAGGATTGGGCCGACTGTGCGTCCGAGGAGGCAGAGCTTGCGTCGCTCTGGTCCTCCGAACCACCGGTGGTGGCCACCAGGGTATCATCCCGCTCGCCCGCGATAAAGACGCTGACGATGGTCTTGCCTGCATCAAACTTGGTGCCGGCCAGCACGTCGGTCTTGGCTACGCAGCCTTCCGCCATGGTGCCGTCATTTTCCACGATCTGCATCTTGTACTGGATGCCGCGCTCGTCCAGTTGCTTGCTGGCATTGGACTGGGTAAAGCCGATGATATCCGGCATTTCCACCAGGTTGGGGCCTTTGCTGACGACGATCTGGATAATCTCGCCTTCCTCCGTCTTGATGGTTCCGGCCACCGGCTCCTGGCTGATAACGATACCCGCCGCCACCTCGGAACTGTTTTCCTCAGTCATGACAATGCGGTACCCCGTGTAGAGATCGTTATCCTTGATCTCGCTGGCATAGCGCTTGCCCACCAGGTCGGGGATCGTTTCCACCTCTTGGTCCGCAGTGCTGCTCTCACCGGATTCACTGACGGCAGGCGGCGGCGTGGGGGCAGGCGTATGGCTGTTCTCCCCTGCATCCAGCAGGCTCCATACCAGCAGCACCGCCAGCACCACGATCACCGCCAGAGAGACTCCCATAATTTTGCGGGTGCTGATCTGATTGTCGCCGCGTTCAAACATGGCATTGGCCACATTGGGATCGGTCAAGGCGCTCATCAGCTCGGGCACCGTCTGCATGCGCCGTGCCGGGTCCAGCCGCAGCGCACAGGAAAGCACCTGCGAGAACCATGTCGGCACGCCTGCTTCCAGGCTGTGGGCGGATTCCAGGCTGTCCCGCACTTTGCGCTGAGGCGCAGCAACGGGAATCTGGCCGGTCACCATCCTGTAGCAGACCGCCGCCAGCGCATAAACATCGGTATAGCGGCCGCTGAATTCCGCCGCCGAATACTGTTCCGGTGCCGCATAACCGGGATAAAGCTGGCTTTTCAGTTCGCTGCCGCCGGTACGCAGTGCCAGTGTGCCATACCCGGTCAGCCGCGCTGTGCCGTCGATGGGCAGCAGGATGTTATCCGGGCAGATGCCGCGATGGATGAGCCCCGCCTTGTGGAGCTGGGTCACGCCCTCCATCACCGGCTGCAGCAGCGTGCGGGCTTCGGCCGGGGTCAGTGTGCGGCTGCGCAGACTGAGGTAATGGGTCAGCGTCATGCCCTTTTCGCTTTCCTCGATGGCGTAGACGGTGTTGTTCTCCTCCATCACATCGAGGATGGTGTTCAGGCCTGTGGCAGGGGTCAGGTTGCGCAGGTCATCATACAGGTCCTTGAAATCCATCCGGCTGGTTTTGAACAGCACTTCCTTGCCCTCTTTGGGCATCAGGGCGCCGTCGGCGCTGCGGCCGTTGCACAGCGTTACGGGGAAATATTCTTTGATGAGTACAAACTTTTTTTCTTCATTGAGCACACCGCGATAGGACAACCCATCGCCGTCGGCGCTGAGGTAACTGCCCACCGTGTAGCGGCCCGCCAGCTGGGTGCCCAGCGGCAGCGCGCCTTCCGGGTTCTGGTTATCCAGTGAGCGGCCGCAATGCGGGCAATCCCCGCCATAGCCGCCCGGCAGTGGCTGCAAGCAGTGGGGGCAAAGGAGTTCAGCCATAGAAGTTCCTTTCGTCATATACAAGAAAAGAGAGCAAGGTACTGCCCTTGACTCTCTTTTGTCTCGTCTTAGCGGTCGAGGTCTTCCTCGTTTTCCAGCGAATGCCAGGCATTCTGCACATCATCATCGTCATCCAGCGCATCCAGCAGCTTGCCCATCTGCACCAGCTGATCGGGGTCGGTCAGCGTGGTGGTGGTGGCGGGCACCTGCGCCACATCGGCAGAGATGAAGGTGTAGCCCTTGCCCTGCAGTGCGTCGCAGACGGCGGTGAAGTTTTCCGGCGTGGTGGTCACCTGAGCGGCTTCCTCACCGGCGTCGAAGTCCTCGGCACCGGCATCCAGCGCATCCATCATCAGTTCATCGGGGTCCTTGTCCTCCAGGTCCACGACGATGACGCCCTTCTGGGTGAACATGAAGCTGACACAGCCCATCTGGCCCAGGTTGCCGCCGAACTTATCGAAGTAATGACGCATATTGGCTGCGGTACGGTTGCGGTTGTCGGTCAGGGTTTCGACCATGACCGCCACGCCGCCGGGGCCGTAGCCTTCGTAGGTCATGGCTTCGTACTCAGCCTTGTCGCCGCCCTCGGCGCGCTTGATGATACGCTGGATGTTATCGTTGGGCACGCTGTTGGCCTTGGCCTTGGTGATCAGCGCAGCCAGCTTGGAGTTGGAAGCGGGGTTGGCGCCGCCCTCCTTAACAGCAACCGCGATCTCACGACCGATTTTGGTGAAAACCTTGGCGCGGGCGCCGTCAGTCTTTTCCTTCTTACGCTTGATGTTGTTCCATTTGCTATGTCCGGACATAAATCTGGGTCCCCCTCATTTGTATTCATTCAGGCTTTTCACTTCAAGCCGATAATTACCAGTTAAGTATTATAGCACAACCGAACGTCCTTTTCAAGTACCGCCATAGCTCCTTCTGTTTGAAAATGTGGGCTGATTTTCCCCTTCTCATACAAAAAAGTCCCCGCCTTGCGGCGGGGAGCGGTATTTTGCTTAGTATTTGGCGGGATTGGCGGACAGGTATTTCTTGACCATCAGCGCCACTTTAAAGACGATGGCATCGTCAAAGTTGCGCAGATCCAGACCGGTCAGTTTGCGGATTTTCTCCAGGCGATAGACCAGCGTATTGCGGTGGACAAACAGTCCGCGGCTGGTTTCGGAAACGTTGAGGTTGTTTTCGAAGAAACGCTGGATGGTAAACAGGGTCTCGGCATCAAGGGAATCGATGCTTTCCTGCTTGAACACCTCACGCAGGAAGGCCTCGCACAAGGTGGTGGGCAGCTGATAGATCAGGCGGGCGATGCCCAGGTGATCGTAGCTGATGACCTGGCGCTCGGTATCAAACACCTTGCCCACTTCCATCGCGATCTGTGCCTCTTTGAAGCTGGAAGCCAGATCCTTGATGTTGTTGATGGGGGTGCCGATGCCGACCACGGCCTTGATGTAATGGTCGCCCTGCAGCGTATCCACAATGGAGGTGGCCAGCTTTTCCATATCGCGGGTGTTGTTGTCCGGCTTGATTTCCTTGACCAGGACGGTATCGCTCTCGCTGATATTGAAAACAAAGTCCTTCTGCTTATCCGGGAACAGACCGCTGACGACATCGTACGCCGAGATATCGTTGCCGGAGGTCACGCGGATCAGCAGCACCACACGCTGCACATCCGAGATGAAATGCAGTTCCCGCGCCTTGGCATAGATATCGCCCGGCAGAATGTTATCCAGTACCACATTCTTGATGAAGTTGGTTTTGTCAAACTTTTCATCGTGATACTGCTTGATGCACTGCAGGCTGATGGACAGCATGGCCGCAAACTGTGCAGCGGTGGGATCGGTACCTTCCACAAAAGCCGCATAATCGTTATGCTTGGCATTGGAAAACTGGTGGTAGGAGTACCCATCCCGTACAAAAGCATCCCCAGCCGTTTGGCGCACGGCAACCACACCGTCGCGCACTTCGCCGATCTGCCCTAGCTCGGAGCAGGAGATGACCGTACCGGTTTCATCCACAACGCCGACCACACGATCGACGGCTTCTTTCATCTGGTACACCACGTTCTGGAATACCCTGTTCGCCATATCTGTGACTCCCCTTTGGTTCATTTGGGTGTTTTGGCACATTGCCTTTTGGTAAACTGCCCGAAAACAGAAAGCTCCTGATGTATATTTTACACAATCGAGTTGACTTTTGCAACATATTTTAACGAAAAAAGCAATATTTTCTTGTACAACATTGTTTTGCCCATAAAAACACCCCGCCGGGCACTGCTTCAGCGGGGTAAAACGTCCGTCATTTTGACGGCGGGGTATCGTGGGAATCCTTCATGGCGCCGGTTCCGCCTTCCACAACACCGCGCCGCTGGAACACGTACGTGAAGCTGTGGAAGAAGATTTTCAGATCCATGCCGAAGGTCAGATGGGCTGCATACTCCCCGTCGTAGCGGGCTTTGACATCAATGGGCAGTTCGTCCCGTCCGTTGACCTGCGCCAGGCCCGTAAGGCCGGGGCGGATATCGTTGGCGTGGACTTTGTCCCGCGCCTCGATCAGATCATACTGGTTGTACAAAGCCGGGCGCGGACCGATGATGCTCATCTGCCCGACGAGGATGTTATAGATCTGCGGCAGTTCATCCAGGCTGGTCTTGCGCAGGAATGCACCGCTTTTGGTAATATAGCTGTCGGCATTTTTAAGCAGATGGGTGGGCACATCGTGGGGGGTATCGCCCCGCATGGTGCGGAATTTCAGAATGTTGAAATGGGTCTTCCCCTTCCCTACACGGCGCTGCTTGAAGAACACCGGCCCCGGGGAATCGCACTTGATCCAGATGGCAATGATCCCCATAGGAATTGCCAGCACAATGACCGCCGCCAGGGAAAGGACAAAGTCCAGCAGGCGTTTGATATAGTGTTGGTACACGGCGTTATTCTCCCTTCGTTTCGGTATCGCTTTGCCGTTCGTTCAGCTTCTTTTCCAGCTCTTCTTTAGAGAAAAGCCCCGTATTGCCGTTGACGGCCACCACCGTATGGTCGGCCCGGACGCGGCGGTTGGGGTGGTAGCTGGGCACCATATGCTGCAGACATTCCACCACGGCGTCATCGTTGTGGTGGGCGGCCACCTGCAAAGCCTGCAGGCCGTTGTAGAAATCGGCCAGGTCGATCTGCATGGGCGGCGCGATAAAGATCTTGTTATGGGCGGTCTTGCGCATCTTGTCCTGCTCGGTGTCCATGAGCAGTTCCTCGTAGAGCTTCTCACCGGGGCGCAGACCGGTGATCTTGATCTGCATATTGACCCCCGGCTCGTAGCCGTAAAAACGAATCAGCCGGTTGGCCAGGTCCATGATCTTGACCGGCTTGCCCATATCCAGCACATAAATGCTGCCGCCCCGGGCAAGGCCGCCCGCCTGCAGAACCAGCTGCGCCGCCTCGGTGATGGTCATGAAGTAGCGCACGATGTCCGGGTGGGTGATGGTCACCGGGCCGCCGCTCTTGATCTGTTCCTCAAACAGCGGAATCACGCTGCCGTGGCTGCCCAGCACGTTGCCGAAGCGCACCGCCATACATTTCATGTCGGTGCCGCCGTCAAAGGACTGGATCAGCATCTCACACAGGCGCTTGGTGCAGCCCATGACGTTGGTGGGATTGACGGCCTTGTCGGTGGAAAGCTGGACAAAACGCTCCACGCCATGCTCGGCTGCCGCCGTCAACAAGTTCTTGGTGCCGAAAACGTTGTTCTTGACGGCTTCGGCCGGGCTGATCTCCATCAGCGGCACATGCTTGTGCGCCGCCGCATGGAACACCACCGACGGATGGTAGGTATCAAACACCTCATTCAGGCGTTCCTTGTCCCGGATGGAACCGATCAGGGTAATGACCGGCGCGTCGGCACCGTACTTGTTGCGCAGCTCGGTTTCCAGCTCGTAGGCGCAGTTTTCGTAGATATCAAAGATCAGCAGGCGCCGGGGCTGGTACCGCATGATCTGGCGGCAGAGTTCACTGCCGATGGAACCGCCGCCGCCCGTGACCAGCACGACCTTATCGTGCAGATACTCAGAAATCTGGGAATTGTTGAGCTGAATCTCATCACGGGAGAGGAAGTCCGCGGTGTTCAGTTCGCGGAAACCGGCTGCCACCGGGTTGCCGTTCTCGTCCACGGCCTGCGGGTCGGACAGCATCCGCACGCGGCAGTGGGTGGAATTGCAGAGGTTGATGATCTCGCTCAGTCGATCGCCTTTGAGGGTGGTGATGGCGATGACGATTTCCATGATATGGTATTTGCGGACCAGCTCGGGAATGTCAGAAATCGTACCGCGCACCGGCACACCCTGCACCCGCAGACCTTTTTTGGTCAGGTCGTCGTCCACAATGCAGATGGGATTGCCGAAACTCTGGTTTTTGTTCTTGCAGAGGTTGACCGCCCAGGCGCCCGCATTGCCCGCGCCCACAATGAGCAGCGGGGTCTGATTTTCCGGCTTATGGGCACGGGTGTCCCGCAGGGTTTTGACAAGACGCCACAAAAAGCGTACTCCCGCAATGGCCGCCGTATTGAATACCGCGCCGAGGATCAGCACCGAACCACTGATGGGACGGCTTCGGTAGAAGAGGTCGAAGAGCATGATCAGGCCCGTAGCCAACCCGGAAAGACAGGTCAGACGGGCCAGGTCCCGCATGCCGGCATACTCCCACATGATTTCGTACAAGCCGCCGAACCAGAAAACGATCATATAGATTGGCAGCACATAGTAGAGCATGGGCGCCATGGCGCGAAGAATCTCGGCACGCTGGTAGGCCTCGCCGCTGTCAAAACGCAGCATAACGGCCAGCCAATAGCAAAAAATGATCAGTCCGCAGTCGAGCAGCATCAGCAGGATGCGCCGCGGCAGACCCTTGATGATTTGTTTGGAATCCTGTTGCATGTGTATATGATCCTTTTATATCCATCGATCCGGCACGACGGATCGGAAATTGCTGTATATAGAGGTATTATAACACAAAGCCGCCCCGTTTGTCTTGTGGGAAACGAGGCAAACGGGGCGCATAATGTCCAAAAATCGATAGAAATTTTTGGTTAATTGGTCAATGAATTTTACTCAACCGTCACGCTCTTGGCCAAATTGCGCGGCTTATCGACGTCCAGGCCCTTGGCGCAGCTGACGTAATAGGCCAGCAGCTGCAGCGGAATCACCGCCAGGCTGGTGGCAAAATGCGGGTCGGTTTTGGGCACATACACCGTGAAACCGGCGGTATCCTCGATACTGTAGTTGCCGTAGGTCGTCAGCCCCATCAGGAAGGCGCCGCGGCTCTTGACCTCCACCATGTTGGAAACGCTCTTTTCAAACAGGTCGGGCTGGGTCAGGATGCCCACCACCAGGGTGCCGTTTTCCACCAGCGAGATGGGGCCGTGCTTCATCTCCCCTGCCGCAAAGGCTTCGGAGTGGATGTAGCTGATCTCCTTGAATTTCAGGCTTCCTTCCAGCGCCACGGCATAGTCCAGCCCGCGGCCGATGAAGAAGGCGTCCTTGGCGTTGGCATACTTGCTGGCAAACCACTGGATGCGTTCCTTGTCGGCAAGGATCTTCTCGATCTTATCCGGCAGGGCTTCCATCTCGGCAACCAGGGTTTCGTACTGCCCTTCCGCCAGGGTATCACGCACACGGGCAAACTCGGTAGCCAGCAGATAGCAGGCCGCCAGCTGGGTGCTGTACGCCTTGGTGGTGGCCACCGAAATTTCGGGGCCGGCCCAGGTGTACATGGTAGCGTCGGCTTCCCGGGCGATGCTGGAGCCCACCACATTCACAATGCCGATGGTGCGCACACCACGGTCCTTGCACAGCCGCAGCGCCGCCAGCGTATCGGCGGTTTCGCCGCTCTGGCTGATGACCAGCGCCAGGGAATCCTTTTCCAGTACCGGGTTGCGATACCGGAACTCGCTGGCCACGTCCACCTCCACCGGCAGGCGGGCCAGGCTTTCAAAGACATACCGGGCCGCCATACCCACATGGTAGGCAGAACCGCAGCCGATGATGTAGATGCGGCGCACCGAACGGATGGCTTCTTCATCCAGCGCCAGCTCCGACAGATCGATCTTGCCGTCCTTCAGGCGGGGCGAGATGGTGTCGCGCACGGCGGCGGGCTGCTCATGGATTTCCTTCATCATGAAATGCTCGTAACCGCCCTTTTCGGCTGCTTCGGCATCCCATTCGATGGTGGTGGTCGCGTGGGTGACAGGTTCCTTGTCGATGTTGAAGAACTCGATGGAATCCGGCGTGAGACGCGCGATTTCCAGATTGTCGATATAGTAGACCGTGCGGGTGTACTTCAGCAGCGCCGGAACATCGGAGGCAATGATGGAGCCGTTCTCGCACTGACCGACGATGAGCGGGCTGTCCTTGCGCACCGCGTAGAGGGTTCCGGGCTGGTCGGCAAACAGAATGCCCAGCGCATAGGAGCCGCGCACATGGAGCATCATGCGGGAGATGGCATCCAGTGCATCCCCGGCCGACTCGCCGGTATAGTAGTAATCCAACAGCTGCGCCACCACTTCGGTATCGGTCTGGGACACAAAGGCGTAGCCGCGATTGACAAGACGTTCCTTGATTTCCAGATAGTTTTCGATGATGCCGTTGTGCACCACCGCGATTTTCTGGTCGCGGGAATAATGGGGGTGCGCATTGACCACCGAGGGTTCCCCATGGGTGGCCCACCGCGTATGGCCGATACCGCAGCTGCCCTGCACGGCGTTGCCGCCGTCGGTCATCTCGTGCAGGACCTTCAGACGGCCCTTTGCCTTGACGACCTCGATTTTTCCGGCGGCATTCTGTACCGCCAGACCGGCTGAGTCATAACCGCGGTATTCCAGCTTGGTCAGACCGTCCAACAAAATCGGTGCAGCCTGGGCTGTTCCGGTAAAACCTACGATTCCACACATTGGCGTGTCCCTCCCTGTTGGGTCTATAATTCAAATTTATGTTTCTTGCGGTTTTCTTTAGATAAGTGAACTGCTTACCAGTATATTCGATTCAGCTTGAAATGTCCAGCCGTTTCAGGCAAAAAAAGCGGGCGGCCGTCAAGGGCAACGGCCGCCCGCCGCGCGCATTCTCCCTTTCCGGTTTCTTACACCATAAGAACCTTTTTGAGTCCTTGCGCACAATTCAGCATACCACAATTTGGAAAAATCGGCAAGGGTAAAACCCGTTTAGCACCGCCTTGCCGTCTCTTTGCAAAATTATATGAGGTATTTATCTCTGAAAATTCATTTTTTTAATCTTCTACCCGGCGGGCCACCACCACATACCGACCGTTTTCGCTGGAATACTCACAGGTGGAAAGGGTCAGCAGCTGTTCGCCGTAACTGGGGCGAATGCCGGTGTCCACATCGCTGCGGCGGATCACCTCGTCCACATAGTCGTTATAGGTTGCCTCATCCATATCAATATACTGGTTGTACGGGAAGCTGGTATCCGCCGCCACATCGATGGCAAAGGCCGCAAAGACTTCGTAGGTGCCGTCACCGTAGACGGTATCAAACTCAATCTCCGGGTGTTCGGTGTAATAGTCGGCCTCCTTGTAACCGGTCAGGCAGCCGAAGATCGTCCCCGTCTTCATGTTGTGGCCGTAGATGACCAGGTTTTCGCTCTGGTCGTTGGCGCCCATCGTGGTTTTTTCGTCCAGGTACGGCACACCGTAGATGCTGTACTCCTTCTGGAAGTCATGCCGCAGATAAAAATCCTTGTTGCTCGGCGCGAACATGACCGGGAAACTCAGGTTGGTATCCTCGATGGAGATCCAGCCGATGAAATCGCTGTTCTGGTCCCGCAGCGCCGCAAACTTGGCACTGTTGGATTCTCCGGTTTCCTCTGTAGCCGCGGTATCCGTGGAAATAAGGGCTTGCAGATCCGAGAATTCACTTTCCACCTGGCGGTCATCAAAATAGCGCTTGGCCAGGATTCCGCCGCTGACCAGAAAAACCAGCAGGCACACCAGCATGGCGATATTGTAGAACCAATCGCTCTTGCTGCGTTTTTTCCGGGGTTTGGCTGGGGACGGCTTTTTTGTTGTTTCCTGCGGCAGATGCGGTTCTTCTTCCGGCATGGGGGCAGCGGGCCGGGGTTTATTTTGCGTATACTGCGGTGCATCGCTGCGATGGATTTTGGCCATGGCATTTTCTCCTTGTCAAATTTGTTTTTACTATACGCCGTTTACTCAAAAAATGCAAGTCTTGGGTTTTCCCAGCAAAAAACGCTGTGCACCCAACGATGCACAGCGTTTTTTATTCCGGCAAGATCACTCTCGGATCTCGATGCCGAGTTTGAATTTCAGGTTGCCGAGAATCTTCTTGACGAAACGGTCGATTTCGTCCGGCGTGAACGCCTTGTCGCCCGGCTGGAAGTAGAGGCTGAACGCCATGCTCTTCTTGCCGGCGCCCAGCTTCTCGCCGCGGTAGATATCGAACAGTTCCACCTTGCTGAGCTGCTTGCAGGCGCGCTGCATCTCGGCCATCAGGGTACCGCATTCGGTCTCCTCGGGGGCAACCAGGGCCAGGTCGCGCTGGACGGGAGCCAGTTCCGGGATGGGCGTGTAATGCAGGGCCTTGGGCACCAGACCGTGGAACTTGGGCCAGTCGATCTCGCCCAGGTAAATGTTCTGGTTGCTGCGGCTGTCCTTGGGCAGCTTAAGCTCCGAAGTCACATCGTTGGCCAGCTTGCCGAAGACACCGATGCGCTCGCCGTTGCAGAGGATGTAGGCAGCGATACCGGGATGCAGCCAGGCCACATCGGTGGCGCGCTCCACCGTCAGTTCGGTGCCGAAGGCCGTGCCCAGCGCTTCCACAGCGCCCTTGACGGTGAAGAAGTCTTCCCCATCGCCCCAGGCGGCAAAGCCCAGGTGCAGGCGCTCTTCCGGCAGCTCGGTGATGGGCTGCTGCTTCGGAATATAGATGTTGGACAGCTCGAACAGGCGGCCGTCGTTGTTGCCCTTCTTGAGGTTTTCCACCACCACGTTGAGCAAAGACGGTGCCAGCAGCGGCCGCATGATCGTCAGGTTGGAGGAAATGGGGTTCAGGATGCGGATGACGTTGCGTTCGGGCGCATCCTGGGCAATGTGGAGCATATCCAGATCGGCGTCGGCGTAGAACGCCAGCGTCTCCGCCTCATAGAAGCCCTGGGCGCACATGGCGCGCTTGGCCTTGGCGCGGGCCTTCTGTTCCGCAGTCAGGCCGCCGGTGGTGACCTGAGCCGCCTTCAGGAAGGTGGGCTTGATATGGTCGTAACCATACTCACGGATGACTTCCTCGGCCAGATCCGGCTCGCCGACTTCGATGTCTTCACGCCAGCGGGGTGCCACCACCTGCATGGTGTCGCCGTCCGCTTCCAGCGTAACTTCAAACTGCAGGCGACGCAGGATGTCCAGCACGACATCGGTGGGCACCGTGATGCCCAGGATGGCGTTGATACCGCTGATGGTGGCGGTGAACTTCTTGCCTTCACGGGGTGCACCGGCGGAGCAGTCGAAATGGGTGGCGGTAACTTCGCCGCAGCCCAGCTCCTGGATCAGGTGCAGGGCGCGAGCCATGCCCAGCTCGGTAGTGTACTCGGAAATGCCCTTCTCGTAATGGCTGGAGGCATCGGTGTTCTGGCCGAGGCCGCGGGCCGTTTTGCGGATGTTGTCCCGGGCGAACTTGGCGGACTCAAAGAGCAGCTGGGTGGTGCTGTCCTTGATTTCGCTGTTCAGGCCGCCCATGACACCGGCCAGCGCCACCGGCTTGCTGCCGTCGCAGATGACCAGGTTGTTGGGGGTCAGCTTGAACTCCTTTCCGTCCAGGGTGGTGATCTCTTCCCCATCCTTGGCACGGCGCACGATGATCTGGCAGCTTTCCAGCGTGTCCATATCAAAGGCATGCATGGGCTGGCCGATCTCCAGCATGACATAGTTGGTGATATCCACCACGTTGGAGATGCTGCGCAGACCGCACAGTGCCAGCTGACGGCGCATCCAGCGGGGCGAGGGGCCCGGCGTGATGTTGTGGACATAGTGGCCGATATACCGCGGGCAGAGATCCGGCGCCTCCACGGTGATGGACAGACGCGGATCGGTGGTGGAGGACTCGGTGTAATCCGTGGCGGGCATCTTCAGCGGTTTGCCCAGGGTGGCGGCCACCTCGCGGGCAATGCCGAGGACGCTCTGGCAGTCGGGGCGGTTGGAGGTGACGGCGATATCGAAGATATAGTCATCAAGCCCCACCACCTGCTGGATGGGCGTACCGGGGACGGTGTCCTTGGGCAGGTCGAGAAGGCCGTAGACCTCGGAACCCGGGTACAGGTCCTCGTTCAGGCCCAGTTCCTCGCCGCTGCAAAGCATACCGTTGGACTCAATGCCCATCAGGGGTTTGGCCTTGATCTTGATACCGCCGGGCAGCGTGGAGCCGTCCAGAGCGGCAGGCGTGTGCATACCCTGGTAGACATTGGCCGCACCGGTGGAGATCTGAATATCATGGCCGTACTCACCGCAGTCCACCTTGCAGATGTGCAGGTGCGTGCCTTCCTGCGGGACGCACTCGGTAACAACGCCGACAACGACCTTGTCGATGTCCGCGGACAGGTCGATCAGTTCCTCAACCTCAAAGCCACAGTCAAAGAGCTTTTTCTCCAGCTCCTGGGCGGTGACGTCAATTTCAACATACTGTTTCAGCCAGCTGAACGGTACTTTCATTCCAGACTTCCCCCTCTCAATCCTCGAACTGCTTCAGGAAACGCAGATCGTTTTCAAACATCAGGCCGATGTTGTTGATGCCGTATTTCAGCATGGCGATACGCTCGATGCCGATGCCGAACGCAAAGCCGGAATATACCTTGGGGTCGATGCCGCAGTTTTCCAGCACGCTGTGGTGCACCACACCGGCGCCCAGAACTTCGATCCAGCCGGTGTGCTTGCACAGAGAGCAGCCTTTGCCGCCGCACTCAAAGCAGGAAACGTCCACCTCGACGCTGGGCTCGGTGAAGGGGAAATAGGACGGACGCAGACGGGTCTTGACTTCGGGGCCGAAGAGGGCCTGAACGAATTTGTCCAGCATGCCCTGCAGATCGCACAGCGTGATGCCCTTATCCACCACCAGACCTTCCATCTGATGGAACATGGGGCTGTGGGTGGCGTCGGAGTCGGAACGGAAAACGCGGCCCGGCACCAGCACCTTGATGGGGGGCTTTTCCATATCCATCACGCGGATCTGGCCGCCGCTGGTCTGGGTGCGCAGCACGATATCATCGGCCACATAGAAGGTATCCTGCATATCGCGGGCCGGATGGTTCTTCGGCACGTTCAGGCGGGTGAAGTTGTGGTCATCGTCCTCGATCTCGGGGCCTTCGTAGATTTCAAAGCCCATGCCGGAGAAGACATCCACGATCTCGTTCTTGACGAGAGTGATGGGATGCAGATTGCCGGTGGTGCGGGTCTTGGAGGGCAGCGTGATGTCCACCGTCTCGGCAGCATTGCGGGCAGCCAGGGCTGCCTTTTCCACCTGGGCGGACAGGGCCTGATACTGGCCCTCGGCCCAGTTCTTGAACTCATTGATGGTCTTGCCCATGGCAGGGCGTTCCTCTTTGGGCACGTCGCGCAGCGACTTGGTCAGCCCTGCCACAGCACCGTTCTTGCTCAGAAACTTCTGCCAGAAATCCGACAGTTCCGCCTCGTTGGTGACGGCCGCACCTGCCTGTTCAATGGCGGCGCGCAATTCCTTGATTTTTTCTTCCATAGTACACCTCTGCTCTGTACGGGGCGGGGCAAAAGAAAAAAGGCCTCGTCCCTGGGTTTGCTCAGGGACGAAGCCTTGTAAAAAACTCCGCGGTACCACCCGTGTTCCGCAGCCATACAGGATGCGGCACTCTTTGTCTGCCGGTAACGGTGCAGGGCCGTTGCGCACTACTGGGCTGCCGTTTGGGGCAGCGGTTCCCGCGCACCACTCGGGAGCGAACTTCGGCGCGGATGCCTTGCAGGCGGCTTGCAGCCGATGACCGCCCTCTCTGATCCAACGAATCCGCGCGTACTTTCTCCGTCAGCGTGTTTTGTCAATACGAATATTAGTATAGCCAGCCCGCCGGAATTTGTCAAGGCTGGCAGGACGCAAAAAAGAGGGCCCGGAGGCCCTCCCTTTAGGCAGATCAGTCGTTGCGGCGGCCGACCATGCGCAGAATATACAGGAAGATGTTGATGAAGTCCAGATACAGATTCAGCGCACCGATGATGGACGCCTTGTGCAGCATCGCGGCATCGCCGCCGAAGTAAGCGTAGTGATGCTTGAGCATCTGGGTGTCATAGGCGGTCAGGCCCATGAAGATCAAAAGACCGATGGCGCAGAGCACCAGGTCCATCACACCGAAGCTCATGCCGAACAGGCTGAACAAGCTGCCCACCAGCGAGCAGACCAGCATGGCGATAAGGCCCGCAAAGAGCTTGGGACCCCAGCCGGTAAGGTCGCGGCGGGTGGTGGCACCATAGACGGCCATGACGCCGAAATAAACGGCGCCCACCAGGAAGGCCAGCACCAGGCTGCCCACATCATATACCAGGAAGATGGTGGACAGGTTGATGCCGTTGAGCACCGCATACCCGAAGAACAGGCCGGTGGCGGCGCTGGGCTGGAGCTTGGTGATGCGGGCAGAGAGCACGAACACCATGACAAGCTCTGCAATGGAGGTAAGGAAGATCAGACCGGTTCCGGCCAGGAGATATACCAGACCGCTGGTCACGGTACCGATGCCGACGGCAAAGGTCACCAGCAGGCCGGCAAACATCCAGCCGAAGGTTTTGGTCATATACTGACTTAGCGTGCCGAACGGGCTTTCCGCATAAGAAATATCATTGTAATTTTGGTACATGGTTGATTCCCCTTTCTTAATACGGTATTATAGCCATAAAAGATGTGAAAACCATCACAAATTTATGAAGTACCTGTTAACAGTATCCTATAGAGAAGGAAAATTGTCAACCATGGATTCTTTTGGTATCTATCTTCACATTCCCTACTGCAAGGCCAAGTGCCGTTACTGTGATTTTTACTCGGCACCGGGGGCCCGCGGCGTACCGCAGCCCTATGTGGACGCCCTGCTGCGGGAGCTTGCCAAAAACGACCGCCGCCCCGATACGCTGTACTTCGGCGGCGGTACCCCGGCGCTGCTCTCCCCTGCCCAGGCAGAAAGCCTGATCCTGGCGGCCAACCCGCTGCCGGGGGCGGAAATCACGCTGGAAGCCAACCCCGATACCGTAACAAGGGAAACTTTGCACGGATTCCGGGCGGCCGGTGTGACCCGCATCAGTTTTGGCGTGCAGAGTGCCGACGACACCCAGCTGCGCCGCCTGGGCCGCACCCACACCGCCGCCGGGGCCGCCGAAGCGCTGCGGATGGCGCGGGAGGCCGGGTTCCCGGAAATCTGCGGCGATATCATGCTGGCGCTGCCCCACTACTCCAACGCCGAATTCGATGCCACGCTGGAACTGCTGCGGCAAGGCGGCTGCACCCACATCTCGGCGTATCTTTTGAAAATTGAACCGGGCACGGCTTTTGCCAAATTCCCGCCCGACGGCCTGCCCGACCCCGACCAGGCTGCCGATTTTTACCTCTACGCCGTACAGCAGCTGGAAAAAGCCGGATACCGGCAATACGAGATCAGCAACTTTGCAAAGCCCGGCCACGAGGGGCGGCACAACCTTTTGTACTGGAACTGCCGGGATTACTGGGGCGTAGGCCCCGCCGCCCACAGCTGCCTTGGCAATGTACGCCGCTTCTGGCCCGACGATGTGCAGGGATTCATCGACGGCAGTGCCACCGAACAGGAAGAAGGCCGCTGCAACGGGGAGGATTTTTTGCTGATGCAGCTGCGCCTGAACAAAGGGCTGGATCTGGACGAGTACGCCCAATGGGGCGGCCGTTTTACCAAGCTGCAGATGGATTTTCTGCGCCACTGTGTAGCCAGCGGCTATGCCGAATTCAACGGCAACCGCCTACGGCTGACCCCAGCCGGGATGGTGGTGCAGAATGCCATTCTGGAAGCGCTGATCTGAAACAGAAAAAGAGGCAACCTGCCTTAGGTTGCCTCTTTTTGTTTGCATTTATTCCGCGAAGCGCCGTACCGGCCAGCCCAGCAGCTGGGCAGCTTCTTCATCGTGGGTGACAAGCACCGCCGGGCGGCCGCCGGTCAGACGTACCGTTGCGGCAGCCGCCTGGGCCACCAGTTCGGCATCCATGCCGGTGAAAGGTTCATCCATCAGCAGCGTGTCTGCATCTTTACAGAGCAGCGCCCGCAGCAGGGCCGCACGGCGTTTTTGCCCGCCGGACAACTTCGCTGCCGGAAGCGCCAGATCGCTGTCGGCAAAACCCAGCGCCCGCAGTTCAGTTTCCGCCTCCCGCAGCGTCAGGCCGTGCCCCGCCAGTACCAGATTGCCCCCCGCCGTCAGCTGCGGGCAAAGTCGGTCTTCCTGGAACACCGCCGCCGGGGTTTCCACCCCGGTCACGGTGCCGGAATCCGGCATTTCCAGGCCCAGCAGGATGCGCAGCAAGGTGGTCTTGCCGCAGCCGGAGGGTCCCATGAGCACCATGGGGCGATCCACAGTCCAGGAGAAATGCTCCAGCACGGTTTTGCCGTCGAAGCGTTTGCAGAGATTTTCCACCACGATACTCATCCGCGCACCTCCCCGCACAGCCGCACTTTGGCTGCACGCAGCAACCGGGCCGCCACCACCGACAGCAAGGCCGACAGTAGCACGATGACCAGCGTCCAGGCGAATACATCGGGGGTGGACAGGGTGATCTTGGCACGGTAGAGGGCATCGCCCACCGAATGGTCCGGCAGGCCGATGACTTCCGCCGAGACACCGCTCTTCCAGCACATACCCATGGCCGCAATGCAGCTTTCACAGAACGACGGGAAAATGCCCGGCAGCCAGATGTAACGCAGCCGTGCCGTCCAGGAAAGGCGGTAGACCCGCGCCATCTCCACCAGCTGGGGGTCGGTATCGGCGATGCCTGCCAGCACCCCGGCGTACACTACCGGCAGCACATGGGTAAAGCTGACCACCACCGAAAGGTTGCTGCCGCTTACCCACAGCAGCGCCAGAATGACGAAGCTGGCCACCGGCATGGCCCGGATCAACTGCATGACGGGGTCCACAAAGACCCGCACCCAATGCCAGCGGGAACCTGCCGCCCCCAGCACCAGACCGCCCGCCACAGCCAGCAGAAAACCGGCCACGATGCGCAGGGCGCTGAAAGCGATACGGTGCCAGAATGCCGCTGTAGGCAGCAGCTGCCCCAGGGCCGTCAGCGTTTGCAGCGGCGTGGCCAGAAACAGCCCGCCGTGGCCCAGCGTCATGGCAGCGATCTGCCAGACAACGCCCCATACAAGAATGGCGACCAGACGCTCCCGGGTTTTAGACGCCATAGTAGAAGTCGTCAGCCGGCATGGCACCGCCCACACTGGAGGGATCGGCGTCGTAGAGGACCTGGAAGTAGTTGACCAGGTCGGTCTTCATCTGCTCGCCGCGCTCAAAGACAATGTTGCACTCGGGCAGGGCCTTCTGGGCCAGGGCCGCCTTAGGCACGATGCCGTAGGTCTCGCAGAGGGCTGCGGTGCCTTCCAGGTCGGTGTTGGCGGCTTCCACACTGGCGGCATAGCCGTTCAGGAATTCTTCAAAAGCTTCGGGGTCAGCCTCCACGGCGTCCTTGCGGACCACCAGCACGCCGGTGACCAGCTGGGAACCGGCCACCTTCTGCCATTCCTCGTTCATATCCAGCGCCACACGCAGACCCTCGACCTGGGACAGAGCGCTGGTCACGAAAGGCTGGGGCAGCATGGCGATGGTGGCCTGACCGGCCTGCACCTGGCTGAGGGCCTCGGTAGCCTCGCTGCAATAGACGATGTTCACATCGGCGTCGGGGTCCAGGCCGTTCTGGCTGAGCACATAGCGCAGCACATACTCCGGCGTGGTGCCCTTGCCGGTGGTGACGATGGTCTGGCCCTTGAGGTCGGCCACCGACTGGACGGTATCGCCGTTTTCCACAATGTAGAGAACGCCCAGCGTGTTCACGCAGGCAACTTCCACCTGGCCCTGGGTCTTCTGGTAGAGGGTAGCGGCCAGGTTGGCGGGAACCGCCGCGGCGTCCAGCTCACCCTTGACCAGCAGCGGCACGATCTCATCGGCAGCGCCGTACATCGAGAAGGTGTAGTTGGCACCTTCCTCGCTTTCCATCAGGTTGACAAGGCCCATGGTGGTGGGGCCTTTCAAGCCCGCCACGCGCAGACCTTCGGCAGCGGTTTCGGGGCTGGCCGTTGCTTCGGCAACGGTGGATTCCGGTGCGGACTCCGCCGTGGCAGTCGCTTCCGAAGAAGACGACGACGCGCCGCAGGCAGCCAGGGAAATGCACAAAGCCGCCGCAGTGACGGCAGCCAAAATACCTTTGAATTTCATAAACTGTGTTCCTCCTTATTGCATTTGCGGCACCACTATACTATAATGTTAAAAAATTGTCTGTTGCACAGGCAACATGTTTTGCAGGAGATATCGTCTATGGACTACGCCCCCTACTACCCTGTTTTGCGCCAGACCAGCCTGTTTCAGGGGTTGAGCGACCGGGACCTGGATACTTTGACCGACTGTTTTGCGCCGCACGTCCGCCGCTACGAGCGCGGTGAGCTGCTGCTGATGGCCGGTTACGAAGCCCACGAAGTAGGCATTGTGCTGGAAGGCGAGATTGTAGCCGCCAAACCGATGCCCGACGGCAGCGCCGTGGTCATGGCCCACATGGGGCCGGGCGGCGTATTCGCCGACGTGCTGGCCGGCGGGCGCAGCAAAAGCCCCGTGAATGTATCGGTGGCCAGTTCCTGCCTGGTGCTGTACCTGCCCTGTGAGGCGCTGCTGCGCCCCTGCGGCGCGCTGCACCCGGCGCATTTGCAGCTGCTGCACAACTGGCTGCGGACCATCAGCGACAAATATTTTGTGCTGGACCGCCGCCTGGAGCTGCTTTGCTGCAAAAGCCTGCGCGGGCGCATCTGCCTGTGGCTGCTGGAGCAGCGGGATGCGGCCGGCGCCGATACCTTTGCCACCTCGCTGACCCGTGCCGAGCTTGCCTCCTACCTGAATTGTGACCGCAGCGCCCTGTGCCGGGAGCTGGGCCGTATGCAGGAGGAGGGCCTTGTGGAACTGTTCCGGCGCAGTTTCAAACTGCCGGACCCGGAACGGCTGCGCACCGCCTGGTAAGCCGTTGCACCCCTTCCGGTGATATGCTATAATCAAATGAATTTATACGCTTCGCCGACATCTGAGGTATCAATATGGAAAACCGTCAAACACCCGTTTTGTACATCATCATCCCCTGTTACAACGAGCAGGAAGTCCTGCCCATCACGGCCCCGCAGTTTCTGCAAAAGATCACCGACCTGACTGCCGCCGGCAAAATCAGTCCCGACAGCCGGGTGCTGTTTGTCAACGACGGTTCCAAGGACCGTACCTGGGCCATCATCAACGAGTTGGCGGCCTCTGACCCACACTATGTGGGCATCTGCCAGAGCCGCAACCGCGGGCATCAGAATGCCGTGCTGGCCGGTTTGATGGAAGCCAAGGACCGCTGCGACATCACCATATCCATCGACTGTGACGGCCAGGACGACATCAACGCTATGGACGCCATGGTGGACGCCTACCTGGACGGCTGCGATGTGGTGTACGGTGTGCGCAGCAAGCGGGAGACCGATACCTTTTTCAAGCGCTTTACGGCCGAGACCTTCTACAAACTGCTCAACGCCATGGGGGCCGAGGTGGTGTTCAATCATGCCGACTACCGCCTGATGAGCGCCCGCGTTTTGCAGGAATTTGCGCAATTCAAGGAAGTGAACCTGTTTTTGCGCGGCATGGTGCCGCTGGTGGGCTTCAAATCCACCTGCGTGCCCTACGAGCGCCACGAGCGGCTGGCCGGGGAAAGCCACTATCCCCTTTCCAAGATGCTGTCCCTGGCGTTTGACGGTATCACCAGCCTTTCCATCAAGCCCATCCGCTTCATCACCGGGTTCGGCGTCATTGTGGCGCTGATCAGCTTCATCGGTGTACTGTGGGCCGTCATCGAAGCCGCCCTGGGCATGACCGTTTCGGGCTGGGCCAGCACGACCAGCATCATCTGCTTTGTTTCCGGCGTACAGCTGATCTGCCTGGGCGTCATCGGCGAATACATCGGCAAGATCTACATGGAAACCAAACACCGCCCGCGCTATATCATCAGCGAAACCACCCCCAACTTTGAAAGCCACAAGGAGGAACACGCATGAGCCGTCAGGTCTGGAAAGGTTCCACCCTGCTCAACCCCGAACCGCCCGTACTGGTCAGCTGCGGCAGCCCCGACAAACCGAACCTGATCACGGTGGGCTGGTGCGGCACCATCTGCACCCAGCCGCCCATGCTTTCCATCAGCGTGCGGCCGGAGCGGTACAGCCATCATCTCATCAAAGAGAGCGGCGAGTTCGTCGTCAACCTGCCCACCGAGTCCCTGGTGCGGGCGGTGGACTGGTGCGGCGTCAAGAGCGGCCGCGATGTGGACAAGTTTGCCGCTATGAAACTGACCCCGGCGCCCGCCTCCAAAGTCGGCACCGTGCTGTTGGAGGAAAGCCCCGTCAACCTGGAATGTAAGGTCACCCAGGTGATTCCGCTGGGCAGCCATGATCTGTTCCTGGCCGAATGCGTCGCCGTGGATATCGACGAACGGCTGCTGAACGAGGACGGCAAGCTTTGCCTGAACAAAGCCAAACTGATCGTCTACTCCCACGGGGATTATCTTGCCCTGGGGCGGCGGCTGGGCACCTTTGGCTACAGCGTGCGCAAGCGCAAGCCCCGCCGCTGAATCAAAATACCAGAACCAATACAGCCCCGGAGGGAAATCCTCCGGGGCTGTGTTATTTGTAGGGTCAGGAGACCGGGAACAGCACCTTCTGGCTGTCCAGGGCGAAGAGATTTTCGCGGTTGATGATGCGGGTGGCGGTATCCACATGTTTTTCCACATCGTTGCGCTGCCCGGCCAGCAGTTTGTAGGCGCTCTGCACGCCAAAATATCCCATTTCGTAGGTATTCTGGATGACCAAAGCATCCACCACGCCGGTTTGCAGCGCATCCACCGTTTCCAGGTTGGAGTCGAAGGCTACCATGCACAGGGAATCCTGCAGCTGCAATTCCTCCACGGCCTGGGCCGCGCCCACGCTGGTGGGTTCGTTGAACGCCAGCAGCACATTGATTTCGGGGTGTGCCTGCAGCATGGCCAGGGTATCGGCACGGGCACTGGTTGCCTCGGCCAGGGTGTGGATGGTTGCCACCACCTCGGCACGGCCGCTCTCCGCAAAGGTATCCACCGCGCCGCGCTCGCGGTCCTGACCGTTGGCACTGTTGATATCGTAATTCACGATGCCCACCTTCAGGTCCCCGGTGGCGCCGCGCAGCGCCGCCTGGGCCGCCATCTGCCCGGCGCTGTAGTTGTCGGTGCCAATGTAGGTGGCTACCTTCTGGGAATTGACTGCCGAGTCGATCACGACGATCTTTACGCCCTGCTCGGCAGCGGCCTCGATGGCCGGAGCATTGGCATCGTAATCAATGGCCGAAAATACCAGCGCCTGGGCACCGCTCGCCACTGCATCGGCGATCATCTGGTTCTGGGTTTCGTAGTCTTCCTCGGTATCGGGGCCGTCGATGGTCAGGTCCATATTGTACTCGGTAGCGGCGGCTTCTGCACCGACAAACACCGCTTTCCAGAAATCTGTCTGAGTGGATTTGGCCACCAGCGCCACCTTATACCGCGTGGAATCGGCGGTCTGTGCGCCGCTGCCCGAGGCGGCACATCCCGCCAGCAGACAGAGCGCCAGCAAAAGAACCGTCAGGCGCTTACATATTCTTTTCATAATCGCCCTCCCGGTCTTCCGGCACGCGCGGCATGCGGATGGTCACAGTGGTCCCCTCATCGGGCACGCTGTCAATGGACAGGCCATACTGCGGCCCGAAATAGATGCGCAGCCGGTCGTTGACATTTTTGATGCCAATGCCGGTGCGGTCACTGGGCTCGTTCTTCAACAGCTCGGCAACCTGCTCCGCCGACATGCCGATGCCGTCATCGCTGACCTTAAAGAGGATATCCTCCCCTTCGCTGCAGACCTCGATCTCAATATGGCCGGGGTCCACCATCAGGTCCAGGCCGTGGGTGATGGAATTTTCGATGATGGGCTGCAGCGTGATCTTGTTGCACAGACAGTGCAGGCAGCTTTCGTCCACCGTGAAATGGTAGGTAAACTGATTTTTGTAACGGAATTTTTGAATCAGCAGATAAGACTCGGCATGCTGGAGTTCCTTTTCGATGGGAATCAGTTCATGGCCGCGGCTGATGCTGATGCGGAACAGCCGCGCCAGCGCATGAACCATCTTGACGGCGTCGGCGTTTTTGCCGCGCTCACACATCCAGGCGATGGAATCCAGCGTGTTGTACAGGAAATGGGGGTTGATCTGCGCCTGTAGCGCCTTGAGCTCGGTCTTGCGCAGGTTGATCTCCTCCTCACGCACGGTGGTCATCAGGCATTGAATGCGCCCGACCATATGCCCGAAGGAATCCGACAGTTCTTCCACTTCCCGCGTACCGCCCACCGGCTTGTACACAAAGCCGTCGGCGTCCTTTTCGAACTGTTCCATGGCGGTTTCCAGTTGTTGCAGCGGATCGCTGAGCAGCCGGGAAATGATCCACCCCACCAGCAGGGCAGCCACCAGAATCATGGCAGCGGTCCCCAGGGTGATGCGGGCCATCTGCCAGAAGCTCTCGTTGACGGTTTCGTCGATGTAGCTCACACCGACCACACGCCAGTTGCTGTCCGGCACATCCTGGATGCTGTAAATGACGGTATCTTCCACATAGGTGCCGTCTGCAAAGCCTGCCAGGCGGGCGGCTTCCTCGCTTTTGATGCCCGCGTACAGCAGCTGCTGCTGGGGATGGTACACCATGTTGCCGTGTTCATCCATCAGGTAGCAATAGCCGTGCTGACCGATGCCCACGCCGTTGATGCTGGCCCCCAGGCCGGAAAAGCGCACATCCACCGCGACCCAGGATGGCGTTGTGCCGCCGGGCATGGGCCGCACAATGGTCACGACCCAGGGATAGTACCCCTCAAAGATGGATTCCACATGGGGGGAGCTGATATAACCGCTTTCCTGCTGCTGTGCGGAACTCAGATTAAAAGAGAGGTTTTGCAGGATCTCCTGGCGCGGGGTGTGCCCCAGGGCCCAACAGTCCTGCAAATTGCCGGCAGCATCGTAGGTGGTAACCGCCACCACCTCACTGCGGGCGTTGAGCCAGGCATTGAAATACGCATCCCGGGCATCTTCCGGCATGTTCATCTGTGTCATTACGTCGGAAATGGTTTCATCCAGGTTTTCCACATAATTGCTGACGGTGCCCACCACCTGATTGACCGCCTGGGCGCTGCTGGTGCGGGCGCTCTGTACCACTGCGGCACGATAACTGCGCAGAAACGCCGCCACGCAGAGGGCCAGCGTCACAGCCGCCACCGCCGTAATCAGCAAAACGATCAGCGGCGCGGTACGGGGGGTACGGTATCGCGGTTTCATGACGTTGCCTCCCCGCTTGCAGTCTGGGCAGCCCGCTGGCGGCGCAGTGCGCCGGGAGAAGTGCCGTTGTACTTTTTAAAGCAGTAACTGAAATAGTGCTGGTCGCTGTAACCGCAGCGGCGGGCAATCTCCCGCACCTGCAGATTGGTGGTCAGCAGCAGCTGCTGGGCAGCTTCCATACGGCGGCGCACCAGAATGTTGATGAAGGTTTCCCCCGCGGTTTTCTTGATACAGGCGCTGAGGTGGTTGGGGCTGACATCCAGCATGGCACTGAGGGAGGCCAGCGAAAGAGCCTCGTCCATATAATGCTGCTCGATAATTTCCAATGCACGCTCACACAGGCCGCCGCCCTTGCGGGTGTCGGCGGTGAAGCTGACGCCTCCTTCACTTTCCACCGCTGCATGCAGCGCTTCCAGTGCCTGGCGGTAGGCCCCGTTCAGCTCGGTAAACGCCGTGACCGAACGGCTTACGCCCACCAGCACCCGTTTGCCCAGGGCACGTTCGGTCAGCTGGCAGATCTCGTCGGCCAGAATGTGCAGGTATTCCTCAAAGTCCGAAAGGTTGCCCAGCAGCACCGCCACCACCTTGCCGCTGGCCGCAAAGACAAAATGGCGCAGATATTTGTTGGCCAGCTGTTCCACTAACCGCGTGAAACCCGGCGCGCAGGGCGTGCCATCCGACATGGCCGCCGTCAGTACCACCAGCAGGCTGCGGTCATCGCTGCCGCGCAGCAAGCCGCAGGCCACCGCCTGTTCGCGCAGTGTAGCCTCGATGTCATCCGACGGATTGTCGTAATGTTCCAGCACCAGGGGGATGGCAAACTCGGCACGGTCGCCCTGGTTGTTGTCCAAACGGCGCAGGCTGGCATACCGCTGGTCGATCTTTTCGTGGATGACCTTGAGTTCGGCGGCCAGGCCATCCATCGTCAGCGGTTTGAGCATGTAGCTGATGATGTTGTACTGGATGGCCTGTTTGGCGTACTCAAAATCATCGTAACCGCTCAGGAATGCAATGTGCATGGCGGGGCGGATTTCGCGCACCTGACGGGCCAGCTCGATGCCGGAAATAAACGGCATCCGGATATCCGTCAGCAGCAGGTCAGGTTCCAGACGCTCCACCAGTTCCAGCGCGTCCAGGCCGTTGCTGGCGCTGCCCACAAGATGAAACCCCAGGGCTTCCCAGGGAGTCATGGTGCAGACAGCTTCCCGCAGCTCATCCTCATCGTCGGCTACCACGACGGTATAAATATTTTTGTCCGGCATAGGCTTTCTCCTTCTTTTGCTGGCTTCATTATAGAGCGTTTGCTTCCATTATGCAAGAAAAAGCCCTTCCGGCACGCAGTGTACCGGAAGGGCTTTGCCGCAGAAAATCACAGCCAGAACTGGACCAGACGGCTCACATTCTGGTAAAGGGCGGGATTCTGACCGATGAGGCCGGGTTCCGCCGAGAAGTAAACGCAGAAATTGTAGACGGCCCCCGCCAGCACCGCCAGCGGCAGCGCCGTGCGGTAGAGCGATTGCAGCGCCGCCACACCGGGCTGGCCGGTATGGTCCTGCAGGACCTGTTCCGCCAGCAGCCAGGCCAGCGCCCCCGCCAGCAGCAGCGGTCCCAGCCAGTCGCTCTGGTAGCGGTAGAGCATACCCGCCATCTCGCAGTCAAGGATCGCAAGAATCAGCATGGCCGCCAGCGTCAGCAGCAGCCAGGCACGCAGGTCCCGCTGTTTGCCCAGACGGCGGCGGGCCAGCGGCAGGACCGCCAGCCCCCACAGCAGCGGCAGGCAGACAAACGCACAGCCGTAGAACAGCTCAGTGATGGTCAGGCCCATATAGTTGGTGCTCATCCGGGTGGCGCTGAGATACGGGAACACCGTGCTGATGCCCGGCACGCCGAACAGGAAGGTGAGCACCGCCGGGGCAATACGCCCGACGCTGAATCCGCGGCGGGTCATATCGTTGCTGGTCAGGTTGTAGTTGGCACCAAAGTCAAAGGGCGAACCGAACCGTGCAGCGTTGTACCACATCAGCACCGCCGCCACCGCAATCACCGGCAGCAGGAAGGCGGCTGCCTCCCCTGCCCCGGCGCGGCTGACCAGGCGTTTTTGCCGCACGTAACGCTGCCAGAAAATCGGCAGGGCCAGCACGGCAAACAGTTCCATCTGGGGGCGGCAGCCCGCCACCAGCGCCATGCACAGACTGCCCAGTGCAAGGTGGGCAAGCAGGCGGCCCCGCTTTTCCACCGGGGTATTGGACGCCGCCAGCCACTGCCAGAGCCCCAGCATTACGAAAGCCGCACCGCAGAGGATGGCGTACTCATACACCGAGGGGCGCAGCAGCAGGTACCAGATCTGGCTGCCTGCCGCCAAACCGGTAGCCGTGAGCAGATAAACCGCCGCACTGGCCCGCGGGAACCAGCGGCGCAGCGCCTGCTTGACACAGCCGAAGGACGCCCAGATGAACAGCCAGGAAAGCAGAATCATGGGCAGACTGGGCGGCAAGTCCCCCACTCCCGTCAGTGCCTCAAAAGGCAGCTGGAACAAAAGGCAGGGCACCAGACCGAAATAGACGTAGTAGCGCCCCTCGTAGTAGGCCACATCCCACAGAGCATCGGGGGCCGCCTGCTGCCGGGCTGCGGTATCGTAGGGATTCTCCAGCGAAAGCATCCCTTCCGGCGGGTCCTTTTCCAGGTCCAGGCGGCCACTTAACAGGCTGTGCGCCAGGGCGCCGTACTGGGCCGCCGTATCGTTGGCCCAATCGTTGATATGCTTGGTAAAGGTGATACGGCTTACGCCGTCCCAGTCCGCTGTGTTATAGAAGGAAGTCGCCACCCCGGCGTTGAACCGGTCGGCAAAAGGCGCCAGAAACGCCGACGCTGCCAGAACCGCCATCACCAGCAGTACCGCCGGGCGGTAACGGCGGGTGTGTTCGAGATAAACCTCCCGCCAGAGCACACTGGCCAGGCGCAGGGCGAAAGCCGCCCCCAGCAGGGCAAAGAGTGCCGCAAACCGCACCAGCGAAAAATCCAGCGGCCGGGGCACGTTGGCATACACCGTTTCCAGCGTGTAGCTGAGCGGATACTGCCGGTATTCGCCGTCATAGGCGGCGGCGGTGAGCGTCAGCGTGGAGGCCTTGCCCGAAAGGTCCAGGCTGCGCGTCTGGCTGCGCACCGACCGCGCCGCCACCTGCCAGGGCCAGCTTTGGCGGGAAACCGAACTGGCTTCGTCGGTGGCCGCCACCGTCAGGGTGAACAGCGGGCTCTGCACCTCCGGGTGAGGGCCGTCGTACTGGTAGGTCAGGCCGATGAGCTGCAGATTGTAGAGCTCCTGGTCCAGCCCCGCAAAGGTCAGGGTATTGTGTTCGTCATTCAGCGTCAGCGGGGCCTCTGCGTCGGCGTCCTCCGTCAGGTAGGGACGCAGGTCCACCGGCGTATAGCTGTGGGTCGCCCAGAAGTTGAGGTTGCAGACGAAAAGTTCCAGCCCCAGGGCCGAAGCCAGCAGCAATCCCACCGCCGCAGCGGTGCGAAAGCGCGGCAGCCGGTGCCGCAGCCGGAACCCGCACACCACGGCGCAGGTCCACAGGGCCATACCGGCGATGCCCAACAGACGGAAGGCATCGAACCCCGCCGTCAGCCCGGGTTTGGAATAGATGCACCCCGCCCAAATCCAAACGGCCAGTACCAGCCCCGGCCCCGACCAGAGATCGGCGCGGTTGATTTTTCGATGTTCCAGCCGCCCCGGCAGCCAGGCGAAGAATACTGCGATCAGCAGCGTGAGAAGAATGGTAAGAATGAGCATAGACCGCTCCTCTATGTGTTGTTTTGGCGGCATTTCCCGCCGCCTCGATTATACCCCATTGCGCAGGGCGTTGTACAGCTTTTCCGCCTTGGCGTGGCTGATGCCCTTGACTTCCTCCAAGTCCGAGATGCTGGCGGCCTTGACCGCCGCCACCGTCTTGAAGTGGGCCAGCAGGGCGGCGCTGGTCTTTTCGCCCACACCGGGCAGGGCCGTCAGCGTGGCCGCGTAGGAACGCTTTTTCATGGCGCGCTTGCGGTAGTCGTTGGCGTAGCGGTGGGTTTCGTCCTGAATGTTGGTGACAAAGGTGAAGATATTGCGGTTGCGGTTGATGGCGATTTCGCCGCCCTCGTCATCCACAATGGCTCGGGTGCGGTGGTGGTCATCCTTGACCATGCCGAAGGTGGGCACATGCGCAAAGGCTGTGTCCTTCAGCGCCTGTTTGACGGCGCTCACCTGTCCCCTGCCGCCGTCGATGAGCAACAGGTCCGGCATAGTGGCAAACTGGTTCTGGGGGCCGTCCGGCTTTTCGCCGCGGCGGGCGGCTTCATACTCAGCGGCGCGGCGGGACAGCGTTTCCGCCAGCGAGGCGTAGTCGTCGGTACCGGCCACCGTCTTCATCTTGAAGCGGCGATACCCCGAACGGTAAGGCTTACCGTCTTTAAAGACCACCATACCGCAGACGCTGGAGCCATCGCCCCAGTTGGAGATATCGTAGCTCTCAATGACCCGGGGCGGTGATTTGAGCCCCAGCATCTGGGCGGCTTCCTCCAGCAGTTTTTCCTCCCGGGTGTAGCGGCCGCTCTCCCGGCCCAGGCGTTCCACCGCATTGGTGTAGGCCATGGTGACCAGCTTGGCCACATCCCCCCGCTGGGGCACATACAGCTCCACCTTGCTGCCGCGGGTCTGGTTCAGCGCCTCGTTCAGGGCCTCTGCGTCGGAAGGCAGGGCGTCCACGGCGATGATTTTGGGGATGGTCTCACCGTCCAGGTAATACTGGGGCAGAAATTCCTCCCGCACAGCGGCAATGTCGGTGGTATCGTGGAACATGAATTCCCGTTTATCGGTCAGGCGGCCGTCACGGTAGCGCAGCACCGCCGCGCACACCGCCCGGGTGGTGCCCGCCAGGGCAATGACATCCATCTCGGTGTCGGCGTCCATGACCACCTTCTGCCCGGCTGCCACCCGCTCGATGGCCTGAATCTGGTCCCGCAGCAGGGCCGCGGTTTCAAAATCCAGCCGGTCGGAGGCCGCTTCCATTTTTTCACGCAGCTGCTTGACGATATCCTTTTTGCCGTAGCGGATCATCCGCAGTGCGCCCTGCACCGCGTCGTTGTAGGCTTCGCAGGTGATTTTGCCGCTGCACACCGCCATACATTTGCCGATGTGGGCGTTCAGGCAGGGGCGGTCCTTGCCGAAATCCCGGGGGAATTCCCGGTTGCAGCGCGGCAGCAGGAAACAATCCTGGGCCATCTCCACCATCTCCCGCACCGCAAAGGAGGAGGTAAACGGGCCGATATAGTCGGCGCCATCGTCATCCTTTTGCAACGCGGCCGAGATCCGCGGCCAGGGGCCTTTGGTCACCTTGACATAGCTGTAGCCCTTGTCATCCTTGAGCAGGATGTTGTATTTCGGCGTGTGCGCCTTGATCTGGCTGGCTTCCAGTACCAGGGCCTCAAACTCGCTCTGGCAGACGATCACATCAAAGGTGAAGGCGTGGGCGATCATCTGGGTGACCTTGGCGTCGTGGGGGACGCCTTCCCGGAAATACTGGGAAACCCGGGTTTTCAGGCGCTTGGCCTTACCGATATAGATGATGGTATCGCTTTTGTCCCGGATGATATACACACCGGGCAGCAGCGGCAGCATACAGGCTTTGCGGTAGAGTTCAGCTTTTGTCATAGCGCTCCTTTTCCACAGATACAGAGAACAAAAAAGCGGCGGGTCGCCCCGCCGCTGCATTTGTAAGAAGAATTACTCGGCAAAGCCGGAGCTGACCAGCTTGACCAGACCGTCGACCGCAGCCTGCTCATCGGCGCCGTCGGCAATGATGCGAATGGTAGTGCCGCCCACGATGCCCAGGCTCAGAACACCGAGCAGGCTCTTGGCGTTGACGCGGCGCTCCTCTTTCTCGACCCAAATAGAGGACTTGTACTCGTTCGCCTTCTGGATGAAGAAGGTAGCCGGACGGGCGTGCAGACCAACCTGATTCTCAACGGTAACTTCTTTCACGTACATAGTTATTCTCTCCTACTTTTGAAAATAATATGCCCCTGCGTTTCTACCGTGGGCGCTTGTCGTCAGGCGGTCCATGCGCATGATACGCCGCCTTGATTGTTTCTATTTTATCCTATTTCGTCGATTTTGTACAGTAGCTTTTTGCAAATTTGGCATGATTCTGTAATTCCGCCAAATCTCAGGTTTTTGCTTTGTGCATTTTAACCAGTTTATTTTCAACAACATTGTAGATTGGCAACAAAACTTTCTTTTATTGTGCCTCGTAACGCAGATTTAATTCCTGGCAATAGACGGCAGAAGTAGGGTCGGTTTTCGGGTCGTAAATTGTTTCCACACCGGCAGGCCGCCACCCCATTCGCCGGTACAGTGCCAAAGCTCGGGTGTTGGTATCCAGCACCGTCAGCGTGGGATAGGGGTGTTCCGGCAGCTTTTTGCGGGCAAAATCCAACATTTTGGTGCCGATTCCCTTGCCCCTGGCCTCCGCAGCCACAAACAGGTGGCTGATCTGCCCGGTCTTATGGCAGACGCCTACCAGGCCATCCGGTGTATCTTTTGTATAATGCAGGTAGAAAGCCCAGCCGTTTTTCCGATCTTGCAGCAGCTCCTCCCCGCAATGTTCCGGCGTCAGGGTATCCAGATACAAAGGGGTACAGACCTTTTCACAAACCGCATACCTGCCTTCGGCAAAAAGCCGTGCCGCAGCCGCCCATTGTTCGTCATTTTTCACAAGGCGCATATTTTCCCCGCGTTTCCACTTGGGTAGCTCAGTCAGCGGATGGGTATCGCACCACTGCTCGTAGAGATCGGGGCGGCGCAGGCGGGTGCGGGCGCGGCTCTGCTGGCCTCGCCAGGCGTCGATCTTCTGGTGGTCACCGGTCAGCAGAACGGGCGGCACCGGGCGCCCCTCCCAGACTTCGGGACGGGTATACTGGGGGTATTCCAGCAGGCCGTCCCAGTAGCTTTCGTCCTGGTACCCCTTTTCCTCGGCCAGTACGCCGGGCTGCAGGCGCAGCACGCTGTCCGCCACCACCAGGCTGGCCAGTTCCCCGCCGGTGAGCACATAATCGCCGATGGAGATTTCCTCATCACCGAAGGCATCGATCACCCGCTGGTCGATACCCTCATAATGGCCGCAAACCAGCGTCAGCGCGTCGTACTCTGCCAGGCGCTTGGCGGTTTCCTCGTTATAAGGCTGCCCGGCCGCCGTCAGAAATACCACATGGGGTTTCCGGCGACCCTGGTCGGCGCATTGCTGCTGCACCGCCCGCAGGCAGTCGGCGATAGGCTGGGCGTACAGCACCATGCCGCAGCCGCCGCCATAGGGATAATCGTCGGTCTGCTTCTGCTTGTTGGTGGTGTAGTCCCGGATCTGGTGGCAGTGGGCCTCAAACAGATTTTTGGCCCGGGCACGCCCCAGGATGCTGACCGAAAGGAAGCTGTCGCACAGTTCGGGAAACAGCGTCACAATGTCAATGCGCATGGCTTACTCCTTATCGCCGTTGACGGCTTCGTTGAACATGCCGTCAATGGGGGTCACCGTGATGGTACGGTTTTCCACATCGATTTCCTGTACAAATTCCGGCACGGCGGGCAGCATATGGGTACCACCCTCGGCATCGGTCACGGTGTAGATGTCCTGGGCGGCGGGGTGATCCACCGCCGTCAGGGTGCCGTATTCCCGGCCGGTATCGGCATCCACCACACGGCAGCCCAACAGATCGTCGATGAAGTAGCGGCCCTTGGGCAGGCGGGCGTCCGCCTTGGCAAAGTAGTAGGTGCGCCCCACCTGGGCACGGGCGGCGTCCATATCGGCCACACCGTCCAGCCGCAGCAAAATCACATTGCCCTGGGCGCGCACGCCCAGCACGCGGACTTCGCCGGTGCCGTCGGCCTTGGCAAACAGGCGCTTGAATTTGGCCAGGAACGCTGCGCCGTCACACAGCGGCAGCGCTTTCATCTCGCCCCGCACCCCGTGGGTGGTGACGATCTTGCAGGCAGGAAGATAGTTCTGCATAGTTTTTTCAACCTTCCGTTTGAGTTGGTAAAACAGGCGGCAGCCCGCCCGGCATACAAAAAAAGCACTCTGCCAAACGGCAAAGTGCTTTGGCTTTTAGTCGATCTCGACGATGACTTTCTCGCCCTGACGGACCGCAGCGGCACGCATGACAACGCGAATCGCCTTGGCGATACGGCCCTGCTTGCCGATGACGCGGCCCATATCGGCCTCGGCCACTTTGAGGTGATAGACGACGGTGCCGTCCTCACGCATGGGATCAACGGTCACCTGCACGGCCTCCTTGTCTTCGACAAGGCCGCGGGCAACGGCTACTAAGAGTTCCTGCATGTGGCGTTCCCTCCCTCAGAAAAAGTGAACAGCAGATTACAGAACGGAAGCCTTCTTCAGCAGCTCACGGACAGTGTCGGTGGGCTGAGCGCCGTTGGAGAGCCACTGCTTGGCCTTGTCGGCGTCGATGCTGACAACGCTGGGCTCCTTGGTCGGATCGTAGTAGCCGATCTCCTCGATGAAGCGGCCATCACGAGCGAAACGGCTGTCGGCGACAACCACGCGGTAGAAAGGAGCTTTCTTGGCGCCCATGCGGCGCAGACGAATCTTAACCATTGTAAATTCCTCCAAATACTTGGTTTACGGCCCTTGCGGGGCGAATTTTATATTGTACATCCCGTGGGCCGTATAGCCGTGCGGGTCATACCGAAAGAAATCTCAGCGGCCGAAGCCTTTGAAGCCGCCCATACCGCCCAGGTTGCCCAGGCTGCGCATGAATCCTTTGGGATTGCGGCGGACTTTTTTCATCATCTTCTGCATCATCTCGTACTGACGCAGCAGTTTATTCACATCCTCCACGGTCTGGCCGGAGCCTGCCGCGATGCGGCGTTTCCGCTTGGGATTGATGATCTCAGGTTTGGCGCGTTCTGCCGGGGTCATGGAGTAGATGATGGCCTCGATATGGGGCAGCATCTTTTCATCCAGCGCGTCGGCATCGATCTGGTTGCCGCCGGGCATCATGGCCAGCAGCGCCGAGGCACCGCCCATCTTTTTCACCTGCTGGAACTGGGCCAGCAGATCGTTCATATCGAACTTGTTTTCCATCATCCGCCGGGCGGCCGCTTCGGCTTCCTTGTCGTTCTGGACGCTCTGCGCTTTCTCGATCAGAGAGAGCACATCGCCCATGCCGAGGATACGGCTGGACATGCGGGCGGGATAGAAGGGTTCCAGATCCTCCAGCTTTTCGCCGGTGCCCTGGAAGTAAATCGGCTTGCCGGTGACCGCCAGTACCGAGAGCGCCGCACCACCGCGGGTGTCGCCATCGGTCTTGGTCAGCACCACACCGGTGATGCCGATCTTTTCATTGAAGGTCTTGGCGACGTTGACGGCTTCCTGACCGGCCATGGCATCCACGACCAGCAGTGTTTCGTCCACTTCAACGGTCTGCTTGATGCGGACCAGCTCGTCCATCAGCGCATCGTCGATCTGCAAACGACCGGCGGTATCGATAATGACGATATCGTTGCCGTGGTCCCGGGCGTAGGCCATCGCCTTCTGGGCGATGAGCTCGGGCTTTTCGGTGCCCATGGTAAAGACGGGCACCCCAGCCTGCTCGCCCACGATCTCCAACTGCTGGATGGCCGCGGGACGGTAAACGTCACAAGCGACCAGCAGCGGACGGCGGCCCTGGCTGCGGTAGAACTTGCCCAGCTTGGCCGCATGGGTGGTTTTACCGTTGCCCTGCAGGCCGCACATCATCAGGACCGTCTGGCCCTTGTTCTTGATGTGCAGGTACTGGGGCTCCTCGCCGCCCATGAGCTTGGTCAGCTCCTCGTTGACGATCTTGACCACCTGCTGGGCGGGGGTCAGGCTTTCCATGACCTCCTGGCCCATGGCGCGTTCCGACACCTGCGCGCAGAAATCCTTGGCAACCTTGTAGTTGACGTCGGCTTCCAGCAGCGCCATACGGACTTCACGCATGGCCGCCTTGATGTCGGCTTCGTTCAGCTTGCCCTTGCCGCGCAGCTTTTTGAATACGCCGTTGAGGCGCTCTGTCAATGATTCAAAGGCCATCGGGTTCCTCCTGCGTATCCAATCGGTCCAAAATCTGCAACATTTCGTCGGTATCGGTGCGAATCTGCGGCACGGGATTGAACAGCCCCGAATTGCAGCACCGCACCTCCATGACCAGCTGGCGCAGCCGCGTCAGGTCCTGCTGCATCGCCGTATGGCGACGGGCATTGCCCAGCTTGGCTTCCAGCTCGTCCAGTGACGCCTCGCCATGTTTGATGGCGTCGCGCACACCCTGGCGGGTGATGCCGAGGTTTTCGGCGATCTCTGCCAGGGAGAGATCTTCATTATAATACTCGGTCAGGATCACGCGCTGTTTTTCGGTCAATACCGGGCCGTAAAAGTCCAGCAGGATCGAATAGGCCAGATTTTTTTGCGGCTTGCCCGCCATGGCCTGCGCCCCTTCCCTTTCTTTGACATGCTGTGTAAAGTTTTTTTTCTTTACATCTCAGCCTATGAATTATAACAGGGGCCGGGGCGAAAGTCAAGGGGGATTCGCCACTTTTTTACACTCTGCGGCGTTCAATTTGCCCGGCGCAAAAAAAATTGCGACGAAGGGGTCCGCCACGTGCAAAACCGGTCGAGTTGTGCTATAATAAACAATACTCTGCCTTAAAAGAAAGGAGGTGCCTTTTGTGCCGATTCTGAAAAGCTATTATCAGGAAGTCTACCGTTCCCCCGTGGTGCGGCTGGACGGCTATTCCGGCCGCCACAACCTGAGTTCCAGCATCCTGGCTTACCTGGATTTTGGCGGTGCAACGGGTACTTCCAAAGACGGCCTGGCCGAAACCATGCTGGCTTTTGCCACCGAGCGCGGCACCCTGCAGCCCGGCATGCCGGTGGTGGAAGCCAGTTCCGGCAGCTTTGGCGCGGCGCTGGCGGTCAGTTGTGCCACCACGGGGCACCCTTGCATTCTGGTGGTGCCCAGCAGCCTGCCCATTGCCCGCCGCAAGCGCCTGCAGGACCTGGGGGCCAAAATCGTGGTGTGCAGCAGCGGCGGACGGCGCGTCATGGACCGTATTGCCGAGGAAACCGCCCAGCGATACGGCGGTTACTTCACCCACTATTTTGCCAATGACGATAACCCGGAATATCACCGCCGGGTGACCGGGCCGCAGATTCTGAAAACCGCCGGCGAAGCCATCGACGCCATCGTCATCGGTGTGGGCAGCGGCGGCACCGTCACCGGTGTGGCCGAATACATCAAGGCCTGGAACAGCATGATCCGCATTGTGGCGGTGGAGCCTGCCGAATGTGCCGCCATTTCCGGCGGATTCATCGGGCAGCACGGCATTGCGGGTATCGGCCCCGGTTTTGTGCCGGAGAACTATAATCCCTATGTAGTGGATACCGTCCTGACCGTCACCACGGCGGACGCCGAACGGGCAGCGCGGGAAGTACTGTTCTTTGACGGCATCCCCGCCTGCACCAGCGCCGGGGCCACCCTGGCGGCTGCCGTACAGCTGATGGGCACCGGCAAGGCCAAACGTCCGCTTTGTGTGTTTGCGGGACGGAAAATGTACGAATAATCTTTCCAGGGAGGGATGGCTTTGAAAACCCGTTGTGTGTTGCTGCCGCTGACGGCGGCGCTTTTGCTGTGCGGCTGTACCCGCACGCCGAAAGATGTGCTGCCGGAATCGGTACCGCAGCGTACTGCCGGCAGCGCCACCGCCGAGAGCAGCACCCCTGCCCCGGACAGTGCCGTTCCCGCCGGGCTGGAAGATGCCGGGCTCGGCGTTTTGGATTATGATGAGATCCGGGCCATCCGCCGGGACTCCGCGCCCTATCTGGAACAGATGGACGGCTACTACACCATGAGCCGGGACGGTTTGTGGGGCCTGATGCGCACCGACGGCACCGAGGTGCTGGCGTGCCAGTCTTCGGTCCCCCTGACCGGTTGCGCCTCTGCCGATCTTCGCTGGCATTCCTCTCTGGAATGGGAGCAGGTGGAGGATCTGACACCCCAGCTGCAAACGACCGGCGACGGGGGAATGTGTTCCGGCGAGCATGACGGCAGTTACCATTACTGGTACTACGATACCGACACCCACAAAGTCCAGGTGGACGGCGGGTTGTTCGGCGGCACCGTGCATGACCTGGAAGACTACGATACGCAGTGCGGCGCCTATCTGCCCTGCCGCATGGGCACCTTTGTGGACGGCCAAGGCGACCCCAACTACTATGAACCGATCGACCCCATTACCATTGTCTATGCCAATGCGGACGGCGCGCTGCTGAACGACCAGACCTATGAGGCCGCGGGCTGTTTCTACGATCAGCCGCTGGCCCCGGCCTGCCAGAACGGCAAGTGGCTGTATCTGGACCAGAGCGGTGCCGCGGTGACAGAGGCCGTCTACGATGCCACCTACGGTGACGACAAGGGCGCGTACGCCTCTCCCCTGCTGAACGGGTACGCCCCGGTCTGCCGGGACGGGCAGTGGGGCCTGCTGGACAGCACCGGCTCCGAGTTTGTGCCCTGCGCCTATGAGGGCGCTGCCTGGGATGGCGGCACCCTCTGGCTGCGGCAGGCAGACGGCTGGCATGCCTACACCATTCCCGGTGTGGCAAAGCCCACACCGTCCCCCACGCCTGACCCGCTGGCCGGTATGCCGGATACCATCACCCCGCCGGACCGCCCCTGCGGAGAGGAAGAACAATTCCGCTACAACACCACCGCCGACGGCAACCTAACGTTGCGCGCCGGGCCCGGCACCGACTACGACAAAGTAGGTACGATTCCCCCTTCTTCTACGGTGGATTGCCTGGGCCGCAGTGATGCTGCCGACAACTGGATTCTCGTCTGTTACGAAGGCCAGTTCGGCTGGGCCTGTACCGATTATATGAGTTGACCCGTTTTCCCTGCCCGATGAGGCAGGGATTTTTCTTTTCAGGACATATCCGTGCCCTTTTTCACATAGGATTTGACAGAAATTCCATGTGAGGGGGTAACGGTATGAAAGGTGACCCGGAGGAGCGGGCCGTGGCGGTAGGGCGGTATATTGTGCGCAGCGGCGCCACCGTGCGCGCGGCGGCTGCGGTGTTTGGGGTGAGCAAAAGCACCATCTGGAAAGACCAGAGCCGCCTGCGTCATACCCATCCCGGTCTGTGGGCCGAGGTACAGACGGTGGTACAGCGCAACAAAGCCGAGCGCCACCTGCGCGGCGGCGAGGCCACACGCCGCAAATATTTACGCCAAGAAGCTTGCGCCAGGGCACGGCGCACAGTATAATAAGGATAAAAAATAACAAAGGAAAGGAACGCCATGAAACGAACGGATTATATCAGTTGGGACGAGTATTTTATGGGCATTGCCCTGCTTTCCGCTATGCGTTCTAAAGACAACAACAGCCAGGTAGGTGCCTGCATCGTCAGCCCCGAGAACAAGATTCTCTCGCTGGGGTACAACGGTATGCCCATCGGCTGCAACGACGACGAAATGCCCTGGGAGCGCGAAGGAGACGAACTGGAAACCAAATACATGTATGTCTGCCATTCCGAGCTGAACGCCATCCTCAACAGCCCGCACAACGATCTGTCGGGTGCACGGATGTATGTAACGCTTTTCCCCTGCAACGAATGTGCCAAGGCGATCATCCAGAGCGGTATCAAGGAACTGATCTATCTTTCCGACAAGTACCATGATACCCACGCCAGCATCGCCAGCCGTCGGATGTTCAACATGACCGGCGTGAAGTACCGCGCCTATGAGCCCACCGGGCGGGAAATCCGGCTGGAAGTCTAAACCTTGAGAGGAGCAGGCATGAACACCATCATCATCGGCATTGCAGGCGGCACGGGCAGCGGCAAAACCACCCTGACCGAGCGTCTGCGTGACCATTTCGGCGCCAACGAGGTCAGCGTCATCAACCATGACAGCTACTACAAGCGTCACGACGAATTGCCCTACGAGGAGCGCTGCAAGCTCAACTACGACCATCCCGACAGTTTCGACACACCGCTGATGGTGGCCCATCTGCGGGAGCTGCGCGCCGGGCACCCGGTACAGGTGCCCGTGTACGATTACACCATCCACAACCGCAGCAACGAGACGATTCTGGTCAAACCGGCCCCGGTCATCATTGTGGAGGGAATCCTGATCTTTGATTCCCCGGAGCTGTGCGAGTTGATGGATATGAAGGTCTTTGTGGATACCGACGCCGACGTGCGCATCCTGCGCCGCATCGTGCGCGATGTCAAGGAGCGCGGCCGCACGCTGGATAGCGTGGTGACCCAATACCTGACCACTGTCAAACCGATGCACGAGCAGTTTGTGGAGCCCAGCAAGCGCAAGGCCGATCTGATCGTGCCGGAAGGCGGCCACAATCTGGTGGCGCTGGAGCTGCTGATCAAATGGGTGGCTGATCACCTGCGCGTCAATGAGGGAAATCCCGAATAAAGCAAAAGTGGACTCTTGTAAGAGTCCGCTTTTTTGTTTAGTCCTGTGCCGCAGTCTCGGTAATCACCAGGGCGTACTGTCCCCGCTGGGTGTAGACATCGGCAAAGGTTTCCCTGTCCACAGATTCCACTTCCAGCATGGGGTCCGCCAGGTAGCAGGTATCGATATCGTACCCCGTCAGCACCAGACAGTGGGAATTGCTGTAAGGCCAGCTTCCATCCGGCAACTGAAAGGTAGTATTGTACAACGGATCGGTGAAGGCGCGGGTCGCCCAGATCAGCACAGGCGTACCGTTGGCAACCCACCGGTACAAATCCTCCACAGGGGCGCCGCTGATATCCTGTGCCACATAGTCACTGCCCACATCTTCGAGATAAGCGTTGACCGCCGTGACAATGGCCCCCGGCAAGCAATAAAATGCCAGTTCATCCTGGGGATTGCCCATGAATTCCACTTCCGGGTCGGCCTCCCAATAGGGCTCGCAGGTAGGAAGGTATTCCTGCGCCAGGGTAACTTTATCAATGGAAAAGCCCAGATAATTCAGCGCAATCGCCGCCGAGGTGATTTCGCAGCCGTTGGGCAGTTCGGGATTCTGGTCAATGTTTTCCACATCCAGTCTTGCCGCAAAGGGCAGCCAAACCGCCGTTTCCGCTGTTCCCTGCAGCATGGCCAGCACCGGCCAGACCTCTTCTTCCTGGGAGTCATCCGCCACAAGATAGCCCAGCTGGCTTCCGGCAGACTCTGCCGTTGCGGTTTCCCCCGTTGCTGCATCGTCCGGTATGACCACGGTGGCGCCGCAGCCGGAAAGCACCAGCGCCCCCACGAGCAGCAGGCAAATGCACGGCCCTACTTTTTTTGTCACACGTCTTTCACTCAACTTTCCCTTCACCCGCACAACTTCTTTTATTTTTAAGATAAAACAATTATGTGAAAAACGCAAGAAAAAACCCGGCGGGTTCCCCCGCCGGGTTTGAAACATTTGTGAAATCTGACCGGCAAGCACCTTACCAGAGGTTTACGACCTCATTGTACAGGCCTTCATAGCTCTTGGCGGAGTTCGCCCAGCTGAAGTCACATTCCATGGCACGACGGACCAGAATGGGCCAGCCGTCCTTCTGCCAGTACCCTTCCTTGGCGCGCCAGCAAGCCTCATACAGCTCATGGGCGTTGTAATTGGCAAAGGTGAAGCCATTGCCGTATCCGTCGCCGGAGTCATGGATGGAATCCTTCAGACCGCCGGTTTCCCGTACAATGGGAATCGTGCCGTACCGGCAGGAGACCATCTGGGCCAGACCGCAGGGTTCGGAGCGAGACGGCATCAGGAACATATCGGCACCCGCATAGATATGCTGGGCCAACTGCGCATTGAAGCCGATATAGACACCCACACGGCCGGGATTGCGTGCACAGAGCTCGTTGAAGAAGTTCTCGTACTGGGCTTCGCCGGAGCCAAGCACCACCAGTTCGATACCCTGCTGCAGCAAACCTTCCGCAATGGCACGGACCAGATCCACGCCCTTATGGCCCACCAGACGGGTGACCATGGCCATGACCGGGCTGCCGTCCTTATGCAGGCCCAGCTCATCCTGCAGAGCCGCCTTACAGACCGCTTTGCCCTCCTGGAAGGTGTTCACATCATAGTTCTTGGCAATGTCGGGATCGGTGGCCGGGTTGAACACGTCCACATCGATACCGTTCAGGATGCCGCAGGTCTTGTACTGTTTCTGACGCAGCAATCCGTCCAGGCCGTGGCTGAACCACGGGTCGAGAATTTCCTGGGCATAGGTGGGGCTGACGGTGGTGACCTTGTCGGCTGTTTCGATGGCACCCTTCATGAAATTGGCGCAGCCATCGTACTCCACCACATGGGCGTCCCGGGCACCGATGCCGCAGGTGTCTTCCAGAATATCCAGGCCGTACTTGCCCTGGTAGGCAATGTTGTGGATGGTGAACACCGTCTTGATGCGGTTGAACTTATCCAGATGACGGTAGTACAGGTTCAGATATACCGGGGTCAGAGCCGTCTGCCAATCGTTGCAGTTGATGATGTCGGGCTCGAAATCGGTGTAGAACAGCATCTCCAGAATGGCACGGGAGAAGAAGGCGAAACGCTCGCCGTCATCATAGAAGCCATACAGGCCGCTGCGCTTGAAGTAATACTCGTTATCGATAAAGTAGTAGATCACGCCGTCATGCTCGGCCTTGAACAGGCCGCAGTACTGGCTGCGCCAGCCTACCGGAACGCTGAAGTTGGTAACATAGGTCAGCGTATCCTTGAATTTCAGATCACCGTACAAAGGCATAACCACACGGCAATCGACCCCGTCTTTGACCAGTGCTTTCGGCAATGCACCTGCCACGTCGGCCAAGCCGCCGGACTTGGCGAACGGAGCAGCCTCACTGGCCGCATACAAAATTTTCATAAGCACCTCCATACAGATGGTGGATTCTTAAAAAAACAGGAGGACGGGGCAGGCCCAACGGTCTCCCCCGTCCCCCTCATCTAAGCCGCCTCCGGGGAGAAGGAGTACAGCTTGTATGAGCTATTATACGCTGTGGTTCTTCGCGATAAAGACCGGGAAGGTATCGGTACCGGTCAGTTTCTTGCCCTCGGTAATGTGAACATTCTTATCGGTGACCACATACTCAACATCGCAGTCCGGCTCCACCACCGTATCCTGCATCAGCACGCAGTTCTTGACAACGGCGCCCTTCTTGACCTGGCAGCCGCGGAACAGCACACAGTTCTCCACCGTACCTTCGATCACGCAGCCATCGGCCAGCAGGCTGTTCTTGACGCTGCTGCCTTCCAGATAGCGCGTGGGGTTATCGTCACGAATCTTGGTGTAAATGGGTGCGCCGCCAAACAGGGCTTCCATGCTGCCGGGCTCCAGCAGGCGCATATTCTCGTCGAAGTAGCTCTTCATATCCGAGATACGTGCCGCATAGCCCTTGAACTCATAGGCATGGACATTGAGCAGCTTGAGGTTGCGGGCCAGAATGTCACGCTCAAAGTAAACCAGGCCGCGCACGGCAGCATCATGAACCAGATGAATCAGGCTCTCACGGTCGATGACATAAATGTTCATCGAGAGATTCTGCTCGCCCAGACGGTAATCGTTGGAGAGGATCTCGCTCACGCGGCCATCCTCATCAATGCGGATGGTGTAGTTATCGCTGCGGGCACCCTCAGGAATGGGCGCACGGTTATAAACCATCGTCACATCGGCACCGCTGGCCACATGGGCATCGATCAGCTTGCCGAAGTCAAAGTTGACGGCAATGTAAGAGTCGGACAGGATGACATAGCGCTCTTTCTGCGCTTCCAGCCAGGAGAGGATGCTCTCGATGGCGTCCACGCGGCCGGAGTACATCTTGACACTGCGCTCGGCAAAAGGCGGAACGATGTTCAGACCGCCGCGCTTACGGGTCAGGTCCCACTCACGGCCTGCGCCGAGGTGGTCCATCAGGGAGTGGTAGTTCTTACGGACAATGACCGAAACGTTGTCGATGCCGGCGTTGACCATGCTGGACAGCGTAAAGTCGATCAGACGATAGCGGCCGCCGAACGGGATGGAGGCCATGGAGCGCTCCGCCACCAGTTCGGGAACAAGATTATCATAGGTGTTGGCGAAAATGACGCCGAGAGCGTTTACGTTGCTGTTTACCATTGTTCCTCACCATCCTTTACATCGCTGGAAACCATTGCTTTGGGACCGACGGTGGCACCTTTGCCGATCACGACGCCGGAACCCACGGTGGCGACATCGCCGGGTTCAGCGATGTTCAGGGGACCTTCGGGCATGGCACCCACGGTAGCGCCTTCCTCCACCGTGACATTCTCGGCCACGATGCAGTGCTTGACGCTGGCCCCCGCCTTGATGACGGTGCCGCCCATGACGACGGCCGCTTCCACAGTGGCGCCCTTTTCGACGACAACACCGGGGAACAGGATGGAGTTGTTGACGGTGCCATCCACGCGGCAGCCTTCGGAAACCATCGAGTTCACGATGGTGGCATCGTTGCCGATGCGCTGGCAGGGCTGGCCGGAGTTGCGGGAGTAGATCTTCCAGTTTTCATCAAACAGGTTGATGCCGGAATGGCTGGGGTCCAGAACCTCCATGTTGGCCTGCCACAGGCTGGAGATGGTTCCGACGTCCTTCCAGTAGCCGCTGAAGTGATAGGCGTACATACGGCGGCCATCCTTGAGCAGGTTGGGAATGACGTTCTTGCCGAAGTCGTTCTCGGAGTTGGGATCGGCTTCGTCCTCGGTGAGGTACTTCTTCAGGATATCCCAGTTGAAGATGTAGATGCCCATGGAAGCCAGGTTGGACTTCGGGTTCTTCGGCTTCTCCTGGAATTCGCTGATCTTGTCATCGTCGTCAGTGACCATCAGGCCGAAGCGGGAAGCTTCGCTCCAGGGCACTTCCATGACGGCGACAGAGAATTCTGCATCCTTTTCCTTGTGGAAACGCAGGAAGTCAGAGTAATCCTGCTTGCAGATCTGGTCACCGGACAGGATGATGACATACTTGGGATCGTAGCGATCGATGAAAGAGAGATTCTGATAAATCGCATTGGCCGTGCCTTTGTACCAGTCAGAACCGGTGGCCTGCTGATACGGGGGCAGGACATGAACACCGCCATGCAGGCGGTCCAGGTCCCAGGGCTGACCGTTGCCGATGTACTCGTTGAGGACCAGCGGCTGATACTGGGTCAGAATGCCCACCGTATCAATGTCGGAATTGACACAGTTGGAAAGCGGGAAATCGATGATACGATATTTTCCGCCGAACGGAACTGCAGGCTTGGCGAGCTTTTGGGTCAGCGCATAAAGGCGCGAGCCCTGGCCGCCGGCCAGGATCATTGCGATCATTTCTTTTGCCATAAGATTTCTCCCCTTAAAATTCTGGCTTACGCCATTTTTAGATGAATATGGGTATACGATCTATCCATCACGCAGGAACAAGGCGGGCTTACGCCTGCGGTTTGGCTTTGGTGGAACGGCTGCGCTTGGGCGCCGCTTCTTTCTTTACAGCCGTCGTCTTTTTGGACTTGGCCGTGGTTTTGGCTGCGGGTTCCTCTTCCTTCTTGGCACGAGGCTTACGGGCGGCCGGCACCTGGAAATACAGGGTGGACAGCGGCGGCAACGTCAGCGAAACATGCTGTTCAAAGCCGTGCATTTCGCCCTTCTTGCTGCGCACCGTGCCGTTGGTCACGCCGGAACCGCCGTACTTGGGATCATCGGAATTGAGGATCTCCTTGTAGCTGCCGGGATTGGGCACGCCCATCTCGTAGTTCTGGCGCAGCACCGGGTTGAAGTTGCAGACGATCATCAGCATCTTACCGGCAGCGTCCCGGCGCAGGAAGGCGATGACGCTCTGCTGGTTGTCGTCGGGAACGATCCACTGGAAACCTTCCCAGCTGTAGTCCACCTGCCACAGGGCGGGCGTATCGCGATACAGATGGTTCAGGTCCTTGACATAGCTTTGCAGCTGACGGTGTTTGTCGTAACCGAGCAGCATCCAGTCCAGCTGCTTCTTCTCATCCCATTCGGTGAACTGGCCGAACTCCTGCCCCATGAAGAGCAGCTTCTTGCCGGGATGGGCCATCATATAGCCGTAGAAGGTGCGCAGATTGGCGAATTTTTCTTCGTAGTCGCCGGGCATCTTATTGATCAGACTGCACTTGCCGTGCACGACCTCATCATGGCTGATAGGCAGCACGAAGTTTTCGCTGAAAGCATAGAAGAAGCTGAAGGTAACCTTGCCGTGGTTGCCGGCGCGGAACAGCGGGTCGGTCTTCATGTAGCTGAGCATGTCGTTCATCCAGCCCATGTTCCACTTGAAATTGAAGCCCAGACCACCATCGGCGGCAGGCTTGGTCACCAGCGGCCAGGCCGTGGATTCCTCGGCAATCATCATCTTGTGGGGATAGCGGCTGAGAACGGCGGTATTCAGCTTTTGCAGGAAGGCGATGGCTTCCAGATTTTCCTTGCCGCCCTTGCAGTTCTGTTCCCACTCGCCGTCACGGCGGTTGTAGTCGAGGTACAGCATGCTGGCCACCGCATCCACGCGCAGGCCGTCCACATGGTATTTCTCGATCCAGAACATGGCACTGGAGATCAGGAAACTGGCGACCTCGTTCATGCCGTAGTTAAAGACCATGGTGCCCCATTCCTTATGCTCGCCGCGGCGAGGGTTGGGGTCCTCATAGCAGGGGGCGCCGTCAAACATGTACAGACCATAGGCGTCCTTGGGGAAGTGGGCAGGCACCCAGTCCAGAATGACACCGATACCGGCCTGATGCAGCTTATCCACAAAGGCCATAAAGTCCTTGGGCGTGCCGTAACGGCTGGTCGGTGCAAAATAGCCCGTAACCTGATAGCCCCAGCTGCCGTCGAAAGGATACTCGGTAATGGGCAGCAGCTCCACGTGGGTGTAGCCCATCTCTTTTATGTAGGGGATCAGCTCGTCGGCCAGCTCAGAGTAGTTGTAGGGAACTCCGTTTTCGGGGTCCTTCATCTTCCAGCTGCCGGCCTGCAGCTCATAGATGGACATAGCACTGTTGATCACATCGCGCTTTTCTTCGTCCTTGTTCCACGCATCGTCGCCCCAGGGATAGCCCTCGATATCATAGACCTTGCTACCGTTGGAGGGGCGGGTCTCGGTATGGAAGGCATACGGGTCTGCCTTGTAGATCAGTTCATCGGATGCCGTGGTAACACAATATTTATAAACGTCGTACTCTTTGATGCCCGGGATGAACAGTTCCCAGATCCCGTCGGCAACCTTCTGCATCGGGTGATCACCCGGCGCCCAGTTGTTGAAATCGCCGACAACGGCAACCGCGTTGGCGTGCGGCGCCCAGACGCGGAACACCGCGCCGGCCTGGCCGTCCTGCTCACACAGATGCGCACCAAAATAGCGGTAGGCTTCCTGGTTATTGCCCTGCCGGAACAGATAAATGGGCAAGTCAGAAGTTTTGGGCGTCTGTTTGCCTTGCTTCAACGTAATCTCCCCTTTTGGGGCGTGTTTACACACGTCCCGTGTATTTTGCTATTTCTATATTACCTGTTTCGCAAGTGAATTTCAAGGTTTTTCTGTAATAATCCGCTAAAATTTTAGTACTTGTTATTTATGATTTGTGCAAATTCGACACAAATCCCGATAGGATGTTGTATTCTTATACAAAAAGCCCTACGCAAGGTATTTTTTACACCTTGCGTAGGGTTGTTTAAGAATTATGCACCGTAAATATAATATGGGTTTTGTCCGCTGTACTGGCTGCGGCGGTTCCACACCGTATGGGTGGAAAGATACTCAGCCCAGGCACGGTAGCCGGCCGCGTTGAAATGCACGCCGTCGGTCACCTGATAATCGTCGATCTGGCTTCCATCCGCCGGGTTGGTCAGCACTTCGCGGATGTTGACGAAGTAGCAGCCCTTGCGCAGGGCCAGATTGGCCAACAGATCATTTACCGTGGAAATACGGCCGTTCTCCAGACCGGGCTTGGTCTGGACGACGGTTTCCTGTACGCCGGGAATGGCCTGAATATAGATAATCACACCGGGATTGAGCTGTTCCCGCAGCATATCAATGAAGCGCTCATAATAGGCCAGGAAGCTCTCTTCCCCGCCCTGTGTGACCAGGTTGTTGGTGCCTACCAGAATATACACGTAGTCCGGCTGGGTAGCCACAATGGCCTCCATCGGGGTTTCCTGGTTGCCGGTAACGGCGTTCTTCATGGTGACATTGTTCACGAAGCTGTTGACGCCCGCACTGGTGTAGGTGGCAAACTTGGCATTGGGCAGGCCGGTCTGGTAGATGCCCAGGCCCGAAGCAATGCTGTCCCCCACAAAGGTAACGGTGTCAAAGTATTTGGCCGTGACAGACCCAAGCATCGGCACACCGATCATACGGTGGTCGGTGTTGAGGTACTCGGTATCAATGGTCTGCTCCACCGCCGTGGAAGTATTCCACACCGCGGTATCCACATTCTGCACAATACGCTCCGGCGTTTTGCCCACCACGGCTTCCGGGGTCGGCTCCGGCGAAGCGGTCACCTCCGGCGAGGCCGTAGGTTCTGCATCCACCGTCTGGGCATCGGTGATCGGCTCCCCATCGGAGGGGGCATTGTTCTGGTGCCAGAACCATCCGGCCGCCGCACACAGCAGCGCCAGAATCACCAGCAAAACAAGGATAAACCGACGCTTGCGGCGGCGGTTGGCATATTCATTTCGATAGGTATAAAAATCAGACATGGAAATCTCCTGACATGTGTTTCCTGCGTTGGACTCATTATACCGCGTTTAAGGAACAGGGGCAAGAGGGCCGCCAATCTTTTACAAATACAAGCCAAAAATATACCGCAAATCTTTCACTTGACGCTTCTGAGTCTGCCCCCTATAATAAATGTAACATAACTTGTTTGTGAAGGAGGCACTGCTTTATGGCATGGATGATCGTATCAGACAGTTCCTGCGAAATCCGGGAGCTGGAACGCCCTGCTGCCGGTGTACAGTTTGCCTTGGTTCCTTTTAAAATCCGCATCGGCCAGCGTGAATATGTTGACCTGCCGACTTTGAATGTACCGCAGATGCTGCAAGCCATGACCGACTACAACGGCGCCAGCACCAGCGCCTGCCCCAGCCCGGAAGAATGGGCCGAATGCTTTTTGCAGGCGGACCAGATCATTGCGCTGACGATCAGCAGCAATCTTTCCGGCAGTTACAATGCTGCCCTCTCGGCCCGCGAGATGGTGCTGGAAGAACACCCCGAAAAACAGATCTTCATTCTGGATACCCTGAGCTGCGCCGGCGCCCTGGGCGATGCCGCCGAACTGGCCAACAAGCTCATCGGTGAAGGACTGGGCTTTGATGATATCTGCTTTGCCCTGAAAAAGTTTGCCGAAACCACCCACATCCTCTTCTCGCTGGCCAGCTTCGACAATCTTGCCAAAAACGGCCGCGTGAGCAAGGTGGTCGGCTTTATCGCCGGGCGGCTGAACATGCGGGTGCTGGGCCGCCGTACCAGTGACGGAAAGATCGACTTTTTCTTCAAGACCCGCGGTGAGACCCGTGTGCTGGCCAAAATTCTGGAGCAGATGGACGACGATCAATATGATGGCGTACATCCGGTGTTCATCAGCGAATGCAACAACCTGAACGCCGCCAAATTGTTGGAGCACGGCATCCACAGCAAATGGCCCGAGGCAAAAGTTCGCATTCACCCCTGTTCGGGTCTGTGCAGCTTCTACGCACAGGATCAGGGATTGATCATCACCTACTAAGGCAAAAGGACGGCTTGCGGGCCGTCTTTTTTATTTTTCCACAGCAAAAGCCCCGGATTCTCCAGGGCTTTTCTCTTTACTGGTCGCGCTGCTCGCGTTCCTTTTTTCGTTTCATCCGCTCCACAAAGGCCGCACGCTGTTTTTGCCAGCGGGCATCCGCCTCGGGCGTAGCCGGGTTGACGCAGCGCGCAAAGCTCCAATGCAGGCCGTCGCGTCTGCTGAGCTTGAAGCGCACATACCAATGCCCGCAATAAGGGCATTCGCTGCGGGTGTAATACCCGGTATTGCCCCGCTTGAGCCAGACCTCGTCATGGACAAGGCGCGCCCCGCACTCCGGACAGTTGACTTCGTTGACTTCCGGTGCATTGCGGTAATCATCGTGCTCCAACCGGTCCATAAATACCTGCACATCCCGCGCGGTGGTATCATCCCCCAGCAGCGCCTCCCGCAGAAGTTCCTTTTCTGTAGGATAAGTCGCCAGGCCTTCGGCCAGCGGCAGTTTGCGGCAGATTCGCGCGGTATACAGGGCATCGTCCAGCGCGTTGTGGAAGGGTTCCTCCTTGGGAATTCCCAGCCGGTCCACCACGCTCTCCAGCGTCAGACCCTCCCCTTCTTTCCGCGGGTAGGTCTGCAAAAAGATGCGTTGCAGATCATACCAGCGGGCGGGCCAGGTTTCATCCAGCCCCACCAGGAACAAGTTCTGTTTCAGGACCGGCACATCGTCCAGGCCCCACTCGGCCAGCTCAGCATCGGGACCGGCCCAATCCAGAAATTTCTGCAAACCGGCCTTCATCGGCATACCGGCATCCAGGTCCCCCTGGGAAAGCCCGGTAACTTTGGCAATATGGTGCTGCAATTTGCGGAAAATACGCGGCCGCAGATTGACTTCAAAGGTATCCAGCACATCGCCGCGCTCATTGATGCGCACAGCGCCGATCTGGATGATCTCGCCGCGCAAAGTCAGTTCCGTCCCGTGATAGAGGAAGGTTTTGGGCTGATATCCAATATTCCATTCCAGGTCAAAAACGATCAGATTCACAGATCAGTTCTCCTCGCTCAAAATATACTGTTCTACCGCCAGGCCCACGCCGTCATGGTCATTGTCGGCAGTCAGGCAGTCGGCGGCCTCCTTGACGGGTGCCTGGGCATTGCCCATGGCCACGCCCAGCCCCGCAAACCGGATCATCGGCAGGTCGTTCCAGCCATCCCCGCAGGCCATCAGGTTTTTGGCCGTCAGTCCCTTGTTGCGCAACAGCAGTTCCAGCGAAGCCGCCTTTTCCACGTTCAGCGGCATTGTCTCGATAAAGAAGGGCTGAGAACGATAGATGGACAGCTTTCCGGCAAACTCCTGCTGCATCAGTTCTTCCACATGGGGCATATCCGCCGGGTCACCGGTCAGCAGCAGTTTATGGATGGGATACCGCACCTCCGCCGGCAGATCTTTGACCTGCCGGACCGGGATCTTGTTGATGCGCGCTTCCTCCTGCACATAGGGGCTGTCTGCCTGTTCCGTCACAATGCCATGGGCGTCGTAAGTCAGCGGAACAACATTCCAGTACCGGCTGAAGGTGCACACCGGCTCGATCAGATCCGGCGGAAAAGCATGCTGCACCAGAGTCTGGCCGGTTTGGCAATCAATGATCTTGCCGCCGTTGTAGCTTAAAATGCAGCCGCCGTATTTTTCCAGTTCCAATTCCCGGGCCAGGGGCTGAATGCCAACCGTTGGCCGTCCGCTGGCCAGCACGATACAGACACCCCGCCGGGCTGCCTCCTGCAAAGCCGCTTTCGTGCGCGGCGTAATGATTTTCTCGCTGTTGGTCAGCGTTCCGTCAAGATCCAATGCCAAAACTTTATATTGCATACTTCCTGCCCCCGGTACAGTTTATGCCTATTGTACCCTAAATGCCGTAATTGTGCAAGCCGCAATCCCTCGCCGCCCGCTTGTGCTTGACAAGGCCGCGCCGGCATGGTAAGATACTGGCAATGTGTAAGGGAGTAGTCGGCGCCGCAGTGGAGCAGCTGCAGCGCAGTTCTGCCAACATAATGAGCCTTTGGGCTCTGGCTTAACTTCAAATGGCGAGACTTACCTGTTCTGTTTTTACGGGACAGGTAGGTCTTTTTTTATGCCGAAAAAACGGAGGAATCGTATTATGACATTGTTTGACCTGGTTTTGATCGCCATCAGCCTTTCGATGGATGCTTTTGCAGTTTCTATCTGCAAGGGATTGTCCGTGCGCAAGGTGAATTTCCGCCACGCCCTGACCTGCGGGATATGGTTCGGCGGTTTTCAGGCCCTGATGCCTGCCCTGGGCTATTTTCTCGGGGATCGCTTCTCCACATTGCTGACACGGTTCGGCCCCTGGATTGCCTTCTTCCTTCTGGTCTTTATCGGTGCCAATATGGTCAAGGAAAGTTTGGGCGAAGATGAATCCCTGGATGATGATTATTCCCCCAAAGCCATGCTGCCGCTGGCCATCGCCACCAGTATCGACGCTTTTGCAGTGGGCGTCAGTTTCGCCGCCATGCAGGTACAAATTTTGCCCGCCGTCGCATTGATCGGCTGCATCACCTGTGTGCTGTCCGGCATCGGTGTGAAAGTCGGCGCCATTTTTGGCGACAAATACCGCGCCCCGGCCGAACGGATCGGTGGTATTGTGCTGATTCTGATCGGCCTGAAAACACTGCTGAGCGGGCTTGGCATTTTCTAAAAGCAAAAATCCGGCGGGGAAAATCCTCGCTGGTTTTTCGTAGCATCGCAGGTAAACGAATCATCGGTTTACTTTTCGGCCCCCTCGTGCTATGCTTTTAGCATAACGAAGGAGGCTTTCCCCATGGATGCAAAAGCGTTCGGTACATTTTTAGCAGAAGCCCGCAAAGCCAAAGGCCTGACCCAGAGCGCGCTGGCGGAACAGCTGCATGTGACCGATAAGGCGGTGAGCCGCTGGGAGCGCGGATTGGGTTTTCCCGATATCAATACGCTGGAACCGCTGGCCGATGCCCTGGGCCTGACGCTCTCCCAACTGATGCACGCCGACCGCGGGGATGGACAGCCTGCAGAGCAAAGTTTGGAGGATTTCTTCTCTTTACTTGCTCCCGGCCGTATCCAGTGGATGTCTGTTTTTGATGCCATTTTCTGGCTGACCATCGGGCTGGCTATCTGGATTCAGTTTACTTGCCCTTGGATGGTCGCCGTGCAGTGGCATCCGGAAAGCGGCATTATCACCCCCACTCTGACCATGCCCAAACCGGTTGCCTGCCTTATCTGCATAGGGCTCAGCGCCTTTGGAACGCTAATCTGTAAAAGCGCCGAGCGTGGTTTCTTTCGCCATTCCTTTTTTGTTTGGGAAAAGGCTTTCCATCCTCGCCTTTTTCCCTGGTTGGAGCTTGCCTTCCATCTGATTTATACCTGGCTATCTCTGGTTCCCCTTTTCGGTGAATCCATGATTCTTTTATTCAATTAACCCCACGTATAACAGAAGCGGCAGGATTTTTCCTGCCGCTTCTGTTATACGTGGGGGCGCTCCTCCCTCCAACGGTTTACTTGCTGAACACCGGGAACATATCAAATTCGCCGTAGCTCTCGATCTTCTCCATCGCTTCCAATGCCTGCATATCCTCCGGCGAAATCTGAAAATCCACCGCTCCATTGTCTCGCATGTGGTCGGGGTTCGCAGTTTTGGGCAGCGCCACAGTGCCCAATTGCAGCACATAGCGAATGCACAGCTGCGCCGGGGTTACGCCGTATTTCCGGGCCATCTGAGTAATTGCGGGGTTCTTCAGCGCTTCCCCGTGGGCAATGGGCGAATAGGCTTCCACCAGGATGCCCTGTTCCCGGCAGAAGTCCAGCAGTTTACGGTCCGTGTTGGTGATGTGCAGCAAAATCTGATTCACCATAGGTTTGATGCGGCAATCCGCCAGAAGGTTTTCCAGATCATCCTGCAGGAAGTTGGATACACCGATGGCACGCAGCTTGCCGGCTGCATAGGCATCTTCCAACGCCCGCCAAACCTCCTTGTTTTCTGCAAAGTAGCGGTTTTCCTCCCGGAACTCCGCCCAGGGCTGCGGGCTGTGAATGATCATCAGGTCCAGGTAATCCAGTCCCATTTTCTCCAACGTCTCATCGACGGATCGAGCTGCCGCCACATAAGTTTTGGCTTCGGCCGCCACTTTGCTGGTCACAAACAAGTCTTCCCGCGGCACTCCGCAGGTGCGCACGCCTTCGCCCACGCCCCGTTCGTTACCATAGGCCTGGGCCGTATCGATCAGCCGATACCCCGATGCTACAGCATCCCGCACAGCCTGGGCGGCTTTGTCATCTTCAATGAACCAGGTCCCCAGTCCCAATTTCGGAACGGTCACTCCATTGGGCAAGGTATAACATTCCTGCAAAATCATCCTCTGTCCTCCTCACCATTAAAGATTGGCATAGTCTTCATCGGAAACCGGCTCACACCATTCATTGCTGCAATTTTCTCCCGGAACTTCAATGGCAATATGGCTGAACCAGCTGTCCGCCTTGGCACCGTGCCAGTGCTTCACTTCCGGGGGAATGGTGATAACACTACCGGGAGTCAGACTCACTGGTGGTTTGTCCTCCTCCTGATACCAACCTTCTCCTGCCGTGCAAACCAGAATCTGGCCGCCGCCCTTGGACGCATGATGGATATGCCAATTGTTACGGCAACCGGGTTCAAAAGTCACATTGGCCAGAAACAGGCCGCATTGCGGATCTGTTAACGGGTTCAAAAAGGATTGTCCCACAAAATACTGGGCATAAGCCGCATTTGGTGCCCCGATCCCAAACATATTCTGTTGTGTAAACTGTGCCTGATCCTTGATCTTCATGGCAAATACCTCCCTGCCTGGATGTTGATAATCGAAACCAATGCACCCGCCATGTCTTTCTCATAACGACGTGGCAAATGGAATATGGTTATGACTACACTATCATCATACAAGTTAAACCACACTTTAAGTCAAGGGGTTTTGCAAATGTTTTTCCGTTCGCGCCATCCTCCCTGGTTTTACTTTAGGATTTCCTTTACCATACTGGCACTTCCAAATGATGAAAACATTCTTTATTTAGTAAAAGGCGGCCTACTCTCTGAAAGTAGGCCGCCTTTTGACTGAAGCGAGAAGCTATTCTTGGTTTCGAACTGATAAAAAAGAAAAATACCTGCTCATCAAGAGCAGGTATTTTCTGGTGACCCGTGCGGGAATCGAACCCACGTTAACGGCGTGAGAGGCCGCTGTCTTAACCGCTTGACCAACGGGCCATATAAAAGAGAAGCCGGCATCTACCTATTTTCACAGGCCGTCTCCAGCCAACTATCTTCGGCACAAGTGAGCTTAACTTCTGTGTTCGGAATGGGAACAGGTGGAACCTCACCGTCATCGACACCGGCCATACAAATGACCTTGTCATCTGCTTCTCTTTGTTGAGGATGTACCCTCAAAACTGAATATCGAACTGCTAGCAAATAGAGTATCTGATCAAGATGGGGTCAAGCCCTCGACCTATTAGTACACGCTTGCTGAATGGATCACTCCACTTACACATTGTGCCTATCAACCTTGTAGTCTTCAAGGGGTCTTACCTGATTGACTCAGTGGGATATCTTATCTTAAGGCCGGCTTCACGCTTAGATGCTTTCAGCGTTTATCCGATCCAAACATAGCTGCCCAGCTGTGCCACTGGCGTGACAACTGGTGCACCAGAGGTTTGTCCATCCCGGTCCTCTCGTACTAGGGACAGCACCTTTCAAATATCCTACGCCCACGACAGATAGGGACCGAACTGTCTCACGACGTTCTGAACCCAGCTCGCGTACCGCTTTAATTGGCGAACAGCCAAACCCTTGGGACCGAATTCAGCCCCAGGATGCGATGAGCCGACATCGAGGTGCCAAACCTCCCCGTCGATGTGGACTCTTGGGGGAGATCAGCCTGTTATCCCCAGGGTAACTTTTATCCGTTGAGCGATGGCATTTCCACTCACATACCACCGGATCACTAACTCCGACTTTCGTCTCTGCTCGACCCGTCAGTCTCGCAGTCAGGCTCGTTTATGCGTTTGCACTCTTTCATCTGGTTTCCGTCCAGATCGAACGAACCTTTGAACGCCTCCGCTACATTTTAGGAGGCGACCGCCCCAGTCAAACTGCCCACCTGACAATGTCCCCCGCCCTGATTCAAGGGCGCAGGTTAGAATTCCAATGTCGCAAGGATGGTATCCCAACGTCCACTCCACAAAGGCCAAAGCCTCTGCTTCCCAGTGTCCCATCTATCCTGTGCATGCAACACCGAAACCCAATATCAGGCTACAGTAAAGCTCCATGGGGTCTTTCCGTCTTGTCGCGGGAAACCGGCATCTTCACCGGTACTACAATTTCGCCGGGCGGGCTGTTGAGACAGTGCCCAGATCATTACGCCTTTCATGCGGGTCAGAACTTACCTGACAAGGAATTTCGCTACCTTAGGACCGTTATAGTTACGGCCGCCGTTCACTGGGGCTTCAATTCAATGCTTGCACATCTCCTTTTAACCTTCCAGCACCGGGCAGGCGTCAGCTCGTATACGTCATCTTTCGATTTAGCACAAACCTGTGTTTTTGGTAAACAGTTGCCTGGGCCTATTCTCTGCGGCTCACTCTCGTGAGCACCCCTTATTCCGAAGTTACGGGGTCAACTTGCCGAGTTCCTTAACAACCCTTCTCCCGTTGGCCTTAGAATCTTCTTCCTACCTACCTGTGTCGGTTTGCGGTACGGGCACCTTAGATATACACGCAGCTTTTCTCGCCTCTCATCCAGCCAGACTTCGGTACTATATTTCCCTCGATCACTACCGGAACCAACACCCGGCTCTGACCTTCAAAAAGTGTCCCTGCGCTTAAATCTTTCGGTGGGGACGGAATCTCTACCGTCTGTGCATCGGCTACGCCTTTCGGCCTCACCTTAGCTCCCGCCTAACTTGGAGCGGACGAACCTTCCTCCAAAAACCTGAGGTTTCCGGCCATGAGGATTCTCACCTCATTCGCGCTACTCATTCCGGCATTCTCACTTCTGTAAACTCCACAGCCGCTTACGCTACTGTTTCTCCGCTTACACAACGCTCCCCTACCCCGCACCTTACGGTGCAGCCTAAGCTTCGGTTTGTATCTTAGCCCCGTTAAATTTTCCGCGCAAAGACGCTCGACCAGTGAGCTATTACGCACTCTTTAAATGAGTGGCTGCTTCTGAGCCAACATCCTGGTTGTCTGTGTATTTTCACATCGTTTTCCACTTAGATACAATTTGGGACCTTAGCTGTAGATCTGGGCTGTTTCCCTTTTGACAATGAGATTTATCTCACACTGTCTGACTCCCATGCATCGATACTCCGGCATTCTTAGTTTGATAGGCTTCGCTACCCTCTCGGGCGCTAGGCCATTCAGTGCTTTACCTCCGGGTATCTAACATGAGGCTAGCCCTAAAGCTATTTCGGGGAGAACCAGCTATCTCCGAGTTCGATTGGAATTTCTCCGCTACCCACAATTCATCCGCCGCCTTTTCAACGGAGGTCGGTTCGGCCCTCCATGAAATTTTACTTTCACTTCAGCCTGATCATGGGTAGGTCACCCGGTTTCGGGCCCATTGCACGCTACTGAACGCCCTATTCAGACTCGCTCTCGCTACGCCTCCGCGCCTTAAGCGCTTAAGCTTGCAACGTACAATCGCTCGCCGGACCGTTCTACAAAAAGTACCATATCACACGTTGATGTGCTCTATGTGCTTGTAGGCACAAGGTTTCAGGTTCTTTTTCACTCCCCTCCCGGGGTCCTTTTCACCTTTCCTTCACAGTACTATACGCTATCGGTCACTGGGTAGTATTTAGGGTTGGAGGGTGGTCCCCCCATCTTCCGACCAGGTTTCACGTGTCTGGCCGTACTCTGGAACTCGCGCAGCCCTCGTCGTTTTCGCCTACGTGTCTCTCACACTCTCCGGATGGCTTTCCCACACCATTCGGCTAACAACTTGGGTCCTAAAAGCGGTCCGTACCCCGGAAGGATTTCTCCTTCCGGTTTGCCCTCTTCCGCGTTCGCTCGCCACTACTAACGGAATCTCGGTTGATGTCTCTTCCTCGCCCTACTTAGATGTTTCAGTTCAGGCGGTTCCCCTCCTGCACCTATGGATTCAGTGCAGGATACCGAAGTATGAGCTTCGGTGAGTTTCCTCATTCAGAGATCCCTGGATCAAAGGATGTTTGCTCCTCCCCAAGGCTTATCGCAGCTTACCACGTCTTTCATCGGCTCCCAGTGCCAAGGCATTCTCCTTGCGCCCTTTGTAGCTTGACCGTTGTTTATCTTTCGATAAACATATCTTTCTTCAGATTCTCCATTTGCCAACGAGATTTTACCGCTTGGTGAAATTATAGATTTTAGAATTAAAATCAGGAATTTTACTTAGCTTAAAATCTCATTTCGCAGTTCTATATTCAGTTTTCAAGGTACATCTGTCCTTCGGACATCTGTCCGCCTCGCTTGCGCGATGCGGTGTACATCCATCCGTTGGACTCGACCATCGGGAGTGTTATACTCGCTCAACTCGCTCCGTGAGGGGCTCGTTTCGCTTCGTATACCCTTCGAGGTCTTTGCATAAGGATTTTGGGTTACCCAGCGCACTGGATAACCAGTGGTGGGCTGAAATGGACTCGAACCATCGACCTCTCGGTTATCAGCCGAGTGCTCTAACCAGCTGAGCTATCAGCCCAAATGGTGGAGATAAAGGGATTCGAACCCTTGACCCCCTGCTTGCAAAGCAGGTGCTCTCCCAACTGAGCTATACCCCCGCGCTTTCAGCGTTTCGGGTTTCGCTGCCCTTATGCTTTTTTGAGGTTTCCACCGCAGAACCCACTCCCATCATGCCACCTGTTCGGTGGCCGATCTGTAGGTTCGGCTCCGCTTGCGCTTCGCCGCCTGCTGCATCGCGCCTTGCGCGATTCCGGATCATAGATCCGGAGGCATCAGGATCCCTCAAAATTGAACAATACTGAAACTTGCTTTCCTGTCCATTCACCCAAAGACCAGCTTTGACTGAATGTCTGACTCCCTAGAAAGGAGGTGATCCAGCCGCACCTTCCGATACGGCTACCTTGTTACGA